>CAVSYE010000003.1:0-520658 GCA_963732205.1 uncultured Alphaproteobacteria bacterium
ACGCCAATAACGGCGATATCGTCGTGGCGCTGGTCGACGACGCGGAAGCAACGCTGAAGCGTCTGCGGCGGCGCGGCGATTCGATCGCGCTCGAGGCCGCAAATCCGGCTTACGAGACCCGCATCTTCGGGCCTGACCGCGTGCGTGTTCAGGGGCGTCTCGTCGGGCTCATCCGCCGCTACTAGACGGTGCCTTATTCCTCGGGATTGCCATCGAAGCGCTGACCCCTCCCGTCGCCGTCTTTCGCTTCCGGCTGCGGCGATCTTCTCATCAATACATGCTCAGGCACCCCAGGCCGGTGTCCCCGCGCGCTGGCGACCGACACGGCACGGATTGAGAGGCCCTCGATATAGAGGGCCTGAGCGCCGCCCTCCCTCAGCATGCGCCGGTCAACGATCACGCGCGCTGCTCGGCATTTCTTGCCGATGGTGAAAGAAGCAATGACGATGTCGGCGATGCGGCAGTCTTCCTCGAGCGCGGCCGGATGGCGGATCAGCGCCACGATCTTTCCTTTCACTTGACCGATGCAGCCGAGGAGATCGCACTTCAGAGTATCCGCCCCGTCGCTCGCGGCGGCACTTGCATCGCGGGAATCACCGCCGGCGAGCAGCCAGTTGTCGACGCTGTAGCCCGCAGCCGTCGCGGGCGGGAAAATGAGATTCCCACTCTCGGAGCGCAGAGCCGCCGTTGCACCGTCGCGATCGATCAGGACGTCGGGCCGCGTCGATGGCGGCGCGAGAGCGATGCCCAGTGCCGCTATGACGAGGCCGAGCGCCCGTGTGCGCGTCTGCCACAGGCAGAGCCACAACAGGCCTAGGATAATTAGCACGAGAGCCGTGCCGGAGATCTGCGGAAGCACGGTGACGGCGCCGGGCCAGACGGCGACCCGCTTGCCGATCCAAACCATCATCGAAATTCCTAGTCCCATCGCCTTGAGCGGCCAGACCTCGAGCCTGAACGGCATGGCGACGAGGGCGAGCAAGACCATTGGCATGATTAGGAGGCTTACGATCGGTGCCGCGAGGAGATTGGTAATCAGCCCGTATTCGGTCATGCGGTGGAAGTGAAAAACGGCGAAAGGCGCAATTGCGGTGCTAGCGACGATCGTAGTGAGAGCGGCGCCCGCAATCAGAGCCCATCCCTTATGCAACGCGCGCCAAATGGGGCTCACGTCGGCGAGCCCGGACCGCTCACGTGTGGCGAGCCACTCGTAGAAAGCGACGAGGGCCACGGACAGCCGCGAACGACATCTCGAAACTTGGATCGAACAACGATTCCGGCGAAACGATGAGGATGAGGAGTGCTGCAAGCGCCACGTTGCGCATGGTGAGAGCAGGCCGGTCGAGCATCACGGCGACGAGGATGATGCGCTCATCATGATCCATGAGCGGACGGTCGGAACCGCAGCGCCCGATAAAGCGAGATAGAAGGTCGCGGCGGCCAGTGCCGCTGCGGCGGCCCATTTCTTGATGGGGTAATTCAGAGCGAGCCAAGGCCATAACGCCAGAAGTGCGCGCACGACCCAGAAGACGGTTCCCGCCATGATCACCATGTGGAGCCCGGAGATCGAGAGGATATGGGCGAGGCCGGAATCCCGCATCACTTGCTTCGTCTCTTGCGAGATGCCGCCCTGCTCTCCGGTGATGAGCGCCACGGCAATCTCCCCCGTCTCGCCCGGAAGCACGGCACGGATGCGCGCATTGATGTTGACGCGCAAGTGGTCAATGGCGGCCCAGGCCGCGATGTCCCAAGGAGGACCGCGCACGTCGTCAAGAAGCGTAATCTTGCTTGTGGCATAACCCGTCCCGCCGAGCCGTGCGAACCAAGCCTGACGGGCAAAGTCGAAACCACCAGGCTCGACCGGCTCGGGCGGCGGCTGAAGCGTCGCCTTCAACGTGACGAGAGCACCGGTCGCGTCGATGGGATTGTTCTTGGCAGGCAAGGTCAGGCGCACGCGATAAGGCTGCTGGGCTTGGCTCAGATCGTCGAGCGCGGTGACCCGCAAGGTGAGCCGCGCCCTCCCCTTGTCGCGGAGCTCATGGTTCTCGATATAGCCAGTCACCGGAGCATAGCGCAGCTCGTGCGAGAGCACCGGCGCGCGCGCCATCTCGGTGCGGAGCTTGGCGTCGGCGAAGCCGAGGGCGAAGGCAAGTGACGCTCCGCCGAGCGCAAGTCCAAGCGATGCGCTGCGAAGTGCAAGGCAAAGCCCGAACGCTCCGATAACGAGCGCCAGGGCGAACCGGGCCTCTGGCTCATTTTGAAGGGCGAAATAGGCAATGATCCCGCCCGCGAACAGCACGGGGATCCATAAGAACCAGCGGTCGGATTCCCGTTCGAGCGCGCAGGCCGAGGCGGCGACGGCCGCAAGCAGCAGCCCGTCGCGCTTCCTTCTCGGTCCGCGCTCCTCCCCGCCGAACTCCTCTTCGCCTCGGACAGCCATTGCCGAGCTCAAGACGTGGCAAGCGCGCTCCTCCCGCGCTTACCCTTACCCCGCATCCTTCACCATGCTACATGACGCCCGCATCAACCCCTAGCCCTCCGAATTCCCCGCGCCCATGAGCGATAAGGTCATCACGCGTTTTGCCCCCTCGCCCACGGGCTATCTCCATATCGGTGGCGCGCGCACGGCCCTGTTCAATTGGCTTTACGCCAAGCACACGGCCGGCAAGATGCTGCTTCGCATCGAGGACACCGACCAGGCGCGTTCGACCGAAGGCGCGATCCTCGCTATTCTCGACGGGCTTCGCTGGCTCGAGCTCGATTGGGACGGCGAGCCCGTCTATCAGCTCGCGCGCGCCGAACGACATCATGCCATCGCAGCACAGCTCCTTGCCGGGGGCGAAGCCTATCGCTGCTATGCAAGCGCCGAGGAGCTTCAAGCGATGCGCGAGAAGGCTCGCGCCGAGGGCCGTGCGCCCGGTTATGACGGTACGTGGCGGCATCGCGATCCATCGGAAGTGCCTTCCGGTATCGAGCCTGCCATCCGCTTCAGGGCCCCACGCGAGGGAGAGACGGTGATCGAGGATCGCGTGCAGGGGCGCGTCGTGTTCGCCAACAAGGAGCTCGATGACCTCGTGATCCTAAGGAGCGACGGCTCTCCCACCTATAATCTCTCGGTGGTGGTGGACGACCATGACATGGGCATCACGCATGTCATCCGCGGCGACGATCACCTCACCAACGCCGCGCGGCAGAGCCAGATCTACAAGGCGCTCGGCTGGGACACGCCTGTCTTTGCTCACGTACCGCTGATCCATGGACCCGACGGCGCCAAGCTCTCCAAGCGGCACGGCGCACTTGGGGTCGATGCCTATCGCGCCATGGGTTATCTGCCTGTTGCGCTTCGCAACTATCTCGTCAGGCTCGGCTGGAGCCACGGCGATCATGAGATCATGTCGACCGAGGAGATGATCGAGTGGTTCGATCTCGATGCGATCGGCCGCTCTGCGGCGCGCTTTGACTTCATCAAGCTCGAGAATCTGAACGGACACTATCTGCGCGAAGCCCCCGCCGCCGAGATCGTGCGACGCCTCAAGGCGCTCGTTCCAGAGCTTCCCGACGGTGCCGCGCTCAGCAGGCGGATCGGTCCTGACGGCTGGCAGAGCCTCGAGCGCGCCATGCCGGGGCTTAAGGAACGCGCCAAGACTCTTCGCGAGCTTCTCGACAGCGCCGACTATCTCTTCGCCAAGCGGCCGCTTGCGATTGATGACCAGGCCGCGAAGCTGCTTGACGACCAAGGACGCGACACGATCGCGCAGCTCTTGCCGAGGCTGGAGGGAGTCGAACCCTGGACCGTCAAGGCGATCGAAGCCTCAGTACGGAGCTTTGCCGACGAGACGGGACGGAAGCTCGGCAAGGTGGCACAGCCTCTCCGCGCCGCGCTCACGGGAAAGTCCACCTCGCCCGGCATCTTTGATGTGCTCGAAGTACTCGGCCGCGAGGAATCGCTTGCGCGTTTGCATGATCAAACGGCTGCAATAAAAACTGCTTAACATTTGAGCAGGCACACTTGTTGCACCGCGGCAGGATTGGCGCGAATATGCGGCAGTGCAAAAATAACGTGTTTGCTGGAGTCTTCGGAGCCTTAATCGCCGCCTAGGTGCGTCGCGTTTGCCCGGCGAACCGTATTCCACGGAATGGTCATAGGAGCCTTTTGATGAGCGTCGCAGAGAACCTCCCGATGTCGGGCGCGGGCGAGGCATCGGTCTTGATCGATGGCGCCAGATACGACTTGCCGGTCAAGAAGGGCACGCTAGGGCCCGACGTGATCGACATCAACACGTTCTACCAGGATACCGGCTGCTTCACTTATGACCCGGGCTTCACCTCGACAGCAAGCTGCGAGTCGAAGATTACCTTCATCGACGGCGACAAGGGAGTGCTGCTCTATCGCGGCTATCCGATCGACCAGCTCGCCGAGCACGGCACGTTCCTGGAGACGGCCTATCTCTTGCTCTATGGCGAGCTGCCGACCGATGCGCAGTACCAGGACTTCAAGCACCGCATCACCATGCACACCATGGTGCATGAGCAGATGACTCGCTTCTATACGGGCTTCCGCCGCGACGCGCATCCTATGGCGGTTATGGTCGGGGTGGTCGGCGCACTGTCGGCGTTCTATCACGACTCGATCGACATCAAGGATCCCGAGCAGCGCGAGATGGCATCGATCCGCATGGTCGCCAAGATGCCGACGATCGCGGCGATGGCCTACAAATATTCGATCGGCCAGCCTTTCATCTATCCCAAGAACTCGCTCGATTACTCGGCGAACTTCCTGCATATGTGCTTCGCCGTGCCGTGCGAGGAGTACAATGTCGACCCCATCCTCGCCCGCGCAATGCGGCGCATCTTCATCCTCCATGCCGACCACGAGCAGAACGCCTCGACCTCGACGGTACGGCTCGCCGGCTCGTCGGGGGCCAATCCGTTCGCCTGCATCTCGGCCGGCATTGCTTGTCTCTGGGGCCCAGCCCATGGCGGCGCCAACGAAGCGGCGTTGCAGATGCTGCAGGAGATCGGCACGGTCGATCGCATCCCGGAATTCATCAGGCGCGCCAAGGACAAGAACGACTCCTTTCGCCTCATGGGTTTCGGCCATCGCGTCTACAAGAATTACGACCCGCGGGCCAAGATCATGCAGAAGACCTGCCATGAGGTGCTTGAGGCGGTCGGTCATGGGAACGACCCGATCCTCAAGGTGGCGCTCGAGCTCGAGCGCATCGCGCTCTCGGATGAATATTTCATCCAGAAGAAGCTCTATCCCAATATCGACTTCTACTCTGGCATCACCTTGAAGGCGCTCGGCTTCCCGACCGACATGTTCACGGTGCTGTTCGCCATCGCCCGCACCGTGGGGTGGATCGCCCAGTGGAAGGAGATGATCGAGGATCCTTCGCAGCGCATCGGCCGGCCGCGCCAGCTTTATACCGGCGCGACTGAGCGCGCCTACGTGCCGATGGATGCGAGGTCTTAGGACTTCGGCTTGTCGGCTGAAGGCTCGCCCAGCAGGAATACGCCGAGTTCGTCGGCCGCTTTGATGCTCGCGGCCCCGTCGGCAACCAACACTTGCCCTGCTGCGACCGCAATACCTGAGAGACCGGCTGCTGCTGCGCGCCTCACCGTTTCAGTTCCGATCGTAGGTAGATCGACGCGGTCCTCCTGCCCTGGCTTGGGTGCTTTGACCAGCACACCAGATTGCCCCTGCTGGTGCACGCGTCCCGATTGGCGGAGCTCCACGCAGCGGGCGAGCATGGCGTCGGTGCCCTCCGCCGCCTCGACGGCAAGCACGCGACCTTTGGCGACCACGGCCGCCTGGCCGATGTCGAGATGGCCGAGCGCGTTGACGACTTGAAAGCCTATTTCGATATCGATCCTGTCCTCTGTCGAAGGCGTCCTTTGCCCAAGTACGCCAACACCCGCGAGAAGCTCGGGTGCTACGTCTTCCGGGCCATGCACGCGGTAGCCCTTGCGCTCCAAGTAACCCACGATGCGCGACAGTACGCTGTCGTCACCGCCCTTTCCCAAGCTCAAGATGAAGGGCAGGTTTTTGATGGCGCCCAGATCGAACTTGACGTTAGAAAGATCAGGCCGGCTCACGCCGCCGACGATGACGAGATCGCGGCAGCCGTTGTTCTCAAGGGCTCCGAACAGCTTGTTCACCTCGCCCCATTGGATCCACGTGTGCGGAAAGCGCTCGATCGCCTCGTTTGCCTCCCCGCGAATGCCGACAATATGAAGCGTGAGCCCGCGCGCCACCGCTGCCTCGGCTACGACGCATGGAAGCGGACCTTTCCCCGCTATGATGCCGAGGGTTCCCTTGACCTCTTCTTTTGCACGCACGTCCCACCCTCGCCCGTCATCTGTTCGGTGTCGCGGTATTATTGGGCACGCAGAACGAGCGATCGGACTCGGTCTTGATAAAGTCGATGACCTGTCTTGCCAGCTGGTTCGAGCCGAACATGCTTTCCACGTCATCGAGCCGCTCCATGAGCGTGCCCTCGTTCGAGAACAGCATGCGGTAGGCTTGGCGGAGCTCGTGAATCTGCTCGCGAGGGAAGCCCTTGCGCTTCAGGCCGATGATATTGAGACCGCACAGATTGGCGCGGTTGCCGATGGCCATGCCGAAGGGGATTAGGTCGGCGCCGATCCCCGACATGCCGCCGACAAAGGCGTAAGCGCCGATGCGCACATATTGGTGCACGGCGGACAGTCCGCCAAGAATGGCGCCATCGCCGACCGAGACGTGGCCGCCGAGCGTCGCATTGTTCACAAGAGTAACGTTGTCGCCGACTTCGCAGTCATGGGCAATGTGGGAGCCGATCATCAAGAAGCAGCCTGAGCCTACCTTGGTGGTCATATGACCGCGTTCCGTCCCGAGATGGATGGTCACATGCTCGCGGATGATCGTTTTTGGGCCGATGGTGATGGTGCTTAGCTCGTCCTTGAACTTGATGTCCTGCGGCGCTTTCCCGATGCAAGTGAAGGGAAACACCTTGCATTCGGCCCCGAGCGTCGTGCGTCCGGTGATCACGGCATGAGAATGGACGATGACGCCGTCACCGAGCTCGACATGGGGCCCGATCACGCAAAACGGCCCGATCTCGACGTTCGCCCCAAGTTTCGCACCCGGGTCGACCAGGGCAGTCGCATGGATGTTGGTCATGCTTGCTCAGAGGTGTCTACGATTACGGCGCTAACCTCGGCCTCGGCCACAAGCTGGCCGTCAACATGCGCCTGTCCGCGAAAGCGCCAGACCCGGCCGCGGTGGCGCATCTTCTGGACGTGGTAATGAAGGGTGTCGCCCGGGACCACCGGCTTGCGAAATCGCGCTTTATCGATCGCCATGAAATAAACCAGAGGTGGCTCGTTGAAATTTTCGAGATGACGCATGCAGAGCGCACCGGCGGTCTGCGCCAAGCCTTCGATGATGAGTACCCCCGGCATAACGGGATTGCCCGGAAAGTGGCCCTGGAAGAAGGGCTCGTTGGCGGTCACGTTCTTGATGCCGATGGCGGAACGGTCTCCGTCCATATCAATGATGCGGTCGACGAGGAGAAAGGGATAGCGATGCGGCAAGAGCTTGAGGATATCGACGGTCTCCGCCCTCCCCAACTCAGCCTTTGCCCCGCTCTCGTTCATCCGTTCTCGCTCCCCTGGCGCGGTCTGGCTACTTGCCTTGGCCGCCCTCGCCGTGATCAGGCTTCAAATCCTTGCGTTCGGCAAGCTTGCGCAACAGCGTAAGCTCCCGGAACCACAAGCGCACCGGCTTGGCGGGCGTGCCACCCCAGCGCGACCCGGGAGGAACGTCTCCGCGCACATTACTGCTCGCGGCGATCTGTGCGCCAGAGCCGATCTTCACGTGGCCTACGATCCCGACTTGGCCACCCAGGGCTACGAAATCGCCAAGCTCGGCGCTCCCTGAAATACCGGTCTGGGCCACAATGATGCAATGCCTTCCGATCACCACGTTGTGCCCGATCTGAACGAGATTATCAATTTTCGAGCCCTCCCCGATCACCGTGTCCCGCAAAGCCCCCCGGTCGATGGTGGTGTTGGCGCCGATTTCGACGTTGTCCTGGATTACCACGCGGCCGATTTGCGGCAATTTCAGGTGACCGCCAGGACCCATAGCGAAGCCGAAACCGTCCTGGCCGACGGCGGCGCCGGCGTGGATGGTGACATGGTTACCGAGAAGCGCGTGGGTGACCGAGGCGTTCGGTCCGACATAGCAGTGCCGGCCGACATAGACGCGGTAGCCGATCACCGCGCCCGCGGCGATAGTTGTCCCGCTTCCGATATGCACCTCCGGCCCCACCACTGCGCCAGGCTCGACGACCGCGCCGGCTTCGATGACGGCGCTTTGGTGGACGAGGGAGGTTTGGCGCGATGCGGCGTCCTCGATCGCAGCCTTTGGTTTCAGCGCATCGGGATAGAACAGGGTCATGACCCTGGCAAAGGCCCGGTAGGGCTCCGTGGTGATAAGGCAGGCAGTGGTGTCTGGCGCGTGTGGCAGGAACTTGGGCGCCACGAGGCAGGCGCTTGCCCCCGTATTGGCGAAGCTTTCGAGATACTTCCGATTGTCGAGGAAGGAGACGTCGCCTTGTCCCGCGGCATCGAGGGGCCGGACATCCTTGATGGTGAGGTCGGGATCGGCGCCTGCGGCCACCCTCGCCTCACCCGCTGCGGCGACAGCACGCAAGGGAAATGGACCGGCGCGCTCGAAGAAACCCGGATGTTCCATGGAAATTCCAGCGGGAGAAGCCCGTGTCATGCTTCGTGACGCGAAGCCATAGACGGAATTTGCTTTCTTTAGAAGTTTGTTGAGGCGCCGAAGCGGAAGATTTCGGTGCGGTCGAAATCGGCCTTGAGCAGGGCCTGGGCGACATCGGCGCGCAGCGGGCCGAGCGGCGACTGCCAGATAATGCTGAAACCTGTCGACATGCGTACCTGCGAGCTGTCTTGGATGAAGCTTCCTTCCTGGCTGACGGCGTTAAGAGCGAGTTGGCTCGGATCCCACAGCGAGCCAGCGTCGACGAACACGGCGCCCTGTATGCCGAGATTGTCGGGAATGTATGGGAATGGGAAGCGCACTTCTGCGGTGGTTGCCCAGAACAGTTGGCCGCCGAGAGAATCCCGGGTGCAGGTGCCGTGCGGCAGCCTTTCCCCGGTGATGGGGTCAGCGCAGGCGTCGCGCGGGCCGTAGCCTGCGCGTTGGAAGCCACGTACTGTCTCGTCGCCCTTGAAGAACAGATCGGTCAAGCGGACGTCTTGGCCACCCCAGCCTAAAATGTCGCCGGCCTGGGCACGGCCGACCAGCGTGATCTTGTTGGTGATGGGATAGTAGCCGCGCGCGTCGACGACCGAGCGGAGGTAGTCTACGTCACCGCCGACGCCGGCGAAGTCCTGCGAGAACGAGGCAAAGACGCCCGTTGTCGGCGCTTGCGGAAGGTTGCGCGTGTCGTAAGCGAGCGTATAGCCGACGCTCGAGACGTTGACGCTGCCTGCGGCCTGCTTGATCGCAAGCGAGGCGTTGTTGTTCACGTTGAAGATATCCTCATTCTCGAACTTGTAGCGCAAGCCAAGCTGGGTGTTGTAGGCGATGGGGAAGCCGAGGCGGACGTCGCCGCCGGCGTCGGTCTCACTGAACGACGCGACGTCCTGAAAATCTACCGTCTTATAGAATGCGTCGAAGCCGGCTGCGAGGTTGCGATCGAGGAAGCGCGGCTCGGTGAAGCTGAAATCGACCTGGGCGCGGCTGAGACTGCCGGAGAAGCCGAGCCGGACATATTGGCCTTTCCCCATCAGATTGCGCTCGGTGACGCTGATATCGCCGATCACGCCTTCGCTCGTTGAGTAGCCGGCCCCGAAGGAAAGTTCGCCGGTCGGCTGCTCCTGCACCTTGACGGTAAGGATAACGCGGTCGGGGGCACTGCCGGGATCGGTGTCGATATCCACGGTCTTGAAGAAGCCGAGCGCGCGCAGTCGCTTGCGCGCTGCCTCGACCAAGAGCCGGTTATAGGCGTCGCCTTCGGCGAGACGAAACTCGCGTCGGATTACCTTGTCCTCGGTGCGGAAATTGCCAACGATGTTGATGCGCTCGATATAGATGCGCGGCCCCTCCTCGATGACGTAGACGATGCCCATGGTATGGGTCGCCTCGTCGCGCTCGAAGCGCGGCCTGACTTGGCCAAAGGCATAGCCCTGTTGCGAGACCTCGATCGTCAGCGCTTCGACCGTCTTCTCCACCCTTTCGGCGTTATAAACGCGGCCTCTTCTCGTCAGGATCGCGCCCCGCAAAGCATCGACGTTGAGCGACGGCAGTGCGCTCTCCACGTCGATGTTGCCGAAGCGGTAGCGCGCCCCCTCGCTGATGGTGAAGGTGATGAAGAAGCCCCGCCCGTCACTGTCGAGATCGGCGGTTGCCGAGACGATGCGGGCGTCGGCATAGCCGTTCTTCAAATAGAACTGGCGCAACAGCTCGCGGTCTAGGCTGAGCCGGTCGGGATCGTAGACGTTGGTGTTCTTGAGGAAGCTGAGAAGGTTGGTCTGCGTGGTCGAGATCACGAATCTGAGCTGCGAATCGCTAAACGCCTCGTTGCCGATGAAGTTGATGGCCCTGATCTTGGTGGTCGGCCCCTCGTTGATCTCGAACACCACGTCGATGCGGTTGTTGTCGAGCTTAATGATCTGAGGATTGACGGCGGCGGCGTAATAGCCCTGGTGGCGATAGACGTCGAGAATGCGCTGCACGTCGGCTTGAACCCGGGCGCGGGTGTAGACCGCGCGGGCCTTCAGCTGAACCTCGGAGGCGAGAGTGTCGTCCTCGACTTCGCGATTCCCCTCGAAGGCGACCCGGGCGACGATCGGGTTTTCCACGACGACGATGATGACCTTCGCTCCCTCGCGCCGAATGCGCACGTCTTGGAACAGACCGGTGGCAAAAAGTGCCTTCAGCAATTCGTCGATCTTGGCAGGATCATAAACGTCGCCGGCCGTGAAGGTGAGGTAGGAGCGGACCGTCTCCGGCTCGACACGTCTGTTGCCTTCGACGTTGATGGTCTGGATCACGCCCTGCGCATGGGCGGACAGATCGCCAAGACCCGCGCTGAGACCCAGCGAGAGCGGGACGCTACTCAACACAAGGAGGGCTGCGAACAGCCCTCTGGCAAACGTCCACCGCACCATTACTGGTGTCTTCCCCTCGAGCCGATCCCCGCCGCCGCTCCGGCTTTAAGGCTGAAACTGGCCATTGTTTTGTGGCCGTTTTTTGGTTCCAGCCCGGTTATGACAGCGGGGACCGTCGGCCCCCGCCATGAGTCTCGTTCTGGGACGCTACTCTCATAAGAATTTCAAGTGGATCAAGTCATTCCAGGTTGCAAAGATCATTAGCATCAAGACAAAAGCGAGGCCGATTCTGAAGCCCACTTCCTGGGTCCCTTCACTGAGCGGGCGTCCCCTCAGCGCCTCAATTCCATAGAACAGCAGATGGCCCCCGTCGAGCATTGGGATAGGGAATAGATTGATCAAACCGATGCTGACGGAAATAATCGCGCAGAGATTGAGAAGCGCCAAGAATCCGGCACTGGCAACCTGGCCTGAGACTTGCGCGATTCTGAGCGGGCCGCCCAGCTGATCAGCCGATTCTCTTCCGGTCACCACGTCGAACAGATAGCCGAGCGACCGCGAGATGACAAAATAGGTCTCCTTCACCGCCATGACGAAGGCGGTGACGGGGTCATGACGCTTCAAGACCCACTCATCGGGCGCCGCCTTCCGCTGAATGCCGAGCAATCCCAGCCGCATCTCGTTGCCGAATCGATCGGTGATCGTCTTGAGCTCCGGTGTCGCAGTGATGTCGATCGTCTTGCCGCTGCGGTTCACTACGAAATGCAAAGGCTGACCGGGGCTCATGGCCACGATGCGCTGCATCTCAGCGAAGGTCTCGATGGCCGTGCCGTCGATGCTGACGACCAAGTCCCCCGGCAGGAAGCCGGCCTTCTCCGCCGCACTTCCAGGGTTGATGACGTCGACCTTGGGTGTGGTAATGCGTTCGCCGAACACGCCGAAGATCGCGGTGAAGACGACGATGGCGAGGAGGAAATTGGCGATCGGGCCTGCGGCAACCACGGCCGCACGTTGGCCAAGCGATTTGCCCCGAAAGCTTCGCTTGCGTTCCTCTTCGGAGAGCTGTTCCAAAGTTCTGCGACCGCCGCCGGCGCTCGCCGCGTTCTCGTCGTCGATGAACTTCACATAGCCGCCAAGCGGGATCCACGAGATCTTCCACCGCGTGCCATGCCGGTCATTGAAGCCGACGATCTCAGGTCCAAAGCCGATCGAGAAGGCCTGGATGCCAACCCCGCACCAGCGCGCCACGAGGAAATGGCCAAGCTCGTGGACGAATACCACGACGGTCAAAACGAAAAGGAAGGGAAGCACATAACCGAGCAAGGTATCGCCGAAGACGGAGAGCTTGATAATTGTGTCCATAGGGCAAGTTACCTCTAAAATTTGGCTCTTCTTAGCCCGCCCTAGCCCGCCAATGCAAACCGGCTGAGCAGCGCGCGCGCGGTGGCCCGAGCTTCAGAATCGACCCCGAGAACACCTTCTACCGTGGCCGGAGCGGAGGCGACCAGATTGGGGCTTGCGGCAAGAGTCGCCTCGACGAGAGCGGCAATGGCGAGGAAGCCGATCCGCTTGGCGAGGAAGGCTTCGACCGCAACCTCGTTTGCGGCATTGAGGACGGTGGCTGCGCTTCCCCCTGTTTCGAGCACCTCGCGCGCAAGTCTAAGCGCGGGAAAGCGAGTTGGGTCAGGCGCTTCGAAGGTGAGAGCTCCGAGCGCGGCGAGATCGACGCGGCCGTTCGGCACGTGCATGCGCTCAGGCCAGGCGAGGCTATAGGCGATCGGCGTGCGCATATCGGGGCAGCTCATCTGCGCGATCACCGAGCCGTCGCTGAGATAGACAAGGCAATGCACGATCGATTGGGGATGGATCAAAACCTCGAGCTTGTCATGGGCGAGCGAGAAGAGATGGTGCGCCTCGATAAGCTCGAGTCCCTTGTTCATCAGCGTCGCCGAGTTCGATCGTGACCTTTGCCCCCATCGACCAGTTGGGGTGTTTGAGAGCTTGCTCTGGGCGCGCGTCGGCCATCTGAGCGAGGCTCCAGGAGCGGAATGGACCACCAGAAGCCGTGAGGCAAATGCGCTCGATGCGCTCCTGCCGTGCCCCGACCATGGCTTGCGATGCCGCCGAATGCTCCGAATCCACGGGAAGGAGAGTCGTCCTTGAGCGCGCGACCTCGGCCATGAAGATCGCACCGGCCGTGACGAGACACTCCTTGTTGGCGATTGCCGTCGCAGTCCCCTGGCGCACTGCTTCGAGCGTCGGCTTAAGCCCGGCGGCGCCGACGATCGCCGCCATGACCCAATCGGCCGGGCGCCGCGCGGCCTCGAGCAGGGCTTCTTCCCCGGCGGCCGCCTCGATACCGCTCCCGGCAAGAGCGGCCTTGAGCTCTGCATAGCAGTGGGGATCGGCTACTACGGCCAGCTCGGGGCGATGCAGAATAGCGAGCTCGGCAAGGCGGCCGACATTCCGTCCGCCGGTCAGTGCGACCACCGCATAGGCGGAGGCGTTTCGCCCGATCAGATCGAGAGTGCTCTCCCCGATCGATCCGGTGGCGCCGAGCACGGTGATGCGCCGTGGCGTCTTGGCTCGCTGTTCGTGAGCTCGGGTGAGCGATGTGGGCGACTGAAGCACGGCGCTCCTTCACCAAATGAGCAGTCCGCGGCCGGGACTGGCCGAATCGCGAAGCGCGATCAGGCTCGCCAGGATCGCGGCTATAAGAAGACCATCGATCCGGTCGAGGAGTCCACCATGACCTGGGATAAGGTGGCTCACGTCCTTGGCCCCAAAATGGCGTTTGGCCGCGCTTTCCAGGAGGTCTCCGAGCTGACAAGCGAGGGCGAGCGCGACGCTTACCAGGGCAAGCCGCCAGGCCGACGTGCCCTTTAGCGCAAGGGCGAAAGCATAGCCGACAACCGCGGGCGTCAAAGCGCCGACAAGAAACCCGCTGCAGGTCTTGTGGGGCGAGATGCGCGGCGCGAGCTTGGGTCCGCCGATCAGGCGCCCGGCTGCGTAAGACGCCGTATCCGTGGTCCAGGCCACGGCGAAAAGATAGAGCACGGCAATCGCGCCGAGCGAAGGATCGCTGCGGAGAAAGACGAGCGCCGCTGCAGGGAGCGCCGCATAGAGGAGCCCACCGAGCGACCAGGCGGAGCGGCCTGAAGATCGACTCAAAAGAGCAACCGCTACGGCCGCAACGGCAAGAGCGAGAGCCGCGAGATCGCCGCGCCCGAGCGTGAGCAGAATGGCGACAGCGGCAACGGCGGTCGCTTCGAGGATGGCGATGCGATCAAGCCCCTCGCCCCTGACGAGTCGCCCCCATTCCCAGGCGACAATGATGCCGCAGAGGATCACGAGGACGAGGAAGCTCCACGGGCTCACAACGGCGGCGCCGAGCGCCAAGGCGGCGAGCACGATCGCCGAAGCGATGCGCAGCAGCACCTCGGATTTCTGTCTCGCCGCTCCGCCGCGGTCTTTGTCGGGAAGCGTTCCAGTCCGCGTCACGCGGTGGATCTCGCCGAGGTTCCGCCGAAGCGGCGACTGCGCCGCTGATATTCGACGAGCGCCGCCTCAAGCTGCTCGCGCGAGAAGTCGGGCCAGTAGCAGTCGACGAAGACGAACTCGCTATAGGCGACCTGCCAGAGCAGGAAGTTCGAGAGGCGAAGCTCGCCGCTTGTGCGGATGAGGAGGTCGGGATCTGGCAGTCCGGCCGTGTCGAGATAGGTGGCGAACCGCTCCTCCGTTACCTCGGCGGGAGCGAGCACGCCCTTATCAACGTCTTCGGCGATGCGGCGTGCGGCGCGGGCGATCTCGTCACGGGCGCCGTAGTTGAAAGCGATGGTAAGGTTGAGAGCCGTGTTATCCTTGGTCAGCTCGACGGCGTCGTCGATCAGCCGGAGCAGGTCGAGCTCAAGTCCTTCGCGCGTGCCAATCACGCGGATCTTCACTCCATTCTTATGCAGATCGGCGAGATCGCGGCGGATGAAGCGGCGCAGTAGCCCGAACAGGTCGTTGATCTCCTGCCGTGGCCGTGTCCAGTTCTCAGACGAGAAGCTGAACAGAGTGAGATGAGTGATGCCAAGTTCCTGCGCGGCGCTGACGGTACGCCTGACGCTCTCAACTCCTTGGCGGTGACCTTCGGTCCGTGGCAGACCGCGCTCGGCCGCCCAGCGCCCGTTTCCGTCCATGATAATGGCGATATGACAGGCGACAGGCCTGTCAGTCGCCTTGAAGGCAAGCTTATCCATCGCCAGCGTCACGGTCGGCTGCTCCGGTTGAGGGTAAAAGGGATGATCTGATCGCCCTACCCAATTAGACTTGCATGATCTCGGCTTCCTTGCTCGCAAGGGCCTCGTCGATTTCCTTGATGATCTTGTCGGTCAAGTCCTGCACCTTGGTCGAAAGCGCATGGTGCTCGTCCTTGCCCATCTCGTGATCCTTCTCGGCGCGCTTCAGATGCTCCATGCCATCGCGGCGGACATTGCGGACCGCGACACGCGCCGCTTCCGCATATTTGTGAGCGACCTTGACGAGCTCCTGCCGGCGCTCCTGATTAAGCTCAGGGATCGGCAGGCGCAGGAGCTGGCCCTCGACCACCGGGTTCAGTCCGAGATCGCTCTCCCTGATCGCGCGCTCGACGGCGCCTACCTGACTCCGGTCCCAGACCTGAACCGTGATCAGCCGGGACTCCGGCGCGTTGACGGTGGCGAGCTGATTGAGCGCCATGGGGTTGCCGTAGGCCATGACCATGATCGGGTAGAGCAGGCTCGCATTGGCACGGCCGGTGCGCAAGCCGCCGAACTCGCCCTTGAGCGCGGTGAGTGCGCCCCGCATCCGCCGCTCGATCTCCTTCAGGTCGAAGCTAGCCATTTCGCCTTCCCTGCTGTCTCGCGCCCCGCCCTTTCATCAAGCCGAGGTCAGAGATGAGCTACTTCCGCTGCTGCGAACAAGCCGAGCGTATCCTCAAGCTCCTCTTCCCCCGTCGATCGTGGTCGAGGAGCCTTTTCCTTGCAGCACAAGAGCCAAGCTGCCTTGGCTCTTGATGGAAAACACAATTATCGGAATTCGATTGTCCCGGGCAAGAGCGATTGCGGCACCATCCATGATGCGCAAATCTTGCTTAAGAACGTCGTCGTAGCTCAGGCGGTCATAGCGCTTGGCATTAGGATTGCTTTTCGGGTCGGCACCGTAGACGCCGTCGACTTGAGTTGCCTTGAGCAGCGCGTCACAGCCCATCTCGGCGGCGCGAAGTGCGGCGGCCGTGTCGGTGGTAAAATAAGGATTTCCTGTGCCTCCGGCGCAGATGACAACCCTGCCCTTGTCGAGGTGGTCGAGCGCCTTATCGCGGATATAGACTTCGCAGATCGTGGGCATGGCGATTGCCGAGAGTACACGCGCTGGGCGTCCCTCTCGCTCGATCGACGCCTGAAGAGCGAGCGCATTCATCACCGTGGCCAGCATGCCCATATAGTCGGCGTGTGCGCGGTCGATGCCGACCTCTGCCGCCATTAGCCCACGAAAGATGTTGCCGCCCCCGACCACGAGGCAGATCTCGGCGCCAGCCGCGGCTGCGGCAGCGACGTCGCGGGCAATCGGAGCGATTACGTCGAGATCGATGCCGTAGCCCTTGTCGCCAGCGAGCGCCTCGCCCGACAGCTTGAGCAGGATGCGCCGAAAGCGGAGGTTCTTGGCCGCTGCCGTCCCTGCCATCAGCCTCACCTCCCCGCTCGCCGGTAAGCCTACCCCGAGGCATTATAACCACGGACGGCAGGCGCAAAGTGATCCTTAAGCTGTTTCCTCGCTCGAGCGATCGATGCCCTCGCCGAGCGCGAAGCGATAGAACCCTTTGACCTTGATCGGAGCGCCAGAGGCCTTCTCGGCGGCGACGACGGCCTTCGCCACGGTCGTATCGGGATCGTGCACGAAGGCTTGGGCGAGTAGCACAACCTCCTCGTAGAACTTCCGAAGTCGCCCCTCGACCATTTTCTCGATGACGTTGGCGGGCTTGCCCAACTCTTTCGCCTGCTCCATCAGCACGGCACGCTCGCGATCAACCAACGCCTTATCGAGGCTCTCCACGTCGACCGCTTGCGGGTTGGCCGCCGCGATGTGCATGGCGATCTGACGGCCGAAGCTCTTGAGCGCCTCGACATTGCCTGCGGACTCGAGCGCGACGATGACGCCGATCTTGCCGAGCCCGGGCGCCATCTGATTGTGGATGTAGCTTGCAACCGCGCCGTTCTTCACTTCGAGATAGGCTGTGCGGCGGAGACTCATGTTCTCGCCGATGGTGCCGATCATCTCCTTGATGGTATCGGCAACGCTCTCCTTGCCGCCAGGGACTTTGGCCTTGCCGAGCTTGTCGACATCACCCTTGGCGCCGAGTGCTGCTTCGGAGATGCCGCGTGCCATCGTCTGGAACGTCTCGTTGCGCGCGACGAAGTCGGTCTCCGAGTTGACCTCGACGAGCGCTGCATGCTTTGCGTCGGCGGCTAGCCCGATCAGGCCTTCGGCAGCGACACGACCAGCCTTCTTGGCCGCCTTGGCGAGGCCCTTGGCGCGCAGCCAATCGACAGCAGCCTCCATGTTGCCGCTCGTCTCGGCAAGCGCCGCCTTGCAATCCATCATGCCTGCGCCGGTCTTCTCGCGCAGGTCCTTGACCATGGTTGCGGTAATGGTCATGCCGTTCCTCTAATTACTGGCTGCCTCGCATCGCGAGGCGGCGTGGTGCTATTCGTCTCGCGCGGCGCCTTGGCCAGCCCCTTCAGCCCTGCCTTTGCGGGGCCCGCGGCGATCGGGCCGGCCCTTGCCATTACCTTTCACCTCGCGAGCCGGCTTCTTGCGGCGGTCGGGCCTCGCTGCCGGGCGCTGCGCGGCATCCTCGCCCTCGAGCTCTGGCTCAGAGATTGGTTCGTCAGCTGCACCGAGATCGATTCCGACCGCGCCTTGAGCGCGCTCGATGCCGTCAATCGCTGCACGCGAGATCAGATCGCAGTAAAGCGTGATGGCGCGCCCAGCATCATCATTGCCGGGGATCGGATGACTGATACCCTCCGGATCGCTGTTCGAATCGACGACCGCCACGACCGGCATATGCAGCTTGCGCGCCTCGGCAATCGCGATCGACTCCTTGTTGGTGTCGATCACAAAGAGGAGGTCGGGCAGGGCGCCCATGTCCTTGATTCCGCCAAGCGAGCGCTCGAGCTTGTCCTTCTCGCGCGTGAGCTGGAGCAGCTCCTTCTTGGTGAGACCGTGGGTCTCGCCGGCCAGCAGCTCCTCGAGCGATTTCAAGCGCTTGATCGAATTCGAGATCGTCCGCCAGTTGGTCAGAGTGCCGCCGAGCCAGTGGTGATTGACGTAATACTGGGCACAAGACTTGGCCGCGTCGGCGACGGCCTCCGAGGCTTGGCGCTTGGTGCCGACGAAGAGGACGCGGCCGCCTTTGGCGACGACGTCAGAGACCGTCACCAGCGCCTGGTGCAGAAGCGGCACCGTCTGGGTGAGGTCGATGATGTGAATATTGTTGCGAGAGCCGTAGATGAACGGCTCCATCTTCGGGTTCCAGCGGTGGGTCTGATGACCAAAATGCACGCCAGCCTCCAAGAGCTGACGCATAGTAATATTAGGCAGTGCCATGGGCCTGCTGACTCCTTTTTCCGGTTCTGCCGCCGCGGGGTAAGAGACTGGAGGCCAGTCACCGGAGCGAGCGCAAAGGCTGTGATGCCTGTGAGACGCTAGGCCGCGCGTGTGAGATGGGCGGTTTATAGGGACCGCATCCGCCTTTGGCAAGGGCTAGCGGTCTTCGGAAGTTGAAGTCTTGCGGCGTTTTCAGAGCGCGCTGATCGAGAAGACGCCCTCGACCACCTTGAGCGCGCTCCGCTGCTTCGGCGTGGCGTCGATCCCTTGCGGGAGCACGAACTCGACCTCGCGCGAGAGGTCGTCGAGACGGAGCACGAGCCGAAACTGACCCTGGCCTCCTCCGCCCCCGACCTGCTCGACGAGCGGGCCGAGAGCGCGCGTGTCGTCGAGATAGACCTTCATACCGGCGTGGCGCGCCTCTGCCGCCTTCTCGAGCGAGATCACGGTTTGGACGCGCGCTTTGATGGCCTCGCTGTCGGCCTCGGCCTCGACGCTGAGCAACACCGCGGTGCCCGGCTCAAGCAGAGCACGCGAGGCGGTGAGCAGTTCGGAGAAGATCACCGCCTCGAATTGGCCGGTGGGATCCGAGAAGGCGACGAAGGCATAAGCGTTGCCGGTCTTGCCCTTGCGCTCGCGCGCGTGGAGCACGGTGCCGGCGAGCGTGCCAACCACGCGGCGCATGCGCGCTTTAGCAGCGAACTCAGCCCACGTCTCGGCGCCGAGTGCTTCGAGCACTTCCTTGTAGTCGTCGAGTGGGTGGCCGGTGAGGAAGAAACCGATCGCCTCGAACTCGCGCGACAGCATGTCGGTCGGAACGAAGGGCTTGGCGGAACGCAGCTCGATCGGCGCCGGAGCATGCATGGCGCCGGAGAAGAGATCGTCCTGGCCTTCGGCCGCCGTCTCGAGCGAGCGGTTGCCGGCGGCGATCAGCCGGTCGACATTGGCGAGCGCCGTGGCGCGGTCGATGCCGAGCTCGTCGAGCGCGCCGGCCGCGGCCATGGTCTCGAGCGCGCGCTTGTTGAGAAGACGCGGATTGATGCGGCGGGCGAAGTCGGACACGTTGCGGAATGCTCCCCTCGCCGCGCGTTCCTCGCAAAGATGCTCGACTGCTTGGCGTCCGACATTCTTCACCGCCGCGAGTGAATAGCGAATGGCACCGTCACTCGGCACGAAGCCGACCTCCGAATGGTTGATAGATGGAGGCTCGACACGCAGGCCCAAGCGGCGCGCTTCTTGCGCGAAAGCATTCAGCTTGTCGGCATTGCCCATATCGAGCGTCATCGATGCCGCGATGAACTCGGTCGGGTGGTTCGCCTTGAGATAGGCGGTCTGATAGGCAATCAGCGCATAGGCTGCGGCATGGGATTTGTTGAAGCCGTAGCCGGCGAACTTGGCCACCAGCTCGAAGATATATTCGGCACGGGCGCGGTCGACGCCGTTCTTGATTGCGCCCTCGACGAAACGCGTCTTCTGCGCATCCATCTCTTTCTTGATCTTCTTGCCCATGGCCTTGCGGAGAACGTCGGCCTGACCGAGGGTAAAGCCGGACAGCACCTGGGCGATCTGCATCACCTGCTCCTGATAGATGATGACGCCGTAGGTCTCCTTCAGGATCGGCTCGATCATCGGATGCAGGCTCTCGATCCCTTCGCGCCCGTGCTTCCGGTTCACGTAAGAGTCGATGTTGTCCATCGGGCCAGGCCGGTAGAGCGCAACGATGGCGATGATGTCCTCGAAGCGGTCGGGCTTCAGCTTGCGCAACGCGTCGCGCATGCCCTGACCTTCGAGTTGGAACACGCCCACCGTGTCGCCGCGTTGGAGGAGTGCGAAAGATGCCGGATCGTCGAGAGGGAATGTCGCCGGGTCGATGGCGATGCCTTTGCGGGCGATCAGCTTCCGTGCCGTTTCGATCACGGTCAGCGTCTTGAGCCCCAGAAAGTCGAACTTCACCAGGCCCGCCGCTTCCGCCCATTTCATGCTGAATTGCGTCGCAGGAAGCTGGGCGCGCGAGTCGCGATAGAGTGGCACGAGGTCGATCAGCGGACGATCGGCGATGACGACGCCCGCGGCATGGGTTGAGGCGTGGCGGTAAAGCCCTTCGAGCCGCTGGCCGATGTCGAGCAGCTTGGCCACGATCGGTTCGGCGTCGCGCGCTTCTTGCAGCCTAGGCTCAGCGGCGATTGCTTGCGGTAGCGTGACGGGGTTGGCGGGGTTCATCGGCACGAGCTTGCACAGCCGATCGACCTGGCCGTAGGGCATCTGCAGCACGCGACCAACATCGCGCAGGACTGCGCGGGCTTGCAACTTGCCGAACGTGATGATGTGCGCCACACGGTGCGCGCCGTAGCGCTCGCGCACATAGGTGATCACTTCGTCGCGACGATCCTGGCAGAAATCGATGTCGAAGTCGGGCATCGACACGCGCTCGGGATTGAGGAAGCGCTCGAACAGAAGCCCGAAGCGGATGGGATCGAGATCGGTGATGGTAAGCGCGTAGGCGACGAGCGAGCCGGCACCCGAGCCGCGGCCCGGGCCGACGGGGATTCCTTGCGCCTTAGCCCATTTGATGAAATCCGCGACGATAAGAAAATAACCCTGATAATTCATGCTAGTAATGACATCGAGCTCAAATGCTAGACGCGTCTCGTAGGCCTTCGCTGCCTCGCCCGGCGCGACCCCGTGCTGGGCAATGCGCTCTTTCAGCCCCTGCTCGGCTTGGCGCCTCATCTCAGCCGCCTCGGTCTCAGTGCTGGCTGTCACTGAGTCCCCGTCAGATAAGAAGGGCGGCAGGATCGGCTCGCGCTCCTTGGGTCGGTAGGCGCAACGGCGGGCGATCTCGATGGTGTTGTCGAGCGCTTCCGGGAGATCGGCGAAGAGCTCGCGCATTTTGGCGCAGGACCTGAAATAGTGCTCGGGGCTCAAGCGCCGCCGGTCGTCGACCGCGACATAGCTTCCTTCGGCGATGCAGATGAGCGCATCGTGTGCCTCGAAATCGTCGGCACTCGCGAAATAAGGCTCGTTGGTGGCGACGATGGGAAGATCAAGGTCGTAGGCGAGGCGAAGAAGCGCGGGCTCGACGTTCCGCTCCTGCGGTAGGCCGTGGCGCTGGATCTCGACATAGAGCCTGTCGCCAAACGTAGCTTTCAAAGTCTCGAGCCTGTTCCGCGCGAGCTCAGGATTCCCATCGGCAAGAGCGAGATCAATGACCCCCTCAGGTCCGCCGGTCAGAGCAATCAGACCTTCCGCATGGGCCGCCAGATCGGCGATCGAGGTGACCACCTCGCCCGTGTCCGCGGCGGTGAAATAGGCATTGGTCGAGAGCCGCATCAAATTGGCGTAGCCGCTGGCATCCTTGGCAAGGAGCGCGATGCGACCGTCGGTGCGGGGCCCCTTGATCTCGCAGCCGGTCGGGCTTGCGTCTTTCTCCGAGGCGAAGCTGAGGGAAAGTGTCACTCCGATGATGGGTTGAATGCCGACCTCGGCGAGCGCCTTGGAAAATTCGAGTGCACCGAAGAGATTGTTGGAATCGGTGAGGGCAAGCGCTGGCGTGCCGTCTCCACTTGCGAGCGCTGCGAGCTTCGGAATCGTCAGCGCACCCTCGAGCAGCGAATAGGCAGAGTGCGTGCGCAGGTGCACGAAGGGCTGGTTTGGCTGAGCCGCTCTCTCCATTACCGCAAGAGTCCCTGCCTAAGGATTCGGTACAAGCGATGTCCGTCACCGGACCCGACATTTCCACCGTTTACACGATCGACACTGATTATGTTCCTATTTTGTTCCACATGAAACAAGCAAGAGCTGCATTGAACCCTGGAGGCGTGGCGATTGATTATGCTGAGTTATCCCGATTCACGCGGGTCGTTGATGACTCAACTGCCGGCGATCTTCGCCACGACCATCTCCTCCTCGACGAGGGTGCCGTCAGTGAGGCGAAGCGTGCGATCCATGCGCGCGGCGAGGTCGAGATTGTGGGTCGCGACCACGGCCGCAACGCCCGAGCTCCGCACCAGGCGCAAAAGCTGCTCGAACACACGCTCGGCCGTGGGCGGATCGAGATTGCCGGTGGGCTCATCGGCGAGGAGCACCTTGGGATTGTTGGCAACGGCGCGGGCGATCGCGACGCGCTGCTGCTCGCCGCCAGAGAGCTGAGCCGGGCGGTGGTCCCAGCGCTCGTCGAGCCCAAGTGACCTCAACAGCTCGCGTGCCCTCTCCTCGGCCTTTTCGCGCGTGAGACCGAGGATGAGCTGCGGCAGCACAACATTCTCCAGCGCCGAGAATTCGGGCAGAAGATGGTGGAACTGATAAACGAAGCCTACCTCCATGCGGCGCATGCGCGTCTGCTCGTTGTCAGAGAGCTTGCCGCAGTCCACGCCGTTGATGATCACAGCGCCCGTCTCGGGACGCTCGAGCAGTCCCGCGATGTGAAGAAGCGTCGACTTGCCGGCGCCAGAAGGGCCGAGGAGAGCAACCGTCTCACCAGGGTAGAAGGCGGCAGACGCTCCTCTCAATACATCGATGCGGCGGTTTCCTTGCGTATAAGCGCGCCCGAGACGCTCGAGGCGAAGCAGCGGTTGAGATCTTAGGGTATCCACCGCGAGCCCTATTCGTAGCGCAAGGCTTCAACCGGATCGAGTCGCGAGGCTCGCCAGGACGGATAAAGCGTGGCGAGGACGGACAAGACCAACGCCATGACCACCACAGCCGTTGTCTCCCCAGAATCCATCTCGGCCGGCAGTTGCGAGAGGTAATAGAGCTCGGGGGAAAACAGGTCGGTATCGGTGATCCAGCCAATCAGCTCGCGCAGCCGTTCGATGTTGAGGCAGACCAGCACGCCGAGTAGGAAGCCGGCAAACGTGCCGACAGTGCCGATCGAAGCGCCGGTGATGAAGAAGATGCGCATGACCGCACCGCGCGTAGCGCCCATGGTGCGCAAGATGGCGATATCGTGGCCCTTGTCCTTCACCAGCATGATGAGGCCGGAGATGATGTTCAGCGCTGCGACGAGGACAATAAGCGCGAGGATGAGGAACATGACATTGCGCTCAACCTGGAGCGCGGTGAAGAAGGTGGCGTTCCTTTGCCGCCAATCGCTCACATAGATGCTGGGTCCGCCGGCGCTGATGATCTTCGGCGAGACGGCGCCGACCTCGTCAGGGGAATCGAGCACGACTTCGAGAACCGTCACGCTGCCAGGCTGATTGAAATAAAGCTGCGCCTCGTTCAGCGGCATAAACACGATGCTCGCGTCATATTCGGACATGCCGATCTCGAAGATGGCGACGACCGGATAGCGCTTCACGCGCGGCGCCGTGCCGAGAGCGGTCGCTGCCCCGCGCGGCGTGATCAGCGAAACCTGATCGCCGACCCTGACATTGAGCTCGTTGGCAAGCCGGCTGCCGAGTGCCACGCCGGGCTGCTTGTCGAAGCCGTCGAGCGTGCCGAAGCGGATGTTCTTGGAAACCGCCTTGAGCTCCTTCAGGTCCTGCTCGCGCAGGCCGCGAACGAGCGCTCCGCTCGATGTGTTTGGCGTCGTGATCATCACCTGCCCTTCGACCAGCGGCAAAGTGTATTTGACGCCTGGCACCTTGCGGATGCGGCTCGCCACGTCGTCATAGTCGGTGAAGTTCGAGAGGCTGTGCACCACCACATGGCCGTTCAGCCCAAGCATCTTGTTGAACAGCTCCTGACGGAAGCCATTCATCACTGCCATGACGATGATGAGGGTCGCCACGCCGAGGCTGATGCCGATGAAGGAGAAGAGGGCGATCACCGAGATGAATCCCTCCTTGCGGCGCGCCCGCAAATAGCGCAGCGCCACCATCCATTCGAAGGGCGAGAATGCCCGCGTGCCCTGCGCTTCGCTCATGACGCGTCCCTCTTCGTCTCCGCTTGTGACGTGACGAGCCGATTGAAGGCGGATTCGAAGGTAAGACTATGGCGGGCTCCCGTCGCGCGCTCCTTCAGCTCGATCTCGCCAGAGGCGAGGCCCTTGGGCCCGACGACAAGCTGAAAAGGCAAGCCAATCAAGTCCATAGCCGCAAATTTGGCCCCTGCCCTGTCGTCGCGGTCGTCATAGAGGACGCTGATCCCTGCGGCTTCGAGTCTCGCATAAAGGTCCTCGCAGGCCTTGTCAGTCGTGGGATCGCCCACCTTCATATTGATCAGACCGACGTCAAAGGGGGCTACCGATTTTGGCCAGATGATGCCCGCATCGTCATGGGAGGCCTCGATGATGGCACCGACCAAGCGCGACACGCCGATGCCGTAAGAGCCCATCTGCACCGTGATGAGCTCGCCATCAGGCGCCTGCACGCGCGCGCCCATGGGCTCGGAATATTTCGTGCCAAAGAAGAAGATGTGGCCGACCTCGATGCCGCGCGCGGTCACGCGGTCCCTCTCTGGCACCTCCTTGGCGAAGCGCTCGGCCTCGTGCTTCTCCGCGGTCGCGGCATATTTGCTCGTGAAGGCCTCGACAACGGCGGACAGGTCGCCATTATAATCGACATCGGCGCCTGGTGGCTCAAGGGCGATGAGGTCCTTGTGACAATGGACCTCGCTCTCCCCGGTGTCTGCCAAAATGATGAATTCGTGGCTGAGATTGCCGCCGATCGGCCCGGTCTCCGCGACCATCGGCACCGATTTCAGTCCCATACGAGCGAAGGTGCGCAGATAGGCCACGAACATTCTGTTGTAGGATTTGCGCGAGTCCTCGACGGTCAAATCGAAGGAATAGGAATCCTTCATCAAAAATTCGCGGCCGCGCATCACGCCGAAGCGCGGCCTGATCTCGTCGCGGAACTTCCACTGGATGTGGTAGAGGATGCGCGGCAGGTCCTTGTAGGACTTCACCGCGTCGCGGAAGATCGCGGTGATCAGCTCCTCGTTGGTCGGACCGTAAAGCATCTCGCGTTCGTGGCGGTCGGCGATGCGCAGCATCTCCTTCCCGTAGGCCTCGTAGCGGCCGCTCTCCTTCCATAGTTCGGCCGATTGAATAGTCGGCATCAGGAGTTCGAGGGCACCCGCACGGTCCTGCTCTTCGCGCACGATTTGCTCGATCTTGTGGAGGACTTTGAAGCCGAGCGGCAGCCAGGAATAGATGCCCGCGCTCGACTGGCGGATGAGCCCCGCCCGCAACATCAACCTATGCGAGATGATCTCCGCTTCCTTTGGGTCGTCGCGGAGAAGCGGCAAAAAATAGCGGCTGAGGCGCATAGGAGCGTTTCGGGCGTTAAGGGCGGAGTTGGGATTCCGCCCGTTTGAGATGAGCCGTTATTGCGATGAACGGGAAGGCTTGTCTTCCCGCCCGCCCTCAGAATGCGGCTAATAGGGAATTATTTTGCACTTGTCTGCAATTTCGTGCGTGGACAAGCGACACGAACACCTTGAAAGTCCTTAGCAGCGCATCGCACATTGTCGCAATGCATTTCGCCTAAGCGCCTGCTCAAGAACCCTGGGGGTTCACAAAATTGCCGGTCGTCGCTCTCACCGATCGCTTCTGCGCCACCATCAAGCCAGCGCCCGAGCGCATCGACTACACCGACGAAAAGACGGCGGGGCTCATGCTCCGCGTCTCATGCAAAGGAGTGAAGAGTTTCGCCGTTCTCTTGGTGGCTCGCGGTAGACGCATCCGCATCACCTTGGGCCAGTACCCCCGCGTGAGCCTCGCTCAAGCCCGTGGGCTCGCGCTGGAAGCCCAGAGCCGAGCTCGGGGGGGCGATGACCCCCGGCCGACCAAGAGCGGCACTGTGGGCGATCTCCTGCCCGTCTATTATGCGCAGCACCTCCGACCTAATCTCCGAAGCGCGAAGGCTGCCGAGCAGCGGATCAATCGAAATATCCGCGACGTAATCGGGAGCGTGCCGCTGGCGGAGCTGCATCGGCGTGACATCAATCGGGCCGTGACGGCCGTGCTTGCCCGCGGGGCACGTGTTCAGGCGGCTCGCGTATTCGAGGACTGCCGAGCCTTCATCCGCTGGTCCGTCGCGCGCGGCGACTTGGACGCGAACCCCATTAGCGGGATGCGACGGCCCCAGACGCCGGGCCCGCGCGAGAGAGTGTTATCCGCTGACGAAATCCGCACGCTTTGGCAATCACTACCGGAGGCGTTGCCGAGCTCGCCCACAGTGCAAAACGTTATTCGCCTTTGCCTGCTCACCGGGCAGCGAGTTGGCGAAGTCGCTGGTATCACGCCCAACGAACTCGACGCCAAGCAGCGGCTTTGGACCATCACCGCGGCACGCTCCAAGAACAAGCACGCGCATGGCGTACCGCTCACCGATTTCGGGGCTCGCCCTAGCCGAGACGATCGCAGCCGGCGAGAAGCTGCGCACCCAAGCGGTCGACAAGATCATCCGCGCCGCACTCCCGAGTTTCGGCATAGCACAATGGACACCGCATGATCTTCGCCGAACCGTCGTGACGCGCATGGCCGAGCTCGGCGTCGCGCCGATCGTGCTCGGTCACGTCATCAATCACCGTAGCGTCACCAAGGCCGGCGTCACGTTGTCGGTCTATATCCAGCACGATTATGCGCGCGAGAAGCGCGACGTGCTTGAGCTGTGGGCCGATCGGCTTGCCGGCATTGTCGGAGGCGGCGCCAAGGTGCTGCCGATGCGCCAGGCATGAAATTTCGGCCGGGAACGCGCGAGGAGCTCGCTTATCTGCTCCGTCATTTTCGACCTGTCCCGGATTGGGTCGCCCGACTCTGCGGCAGACTTGTTACTCCAGCGGCGCGCTCGCGGTCGACCCGCCGTGACGGTGTACCAGCAGGGTCATATGGCAATGCGCGTGCACGACCTCCGAACAATGGAGGGCAAAACATACGAGGAAGCGGTCGAGCAAACCGCCAGAGAGCACGCTTGCGCCGAGCGTACGGTCGGAGAAGCTGTCCGCCTTTTCTCCTGCAAATAATGCCGCATTTGTTGCCGTGACACTTCGCGCGTCCGTGCGCAACCTCGCTGCATCGTTCACCTAAGATGCTGGAGGTTTGAAATATGAGCGACATGATCACGATTGATGAGGCTTGCCGCATTATCGGCGGCGACGAGAAGCCGATTTATTTCGCAACGTATTACCGTGGCGCGGCGGCCGGCCGATATCCCGCCCCGGTGCACGTCTCCCCGAGAGTGTCCCGCGTCTGCCGAAGCAAATTGCTTGCTGCTCTCGAGCGGCTGATGGAGGCGCCTGATGAACGCGCCGCCTAATGTGGAAAGAGCCGCCCCGGCAGGAAGCGGCTCTCTCAAAAAGGATCGGCTTGGCGGCGCGATCACCCAATCAGATAAGCCAAAGCCGCCGCACACGCAAGCACGCCGCTATAGCTCTCCACCCGAGGGCTGGTCACGTGATGCCAGTCTAATTTCAGAGCTGGAGCGCATCAAGGAGCGGCTGGCGATGCAGCGGCCAGGCGCTCGCGAGGAATGCGTGCGGCATTTCCTCCAGCACTGGAAGCAGGCCACCGTCGACCTTATCGAAGTCGCCGGCGCCGGTCTGCTCACCAGGGCGACACTCGATGACATCGAAAAGCAGATAACTGCCTTGCGTGCGGCGTATGCCGTCCTCGATGAATGGAGGCCGGCAGCATGGGCAAAATAATCCCAATCACCGCAAATCTCGCGCGGCGCGAGCAGGAAGAATTTCATCGAGATTATAATGCCTATCGCGTTTGCGAGCGGTTCAAACAGCCGGTTTACGATTGCTGCCAAAACTGCGGTAAAGACGGCCGCTTCGAGTTTGCGTTTTGCTCTTCGCAGTGCATCAAGGCTTGGTTTGCCGTTCCGTTCTCCAAGCGCAAGAGCCTGAAAACTCCACATTGCAAATCTGCTGACTGTCCTTGCGGCTCGGAAGAAGGCCTCGACGAGTTTATTGAAGAGCTCATGCCCGCCCGGGCAAGTGATTATTGGGCGAAACTGGCCGGCGAAATCAAATTGTCGGCGCTTGATCTGATTGCGTCAATTGATGAGCTGGAACGCGATGGCGTTCAAAGCGGCTCGGATGCCATAGGCACTTCACTGAATGACCTTCTGGGATTTCGTGAGGCGTGGTTCGCGGACACGCGGTTTGCGCCGACCGGCATGGACGAGGATATCCCGTTCTAATGACCTATTCCCCCCTCGACCTTGTCGAAAACTATCTTCGCCGCTTCGTGGCATATCCAAGCGAACACGCGCTCGTCGCGCACGTCCTTTGGATTGCCCACACTCACCTGATTGAGTGCTTCGACACGACGCCGCGTCTCGCCTTCATGTCGGCAGAGAAGGAGTCCGGCAAAACGCGGGCTCTTGAGGTGACGGCGCTGCTCGTGCCCGACCCTATCTTGTCGATCAGCGCCTCCCCGGCCGTCATCGTGCGGCTTATCAGCAAGGGAAGGCCGACAATTTTATATGACGAGATTGACGGCGTGTTTGGCAACGCCAAGGCGCAAGAGGCCAATGCGGACTTGCGGAGCATCCTGAATGGAGGCTACCGGCGCGGCGCCAAGGTGCATCGTTGCGTCACTAACGGAAAAAAAGTCGAGACGGAAGAACTAGACGCCTTCGCTCCAGTCGCCGTCGCAGGGCTTCGCGAGCTGCCCGACACGCTCGCCTCGCGCTCGATCTTCATCCGCATGAAGCGTCGATCGCCAGATGAGACCGTCAAGCCGTTCCGGTATCGCTATGAGGCCGACGCTGGAAAGAAGATTAAAGAGGATTTAGCCGAATGGTGCGCCGGGCACGATCTTTCCGGCATTGAGCCCGAGTTGCCGGCAGGTATTGAGGATCGCGCGGCCGACTGTTGGGAACCGTTAATCGCCATTGCCGACGAAGCCGGCGGCGAATGGCAGAAGCTGGCGCGCGCAGCCGCCGTCTTTCTCACGAGCCGCGCCAAGGACGAAGGACAAACCCATGGCGTCGAGCTGCTCGCCCACGTCAGAGAAGCTTTCGGCGAGAATAGTCACTTAGCGACCATCACCGTGCTAGAGCGTCTCCGTGACCGCGACGAGTCACCCTGGAAGGACATACGCGGCAAGCCGCTCGATGACAGGGGGTTGGCAAGCCGACTGAGACATTATGGCATAAAGTCCAAGACCGTCCGTGTCGAGGGCAGGACAGCCAAAGGCTACGCCGCCGCCGATTTTGCCGATTTCTGGAACCGTTATCTGCCCTCTGCCACAGATAGCCGTCACAAGGGTAACAGCCGACACATTTTTGATAATGAAAACAATTTTGTGTCGGATGTGACGGATGTGACGGACGTTTCAGGCAAAGGTGCAGCGTTTCAAGAGCGGGCAGCTATCCTTGAATTTGATGGCGGACTAAGCCGCCAAGAGGCCGAGGCCCGAGCTGCAGAGGGCTTCCCCGAGATGCCCGCGTTCCTCAGGCGGGCGCCGGCATGACCGACCAACTCTCTCAGCAACTCGACGAAGCCCTCGCGGAAATTGAGCGTTTGAAGCGCGATATAATCGACCTCAAGGACGCCCTGAAAGATCAGGCGTTCGTCGCGGCCGAGGCTAACACAGTGGCAGAGGAAGCTCGCGCGGAGAACGAGCGGCTCAAGGCGCAATTGAGACGGAATGAAGCGAACCCGTGACCACGCCAGCTGAGCAGCTCCGCGCCGAGCTCGCCGAGCTACTCGCGCGCCATGCTGCCGCGACCGGCGACCCGCAGATCCTGCAAGCTTGGCGTTACCTCGTTGGCATGGCCGGCGCCGATCATGGTGCGATCGACGATACTGCCGTCCTGGCCGAGCTCGACGCGGGCGTCACGCTTGCCGAGCTCCGCGATCGGCATGGACTTGACGAGAGCGACTTGCGCCGAATCCGACGCAAGCGGACACCCCCTCGTATCCGCCCCCCGAAGCAGCGCAATGTCGCGGCATGATCAAACTCCGCAAGACACCCGAGGCGCGCTCTCCTTTCAGCAGCGCTTCACCCGCGGCCGGCCTTTCTCCATTGTTGGGGCCGGCCGCACCCACGTCCGCCGCCATTGCCGCTCGCCAAACCGAGCTTCAAGAGCGACGCAATGTCGTGACTGCTGAAATTGTCCGGCTCGAACGCGCCGGCGTGAAGCGCACCAGCGGCGCTATCTCTCCGCGTCAACAGGCTGAGCGGCTGCTCAACGGCGCAAACGAGACGGCGCCAGTGTTCGCCGAGCCCGGCGTGATGTTGGACAATTTGCATTGCGAGCGCGCGGCGATAGACCTGGCGCTCGAAGCTCTCGACGCGCGGCTTCGCGTTGCGCAGTGCAGTGAAGACGCAAGGCGCGCCGAAGAGCGAATGCCTGGCCGCGACGAGATCATGACGCGGATCACCGGCCACATTGTCGAGCTGATGCGCGCGGTGCTCGAGCTTCGCGCTTACGACGCGATAACCGGGGCCGGTGCAAACGGGCTGCCTGGCTCTCAGTGGGCGGAGCTGAATGTGAAGCACAGTGAGGCCTTTCTGACGCGCTGGGTAAGGATGGCCGTCGAGAAAAAGTGGCTCGCCGAGCGAGAGCTTCGCGTGCTGTTCAAGCAAGCCGGGATTTTGCCGTAGGAGACGTGAAATGCGAATGCCGATACTGCGGACCGGAAATTACGAGTCCGACCGTCGGGCGTGGCTCGAGGCGCTGCTAGAAGCTGAGAACCCATCCACCAAGGTCTCAAAAGCCGTCCCCACGTCTACTAGGGCCGAGCGCCAAGCCGCTCTGGATCGTATCACGCGCGGCGGCGTGGCCGATGAACCGAAGTGCCACCTTCGCGCCTTCAGCTCCATCGCCAAGGCCCGCAAGGCCGGCGAGACCCTGCTGCGGTATATCGAGCGCGCCCAGAGCGGCGCCATCGACGCGGCCGGCGGCTTCACCGTCGCCACCGAGTGGGAAGACGCCATCGCCGATACTCGCGACGCGATAAAGGTCGCCCGCGGTCTCGCGCAAACCGTGCCAATGACAACGGACATGCTGCAATACCCGCGCTTCGGCTCGGGTGTGGTCACGAGCTTCACAGGCGAAGGCTTGAGCAACAGCGACGTGACGAGCAGCGCGGACCTGATAGGGCTCGTCCCGAAAAAAGTAATGGCATTAATCAAAGTAAGCACCGAGGTTGCCGCGGATGCCGCGCTGCTCGCCGACTTTGTTGCAAGCAGCTTGGGTTACGCGCTCGAGCAGGAGTTGGACAATTGCTTTTTTGCTGGCGACGGCACAAGCACGTATGGCGGGATGACCGGCGTCGTCAACAAGGTCCAACCCGGCGGGACCGTGACGGCGACCGGCCACAATACGTTGGCGACGCTGACGAACGACGATATTGGCGCGTTAATCGCAGCCTTGCCGTCCGCGTTTCATGCCGGCGCCGTCCTCGCCATGCACCCGAAAGTCTGGGGCTTGACTTGCGTCCGCCTCGCCGCAACGGCAGGTGCCGAGATGGTTGACGAAGCGAACCGCCGCGCCTTCGCGGGATACAGAGTTGTGCTGGCGCCGGCCATGCCTAGCGCCACGACGAGCTTAACTGGCTTGCCGATTATGGTGCTGGCCGATTGGCAGCGGTCAAGCATGATCGGGATGCGCCGCGAGGTGAACATCAAGATCACGCCGCATCGTTTCTTGGACACCGATCAGCTCGGCATTTTGGGGAGCTGCCGCTTCGACGTCGTGCATCATGGGTGCGGAGACGCCACCACTGCCGGCGCGGCCGTGATGTTGGTGGGTGGTTGATATGCGCGGAGCGCTCGGGGAGATCGTTCACTGGGACAGCGGCAAGGGTTACGGCTTCGTCCGACCGCATGGTGGTGGTGTCAACGTGTTCACCCATATCAAGGATGTGGATGGCAACGTCGAGCCTGAGCTGGGTGCGGTTGTCCGCTATGAGCTAGGCACCGGTCGTGACGGTCGCACCTGCGCTACCAACGTCCGCGTGCTCGAAGGCGAGGAACTAGAACGCGAGATGGCATGGCCATCTGCACAGCACCAACGACGCTGATACCGGGTAGGGGGGACCAAAATCGCTACAGCCTTTGCGTAAGGACCGGCGTGGCAGTTTGGTTGTGCTAAATGTCCACTTTTTGCTTATCGGGAGGTTTTCTGGAAATGAGACAACGAGGGCGAAAATCGGGCGCTTCCCTTGAGGTTTTGGCCTTTCCGGAGCGCAAGAAGCCCGAACCACCGGTTGATATGCCACCGCGGCAGGCAGCGGAGTGGCGCGCCGTCGTTGGCCGCTTGCCCTACGACTGGTTCGAGCGCGAAACCCACGCGCTGCTCGTCATGTATTGCCGTCACGTCGATGCCGCGTGGCACGTCGCGCAGCTCATTGAGCAGATACAGTGCGCGGAGACTGTGAACGTCGAGGACTATCAGCGCTTGCTGACCATGCAGGAGAAGGAAGGCCGCGCGATTGCGTCTCTGGCGACCAAGCTGCGGCTCACCAATCAGAGCCGATATGAGGCCAAGGGAGCGGCGCGCCACGCCGGGCAATTCTCAGGCCGCGTTCCCTGGGAAGATGATGAGGAAAACTAGATGGCACAGATTGGCAGCCTTTCGGTAAATTTGGAGCTCAATTCGGCGAGCTTCATCTCGGATCTCGGCAAATCGGCTCAAGCCGTCGCCAAAAATACCGCCGATATGACGGCGCAGCTCGGCTCGCTTCACTCAAGCTTTGATAGCGTCGCCAAGCTGGCGAGCGGTCTTTTCGCTGGCGATTTCGGACTCCGAGCCATTGATCGCCTCAAGCAGCTCGTCGAGGGCTCGCTCGATCTCGCAAAGACGATGGGCGGCGACCTTGGCGATGCGGCCGAGAAAGTTCAGCGGGATATGGCGTCGTTCAAGGACGCTTTCGACTTCGGCATCGCGCAGGGCTTCATCCAAGGCCTGAACGAGAAATTACACATCACGCAGGGCGACCTGAACGACGTGACGGTTGCAGGCAAGAAGTTCGGACTGGCAATCGGCGAGGGCACCGGCGAAGCCATTACGGCCGTGAAAGAGCTTTTGCCATATCTCGACAAGATCGAAACCACGCTGGAGATCGTTGCGCTGGCCGCTTCGCAGCAATGGTCGGCGTTGGGCACTATTGCCCTCAACTACGCCAACAGCCTTAAGCAGGTCGACGCAAACACCACGCTCGTTGCAGAGCACATCACGCAGTTCAATGCGGCCTTTAAGGAGCTGACAGACGAAGGCGGCGCCGGTGCGGGCTTCTGGCAGGCCGTCGTCACTCCGACCAAGGAGTGGTCCGACGCCTTGAAGGCTCTTCCCGCCATCATCAAGTCGATCGAAAGTCCCTTGGACGTCTACAAACAGAGGCTTCAGGATATCGGTTACCTGACGGGCAAGGGCCTGACTGATACTCAGGCCTTCAAGGCTCAGGAAGCGGCCGTCGCCTCACTCGCTGACAGCGTGGGCGCTGGCCTAACGCAGATCACCGGAAACCTTGCCGGCGCCTTCAAGGACAACAAGGCCATTGCTATCGCGAACGCCGTGGTGAACACGGCGGCCGGTATCACCAAAGCATTTGCTGATCCGAAGCTGCTTTTTCCGCTCGACTTTGCGGTGGCCGCTTCGGTTGCCGCGGCTGGTGCGGCTCAGATTGCAACAATCGAAAGCGCGTCCCCTGGCACGTCGACCAAACCATCGGTAAGTGGCGGAGGTGCAGGATCAATCTCAACATCTTCCGCGCCCGTCGCCGGCGGCGCAGGTCAAGCAGCCGGCGCGGCCGCAGGCCAGCAGCAATCCATCTTCATTCAGCTTCAGGGGCAGAGCTTCAACCGCGACCAGGTGGCGAGCCTTGTAACCTCGATAAACCAATATATTGCCGACGGAGGGAAGTTGATTCTCTCATGACGGACCAGATTGTAAGAGCCAGGGCGCGAGAGAGGGCATTCGCGCTACTAGGACCGACGTTCGGGCTCTGGAAAAAGGGCTTTGCCGAGGAGCGCCGGAAGGGAACCTCCGAAAAGAAGATCAGGCAAGCGGTAGATGACGCGGTCGCTGGCCTAGAGAAAAACCGCGGGGTTATGGACGGCTTGGTGATCGACGAGATGATCTTGATCCTGAAAGAGTGCGCATTCGCCACTCACGACGCGCCGCGGAAGCAATAAGGGCGCGCCGGTTAAAGTCCTGGGGTCCATTCAACAGGACTATTGCCCCAAAGTACTTTTCCCAAAATTCTGAAGCTGCCCTTCCCCAAGTCCCTAAGCAGGAATGGCATACCGCCTACTTCGCAGCATTCTAAGGGACTGCCCTTCTTGACGAACCGGCCCTTTCCGTCTCGCCCCGTAGGTCCCCACCATTGCCAAAACATAACGTCTCCGTATGTGCCGTCTTTGCGAAGCCAGCAGCACGCAACGAGATCGCCCTGCAAGAGCTGCGCATCCGCCTCGATGAGAGCGCTCGTGACGAAATACTTCGCGGCTTCGCGAGGCTTGGTCTCTGGAAATGCAATGACGTTGCTCATGATCCCTCCATGGGTTGCCAGGAGGGCGCGAGCGGCCGGATTCGTGCTAGGTGAAAATCGGTCATACCGCGCTTTCTCCTGATGGTGCGGTTTGGCAAGTCGTGGCGCCTCAGGTCGCAACACCTGGGGCGCTGCGCGCATCATGCGCTTGGGTGCGACGAAAAGCAATGAACCCCGGCTGAACCCTAATTGGGCGAGCCATCAAGCCAAAACCAGCTAATTTCTTGGAAGATTGAGCTTTTCTACGCTCCGCCACGGAGCGGCCATAACGGCTAATAGCCAGTTTCACCAGGCGAAGCAATCCTGCGGGCATGCACCGTCCGGCGCGGCCACCTTGATCAATGGAAGAAAACTCGCGCCAGCGCGAGCAACGTGCGGAGGAAAGACAATGCTCGCATCGTGAGCATGCCTATTCCACAGGCAAAGCCTGCGGAGATTCTTGGCAGCAACAAGGCTCAATTTCGAAGCGGTTCCGAGCAATTCCTTTTTGTCAAGGGGGGTACACGCGCATAAATCTGCGGCGGCGAGCCATAATCATGGTGACAATTTGGCACGCGTCGGTTAGGGTTCACATACAACGTCTTAAGAGTTCGGGACCGGTGACGATCTCGGGTTCAAGCGGACCAGGTCCAAGTCTTGGGAGGAAGTAACTCCAGGCGCGCTGATCATGTAGGAGCATGGGCGACGCCGCTCCTTTGTCTACAACCTCGATCTTCTAAACGGATGGGCGAGCTCGCTAGGCAGCGGAGATAAGGAGTCGCATTACTGAAGCAAGGTCGATCGGGCCTTGCTTTTTTTTGAGGCTGCACCCAACCCCGTCCCTGCGCTGTTACTGAAGGTGTTCGTAGCGAGGGAAGAACGGGATGTCGTCGAGGCTGATCACGCGTTCCACAATGATCACGTAGACCACGGCGAAGACGATGCTCGAGACGATCGTGGTCACAACAACCTTGGAGAAGAGATGCGGCGTGTGCGGAGCGCTCTCCGCAGCACCGGGAACAGCCTCCTCCCCCATCTCCTCGTGGGTACGCACGCCGAAGGGCAGGATGGCGAACAGGACCGTCCACCATATGATGAGATAGATCGCAGCGGCGAAGGCAATATTCACGGTCTATCCCTCCTCGAGTTCGACGAGTGTGCCACAGAAATCCCTGGGATGAAGGAAGAGAACCGGCTTGCCATGGGCGCCGATCTTGGGATGGCCCTGGCCGAGAACGCGCGCCCCTTGGGCCAAGAGCCGGTCACGCGCCTCCCTGATGTCGGGGACCTCGTAGCAGAGATGATGGATGCCACCATTCGGGTTTCGCTCGAGGAAGCCCGCGATGGGCGAGTTGTCGCCGAGCATGCCAAGCAACTCGATCTTTGTGTTGGGGAGTTCGATGAACACGGTGGTCACGCCATGCTCGGGCTGATCGACCTCCTCTGAGACCTTGGCTCCGAGCGTGTTGCGGTAGACTTCGGTCGCTGCCTTCAAGTCAGGCACGGCGATGGCGACATGGTTCAAACGGCCAATCATCGAATGTCCTCTTTCAAAACCGTCATGCCCGGACGTGATCCGGGCATCCATGCCGTCACGGCTCAGCTAAGGTCAGTGGAATGGATTGTCGGGTCAAGCCCGCAATGACGGACTCAATCATAACTCGATTGGGCCTATAGCACCGTCAGCAGCACCGAGCACATCGGCTTCTTGCCCCAGGCTTGGTTGACGGCGGCGCGCACCGAGCGGCGCACGGCCTCGCTGACAAGGGCTTGATCCTTCCGTCTTGGCTTGGGGATGCTCTCAATTGTGCCGATCGCGGCGTCCCGGACAATGTCCGAAAACGGAGTTCCCTGGGCGTCAGTCGCGGGAAGTCCGGTCACCGCCACCTCGGGGTCGGCTAGGAGTGCTCCTTTCTCGGACAGGACGAGCGACACGGCGATGGAGCCGGCGAAGCTCAGCTTGCGCCGTTCGCGCACCTGACCGTCGCCCTCCCGCGTCAAGATCATGCCATCGCGATAAAGCCGCCCCACCGGAACCTCATCAATGATCTCGGCGGGGCCCGGTAGGAGCCGCACCATGACGCCGTTGCGGGCGCGGACAACCTCGGTGACGCCGAGCCGCTCGGCGAGCTTGGCATGGGCTTCAAGATGGCGTCCCTCGCCGTGCATCGGGATGGCGATCTTGGGTTTCACCCAGCTGTAGAGCTGCTCGAGCTCGCCTCGCCGCGGGTGTCCGGAGACATGGACGGCGGCGTCCTGGTCGGTGATGACCTCGATGGTGAGGTCGGCAAGTCCGTTCAGCACGCGGGAGACGGCCTTCTCATTGCCGGGGATAGTCCGCGAGGAGAAAATCACGCGATCGCCGGGATCAAGCGAGACATTAGGGTGCTCCCCGTGAGCGATGCGCGCCATGGCAGCGCGGGGCTCGCCCTGACTGCCGGTGCACAGCGCGACGACCTTGTGTGGCGGCAGCTTGGCGAAGACGGTCTCGTCGTGGAAGGCGAGATCCTGGTCGAGATAGCCGGTCGCTTGCGCCGCCTCGATGACCCGATACATGGCACGGCCGACCACCACGAGCTCGCGGCCGGCGGTCCGGGTCGCGTTGGCGACCGAGCGGATGCGGGCGACATTCGAGGCGAAGGTCGTCACCGCAACGCGCCGGCGCGACTCGCCGATCAAGTTGTTCAGCGTGACAGCGACATCAGCTTCGGACGGCGAGACGCCGTCGCGCACGGCGTTGGTTGAGTCGCAGATCAGTGCGGCGAGCCCGTCGTTGCCAAGCGCTTTGAGGCGGGCTTCGTCGGTCGGCGCTGACGTCAGTGGATTCTCGTCCAGTTTCCAGTCGCCGGTATGAAGCGCTGCCCCGAGGGGCGTTCTGATGACGACCGCGGAGGGCTCGGGGATCGAATGCGACATGCTGATCAGCTCGACGTCGAAGGGGCCGATCATTCGGCGGTCGCCGAGCGGCATGAGCTCGAGGGGGAAGCCCTCGGCGAGGCCCAGCTCCGAAAGCTTCGATTTCAGCATCTCGGCGGTGAAAGGGGTGGCGTAGACGGGAACGCCGTCGAGCTGTGGCCAGAGATCGACGACCGCGCCGAAATGGTCCTCATGGGCATGGGTGAGCAGGAGGCCCACGACATTACCCTTCTCCTCGGCGAGGAAGCTGATGTCGGGAAGGATGACGTCGATGCCAGGCTCGGCCTCGCCGCCAAAGGTCACGCCCATGTCGACGACCAACCACTCGCGAGATCCCTCGCTGCCGTAGCCGTAGAGGTAAAGATTCATGCCGATCTCGCCCACGCCGCCGAGCGGCACGAAGACGAACTCGCCCCCTTTTCCGTTTGATTTTCGGGACATTTCGCGGGGTCTGGCTCTCACCGCCTGAAGAACACATCGCCCGCGGTCACGCGGTATTCGCCGCCGTCAGGCATCAGCAGTCTGAGCGCGCCGTCGGCATCGAGACCGCCATATACGCCCTCAGCCTCCTGACTTCCAACCCGCACGGTCAGGGGGCGGCCGGTTGGACCCGCTCGGTCGAGCCAGGCGCGGCGAATGGTCGGGAAGCAGGAGCCTTCTCCCCACCGGCCGAGCCATTCATGCGTCGTTGCGGCAAGAGTTTCGAGCGCGTCGGCGGGCGTGACAATCATGCCGTAAGTGCCGAGGCTCACCGCAGGCTGAGGCAGGTTCTCGGGATGGTTTGCGAGATTGATACCAGTGCCGATCACGACGATTGAGCGGCTCACGTTGGCGCTCCCGACATTCTCCAGCAGCATGCCGGCCACCTTCTCGCCGGCCAGCAGAATGTCGTTAGGCCACTTGAGCAGAATCTCAGAGCGCCCCTCATAGGCAATCAACTTGGCGATGGTGTCAAAGCTGATGATTCCGGCAAGAAGCGCAAGTTGGCCGGCGACCCGCAGAGAGCAGTTCACGCGGACCAAGAGGCTCGCGAAGAGATTGCCGTGCTGCGAGATCCACTCACGGCCGCCGCGGCCACGCCCCTGGGATTGGCGGGCCGACCAGATCCACAGCGGTCCAGGCTCGCCAGCGAGAGCGCGGCGCCTCGCCTCGGCGTTGGTGGAGTCGACCGTCTCCATCCGCAGCAGCCGGTAGCCGCTCGGCAATTTGGGTGAGGGAGAAGAGATAAAGCTCATTTAGAATAAAGACTTAGCAGCTTCTCCAGCGAGTGCTACCAAAGGCGCCGGGTAAACGAAGTAGAGCAGAATGAACGCCCCGGTGACCCCGAGCACGGTCGCGAGTGAGGCGTCCATAGGCTCGAAGCGTTCGGCGGGGTCGTCGAAATACATGATCTTGACGATGCGAAGATAATAATACGCACCCACGACACTTAACAGGACTCCGATGACGGCAAGTGCATAAAGTCCCGCGTGGATGGCGGCGAGGAACACGTAGAACTTAGCGAAGAAGCCTGCAAGGGGCGGGATGCCGGCGAGCGAAAAAAGCAGCATCGCCAAGAGGAAAGCCATCCCTGGACTCGTGCGCGACAGGCCCGAAAGCTCGCTGATCTCCTCAACCATCTTCCCATCGCGCCGCATGGCGAGGATGCAGGCGAAGGTGCCGAGCGTCATGGCGAGATAGATGGCGAGATAGACGATTACGCCCTGCACCCCCTCCGCGCTCCCGGCCGCCAGGCCCACGAGCGCATAGCCCATGTGGCCGATCGAGCTGTAGGCCATCAGGCGCTTGATGTTGGTCTGGCCGATTGCGGCGAAGGACCCGAGCGCCATCGAGGCAATGGCGAGGAAGGTGACAATCTGCTGCCACTGTATGGTCACCGCCGGGAATGCGGTGACCAGCACGCGCACGGTCAGAGCCATGGCGGCGAGCTTGGGTGCCGCGGCGAAGAACGCCGTCACCGGCGTCGGCGCACCCTCATAGACGTCTGGGGTCCACATGTGGAAGGGCACCGCCGAGATCTTGAAGGCGAAGCCCGCCATGAGGAAAACGAGGCCGAAGATCAGCCCAATATTCTCGCCCGACGGCTCCACCGCCGCGGCGATGGTAGCGAAGTCGGTCGAGCCGGTGAAGCCGTAGACGAGCGAGGCCCCGTAAAGCAGCATGCCCGAAGACAGCGCGCCGAGGACGAAGTATTTGAGCCCGGCTTCGGCCGAACGCGAAGAGTCGCGCTGGAAGGCGGCGACCACGTAGAGCGAGAGGCTCTGCAGCTCAAGTCCGACATAGAGGAAGATGAGATCGTTCGCCGAAATCATCATCATCATGCCCGTCGAGGCGAGCAGGACGAGCACGGGGTACTCGAACTTTACCCCGCCTGAGGCGCGCCAATAGTCGATCGACATCAGAAGCGCCACGGCTGCGCCGGTCAGCGTCAAGAGCTTCATGATGCGGGCGAAGGAATCGACGATGAAGCCGCCGTGGAAGAGGGTCTCGGTGCCATCCCCGCGCGCGACGATCATGCCAGCGACGATGAGGACCAAGATGGCAAGCCAAAGGATGAGCTCCCCCCGCTCGTTCTTGGTGGCGACGCCGAGCATGAGCAGAGCCATGGCCCCGCAGCTCAAGATCAGCTCCGGAAGTGCAACGGAAAGATTGAGGGCCTCGGGCACGGTTCTTTGATCCCTCAAGGCAGCAGAGCGAGCCGCGCCTGCTCGGCCGCGGCGAGGCTGGTGTGATAGCTCTTGATCAGCGCATCGACCGAGACGGCTGACGCATCGAGAAGCGGCGCGGGGTAGAAGCCGAGCAGGATGGTCAGCGCGACAAGCGGCGTCATGATCGCCACCTCGCGCCAGGTCAGGTCGCTGACGAATTTGAGGCTCGCCTTCTCGAGCTTGCCGAGAATGATGCGCCTATAAAGGTAGAGCGCGTAGGCAGACGACAGAATGATCCCGGTCGTGGCGAAAAAGGCGACCCAAGTGTTGAGGCGGAACGCGCCAGTCAGGCTCAGAAATTCGCCGACGAAGCCGCTGGTGCCGGGAAGGCCGACATTGGCGAGCGTGAACACCATGAAACAGAAGGCATAGAGCGGCATGCGGTCAACGAGCCCGCCATAAGCTGAAATCTCGCGAGTATGCATGCGGTCGTAGATCACGCCGACGCAAAGGAAGAGTGCGCCGGAGACGAAGCCGTGCGACAGCATCAGGAAGATGCCGCCTTGTAGGCCCTGCACGGTAAGAGTGAAGATGCCGATGGTGACGAAGCCCATATGGGCGACCGACGAATAGGCGATCAGCTTCTTCACGTCCTCCTGGGCAAGCGCCACGAGTGAGGTGTAGATGATGGCGACGACGGAGAGCGCGAAGATGAGCGGCGCGAACTCGGCCGAGGCGAGCGGGAACATCGGGATCGAGAAGCGCAGGAAGCCGTAGCCGCCCATCTTCAGCAAGATGCCGGCGAGGATCACAGAGCCAGCGGTCGGCGCCTCGACATGGGCGTCGGGCAGCCAGGTATGGACCGGCCACATGGGCAGTTTGACGGCGAAAGAGGCGAGGAAGGCGAACCACAGCCAAGTCTGCATCGCGGTCGGAAAGCCGTGGGTGAGCAGAACCGGGATGTCGGTCGTGTCCGCCTCCCAGTAGATGGCCATGATGGCGAGCAGCATCAGCAGCGAGCCCGTTAGCGTGTAGAGGAAGAACTTGAAGCTCGCATAGACGCGGCGCGGACCACCCCAGATGCCGATGATGAGGAACATCGGGATGAGGCCGCCCTCGAAGAAGAGATAGAACAGCACGAGGTCGAGCGACGTGAACACGCCGAGCATCAGCGTTTCGAGCACGAGGAAGGCGATCATGTATTCCTTCACTCGCGCGGTGATGGCGACCCAACTCGCGAGAATGCAAAGCGGCATCAGGAACGTCGTGAGGATCACGAACGGCATGGAGATGCCGTCGACTCCCATGTGATAGCTGATCGGTCCGAGCCAGGGCCTCAGCTCGACGAACTGGAACTGCGCCGTGGTCGGGTCGAAATCGCGCCACAGGATGAGCGAGATGGCAAAGGTGATCAGCGTCGTCCACAGCGCGATGAAGCGCGCATTGCGGAACGTGCTGTCATCCTCTCCGCGCAACAGCGCGATCAGAAGCGCACCAAGCAGCGGCAGGAAGGTGACGGTGGAGAGGATCGGCCAAGCATAGCTCATGGCTTCAAACCTCCTCCGGCGAACAGGAAGTAGGTGATGATCGCGGCCACGCCGATCAGCATAGCGAAGGCGTAGTGGTAGATGTAGCCGGACTGGAGCTTGACCGCGCCCTTGGCGATGTCGATGAACTCGGGCCGAGACGCCGTCGGGGCCGATCCCGTCTATGATTTTGCCATCGCCGGTCTTCCATAGGAAGCGGCCGAGACGCATCGCCGGCCGCACGAAGATGGCGTCGTAAAGCGCGTCGAAATACCACGCGTTCAGTAGGAAGAGGTAGGCGCCGCGGAAGCGCTTGGCGAGGCCGAAGGGCACGATCGGATTGGTGATGTAGAAGTACCAGGCCGTGACGAAGCCGAGCAGCATGGCGACGATAGGCGCGTAGGCGACCCAGACCGGAACCTCGTGGTGAACGGCCTCATGGGTGACAAGCGATCCGCGCCAGAACTCAGCCTGTCCTTCCCCGATGAAGAGATGCCTGAAGAGCTCGCCGAGCACGAGCGCGCCGAGAGCGAGCAGGACGAGCGGCACACCCATAGTCCAAGGCGGCTCGTGTGCATGTTCGAGTACCTCCTTGGGCTCGCGTGGCTTGCCCTCGAAGGTGAGGAACATCAGCCGCCACGAGTAGAACGCGGTGAGCACGGCAGCGAGCAGAGTGAGCACGAAGGCGTAATTGCCGACTTGCGTATGGGCGGAATAGGTCGCCTCGATGATCGCGTCCTTGGACACATAGCCCGAGGTGAAGGGAAAGCCCGTGATCGACAGAGTGCCGATGAGCATGATCACGAAAGTGAAGGGCAGGATTTTGCGCAATCCCCCCATGCGGCGCATGTCCTGCTCGCCGTGGAGGGCGTGGATCACGGCGCCGGCGCCGAGAAAGAGAAGTGCCTTGAACGAGGCGTGAGTGAAGAGGTGGAAAATGCCGCCGCCGTAATCGCCCACGCCTTCCGCAGCGAACATGTAGCCAAGCTGCGAGCAGGTCGAATAGGCGATCACGCGCTTGATGTCGGGCTGCACGAGGCCGACGGTCGCGGCGAAGAAGGCGGTCGTCGCGCCGATGATGGCGACAACGTCGAGGGCGATCGGCGCGAGATCGAACAGAGGCGAAAGCCGCGCCACCATGAACACGCCCGCCGTCACCATGGTCGCGGCATGAATGAGCGCGGAGACAGGGGTCGGGCCTTCCATGGCGTCAGGCAGCCAAGTGTGCAGGAGGAACTGCGCCGACTTGCCCATCGCGCCCATGAACAGCAGCAAGCAGATGAGAGTGAGGGCATCGACTTGGTAGCCCAAGAACTCCATCGTCTTGCCGACCTCGGTGGGGGCAGAGGCGAACACCGTGTCGTATTGGATCGAGTTGAACAGCGTGAACACCGCGAAGATGCCGAGCGCGAAGCCGAAATCGCCGACGCGGTTGACGATGAAGGCCTTGATGGCGGCGTTGTAGGCGGCGGGCTTGTGATACCAGAAGCCAATCAAGAGATAGGAGGCGAGACCGACGCCCTCCCAGCCGAAGAAAAGTTGGAGGAAATCATCGGCCGTCACCAGCGCCAGCATGGCGAAGGTGAAGAGCGAGAGATAGGCGAAGAAGCGCGGCCGGTGCGGATCCTCCTCCATGTAGCCGACGGAGTAGAGATGGACGAGGCCCGAGACGGTGGTCACCACTACCAGCATCACGGCGGTCAGCGTGTCGATTCTGAAGTGACCAAGCGGATTTCAGTGCGCCTGAATCGATCCAGCGCAGCAGCTCGATGCGCTCCTCTTGGCCCTGAAGCGCCACCTGATAGAAGGCGAGGAATGAGAGAAGGGCGGTGACGAGCACGAGCGTCGTGGTGATGACCTCGGAGGCGCGTGCCCCGACCAGCCGGCCGAAGAAGCCGGCGAAGATTGCGCCTGCGAGCGGAAGGAGGAGAATCGCCTGATACATGCGCTCGCGGTTCAGCCTTTGAGGAGATCGATCTCCGCCACGTCGATGGTGCGGCGATTGCGGAAATAGACGACAACGATGGCTAGCCCGATCGCGGCCTCAGCGGCAGCGACCGTCAGCACGATCAGAGCAAAGACCTGGCCGACCAGATCGCCATGGAAGGAGGAGAAGGCGACGAGGTTGAGGTTGACCGCAAGCAGCATGAGCTCGACGCTCATCAGAATGACGATGACGTTCTTGCGGTTCAAGAAGATGCCGAAGATGCCGAGCGTGAACAGGATGGCGGCGACGGTGAGGTAGTGCGAGAGTCCGATGGTCATTCGAGCCCCCTCCCCGATTCGACGTGGACCAGCTCGACACCCTCGTCACGCGTGCGTCCGACCTGCTCCGAAATGTTCTGGCGTTTCACGTCGCGCTTATGCTGGAGCGTCAGCACGATGGCGCCGACCATGGCAACGAGCAGGATGAGACCTGCTGCCTCGAACAGATAGACGTAGCGCGTATAGAGTATCGCGCCGAGCGCCGCGGTGTTGCTTAGCTGTGCCACCGGCGGCGTCGGCGATTGCGGGGCGATCTCAGGCGCGGTGACCCAGGCGCCGACGATCAGGACCAGCTCGACCAGGAGCAGGAGACCGATGGTAGCGCCGATCGGCAGATATTTCAGGAAACCCGCGCGGAGCTCGGCGAAATCGACGTCGAGCATCATCACCACGAAGAGGAAAAGCACGAGAACCGCGCCGACATAGACCACGACCAGGATCATGGCCAGAAACTCGGCGCCGAGCAGTACGAACAGACCTGCCGCATTGAAAAAGGCGAGGATCAAGAACAACACCGCATGGACAGGGTTCTTGACCGCGATGACCATGAAGGCCGAGCCGACGCAGAGGACCGCGAAAAGATAGAAGAAGAGTGCGGACAGCATTCAGTGGTCTTCACAACTGAGGATTGCGCCACGGCCAGGCGTGCCCCGGCCACCCACGCTTTGCCAGCGTTCGTTGCCGCAAAACGTGGATGCCCGGCACAGGGCCGGGCATGACAGTGGATGGGTTCGACAATAACCCAATTAGCCCCTCACCGGTACGGTGCGTCGAGCGCCAAGTTCTTGGCGATCTCGCGCTCCCAGCGGTCGCCATTGGCGAGCAGCCGGTCCTTGTCGTAATAGAGCTCCTCGCGCGTCTCGGTGGCGAACTCGAAATTCGGCCCTTCGACGATAGCATCGACCGGACACGCTTCCTGGCAGAAGCCGCAATAGATGCATTTCACCATGTCGATGTCGTAACGGGTGGTACGGCGGGTGCCGTCGTTGCGGCGCGGCCCCGCCTCGATGGTGATGGCTTGCGCGGGGCAAATCGCTTCACAGAGCTTGCAGGCGATGCAGCGCTCCTCACCGTTGGGATAGCGCCTCAACGCATGCTCGCCGCGGAAACGAGGTGACAGCGGACCCCCCTCGAACGGGTAGTTGATGGTCGGCTTGGGCGCCACGAGGTATTTCAGCGCGAGCCAAAACGCTGACAAAAATTCCGTCAGCAGCAACGCCTTAGCTCCGGTCGTGAGACGCTTTACGCTCAAGCTCTCCACGTCAGACTCCATGCTGCCAGAGCTGCAACACCGCCGCCACGATCACCACCATGGCGAGCGACAAGGGCAGAAACACCTTCCAGCCGAGCCGCATCAGCTGATCGTAGCGATAGCGCGGGACCATGGCTTTGACCATGGCGAACAGGAAGAACAGAAAGCAGGCTTTCAAGGTGAACCATATCACGCCCGGTATCCAAGTGAAGGGCGGCACCCGGAACGGCGGCAGCCAGCCGCCCAGAAAGAGCACGGTGCCGAGCCCGCACATCAAGACTACGGCGACATATTCGCCGAGCATGAACAACATATAGGGCGTGGATGAGTATTCGACCATGAAGCCGGCAACGAGTTCGGATTCAGCCTCGAGCAGATCGAAGGGCGGACGATTGGTCTCGGCCAGCGCCGAGACGAAGAACACCACGAACATCGGCAAGAGCGGCAGCCAATACCAATTGAACAGACCTAAGCGGCCGTTCTGCGCCTCGACGATGTCGCCCAGATTGAGCGATCCGGCGCACAGCAGAACGGTAATGATGACGAAGCCGATCGAGACCTCGTAGGAGACCATCTGCGCGGCCGATCTAAGCGCGGCCAGGAAGGCGTACTTCGAGTTCGACGCCCAGCCTGCCATGATCACGCCGTAGACCTGCAAGCTGGAGATGGCGAAGATATAGAGGACGCCGACATTGAGGTTCGCGACCTCCCAATTCTTCGCGACGGGGATTACCCCCCAGGCGGAAAGCGCTAGCCCCGCAGTGACGAGGGGCGCGAGCAGGAATATCCCCTTGTTGGAACCCGCCGGGATCACCGGTTCCTTGAACACGAATTTCAGGAGATCGGCGAAGGATTGCCATAAGCCCCACGGGCCGACCACATTCGGTCCGCGCCTCAACTGCACCGCGGCCCATACCTTCCGGTCGGCATAGAGCAGGAACGCCACGATGATGAGCAGAATGACCAGGACGGCAAGCGACTGCGCCACGATCAGAGCCAGCGGCAATCCATAGATCGTCCAGAACTCAGCCATCGGTGCCGGTCGCCTCGTGATCGGCGCGCGCATGAAGTGCGCTCAAATTGGCCATGATGGCAGAGGCGCGCGCGATCGGATTGGTAAGGTAGAAATCCTCGATCGCGCTGGCGAAGCGGTCCTTGCCAACTTTTCCAGCTTTCTTGGCGAGGCGCTCGATCGCAGCGGCATCGGCAGGCTCGACGAGGTCGAGCAGAGCAAGATGGGGATGAGCTTCGTACATCTTCGCGCGAAGCTGTTGTGTGGTGTCGAACGGCAACGGCTTGCCCAGCACGCCCGACAATGCGCGGTTGATCTTCCAGTCCTCGCGCGCCTCGCCAGGCGGGAACACGGCACGCGCCGTCATCTGTGCGCGGCCTTCGGTGTTGACGTAAGTCGCGTCCTTCTCGGTATAGGCGGCACCTGGGAGAATCACGTCCGCACGGTGCGCGGCTCTATCACCATGGCTTCCCTGATAGATCACGAAGGCCTGTCCGAGCCGGTCCATGTCGATCTCGTCGGCTCCGAGCAGATAAACGACATTGATCTTGCCGCCGCTGGCGGCGTCGAGCATTCCCGCGACATCGAGCCCCCCTTTACCGGGGACGAAGCCGAGGTCGAGCCCGCCGACGCGCGCAGCAGCTGTATGCAGGACATTGAAGCCGTTCCAGGGAAGTGCAGGTTTGATCGCGCCCATTGCCTCAGCGGCCTTGGCGGCGAGCGCTAAGATCACTGCGCCGTCGGGACGGGCGATAGCCCCCTGGCCTACGATCAGCATTGGCCGCTCAGCCCCTCCGAGCGACTTGAGGAAGGGGTGTGTGCCATCGGCGAGCTGGTCCAACGTCTCCGGGCCGGCGCCGAGATAGTCATAACGATAGGTAAGGTCAGCCTTCTCGCCGATGACTGCGATTGGAATTTTCGCTTGCGTTTGCCGTGATCGCTTGAGGACGCGCGCATTCAGCACCGGCGCTTCAAGGCGCGGGTCGGTGCCGACCAGCACGAACGCATCGGCTTGGTCGATTCCGGCAATGGTCGAATTGAAGATGTAGGTGGCGCGGCCTAACGCGGGATCGAGAGCGGCGCCGTCTTGACGGCAATCGATATTCGCCGAACCGAGCTGTTCGGCCAGCAGCTTTAGCGCGAATATCTCCTCACATGCCGCAAGGTCGCCGGCGATGGTCGCGAAGCGCTCGCCATCGAGCCCTTTGAGCTTCGCGGCAATAACTCTAAACGCCTCGTCCCAACTTGCTGCCTCGAGCTTGCCGTCGCGGCGAACATAGGGCCGGTCGAGGCGCTGGGTGCGCAGGCCGTCCCAGACATGGCGCGTCTTGTCCGAAATCCACTCTTCGTTGATGTCATCGTTGACGCGCGGCAGGATGCGCAACACCTCGCGCCCCCGGGCATCGACGCGGATCGCGCTGCCAAGCGCGTCCATCGTGTCGATCGACGGCGTCTTGGTTAGCTCCCAGGGGCGCGCCATGAAGGCGTAGGGCTTCGAAGTGAGCGCACCGACCGGGCAGAGATCGACAACGTTGCCCGATAGGTTCGATAGGATTCCTCGCTCGAGATAGGTGGTGATCTCCATGTCCTCGCCGCGGCCGATGGCTCCAAGCTCATCGACGCCGGCGACTTCGGTCATGAAGCGCACACAACGCGTGCAATGGATGCAGCGCGTCATGAAGGTTCCGATCAACGGCCCGAGATATTTATCCTCGACCGCCCGCTTGTTGTCCTGGAAGCGGCTCGCGTCGAAGCCGTAGGCCATGGTCTGGTCTTGCAGGTCGCATTCGCCACCCTGATCGCAGATTGGGCAATCGAGCGGATGGTTGATGAGCAGGAACTCGAGCACGCCCTCGCGCGCCTTCTTCACCGTCTCCGAGTTGGTGATAATGGTGGGTGGCGTTCCGTCCCGGCCAGGGCGGAGATCGCTGACGCTCATGGCACAGGAGGCGACCGGCTTCGGCATGCCGGCCACCTCGATCAGGCACATGCGGCAATTGCCGGCAATCGACAACCGCTCATGGTAGCAAAAGCGCGGAATCTCGACGCCGGCAAACTCGCAAGCCTGGATCAATGTGATCCCCGCCGGCACCTCCAACTCGCGATTGTCGATGATGAGCTTAGGCATGGTCGCGCAAGGCCTCATCGACGAAGGCGCGGAACTTCGCCGTGTATTGATCCATGTAGCCCGAGTGCAGGAAATGCGCCGACTGCAAATACGCGCGATGCGGCAGGAGCTGAATGCGCACGGACGCCTTCCATTCCTTGCTCGGCGACACCGTCAGGATCTCCTCGCTCGCATTCAAGACCGTGTCCACGAACATCTCGTATTTCTGGAACAGCTCGGGGTTGCCGTCGATGGTCTTCGCCGCGTAGTCGAACTTGGCGAGGCCGAGCGTCGGATCAGACAATTTGGGATTTTCAAAAGCGAGCCTCAGGATCTCTCTCCATAGTTCATTGGCATTGGCCCGCCGCTCGGCGACCCTGCTCTCCGTGATCGAAAGGTGGGCATAGACGAGGGCGACCACGGCCGCCGCCGCCATCATGACGGTGGCGAGCGTTACTGCATTGTCCCACATCCAGTGCATGCATGCCCTACTCCGCAGCCACGGGAACAGAGGGACCGATGGGGCGTGTCGCGCCCGCGTCGATGCGCTCCTCGATGACGTGGCGGAAATGCCGGATCAGTCCCTGCACCGGCCACGCCGCAGCGTCGCCGAGCGCGCAGATGGTGTGCCCTTCGACCTGATAGCTGACATTGAGCAGCATATCGATCTCAGCTACCTCGGCTTCTCCGCGCGCCATGCGCTCGAGCACGCGCCACATCCACCCGGTTCCCTCGCGGCATGGCGTGCACTGGCCGCACGATTCATGCTTGTAGAAATAAGAGAGACGGGAAATGGCGCGGATGATGTCGGTCGACTTGTCCATGACGATGACGGCCGCCGTGCCGAGACCGGTCTTGAGCGCCTTCAGGCTGTCGAAATCCATGGGCAGGTCGTTGCACTCGCTCGCCGGGATGCAGGGCACCGATGAGCCGCCGGGGATGACCGCTAGGAGATTGTCCCAACCTCCGCGCACGCCGCCGGCATAGTGGTCGATCAGCTCGCGCAGCTCCACGCCCATCTCCTCCTCGACATTACAGGGCTTGTTCACATGTCCCGAGAGGCAGAACAGCTTGGTGCCGGTATTGTTGGGCCGGCCGAGCGAGGCGAACCAGGCCGCGCCACGCCGCAGGATGTCGGGGACGACGGCGATGGTCTCGACATTGTTGACGGTGGACGGCGCGCCATAAAGCCCGACATTGGCTGGGAATGGCGGCTTCAGCCGCGGCTGACCTTTCTTGCCTTCGAGGCTTTCGAGCAAGGCGGTCTCCTCGCCGCAGATATACGCCCCTGCCCCGTGGCTGAGATAAAGGTCGAAGTCCCAGCCATTGACGTTGTTCTTGCCGATCAGCTTCGCGTCATAGGCCTCGTCGATTGCGGTCTGCAGGATCTCGCGCTCGCGGATGAATTCGCCGCGGATATAGATGTAAGAGGTATGCGCGCGCATGGCGAAGCTGGCCAGGAACGCGCCTTCGATCAGGAGCTGGGGATCGTGACGCATGATGTCCCGGTCCTTGCAGGTGCCGGGCTCGGACTCGTCGGCATTGACGATGAGGTAGTTCGGGCGCCCGTCGGACTTGGTCGGCATGAACGACCATTTGAGGCCGGTCGGAAATCCTGCCCCGCCCCGGCCGCGCAGACCAGAGGCCTTCACCTCTTCGATGATCTTCTCGGGTCCGCGCTCGACGATCTCCTTGGTGCCGTCCCAAGCGCCACGCGCGCGGGCTGCCCGCAAATGCCAGCTATGCAGGCCATAGAGATTCTTGAAGATGCGATCCTTGTCCTGAAGCATCACGAGTCTTTCACGGTCGATTTCGTCCTGCGTCCCTTAGCGAGCGGCGGCTCGGGAACAGCTGCTTCGCGTTGGTTAGCGGCATCTCCGGGACGTTTCGCTTCACTATCGGAGAGCGTGTCCCGCTCAGGGGCCTCGAGTCGGTAGTTCGGCGGGGCGTCTTCTGGCAGCTCGTTGCGATAAAGCTCGGGATCGAGAAGCGTGTTCGGGCCTCCCATCGGGGCCGATGCTTGCCGTCCATTCTGCGGCCCAGGCGTGATCTCACGGTCGGCCTTGAGATCGGCAATCAGGCTCGCGAGACTCTCCGGTGTCAGGTCCTCATAATAGTATCGGTTGATCTGAGCGACCGGCGCATTGACGCAAGCACCCAAGCATTCGACCTCGGTCCACGAGAACAACCCATCGTCGGTCACATGGTTGGGCTCGCCGATCAGCTCGCGGCATGCGGCCTTGATGTCGTCGGCGCCGCGGAGCCAGCATGGTGTCGTGCCGCATACCTGTACGTAATAGCGGCCGACCGGCGCGAGATTGAACATCGTGTAGAAGGTCGCAATCTCGTAGATGCGTATATAAGCCATATCGAGCATGTCGGCGACGTAGCGGAGTGCGGGCTCAGGCAGCCAGCCGCCCATCTGCTCCTGCGCGCGCCAGAGCAGTACAAGCACGGCGGAGGCCTGCTTCCCCTCCGGATATTTCTTGAGCTGGCCCTTGGCCCATTCGAGATTTTCCGGGGTGAAGGCGAAGGCTTTAGGCTGCTCGGCGGCGAGGCGGCGGACGCTCATGCTTCTGTTTCTCTTGTTATTTCAAACATGAGCGCGGTCACCGGTCGATCTCCCCGAACACGATGTCGATCGAGCCGAGCACGGCCGAGACGTCGGCGAGCATATGGCCGGTGCATAAGAAATCCATGGCGGCGAGATGGGGGAAGCTGGGCGCCCTGATCTTGCAGCGATAGGGCTTATTCGTGCCATCAGAGACGAGATAGACGCCGAACTCGCCCTTGGGGGCCTCGACCGCGGCGTACACTTCGCCTGCCGGCACGTGATAGCCCTCGGTATAGAGCTTGAAGTGGTGGATCAGCGCTTCCATCGAGCTCTTCATCACGGCGCGCTTCGGCGGCACCATCTTGTGGTTCTCGACGCTGACCGGGCCGATCTCGGTCGAAAGCCTCTCGCAGCATTGCCTCATGATGCGGACCGACTGGCGCATCTCCTCCATGCGGACCAGATAGCGATCGTAACAATCGCCGTGCTTGCCGATGGGGATGTCGAACTCAAGCTCGGAATAGCATTCGTAAGGCTGGGCCTTGCGCAGGTCCCAGGCGGCGCCCGAGCCGCGTACCATCACACCGGAGAAGCCGCGGGCCCAGGCATCCTCGAGCTTCACGACGCCGATGTCGACGTTCCGCTGCTTGAAGATGCGGTTGTCGGTGAGAAGACCCTCGATGTCGTCACAGGTCTTCAGGAACGGGTCGCAGAAGGCATAGATATCGGCAACGAGCTCGGGCGGGAGATCCTGATGTACGCCGCCGGGGCGGAAATAGGCCGCATGCATGCGGCTCCCGCTCGCTCGCTCGTAGAACACCATCAGCTTCTCGCGTTCCTCGAAGCCCCAAAGTGGAGGGGTGAGCGCGCCAACATCGAGTGCCTGCGTGGTGACATTGAGGAGATGGGAGAGGAGTCGGCCAATCTCGGAATAAAGCACGCGCACGAGCTGGCCCCGCTTCGGCACGGTGACGCCAAGCAGCTTCTCGACCGCAAGCGAATAGGCGTGCTCCTGGTTCATCGGGGCAACGTAATCGAGCCGGTCGAAATAGGGGAGCGCCTGGAGGTATGTCTTGTGCTCGATCAGCTTCTCCGTGCCGCGATGAAGCAGCCCGATATGCGGATCGACACGCTCGACGACCTCGCCGTCGAGCTCGAGAACCATGCGCAGCACCCCATGGGCGGCAGGATGCTGCGGACCGAAATTGATGGTGAACTTGCGGTCCTCGCCTTCGCGCGCTTGGCCCTTAGCTTCTGCCTCGTTGGTCCCAATCTCGGCCATCACGCGTCGACCTTGCTTGCGGCTTTTGCCTGTTTGGCGGCAACACCGCGATTGAAGCGATCCCAAGAGACGATGAAGCGCTCATGTGTGCCTGAGCCGATCTCATCGACCCCGTCATGGGCACTCACTTTGAACTTCGCACGCGGCCCCCTCACCTCGATGCACTCGGCATCGACGGTGACCGTCATTCCCGGCGGGGTCGCCGCTTTGTGCGAGACGTCGATATGCACTCCGAGGCTACCCTCGCCCTGATCGAGATGCGGTTCGAGCAGCTGAACGCAGGTCCATTCGATCAGCCCGACCATGAAGCCGGTGGCGAACACTTCGGGCATCGCCTGGAGCTCGGGGGATTCTGGATAGAGCTCGGGCACCGTCTTGCTCGGCGGAACGGTATAGGCCAAACGGTGCTTGAGGCCGGGCTTCAGCGACTGCTTCATGACTTGTCGCTCCGCTCGCGCGCCTCTCCCGCCTTCCCGTCGCCCGGTATGGCGGTGGTCATGGCCTCCCATGGGCTCAGGAAGTCGAAGCTGCGATATTCCTGCATCAGCTTCACCGGCTCGTAGACCACGCGCTTCAGCTCGTCGTCATATCTGAGCTCGACGAAGCCCGTGAGCGGGAAGTCCTTGCGTAGAGGATGGCCCTGGAAGCCGTAATCGGTGAGGATGCGGCGCAAGTCGGGATGGCCGGCAAACAGGATGCCGTAGAGATCGAAGGCCTCCCGCTCATACCAATCGGCTCCGGGGAACAGCGGGATGAGACTCGGCACGGGATGCGCCTCGTCGGTTCTGACGCGCACGCGGATGCGATGGTTCAGCCAGGGGCTCAGGAGATGATAGACGACGTCAAAGCGCTCCTCCCGGTCGGGATAGTCCACGCCGCAAATGTCGATCAGGCAGCCGAAGCGGCAGAGGGAGTCATCACGCAAGACCGACATCACCTCGATGAGATCGTCGCGGGGGATTTCGATGGTGAGTTCGCCCAGCGCGACGTTGGCGCCAAGGAGCTTTCCTCCGAGACGGTCGGAAAGGTAGGCGGAAAGCTTGTTGAGGGCTTCGTCCATCAGGGCTCCAGGACGGGACGGTCAGCGCTCGATCGTGCCGGTCCGCCTGATCTTCTTCTGTAGGAGGAGTACACCGTAGACGAGTGCTTCGGCCGTCGGCGGGCAACCTGGGACATAGATATCGACGGGAACGATGCGATCGCAGCCGCGAACCACCGAGTAGGAGTAGTGATAATAGCCGCCCCCATTGGCGCAGGACCCCATGGAAATCACGTAACGCGGCTCGGGCATCTGGTCGTAGACCTTGCGCAGAGCCGGAGCCATCTTGTTGCACAGCGTGCCGGCCACGATCATGACGTCTGATTGGCGCGGGCTACCGCGGGGCGCGAAGCCGAAGCGCTCAAGATCGTAGCGGGGCATGGAGGCCTGCATCATCTCGACGGCGCAGCAGGCAAGCCCGAAGGTCATCCACATCAAGGAGCCGGTGCGCGCCCAATTGATCAGCTCGTCGGCGGTCGTGGTGAGGAAGCCCTTGTCGGCGAGCTCATCGGAGAAGACGCCGAAGCTCGTGGCCTCAGGCCCCACCACAAGGCCCCCGCTCCTTCCGTCTTGGTCGCGATAAGGTTCGGGGATCAATCCCATTCGAGCGCGCCTTTCCGCCACTCATAGATGAAGCCGATGGTGAGCACGGCGAGGAAGATCATCATCGCCCAGAAACCAAAGGCGCCCACCTCCTTGAAGGCCACTGCCCAGGGAAACAGGAAGGCGACCTCGAGATCGAAGATAATGAACAAAAGTGACACCAGGTAGAAGCGCACGTCGAATTTCATGCGGGCGTCGTCGAACGCGTCGAAGCCGCATTCGTAAGCAGACACCTTCTCGGGGTCGGGCTTGCGGAGGGCAATGATAAAGGGCGCAATCAGCAAAGCGGCGCTGATGACGAAGGCGATGCCGATAAAGATGACGAGGGGCAAATAGGTTTGCAGCAACTGGCCCATGATCCTCTTTTCCGAGTGTAGGGGGGCCAAAAATGGCGGGAGTGACGGGACTCGAACCCGCGGCCTCCGGCGTGACAGGCCCGCTCAATCTCAAGACAAATCAAGCTCTGTTCCAACATCTATAGAGCCGAAAACATCCCCGCAAGGGGCCTTAGTTGGAACGCATCGCAAGCCCATAGCCCGCATTAGGCTCGACGACGGCAGCGAAATCGTCGTGAGCATCGACGACCGCGACCGCATCGACATACGCGAATGGTCGCGCGCTGGTTATGTGAACCTTCCGAGCAAGAACGGCGTGACGATCCCGCGCTATGCCGTCCGCGATTTGCTCGATGCGTTGCGCGCAACTCTGAAAAGGGATGCGGCATGAGGAAGCGCCCATTAAATCTCGCCGAGATTACTTTCCTCGCCGGTCGCATTGAAGTGGTGCCCGACAACAAGCGCGAGCTTGCGCGAAGCCTGATCGGGCACGCCATGCGACGCGGCAGACTTAGCGACAAGCAGCTTCGCGCCATCGCCAGCATAGTTGCATCGGTGAAGCGGACAGCAAGGGAGACGCACGCCATCACATGAGGCAAAGCGGCCGAGCTTTCGCCCGGCCGCCATGACAAGCCATTGCCTCGCCCGCCTATAGGGCCGAACCTCGGAAAACAGGACCGAGGGGATTCCGCCGAAGGGCATCGGCACCTAAAGGAAGCGCGACGGTCGCCACCAAGTGCCCGCCGCGCAAGAGTGGGCTCCGTTGAGTATTACGTCCCACAGGAAGCCGCAAGTGCTGTCGGAACGGCGCTGCGGTGATCCCGCGCTGATAAGCAGAGCATAAAGGCCGTTTCGCACAGCCCGGCCGATCCTGAAAAGGTCGCTCCCGTTCCAAACCCATCTTGCTCGGTAGCCAAGCCCTTGCCTTGCGTCGGGCGCTTGAGAGAAACCAACTAGCCGTGACGCTCGCGGCAGACGCCCGGATTGTCCACGATGGATTGGTGATCTTAGGGCACGGCAGGAGCCACAGAACCCTCTAAGCGGATGGGGGAGGGAGTTGGTGGAAAGGGCGAGACGAATGGGGCTTGTGCTACGGTCGCGGCCGATGAGCAATTATTGGCGATACACCATTGTGCTCTGGCTTGCTTCGGCATTAGCGGGAACACTGAGTGGCTTTCACGTGGCGCTGATCAAGACACTTACTGAATTGGAGCCTGTCTTTGTCGGCCTAGGCTCGGTCGCCCTTGCCTTTTTCACTTGGCGTCTCTGGCTATCTACCGCCGCTCTTTGGAAGCACACCCGAACGGTCGAACGCGCTTATGTAAAGATGTCGCACACGTCACCACCCGGTGTGAGTTTCGCTAACCTCACGGCCTTCGCTAGCTTTGAGATCAGGAACGCTGGCAATACGCCAGCCACTGTCACGGACGTCATCGTAGGACCTATCGTGCTACCCGCTGGGACGAACTTGCCAGCCGAGCCTCACTACGAAGTTGAAAAGGGGAAGGGATGTCTATCGGTCCGCGCGTTCCTCGTTGCGGGCGATCACGTCATCATCGACACAAAGTTCCCGTTGCCTGAATCGAAGGCGATACAAGCGAAATCAATGACCCTCTATTTCGTGGGTTACGTTGACTACATTGATGCTTTCGACACCCGGCACCGCAGCGGCTACGCGAGGAAGTATGACCCTCGGCGAGAGGCCGACCGAGTACCCAATAATCTCGTTTTCGTCCCCGAGCGGGCTTATCACTACGACCGTCGCCGCACGCGAGACGAAGGCAACGATTGGAATCAGGAATAAAAAGCAAGGTGTGTCCGTGGGATTGATCGGTCGGAGGGAGTGCGCTCGGGCCGTGACAGCCGCGCGCTTCCGCCGAGGATGAATGAGGCGACTGGCGTAACCAAAACGCCACTCTGTAGCGCCCAAGCAACATTGGAATCAATTCGAAGTGGATGAATGAGACCGTTTGTTGCCCATTGACCTCCCGAAGGATACAGATTGGTATCCTTACTGTAACCTTGGGGGAGGGTTGCTATGAAGTTGGTCCTGCATGCTGGGACTCCCAAGACCGGCACGACAAGCATCCAAAAGGCTCTAGCCGATAATAGAGAATATCTTCGCAAGCATGGCCTAATCTACCCTGATGGCGACGGCGTTTACCGAAAAGCACCCCTGTTTAATCATCATAGCTTCTCAAGGGCCTTCACGGGAAAGTCTGCTGAATACCTTCAGTTAGCTACGAGATTCATAAAAAGTATAGGTAATAACATTGAAAAAGGCCAAGTGGCCTTAATCAGCTCGGAAAACACGTACAGGCACATAAGCGGTTATGATGATTATTATCACTTTGAAGCAGACGACTATTGGGCGAGGCGCTATGGCTACCTTGGGGCGCTTGCCGAAGCTCTATCGGGCTTTGACGTAACAGTTATGTTGTTCTTTCGAGAGCCGCAGAGCTTCGCTCGCTCGTTGTACGGGGAAGTCGTGCGGAAGGGGTTTTGGCGTGGCAGTGCCCGCGATTTCATAAACCAATTTCGTCACTGGCTTGAATACGAGCAGCAGGTCGAGGCATTCAAAGCGGTTTTTTCGGATGTTCGCGTGTTTAGCTACGAAAAGGCATCGGAATACGGCTTAGTCAAAACCTTCTTCCGCACGATAGGATTCCCGATGCCGCCAGATGCAGATCAGATTTGGGAGCGGGAAAGTCAGGCCAAGATGCATCGCTACATTTCGCAGAGCAAGGACCGGCGTTACGTATTTCGGAGTTGGAAAGTCGGGTGGCATGCGAGAAGGTTCGGCCACAGCGCAATTGGTCCGCACTAGCCCCAGACCGGACGGCTCGCTCTACATCACCGCAACGCTGTGCATGAGAAGCGGCGAGGAAGTGAGCGGTCGCGTCCTGATCGCTGCCCTTGATGCACTAGAGGCATCGCTGATCGGCGAGCCGAACGAAGCAGCGTGAAGGCTAGCCGCTAATCAAGAGCACAAGAGAGCCCCGACGCGCCCGTGGCTCGCTAGGTTCTTCCGGGCTCTGGCTTGGAGCGCCGGGCGTGCCACCCCTCAATCATTTTCGTTGCACGCTGTTTTTCAAAGGGTGAGGAAAATCTAAAGCTTTCCGCTTTCCGCACCTACGGACAGCGGAACGACACCCTCAGGCGAAAGCGCATAGGAAACAGCGGCTTACGGGTGTGGGAAATCCCGCAGGCGTTCGGGGACAGGCCGTCGAAAAGCCGTGATCGGCCCAAGCGTTTCCGTTACGCTCGGGCATGGCGCGCACGCAAATTCAGACGGCGAAGGAAATAACCGTTCGGCCAGCGGCGTCGGGGCCGGACGTGCTCCCGGTGCAAATTCGCTTGCCCGCCTTGGCGGAGCTTCTTGGCATAGGGCTCACGGCCTGTCGCGAGCTTGCCGAGAAAAAAGTCTTGGTGAAGGGCTCGGGGCCCGGCCGCTTCATCCTCAAGGCGAGCGTGCAAGCCTACGCGGCCCGTTTGCGGAAGCTCAGCGACGGCAGAGGCGGCGAAAAGGGCATCAATGGCGTGGCGCACGCAAGAGCGCGGTTGATGGATCAGCAAGCAGGATTAGCCGGGCTGAAAGCGCGCTCGATGGCGCGAGAGCTAATCGAGGCTAATGAAGTCGCTGATTTTTGGGCCGAGCGCTTGAGGATGTTTCGCACGCGCATCATGGGCGTCCATGCCAAATTCGATTCGATTCCGACGCGCATCCGCGTGGAATTACAGGCCGAGCTTCGGAGCGCGCTCGATGAGCTTGCCGACACTGAAGCCTAGCGAGATTTGGAACCGTGTTCGGCACCATCTTCGTCCGCCGCCGCAAGAAAGCCTCTCACAGTGGATCGAGAGAGTCGTGAGGCTTCCGCAAGGGCTCGCCGCCGAGCCCGGCCCGGTGACGCTGTGGCCCTATCAGCGCGCGATTGCTGACAGCATCGGCGATCCGAACGTCGAGCGCGTCACGTTCCTGAAATCGGTTCGCTCCGGTTACACCTTCCTGATTAGTGCCGCCGTGGCTCGATTGGTGCTCGACGATCCGTGCCCGATCATCGGGCTCATGCCGACGCTCTCTGACACGCGCGATTACATCGTCTCGGATTTGGAACCGACGTTCTCGGCGACGCCGGAGCTTCGCGGGCTATTAGCCGAGCCACAGCGTCACGGCGAAGATCGCAGCACGCTCGCGCACAGAATTTTTCCGGGCGGATCGCTCAAGGTCTTGCCCGCAAAAGCGCCGCGCAATCTCCGACGCCACACCGCTCGCGTCGTCATGGCCGATGAGATTGATGCTTACAAATCGGTCGAAGGCGACGTAATCCGCTTGGCCGAGAGGCGGACCATGACCTTCTCGAACCGCAAGCTGGTCGCCGGAAGCTCGCCGAAGGTCGAGGACACGTCGCTGATCTGCAAGCGCTATGAGCAAAGCGATCAACGCGTGTTCGAAATACTGTGCCAGCACTGTCACAGCTATTTCGAGCTTCTATGGCGACATATCGAATGGGAAAGTGAGCGCCCGGACACCGCGCACGCCATTTGCCCGGAGTGCGGCAGCGTCATCACGGAAGGGGACAAGTGCCAAGCCGTCGAGAATGGCCGCTGGCGGGCGACAAAGCCCGAAGTGCTCGGCCATCATGGCTATCGCATCAACGCGCTGGTGAGCCTTCTCCCGGCCGCCTCGTGGGCAGAATTGGCAAGGGAATTCCTATCGGCCAAGGACGATTCCGACCTTCTGAGGGCTTTCACGACGACGCTCTTGGCCGAAGCATGGAAAGAGGCGGCCGTGACGGTTGATGACAGCGCTCTAAAAGCGCGCGCCGAGCCGATCAGCCTCGACGACATTCCGCCCGAAGTGCTGTTGCTCACTTGCGGCGTCGATTGCCAAGATGACAGATTAGAAGCGAGCGTCGTCGGCTTCACCAAGACCGGCGACGCGCTCGTGCTCGATCATCAATTGCTGTGGGGATCGCCGACCGATGCGAGCGGCGACGTGTGGAAAGAACTAGACACGCTCTTGCGCCAGCGCTGGCCGAGCAAACTCGGCGGGCAGCTTCGCATTGATGCGTGTTGCGTCGATGGCGGTGACGGCGATCACTATGATTCGGTGCTCGCCTTCTGCACACCGCGCCTATCGCGTCGCGTGTTCTGCACCAAGGGCGTCGCCGGTCCGGGCAAGCCGCTAATCACGCGCTCACGCGGACGGCAAAGGGCGCTGTTCTTAGTCGGCGCTGACACAGCGAAAGGGCAAATCCTGTCCCGGCTTGAGCGTGGGCGCACGATCAGATTTTCCGACGCGCTCGATGAAGCCTATTTCACGCAATTATGTTCCGAGCGGCGCATCGTTCGCATGTCTCGCGGGCGGCCCGTCGTGAGATTTGAGCGCGTGCCGGGCTATCGCGCCGAAGCTCTGGATTGTCTCGCGCTCGCCTTCGCGGCCCGCGCCGCGCTTCGCCTCGATCTCGACGCTCGCGCCGATGAATTGCGCGCGCCGACGCCAGCGCCGCCACGCTCCGGCATCATCCGCTCAAAGTGGATGGAACAGGGGCGGCTCTGACGGGGCAAGCTCGAAAGCAAATGGGACGCCAGCGTCCCATTTGGACGAAGCCGCCGCCGCCCAAAGAATGCAGCGCGGCCGCCTCTGAATCAAAAAACGGGGAAAGCTCAAATAAGCCGTGCAGCGCGAAAATCTCTCGCTACCATTGAGGAAATAAACCCCCGTTCAACCCCCGAGGGCCACTCAATGAGCGAGCGACGCCGACACCTTGATGAAGTCCCGCCGATCCCCGGCACCCGTTTGGTAGCTTCGCAAATGCGGATGCTGACGGATTGGAGCTTCGCGACCTTCAATCAGATTTTGAACCGGCGACAGCTTCCGCTTGGCCCGGTTCCGAACGCGCCCGAGTTCTTAATCGCGGCCACGCGGCCCGATATTCCCGAACGCTGGCGCGATTGGGCTGATCGTCGCGGCTATTCGCCCATGTGCGCCTTTGCGGCCGTCGTCGCCGCCGAATTGTTCCGTCGCTTCGGGCTTGAGCGCGACCGCGCCGCCGAAGCCGCCGTGCAGACGCTCAAGATCACGCCCGCACAATGGGCAACGATCAGCCGCAACTCCGCATCGCCCGGCATCTACGGCAAGACGCCGGTCATGCTCGGCATCTTCGCCCGCGACGGTTCCGACACCTTCGGCTACGAAATCGGCACCGCCAAAGAGTTCGCCGAGCGGTTCGTCTATTCGAAGGGCTCACTCATGCTGAACCTGACGGCTTGCGCTCGGCTCTTGCGTGAGCGCGCCAAAGAGCACGGCATCAAGCTTGACGGGTTTTTTGCGGAGTGACCATGCCGGAACCGTTCCCCGAAATCTCGCCAGAGATTGCCGACAAGCTTCGCGCTTGCGTCGTTGACACCGTGGCCGGGCTTGACGCCGATCTTGCCGAGCAAATCCGGTCGGGCGCTCACACCGCATATCTGCCGACCGTCGCCGAGACGCTTGAAATGCCGCTCCCCGAATTGTTCGCCGAGTATCAGCGCAACGTGCATTGCACGCTCGGCATCGTTGTTTGGTATGCGAACGGTCAAGTTCTCGTTGATCGCAAAGACGCTGAGGAAATCGTGAATTGAACGTGCTCGCTCGCATAGGCAAGTGGTTCAAGCGGACGTTCGACGCGGCCGGAGCCTCTGGCCGCTGGCCGTGGCGTGCGAGCATGGCCGATCAGCGTCTCGCCGCGCTTGCTCAACGCTCCGTCATCGCCTCGCGTGCGGCCTATCTGGTCAACAATGCGCCCGTCGCCGAAAGCATCGTGAACACATGGGCCGTGAATTTGGTGAGCGATGGACCGTCAACCCGGAGCGGCCATCCGAGCAAAGCGATGGCTCGCGCTCTTGAGGCGGGATGGTCGAAGTTCTTTGCCGTCGCCGACATTGAGGGCGGCGATCTTGTCTCGGTGCTCAATCGCATCGTGCGCGGCATGGTCGGCGATGGTGAGTGCTTCGTGCGCTTCGTCACGACACAGCGCGGCGAGCTTCGCTTGCAAATCTTGGTGCCTGATCAGATCGCAACCGACCGCGACAACGGCGTGAACATCATCGGCGGCATCGAGTTCGCTGATAGCGGCGAGCGCCTAGCCTATTGGATTCGCCCCTACGCTAACCGCCTTATCAACGTGATGAACGATCCGGTGCGCGTTCCGGCGAGCGAGATTTGCCATTGCTACGATCCGAAGATGAGCGGGCAAGTGCGCGGGCTGTCGTGGCTCACGCCGGTCGCAACGTCGATCCTTGAGCTTGATTCGCTGCAAGATGCATTGCTCGCAAAAGCGAAAGTGTCGGCGCTGTTTTGTGGCTTCATTCAAGACTTAGACGGCAGCACAAACCCGACGCCCGACGACGATCACTTGAGCATGGAGCCCGGCATTTTGCGGAAGCTCGGCGCGGGGCAGTCGATCACGTTCCCGCCAACGTCCGATTTCACTGGCACCGATGCTTTCCTAAAGCACATGCTCCGGCAAATCGCGAGCGGAAGCGGCGTGCCCTATGAGCTTCTTAGCGCCGATCTCAGCGACACGAATTATTCATCCGCAAAGCTCGGTCTTGAGGCATTCAAGCGCCGCTGCAGAGCGATCCGCGCCAGCATCCTTGTCTCGCGCTTCCTGCAACCCGTATGGGAGCGCTTCGTCACTCTCGAAATCCTGTCGGGCCGCATCAACGCCGTCGATTTCGAGCGCAACGCCGAAGCCTATTTCAGCGCCACGTTCCTATTCCCCGAATGGGCGGCGCTTGATCCGCTCAAAGAGGCCGAGTCGGACGTGCTCTTGCTCAAATCCGGCATCCGCTCGCGCGCGGAAATCATCGCCGCTCGCGGTCGCGACATTTCCGACGTGAATCAGGAAATCGACGCCGACACTCACAAAGACATGGTTGCGAACGTCACCGCGCTCCGGCCCGCCGCCGAAGCCTCAACACAGGCAGCTTAGACATGAACGCTTCCCTAATCTTCCGCGATCTAAACGCCGCTCTTGAGCGCCGCGACGCGGCCACACGGCCCACGTCGTTCGACGCCGAGCGCCTATCGGTCGAGGCGATTGTCGCCACGTCAACGCCGGTCGCGCGCCGTGATGAGCGTGGCGAATTCGACGAAGTGCTCGACGTGACCGGAGCGGACCTTTCCGCATTGCGGGGCGCATCCGTTCTTGACGGTCATCGCCAAGATGGCGTGGCGAGCGTGATCGGCACCGTCGAGGAATGCCGCATCGAGTCCGATCAGATCATCGCCCGGCTTCGCTTCAGCTCGCGCCCGGAGCTTGCTGGCGTCGTTGCGGACATTCGCGACGGCATTCTGTCGAATCTTTCGATTGGCTACAGCGTGAGCGAGTGGGGCGACGGAGAAGCGAACGGCCGTCGCCAGCGCATCGCCCGCAAGTGGAAGCCCGTCGAGGTGGTCGCGGTTCCGGCAGATCACCGCGCCCGGACACGGCAAAGCGACAGCGAGCTTGCCACGCGCAACCGCTCGATCCGCGAGCTTGGCAACCGCGTCGGCCTAAGCCGCGACGTGATCGACGCCATGATCGACAGCGGGCAACCCATCGAACAAGTGAGGCAGCAAGTGCTAGATCATCTCACAACTCGCGGCTCGGTGACGATCCGCACGGCCCACAATGTCGCGTCGCTCGACAATCCGGCGACGTTCCAAAGGGCGGCCGGTGAAGCGCTTTATTCGCGCGTGAACCGTTCGCATCAACCGAGCGGTGAGGCCCGGCAATTCGCTAATCTCAGCATGGGCGAGCTTGCCCGCGAGTGCTTGCGCCGCGTCGGCGACAATCTGGTAACGGCAGCGCCAGCGGAAGCCATCACGCGCGCGCTCAATACGACAAGCGATTTCCCGATGATCTTGGCCGAGACGACGGGCCGCGTTTTGCGCGATGCCTACCGCGCCGCACCGAGCGGGCTTCGGCAGCTTGGCCGCGTCGTCACCGCGCCGGACTTCCGTGAGCGCAATCCGCTGGTGCTCAATTCGTCCGGCTTCACGCTCGAAAAGGTCGGCGAGCACTCAGAATTTAAGAGCGGAAGCTTTGTGGAATCCGGGGCCAAGTACCGTCTCGGAACCTATGGAAAAATTTTCGGCCTCTGGCGCCAAGCCATCATCAACGATGACTTAGGCGCGTTGAGTGACGTTCCCGCCAAGCTCGGCGCACAAGCGGCGGCATTCGAGGCCTCATATCTCGCCGAGCTTCTTGAAGGCGCGGCTGGCGTCGGGCCGACCATGAGCGACACGAAAGCGCTGTTCCATAGCGATCACGCCAATCTCGCCAGCGAGGGCGGCGCACCGGGCGACACGACACTTGCCCCGGCACGGCTTGCCATGCGGCAACAGACCGGCCCGGCTGGCGAGTTGATCGACATTGTGCCGCGCTTCCTTGTCGCGCCCGCCGCGCTCGAAACAGATTGCGAGAAGCTGTTGACGGCGATCACGCCGATTCAGACTTCGGACGTGAATCCTTGGTCGCGTCTCGGCCTGATCGTCGAGCCGAGACTTACGAGCGCAACGGCTTGGTATCTAAGCGCCGACGCTCCGGCGTCCGGCCTTGAGATTTGCTATTTGAGCGGAGCCGAGGGGCCGCAGACCGAGACGCGCGCCGGTTTCGAAATTGATGGCGTGCAAACGAAGGTTCGTCTCGACTTTGAGGCGGCGTTCGTTGACTGGCGCGGCATGTATCTCAACGAGGGCGCTCAAGGCGGGCAGTAATGACAGACGTGACGACATTGCGCGCGCAACTCGATGCGCTTGAGGCGGCTCGCTTCCGTGGCATTCGCGTTGTGCAATTCGCCGAGCGCTCGGTCACGTACAAGTCAGACACCGACCTTGCGAATGCGGCGGCGGCCTTGCGCGACAAGATCGCGGCGCTTGAGGGCGGCAAGTCGAGCGGCAACGTGCGCGTGCTGTCCCATAAGGGTTGGTGATGAAGATGAAAGATAGGAGTGTAAGACCGTGAAAAATTTTATTCAGCCCGGCCGAGTAGTGACCCTGCCAGCGACGGCCATGACCGGCGTCAAGTCGGGCAGCGTGCTCGCAGTCGGGAGCTTGATCGGCGTGTGCAGCACAGACGCCGACGCTAACTCGCCGGTTGAAGTGGCAACCGAAGGCGTGTTCGAGCTTCCGAAAGCTGGCGACGGAGCCATTGATCAAGGGGACGCCGTTTATTGGGCGTCGGCGTCGAGCGTCGTCACCAAAACCGGCACGGACACGCCCTTGGGCGTCGCCACCGAAACGGCGGCAAGCACGGCAACCGTGGTTAGAGTTAAGCTCGCGCCAGAGATTGCGGCCGCCGCTGCGCTTGATGGGCGCGTGACGGCGCTTGAGGGCGTGCATTGAACGGCGGTGAGCTAGGGCTTAGATAAGCGAAGGCCCCGCACCCTTGGGGAGCGCGGGGCCGAAAGACACTCGATGACGGCTAATCAAGGAGATGATCTTGCCTTCCAAACATAGTGCCTCAGCCCGCGATCTGCAAGCGCCCGACGCCGAGCTAGTCGCGGCGTTCGAGGCGTCCGATTGGACGCTTGAAGATGCCAAGGCGTTCGGCCGCGAGCTTGCCAACGCGTCGCTTGTGTATGCCCGCGTGACAGCGCCGCCGAAGCCGAAGCCGCTGCAAAGCACCAAGAGCATCATCAAGGAAGCCGAGAAGGCTACCGGCCGCCCGGCAACCCGCGTCATTCGCTCGGCGGATGGCAAGATCGTCGTCGAGTTCGACAAGCCCGCCATTGATGACGATGAAGCTCGTGACGCGACCGTAGTCGCCTTCGACCGCATTGCAGCGATGCGGAGGGCGAAATGAGCAAGCGCAATATCCGCCATCTTGTCGAGAAGCGGAACGGCCGCACCTTCTGGCAACCGACGCCAGCGATGAAGGCACTCGGGTTCCGCTCTATTGCGTGCGGGCCGGATGGTCCTGGCGCTTGGGGCACCGCCGAGCAATGGAACGCAAAATGGGACGCCGTGCGTGAGGGCAAAGCGCTCGCCCCTGCCCTCGCATCGTCGGCCGATCTTCCGACCGAGCAACTAGAAGCGCTGATCGTCTATCCGCGTCGCTCGGCCGGTCGGGCATTCCAAGAGTTTCGCCAGACAGAGGAATGGAAGCGCAAAGCGCCCCGCACGCGCGAGGATTGGGCGCGCGGATGGAAATATATCAAGCCGGTGTTTGGCGACTGCAACCCCCGCACGGTGAAGCTCGCGGCTATCTCGGCGTGGCGTCAGATGATTGAGGAAACCGTGTCGCTTCGCGAGGCGCATCGGGCGCTCAAAATCTGGCGAGCGCTGTGGAAGGTGATGGCCGCACTCGGCTATTGCGAGCGAGACGCCGACCCGTCGCTTGGTGTGCGTAACACCGCCGCCAAGGGACGCTCGGAGACGTGGGCCGAAGGTGAGGCTGTCCGATTGTTCAAGGGCGCATGGCGTGGCGGCTATTCCGGGCTTGCAGCGCTGATCGCCGTGATAGGCGACACGCAACTCTCGCCGGGCGATGGCCGCGCTTTAAGGGCTTCTCAGCTTGCCAAGGACGCGAGCGGAGCGGTGTTCTTTACCGAGCGCGGCAAGACTGGCACGCCCGTAGGCGCGGCACTCAGCGACCGCGCCCTTGCCGCTCTGCATGGCTATCTCGAAAAGCTCGGCGTCGAGCTTCATGGCGACGCCTACATCTTCCGCAACCGGAGCGGCGCGCCTTACAGCAAGGACACGCTTGGGGATGATTTTCGGGCGGTGCGATCCGCCGTCTTTGGCGAGCACGAGAAACGCACCCTTGCCGATTTCCGCCGGAGCGGAGCGCATGAGGCGATTGCTGGCGGCGCTCAACCGGCCGCATTGGCGCACGCGATGGGCAACACGCTATCGGCGTCAAATGCGCTGTTCGCCACCTATTGCCCGGTGAATCTCACCACGATCCGCAGCGTCATGGACGCTCGCCGCAGAGGCCGGGCCATGCTTCGGAGGAACGGATGATGGACAAAAGTTGGAACACGCCGGGCCGAAAAGTTGGAACGCCATCAAAAAATGGCGGGAGTGACGGGACTCGAACCCGCGGCCTCCGGCGTGACAGGCCGGCGCTCTAACCGACTGAGCTACACCCCCTTACGGGCCGGCGTGCGGCCAGAGGCGACAAGGAGCATGTACGGCTTGGGATTCGCCAAGTCAAGGCGAGGCGCCGATAAGACGCCGAATGAGGATCGTGAACCGCCGTCCTCAGAACATTCTGGGAAGAAGCGTCGCAAGGAGTGTGGTGGGCGGTGAGAGACTCGAACTCCCGACATCCACGGTGTAAACGTGGCGCTCTACCACTGAGCTAACCGCCCTTTCCCGCCGTCTAGATGGTTTGTCCCGAGACAGAGTTCTAGGACTCCACGAAAACAACAATCTCGTAGGCAAAACAACAAAAAGGCGAAGCCCTACGCCGGTAAGGCTCCGCCTCAGAAATCGTCAGTGGTCTGAAGCCTAGCTGTTGCAGGCCTCTTTGAGCGCTTTGCCGGCGCGGAATTTCGGTACGCGAGAGGCCGGAATATGCACTTCTGCGCCGGTGCGCGGATTGCGTCCGGTCGAGGCCTTGCGCTGCGCCACTTGGAAATTGCCGAAGCCGACGATGCGAACGGTGTCGCCGCCCTTCAAAGCCTTCTCGATATTCTTGAAGGTTGCATCAACGGCCTTCTCGGCTGCGTCCTTCGACAGATCGGATTCCTTCGCCACCTGGGCGACAAGCTCAGCTTTGTTCACGGGTCATCATCCTTTCGCTCGGGCCCCAATCGAGAGGGCAAGCGCCCTCGAGGCCGCTTGGGTACGCTCCGATTCACAAACAAGTCGTGTATGACTGGCGCAAAAAACCCGGAAAATCAACAAAAATGGTCCGAACTCGGGGGTCGAGCCGGACCATTCAATTGAGGCAAATCCAGGGCGCTTAAGAGGGCTTGGTCGGCCCTCAATGGGCGGTGACGCCCGCCGACGTCTCATCCTTAGGCGGCACGACCTGGGCGGTCTCCTCCTCCTCCCAGACGATCGGCTGGGGTGGACGGGGGAAGGCGATCTTCAGCACCTCCTCCATGCGCGCCACCGGACGGATGTCGAGGGCATTCTTAAGCTCGTTCGGTATCTCCATGAGATCCTTGGCATTTTCGTCAGGGATGATCACCGTCTTGATGCCAGCTCTCAGCGCCGCCAACAACTTTTCCTTGAGCCCGCCAATGGGCAAAACCCGACCGCGCAGCGTGATCTCGCCCGTCATGGCGACCTCGCGCTTTACGGGAATTCCGGTCATCAGCGAGATGATGGCTGTGGCCATAGCGACGCCGGCTGACGGGCCGTCCTTGGGGGTTGCACCCTCAGGGACGTGCACGTGGATGTCGCGCTTCTCGAAAAGCGGCGGCTCGATGCCGAAATCGACGGCCCGCGACCGCACGTAGGCATTGGCGGCCTGGATCAATTCCTTCATCACATCGCGCAGGTTGCCGGTCACCGTCATCTTGCCCTTGCCCGGCATCATCACGCCTTCGACGGTCAGGAGCTCGCCGCCGACTTCGGTCCAAGCAAGCCCGGTGACGACGCCGACCTGGTCTTCGAGCTCGGCCTCGCCGTAGCGGTATTTCTGCACGCCGAGATAGTCTTCGAGGTTCTTGAGCGTGACTTTGATTGATTTCTTCTTGCTGGTCAGAAGCTCCTTCACCGACTTCCGGGCGATCTTGGCGATCTCGCGCTCGAGATTGCGCACGCCGGCCTCGCGCGTGTAGCGGCGGATGATCTCCTTCAGCGCATCGTCCTCAAGGCTCCACTCCTCCGCCTCGAGCCCGTGCGCCTTGGTCATCGCCGGGAGCAGGTGACGGCGGGCGATCTGCGTCTTCTCATCCTCGGTGTAGCCCGCGATGCGGATGATCTCCATGCGGTCCATGAGGGCGGGAGGAATATTGAGCGTGTTCGCGGTGGTCACGAACATCACGTTCGACAGGTCGTAGTCCACCTCGAGATAGTGATCGTTGAACGTGTGGTTCTGCTCGGGGTCGAGGACCTCAAGCAAGGCCGACGCCGGGTCGCCGCGGAAGTCGGCGCCCATCTTGTCCACCTCATCGAGGAGGAAGAGCGGGTTGATCTTCTTCGCCTTGCGCATCGACTGGATCACTTTGCCGGGCATCGAGCCGATATAGGTGCGGCGGTGGCCTCTGATCTCGGCCTCGTCGCGCACGCCGCCAAGGCTCATGCGCACGAACTCGCGGCCAGTGGCGCGCGCCATCGACTTGCCGAGCGAGGTCTTGCCCACGCCGGGAGGTCCAACCAGGCAGAGGATCGGGCCCTTGAGCATGTTGGTTCGGTTCTGCACCGCGAGATATTCGACGATGCGGTCCTTGACCTTCTCGAGCCCGTAATGGTCCTCATCGAGGATCTTCTGCGCCTCGTCGAGGTCGCGCTTGATCTTGCCCTTGACGCCCCATGGGATCGACAGCAGCCAGTCGAGATAATTGCGCACGACGGTCGCCTCGGCCGACATTGGGCTCATTTGGCGAAGTTTCTTCAACTCGCCGAGCGCCTTTTCGCGGGCCTCGCGCGAAAGCTTGGTCTTCTCGATCTTCTGCTCGATCTCGGCGAGGTCGTCCCTGCCCTCCTCGCTGTCGCCAAGCTCCTTCTGAATCGCCTTCATCTGCTCGTTCAAGTAGTATTCGCGCTGCGTCTTCTCCATCTGACGCTTCACGCGGCTCCTGATCTTGCGTTCGACCTGGAGCACGGAGATTTCGCTCTCCATCAGGGTGAAGACACGCTCAAGCCGCTCGGATACCGAGGTGATTTCGAGCAGTTGCTGCTTCTCGGCGATCTTGATCGCAAGGTGCGAAGCGATAGTGTCGGCGAGCTTGGAATAGTCCTCGATCTGGCTCGCGGTGCCGAGCACCTCGGGCGAGATCTTCTTGTTCAGCTTCACGTAACTCTCGAACTGGGAGACGACGGAACGGGCAAGCGCCTCGATCTCGTCCTCGGCGCCGACTGTCTCATCGACCCGCTCGATTTCGGCTTCGAAATAGCTTTCGTTCTCTGTGTAGCGCTTGATCGAGGCGCGGCGCGTGCCCTCGACCAGCACTTTCACCGTGCCGTCGGGCAGCTTGAGCAGCTGCAGCACCGAAGCCAGCGTGCCCATGCGGTAGATACCGTCGGTCGACGGCTCATCGTCGGAGGCGTTCTTCTGCGCGACAAGCAGGATCTGCTTGTCGGAGCGCATCACCTCTTCGAGAGCTGCAATCGACTTCTCGCGTCCCACGAACAGGGGAACGATCATATAGGGGAAGACGACAATATCGCGGAGCGGCAGGACCGGATAGAGCTCCGGCGCCCCTTCTGTCATCACGGACGGCTTGGTTTCGGTCATGGCAGTTCCGCTTTCTTGCTAAGGCGGAACCGTCGAGGCGTTCCGCCGGTGTCTCTATCAATCCCCTCCCCCAAGGGCTAGTTCGCGGCTACAGAACTTTAAGGTAAACGAGCCTACCACCCCTGTGGCAAATTACCCGCCGGTTAGCGTAGGTGGCGACCTGCAGAAGTGCCGTCAAGTGGCCGCCGCCTCGAGGTTTCTGGCCATTCTGAGCCAGATTCGCTCCTACCTACAAGCAGGAATGGGACCAACCCACGACTAAGCGGTCGTTCCGAGCTCTTCCTGCCGGTCAGAGTAAATACGCAACGGCCTAGCCTTGCCCTCGACCACCTCGGAGGAGATGACAACCTCCTCAACGCCGCGAAGCGACGGGAGCTCGAACATGGTGTCGAGCAAGATGCCCTCCATGATCGAGCGGAGCCCGCGGGCGCCCGTCTTGCGGTCGATCGCCTTCTTGGCGATGGTGCGCATCGCCTCTTCGGCGAAGGTCAGTTGCACGTCCTCCATCTCGAACAGCCGCTGATACTGCCTGACGAGCGCATTCTTGGGCTCGGTCAGGATGCGCATCAGCGCCTCCTCGTCGAGATCGTCGAGCGTCGCAATGACGGGAACGCGGCCGATGAACTCGGGGATCAGGCCGAACTTCAACAGATCCTCAGGTTCGACCCCTTTGAGGATGTCGCCGGTCCGTCGGTCGTCGGCGGCCTCAACCTTGGCGCCGAAGCCGATCGAGGTCGACCGGCCGCGTGCCGCGATGATCTTCTCGAGCCCGGCAAAGGCGCCGCCGCAGACAAACAGGATGTTGGTGGTGTCGACCTGTAGGAATTCCTGTTGCGGATGCTTGCGACCGCCTTGCGGAGGTACCGACGCGATCGTTCCTTCCATGATCTTGAGCAGGGCCTGCTGCACACCCTCGCCCGACACATCGCGAGTAATCGATGGATTGTCGGATTTCCGACTAATCTTGTCGACCTCGTCGATATAGACGATGCCCCTCTGGGCGCGCTCGACATTGTAGTCGGCGGCCTGGAGCAGCTTGAGGATGATGTTCTCGACGTCTTCGCCGACATAGCCCGCCTCGGTGAGCGTGGTGGCGTCGGCCATGGTGAAGGGCACGTCGAGGATACGCGCCAGCGTCTGGGCAAGGAGGGTCTTGCCGCAGCCGGTTGGGCCGATCAGGAGAATGTTGGACTTGGCCAGCTCGACATCCGAGTTCTTGCTCGAATGGTTGAGGCGCTTGTAGTGGTTGTGAACGGCGACCGAGAGCACGCGCTTGGCGTAATCCTGGCCAATGACGTAGTCGTCCAGAACCGCGCAGATCTCCATTGGCGTCGGTACGCCGTCGCGCGACTTCACCAGCGAGGACTTGTTCTCCTCGCGGATAATATCCATGCAGAGTTCGACGCATTCATCACAGATGAAAACGGTAGGCCCTGCGATTAGCTTGCGAACCTCATGCTGACTCTTGCCGCAGAAAGAGCAGTAGAGGGTGTTTTTGGAATCGGTTCCGCTCACCTTGCTCATTCGTTCATCCAGTTCTTCGTCATTATCCAGCGCTTGGCGGTGGTCCGCCTTTACGCCAGCCTTCTTGTTTGCCGCCTCGCAAAGTGTGAGCCCCTCCGTCAGGAATAGGCCGCCAAAGCACAATCTCAGCATGCTAGGGCAGCACTGATCAAGGATTGATTAAATCCCTGCCGACGCCAAGGGGCCACAATCCCCAATCTAGCGAAAGCCACGCAGGCTTCGTGCCGTATGCCGATGCTACCGCCAACTTGCCCGCACACCCCCGGTTAGCCCTAACGGCACCGGGGCCCAAGATCGCGTCGCCGGCTTTCAGTTCAGGAGACCGTCGCCAGCTTTTCTACCTTTTCGTCGAGCGGATGGCGCTTGCTGATCACCTCATCGATGAGGCCGAACGCCCGCGCATCTTCCGCCGACATGAAATAATCGCGGTCGAGCGTCCGCTCGATGGTCGCATAGTCCTGCCCGGAGCAGCGGACATAAATGTCGTTCAACCGGCGCTTCATCTTGATGATGTCCTCGGCATGGCGCTCGATATCGCTCGCCTGTCCTTGGAAGCCGCCTGAGGGCTGATGGAGCATGATTCGGGCGTTGGGCAGCGCATAGCGCATGCCCTTCTCGCCAGCGGCGAGCAGGAGCGAGCCCATCGACGCCGCCTGGCCGATGCAGAGGGTGGCGACCGGAGGCCTGATGAACTGCATCGTGTCGTAGATCGCCATGCCGGACGTGACGATGCCTCCGGGCGAGTTGATATACATGGAGATCTCTTTCTTGGGGTTCTCGGCCTCGAGGAACAGAAGCTGAGCGGTGATCAGAGAGGCGACGTGATCCTCGATCGGTCCCGTGACGAAGATGATGCGCTCCTTGAGCAGGCGCGAATAGATGTCGTAAGCGCGCTCGCCGCGGTTGGTCTGCTCGACCACCATGGGCACGAGCGTGTTCATGTAGATTTCGGCTGGAGTCTTCATCGTACGGGTTCCACTGGGTTGAGGAGCGCTCGTCATCATGGCCACACGCCTTTTTTGGAGCGATTCTCTGGAGAGTCAGCCTCCTACATATGAGGCCGAAGGCGCAAGCGGAAGAGGTGAGCGTCTTTCTCGCCTATCGTGCCCCTATTTGTGCTTATGCCCATGGTCGTGATGATGATGGCCGTGATCATGGTCATGGTCATGATGGCGATGGTCGTGGTCACGATCCTCATCTGGATCGGCGTAGAGCTCCTCGACGCTCACCGACTTGTCGGTGATCTTGGCAAGCTCCAGGATGTAGTCGACCACCTTGTCCTCGAAGATCGGGGCGCGGAACTCAGCCAGGAGCCCGGGATTGCTGCGATAATAGTCGTAGACCTTACGCTCCTGCCCGGGAAACTGCCTAACGCGCTCGAGAAGAGCTCGGCTCACCTCGTCGTCGGTGACCGAGATCTCGGTTTCGCTGACCGACCTCCGAAAGGACGAGGCCGAGCCTGACGCGCCGTGCGGCGATGTCGCGGTAATCCTCCCTCGCCGTCTCCTCGGTCGTGCCCTCGTCGGCGAAGGTCCGCTTGGTGCGCTCGAGATCGGCCGTTACCTGCTGCCAGATGGCATTGAACTCGTTGTCGACCAGGGTCGGCGGAAGCTCGAACGAATGGCCTTCATTCAGCGCATCGAGCAGCGCGCGTTTCAACTTCAGCCGCGAGGCTTGGACACGATCCTGCTCAAGACGCTTCTTCACCATGTCGCGCAGCGCCAAGACCGAATCGACGCCGAGGCCCTTGGCAAAGTCCTCATCGAGCGGCGGAGTCTCCGGGGCGGCAACTTCGTTGACTTTGACCTCGAACCGCGCCGCCTTTCCAGCGAGCGTCTTTTCCTGATAGTCATCGGGGAAAGTTGCCTCGACCTCGCGCTCCTCGCCCGCTTTGGCCCCCATCAGCCCTTCCTCGAAGCCGGGGATGAAATTGCCGCTGCCGAGCAGGATGGGAGCGCCCTCAGTCGATCCGCCGGGGAAAGTTTCGCCGTCAATCTTGCCCACGAAGTCGATGATCAGACGGTCGCCTTTCTCGGCGGCGCCCTCTTTCGGCTTGTAGCGAAGGTTGGCAGCGCGGAGACGGTCGATCGACTTGTCGATATCCTCATCCGTCACGGCTGCGACCGGCTTGTCGAGCGCGATCTTGCTGAAGTCCATCGTCTCGATCGTGGGCATGACCTCGAAGGACAGCGTGTAGGCGAGGTCGCTCGTGCCGGCGAAGATCTTGTCGATCTCGGCGTCGTCCTCGGGAAGCGCCACGGTCGGTTGGAAGGCGGGGCGCTCGTCCCGCTGGGAGATCGCTTCGCGGCTCGTCTCGGCAACCGCCTGCTGTACCACCTCGGCCATCACCGAGCGGCCATAGACCTTGCGTAAGTGCTCCTTCGGCACGCGGCCGGGGCGAAAGCCCTTAAGCCGCGCCCGACCCTTCAGCTCGTCGAGGCGTGCGGAAAACCGGCGCTCGAGCTCGTCGGCGCCGATGACCACCTTCAACTTGCGGCGCAATCCATCCGCATTCGCTTCCGTGACGTTCATACCGCTTCAATCCACCATCTGCTCAGCGCCGCTCCCGGCGCTTTCCGTTTGCTTCAAGCCATCCCAACGAAGGTTGGTCCGCGAGTCGGTTGGTGCGGGCGGAGGGACTTGAACCCCCACGGCCGAAGCCACCAGAACCTAAATCTGGCGTGTCTACCAGTTTCACCACGCCCGCTTTGAGGATCGTGCGCCAAAGAATACGCCGGCCCTTCGACCCCGCGGTCTATATCACAGCGGATTCCTTGGCTGCTAGCCCAGGGGGCTCACCCCTCTACTTCCTCGCGTGCCTCTCGTCTATGATGCGCGCGCCCGAATCCCCGCAAGCCTCAAGGATGCTCCCCCCTTTCACGAAGAGCCCTCAGCCATGTCTGCCGTGTCGCTTTTCTTGCGCGCCTTTGCTGTCCTTTCCATCGTCGTTGCTCCCTTTACCGCGTTGGCCGCGGACGAGGATCGGTCCGAGGTTGGCATCGTTAACAAGGTGGAGAACGAGGCCTCGATTGTCGTTGCTTCCGCCGCCAGGCCCGCGGTCGTCGGCATGGCCGTGCACAAGAAGGACGAGCTCCGTACTGGCGCGAACGGGCGGATGCTCGTCACCTTCCTCGACGACGCCCAACTCACGCTTGGGGAGAATGCAAGCGTGGTGATCGATCGCTTCCTCTATGATCCCGACAGGGGAATTGGGGATACTTTCTTAACGGTCGACCAAAGGGGCCTTCCGCTTCGTCACTGGCCGCATCAAGGAACTCAAGGAGAAGTCGATCATCGTCTCGACCGCTTTCGCCGACATCGCGGTGCGCGGCACCGAGTTCTGGGGCGGCCCGATCGACGCGAAATATGGGGTGCTGTTGCTCGAAGGTGAAGTCACCGTCTCGAACGAGGCGGAACACGTGACCCTGTCCAAGACAGGCGAAGGGACCAACTTCCCCTCGCCGCTCGATCCGCCGGGCGAACCAACGATCTGGTCAGAAACCAAAGTCGCGCGCGCGATCGCCACGGTGACGCTCCACTAACCTCAGGAAGGGAGCTCTGCATGAAGAAGTTGGGATTGCCCCTCGCGCTCGTCGTGCTGCTCGTGGGGCTGTTCATCGCCTGGAGCTATCTCACCACAGTGAACAACGTTGGCGCCTTGGACGCGAGGCTTCCTTCCGAGGAGCAACTCAATGACATGGCTCCGAACCAGCTCGCAGCCATCAAGCCCAGGCTGTCGAGCGATTGCGAACGAGTTGCCGGCCTCGCCAAAAATCCCATGTCGCGTTATCTGCGCGGCAACGCTATCAAAGACCTCAGCGACCGCTGCGATCTGATCAAGGCAAGGCTCGCTTCGACAGAAGGGCCTTGATCCCGAAAGGTCCGCTTGCTCAGAGGCGACCCCAACGGGGCAAAAAGCATCGATTTCCCCCAAAAACGGCGATTACCTTGGCTTGCGGCCCTGGCGAGGGCTCATTAGTTTGCCCTTTCGGCTCTAGAACCAAGGCCAGCTCCCCAAGTGTCCTACTGCAACGGGATCATCGAGGCGATCGGCAATACCCCGCTGATCAAGCTCAAGCGCGCGTCAGAGGAGACCGGCTGCCTGATTCTCGGCAAGGCCGAGTTCATGAACCCTGGCCAGTCGGTGAAGGACCGCGCCGCGGTGTTCATCATCAAAGATGCGCTGAACTCAGGCAAACTCCAGCCGGGCGGCACGGTGGTCGAAGGCACCGCCGGTAATACCGGCATCGGGCTTGCGCTTGTGGGCAATGCGCTTGGGCTTAAGACCGTCATCGTCATTCCCGAGACGCAGTCGGACGAGAAGAAGGAAATGCTGAGGCTTGCGGGGGCCGAGCTGATCGAGGTGCCGGCGGTCCCCTACAAGGACCCCAACAACTACGTCAAATATTCGGGGCGCCTCGCCGAGGAACTCAATCGCTCGGAGCCGAACGGCGCGATATGGGCCAACCAGTTCGACAACGTAGCCAACCGTCAGGGTCACATAGAGACCACGGCCCAGGAGATTCTGGAAGGATCTCAACGGCAAGCTCGATGGCTTTATCTGCGCTGTCGGCACCGGCGGCACGCTCGCCGGCGTCTCAATGGGTCTCAAAGAGCATAACCCTGATATCGTCATCGGCCTCGCCGACCCGCTGGGTGCCGCACTCTACAACTACTACAAGCACGGAGAGCTTAAGGCCGAAGGAAGCTCGATCACCGAGGGCATCGGCCAGGGCCGCATCACCAAAAATCTCGAAGGGGCGGTGATCGACGAGGCCTATCAAATTCCCGACAAAGAGGCGCTGCCGATCATCTTCGACCTCCTCAGCGAAGAAGGGCTATGCCTTGGCGGGTCGAGCGGCATCAATGTGGCCGGCGCGATTAGGCTCGCCAAGGCGATTGGCCCTGGCCACACCATTGTCACCGTACTCTGCGATTACGGCACGCGCTACCAAAGTAGGCTGTTCAACCCCAAATTCCTGCGTGAGAAAGGGCTACCGGTTCCGCAATGGCTCGCCCAAGGGCAGGCGGCGGTCCCCAAGGTATTCGTTTGAGGAGAGGTAGACTTGTCGAAGATACCGACATCGCTGATTGAGACCGAAGAGCTCGCCCGCGAGCTTGCCGCGCCCGATTTCGTCATCCTCGATGCCTCCTGGCACATGCCGGGCGAGGGAAGAGACGCTCATGCCGAATATCTGGCAGAGCATATTCCGGGCGCTCTGTTCTTTGACATCGATGAGATCGCCGACACGAGGAGCGACCTTCCCCACATGCTGCCCTCTCCGGAGAAGTTCTCCTCGCGCATGCGCAGTATGGGGATCGGCGACGGTTCACGCATCGTGATCTACAACTCGGCTGGGCTGTTCAGCGCCCCGCGCGCCTGGTGGACCTTCCGCGTCATGGGCGTGCAGGACGTGACCGTGCTGAATGGGGGCCTTCCAAAATGGAAGCGCGAGGGGCGGCCGCTGGAAAGTGGAGAGCCTTTGGCTCGCACCCCGCGTCACTTCACTGCGCGGCGGAACGCCGATCTCGTGCGCGACCTGTCCGACATGAAGATGTTGCTCAAGGATCGTTCGGCCGAGATCGTCGATGCGCGGGGCGTGGAGCGCTTCGCCGGCAAGGCGCCCGAGCCTCGGCCTGGGCTGCGGTCGGGGCATATACCCGGCTCACACAATCTTCCTTACGCGAGACTCGTCACCAAGGATGGAACGCTAAAGCCGGCGCCGGAAGTAGAGCGGCTGTTCGAGGAGGCGGGTGTTGATCTCAACAAGCCGGTGGTCACGAGCTGCGGCTCCGGCATCACCGCAAGCGTGCTCGCGCTCGCCCTTTCAGAGATCGGACACCGGCGGACCTCGGTCTATGACGGCTCCTGGTCGGAATGGGGCGCCGATCAAAGTCTGCCTGTCGAAACAAGCTAACGCCGCACGAGTGCGGCTTCCCTCGCCTCGTTGAGGCCGATGAGCAAACGGACCGGTAAGCAGAAGACTGACACACGGCTTGCTCATGCGGGCCGCGCGCCCTCGCGCCACCATGGCTTCGTCAATACGCCGATCTACCGCGGCTCGACGGTTCTCTTCCCAACTCTCTCAAGCCTCGAGGCGAATGCGCAGGATTTCACCTATGGGCGCCTCGGCACGCCCACCGTCAAGGCGCTCGAAGAAGCCATCGCCGAAATCGACGGCGGCGCGCGCACATTGCTCACGCCGTCTGGCCTTTCCGCCATTGCCGCCACGCTGCTTGCTTTCCTCTCTGCTGGCGATGAGGTGCTCGTCTCCGATAGCGTTTATCGTCCGACGCGACGCTTCTGCGACCACGTGCTGATGCGGCTCGGCATCAAAACCACGTATTACGATCCCTTGATCGGCGCGGGGATCAATAAACTTCTGGGACCGAAGACCAAGCTTGTCTTCACTGAGTCGCCGGGCTCGCAGACCTTCGATGTGCAGGACATTCCTGCCATCGCCAAGGCCGCGCATGAGACCGGCGCTGTGGTGGTCTTGGACAACACCTGGGCGACGCCGCTCTACTTTAAGCCATTCAGCCATGGCGTCGATGTCTCGATCCAGGCCGCGACCAAATATATCGTCGGCCATGCCGACGCGATGCTGGGCGCCATTACCGCCAGCGAAAAGGTTGCCCGCATCGTGGCGAAGGCGCATGACGAGCTTGGACTTTGCCCTGGTCCGGAGGATGTCTATCTCGGCTTGCGAGGCTTGCGCACCTTAAGCGTTAGACTTGCACGCCACCAACAGTCGGGGCTCGAGCTTGCGCGCTGGCTGGAAGGACGCCAAGAGGTCGCGCGGGTTTTGCATCCCGCGCTTTCCTCTGATCCCGGTCACGCGCTGTGGCGGCGTGACTTCACCGGTGCCTCCGGCCTGTTTGCCATCATTCTGAGGCCTGCATCGCGCGCGGCGCTCGCCGCCATGCTCGACGGCCTCAGCCTGTTTGGCATGGGCTATTCCTGGGGCGGGTTCGAGAGCCTGATCCTTCCATTCGACCCGAGCGACTATCGCACGGCGACCAAGTGGCAGGCGGAGGGTCCCGCACTTCGACTGCATGTGGGACTCGAAGACGTCGGAGACTTGAAGGCCGATCTCGAGGCGGGCTTCGCGCGGCTCGTCGAACATGCTTAGCGGCGGCAAAGAGAGACTGACGACATGGATTTGAAGCTTCGCGGTAAGCGCGCTCTTGTTACGGGATCGACGGCCGGCATCGGTTTTGCCATCGCTCGCGGGCTCGCCCGCGAGCGCGCCGAGGTTATCGTCAATGGGCGGAGCGAGGAGAAGGTCGCGGATGCCGTGAGGCGCATCACCGCCGAGATGGGCTCGAATGCGACCGGCGTTGCCGCCGATCTTTCGAGCGCGGAAGGGGTCAATCGCCTGCTCGAAGGCGTCGGCCGCATCGACATCCTCGTCAACAACGTCGGGATCTTCGAGCCGGTCCCTTTCCTCGACATCTCGGACCAGGACTGGTTCCGCTTCTTCGAGCTCAACGTGATGAGCGGAGTCCGGCTCGCGCGCGCGCTCCTACCCCAGATGATCAGGCGCAATTGGGGACGCATCATCTTTATCTCAAGCAAGTCGGGCGTGCAGATCCCGGCCGAGATGGTGCATTACGGACTGACTAAGAGCGCGCAGCTTGCGCTTTCGCGCGGCATCGCCGAGAGCGTTGCTGGGACCGGCGTGACGGTGAATGCGGTGCTCCCTGGTCCGACGCGGTCGGAAGGGGTGGTCGACTTCCTCGGCAAGGTCGCTGCCGAGCACAAGGCGGAACAGGCCGAAGTCGAGGCCGAGTTCATCAGAACGATGCGGCCCTCATCGATCATCCGCCGCTTTGCCGAGCCCGACGAGGTTGCCAATCTCGTCGTCTACCTCTCAGGCGAAGGGTCTTCGGCAACGACAGGGGCGGCGCTCAGGGTCGATGGCGGAGTCGCACGCAGCATCCTCTAGCCCGCGTGGCCTCTAAGCGGTAGCGATGAGGCCGCCGCCGATTGCACAAAGGATGACCACCGCCCAAGGTGGCACCTGCCAAATGAAGAGCAGAAGGAAGGCCGCGAGGGCAAGCGCGAAGTCTGCTGCGTTGGTGATGCCGACGGTCCAGATCGGATCGTAGAAGGCGGCGATCAGCAGACCCACCACGGCGGCGTTGACGCCTGCCAGCGCCGAGCGCATACCCGAACGCTGGCGCAAGTCTTCCCAGAACGGGAGTGCGCCGATGACCAGCAGGAAAGACGGAAGGAAGATTGCCACGAGACAGAGAAGGGCACCTTGCCAACCGTTGGGCGCAATGTTCATGACAGCGCCGAGATAGGCTGCGAAAGTGAAGAGCGGCCCCGGCACCGCTTGCGCCGCTCCATAGCCGGCGAGGAAGGCATCGTTGCTGACCCAACCTTGCGGGACGACTGCTGCTTGCAGGAGCGGCAGCACGACGTGGCCACCGCCGAACACGAGCGAGCCTGCGCGGTAGAACGCGTCGACAAGTTTGATGCTTTGGTTCGGGACCGCTGGGGCGAGGAGCGGCAGGCCAACAAGCAGCACGAAGAAGAGCGCGAGCAGCATGGCGCCCGTGCGCCGTCCCACTGTGAGCCGCAGTCCGTCATCGCCAGATGACGCCTCTGCAGGCAGGAGCAAGGCTCCCGCAATGCCACCGAGGGCTATCACGATCACCTGGGCGAACGCCGAGGGAATTGCCAGCATGGTGACCGCGGCGAGTGCGGCGATCGTGGCGCGCTCGCGGTCGGGCGTTAGCGTCCGCATCATGCCGAGCACGGCGACTGCGACCACGGCGACGGCCGCGACCTCCAGTCCATGCAGCCACCCGCTTCCTGCAGCGTCGCCGAGCCATGTGATGCCGTAGGCGAACAGCACCATGGCGATGGCTGAGGGCGCCGTGAAGCCAAGCCAGGCGGCGAGGGCTCCCCTATAGCCCGCGTGGGAAAGCCCGATGGCGATGCCGACCTGGCTCGACGCCGGCCCCGGCAGGAACTGGCAGAGCGCGACAAGATCTGCATAGGAGCGGTCATCGAGCCAGCGCCTCTCGACGACGAACGCCTCGCGGAAATAGCCGAGATGCGCAATGGGGCCGCCGAAAGAGGTCAGCCCAAGCCTGAGGAAGACGGAGAAGACTTCGAGCCAGCCACCATTTTTGCTGGCCGGAACGACCTTGGCGCCGATGTTAGTGCTGTCCACGTCACACCACGCTAGCGGCGACTAGTCGAGCCGGTAGGCGGCGAGCGAGTTGTCGAGCATCAGCGGGATCAGCACGATCTTCTTATCGGGAAGATAAGTGAAGTCGGCGCTGCCTTGATGGAGGTCGATCAGCATCTCGGCCCTGCCCTTCTGGTCGACGCGGTAGAGCGCGCCGTCGGCCCAGTCGGTGACGAGATAGACGCCCGGCTGCAACAGTTCGATCCCGTAGAGATTGCCGATCGGCTTGCCATTGCCGATCGGGCTCACCGACTGGTCCGTGAGGGAAATCTGCCAGAGGCCAGCGATCTCCTTCTTCTGACCCACGCCTGGAATCTTGCCGAGGGATGCGACGATCAGGGCGTCGCCCCGCACCAGGAGCCCATTCGGTCCGTTCAGCTTGTCATTGGCGAGCCACGGCTCAAGCCTCCCGTCCTTGAGGCGCCAAATCGTGTTGGTCGGTGTGTCAGACACGTAGACGGTGCCGTCCGCGTCGACGGCGACATCGTTGAGGAGGATTGCGCCCTTGGCCGGGTAACGCTTGAGGATCTCGCCCGACGCGGCATTGATCTCGACGAGCTGGTCAACGATCTCGACGAGCTGGTCAACATCGGCCACATAGAGCGTGCGGTCGTGGAGGGCGAGACCAGTCGGCGAGTTGAGTCCCTTCACCCATTGCCGCATTACCATCTTGCCGCTGCCGTTCAGCTTGGAGATGAAGCCGTTGCCGTCCTTCTGCATGACGGCGCCGGCGATATTGCTGACATAGATGGCGCCCGTAGCGGGATCGACCACGACCGATTCGGGCTGAGCGAAGCCCTTGGTCTCCCAAAGCAGCTTGGGGCCGGAGGCCTCAGCGCCCGTTGAGAAGATGACGAGCGAAGTGACGAGTCCGATGAGGAAGCGCATGTCTCGGTCTCACCCGGCGCGAAGGCGATGGCGGTCCCGGAAGGATTCGAACCTTCAACCCTCTGCTTAGAAGTCCGTTTTAGCGGCCCCTTGAGCAGCAAGGCTTTTTGCCGAAAACCGTGCGGAACCCTATGACGCAGCTCACTTATATATAGACAACGCCTGACGGACAATGACAGCATCATCACTCGCAAATCACTAGTTTCGTCGGACACTGGTCGGACACGAGATTGCGGGGCGTACTGATGAAATTGACAGATGCTGTTGTCAAACGGCTCCCGTCTCCACCCTCTGCCAATAAGATTTTCTATGACGAGGACGTTCCCGGCTTTGGCGTCCGGATAACGCGGGCGGGCGCCCGCAGCTTTGTCCTGAACTACGTCACCAAGGCGGGCCGCGAGCGGCGGTTCACCATCGGTCGCTTCCCCGACTGGGGCACAGCAACGGCCCGCGCAGAGGCCAAGGAGCTGCGCAAGCGCGTTGACAGGGGCGAGGACCCCATGGGTGACGTCGAGGCGTCTCGGGAGGCTCCTACGGTCTCCGACCTTTGCCAGCGCTTCCTGGCCGAGCATACGAGCAAGAAGCGGCCGCGGACGCAGGTCGAGCACCGCGACATGATCGCGAATTTCGTCCTGCCGGCGATCGGCACGAAGAAGGTCGCCGAGATCGCCTTCACCGATATTGATGCGCTTCACCGCAAGATCACCGCGCGCGGCACTCCTACCCGTGCCAACCGCACCCTATCGCTCATGCACAAGATCTTTGCATTGGCCGTGCGCTGGCGCATGCGCCCGGACAATCCGGCAACGGGGGTTGAGCGCAACGAGGAGCGAAGGCGCAACCGGTACCTCTCCGGCGAGGAGCTTGGTCAGACTAACGGAAGCATTGCGGGAGCACCCCGACCGGCAGGCGGCCAATATCATCCGCTTGCTGCTCTTAACCGGCGCGCGCCGTGGCGAGGTTCTCTCTGCCCGCTGGGACCAGTTCGACCTCGAGTTAGGCGTTTGGACGAAACCTGGTGCGACCACAAAGCAAAAGACCGAGCACCGCGTCCCGCTATCGGCTGCAGCTCGGCAGTTGATCGCTGAGATAGGCGCCAGCAGCGAGTATCTCTTTCCCGGCCGCGCCGCCAGAAGCCACCGTGTCGAGATCAAGGGCGATTGGGCGTCCTTGTGCAAGCGCGCCAATATCGAAGGCGCGCGCATCCATGACCTTCGGCACACTTACGCGAGCCTGCTCGCCTCTTCCGGCTTATCGCTGCCGATCATTGGCGCCTTGCTCGGCCACACCCAGACGCAAACGCACACTGCGCTATGCCCACCTGCTTGATGATCCGCTGAGAGAGGCCACCGAGCGCGTCGGCGCTATTGTCGCCGGAAAGCCGAAAGCGACTATCGTCAGGATGCGCCGGCAGTGAGCGCGAAGCGTCCCCCCCTTCGCCTCGGAGGTAAACCTATAACCAATGGAGACATTGTGAAACTCGCTCGAGAAGCGGCGCTCATGCCTCCGGGGCCAGAGCGCGACATGCTCCTAAAGCACGATGTTAGGCTGGTCGCCCTTGGCGCTATGGCTAACGAGGCCGCCAAGGTTCAGCGGCGGGGGCGGCCACGTGGCGCGAAGGATAAACAAAGCGAGATGACCGATGCGCAACTCCTCGCGTTGGGCAGCGACGAGATAGCCAGCCTGCCCAAGCGGCTGGTGAACCGCCGCGCCGCCCTCACGAGAAAATAATTCGCGAATTATTTAGCTCGCGCTGTCCGGCAATTGTTGGCCTATTCAGATCGGCACTGTCCAACCCAACACCAAAGGGATGGTGCCCGTGACCTCCGATATTCTCGCCGATTACCAGCTTGAGGCCGAGTGCGCCGAAGAGCTGAAGGTCTCTCCGCGCACGATCGCGCGCAAGAGACACGAGCCCGACGGTATTCCCTGGATCAAGTGGGGCGGCAAGATTTACGTGCACGTCCCCGGCGTGCGCGACTACTTCGCGCGGAAAACTCGTAGGACCTCCCGCAGAGGAGGGCCCAATGCGCACGCCTGAGACCCGCACCGTGGTCCGCCTGCAGCGCGCCATCGGCGCCTTGATCGACGAGCTTGTCGACGCGGTCGACGCCGGCGAGGCGGGCGACCCGGAGAACCCCACCGTTCTCAGCATGCTTGAGAGCGTGCGCTACGCCCGCACGCAGCTCACAGCGATTTTCCACGCACTCGACGATTTGCGCACCCCGAGCGCGTAAACCTCCCGCGCAACCACGAAAGAACCCTTCATGACACAGACACACGAAAAACGAACCCCTACGAAAGCGGAAATTGCCCGCCGCACCCCGCTTGACGCATCCGCGCCGCTGCCGGCGAAAGCCATTGTGCCCGCGCCCAAGCAGGCGGTGGCCGTCCCCGATAACCGGCCCGACATCGACCGCTATCTCGACGAGATTGCACCGGCGTCAATTGTCGGCCGCATGGTGAAATTCTCGAAGGAGGGCATGTTCGTCACGGCGGACGACGACGTTGAGCTTTCCGCTGAGGACGATTTTGTTGCCCTATGCGACGAGACGCTTATCGGGTGGATAAAGTTCAACGGCGTCGGCGAAGCGCCTGACCGCATCATGGGTCTGCTCTTCGATGCCTTCGAGCTGCCTCCGCGTAGCACCCTCGGCGACGACGACCCGAAACTGTGGGAGCTTGACCTGTCCGGCCAGCCAGCGGACCCCGGCAAGTTCACCACTACGTAGTGCTTCAGCACGTTCGGACGAAGGAGATGTTTACCTTCGTTACGAGCAGCAAGACCGGCCAGCGCGCGGTCGGCAGTCTCATCAAGCACTATCGGCGCATGATCAAGAGCTGCCCTGACGAGGTACCTGTCGTTCGTTTGAAGGTCGGCGGGTTTAAGCACAAGGACAGTCGCGTCGGGTGGGTGGTGACGCCGATGTTCGTGGTTTACGGCAAGACAAAGCGCGACGACGCCGCGCGGCCGGACACGAGCATGGAAGTGGTCCTCAACGACCAAATCCCATTTGGCGACTAATTGAGCGCCTAGAGGCCGTCGTGCATCCGCACGGCGGCCCTTTTTCGAGGAACCTGCAATGAGCCTCTGCGAGATGCGCCTCAAGCTCGTCGCCAATGGCTACAGTCCGATCCCCTGCCGTGGCAAGGCACCGATACCGAACGATTGGCGGCGCTACTCGAGCCCCTCCGAGGACCACGTGATCAAGTGGGGTGAACTCGGCCCTGAAACAGGAAACCTCGCCGACCACCTCCCCGGCCTTGACGCCGACGTCACGGTTCCCGAGGCGGTTGACGCCATTGTCGAGCTGGCTCGCGACTGGTTCGACGGCGAAGGCGAGATCATCGTGCGCATCGGCAACGCGCCTAAGGTGCTCATCCCCTTCCGCACATCCGAGCCGTTCCGCAAGTTCGCGGCAAGGTTTGTTGATCCGCACGGAAGAAACCAGAAAATAGAGTTCCTGGGCGAGGGCCAGCAATACATCATCGACGGCACGAACCCGGACAGCGGGACGCGCTATGCCTACCGCTGCGGCCGCACCCCGCTCGAGGTTCCAAGTGCTGATCTGCCTGAAATAGACGAGGACCGCGCGCGTCAATTTGTGGAAGCGCTTGCCGAGATGCTCGTCAGCGAGTTCGATTTTCAGCGGGACGACGGCAGCCTCGCACCACGGGTAAACGGTAGTGCCGCCGCAACGCCGGTTGACGTCGAGGCGCGCCTTGCCGCAATGGCGTATCAGGGCGCCGGCAACACTTCCATCAACGAGACGATCAAGAGTATCGTCCCGTCGCTGTTGTGGAAGGGTGAGCACCCGGACGGCGTGCTCGAGCGGGTAGTCGATGCCGTGCTGGCGGCGGGGGCACATGCCGGCCAGAGCTGGGACCGCCAGGCTGAGGTTCGCCGTGTTGGCAGGAGCATAACTTCCGTTTACCGCCTGTTCCTGAGCCAGTACGACGCAACGTCCGGCGAAATTCCTGGGTGGCTGCCAGGGGAGTGGCACCAACGTTGGATCGGGCACATTGCCAGCGGCGTCGTGCCCAGGATCGAGCGCACGCACCGCGGGTTTGTCTTTCGCACGCGGTGCGGCACGCCAATCGAAACGCCGCCGCGCGTGTCTTCCATGTTGGGCGCCACGGTGGCGGAAGCGCCCGCTTCGCCCGCCCAGGTGCCCCGGGTGTTTTGCCTGCGGCCGTTCGCCAAGATTGACCCACAGACGTTGCCGCCACGCGAGTGGCTCTACGGCCGGCACTACCAGCGCCGCACCGTGTCGGCGACCATTGCCCCCGGTGGGTTTGGTAAGACGTCCTTGTGCATGGTGGAAGCGGTCGCCATGGCTACCGCGCGCAAGCTATTGGGTGAGCAGGCATCCGCCCGGATGCGCGTCTGGTATCACAACGGCGAGGACGACGACGACGAGCTTGATCGGCGCCTGCTTGCCATCTGCCAGCATTTCGACATTCCCCAGGACGAGCTCGTCGGAAACTTATTCGTGACCTCGGCCAACTCCGTGCCGTTGCGCGTGGCGAAAGGGTACAATGACCTCAAGATCGACGCCGTGCTGCTCTCGCGCATCAAGGGCGAGATTGAAGCCAACCTGATCGACGTCGCCATCCTTGACCCTCTCGTGACGCTCCACGGCGTAAGCGAGAGTGACAATTCGAAGATGGATACCGTAGTCCGGCTGTTCGCGGGCATCTCGCATGATCACGACTGCGCCATTGAGCTCGCACACCACACGCGCAAGCTCTCGGCCGGGGTGTCCGACTATGGGGGTGATGACATTCGTGGCGCCTCGGCCATCCGGGACGCCGTGCGCGCGGCACGCATGCTGAACCACATGACGCCTTCCGACGCGCGCGACGCGGCCATCAATGACGACGAGCGCACCTCCTACTTTCGGGTCGACAAGGTCAAAGGCAACAACGCGCCGCCCGCCAAAGCCGTGTGGCGGCATTTCGTCGGCGTCGAACTGCCCAACGGCGACGAGGTGGGCGTTGTCGAACCGTGGAACTTCCCCGGCCAGGGCGAAACGACCGACGCCATGCGGGCCGCCGAGACAACGGCCGAGGCGGTGTTCCTGGTGCTGCTGGTGCGCTTCACCCTCGCCGGCAGGGTGGTCAACGACAAGCCGGGCATCCTTTGCGCACCGTCGATCTTCTCCAAGGAGCGGGAGGCGAAGGACGCCAGTGTGGGCAAGGCAGCTCTCGAACAGGCCATGGCCAGGCTCTTCGAACAGCGCCGCATCAAGGTGGAAAAGCGCCATCATGACGGGCGCTGGAAGGACCTACTTGCGGTTGTATAGCCATGTGCAGACCATGTGCAAACCATGTGCAGACCTTGTGGTGCAAACCCCCCCCATACCCCCTAGGGATCCGCACATGCACAACTCGCCCGCTAGTTGCGGTCAACCGTTCCGAGCGGCACAGGCGTCGCGCCTGCTGGCGCGCGCGCCGCCCATGCCGCGAAGGAAAATTTCCCCGGGCGCGTTGAAATGAACCAAAGCCGTGACCACGCCAGTTGAGCAGCTCCGCACCGAGTTGGCTGAGCGGCTCGAGGCCGCCTATGCCGCGACCGGCGACCCGCAGATCCTGCAGGCTTGGCGTTACCTTGTTGGCATGGCCGGCTGCGACCATGGCGCAAAGGACGATAGCGCAGTTTTGGCAGAGCTCGACGCCGGCGCGACCGTCGCGGAGGTACGCGCGCGCCATGGTTTGGACGAGAGTGACTTGCGTCGGATTCGGTACAAGCGGAAAGGGCCTCGTATCCGCCCGCCGAAGCAGCGCACTGTCGCGGCATGATCAAACTCCGCAAGACACCCGAGGCGCGCTCTCCTTTCAGCAGCGCTTCACCCGCGGCCGGCCTTTCTCCATCGTTGGGGCCGGCCGCACCCCTCACCAGCACTGCCGCAATTGCCGCCCGCCAAGGTGAGCTTAAGGAACGCGACAAGCAACTATCGTCCGAGCAAAAGCGGTTGGAAGGCGCCGGCGTCAAGCCGGTAGCAGGCTTCATCGTTCCGAGGGAACTGGCGCAGCGTCTTGTCGACGGCACTGCCGAACAGCCCGCAGCGTTTGCCGACCCTGCCGTCTATCTGCACAACGTCATTTGCGAGCGCCAGGCCATCGGTCTCGCCTTGGAAGCCCTTTCTAGCCGATACCGGGCTGCCGAAGCGCGAGAAGCAGGCGAGCGCGCCGAAGAGCGAATGCCTGGCCGCGACGAGCTGATGACGCGCATTACACAGCTCATTGTCGAGCTCATGCGCGCGGTGCTCGAACTTCGGAAGTACGACATGGAAACTGGCACCGGTGCAAACGGACTGCCTGGCTCTCAGTGGGCGGAGCTGAATGTGAAGCACAGTGAGGCCTTTCTGACGCGCTGGGTAAGGATGGCCGTCGAGAAAAAGTGGCTCGCCGAGCGAGAGCTTCGCGCGCTGTTCAAGCAAGCCGGGATTTTGCCGTAGGAGACGTGAAATGCGAATGCCCATACTGCGGACCGGAAATTACGAGAGCGACCGGAAGGCGTGGCTTGAGGCGTTGTTAGAAGCTGAGAACCCATCCACCAAGGTCGCGAAATCTGCGGCGCCGACGTCGACTCGGCAGGAGCGCAACGCCGTGCTGCAAAAAATGCGTGGTCCTGAGCGCAAGCTAAAATATTTCAACAGCGAACGCGATGCGCGCGCGTGTGGCAGAGCTCTGCTCCAGTGGAGCGGCAACGAGGCGGTAGCAAAAGCGCAAGGCGGCTCGCCGTCTGACACGCTCGGAGGCTTTCTCACCAACCCGGACGTGCTTGACGCTGCAATCGAGTCCGCGCGTGACATTGTGGGCGTTGCCAGGGCAATCGGCCGCCGCGTTGTCATGACCGACGATATTTGCCGCGTTGCTCGCCGTCTCACCTCGTCAACGCCCTACATCGTCAACGAGAACGCGAGCATCACCGAGTCCGCGATGGCCTGGGACAGTATCGGCTTGATCACCAAGAAGCTGGCTTGTTTGGTGCGCGCGAGCACAGAAATTGCCGAGGACGCGATCGGCTTTGCCGAGTTTGCGGTTGCTGAGTTGGCTTGGGCCATTGAGAACAAAATTGACGACGTCGCGGTCAACGGCGACGGCACGTCAACTTACGCCGGTATCACCGGCGCGCTTCACGCCATTACCGGCGCATCGGCCGTTGCGGCTACCAGCACGCACAAGACGTTTCTCACGCTCTCAAACGCCGACATGGTCAGCTTAATCTCGGCGCTGCCCTCCTACGCGCATGCAAACGCGCGCTGGCTGTGTCATCCGTCGTTCTACGGCACGACCATGTGCGGGCTTGCCGCGACTGCCGGTGGCGATGTCACCAGCGAGAACGGCAACGACAAGCGCTTCCTTGGCTATCCGGTAAGCCTCAGCGTGAACATGCCTAACGGTCCAAGCACCGATTACAGTGGAAAGCTTATGGTGCTGTTTGGCGACTTCCAGCACGCCTTGTTCTACGGCGACCGCAGGAACGGCGTGCGCATCGAGCAAAGTGCGGACCGATATTTTGACTCCGACCAAGTTGCACTGAGAGCCACGGCGCGCTTTGACTTGGTGTGGGGCAACGTCAACGACGCCAGCACGGCGGGCGCTGTGGTTGGGCTCGTGGGCACCACATGACAAGCATGGACCGCATCCACGGCATCATATCCACCTGGAACGCTGACCGGGGCTTTGGCTTCGTCCGCCGCAACGATAAGCGAGAGGATGTCTTCGTGCATTGTAGGGACCTGCCAGACGACAGAGACGCTCTGGAGGTTGGCACTCCTATCAGCTTCATCATTGCACCAGGCCATGACGGCAGGCTGCGCGCTGCCGACGTCCGGCTCACCTGAAGGCAGGGGGGCATAAAATCTCTGCAAGGTTGCCTTCGGGACCGGTGGGGCAGTTTTGTTGTGCTAAATGTCCACAATTTGAGGCCTATCCACAATGCTTCAAAGGGGCAGGAAATCGGCCACAAAGTTAGCCGTTGTGACGCCATTTCAGCGCGTCGAAAGGCTGAAACAGCCCGAGAATTTGACGAAAAGCGAGGCCGAGCTGTTCGTTGCGACGGTTTCGGCATGTTCGGCCGACCATTTCGTGCAAAGCGATGCGAATTTGCTCGTTGCCTACTGCCAAGCTGTGCTTTTGACGCGCTGGGCGTTCAAGCAGCTCGGCGAGGATGCAGCGGCGTTCAGCACTTGGCAGCAAGCGGCCAGGACGATGGCAATGTTGGCAACGAAATTGCGTTTGTGCCCGCATAGCCGCTCCGACCCGAAGACGATAACGCGCCGAGCCCCGGGCGTGGGCGTGAGCGTGGACGCCTACCTGAGCAGGGCGAGCGATGCGCAAGATTGACCGCGAGATCCAGGCTCTATGCGAAGCCAAGGGGCTTACTTTCAGGCCTTGGGAGTTTCCGCCGCCGTGGGAGGTTGGCGATCGCGAGGATTGCCCGTACCCGGCGGCAACGGCTGGCGCCGAATGGTGGCCTAAGCTGCTCGCGCTGCGCGCTGCGCTGAAAAAGGAATTGCGGAGCCGTTGAGATGCTGGCCGATCTGCTCGTCTTCACGCCGTTTATCGTCGCCGGTCTTGTCGCGCTGTGGGCCGTGTGGACTACGTGGCGGCATGGACCGCCGCAATAAAAAGCCCGGAAGCGCGCCGCTTTATATCGGACACTGGTCGGACACGGAATTGAGCTCGGCCAAGGTCCCGACCGGCGCCATTAGCAAGTTACTGTTTTTTTGGGAGAATTTGGCGGTCCCGGAAGGATTCGAACCTTCAACCCTCTGCTTAGAAGGCAGATGCTCTATCCCTTGAGCTACGGGACCGATTGTTCCGCGCGACTATAGCCGAAACTCGTGTCAGTGCGTCCAGCGGTCGGGGCGGCCGAACTTGAAATTCTCGGCATAAGATTTCGGTCTTATCTCGCTGTCCCGCGGCTCCTCGAGACGAAAGGCGATGCCCTCGCGCGTCGCGTAGGTGATCGCCTCCTCTTTGCTCGCGAAGTTCATGCGAACTTGCGGCCGCGTGTCGGCTGAGCTGGTCCAGCCCATCAAAGGCTCGATCGTGCGCGGTTCGTCGGGGACGAACTCGAGCACCCATTCGCGGGTCAGCGCGGTACCCTGCTGCATCGCGGTTCTAGCGGGCCTATATATGCGCGCGGCCATAAGCTCCTCGTGGGTTTAAGCGGTGGTCGGGGCAGCAAGATTCGAACTTGCGACCCCCTGCTCCCAAAGCAGGTGCGCTACCAGACTGCGCTATGCCCCGATTTCCGATCACCGAAAATGGCTGTTTAGGCCAAAGCCCTCACAACCTTTGGCGACATACATAATTCGCCAATCGTCCCGAGGCTAGCCTCCACAGGTTAACCGCACCTGTCTTCGATAGCCGAAGCAAGGCTACTTCTTGGCAAGGCCGGGATAGATGACCTTGTCGCCAGGCCTCAAGCCGATCTTGTCGGCCTCGCCGCCGTTCAGCTCAAGCACCGCCACCACGTCGCCATCGGAGGGAATGAGCGTCTCGGAGAAGGGCTCGGCATTCTCCTCGATGCGATGCACCCGCGCATCGGCGGAAATGAACACCATGTCGAGCGGGATCAGCGTGTTCTTCATCCACATCGTGGCTTGCTGCGGCGGGTCGTATATGAACAGCATCCCACTGTTCTCAGGCAGCGAGCGGCGGTACATCAGCCCGAGCGAGCGCTCGTTGTCGGTAACCATCACCTCGATGTTAAAGCTGTGATCTCCGGTCGCGGTCTTTAGCACGAGCGTGCCGGTCCCGGCGGCGATGCCTGGCGCCGGAGCGAGCATAATGAAGGCAAGCAAGAGCGCGGCGGCTGCGCTTCGGCCCGGCACGAGAAGATTGCCGAATGTCAGTGGGAGGATGGTCCGTTGGCGCCGTCGGGCTTCAGCTCCGCCGCCATCAGGCCCTTCGGGCCCCGGCCATAGCGCACCAGCACCGATTGACCCGGCCTGAGCTCGGTGAAGCCGCAGCGTCGAAGCGTCTCCATATGCACGAAGATGTCGAGCGTCTGCACCCCGCGGGTCAGAAAGCCGAAGCCCCGCAAGCGGTTGAACCATTTTACGATTGCTCGTTCCCAGTCGCTCTCGGGAACGACGATGACATGAGTCCGCTGCGGCAATTGCGACGGATGCACCGCCGTCGAGTCGTCCATCGCGCGGATACGGAAAGCCTGCAAGCCCTTCGGCCGTCGTAGCACCTCGCACACGACGCGCGCACCTTCGTAGGCGGTCTGGAAACCATCGCGGCGCAGGCACGTCACGTGGAGGAGAACGTCGGGAAGATCTTCGTCCGGGACGATAAAGCCATAACCCTTTGACGCATCGAACCACTTAATCGACCCTGACACTTCGAACACATCAACGTTGGCTTCCTCGTCGCGTTGGGTATGGCCCTCTATCCGTGGCGGTTCTTTCGCCCCCATGCCGCATTCCCCCGCTTAACTTCACAGCCGACCGACGCCCCACAACGAATCGACTGCGAAACACTCTTTGGCGAAGATAGCATCGCCGTTACGCGTGGCCAGAGGAATTTTCCAAAGCATTCTCTCTTCTCCACAATTCGGCGGCCACTTCCACGCGCGTCCGCAAGCGCTCATGCAAGCGGTTGATCGACAAGAGATTCTTCTGACACGGGAACGAAGTGTGCATCCCGCGCAAAATTCTCCCCGTCGTCTCTGCTGCGACAGCGCAAATGTCTCTGCCGCCGAGAGAATTTTCTCTCTCGACGATGCACAACACCGCTCGGGGACTGGTTGCGACCAATTGGGCGCGGTCGGTGCGCATCTTCGTGGAAAAGAGAAGCGACCGTGACACGGTTGCCACACACGTGCGCTGCAGGCTAAGGAACCTTCACTTGAAGACCGCCGCGCAAGGAGACGGAATAATGAAGTACCTGCACACCATGGTGCGCGTTTCTGATGTCGAGAAGTCGCTCGACTTCTATTGCAACAAGCTCGGGCTACGCGAAGTCCGGCGCATCGACAACAGCCAGGGGCGTTACACGCTGATCTATCTCGCTGCCCCTGAGGACGAGCAGGCGGAAGTAGAACTCACTCATAATTGGGACCCGGAGGTCTATAGCGAGGGACGCAATTTCGGTCATCTCGCCTTCGCGGTCGACGACATCTACGCGACCTGCGATCGGTTGATGAAGAAAGACGTCACCATCAACCGTCCACCACGTGACGGCCACATGGCCTTTGTCCGCTCACCCGACAATATCTCGATCGAACTGCTGCAGAAGGGCGGGCCTAAGCCCAAGCAGGAGCCGTGGGCCTCAATGCCGAATACCGGCAAGTGGTGAAGCGCTGGTACCCCCTAGGGGAATTGAACCCCTGTTTTCAGGTTGAAAACCTGACGTCCTGACCATTAGACGAAGGGGGCGGTACCCGGGCTGAGCCGCTGATATAGAAAGCTTTGCCGAGCCTCGCAAGAATACGGGTGGCAGTCGCTAGCCGCCAGGCGAAGCGGCGTCTTCGACTACGATCTCGACACTTTCGCGGCCCTTCCAGCTCGCGCGGCGGAGATGTCCCGCGACATGGAGCGGCTGGCCCTCGCTCCGCAACAAAAGCTCCGCGAGCTCAGTGCCTGCGACGCGGAAGGCGCAAGCCTCAAGCCTGCCGCCGTCGGCCGCCTGCAACGTACAACGGATATGGGCGTCCTTGATCGCGCGCACGCGGGTCAAGCGATGGGCCGGGAAGACGAAGCGCGGCTCGGGATGCCCCGGCCCATACGGGCCGGCGCGGTCGATCAGGTCCATGAGTTCGAGGCTCGCGCCGCGCGCCGACAACGCCCCGTCGAGGGAGAGCTGTCTGACGGTGGCGGCTTTCAGCACGGGCGCCGCGAGGCGATCATGCAGGAGGCCGATGAGCGCCTCCTGCTTCCGCCGCTCAAGCTTGAAGCCCGCGGCCATGCTGTGGCCGCCGCCTTTGACGAGCAGTCCTTGATGGAGCGCGTCCCTGATCACGGTACCAAGATCGACCGAGGCAATCGAGCGCGCGGAGCCGGTCGCCGTGCCGTCTGGATCGAGCGCCGCGATGAAGGCTGGCCGGTGAAAGCGCTCGGCGATGCGACTTGCGATCAATCCAAGCAGGCCCTTGTGCCAACCCTCGGCCGCGAGGAAGAGAAGCGGCGATGAGGGCGAGGCTGCGAGAGTAGCCTCCGCGCGGGCGAAGGCGTCCTCCAGCATGTGCTCTTCGATCGCTTTCCGCTCGGCGTTCATCGTTTCGAGCCGCTCGGCTATGGCGCGCGCTTCGATATCATCGTCTGTGGCGAGCAGCTTAGCCCCAAGGCCGGAAGCACCAACGCGGCCGCCGGCATTGATGCGCGGACCCAAGATGAAACCGAGCGCATAGGAGGTTGGTGCCGCATCGATGCGGGCGACATCGGCAAGCGCGCGCAAGCCCGCGTTGTGCCTCAGTCTCAGCACTTTAAGCCCCTTGGCGACGAAGGCACGGTTCAAGTCCTTGAGCGGCACCACGTCGCACACCGTGGCAAGCGCCACGAGATCCAGGAGGCCGAGCAAGTCGGGCTCGGGGTGATCGCGATAGAACCCCTCTCGCCGGAGGACGCGCGTGGCCGCGACCAAGAACAGGAACACAACGCCGGCAGCGGCGAGATGCCCTTGGTGCGACAGATCGTCGTGGCGGTTCGGGTTGAGCACCGCGAGGGCGGGCGGGAGAGCCTCATCGGCCTGGTGATGATCGATGACAATCACCTCGGCGCCGGCTTGATTGGCTGCATCGATCGCCGACGCTGCGGTCGTGCCGCAGTCGAGCGTCAGGATCAGGCGCGCGCCCTCCTGCGCAAGTGCACGGAGTGCCCCTTCGCTCGGACCGTACCCTTCGGTCAGCCGGTCGGGAATATAGGTGATAGCGGCTCGGCCATGGGCGCGGAGGTAGCGCGCCACAAGGGCGACGGAGGCCGCGCCGTCGACGTCGTAGTCGCCGAACAGAGCAATTGTCTCCCCTGCCCTGATCGCTTTGGCGAAGCGCTCGGCTCCTCGCTCCATGTCTCGGAGTTCAGCCGGGTCCGGCAACGACCTGCGGAGCGATGGATCGAGATAGCGCGCGACCGTGGCGGTCTCAGCCCCGCGTGCGGCAAGCACGCGCCCCAGCAGCTCAGGCAGCGCATGGACCTGGGCGATTGCGGTGGCGATGTGAGCCCGCGTGGGATCGAGCCGCTCGACCCAGCGATAGCCCCGCGCTGAGCGCTCGACATTGAGCACGCTTGCGACGGCAGCGTCTTCCGCCTTCGAATATTTCAAGGCTGCCGTCACGAAAGGCTGCTCGCTTCCGCTTGTTCGAAAGCGCAAGTGTAAGCTGATTCGCGAGCGCGACCGCCCCTAGGGTCAATCGAACTTGGCCGTGTCGGGATGCTCGGTCCTGATCCAGCGCACGGTCCGCGTCGAGGCGCGCATCACCACGCTATGGGTGAAGATTGCCTCCTGGGTGAAGCGGACGCCTTCGAGCAGTGAGCCGTCGGTGATGCCGGTGGCGGCAAAAGAGAGATCACCCGTTACCATGTCGCGGACGTGGTACTTGCGGCCGAGATCGTGAATACCCGCGGAGCGAGCGCGCGACCGATGCTGCTCGTTGCTGGCGATGAGCCGTCCTTGCATCTGCCCGCCGATGCAGGCTAGCGCGGCCGCTGCCAACATGCCTTCGGGCGCCCCGCCGATGCCCATATAGATGTCGATGCCGGTCTCGAGGGGCTCGGTCACGTGGATGATCCCGGCGATATCACCGTCGCTGATCAACCTGAGCGCGGCGCCCGCTGCCCGCACCTCATCGATGAGTTTGGCGTGACGGGGGCGGTCGAGGATACAGACGGCGATCTCGTTCACCGGCACGCCCTTGGCGAGAGCCAGCGCCTTGAGGTTGTCGGCGGGAGAGGCATCGAGATCGACCAGGCCATCTGGAAAGCCCGGGCCTATGGCGATCTTCTCCATGTAAATGGGGGGCACTTTGAGCAGGCTGCCGCCTTCTGCAAGCGCAAGCACTGACAGAGCGTTGGGAAGCGCCTTGGCGCAAAGCGTCGAACCCTCTACCGGGTCGACCGCAAGATCGACGCGATGGCCCGCCGGCCCTCCCGCCCCGACCGTCTCGCCAATATAAAGGAGGGGCGTTTCGTTCTCCTCGCCCTCGCCGACCACCACCACACCGTCGATCGGCAGGCGAGCGAGCTCGCGATACATGGCGGTGGCCGCAGCCTCGTCGGCGGCGACTTCATTGCCACGCCCGCGCCACAGCGCGGCGGCAACTGCGGTCGCCTCGGTGACCCTGACGATGTCAAGCGCCAACGCGCGGTCGAGCTCGCTCTTGGCCGCGGACTTCAACACGTCCGTTCCTCCCTCCCCGCACGCGATCCTTGGCGCCGCATGTCGGGGTACACCTTACTAACATATTCAATATCACAGTTTTTCGATACGGATCATCTGCGGCTTCACATCGACATGGCCGTCACGCTCGATGCCGGCCAGCGCCTTGCGGACCGCCGCCTCCGTCGTCTGATGGGTAATCATCACCACCGCTGCGGGAATTCCCTTGTGACGACGGTTAATGCCCGGAAGCTCTGCGGGCGCTCTCCGCTGCACGATGCTCTCAATGGAGATCCCCTGCTCGGCCATGCGGCTTGCGATCGCGGCAAACGCCCCGGTGCGGTCATAGACCGAAAGCCTGATGTAATAGCCACCCTCGTGCGCCCGCATCTGCGCCTTCTTATAGGGCTTCAAGTCTTTGGCGGTGACACCGAATGGCGGAAGGATATTGCCGCGGGCGATGTCGATGAGATCGCTGGTGACGGCGGACGCCGTGGCAGGACCGCCGGCGCCACGCCCGACCAATACGACCTCACCCACGAAATCGCCGTCGACGGCGACACAATTCAGTACGCCATCGACTTCGGCGATCGCGGTATGCTTCGGCACCATGGTCGGATGCACGCGCTGCTCGATGCCGCTCTCGGTGCGGAGCGCGACTCCGAGCAGCTTGATGCGATAGCCGAGATTGTCGGCCGCCTCGATATCGGCAGGAGTGATCGACTCGATCCCCTCAATGTAGACCGACTCGAAGCTCGTGCGGGTGCCGAAGGCGAGGCTCGTTAGCAGCGCGAGCTTGTGGGCCGTATCGAATCCACCGATGTCAAAGGTGGGATCGGCCTCGGCAAAGCCTCGCGACTGAGCTTCCTTCAGCACCTCCCCGAAGGTCGTGCCCTCGCGCTCCATCTTCGTCAGGATGTAGTTGCAGGTGCCGTTGAGGATGCCATAAACGCGAGTGATATCATTGCCTTGCAGGCTCTCCCGGATGGCCTTGACGATTGGAATGCCACCTGCCACCGCCGCTTCGAAGTTGAGCGCGACGCCGCTCTTCTCGGCGAGGGCAGCGAGGCTAGCGCCATGATGGGCGAGCAGCGCCTTGTTGGCAGTGACGACATGCTTGCCGGCGCGGAGCGCGGCCTCGACGGAGTCCTTCGCTATGCCTGCCTCACCGCCCATCAGTTCGATGAACACATCGATGTCCGGATCCTGTGCGAGGGAGAGAGGATCCTGCACGCGACGGAAGGAGGAGATGTCGACATTCGGGTTCCTACGATGCTCGAGCGTCGAGACAGCGACGATATCAATAGGCCTTCCGGCGCGGGTTGCGATGGAATCGCTATGCGCCGCGAGAAGCTGCAACAGACCGCCGCCGACGGTTCCGACACCGGCCAGTCCGACCTTCAATCCCTTACCCATGGAAAGATTCAGAACGTCCTGTTCGCCTTGGAGGCAATGGGAATGACGTTATGCAGGCTCTTCGCCGATTTAGAAAGGAATTTGCGAATGTTGCGCGCGGCCTGACGGATGCGCTGCTCGTTCTCGACGAGAGCGATGCGCACATAGCCCTCGCCATACTCGCCGAAGCCAACACCGGGAGAAACAGCGACCCCCGCCTTCTCCAGAAGGAGCTTGGAGAATTCAAGGCTGCCGAGATGAGCGAACATCTGGGGGATCGGGGCCCAGGCAAACATGGTGGCGGGCGGAGATGGGATCGGCCAGCCGGCGCGAGTTAAGGCATCCACCAGGCAGTCGCGCCTGCGCTTGTAGATGGTGCGGATTTCCTCGATGCAGTCCTGCGGCCCGTTGAGAGCCGCGGCGGCAGCAACCTGAATCGGGGTGAAGGCGCCGTAGTCGAGATAGGACTTCACCCGCGTCAGCGCATGGATCAGCCGCTCGTTACCCACTGCAAAGCCGACGCGCCAGCCGGGCATGGCGTAGGTCTTGGAGAGCGTCGTGAACTCGACGGCGATATCCATGCCGCCGGGGACCTCGAGGATCGAGGGCGGCGGCTCGCCTTCGAAATAGATCTCTGCATAAGCGAGGTCTGAGAGCACGATCAGCTCGTGCTTCTTGGCGAAGGCGACAATCTCTCTATAGAAGTCACGATCAGCAACGACTGCGGTCGGGTTGGCCGGATAGTTCAGCACGAGCGCCGACGGCTTCGGCACCGAATGGCGCACCGCCTTGTCGAGCGAGATCATGAATTGGGAGTCGGTGCGCGCCGGGAGATGGCGGATCACCCCGCCCGACATGATGAACCCGAACTCGTGGATCGGATAAGTGGGGTTGGGGACGAGGATCACGTCGCCAGGCGCAGTGATGGCCTGCGCCATGTTGGCGAAGCCCTCCTTCGACCCGAGCGTAACCACGACTTGGGTATTGGGATTGAGCTTCACATTGAAGCGCCGCGCGTAATAGGCAGCTTGTGCCTTGCGCAGTCCATGGATGCCCTTGGAGGCCGAATAGCGGTTGGTGCGGGGATCGCGAAGCGTTTCGACTAGCTTGGCGGTGATGTGCTCGGGTGTCGGCATGTCGGGGTTGCCCATGCCGAAATCGATGATGTCCTCACCGCGGGCGCGCGCTTCCGCCTTGAGCTTATTGACTTGCTCAAAGACGTAAGGCGGCAGGCGCTTGATTCTGTGGAAATCTTCGCTCACGGACACGCGGGTCCCCGTCCCGTTCAGGCCCCCGAAGGAGTCAGCACTTGAACCATAGAAACAGGTTTCCCCGCAAGAAGCTCGGGATGAGACGGTTTCCGGGGCTTGCAGGGTCTACTGAGCAGTCTTGGCGACAGCCCCGGTTCCCGCTTGCGCCTCCTGCCGTTGCTTCGTCTTATCCGCCTCGAGCTCTTTGATGGTGGCTGCCTGTTCCTCCTTGGTGAGGGTTTGATCGTCGCTCCGCATCAGGGAGGCAAACGGCTTGAAAGACCGATTTGACGAGACAGTATCGGTGCAGCCGCCGAGCCACAGTGGGGCGAGCATCACGAGGGCGGAAAGGGTCGCACGAAGAGTCATCTTGGAGCGCTGGTCGCTAGCGGAGTTCCCTCGAGGCAATTGGCAATCGCCTTCAGCTTGTTATATTGCATAGCACAATGGGCAAATTCGCGGAAGCTGCGGGCGCACAGGGCCCCACCCAATTTCGCGGCCAAAATGGTTAATTGGGGGTAAAATAAGGACGATTTGATGCAGGAGCGGAATAAGGACGCTGGCACGCCCTCGCCGGACGAGTCACAGCAGCCCAATCAATTCGATGCTCTCGCCCGCAACATGATGCGGCTTTTCGACCAGGGCACCAAAGTGTTCTCGACGCTGGCCGAGCGCTCGAGCTCCAACGGCAATGGCCCTTACGGGGTGGCCTCAGAAGTCAGCGAAGCCGCGAAATCGCTCGGCGAGGTTGCTCGACACTGGGTGGCCGAGCCGACCAAGTTGGCGGCAGCTCAAGGGGAGCTCTTCAAGAGCTACGCCGATCTCTGGGGACGCAGTGTCCGCCGGTTCTTTGGCGAGGACGTCGAGCCCGTCGTCGAGCCCGAGCCGGGCGACAACCGCTTCAAGGATCCCGACTGGTCGAGCGGACAATTTTTCGATTTCTGGAAGCAGGCTTATCTCATCACCTCGCGCTGGGCCGAGGACGTTACTCGCAATACCGATGGACTCGACGATAAGACGCGCAAGAAGGCGCTGTTCTATCTGAACCAGATGCTCGCGGCGTTCTCGCCGTCGAATTTCCCCTTCACCAATCCCGAAGTGGTGCGCACCACGCTCGCGACCAACGCCGAGAATTTGGTTCAGGGAATGACCCATTTCGCCGAGGACCTCGGCAAGTCGAAGGACTTGCTGCGCATCAGCCAGACCGATCTGTCCGCTTTCGAGGTGGGGCACAATCTCGCGATCACGCCGGGCAAGGTCGTGTTCCAGAACGACCTCATCCAGCTCGTTCAATATGCGCCGACGACGGAAGAGGTCTACGAGCGGCCTTTGCTCGTCGTGCCGCCATGGATCAACAAGTACTACATTCTCGATCTCGTGCCGGAGAAGTCCTTCGTCAAATGGGCGGTCGGGCAGGGCTTCACCGTCTTCCTGATCTCTTGGGTCAATCCCGACACGAAGCTCGCGCGGAAGACCTTCGAGGATTACATGCGCGAAGGCGTTCTCGCCGCGGTCGATGCCGTCAATCGGCAGACCGCGAGCCGGCAAATTAACGCACTCGGCTACTGTGTCGGCGGGACGCTGCTCGCCTGTACGCTCGCCTATATGGCGGCGAAGGGTGACGATCGCGTCGCGTCGGCGACCTTCCTCGCCGCGCAGGTCGATTTCAGCGAGGCCGGCGACCTCCTCGTCTTCATTGACGACACGCAACTAAAGTCGCTTGAGGAGATGATGGCCGAGCAGGGCTATCTCGACGGCTCGCGCATGGCCGCCGTATTCAACATGCTCCGGCCTCGCGACCTGATCTGGCCTTACGTCGTGAACAATTATCTTCTCGGCAAGAAGCCCTTCCCCTTCGATCTGCTGTTCTGGAACGCCGACTCGACGCGGCTGCCGGCGGCCAATCATGCCTTCTACCTGCGCGAGTTCTATCATCTCAACCGCTTGAGCAAGGGTGAGATGCAACTCGGCGGCGTGCAGCTCGATCTCGGCCGCGTGAATATTCCCATCTACGAGCTCTTCACCAAGGAAGATCACATCGCGCCTGCTCTCTCGGTATTCCGCGGCGCGAAACTGTTCGGCGGTCCGGTGCGCCTCGTCATGGCGGGATCAGGCCATATTGCCGGCGTCGTCAATCCGCCGGCCAAGAAGAAGTACCAGTTCTGGTCGGGAGGAACCGGAGGCACCCTTGCCGAGTGGACTACAAGCGCCAAAGAAACGACCGGATCGTGGTGGCCCGACTGGGCAGCGTGGCTCGCCGCCTATTCGGGCAGCAAGCTGCCCGCACGTGATCCCGCCTCTGGGCCACTCAAGCCGATCGAGGACGCGCCCGGCTCGTTCGTGAAGTCCCGCGACTAGAACGGGCACTGCACATCCGAGTTGCTGTTGCGGTCCGACCACTGCACGCCTCGCAAAACCGCGCGTGCGTTAGGGCCGCCGGTTCCTCAACTTAAACTCGTGTCCATAACTCGCGAAACGCGAGTTGCTGTGGCACCTTCGCACTAGTCCTGCGTGGTCAAGTCGTTAGGGTGCCTCCCTTGTGTTGTCGGGCGAAGCGTGTCGGGGGGCATCGTGAGCGTTCGACGTTTGCGCCGCTGCAATTCACCGAGCATCCAACTGCCGCTGATCCGACGTGAGGGGAGGCGCAGCGCGCTTCTGCTCGGCACCGCGCTTGCCGCGCTCTCCGCGGGCGGCATGTTGGAGCCTGCCCCCGCAGCAGCTGTCGATCAGATCATCGTCGATACACAGACCATGACGGCTGGCGACACCAAGTCGGTCAACAACAGCAGCAAGCTGACGACGACTCTGGAGGAGATCATCAGCAATGCCGGGCTCGCCTTGTCAAACAGTCGAGCGGCAGCGAACTCGGGCGTTCCGGCCAGCAGCCTTTATCAGTCGATCGATCTCACGCAGCAAATCCTCGTCAATAACGACATCACCATCATCAACAGCGGCAATATCGATCCCACCATCGGCATCTATGCCCAAATCAACAATACCGCTTTTGCTTTCGCCAACAGCGCCGCCGCGTCCAATGCTAACGGGAGCACCGTCCCTGGCGACGTGACGCAAATCATCAACATCGACCAGATCAGCTCCATCGCGAGCACGATCTCCAAGAACAACAGCGGCGATATTACCGCCGATCAGACGGGAATCTTTGCCGAAATCAACAATGGATTGATCGCTGGATTTGCCAATAGCGCGGCGGCGTCGAACGCCAATGGCACGGCCGTGCCGACCATGTTTGGTGACCTTACTCAGTCTGTTGTCTTCACTCAGACAAACTCGATCGCAAGCACGATCGAGATCGTAAACAGCGGCGATATCGATGCTGGCCTCGGCATCCTTGCCGAAATCAACAATCAAGCGATCGGTGGCTTCGTCAACTCCGCATCGGCGTCGAACGCGAACGGTGCGGCCACGGCCGTGACTCTCGCCGATCTGGTGCAACACGCGGATTTCACCCAGACCAATTCGATAGGTAGCAGCATCGTTATCAGCCAGAGCGGTGACCTGACGAATGGCAGTGGCGGAATTTACGCCGAGATCGATAACCAGGCGATCGGCGGCTTCGCCAACGGTGGGCTTCCATCGTCGAATGCAAACGGCGATGTCGCCGCCATCACGCTGGCGGATCTGACGCAGTCATTCGATTTCATGCAGGTCAACTCGATCGGAAGCAGCATCTCGATCGACAACAGTGCATCCATCGGCGCCTCGAGCGGCATTGCCGCGACGATCAACAACCACTCGATCGGCAACCTGTTCAACCAGGCGTCAACATCGAATGCCAACGACGGTGCGGCCCTGGTGACGGCTGGCGATACCCTACAATCGGTCGACTTCGATCAGACCAATCTCATTGCAAGCGCCATTGCCATTGTGAATAGCAACGAGCTGAACGCCGGGCAGATCGGCATTCAAGCTCTGATCGACAACGAGGACATCGGCAGCTTCACCAACAATGCCAGCTTCTCGAATGCTAACGGCACCGCGGCAGCTGTGGATATCGACAGCCTCGCCCAATCCGGAAACGTGGCGCAATCGAACCAGATCGGAAACCAGATTAGCGTCGACAATGCCGGTTCGATCGACCCTGATGAAGGGGTAAGCGCGCAGATCAAGAATTTGTCGATCGGTTCGTTCTCGAATTCTATCTCTGCGTTGAACGCGAACGGCACTGCGGCGGTCATAGACGGCCAGGACCTCACCCAGTCCATGACCTTCAGTCAGGCCAACTCGCTGACCAACGACATCGCTGCGACAAATGAGGGAAAGATCAGGGCGAGCGGGACCGGCGTCGATCTCATGATGGTCAACCAGGGCCTGTCCTTCAGCAATAGCGCCAGTCTGTCGATCTACAACGCCTCGACCACGAGCATCGCCGGCAATCTCGCTCAGAGCGCCGAAGTCAATCAGTCGAATACGATTACGAACGAAATCAGCATCAACAACAAAGGCAGCATCGAGGCGGGCGGGACCGCCGTGTCAGCGCAAATCCTGAGCAGCGGAATTGTCTTTTCCAATGCGGTCTCGGCGGGCCTGAGCCAAGCGTCAGGCGCAGGCGCCAACGGTGACGTTACGCAAAGCGCCGCAATCACTCAGAGAAATTCGATCACAAATAAGATCAACGTGTTCAATAGCGGCAGCATCGAAGGCGGTACTCTCGGCATCTTCGCCTCCATTCCCGACGCAAGCTACAGCGCAATAAACAGTGCCGCCGTTGCTCTGGATTCAGGATCGGCCAACATCACGCAGGAGACCGACGTCGACAGCGCGATTCTCATCGACAATAGCGGGACGATCGGCGCCAAGAGCCTATTCGCCATCGATACCGACTACGCCAGCACGACGATCATCAACCGCGCGGGCGGCGTTATTACCGGCTACGTCGATCTGACTGACCAGCCCGATCTGTTCAAAAATGAGTCCGGTGGCACGTTCGAGGCGCGGCTCACGAGTGATTTCGGCGGCGGCAGCGATCTCTTCAAGAACGAAGGATTGGTGCACACGGCGGACAATCCCGCTGCAATAGAGAAAACTGCATTCGTCAATCTAGAGCGTTTCGAGAACAGCGGAACGATCTCGCTTCAGGACCACCAAGCGGGAGATTCGTTTGAAATCTCGAACACGGTCGGTGGGCGGGATCTGAACTTCGTGGCCTCGGGCAAATCCACCCTCGCCGTCGACACGTTCCTCGGCACACCGCGGAATTCGGTCTCCGATACCTTCACGGTCAATGGCGATGTCTCGGGAAGGACCGAGCTACAGGTCCAGAATACGAATCACGGTCCGGGCGCATACAACCCGGACGCTATCCCAGTCGTCTATGTGAACGGACACACGAACGGCACGGAGTTCTTGCTCAAGAAGCCCGTCGACGCGGGCTTCTTCGATTACGACCTTTTCTTCAAGCCTACGGGAAGTGGCTTCTTCTATCTGAAGAGCCTGCCTGGCGGCGGTTCGCACGTGCTGCCCCACCTCGTCACCAATATCGAGGACGTGTTCCAGATCGGCACCGAGACGTGGTTCGACCGAAGCGCAGACCTGCGCGTGCTGTTGAACGGCGGCGGCGCACGCTATCCGCCTCAGACCGGTGAGACTAGTGTCGCCGGCACGTCGATCACGCCTGCAGTGTGAGTGCGCGGCAGCGGCAGTTGGTTGAGCCGTGAGGGCAACGAGACGACGAAGCAATACGATCGAACCTACGAGTACAAGTTGGACAGCGATCTCAGCGTCGAGGACTTCCAGACCGGCATCGATTTCGGCAAGAGGGATCTCCTTTCGCCAGGCGACATTCTCGTCTTCGGCGTGCTTAGCGGCTGGGTCCACGGAGATCTCGACTTCGGTGGCGTGAACCGCCAATTCGAGATGTCCGGAGCTCAGGCAGGTGCGTATGCGACCTATCTCAAGGGTGGCCTGTTCGTGGATACGCTGTTCAAGGCCGACATTCTCAGGCACGAGCAGCAGGCCGTGGAGTTTCCCGACGCGCTCAATGCCACGAGCTTCGGTGTGCGTACCGATACGGGCTACCGCTTCGGCAGCTTCCGGCATGGTCCCTTCATTGAGCCACTGGCTACCATCGGTGTGATCTGGGCCAATCTTGAGGACTTCAAGGTCGCTCCCAACCACGTCGATTTCGACAGCGATCCCAATGTGCGGGGGAGGCTCGGCTTGCGGCTTGGAACGACAATGTCGGCTTGGGCCGGCGCGACGATGGAGCCTTTCGTCATCGGCAGCGTGTGGGGGAACCTGTCGGGCGGACAAACAGCCACTCTCACCTCGAACCATGCCACCTTCAACTTCGAGGATAGTCCTGCCGATGTGTGGAGTGACGTATCGGCCGGCGTGAATTTCTTCAATCCGTCCGCCAGCACGTCAGTCTTCGCCAAGTTCGATGCGACCTTCGGCAACGATCTCGAAGGATTTGGCGGCAAGGCGGGCATCCGCGTCTCCTGGTAGCTAGGGAAACAGCGGAAGTTGCTCGAGCCCGAGCGTCTCCTTGAAGCCGTACATCAAATTGAAGTTCTGCAGTGCTTGGCCGGCCGAGCCCTTCACCAGGTTGTCAATCGCCGAGACGACGATGGCGCGGCCAGGGATGCGGTCGGCGAAGATCCCGACATGGCAGTAATTCGAACCGCGCACATGTTGCGTCGCCGGGATCACTCCTTCCTCGACGATACGCACAAATGGGCTCGTTTCGTACGCAATCGACAGCGCCTTGCGAAGATCGGCCGCGCTCGCTTTGCCCACAAGCCGCACATAACAGGTGCACAGCTCCCCGCGCGACATGGGCACAAGATGCGGCGTGAAGTTGACGGTGACGCTCCCGCCTGCGGCAAGGCCTAGCTCCTGCTCGATCTCCGGCACATGGCGGTGATTGCCGATGCCGTAAGGCGAGAGTCCCTCGCCCGCCTCCGAGAAGAGGATGTTTTGCTTGAGAGTCCGGCCGGCGCCTGACACACCGGATTTCGCATCGATGATGATGTCGTCGCTCTCGATGAGTTTCCCCTTCAGAAGCGGCAGTAGAGCGAGCAGCACCGCAGTCGGATAGCAGCCGGGGCAAGCGACGATGCGCGCCCCGTCGATTTTGTCGCGATAATGCTCGGTGAGCCCATAGACCGCGTCCTTGAGGAGCTCGGGCGCGCTGTGCTCGCCGCCATACCAGTCGGCATAGGTCTTAGGGTCGCGCAGCCGAAAATCGGCCGACATGTCGATGATCTTGACGGTCTTGGGGAGTTTGGCGATCTCGGCGTGAGACGTGCCGTGCGGAAGGCCGCCGAACACCACGTCGACCTTGCTCCAATCGGCCTGATCCGAGGTGACGAGGGCCGGGAGATCGAGGCCGGCGAGATGCGGGAACACTTGTGCCAGAGGCTGGCTTGCATGTCCCTTGGCGATAAGCGCCACGATCTGGATGTGGGGATGGCGCGCGGCGAGCCTGATCATGTCGGCGCCGGTATAGCCGGAGGCGCCGAGCACTACCGCTCTAATGGTCTTGTTGCTGGTCATAATAGCAGTCACATAGCTTGCGTCATGCCGTTGCTCTCCACTGGTGAGGTGCAACGGCAAGGATGCCCGGGTCAAGCCCGGGCACGACGGATTCGGGTAAATTCGGACTAGCGCTTCGAGAACTGGAAGCTGCGTCGGGCCTTGCGGCGGCCGTACTTCTTGCGCTCGACCGTGCGGGCGTCACGGGTCAGGAACCCGCCCTTCTTCAGCACGCTGCGGAGCTCTGGCTCGAAGCGCGTGAGCGCGATCGAGATGCCGTGGCGGACGGCGCCGGCTTGCCCCGACAGTCCGCCACCGCTCACCGTGCTGACGATATCGAACTGGCCCTCCCGCTTGGCGGCCACGAGCGGCTGCTTCAGGATCATCTGGAGAACGGGACGGGCGAAATAGACCGTGTGCTCTTTGCCGTTGACGGTGATCTTGCCGGGACCGGGCTTAAGCCAAACACGGGCAACGGCGTCCTTGCGCTTGCCGGTGGCGTAAGCGCGGCCTTGCGCATCAACCTTCTTTATATAGACCCGCGCTGGCGGCTCGCCCTTGAGCGGACCGAGATCCTCAAGCGTCATCGTCTCGCTCATTGTTAGGCGCTCCTTGCATTCTTGGAGTTCAGGGCGGCGACGTCGAGCTTCACCGGGTTCTGCGCCGCGTGCGGATGTTCGGGTCCGGAATAGATGCGCAAATTCCTGAGCTGCTGACGGCCGAGAGGCCCGCGGGGGATCATCCGCTCGACGGCCTTCTGCAGGACGCGCTCGGGATGCTTGCCGTCGAGGATCTTCTCGGCGGTGCGGTCCTTGATGCCGCCCGGATATCCGGTATGCCAGTGATAGACCTTGTCGGCACGCTTGTTGCCGGTAAGCACGACGTTGCCGGCATTGATGACGACGATGTTGTCGCCACAATCCATGTGGGGCGTGTAAGTTGCCTTGTGCTTGCCGCGCAGCCAGTTGGCGATCAGAACCGCGAGGCGGCCGACGACGAGTCCGTCGGCATCGATGAGGAACCAGGACTTTTCGATGTCGCTGGGTTTTGCGGAAAAGGTCTTCATGGCGCATCTCTGGGTCAAAGGATCGGCGCTTCTAACGGCTTCGTTCTAAGCCGTCAAGCGAAGACGAAATTCTAAGTGGAAACAGTCGATTATTAGTGTGGTATGATTGTACCACACCAATCCAGTCCATAGAGTGTCTTGGATTTCCTGAGTCTTTTGCGTGGGCAAGGCTAGCAAAGTCCGATGGCGCCTCTGATATAAGGCTCGAACTTTGGCAGGTTGCGAGTCGCTCTCATGAACGACACGGCGAAACAGCGGATGGCGAGCAGCAAGGTTCTCGAGCGCGAGGACCGGGGCCCGATCGCCGTTCTCACTCTGAACCGACCAGAGGCGCGCAACTGCCTCTCGGCGGAGCTAATCGCAGTCCTCACCGGTGCGATGAGAGATGCCGGCGATAGCGACGCCATCCGCGCCGTCGTTATTACCGGTACCGGCAGCGCGTTCTCATCGGGCCACGATCTCAAGGAGCTGTCGGCGCATCGCAATGATCCCGATCGCGGCCGCGCGTTCTTTGCCAAGACACTCTCGGCGTGCTCGGAGATGATGCTGTCGATCGTGCATTGCCCGAAGCCCGTCATAGCGGCAGTCAACGGCATCGCCACCGCGGCAGGCTGCCAGCTCGTGGCCACGTGCGACCTCGCGGTTGCCAGCATCGACGCGCGCTTCGCTACGCCCGGCGTCAATATCGGGCTGTTCTGTTCCACGCCCATGGTGGCGCTTTCCCGTAATCTGTCGCGCAAGGCGGCGATGGAGATGCTTCTGCTCGGTGAGATGATCGGCGCCGAGGATGCGAAGGAGCTTGGCTTGGTGAATCGGGTGGTGGCAGCAGATCGTGTGGTCAACGAGGCCGTCGAGCTCGGGCGGAAGATTGCCGAGAAGCCGAAGGCGACGCTGACGATCGGCAAGGAGGCCTTCTATCGCCAGCTCGAGCTGCCGCTCGCAGAGGCTTATGCCTATGCCTCTTCCGTGATGGTCGAGAACATGCTTCATGCCGAGGCCGAGGAGGGCATCGGCGCCTTTCTCGACAAACGCGAGCCGCTCTGGCCGCGCTAACCTTCCCTCCTATCCGTCTGCCCCATGAACCACGACGCCTATAGCGAGGCTTATATTCGCGACATCCTGGTCGCTTACCGGACTATCGCCATGGTTGGGGCGAGCCCAAACACATCGCGGCCGAGCTATTTCGCCATGAAATATCTGAAGGCGAAGGGCTTCCGCATCATCCCGATCAACCCCGGGCAAACAGGGCAAGAGATCCTCGGCGAGAAGGTCTATGCCTCGCTTACGGACCTCGAGGAGCCCGTGGACATCGTTGATATCTTCCGAAACTCGGAGGCAGCGCTCGGCATCACCAAGGAGGCAATCGGGATGGGCGCCAAGGTGGTGTGGATGCAGCTTGGCGTGCGCAATGACGAGGCGGCGAAGCTCGCTGAGGATGCCGGCCTCAAAGTGGTGATGAACCGCTGCCCCAAGATCGAATATGGGCGCCTCTCCGGGGAGCTCAATTGGGCGGGCGTCAATTCGCGCCGGCTATCAGCCAAGCGTCCAATGCTCGGCGCCAAGGGCGTGCAGCATCGCGTACTGAAGGCTGGCGGCGAATGATGCTCCCAGGGCTCCCGGCCCTTGTTCTCGCCCTTGTCATCGCCACGGGCTCAGCGCACGCGGGGGAGTCGGAATCCGATCTGAAGACCCCAGAGACAGAGATCATCAAGGCGATGCAGGAGGCGGTGCGTGCCGATGACAAGGACTGGTTCGTCAAGCACCTGCATTGTCCGGTTCGCTATTTCGGCAAGCCGACGCATATCATCACGTCGAAGGGCTGGTTCTTGAAGAACTATGCGACCGTCATCGGGCCGAAGTTGAAAGAGGCGATTCTCGCGCAGGACCCCGACAACTACTTCAAGAACTATCAGGGGCTGATGGTGGGCGAAGGGAGCCACAATATCTGGCTCGAGGACTTCGGGGATCCAGGCGGGAGCGTCCCGTCCAACTACCAGATCATCACCATCAACAATACCGACCGCTAGGGAGTTTTGAGAATATGACCGCCGACCGCAAGCCCGGCTTCGACACGATTGCCATCCATGCCGGCGCCCAGCCGGATCCCGCCACCGGCGCGCGGGCGACGCCGATTTATCAAACCACGTCCTATGTCTTCGACGACGTCGAGCATGCGGCGGCGCTGTTCAATCTCGAGACTTTCGGCAACATCTACACGCGCATCACCAACCCGACACAGGCGGTGCTCGAGGAGCGCGTCGCCGCGCTTGAAGGCGGCACGGCAGGCCTCGCGGTCGCTTCAGGTCATGCGGCGCAGATGCTCGTGTTCCATACGCTGCTCCAGGCCGGCGACGAGTTCGTCGCCGCGCGCCAGCTCTATGGCGGTTCGATCAACCAGTTTACCCAGTCTTTCGCCAAATGCGGCTGGACGGCGCGCTTCGCCGACACCACCGACGCCGCCTCGTTTCGCGCCGCGCTGACTCCGAAGACCAAGGCGATCTTCGTCGAGTTCGATCGCCAATCCCGGTGGCATTGTCACGGACTTGGAGGCAGTCGCCGCAGTCGCCAAGGAGGCTGGCGTGCCGTTCATCGTCGACAATACGCTCGCTACCCCCTACCTCACCCGCCCCATCGAGCATGGCGCCGATATCATCGTCCACTCGCTGACCAAGTTCCTCGGGGGCCACGGCAACTCGATCGGGGGCGCCATCGTCGATTGCGGGACGTTCGATTGGATCGGCAGCGGGCGCTATCCGACGTTGTCGGCGCCCTGCCCGTCCTATCATGGCATCACGCTGGCCGAGACGTTCGGCAATTTCGCCTTCGCCATCGCTTGCCGCGTGCTCGGCTTGCGCGATCTCGGGCCCGCCATATCGCCGTTCAACGCTTTCCTTATCCTGACCGGCATCGAGACGCTGCCTTTGCGCATGCAGCGCCATTGCGACAATGCGCTTGCCGTGGCCGAGTTCCTGTCGCGTCATCCCAAGGTTGCGTGGGTGAACTATGCGGGCCTTCCCGGCAATGCCTATCACGCGCTTGCCAAGCGCTATGCGCCCAAGGGTTCAGGGGCCGTGTTCACTTTCGGGCTCAAGGGCGGCTACGACGCGGGCATCGCGCTTGTCAGCAACGTCAAGCTGTTCAGTCATCTCGCCAATATCGGCGACACGCGAAGCCTCATCATTCATCCCGCCTCGACGACGCACCGGCAGCTTAGCGACGAGCAGCGTGCAAAGGCAGGCGCCGGAGATGAGGTGGTGCGGCTGTCGGTGGGGCTCGAGGACAAGGCCGACATCATCGCCGACCTCGATCAGGCGCTGGCTCTCGCCTGAGACGTCACGGCGCTCGGCGGCGCGTGGGTTGCCATCCAGAAATGGTAGACCGCCGCGGCGAACACGGCGACGGCGCCAGCCTGGTGAGCGAGCCCGAGCTGGATGGGCACCGCGAGCAGCAGAGTCCAGACGCCGAGCGTCGCCTGGAGCAGAGCGAGCAGCGCCAGCATCATCGCGCTGCCGATGAGCGGTGTCGGCACCTTTCGCAGGCCAAGCCAGGCGAGTTGGGCGAGCGAGGCCATCACCATCGTATAGCCGATCATGCGGTGGTCGAACTGCACGGTGAGCGGGTTCTCGAAGGGATTGAGATACCAGGGCCGGGGTTCGAACAGCCCACTCGGCACGAACGCGCCATTGATGAGCGGCCAGGTGTTATAGCCCATGCCCGCGTCTAGGCCGGCGACAAGCGCGCCGGCAAGCAATTGCAGGAAGACGAGTGCGAGCACGCCGCCGGCGACGACGGCCGGAGCGCGCGAGCCTCTAGCCGTGGACTCTCCCACTCCCTCATGGCCGAGCCCGAACAGGAGCCAGAGCGTGTAGCCGAGGATCGAGAGCGCCACTCCGAAATGAGCGGCGAGCCGGTACTGGCTGACATCGGTACGGTCGACGAGCCCGCTCTTCACCATGTACCAGCCGAGCGCGCCCTGAAGACCCCCCAACACGAACAGTGCGAGGAATCGCGGCAGCAATGCTCGCGGGATATAACCTATGGCCCAGAAGATGACGAACGGAACGAAGAAGGCGACACCGATGAAGCGCCCGAGAAAACGATGGGCCCATTCCCACCAGAAGATGGTTTTGAACGCGCCGAGGCTCATGCCCTGGTTGATCTCGGTGTATTGGGGGATCGTCCGATAGGCGGCGAAGGCCTTCTGCCAGTCGGCCTCATTGAGCGGGGGGATGACCCCCATGATCGGTTGCCATTGGGTGATGGAGAGGCCTGAGTTGGTCAGCCGTGTTGCGCCGCCGACGAGGACCATGGCGACGATGAGAACTGCAACCACGCTTAGCCAAATGCGAAGCGCACGCACGTGCCTCATTGGCATCGCGGCTCTGTCGCCGTGTGGTGCGGCCAGGCTTTCGGCTATGGTTGAGGACATGGCGGTCTTGATAGCGGGCTCAGCCCGGCAACTCAACGCTACGCCACTGCCTCATTTGCCGCACTCGTGTCGTGGTGTTGCAACGAGACGTGCGAGTTCCTTTCCGCGACGCGATCAGCGTCCGGAGCTAGAGGGGGGGTGGCGCGCCGAAAAGCGCAAACCGATGGTGTCCGCAATCCTTGCGGATCGCGGCGGGCGCGTCTCGGCGCGCCACATGCGCTCAAGCAGCAAAGCGTAGCGCATGCTATTTACGGACGTTTATTCGGCGCCGGGCCGCGCTTTCCGGTTTCCCCGGCGGCCGCTCTAACGCGCCGCCGTCGTCAGCCAGCTCCTGGCAGGGTCTCGTAGTGGACCCGAGCGGAGCCCCGGCGCCGCCCGAGTGCTCATGCATGCGTTGCACGAACCCGCGGGCGCCGCACCACGTCCCGCTGTCGCAACGCCTCGCGATGGCGCCCCTCAAGTGGACGAGGTGATGCAAGCATAATCTTGGTTTGGAGATCGGGGACAAGCCAGGGCGATTTTCATACCTCCCCCTTGCGGGGAGGTCTGACGACGCCGGGCGTCGTCGGAGTGGGGGTCAGCCTTTTCACTCGACACGATGGAGCCGCATTGCCCTCCACCCCACCCGTCGCGCCAAAAGGGCGCGACTCCCTCCCCATAAAGGGGAGGGATGAAGATCTTTGAAGCGAATCAACCGGCACGCCCCGCGCTTGTCGCGGGCATCCACGATTTAGGGGTCGTGACGGAGCGGACCCATGGATCGCCGGGCAAGCCCGGCCATGACACGAGACAGTACGAGGGGCTAGTGCTTTGCGGGCGTTGATCGAACTGGTCGAGGATGACCAGATGGAGCATGCAAGGGCGCATAGCGTCCGAAGGTCCGGGTTTCGAGCTTGAACAGCCGCCACCTGAGCGCAAGCTGGGTCAAAGCCTGGATATGCGCCGGTGTTTCCGGCTCAGCATGCTTGTCGCTCCGTGTCGGCCGCTTCTTGGCGACGTTTTGGAAGATTTCCCGGCGAATATCGTCAGCGTTGCTCGGGCTTGGCGCCTTTTGTTGGGCGTACGCGGCCTGTTTCACCGCCAGCTTGGCGTGGAGGCTGAACAACTCGGCTTTCCGAGCAAAGGCCGCTCTATCTTCCGGGGGCACCAGAGTGTCGCTTGCCGCACTAGCGTAGCCGCTTGCAATTTCCGAATATTGTTCCGGCGTTAGAGCCATCTTGGCCATCCATCGTGCCGGCAGGAGCACACCCCCCTTTTCGTCCTAGCCGCGTTGGTGAGAAAGGTGGTTCACCCTCAGCCCTCCTTCAAGGGGGACGGGAAAAAGTGATCTTCGGCTGTAGGGTGGGCAACGCCAAGCCGTTGCCCACCCTACTGACCCCTGCCACTATTCTCTCATGCATGTCCGCACGCGCAAGCTGATCGGCACGATCGTGCTTCTTCTGTTTCTCGCCGCTTACGCGACGGCAGCGGCTGTGATCGGCTCAGGCCGCATCGCGCTTGCGCCGCAATGGGTGCAATTCGCCTTTTTCCTTGCCGCCGGGCTTCTCTGGGTCATTCCGGCAGGGCTCCTCGTCAGGTGGATGCAGCGGCCGTAGGGTGGGCAAAGCGAAGCGGCCCACTGCAAGCAACACAATTTGCGTGGGCAACGGCACGCCGTTGCCCACCCTACCCCGTGCTAAGCGGCGCTGACTTGCTGGAACTTGTTCCACAGCGCAAACGGCGCACCGGAAAGATAGAGCGCTGTATAGGTCAGCGACTGGTAATCGCCGTTCAGAGACACACGCGGAAGCGCGGTGAGATGCGGCCGGTGCGCGGGGAACAGCATGCCTTTCCGCGTCGTCACCGCCGTTTTGAAGCCAGCCTCGCGCGCAAGCGCGAAGTCGCGTGAGCCTGCGCTTCCCGGATCGCCATACGGAAAGGCGAAATGGACCGGGCGATGCCCCAGCTCCTGCTCGATGCGGTCGCCGCTTCCCTTCATCTCGTCGAGCGCGCGCTGCGGCGAGAGCTTGGCGCTGGCGAAATGGCCTTTGGTGTGAGCGCCGATAGTGACGAGCGGATCGGCCGCCATTTGCCTGATCTCGTCCCAATCCATGATCAGGCGGTGGCAATCGGCCGCCATGTCAACCTCGTAGCGCGCGGCGAGCACGCGCACCACTTGGCGCTGCGTCGCCTCGTCGATCAGGCGGAGCCACCAGTAGATCTCGTCGAAGGCGCGATATTTTTCCTGCACGGTCCCGGCCGGCAGCTTCCACAGCCCACCGTTCCGGCAAAGCTCGATCTCGCTTGCGCGCGACACGATCTCCTCGAGGGCAATCCACCACAGCTCGCCGTTGCCGTCGGGATAATCGGTCGGCACATACAGCGTGAGCGGGAGTGAGCGCTTCTTGAATAAGGGATAGGCGCATTCGAGATTGTCGCGATACCCGTCATCGAAGGTGAAGCAGACGAAGCGCCGCTCGTCCTCCGCGCGAAGCCGCCGGATCGCCTCGTCAAGCGAGACCACGTCGAGGCCAGCGTCCTGCACCTGGTCGAGCACTGCATCGAGGAAGTCGGGAGTGACTTCGAGAATGCGGTTCGGCGCGAAGGCCTTATGGGGCTCAGGCTCGGGCCGCACCTGATGCAGCATGAAGATCAGCCCGACGCCTTGGGTAAAAGGGGCGAGCAGGCGATGCGCACCACTATGGTAAAGACCAGACATTGCCGCCTTCATCATGGAGGTTTTTACCTTAGCCAAGGCAGCCCTCCTCTTCGCACCATCAACCATTAACCCGGCTCTGCCATTGTTTTTGACCGGACGCCCCAATTTTGACGGCGGTTCCTTGCAAAACGATTGCCGGTCCGGTCGAACTCTAGGGAGATCGGTCCCAGTAACAGCGTAAAGGACGCCGCCGGCGCATGAGCTCCACTGCCCTGTTCCGGACCGAGACCGACACCGCGAGACGTAGAATCGAACGGAGCGGCGCCAACCTGGTCAGCACGAGCCTCGGGCGGATCTCGCTCAGCATCACCGACCTCGCCAGCATCGAGGCGGATTGGGAGAGCTTGCAGGCGACCGCGCCTTGCACCGGGCCGCAGACCTACGACTGGGCCAAGGCCTGGGTCCGTCACGTGCTTGGGCCCGAAGGCCGCGATCCCATCATCGTGCTCGGCCATGCGCCAAACGGGGCGCTTCTCTTTCTCTGGCCGTTGGAGATGAAAAAGATCGCGAGCCTGAGAGTCCTGGAATGGCTCGGGGCCGATCACGCCAACTATACGATGGGGCTGTTCACGCCGGAGACTGCTTCGCGCTTCACCGGCGATGATATGTCTGCCCTGCTCGCCGAGGTCGGCCGACACACTGGTGCCGTGGGGGCGATCCTCACGGCGCAGCCCTTCGCATGGGATGGCGTGCCCAATCCCTTTGCCAAGCTGCCGCACCAAAAGGCGCCAAGTGCCGGCTACGCCGTGACGCTGGGCGATTTTACCGCGCTTTACCGAGGCCGGTTCAGCAAGCGCTCGCGCGGAACACTGGAGCGCAAGGAGCGCAAACTCGCCGAGTCGGGCAAGATCATCTACCGCTGGTGCGAGACGCGGGACGAGAAGCTCGCTCTGCTCGACACGATCTTCGCCCAGAAGTCCAAACAGCTTGCCGCCATGGGGGTGAAGGACATCTTCGATGCCCGTGTCCGCGCCTTCTACCGGGAGATCGCGCTGCTCGAGGGCGACAATCCGAGCAGGCTCAGGCTCGGTTATCTTAAGATCGGAGACAGCGTGCTCGCCACCTTCAGCGGAACTCTGTGGCATAACCGCCTGGGCGTTGCCCTCTCGTCCCTCGCCGAAGACGAGAGGCAACGCCAGTCGCCGGGAGCGCTTCTTCTCAAGCATCAGATCGAAGAAGCCTCTGCCAAGGGCATCGCTTTCTACGATATCGGTGTCGGCCAGGCGCGGCATAAGGACGAATGGTGCGACGTGATTCAACCGCTGTTCGATTCATTTGTCGCACTCAGGCCGCAGGGACTGTTGTTGACCCTGCCGCTTGCCGCCATGGCGCGACTGAAGCGCGCCATCAAATCGAGCCGAAGGGTCTGGCCACTGGTGCTGCACCTTCGCCGCAGCATCTTCGGGCGCAACGCCTGAGTTCAACCACTCAGATCGCGGCGACGCGGCCGAGCAGTCCGGCGCGGCCGCCCCTGCCCGTCTTCTCATAGACGACGACCCGACAGCCCAGGCTTGCGAAGTCGGCAAGCGGCGATGCTTCGCTCTCGACGCTCGCGCCTTCCGGCAGCACTACGACGGCGACCGGCAGCTCGAACTTAAGTGCCGGCATGAGCCTGCGCACGCTGTCGCCGTCGGCGTGAAGCACGACACAGTCATAGGCCTCGGTCAGCGCTTCGAAGACGCGCATGAAGCGGTCGACGTCCTCCCCGTTCCCTTTCACTGCCGGATTGCCCGCGGCGATCACTTGTAGCGGCGTGTCGGTGTCGACGCGAATGACGTCGTCGAACCAGGCGCGACCGGCAGCGAGATCCGTAAAGCCAGGTGCGCGTGGCAAGCCGAGCGGGCCAGATACGGCGCTGGCGCCGCGGGTCAGATCGACGAGGACCACCTGCTCGCGCCGGGCGACGAGGGCTCGGGCAAGCTTGATCGCTTCTTGCGTGGCATCGACGTCCGGCGCGACCCCTGAGACCAACACGGCCCGCGGAACTCCACCCTTTGACGACGCCAAGATGTGATTGAGGGCGCCGTCGAGCGATTTCAGCGCGGGGCCGACTTTGCCTTTGCCCACCTTGGGCGCGGTAAGAGCGACCTTCTCGACCGGCTCTTCGACGCGCGCGCGCGCGGCCGAGGCGATTTTCTGATTCAAGTAATGGCGAAGGTCGTTCGGTCTGAGTGAGGCAAGCTCCTCTTGGGGCTCGGCAGTCGGGCCGGTCTTGTTCGTCGCCAACTTATCGGCCTGACCGGTCACGGCATCTGCGCGTGGCAGGACGCGGCGGAGGCGCCCAAGTAGACCCGGCGCGGGCGCCATATCCTCCTTCTTCTGCTCAACTTGGCCAGCGGAAAGGCCTTGGCGTAGACGCTCAAGCAACCCAGCCGCCGCCGTCGGCGGTTCGGCCGTTGGCTTCGCGGCAGCGGCAGCGGTCGTGGTCTTCACCTCGGTCTTGATCTCGGTCTTGTCCATCTCCGGTGACGTCATGCTTACAGCGATCGCGGCAGCCGGCTTCGCTTGTTTCGGTGCGGGCGCCGTTGCAGACGGCTTCGGAGCAGCGAACGACGCGCCGGCCGCAGTCGCAGCGAGCGTCGCAGCCGCTGTGGCGACTTCGATCTTGTCCGGCGCGGCCGGCTTGGGCTTCGCCATCGGCTCACTGACGACGGGCTTCTCGATCTTTTGCTCGATAGGCTTCGGCTTCGGCTCCTCTGGCGGAGGACCGAGCGCGATCACGGTCTCGGGCTTCGCCGCCGTTGCGGGCGACGGCGCACGAGACGACTTTGCAGCCGGAGCGATGGGTGCCTGGGTAGTCTCGGGCTTCGCCTTAGTCACGATTTCCGTTCGCGCCTCGGGGATCACCATCGGCGGTCTGGGCGCCAAGGTGGTGGAGGCGGCCACAGGCTCGGCCCTCGGCCTCACCGGCGGCGGAGGCCTCGTCGGACGCATGGGCGCCCTCGGCTGGGCCGAGGCCGCCGGAGCAATTGGAGACCGGGCCGGCGCACGCCGAGTTGGGATCTCCGACTCAACGCGGCGTCGGTCCCGACGATCTTCGGCGGGCGCGCCGATCAACTCGCGCGCGACAACGTAAGACAGCGCAAGGAGCGCCGTCGCCGCCATGACTAGAAGCGTGAGCGGACCGCGCTTGGGGAAGGATGGAAGGATCGGCGCATGTGCGCGAGAGACGATTGCGGCCTGAGCCGGCACCGCGCCCATGTCGTGGCGCGCGCTCGCATCACGATAGCGCGCGAGGTACGATTCAAGCAGATCGCGATTGGACTTCGCCTCCCGCTCGAGCGCCCGAAGCTTGATCTCGGCATCGCTCTGGCCCGACGCTTGCGCCTTAGTGTCGTTCAAGCTGCTGCGCAGCGAGCTCTCGCGCGCGCTGGCAACCTCGGACTCATTCTTGAGCCCCTCGACGATTTTCTTGGCTTCGTCGCGAATTTGGGAGCGAACGTCGGCCAGCTCGGAGTTGAGCTGCTTGATGCGCGGATGGGAAGGCAGGAGCGTCGCCGAGAGCTGAGCAAGCTCACGCTGCACTTGGACCCGTTGCTCGATCAGGCGTCCGATCAGCTCGGACTTGAGCACCTCGGGCGTGGCGTCGATGTCGCCGCCATCATCGAGCATCTTCTGGATGAGGCGCGCACGCGCCTCGGCTTCAGACTGTTGTGCCTTGGCGAGAATGAGTTGGCTGTTGAGCTCGGAGAGCTGCTGGGCATTGAGGGTGACGTTGTTGCTGCCGGAGAAAAGCCCCTGGCTGGAGCGGAACTGCTCGACGGCGGCCTCGGATTCCTCGACTTTCTTGCGCAATACGCCGATCTGGTCGCTGAGCCAGGCCGTGGCGTCCTTGGTCTGCTCGAGCTTCTCATTGCGCTGCCACTCGACGTAGGAATTGGCGAGCTGGTTCGCGATCTTGGCGGCGAGCGGTGAGTTGCCTGACGTATACTCGACGGCGATGACGCTCGATTTCGCCAGCTGGAAGACTTCGAGGTTGTCGCCAAAGGTGTTGGCGGCGCGCTCCTCTTCCGACTTCGGCGAGGGCCTTAGCCCGATGCTATTGAGGATGCGTCGGAACAGGCTCAAACCCTCGTCCTTGGCGAAGTCGGGATTGTTGGTGAGGTCGAGCGCCTTGATCACATCGAGCGCGAGATCGCGCGAGGTGAGAACCTGCACCTGGCTCTGCACCGCCTGCTCGTCCAGGACCTGTTGCTGCGGTGTGCGATTGGTGTCTTCGGCGGGCCTGGTGAAAGCCAATTCGTCGTTCTGGATAAGGATACGCGCTTCCGAGGTGTAGAGCGGCCGCATCATCGACAGCGCGACGAAAGTAACGAGACCCGCACCGAGCGCGAGGCCCACGATCCAACCTTTTGCTTTCCAGAGCGCGCGACCGAGGGTGGGGAGATCCACATCATCATCGCGGTACGGTTTGTGCGATTTCGTCAACGCGTGCACTCCTCGTGTGTTTCTCGCATTAGACCAATGGCTCGTAACCAAAGGCTTAAAGCGCGGTCCGCTTCGGCACGGTCGATCAGCGTTTGTTAACCATGGGTGGCCTAGAACAGGGCATGGAACGAGTCACGGTCGCCAGAGTCCTGTTGCTGATCCTTACTGTTGTTGCCCCGCTGCTTGCCGGCTGCAACATGCGAGCGATCCCTGGGTTAACGACGCCAGCTTTCGCGCTGAATACGCCTGCTCCCCTGCCGCCGCCAGGGGCACCGCTGCCTCTCGGTGCAGGCTCGGCTCCTCCCGGCGTTCCGGTCGTCGCCTATCCCACCTACCACCTCGATGCCGGCGACCGCGTGCGCATCATCGTGTTCGGCCAGGACAACCTGTCGCGGCTCTATAACGTCGATACCGCAGGGCGAATCGCCTTCCCCCTGATCGGCACTATCGAGGCCAGAGGATTGACCACCACCGAGCTCGGCAGCGCGATCGAGGCGCGCCTCAAGAAGGGCTACGTCAAGGACCCCAAAGTCTCGGTCGAGGTCGATGCCTACCGGCCGTTCTTTATCCTGGGCGAGGTCACCAAGCCCGGAGGCTACCCTTACGTCAACGGCATGACGGTGGAGAGCGCGGTCGCCATCGCCGAAGGCTATACCGAGCGCGCCAAACAGCGCATGGTCAGGCTCACCCGTAAATTCGGGGGCGTCATGAGCACCGTCATGGTCCCCACCGATTATCCCGTCCAGCCCGGCGATACAATTTACGTCCTCGAACGGATGTTCTAAAGCCGCTGCGGCCAATCTCGAGGCTCAGCCGAAAACGACAAGGCTCACCCGTGCGGAGTGGAGTCGTCCATCACCGGTTCCTTGTAGCGAAGGCCTTGCCCCGTGGATCCGAGCCTGACCTCCAGTCTTTGCCAGAATCGCCAGGGAAGATGAGCGGACATCCACGCACCGATCAGCGCCCTCTCATCGGGCGGAAGGATGACAAGCAACAGAACGCTTAGGGGATAGACGACGGCACCGGCCGTGATTCCGATCAGCATCCCGGTGAATCCCGGGATCTCCTCCATGCAGAGTCGCGCCGCAAGTCCTGACAACAAGCCTGCGGCGATGATCTTGATGATATCCATTGGGAGGAAGGGGATATCCAGCTTCTTCTCGCAATACAAAAGAAACGAGAGAAGAGTGAAAACGCCGATCACCCCCTTAATCCACGCCGCGCCAAGACCGCCGAAATGCGGGATGACGGCGATCATGAGCGCAATGGATACGCATCCCCAAAACACCGACAGCCGCAGCAACTCGGCGCTGCGCTCCCGCGCAAGCATCATGCGTGCCGGCACCGAGAGGAGCGCCGCGGTGAAAGAAAAGGCGAGAAGCACCTCCGACAGGCCGGCGGAAGGCTCAAACTGCTTTCCGAACAGCATGGGGATTAGAATGGGAGATGTCGCCGCACCGCCGAAACAGATCGGCGACAGCACGATGCCGAGCCAGCGCAGGCTGCGCTGATACCCATCTGTTAGGCGGGGAATGTCGTCGTGATCATGGAGTGAGCCGAAATAGGGCACGAGGCTCGCTGCCAAAAATATCGAAAGCTGGATGACCATGCCAGTCATGGTCATCCCGACGGCGTAGTACCCAACCTCGACGAAGGAAAAGCTCCATCCGATAAGGGCGAGCTCCACCCGCGAGCCGAGAATTGCGGAGAGCCCGCCCGTGAGCCAATTGTCTCGAGCATATTTCCGCATCGGCCGAGTTATGAGGGAGGCGGGTGCGGGACCGTTCGAGAGATATTTGCGCAAAGCGAGAGCTTGCGGCAGATGTCGAGCCACGTGTCCGAAGATGGCGCCAGCGGGGCCGAGAAGCAGCGCGCCGGCGAAGATCGCGAAGGGCTGGATGATGCATCCGATCAGCGTTTCGACTGCCGCATTCCTGAACTGACCGAGCCCGTGGGCAACCCCCAGCGACATCGTGGAATAGGCGTAGGATAAAAAGAGCGCGGTCGTTCCCACCCACACAAGCGCGGCGTCGCCATCATCCTGAATGTAGAGCCATAGCGAATAGCCGAGAATGGCGATCGCCATTAGAGTGGTGGTGACCGCGAAACGCTTCGTAAGCGCCGTGGAAAGCCGGCTGCGTGAGGCGTCAGGCTCGACGCTGCTTGCGATGAAGCGCAGTGCAGCCTGCGGCATGCCGAAGTCGGACACCAACGTCGCAAGCGTCATGAACCAGAGCGCATAAGCGACAATGCCGGAGCCCTCGACACCTAGCAACCGGGCGACGATCACGCTTGCCCCGAAACCAGCGGCAAGTGAAAGCAGCCCCGCCCCCGTATTGATGAGGGACGAGCTTAGAATCGATTTGCCCCGGTACATCATTAACGCACAACGGGGCCGCCGACCCCGTGCGCCAAGTCGGTGGCCGCAAGCCATACGATGAACATGATGAGGGGCTGTCCGCTGCGCAGCACTTGGGAATGGACCTACTAGGCGTTAATCATGGTGGCCACACGCTTCCACTCAGAATGCAAATTCGAGGCCAAGGTCTTCGGGGAGAGCTTGGAGCGACAATGAGCAGCACCGGGCTTTGGCACGTGAACCATCGTCGGTCACGCCTGCAACCGTTAGCCAGTCGTTGGGCGCACAGAAGTGCCAGAATGGGTGCGAAAGGCCGGGGTGGCCCGTTCTGGGACAATAGTCGTAGAGAAACGGCGAAATCCGCGAGCTCGAGCCCGCTCGGGAGCCCTCCGGATCAGCCGCGGTCCCTGGCAAGCGCTTTGCATCTGCCGAGAGTCACTTCTTTTTGAGGTGCACAGCTTGATGCGGGAGCGCCGGGTTCGAGGCGAAGCCTTCACGCATATCGAGTGCCAGAGATGTGCACGGGAGGCCGCGCACATCCGCGAAACTGTCTCTGCGCTCTAGGTTCATGGAGACGAGCTAGATGTTCATCGTTCACGTGGTCCGGCAATTTCATCCTGGGGTTGGCGGTCTTGAAAATCACGTCTTCGATCTCGCCTCAGCACAAGTGGCCGCCGGTAACCGGGTCCGCGTCGTAACCCTGAACCGACTGTTCAACTGTGCAAATGCGGAAACGTTGACCGCGACAGATAACCTGCACGACATCGAGATCGTGCGCATTCCGTTTGTCGGCTCGCCCCGATATCCGATCGCCTTATCCGTGCTCCGGCACATAAAGAAGGCGGACGTGGTCCATGTCCACGCCATCGACTTCTTCTTTGACTACCTCGCGTGGACAAGGCCCATCCACGGCCGCACCCTCGTCGCCTCCACGCATGGCGGGTTCTTCCACACTCCTTACGCGGCGCGGCTCAAGCGCTTGTGGTTTTCGACTGTCACTCGCCTGTCGTGCAAATTCTACGCCGCCGTAATAGCCGTCAGTGCTTCCGACTTCGAGCGGTTCCGCCAGGTGCGACCGACGGGAATGATATTCATGGAGCAAGGCGTGAACATCGCCAAACTTCACGATGCCGCTGCCGGCGAATTCCGAAAGTCTATCATCACGATCGGCCGCTTCGCCCAGAACAAGCGCCTCGATCTGTTGATCAAGTTCATGCAAGCACTGCTGCGCCATGACCCCGACTGGACGCTCACCATCGCGGGCCGCCCCGGCGATCTCACGGTGCAGGATGTCATGGCGCTCGTGCAGGATGCCGGCCTCGACCACGCGATCAACGTCGCCGTCCGGCCATCGGACACGGCGCTCAGACGGCTAGCGCACGAAAGCGCGTTCCTTGCAAGCGCCTCCGAATACGAGGGATTTGGCATCACGCCCATCGAAGGACTGTCTGCGGGACTGCTTCCCTTCCTGAGCGAGATTCCGCCATTTCGCCGGCTGGTAGCCCGTACCGGGCTCGGCATGACCGTTGACTTCGCAGATCCCGAGGGAGCTGCGCGCCACCTGCTTCAGAACCTGGGAAGGATCAGCGCAGAATATGCGGAGCAGCGCGCGGCATGCATAAGGGCGGCCAGCGCGTATGATTGGGGCCGCGTCTGCGAGAGACACACTGAGCTCTACCGGGCAGCCACCGGGAGAGACGTGCGCGCAATTTTCGACGTCCCCGTCCGAGTTCTAACCCTTGACGAGGCCGTGCGGCGGATCGATGCGTGCTATGAGAGGCGCCAGCGGATCGCGCTCGCCTTCGCCAACGCCCATACTCTAAACCTTGCCGCCAAGACGCCGGACATGCGCCGGGCATTGCAGGACGCCGTCGTCTTGAATGATGGGCTCGGAGTCGACATCTCAAGCAGCGTACTCTATGGGTCAGCATTCTCGCAGAATCTCAACGGGACCGACTTCGTCCCCAACTATCTGCGGCTGACCAAGCATCGTTTCCGGCTCTTCCTTCTGGGTGCGAAACCCGACGTAGCTGAACGTGCCGCAAGCCGCCTGCGCGCCTTTTGCCCACAGCACGAGATTGCGGGCTGTCACCACGGATATTTCGACGCCGGAAGCCTTCCCGAGATAACCGAAATGATCCGAGCGTCGAGGGCTGACGTCGTCCTCGTCGCGATGGGCAACCCAAGGCAGGAATTGCTGGTCCACGACCATCTCGCGGCGACGGGATGCGTCATCGGCATCGGCGTTGGGGCGTTGTTCGATTTTCTAGCCGGTGAAGTTCCGCGGGCAACACAATGGGTACGGCGGTGGCGTCTCGAATGGGCCTATCGTTTCTTGCTGGAGCCAAGGCGGCTTGGAGCACGCTATCTCATCGGCAATCCGCTGTTTCTGATGCGGACTTTGAAGCAGTGGTGGTCGGGCTCCCGCATCGCGGATATCGACTCGGCGAGCAGCAGACGGACTCTTCGCGAACAGAGCACGGCGATGACCGACCGGAGCATCCTCATGCCGGTCAATGCCGAGTATCGCCAAGGAGAGCCTCTTCAAAGCGCGCCGCGCGCTGAACGCAACGACAAAGTGGACGAGGAGAACATCGCCGCCTGAAGAGCTGGAGGCGCCACGCAGTTGATCCAGGCCGTTCCCTGGAGATCGCGCCGATCCTGCAGTCTCCTCGAGCCAAACGCGAAACCGAGATGGCAAGCACTTATCTCATACGCCAAGCTGACCAGGCCTTTACTGCAAGCCCGGCCTCGAAATGGGCTGCCGGAGCGCTCATCCTTGGAACTATCAGCTTCAACGCGGCGCTCTGCTTCATCAACACGCACGGCTTCGGCATCAGTGATGCCATCGTGATGCTGTCGGAGGCCCTGCTGATCTTCGGCGCCCTGCTGGCGTGCCGCAACCATCTCGATTGGCTGAGCCTAGCCCTGCTGGCAGGCGTCGTACTTTATACGCTGACGCTCTCAGCAGTTCGATTTACCGATACGGCAGCAAGCGGCTTGGACCTGAAGACGAGCCGGGATCTCGTGATTCCGGTCGTCTTCTTTTTGCTTGGAAGGGCAATCAACGACGTCTGGGCCGCCGACAAGATCGTGCTGACCGCGACGATCATCCTGCTCGGCTTCGCCGCGTTCGAGTATCTGTTTTTGGATTCCTTCCTGAAAGTCTTTAGCATTGCCGAGTACTACGTCGCCCGCGGGACGTTGACGGCTTCGGAGCACTCGCTCGACGTATCCCAGGGACTGATGGTCAGCGGCTTCCGGCCGGCCGACCAGGGACGCACGCTTTTGCCGTTCCTCAACGACCACCGCGTATCGTCACTCTTCCTTGAGCCGAGCACACTCGGCAATTTCGGCATGCTGGTCACGTTGTGGGCGATCGTTCGGTCGCGCATGGAGGCGAGGCTCTATATTTTGACCGCCCTCGGCGGCCTCGTGCTCCTCATCCTGTCCGACACTCGCTTCGACGCCTATTTCCTCGTTCTGGCGACGATGATGTCGATTTTCCATGCCCGGCTCACGACTCCCGTGGTCTTAGTCCTCCCTTTCATTGTGATGTTTGCGCTGTATTTTCTCGCAGCGTCCGCAGACCCCTACACCGGCGTCCCCATGGTCGGAGGCCTTGGGCTTTACGACCGGTTGCTCTACTCCGGCCGCGTCCTGTCGTTCTTCAACGCTTACAACTGGTTCGGTCTGGAGACATCGCAGGCACAAACGTTCGACTCAGGCTACGGCTACATCATCGGCGCCGTGGGGATCATTGGCTTTGCGCTGCTGTGGACTTTGTTCATGTCGCTTCGCGGCGCGAGTCAGGGCTTTTACACCTTTCGTAACATCGTGGGCGTGTACTTCGCGACGCTGCTCTGTATCTCGGCCTCGCAATTCACGATCAAACTAGCCGCGACGCTGTGGTTTTTGCTGGGGGTGTTGTCGCTTGCGAGGGACACCAGGTCGCGCCGCTCTGCTGCCGAGAAGGTCATGACAGCAACGTCAGGCGAAGCGGAGCGTATTTGGTGGGGTTCGCGGTCGCTTTCCTCAGCATCCTTCAGTGAGACCTGTCCGTAACCAACTGCAATCGGAGCCAGCAATGTCGTTCTACGCACTTCGGCGGCTTTCTCGCCCCGGCCAACTGCGAAAAGTCCTGGTGGAGAGAGGCACGGAGCCGCTCCATCTCAACCTCCTGTCAGCGCTCGTCGCGATGTTCGGATCGTACCGCGCCAAGGTCGATTTCGATCTCGTCGTCAGGCAGCAATACGCCTTTCCGATCCTGTACGCCGCCGACGCGGCAAAGAAGTACGGCTACAAGGCCGTGACCATCATCGAATTCGGCGTTGCCGGTGGCGCCGGCCTGCTCAATATGTGCCGCATCGCGGAGCGCACGCGACAGGAAACGGGCATCGAGTTTCGCGTTGTCGGCTTCGATACTGGCAAGGGCATGCCAGCGCCCATCGACTATCGCGATCTTCCGGAGTCCTTCCAAGCCGGCGATTTCCCGATGGACGAGCAGCGCCTGAGGCAGGCCCTGCCCGTGTTCGCAGACCTCATCATTGGTGACATTACCGAGACGGTGCCGGAGTTCTTCCACGCGCTTACCGACGAGCAGCCAATCGGCTTTGTCGCCATTGACGTGGATTACTATTCCTCGGCCAAGAAGGCTTTGGATATCCTCAGAGGGTCCCCACAGATCTATCTGCCGATCGTCCCGGTTTATCTCGACGACATAGGGGTTGACGGCTCCAATCCCTGGACGGGAGAGCTGCTCGCGGCGGAGGAGTTCAATCGCGAGAACGAGCTTCGAAAGATCGCGCCCTTCACGCTGCTCCGGTCCCAGCGGATTTTCAAGAACACTCAGTGGATCGATCGGATGTTCGCTGCACATGTGCACGATCATGCACTGCGGTCGGGCGCCTATCGGAGACCGTCGACAAACATCTTGCCTAACGAGTACATCAACTGGCGAGGCGGGCGGGAGAAAGAGACCGTCTAAGCCCCCTATTTCGGGAGCAAACTCCGTCCCAAATATCGTTCGAGCACCAAGAGCTGCGGCCGATCATGGCCGTCGCTCGGCTGGATATTGGTAAAGTAATCGGCCGGCCACCACTCGCCGCCTGCCCAATAGGTCCAACCGAGCCACACGTCTCCGTTCTCGCCCAGAAAGCGCATGATCTGATCCAACGCATCAAGGCAGGTTTCGCTCGAGCCTACGCCGAACTCGCCGAGGAACAGGTGCTTGCCATGCTGCCGCGACCAATTCGTGATGGGAAGGAGTGTTGAGATGTCGGCCTCGCCGCTCTGACAATCTGCTGCCGTCCCGGTGAAATCCGAATTGAAATACTGGTGCACGTCATAGGCGAAGTTGTTCCCCGGATCTTCGACCTTACGCATCAACTCGCTATTCGGCGCGCCGTAGCCGCTCCCCGTCCAGTCTCGGGCGGATGACCAACCGTTTCCCGGCACAAGCACGAGATTCTCGGCGTCGGACTTTCTTATCTCTGCGAGCGCGACGTTGGTCGCTTGCAGCCACACTTCGGTCGGCAAGCCGTGCGGCTCATTCATGATGCCGAAGATGACGGCATCGTTGCCTTTGTATCGCTCGGCGAGACGCCGCCACAAATCGCCTAGAGCCGAAACCGGCAAGTCTTTTGAGCCGATGACCGCCCCGTTGTAGCGGGCATAGTTATGCACATCGAGGATCACCCGCATCCCTTTAGAGGCGGCATGAGAGATGACGGCGTCGACCCGCTGTATCTCATCGGTGTCGAGATCGCTTCCCAGGCGAGGCTGCAGACGCTCCCAAAGCACCGGGAGGCGGATGGTATTCATCCCCTTCGCTGCGAAGTAGTCCAGCGTCGATGGATCGGGATAGATGTAATCCTTACCGTAGATACCCGGGAGGGACTCCGCCCCGAAGGCGGCGGTTGGGAGATTGACGCCGGCGTATCGGGAGGAAGCGTCGGCCGCATGAGCAAACGGCGTGAGAGCGGCCGTGACGAGAAGAGCGATTTGAACTGTGCGAAGCACGGACAGGCGCGAGGCGCGTTGCAGGGTCAATGTGCCGAGCATGACGCGGGCCGCATGAGAAATCCGCGTACCGTGCCGCTTGCCCAGCTGAGGCGCAGACGGGCGTTCCAGGGGTCAAGCTGGGCCACATGGAGCATCGCCTTGGCGATCGACCTGGCCAGACGGTAGGAAAGATAGAGCGGTCCGAATCGGTGCTTGCGCAGCAAATGGCCGAACCCCATCGCATATTGTTTGATCCGGCGCTGCGTTGCCTCCGTGCGATCAGCCGCAACTTGATCGTGGTAGACGGTGAACGCGGGATCGTAATGGGTTTCGAGACCCTGATCGATGCAACGGATCATTAGGTCCGTCTCTTCGCCGGACTGCAGCGCGCCTGCCGCGCCCACCCCGAGGCTCTCATCGAATCCGCCCACTGCGGCGACAGCCTCATGCCTTAAGAAGAATGTGTTCGAGTTCCCCGTGCGGAAGGCATCCCGACGGCTGATCGGTCCGGGCGTCTCGCGGAAGTCACCGCTAAGGGACGGCTTCCCTTTCGCGTCGACGGTACGTCCGGTGAGCAGGCCCAGATTCGGCTTGGATGCAAAAACGTCGAGGACTTGTCGGCAAACTTCCGGTCCATACCAGCAGTCGTCGTCGGGAAAGCCGACGATCGCGCCGCTGGCATGCCGCATGCCGATATTCCTGGCGCGCGACAGGCCACGCTCCGCGTAAATCCGGCGGATGTGGAGCTCATGGGAAAATCGGTTGATGATGTGGTCGAGATAGCCCGGCTCATTCTGGTCAACGATGATCACCTGGAACTCGCTCATCGTCTGCCAGGTAAAGGACTCTAGGGCTCTCTCAAGCTCGAGGCGGCGACCCAATGTGCAAAGAATCAAGGAAATGCGCGGATCACTTTGAAACACGTCATGGCACCTTTCCGCAGGGCTTCGCCACTACATCCCAAGTGAGAGCATGATTGATGCCACGTCGCGCTTGGTTAACGACCTCGTCTCATCGACATATTTTCCCTCAGCGTTGGCCGCGACGTGCAATCGCCAATCTCGCCCCAGTCCGGCCCATGCAGTGCCGGGCTGGGACGATAGGCGCGAACTGGGACGAAAAAGGCGTTTGAGGCCTAGATGGGGGCTTCGTCTTCCGTCTGCCCCTTACCTAGCCGTCACGCCAAATCCCCTATCGGTGCCACGCAGTTGGCATCAATTATGCGTCAGAAGTACCGCATTTAGTCAGAGGAGACGCCGCCCTCGCCAACTCGCAGGGTAATACAGCTAAAGAGGAACTGGGGCATTGGCGGACCAAGTCACCTTATCGCAAAATCCGTTCATTACCATCGCCATACCGACCCGCAACAGAGCCGCGCTCTTGCGCGACTGCGTTGCTCACGCCTTGGCACAGACCTACACCAATATCGAGGTTCTGGTGTCGAACAACGCCTCCACGGACAATACCTCGGAGGTCTTGAGGTCATTTAACGATCCAAGGGTGCGCGAACTGGTTAACCCGGAAAACATCGGGTTGAACGGAAACTGGAACAAATGCATCCGCGAGGCGCGTGGGCGGTATATCGTCATACTGTCTGACGACAACGTTCTCCAGCCCTGGTTCCTGGAGAAGTGTGTTGGCCTGCTCAACCAGGAGCCGGGACTTCCCCTCGTCATCGGGGCCTTCGACGTCGTGATGACGGCACAGAACCGCACGGTGCCCGCGATCCTCCCGAAGAGCCTCGAAACCGCGATTTGGGATGGAGCCTCTATCCTTGTCGAACACCTTCGCGGGCATTTGTCTTGCGGGACCTTGAGCGCAGCTATCCGCACCGACATCCTGCGTTGCATCGGCGGGTTTCCCGCCAACTACATCGGCGGCGGCGAAGAGGAATACGTTTTGGGCCACGTCCTCCTCGCGGGGCGCGCCGGATTCATCAAGGAGGCTTGTGCGTCCCATTTGTTTCACACCCACCCGACGCCGCGGCACAGTACCAGGGTCGACCTTGACGCCCGCTTCATAGATCTGCACGCCGCCATGGATGCCGTTTTCCAGACCGCCAGCCGCGCGATTGCCGACGCGGACAAGCGCAGAAAGGTGCAAGAGGCATCGCGGACATATGTTTGGCGCCGAGCCATTGAGGAGCTCGCACTCTACCGGCGGGAGGGCGCGAGTTATTTTGACATCGCGCGCCACCTATGGCGCTGGCGCAAGCCTTTGGCCCAGGGCAGCGCCGCCAACTTCTTCACTGCACTGAGACTGCGCTTGCTCGGTCAAATTTTCCTGCCACGGCCGGTGATCCGCTTTGCCTCTACGCGGCGGAAGAGCAGTGTGGAAGAATCACCTGCCACAGCCAAGCCGAGCCCCAGCCGGCTTCTCTTCTTGCACGGCCGGCGCTAGAGCAATGCGGCCTTTGGGGCAGCGAGCTTTCTCGGCCTCCGTGGCGATTTCTCGGTTTACTTGGATTGCGTCTGACCGGCCGGAGCGGGTTGCTGATGCCAATCACACAACGCTTGCCTAGCCGCATGCAGAGGGGTCTCAACGCCCGCTGCAACCCCGGTGAGCATGCGCCGATCATCCGCGACGAGCGCCACTTCATCCGCGCCGAGCCTTTCGAGCCAAATTTCACGCCACCATGAAAAGATGCTGCGCGGGCAGAACATGCGGCATGGGCTGTACCGCGCGCGGCAAAAAACGTCCTCCAGAATCACGGCAGGCGTTTTCAGTGTCTCGAGCTTGCCCGTGCTTTCATTGATGAATCTCTCGACCCTGGCACGCACGCGGTACGTACGGCCGCAATAGGGGACGAGCTCCGCATCGAACGCCAAGCCGCGGTTCTTATTGTTCCGATGGATGGTCTTGCGAATCTCCGGGAAGGACTTGATGCGGACGAGCTCGCCCGGTTGAAGATTAAGCGTGACCGTCGGCGCCTGCTGGTCGGCCGGCAGTTCGCCAGGCCTTCGCGGGAAGGGAAGCCCACCCCACAGCGCCTGGAAGCGATCGTAGAGCCAGCGGGCCGGTGCGCCGAACCGATTCGAGTCAAGGGTCGCAGTCATGAAGGAGACATAGATAAAGCCGCGAACCATCCGCCACACCGACGCGTTGCCGGACATGTAGTCCTCCAAATACTGTCGGAGGTCCCACCAGGAGAGTGGCCTGGTGTAGTGGAGCAACTGCGTCGCCTGGCACACATAGACCGTGTCGCCGCCCTGCTTCGAATTCGCCCGTGACGCCCTACGGATATCCTCTTCGGTGCAACGGTAATCCGCGACTTTGCTCGTGTCGTGCGACGCATCGGCCAAGAGCTCCTGGGAGCCCGCGCCGGTTCCCAATCCGGCTGGCTTGAGCCACTGTTCCTTCCAAAAGATCAAGCAGGCCGCTTGGCAGCCGCCATAGGCTTTGCCATCACAGCGCAGGTTGAGATGAATTCCATCAGGAAGCCTGCGACTAGGATGGGCGGCGCTGATCGTATCGCAGGTCTTGTGTGCCCGCTTGTAGACCTGGAACCGCTTTCCGCAATACTGGAACATTTGCGGCATGAAGGGCAGACCATCCAGCCGGCCTTGCTTGTCGAGCGTTCGGAGAATCTCCTCCTTGCTCCGCACTTCAACGCAGTCGCCCGCACGCATTGACATCTTGCATTACCTCACTCTCGACTTCACCGGCCCTCCGTACGCGGCTGAAGTCCAAGATCTTTGCTATGTGGCCAACGAGAACTCTTTGTATGACCTCCGTGTCCCTGTGCTGGCGGTCAGTGCGATGGGCTCTTCCATCGGAACGCAATCAAAACGCAGCTTCTTCGCGACAAACCCCTCGGCAAATCGCTCAGGCGCACGGCATTCCATGCCCCTGATGCGCGCGAGCCCGCGGAAGGTGTCCGCATCAAACCAATCCTTGGAACGCTGCGTGCCGAAGCAGGCCCCGAGGATTGCGAGCTTGCGCTCCATGATCTCCTCGGACAGCGCGACATAGAGGTTCGGCTGTCCGAGATCCCCATCCCATTTGGGAATCTCGTACTCGAGCACCACGTGGTCACGAAACGCGTTCCAGGTCAGGCGGGAAACTTCGCGATGGTCCTGGTGCGCGTCATCGGCGCGATGGGTAAACACGACGTCCGGATTGACGCGCCCCTTCAGATTCTCGATCCATGCTTTGATTTCGGCCCCTTGATAAGGGAAATAGCCATCGCGGAACGCCGAGCATTGGACGGTGCGCGCACGCGCCCCGTGAAGTATCGCAGCAGCCCCGGCCATCGCCTCGGCACGCCGCTCTCCCGGCGCACTCAAGACACACCAGTGCACATCGAGTTGAGCGCCGGAGGCGATCCATTGGAGGAGCGTCCCGCCAACGCCAATCTCGATGTCGTCCGCGTGGGCGCCCAGACAAAGAACCTTCAGCGTCTGATCAGGCTTCGCGAATACGAGCGGCTGCATGATGTCGGACTCACTCCGCTGCTACGCGGCACGCAAGGGTCTCGCGCCGGTTCCACGGCATGCGTCCCTGCTCCACCATTTCTTCGAGCAATTGCCGGTCGCTCAACGTATCCATAGAGCGCCAGAAGCTGTTGTGCTTGTAGGCGAGGAGCTGCCCTTCCTCGATCAGGCGTGCGAAAGGCTCGACGACGAGCTCCTCCCCGGGACGCATGTAGTCGAAGATCTCGGGACGGAAGATGAAGTAACCGCCGTTGATCCACAGATCGGCGCGCGGTGCGGCGGTCATTCTTGTGACCTGCCCGTCGTCGCCGATCTCGGCCAGATGGAAGGTCACCGGCGGCGTCACGGCCAGGAAACAGGCGATCTTGCCGCTCGCCTTGAAGTCCGCGACCATGGCGTCGAGATCGACGTCGCTGAGCCCGTCGCTGTAGTTGGCGAGGAACATCTCCTCGTCCTGCACATGATCGCGCACGGCCCACAGGCGCTGGCCGATGTTGCGCCAGATACCCGTGTCGATCATCGTCACCCGCCAATCATCCGTGGGCTGGCCGAGAAGTTCGATAGCCGCACCATTGTCGGAGACGACACAGTCGCTGAACACCTCGCGACGATAGCCCAGAAAGAATTCCTTGATGACGTTCGCCTTGTGGCCGAGGCAAAGCGTGAAGTCGCGGTGCCCGAACGAGCTGTAATACTGCATGATGTGCCAAAGCATCGGTTGACTGCCGACGGGGATCATCGGCTTGGGGATTGCCTCGGAGTATTCGCGAATGCGTGTTCCAAGGCCGCCGCAGAAGAGAACGACTTTCATAACGAAAAACTCCGACCGGTCCGTCAGCTGCTCCCGACACAACTGCACAACTGATGCCAAGCGCTCGCTTGTTTGATTGCGGTCGGCAGGCTCCGGTTTAGGCCCGCAGCGCTGAATGCTTCTCTTTTCGGTACAGACGAAAGCGACGGGCCTGTTCCAGCCCGACACAAACGGCTGAAAATCGCGAGGTCTGGGAGGGCAGAGATTTTGGCCCGGTACGTGCAGTCCTGCCGAGGCGCACACGAGTGACGGTTCAGCAGTTCAGACGGTTAACCGGCAGTTAACGCAACGCCGACGACGAAGACTCCGCAGGGCTTAACCAATGTTATTTACCGAGACCGGCCTCGCCGGCGCTTTCATGATCGATCTCGATCGTCGCGAGGACGAGCGCGGCTTCTTCGCACGGGCGTTTTGTCAGAAGGAATTCGCGGCACAGGGGCTCGAGCCGACCTTCGTTCAATCCAATCTCTGTCTCAACGCGAATGCAGGTACGCTGCGCGGCATGCACTTCCAATATCCGCCGGCCGCCGAGACGAAGCTCGTACGCTGCTTGCGCGGCGCCATTCTCGACGTCATCGTCGATTTGCGCCCCGAGAGCTCGACCTATCTCAAGCATGTCGCCGTCGAGCTCAACGAGGACAATTGGCGGGCTCTTTATGTGCCTGAGCGCTTCGCGCATGGCTACCAGACGCTCACCGACAATACGGTGACGAGCTATCACATGAGCGAATTCTACACGCCGAGCGCGCAAGGGGGGCTGCGCCACGACGATCCAGCCCTCGCTATCGTATGGCCGATGCCGGTGAGCGTTATCTCGGAAAACGACCGCTCACTGCAGCGCTATTCGCGCATGGAAGGACAGATCAAGACACACATGCGCATCGAAGATCATTGGGCCTTGGCGGTGCCGGCCGAATAACCGTTGAACCTTGTTTTGAGCGGAAGATGAAGACGATGACATCAGCCAACACCACCGTAGACGCCCGATCCCACTGCCGCCTCTGCCACAAGCCGCTGCACCGCACCTTTGTCGATCTCGGCTTGTCGCCCTTGTGTGAGAGCTTCGTCACCGCCGACAAGCTCGACGCGATGGAGGCCTTTTATCCGCTCCACGTGCTGGTATGCGACAACTGCCATCTCGTGCAGCTCCGCGAGTATGTGAGCCCGGAGCACATCTTCACCGAATACGCGTACTTCTCGTCCTACTCGACGTCATGGGTGGCGCATGCCAAGGCTTATTGCACGATGATCGCGTCGCGGCTCGGCCTTGGCAGCGACAGCTTGGTGGTCGAGCTCGCATCCAACGACGGATATCTACTCCAGCATTTCGGTGCCTTGGGCGTGCCCGTGCACGGCGTCGAGCCGGCGGCCAATGTCGCCAAGGTTGCCCAGGACAGGGGCATCCCAACGACGGTCGGGTTTCTCGGCGCCACGTTTGCACAACGGCTCGTGCAGGAGGGGCGCCAGGCCGACCTCGTCGTCGGCAACAACGTGCTTGCCCATGTACCCGACATCAACGACTTCGTTGCCGGAATCCGCCTCTTGTTGAAGCCTAACGGCATCGCGACGCTCGAATTCCCGCATCTCGAGCGCCTGATGGCGGACAACCAGTTCGACACGATCTACCACGAGCACTTCTCGTATCTCTCGGCGGTGGTGATTGACCGACTTGCGAAAATGCATGGTCTTGTCTTCGTCGACGTTGAGGAGCTCTCAACCCACGGCGGCTCGTTGCGCATCTATCTGGCGCGGGCAGGCTCGCGGAACAGCGTGAGCCCGCGTGTGACTGCGCTCATCGTGCGGGAGGAAAGACTCGGCTTCCGCCGCCTCGACGGCTATGTGGGCTTCGGGGAGAAGGTGCGGCGCACGAAGCGCGACCTCTTGTCCTTCCTGATCGCCGCCAAGAACGAAGGCAAGCGGATTTGCGGCTACGGCGCGCCGGGCAAGGGTAACACCCTTCTAAACTATTGCGGGATCGGCACCGACTTCCTCGACTTCACCGTGGACCGCAATACCTATAAGCACGGACGCTTCACCCCCGGCACGCACATCCCCATTCTCCCGGTCGAGGCAATCGATGAAGCGAAGCCCGATCTCATCCTGATTTTGCCTTGGAACCTGAAGGACGAGATCGTCGTCCAGATGAACCATGTCGGCGGCTGGGGCGCCAAGTTTGTCGTGCCGATTCCAACCGTGAGTGTGATCGACCCGAACACGCAGGCGCCGAAATCCGTGGTCGATGTGACGCCGCCACAACGCAACTCTGAGGCCGCGCGGTACGTGCACTGAGCAACTCGGGCCGATCCCAGAATGTCTTGGAGATAGTGACATGATCATCGTCGACAGCGCGTTGAGAGCTAGGGAAGCGAACGGGCGGCCCATCCGCGTGGGCTTGATCGGTGCTGGCTTCATGGCCCAAGGCCTTACCAATCAGATCCTAAACAGCGTGCCGGGCATGGATGTCGTCGCGATCTACAACCGCACCGGCGGTCGCGCACTCAAGGTGTTCGCCTACGCCGGGCGCGACGACGCGCTCACCGCCGAGACGCAAACCGCGCTCGACAATGCGATCCGTGCCGGAAGGCCCGTGGCGACAGAAGATCCGATGCTCCTGGTTCGCTCGCCGCTGATCGACGTTCTCGTCGACGTGACCGGTGCCATCGAGTTCGGCGCGAGGATCATTCTCGAGGCTTTCAAGCACGGCAAGGACGTCGTGCTGATGAATGCTGAGATCGATGCGACCATCGGCCCGATCCTCCAGGTCTATGCCGACAAATACGGCGTCATCCTGTCGGCTTGCGAGGGGGACGAGCCGGGTATCCAGATGAACCTCTATCGCTGGGTCAGGGGGCTTGGCTTCACACCGCGCGTGATGGGCAACGTCAAAGGTCTCCAGGATCGTTATCGCAACCCGACGACGCAGAAGGACTTTGCCGAACGCTGGGGCCAGAACCCGGCAATGGTCACGAGCTGTGCTGACGGTTCGAAGATCAGCTTCGAGCAGGCGATCGTCGCCAACGCGACGGGCTTCACCGCGCTGTCACGAGGCATGTCGCGTGGCAGGGAATATCGCGATGACATCATGAAGCTCGGCGAGACCTATGACATCGAGGAGCTGCGCCGGCGCGGTGGCATCATCGACTATGTCGTCGGCACGCCGCACACCAAGGTATTTTGCTTGGCCGAGCACCCCGACCCGAAGCAGCAGCGTTATCTCGAGCTCTACAAGGTGGGCACGGGCCTTCTCTATTCGTTCTTCGTGCCCTATCACCTCGTGCATTTCGAGGTGCACAACGCCATAGCCCGCTCCGTTTTGTTCCGCGACAACATCGCGCGACCCCTGGGCGGCCCCGTCGTCGAGGTCTGCGCCGTCGCCAAGCGCGACCTGAAGCGCGGCGAGATTCTCGATGGCTACGGTATGTACATGACGTATGGCGAAGTGGCGAACACCGACGAAATGTCGGGCGGCCGCTATTTGCCGCAAGGCCTCGCCGAGGGCTGCCGTCTCTTGCGGGATGTCAGCAAGGACACCGTGCTCACCTACGACGACGTGCGGCTCCCCGAAGGAAGGCTCGCCGACCGGCTGCGCGCGGAACAGTACCGGCATTTCCGTGGTGAGACGTGGCTGGACGAGTATCAGGTGAGGATCGAAGCGGCTTAGGATACCTCAATCGATTCCACCGCGATGAACGCCCCATTCCGACAGCAAGGAGCGCGCAAATGAAGGTCTTGGTCACAGGTCATCAGGGTTACATCGGGACCGTCATGGTGCCGAGGCTCATCGAGGCTGGTCACACTGTCGTCGGTTGCGATACGGACCTCTATGAGCGTTGCACCTTTGCCAAGGGCGGCAAGATCCTCTTTGTCCCGAATTTGCGCGAGGATGTGCGTGATTTACGCCTTGGGGATCTTGCGGGCTTTGATGCGGTCATCCATCTCGCGGCGCTGTCGAACGACCCGTTGAGCGATCTCGATCCTGAGCTGACTTACGACATCAACCATCGCGCCAGCGTGCGGCTCGCTCAGCTCGCGAAGCGAGCCGGAGTCAGCCGCTTCTTGTTCGCCTCGTCGTGCAGCAATTACGGACTTGCAAGCGATGGCATGGTCGATGAGACGGCCGAGTTGAAGCCGCTCACGCCCTACGGCATCTCCAAGTTGCGCACCGAGCACGACGTTTCCAAGCTCGCAGACGAACTCGTTCTGCCCGACCTTCATGCGCCCCGCCACCGCCTATGGCGTGTCACCCCGGCTGCGCTTCGACATCGTTCTCAACAATCTCGTCGCCTGGGCCGTCACCAAGGGCAGCATCTACCTGAAATCCGACGGCACGCCTTGGCGACCGATCGTCCACATCGACGACATCTCGCACGCGTTTATCGCCGCGCTCGAAGCCCCTGAGGAGATCGTCCGCAATCAGGCTTTCAATGTCGGTCAAACGGCGCACAACTATCGCATTCGCGACATCGCTGAGATTGTGGCTGAGGTGGTTCCCAACTGCCGCCTCGAATATGCTCCCGAGGCCGCCCCCGACAATCGCTCCTATCGCGTGAACTTCGACAAGATTAGCCGGGTGCTTCCCGGGTTCAGGCCGCAATGGGATGCGCGCAAAGGCGCCGAAGAGTTGTATGAGGCCTACATAGAGGCCGCTATCACCTGGGAGGAATTCGAGGGCCCCCGCTTCCAGCGCATTGCTCACATCAGGAAGCTGCTCGCCGACGGCATCCTTAATCGCGATCTCCGCCACAGCAAGCCAGTCGCGGCCTAGGATTTTGGAGCTGCGTGGGCCGCTTTGCCTCGATTTAGCACGCCCGGTTCAGGGTGCTTCAGCGTGGCACGGGGCCACATGCAAAGGACGCCTCTGGAATGCCTCCTGCCTCCGCGGGCGCCCTCCTCCGGCGTCAGAGGTAAGATAGAATTAACGCCAAATACCATTTTGGATTCAATGCCTTAAGTTTCTCTCACAGGTAGCTTCTAGTCATGTTTAGCGCGAAGGCCGTCTTGGCCTCGATCCGGCCAGACCGGGAGCCTGGCAAGAGCCCGGAACGGATGTTGCATTCTCCTTATCCAATTCATTGTCAAAGCGCTGCGTAAGAAGGAATGGCGCCATGGAAGCCCTGACTGTGTACGCCCCTCAGCCCCAGATCGGGGATTTCATTGCGATCTTGCGCCGGCGAATTCGGCTGATCGGCGCGACGGTCGGCGTCGTCTTCGCGCTAGCCATCGGCTATCTCCTCGTGGCTACACCCTATTACACCGCATCGACCCAGTTGCTGATCGATCCGCGCAAGAAGAACACGGTGCAGAACGAGGTCGTGCCTTCCGGCCTTGGCACTACGGCCGGCGATAACTTCGCGCTGGTGGACAGTCAGGTGAAGAGTCGATTCTGTCCGACGCCGTGCTGGGTCCGGTGGTCAAGTCGCAGCACCTCGCTGCCGACCCCGAGTTCAACGGCGAAGAGACGACCATCCTCGGCAGCCTCAAGGGATTCGTATCAGATCTTTTCGGCGGTTCGCCGTTGGACGTCGCGTTCAGTCCCGAAAACCAGGCCCTACTGACCCTGCAAGACCAGATGAAGGTCACGCGTGACGAGCAGACCTACGTCATCAAGATCGCCGTCACCACGAGGGACCCGGTCAAATCGGCGCACATCGCGAAGGCCATCGCCGCCTCGTACCTCCAAGACCAGTCGCAATCGAAGATCGAGACGACGCAACAGGTGAGCTCGCAGATGGACGGCCAGCTGGCAACGCTCCGCCATCGGCTCCTTGTGGCCGAAAGTGCCGCGCAGAAGTTCCGCGCCGACAACAATCTCCAGCAGTCGGAGAACGGTGTCCTGATTGACACGCGTCAGCTAGAGCAGCTCAACAAGACGCTGACAGAGGCTCAAGCCGAGGTCGCCCAGACCGAGGCCAAGAACGATCAGGTGCAGCGGCTGCTCCGCGAAGGTATCGATCCCGATATGGTCGCTGACGCGATCAAGTCGGAAACGGTCTCGAAACTACGCGACCAATACGCCATCGCATCGCGTAAGGAGGCCATACTAGGCACCACCCTGCTGCCGTCCCACCCGCTGATGATGCAAGCTCATTCAGAAGTCGAGCGCCTGCGCACGCTGATCCGCGCCGAGATCGAGCGCGTAGCGGCGGCCATCAAACTGGAGAACGACGCAGCCCATCAGCGGCTCAAGGCTGCCGAAGCAGCTGTCGAAGCTTCGCGGCAAGAAGCCAATTCGCATGACAGCGCCTACATCAAGCTGCGCGAGCTTGAGAGAGAGGCCGAGACGACCCGCGTGGTCTATGAGAGCTTCCTGTCCCGCGTGAAGGATCTGAACGAGTCAGAGCGCGTCTATACCCCCGATGCCCGTGTTATCTCGCCGGCGACGATCCCCTTGCGCCCAAGCTCGCCGAAAAAGCTGCTGATCCTTGCGCTCGCGCTCGTCCTTGGCTCAGTGCTTGGCGGTTTGCTCGCCTTGGCCTCTGAGCATCTCGATAGGCGCATCTATTCCCTAACCGAGCTCCTGACCTCGACCGGTCTGAAGCCGCTCGTCTCGATCCCGAGGCTGCACGCCAAGGCCGGGCTGGTCGGCAAGTTTCTTCATTCGCGCCGACCCAATTTCTATGACCTCGTGGTCGAGACCCTTGACGGCGACCAACGCTCGGGGTTTCGCGCCGCCGTGTTTCGCCTGCTCTCCTATCTGATCGACTTCAACACCGGGGATCAGCCCCGCGTGGTCCTGCTGACGTCGTCGCTGCGGGGCGAAGGCAAGAGCGCGCTTGCCTTGAGCCTTGCGGTGGCTGCCGCGTCGTCCGGCATTCGAACTTTGCTTGTCGATGCAAGCACTGCCGATCCGGCGCTGACACAGGTATTCGGCGTGGGCAAACACGCCGGTGGGCTGTGCGACCGCATGATTACCGATCAGCGGCTCGGGCTCTCGTTCCTCTCCCTCGTCGGCGCCAATCAGTCACTGACCGGCTGGCCGAACCGCACTGCTCTCACCGACGAACTCCGCCGGATCACGGCCGGCTACGACCTCACCCTTATCGATGCGGGGGTGTTGAATGGCGAACGCTACGTATCCTCTCTCATGGCCCTCTCACAGGCCATCCTGTTCCTCTCGAGGGCGTCCGTGACGTCGCAACAAGCGGCGGCCTCGGCAGCCTCGGACCTGCTACAGATGGCAAACGGCAGGCGGTGCGCCGCGGTGCTGACGATGGCCAGCGCCGAGCAGTTCTAACGACCCGCTTTTCGGGTGGGGCTGGCAAGGGAGCGGCACGAACCCAGCCGGATACTCGCGGCAGCAGCCGGCAGCCTGTGATCAGCACGCGTTGCGGAACGACTTCGGCGAGAGCACGGTAAGTGCGAGAATATAGAGGTCCAATGCCATCGACCAATTGTCGATATAGTAGAGGTCGTGCTCGAACTCTCGCCTGCACCTTCTCCTCTGTGTCAGTCGTGCCCCTCCAACCATTAACTTGCGCCCAACCGGTGATGCCCGGCTTGATGTTATGGCGGCGTGCGTAGAAGGCGATCCGCTGCTCGAAATCGCGGTCATGGATCAAGGCGTGTGGCCGCGGCCCGACCAACGACATGTCGCCGAGCAGCACATTGGCGAGCTGTGGCAGCTCGTCGATATTCCAACGTCTGAGGTAGCGGCCGAGCCGCGTGACGCGTGGGTCGTTCTTGACCGCCTGCATGACGGCTTCGCCATCCTCGGTCACTGTCATGGTGCGGAACTTGAAGATCTTGAATTGCCGCTGATTGAAGCCGTACCGCCATTGTCTGAAGAAGATCGGGCCCGGAGAATCGAGGGTGATCAGGATCGCGACGATGATCAAGAGTGGCGAGAGCACGATGAGCAACGCGAGCGCCACGGAGAAGTCGAATATCCGCTTCGTCAACACCTCCAGCCGGCTCAGCGGCGGGCGGACGAGGTTAAGCATCGTCGCCGGACCAAGTCGCGCGAGGTGGATCTGTGAGAAGCGGTCGAAAATAGCCTCCGGCCCCAACTGCACGGAAGACGGCACGGTCATCAGGTAGTCCGCGCACAGATTGACCGCATTCGTTGCCGACCAAGGCAGCAATACGATGACGTCATCGACGCCGGAGAGGCGCACCAACTGGGTCGCCCGTCCAAGCCCCTCCTTGAGCATGACCCTACCCGTCGGCGTGTCTCTTAGCGCTTCCTCGGGAAGCGCGATGATGTCGCTGACGATCATGCCAACATGCAATGGATGACACTTCCGCCGAAATTCATCGATTTTTGCCAGCGTGCCGAGCAGGAGCACCTTCCGCACGGCGAGGTGCCCAGCGCTGAAACCTTGGCGAACCGCCCACTTCCAACCCTCCTGCCAAGCGATCAGGGAGGGAAACCCGAAGAGGTAGAACACCAAGATGGTCCCACGCGAGTAGCTGCTGGAAAATTTGCCGAAGAACCCGAGCAAGAGCAGGCAAAGGAAAGCGCCGGTCCAAAGATAAAGCTGAAAGCGCAGCGATCCCCGAGGCCGAGTGGTGACCGCGGAAAGGGGATTCTGCAGCGCCCAGCGGAACAGGGCCACTGCGGCGCCAAGTTTGGCGTGGTCGAGAACAGAACCTGTCGCGCTGTAGACGATCCAGTGGTAGCAAACCCCCGCCAGAATCGAAAGGCCAACGATCACGGCGGCGTCAGCTGTCGGCCAGAGCATCTTTAGTGCTCTACCAAGCAGTAGCGAAAGGTCCCGGGGAGGCTCCCTCCCGAACGAGGCAACTTGAATCGTCTCGGCCATGATCATCGCCCACATGGAGCCGCGGCTTGATGCGAGCCGGGCAAATGCAATTTGCAAGGCATATGCCCGCGCGGACGCGATCGTCCGTTCACCTTAATGCGGCAGGAGCAGTGCGGCAGGGGCTTGAGAATCGGGCGCAATTCCGCGGGTAGACAATCCGGAGCCACGGCTGATCAGTACAAATGCGTGGGAGGTGCGCGCAGACTGTCTCAGACCTGCTGGTGCGCTTCGTTTTGGCACGCTGGGTGTGGCTCCCACGAAGACCAGCGACCGCACCCCGCGTCGTAACCAAAGGCTTAAAGCGCGGTCCGCTTCGGCACGGTCGATCAGCGTTTGTTAACCATGGGTGGCCTAGAACAGGGCATGGAACGAGTCACGGTCGCCAGAGTCCTGTTGCTGATCCTTACTGTTGTTGCCCCGCTGCTTGCCGGCTGCAACATGCGAGCGATCCCTGGGTTAACGACGCCAGCTTTCGCGCTGAATACGCCTGCTCCCCTGCCGCCGCCAGGGGCACCGCTGCCTCTCGGTGCAGGCTCGGCTCCTCCCGGCGTTCCGGTCGTCGCCTATCCCACCTACCACCTCGATGCCGGCGACCGCGTGCGCATCATCGTGTTCGGCCAGGACAACCTGTCGCGGCTCTATAACGTCGATACCGCAGGGCGAATCGCCTTCCCCCTGATCGGCACTATCGAGGCCAGAGGATTGACCACCACCGAGCTCGGCAGCGCGATCGAGGCGCGCCTCAAGAAGGGCTACGTCAAGGACCCCAAAGTCTCGGTCGAGGTCGATGCCTACCGGCCGTTCTTTATCCTGGGCGAGGTCACCAAGCCCGGAGGCTACCCTTACGTCAACGGCATGACGGTGGAGAGCGCGGTCGCCATCGCCGAAGGCTATACCGAGCGCGCCAAACAGCGCATGGTCAGGCTCACCCGTAAATTCGGGGGCGTCATGAGCACCGTCATGGTCCCCACCGATTATCCCGTCCAGCCCGGCGATACAATTTACGTCCTCGAACGGATGTTCTAAAGCTCACGGAGCCGCTAACCCAAGGTTCCTCACGACGGGGCCCCGTGAGCTCTTCGCTACGCATCCTGCATTGCATGCGCGCGCCCGTCGGGGGCCTGTTCCGGCATGTCCACGACCTCGCGCTCGGAGAGGCCCAGTTGGGGGCCGAGGTTGGCGTCGTTTGCGATTCCCTCACGGGCGGCGACGACATCGCGGTGCAGCTTGGGCGTCTCGAGGACAATTGCATCCTCGGGCTCAATCGCATGCCGATGCCGCGCCACTTGGGGTTCGGCGATTGGCGTACGGTCGGCAGGATCACGAAGCTCGCTGCGAAGCTCGAGGTGGACGTGCTGCATGGGCACGGCGCCAAAGGCGGAGCCTATGCCCGCCTTGCCGGCAAGCGCCTGACGCGCAAGGGGCGCAAAGCGAAGGTGGTCTACACGCCGCACGGCGGTAGCCTCCACTACTCGCCGACGACGCCACTCGGGCGTTTCTACCTTGGAGCTGAGCGCAGGCTCGCGCCTTACACCGACGGCTTCATCTTCGAGAGCGTGTTCGCAGCCAACCGTTATGCCGAGCTTGTCGGCCATCCCCAGTGCCCGGTCAGGATCGTGCCGAACGGTCTTTATCGCCACGAGTTCTATGACGGGATGCTCGCCGATGATGCCGTGGATTTCGTATATGTCGGCGAGCTGCGCGAGCTTAAGGGCGTCGGTATCCTGCTCGAGGCGCTTGCCGCCATTCAATCGACGTTTCCTGGGCGCGCCGTCATCGTCGGCAGCGGACTCGACGAGCGCAAATTCAAACGGCTAGCGCGGAAGCTCGGTCTTGGCGCACGCGTCTCATTCTCGGGTCCCCTTCCCGCACGCACCGCGTTCGCCCGTGCCCGTTGTGTTGTGGTTCCGTCTCGGCTTGAGTCATTTCCTTATATCGCGCTCGAGGCAGCCGCGGCGCATATGCCTCTGATCGCGACCAATGTCGGCGGCATCCCCGAGATCATGGGCAATATCGACATGTCACTCGTACCTGGTGGAAACGTCGAGGCGCTCGCGGCGCAACTTCGCGCCTTTCTCACCAACCCGCAGCCATTCCTGCAACGCGCGGATGAACTGCAGCGACACGTCGCGGCGCGATTCACCGTGGAGAACATGACTTACGAGGTCGTGGATTTCTACGTTTCCGAGCTTCGCGCCGGCACGCAGCGCGCGGACTAGTGCATCGCCTAACTCGACTTTAACCATAAGCCGAAGCGCGCGATCGACCTTCACCCATCCAAAGGCCGCTCCGTGGCATAACAAGCGGACAATCCGCAGGTCTTGGCAGGGCTTTTGCGTGCCGAGACGTGCTGCGGCAAGAAGGATCGTGTGAATGCGTGAAGGGGAAGCGGTTCGGGCGCGGGTGCCGTCGGCGCCCCGCGGCGCGAGAGGCTCGTCCAAGTCGAATGTGCCGTTCGTCGAGCGACGCCGCGTTCCGCGGCCCCGCCTCGCCGAGATCAGGCGCGGAGGCAAGGTCAATCTTCTCCCTCGAACTGTGGTCGCCGGCTCGGTGCGCATCATCGAGTTCCTGCTTGTCGCGCTGGTCGGCTTCGCCATCTACCTCGGCTATGTCGAGCGCGAGGGGATGCGCACGCACATCATCTATCTCGGCGCGGTCCTGGTCGCCGCGACGGCGACGACCCTCACCTTCGAGGCGTTCAACCTCTATCAAGTCGCGGCCTTCAGCGCCTTTGTGCGGAGCTTCACGCGTATCATCCTCGCTTGGACCGTGGTCGTGGTCGGCATGATGGCGCTTGCCTTCTTCGGCAAGGTCGGCGCCGATTTCTCGCGCGTGTGGATCGCGACCTGGTATGTCGCGGCGCTGTCGATGCTGTTCGCCGAGCGGTTGGCGCTCTCGCTTCTCGCCAAGCGCTGGATCAAAGAAGGGCGGCTCAATCGGCGGGCGGTGATCGTGGGCGGCGGAGGCGAGGCCGAGGAGTTGATCAAGGCGCTCGAGGCTTCCGCCGAGACCGATATTCGCATCGTCGGCATCTTCGATGATCGCGGCAATGACCGGGTCTCTCCGCTGGTCGCGGGCTATCCCAAGCTCGGCAATGTCGATCAACTCGTCGAGTTCGCGCGGGGGTCGCGTCTCGACCTTCTCATCGTCTCGCTTCCGATTACCGCCGAGAAGCGCGTGCTCCAGCTCCTCAACAAGCTTTGGGTTCTGCCCGTCGACATCAGGCTCTCGGCGCACAACAACCAGCTGAGGTTCCGACCGCGCACCTATTCCTATATCGGCAACGTGCCGTTCATCGACATTACCGACAAGCCGATCGCCGATTGGGATCACGTTAAGAAATGGTTGTTCGACAAAATCATGGCGTTGATCGCGGTCATCCTGCTCGCGCCGGTGATGGCGGTGATCGCGATCCTCATCAAGCTCGACTCAAAGGGACCAGTCCTCTTCAAGCAGACGCGTCAGGGCTTCAATAACGAGCTGATCGACGTCTACAAATTCCGCTCGATGTATGTCGAGCACGCCGATGCCGAGGCAAGCAAGCTCGTCACCAAGGACGACCCGCGCGTTACGCGCGTCGGGCGCTTCCTGCGCAAGACGAGTCTCGACGAGCTACCGCAATTCTTCAACGTGCTGAGGGGCAATTTATCCCTCGTCGGTCCTCGTCCGCATGCGCTCAAGGCCAAGGCCGAGGACAAGCTCTATTCCGATGTGGTCGACGGCTATTTCGCCCGGCATCGCGTGAAGCCCGGCGTTACTGGTTGGGCGCAGATCAACGGCTGGCGCGGCGAGACCGACACTCAGGAGAAGATCCACCGGCGCGTCGAGCACGACCTCTATTACATCGAGAATTGGTCGGTGACTTTCGATCTCTATATCTGCCTGATGACGCCTTTCGCCCTGCTCAAGGGCGAGAACGCCTATTGAGAGAGGCGGCTCGAATGGCGGCCATGTTGGCGTATGAAGCCGTCTCGGCCGAGGCTCCTGCACGGCGTGAGGTCAGCGCCGGCATCAGGCGGCTCGCCCTCGTTTATCTCTGGATCACCATCGCTTCGGGCGCGGTCGTCTTCTCAGAGCCCGCGCCCTATGACATTCTGATGATCGGCGCGATTCTGATCCTGCCGCTGACCGGGCTCGCGCCGTTGACCCGCGGTCTTGCGCCCTATCTCCTGCTGCTCACGGGAATCGTCGCGGGCGGCTTCATCGCTACGACGCAAGCCGGTGTGCTCACCGTGCCGGCGAGCCATGTCGGCATCACGATCTATCTCGCGGCTTCCTCGGTGGTGATGGCGGCGTTTTTCGCCGACAGGCCAGAAAGCCGCATCCGCTTTGTGATGTCGGCGTACATGACGGCGGCGGTGATCGCGGCAGCGGCGGCCTTGATCGGCTATTTTTCGCTTATCCCTGGCGCCTACGACCTGTTCACCGAGTTCGGGCGCGCGCGCGGTACCTTCAAAGACCCCAACGTGCTCGGCGCCTTCCTCGTGCCGGCCATCCTCTATGCCTTCAACGTGGTGGTGATGGCGCGGTTTGCGCGGGCGAGCCTCTGGGCAGTGCTCGTCCCGATCCTTCTGTTCGCCGCGCTGCTCACCTTCTCGCGCGGGGCATGGCTCAATCTCGCCGTCGCTCTCGTGCTCTACGCCTATGTCACCATCATCACGGCGGCGACCAACCGCCAGCGCTTCAAGCTCGGAGTGTTCGTGGTGCTTGCGGGCGTCCTCGTGATCGGCGTGTTCGCCGCAGCGCAGACAATTCCTCAGGTTGCCGATCTTCTCGGCCAGCGGGCAACGCTCGAGCAGTCTTACGACGTGGGCCCTGAGGGACGGTTTGGCGGGCAGAAGAAGGCCGCCGAGTTGATCATGACCCACCCGCTCGGCATCGGCGCGCTCGAATTCGCCCGCGTCTACCATAACGAGGACGTGCATCAGGTCTATCTCAATATGTATTTGAACACGGGCTGGGTCGGAGGAACGCTCTATCTCTTCCTCGTGCTGACCACGCTCTTTCTCGGCTTCCGCCAGGCAATATACGACCGAGGCCGAAGCGGCGTCAGCAATGTGGTGATGGCCGCATTCTTCGGCATGGCGATCGAGGGCCTGGTGATCGACACGGACCACTGGCGGCACCTCTATCTGATCATGGCGATGGTCTGGGGACTGGCGATTGCCAAGCCGCACAGCGCCGGCGGCAGTTCCCGCTGCGCAGAGCCTTAACGCAAAAGCGTCGCATTTCGGGTCATGAACGCACCCCGGCTGTGCTGCCGTCCTGGTGCTTGCCGTCCCCATAACGCGCCGTGTTTACGTTCGGGCGCTGGCATGAGGGTTGTTTCGAGCAGTTGAAGCGCTCTCTCCAATCCTCTGGCCATGGCCTCCCATTCGAACCGGCAACTGCGCGTCCTCGTGTCGCTGCAATATCTTCGCGGCGTTGCGGCGATGTTGGTCGTGTTTTGCCACACCTTCGATCAGCTGCCGTGGCTCAAGGCGTTGACGCCCAACGTGGGGTTGTCCGGCGTCGACCTCTTCTTCGTCGTCAGCGGCTTCATCATGGTGTACGTCACCACGAACGCCGCGAGCTCCGCCCGCGATTTCTTCACGATGCGGATCATCCGCATCGTGCCGCTTTATTTGCTGTTCAATTTCGCCAACGCCGCACTCCTCCTGGCGTTCCCGCAACTGTTCCAGACTGCGGTGCTCACTCTCCCGCATTTCCTGTTGTCGCTTTTCTTTATTCCGCATTTGAGCCCGGCAATCCCCCCGTCGATCAGCCCCTTCATCCTGCTCGGCTGGACGCTCAACTACGAGATGTTCTTCTATGTGATCTTCGCACTCTCGATGGCGTGTTCCTCCGCACGCCGCGTCCCTCTGACCATCGTCGCGCTGGTGACGTTGACGACGCTCGGCGCGTTCGGCGTGTTCGCTGCGAGCCCGGCTTGGGAGTTCTACAGCAACAACATCGTGCTCGAATTCGTGTTCGGTATGATGCTCGCCGGTCTCTTCCTCAACGGCGTTCTGCGTCGTCTTGGGGCGAGCGTCGGGGGGGTCCTCATCGCGCTCGGCGCCATTGGACTGGTCGTCGGCGGCTGTCACCTGGAGCTGGCGCGAGCGGTCGTGTTCGGCATTCCTGCCGCTCTCATCGTCGCTGGCGCACTTGCCATCGAGTCCGCGCGCGTCGTGCCGAAGGTCCAACCCTTCCTGTTGCTCGGCGATGCATCTTATTCGATTTATCTCGCCCATCTTTTTCCGGTCGCGCTCGAGCGCTTCGCCTGGAGCCGGCTCGGGCTGCCGATCGAGGGGGTGCTCCCAGTCGCGGCTTTTGTTTGCGTGGCGCTGATCGGAGGCGCGTCGGCCGGGATTGCGTCCTATCTTCTGCTTGAGCGGCCGATGCTCCAGGTCATGCGGGGGCGTCGGAGGGCGACACCGATTGTTCGGCTCGATCGTGCCGCAGCGGCAGAGAATTAGCGGGAGAAATGGTCGGAGCGGGGAGATTTGAACTCCCGACCCCCGGTCCCCCAGACCGGTGCGCTAACCGAGCTGCGCTACGCTCCGAAGCCTTCCTGCAGGGTGAATTGGATATACACGCTCAGCCGGTCGAGACAAGCGGCGAACGCCCCTTAATCTTATTCCTTGGCCGAGGCCAGGATCTGGCAGCAAGCCTCGATCTCGTCGATCAGGGCGCCTAAGGCGCTCATGTCCATCTGCCGCATGGGGCTATCGGCGTTGCGCATAAGGCCGGCGGCCCTTCCCTGTGCGGCCTCGGCGGCGACATCGGGAATCTCATGAGCATCCGTCGCGTCCCGCTCCTCGTCCTCAGCGATGCGTCGGAAATCCATCACGTAACGTGGGCCGTGCTCGCGCAGGATCTTCTGTACGCCCCTGATCGTGTACCCATCGTCATAGAGCAGGAAGCGAATGCCACGCAGGAGGGCGACGTCCTCGGGACGGTAGTAACGCCGGCCACCGCCACGCTTCATGGGCTTCAATTGAGCGAACTTGGCTTCCCAGAAACGCAGCACGTGTTTGGGAACCTCAAGCTCGTAAGCAACCTCGCTGATGGTGCGAAATGCCTCGGGCGCCTTGTCCAACGCTCCACCTCCTCGGCGTCAAGATGCCGCTCGACTACTCAGCCGCTTTTCTGCGCGAGAGCGCATCGTTGATGCGCTGCTTCATGATATTGCTCGCCCGGAACACGAGCACGCGCCGCGGCGTGATAGGAACTTCCTGACCCGTCTTAGGGTTGCGACCAATGCGCTCACCCTTATCGCGAATTCCAAACGAGCCGAACGAGGACAGCTTTACCGTGTCCCCGCGCTCGAGGCTCGCCACGATCTCGCGAAGCACAAGCTCGACGATCTCGGCGGACTCGTTGCGCGGCAATCCAACCTTCTGAAACACCGCTTCCGCCAAATCGGCGCGCGTCAGCGTCTTCCCGCTCATAGTCTGTGCGCTCCCCCAGTCGCGGGACTATTCAAGATGCTAAACGAGCGAGTGCGATACGGTCAATCTATCCCGCATTCAAATTCCTGATTTTGCGTCACTTTCCGCTGAGGTGTGGCTTTCGCGCGATAGTCAGGCGGCAAATAAGTCTCACCAGCGGATCAGAACCGCGCCCCAGGTAAAGCCGCCGCCCATCGCCTCGATCAAAACGAGGTCGCCAGGCTTGATGCGGCCGTCGTTCCGCCCCTGGCTCAAGGCCAGAGGAATTGACGCGGCTGATGTATTGGCGTGTTTATCGAGAGTAATGATGATCTTGTCTGTGTCGAGCCCAAGCTTCCTTGCCGCACCGTCCAAGATACGCTTGTTGGCTTGGTGCGGAACAAACCAATCGATATCGGAGGCTTTATAGCCGGCTTGGTCGAGGGTTGTGCCGATCACCTCACTGATCTTGGTCACAGCATGACGAAAAACCTCTGGTCCGTCCATGCGGAGATGCCCGACGGTGCCGGTCGACGACGGGCCGCCATCAACATAAAGCTTGTCGCGGTAACGGCCGTCCGACCTGAGGCAGGTAGCGAGAACGCCTTTATCCGTCAGGGCGCCGTTCAGTTTTTGCGCCTCGACCACCACGGCGCCGGCTCCGTCACCGAACAAGACGCAAGTCGCACGATCCTCCCAATCGAGCAGGCGCGAGAAGGCCTCGGCACCGATCACGAGCGCACGCTTGAAAAGTCCGCTTTTCATATAGGTATCGGCGGTAGCTAAAGCGAAGACGAAGCCCGAGCAGACCGCCTGCATGTCGAAAGCCGCGCCTTGGGTGATGCCGAGATCAGCCTGGATGGCGACGGCAGTCGCCGGGAAGGTTTGATCGGGGGTGGAGGTGGCAAGGATGATGAGGTCGATGTCCTCGGGTGCGACGCCGGCGTCGTCAAGCGCCCTCCTCGCCGCGATAGCGCCCATGGTCGAGGTGAGCTCGCCCTCGGCGGCGATCCGGCGCTCCTTAATACCGGTCCGCTCGGTGATCCACTGGTCCGAGGTGTCGACGACCTTGGCGAGATCGTCGTTGGTCAGGATCCGCGTCGGCAAATAGCCGCCGACCCCTTTGATCACCGTCCGCACCATATTCAACTGGAGCTACTCCTACCCCGGCCTAAACTCTTGTTTTCAAAACATCTTGTCAGAAAATCGCTGTAGCACTTTTGGGGCTCAAGCCGCACCCTCAAGCTCAAGCTTTGCGTGGAAGCCGGCGACGTCGCTCGCCAAGCGTTTCACCACTCCAGACGAGGCCATGTCATAGGCAAGGTCAATCGCGCTTGCAAAGCCCGTGGCGTCGGTTCCGCCATGGCTTTTCACAATGATGCCGTTCAGGCCAAGAAAAATGCCGCCATTCAACTGGCGCGGGTCCAACTTGTCTTTCAGCGCGCGAAACGCGCCTTGCGCCAGCACGGCTCCAAGGCGAGCTAGAAGCGATCGTCCGAGCGCAGCACGCAAGTACTGGCCGATTTGCTTAGCGGTTCCCTCGGCGGTCTTCAAGGCGATGTTGCCGGTATAGCCGTCGGTTACGACCACATCGACGACGCCTTGGCCAACATCATCTCCCTCGACGAAGCCGTGAAAGCGGATCGGAAGCGGGGCCTCTCTTAGCACCGCGGCCGCCTCCCTGATTTGGTCGAGGCCCTTGATCTCTTCGACCCCGATATTGAGGAGTCCGACAGACGGCTTATCAAGCCCGAACAAGGCGCGCGCCATGGCAGCACCCATTAGGGCAAACTCAACGAGCTGACGGGCATCGGCTCCAACATTGGCGCCGACATCGAGCACGATGCATTCAGCTTCGACCGTTGGCCAGATCGCGGCGATCGCTGGTCGGTCCACACCGAGGATTGTCTTCAGGCAGAACTTCGCCATGGCCATAAGGGCGCCAGTATTGCCGGCAGATACGGCAGCATCGGCCCGCCCGTCCCTCACCGCTTCGAGTGCAAGCCACATGCTCGACCGCCAGCGGCCCTTGCGCAGCGCCTGGCTCGGCTTCGCGTCCATGGCGACGGCAACGTCGGTATGGATAATCCTTGCCTTTGCCGCGAGCGCAGGATGGTCCGTCAGCACGGGCTCGATCTTCGCCGTGTCGCCGACCAAGAGGAACTGCATGTCGGGATGACGCACGAGCGCAATCGCAGCAGCAGGAATGACCACGCTTGGTCCGTGGTCCCCGCCCATGGCGTCGAGCGCTATGGTGACTGGAGCACCCATTCACAAATGCCGTTCAGGAAAGTTATCAACCTTTGCGGCCCTTCTCGGCCGCGGCAACCCCCGGAAATGACACCCGAATAGACTGGAAAAGGGGGCCGGTTGACAACCGGGATTTTGCCTCGGCTGCGACGCGCCATTTATGGTCGCTTTAGCGCCCCGAGTGCCGCAAATGGGCTCGTTTTGGTTTTGGGGCCCGGTGTCTCCGCGCCTTCCGACCATGCAAAGCTCACCCCCTCCTTCTTCGGGTAGGGGTCGAGCGCAGTCGCAAGCGTCTCGTAGATGATCGACCCGAGATCAATCTTTCCATCATTGATCGGTTCCGGCCAATCTGAGGTCGCAGCGCTCTTGTGTTCGACCTCGCCCTCCTCATGCGCCGCGATCATCTCCCAAGGCCAGAACTCCGCTTCGACCGGAACATCGAGATGTGACTCGATCGGCTCAAGCGAGACGACACAGGTCTGCGTGACCTTCCCCTTCAGCGCACCCTTGAGACGGAAGCGTCGCGCACCTGTGCGGGTAAGACGATAGGTCATGCCGAGGCCTTCGAGTCCGCGCAAGTCGAGCATCCCGGCGATCTCGCCCATCTCCGTCCTCGTCGCTTCGATTAATCCGCTCGCGCCATCTTTAATTTCATCGACCTTGAGCAGTCGCGAAAGCGGCGAATGTTCTGTGTCTTTGTCCATGCGCTCCTTCCTTTAGCGCTTCGCGAAGATGTCTGGAAATGTAAGGTTGCCAGCACGAAGCCCGGCATAAGGCTCTCTCTCAAAGCTTTGAATGCTCTGTTAGATAGTGCGCAAGACGCGTTCCCGCAGCGTTTGCCTCAGCTCCTCCGATGGGCAACGCATTAGCAATTGTCTCGGCAAGCGCCCCCTCGCCCTTGGCCAAGGCCTTCTCGTAGGCTTGCAGCCATGCGGCGCTCGAGGCGGCGAGACCTCTCATCTTCTTGGGAATCCTGAGGTCGCTCACGCCGAGCTCGCGGTGCACGGTCTCCATGTCCTCCTTGAAGTGGTCGGCGAGCTCCTGGATCAGGACCGCGGCGGGCGGGCCTTCGCCCTTCAGGCGGTGCAGCACGGCGAAGAGATTGAGCGATAACACGAGATACCGGCCTTCGAGCGTATCGGGAACGCCAAACTCCTGGTAGAAAAGGGGAAGCCGCGCCTGCGCCACAATCGCGCCATAGAGTTTTTCGGCAACTTTCTCTTTGCGTCGCCAGGGCATAGCGACGCGAGGTAAGAGGGGCATCAACCGCTTCCGTTCGCTTCGATCACCGAGGGACACCCGATCTTGTCTAGCGTCAAGCCGGTCATCGTGCGCGCACATAATAGGGCACGCCTCGCGCTTGCGCTCGGGGTGACGTTTACGCTTGCCGGTTGCGGGGCGCAGATCGACCGGCATGGCCACGTCTTCGTCGATGTCGATCTCAATCAGATCCACTCCGGCATGAACAAGGATCAGGTCGCGTCGGTGCTCGGCTCGCCCGACACGACGAGCACAATCGGCGGCGATGCCTATTACTACATCTCGACCACGCAGAAGAGCGTCGCCTTCCTCAAGCCTTGGGAGATCAACCGCCAAGTGGTGGCAGTCTATTTCGACAACACCGCAAAGGTTCAGCAGGTTGCGAATTATGGGCTCAAGGACGGCATCGTCATTAACTACTACAAGGGCGAGACGCCCGCGCGCGGCAAGGACCTGACCGTGCTCGAGCAGATCTTCGGCAACATCTCGAACCGCAAGATGTTCAAAAACCTGGACAAGCAGGGTGGCATTCCGGGTCCTGGCGGCCCCTGATCGCGAGCTCCTAGCCTATTGGTGGTGGGCGAGCACGGCGAGCAGAAGCAGCGCGACGATATTGGTGATCTTGATCATCGGGTTCACAGCGGGGCCGGCGGTGTCCTTGTAGGGATCGCCGACCGTGTCGCCGGTGACGGCCGCCTTGTGCGCGTCTGAGCCTTTGCCGCCGTAATTGCCGTCCTCGATATATTTCTTAGCGTTGTCCCAGGCCCCTCCTCCCGCGGTCATGGAGATGGCGACGAAGAGGCCGGTGACGATGACGCCGAGCAGCATGGCGCCGAGCGCCGAGAAGGCGGCGCTCTTGCCGGCAATCCAATTGACGATGAAGTAGAAGACGATCGGCGACAGCACGGGCAACAGCGAGGGAACGATCATTTCCCTGATCGCCGCGCGGGTGAGGAGATCGACCGCCTTGCCGTAGTCGGGCCGGTCGGTGCCCTTCATGATGCCGGGCTTCTCCTTGAACTGGCGGCGCACCTCCTCGACGATGGCGGAGGCTGCGCGGCCGACCGCCGTCATGGTGATGCCGCCGAAGAGATACGGCAGCAGGCCGCCCAGAAGGAGACCGACCACCACGTACGGATTCGATAGAGAAAAGGTCGGATCTACGCCCTTGAAATAGGGGAAGTGGTCGGCATTGGCGGCAAAATATTTGAGGTCCTCGGTGTAGGCCGCAAACAGGACGAGCGCGCCGAGGCCCGCCGAGCCGATCGCATAGCCCTTGGTCACGGCCTTGGTGGTGTTGCCCACCGCATCGAGCGCGTCGGTGGTCTTGCGGATGTCCTTCGGCAGACCTGCCATTTCGGCAATGCCGCCAGCGTTGTCGGTGACGGGACCGAAGGCGTCGAGCGCAACGATCATGCCGGCGAGCGCGAGCATGGTGGTGACGGCGATGGCGATGCCGAACAGGCCGGCAAGACCATAGGCGATGACGATACCCGCCATGATGACGAGCGCCGGCAGCGCAGTCGACTCCATCGAGACCGCGAGGCCTTGGATGACGTTGGTGCCGTGGCCGGTGACGGAGGCCTTGGCGATCGACTGTACCGGGCGGAAGTTGGTGCCGGTGTAGTATTCGGTGATGACCACGATCAGCGCCGTGACCACGAGCCCCACCACACCGCAAAAATAAAGCGACCAGCCGGTAAAGCTTACGTCGCCGACCTTCATGGCCGTGTTCATGCCGACCATCAACGCCGTCACCGGCCAGAGCAGGATGAGCGAGAAGATACCGGTCGCGAGCACGCCCTTATACAGCGCGCCCATGATCGACTGGCTCTTGCCGAGGCGCACGAAATAGGTGCCTGCGATCGAGGTGAGGACGCAGGCGGCGCCGATGGCGAGCGGATAAAGCATCATATTGAGGACCTGGTCCGTCCCGCTCCCGAAATAAATCGATGCGAGGACCATGGTGGCTACGATCGTCACGACATAGGTCTCGAACAGATCGGCGGCCATGCCGGCGCAGTCGCCGACATTGTCCCCCACGTTGTCGGCAATGGTCGCCGGATTGCGCGGATCGTCCTCGGGGATGCCGGCCTCGACCTTGCCCACGAGATCGCCGCCGACATCGGCCCCCTTGGTGAAGATGCCGCCGCCGAGACGGGCGAAGATGGAAATGAGCGAAGCGCCGAAGCCGAGAGCGACGAGCGCGTCGACCACCTCGCGCGAGGCCGGGGCAAGCCCCAAGAACTTCGTGAGGACAAGGAAATAGACGGAGACGCCGAGAAGAGCGAGGCCGGCGACGAGGAGGCCGGTAATGGCGCCCGCGCGGAAGGCAAGGCTCAAGCCGTCGGCGAGGCTCTTCGTGGCGGCCTGGGCGGTCCTGACATTGGCCCGCACCGACACGTTCATGCCGATATAGCCGGCGGTGCCCGACAGGATGGCGCCGATGGCGAAGCCGATCGCTTGCGGGATACCGAGCAGATAGGCGAGGACGAGGAAGATGACGATGCCCACGCCGGCGATCGTCGTGTATTGGCGGGCGAGATAGGCCTTGGCTCCTTCCTGAATGGCGGCAGCAATCTCCTGCATGCGTGCCGTTCCGGGGTCCGAGGCGAGAACGGCCTTGGTCGTCGCGACGCCATAGGCGATCGAGAGCGCCCCGCAAGCAATGATCAGATAAAGGACGAAGGTCATGAGTGCCTCTGCGTTTCTTTGGGATTACGGGGATAACAAGCCGTTAGAGGGAGGCACGTCCCGTGCTCCCGAGCCCTACTGCCCCCAAAAGCGGTGGTGCGAATGCGCGGGCGGAAAATGCCAAAGATAAAGGCAGGACGCAACAGAGGCTTGTCCCGGAAACTCGGCCCGGAGTGCCCCCCGGCAAAGTCCTAGAAATGGGCGAATCCCTTATGGCTCAGCTTGAGTGGGCGGCCGCCCTCCCCCAGCACGCGGGTGCCATCCCGCTCCTCGACATGGCCGATGAGAGTTACGGTCTCGCCTTTAGCGCCGATCTCGGCCTCGAAGGCTGATGTGCTCGCCTCGGGAACCGCGGCCACGATCTCATAGTCGTCACCTCCGGTCAGAAGCGCTTCGAGCAGAGAAGGATCGCTGTCGACGGCCTTGCGCGCGGGCGGCGAGAGTGGCACGCGAGGCGCCTCAATCACGGCGCCGACATGGGAGACGGCGGCGAGCTTGCCCACATCGCCGACAAGTCCATCCGACACGTCGATGGCCGCCGAGGCGAAGTTGCGCAACGGGACGGCGATCGAGTTGCGCGGCTCCGGCTCCCGGTAGCGGTCGATCAGAAACTCAACGTCCTCCTTCGCCAGGCCCAATTTGCTCGCCAGCACCGGCTCCTTCAGCAGGTGAAGGCCGAGATAAGCGTCGCCGATCGTTCCGGTCACGTAGAGAAGGTCGCCGCGCTTGGCGCCATGGCGTAGCGCTGCATGGCCATGCGGCACGAGGCCGAGCGTGGTGATGGTGATGCTCAACGGTCCCGGTGTCTTGGTCGTGTCGCCGCCCGCAAGCGCGATGCCAGAACGCTGCTGGAGATCGGCAAGACCCGAGGCGAAGGCGTCAAGCCAGGCCGCATCATGGTGCCTCGCCGGCAGCGACAAAGCGAGCATGTAGACGTACGGCCGAGCGCCCTTGCCGGCGAGGTCAGATAGATTGACGGCCAAAGCCTTGTGGCCGATCAACTCTGGCGGATCGTCGCTCAGGAAATGCACACCCTCGATGATCGTGTCGCAGGAGAGCACGAGCTCCTGACCCTCGGGGGGGCGCAGCACTGCGGCATCGTCGCGGAGCGAGAGCGCCGAGGCATCGGTCGCGAGCGGCGCGAAATAGCGGGCGATGATCTCGAACTCGCCGAGACCCTTCCCTTCGCCGCGGCCGGGAAACTCAGCCATCGCTTGGTCCTCCAGGAGCAAACTCACGGGGCCGCGCCTTGTGTCCCAGCCGGTCGAGAATGCCGTTGACCACCTTGGGCTCCTCGTCGGCAAAGAAGGCATGAGCGATGTCGACATATTCGGAAATGACGACGCGCGCGGGCACGTCGTCACGCGAGAGGATCTCGTAGGCTCCGGCGCGAAGGATGGCGCGGAGGATGGAATCGACGCGGGTGAGACGCCAGCCTTCGGCAAGCTGCTTGTCGATCAGAGGATCGATCTTGAGCTGGTCGCGCACCACGCCCTCGACGAGATCGCGGAAGAAGGATGCCTCGGCATCGCAATATTGCGAGCCCTCGATCTCCTTGCCCAAGCGATGCTCCTCGAACTCGGCGATCACTTCGTTCAGGTCGATGCCGGTCATGTCCATCTGGTAGAGCGCCTGAACCGCTGCCAACCGGGCCGCGCTTCGCGAGCTTGCCCGCTTGGCGGATTGGCCGCGCCCTGCCATGGCCCTAGCGCCGGCTCGCGGAGGAGAAATGCCGCTCGAGCTGCATTAGGGTGAGGCAGGCGCGCGCCGCGTCCCCTCCCTTGTTACGTCCATCGACGCTCGCCCGTTCCCAGGCCTGCTCTCGGCTCTCGCAGGTGAGAATGCCGAAGCCGATCGGCACGGCGTGCTGTACGGCAAGCTGGTGCAGACCTGCCGCGGATTCCCGCGCCACGATGTCATAGTGCGTGGTCTCGCCACGGATCACGCAGCCGAGCGCGATACAGCCGCGATGGCGCCCCGCCCTGCCGACGAAGCCGTTGGCAAGTGCGAGGCTGAGCGCAAGCGCGATCTCGAGAGAATCCCGGTACGGCGATCCGCTCATAGGCGACGCGCTGCGCGTCGAGCTCGTCGACCGCGCCACGGGCGAGTTCGTCGGCGATGTCCTCATAGAAGCGCGCCTCGATGATGAGGACCGAACGTGGACCTTTGCGGGTCATGGCTTTGGCTCCAAGGTCCGGTGGCCTGCGACCTTCAGTCCATAGCCCTCCAGCCCGACGATCTTGCGTGCCGGCGAGTTGGACAAGAGCACCATCTCGTGCACGCCGAGATCGAGCAGGATCTGAGCCCCGATACCATACTCGATGAGGCGCTGCTGACCTCCGCCTCCCCCTTCGCCCTTGAGCCGCGACGAAATCGCGTCGGGACGCGACTCGCGGATCAGCACGACCACACCGCGACCCTCCTGGCCGATGGTCTGCATCGCCTTGTGCACTGCCGTTTCGCGGCTGGCGCCCGGCGAGACCACGTCGTCGATCGTATTCAGAGCATGCACGCGGACGAGCACGGGACCGCCGGAGGAGACATCGCCCTTCACCAATGCGACATGCTCGGCGGGGTCAACGGTCGTGGCATAGACCTTGACGTCAAACGCCCCGCCGAACGCGCTGTCGATCGTGGTCTCGGCGATGACCTTGACGAGGTGGTCGTAGCGCAGCCGATAGGCGATCAGATCGGCGATGGTGGCGATTTTGAGCCCGTGGCGCTCCGCGAAAGCGATGAGGTCGGGGAGCCGCGCCATGGTCCCGTCGTCATTCATGATCTCGCAGATGACGCCTGCCGGAGAGAGCCCCGCCAATCTCGCGAGATCGACGGCAGCTTCGGTATGGCCGGCGCGGATCAACACGCCCCCCTCTTTGGCGACCAGCGGGAAGACATGACCTGGCGTCATGACGTCGCGATAGTCCTTGGTCGGATCGATGGCGACGGAGATAGTGTGCGCCCGGTCATGGGCCGAGATGCCGGTCGAGACCCCTTCCCGCGCCTCGATCGACACGGTGAAGGCGGTCGAGTGGCGCGTGCGGTTCGAGCGCGACATCAGTTCGAGATGGAGCTGCTTGGCGCGCTCGGGTGTCAGCGCAAGGCAGATCAGGCCGCGGCCGTGCTTGGCCATGAAATTGATCGCGTCAGGGGTGGCCATTTGCGCGGGGATGACGAGGTCGCCTTCGTTCTCGCGCTCCTCGGCATCCACGAGGATGAACATGCGGCCGTTGCGCGCATCTTCGACCACCTCCTCGATCGAGGACAGGAACTGATGATCGCGGGTCTTGCTCAGTGCGGTCACGGAAGAACCTCTACTCGCGCAAGCGAGCGACGTAGCGCGCCAACAGATCGACTTCAAGATTTACCAGATCGCCGGGCTGTCGGTCTTGCCACGTCGTATGGGCAAGAGTGTAAGGAATGATGTTCACGCCGAAGCTTGTGCCATCGACCTCGTTAACGGTGAGCGACACGCCATCGAGGGCGACCGAACCCTTAGCCGCGATAAAGCGCGATAACCCTGGCGGCGCTTCCACCACGAATCTCATACTGTCGCCATCGGGATTGCGCTCGAGGATCATGGCCGGCGCATCCACGTGGCCGGTGAGGATGTGGCCGCCCAGCTCCTCGCCGAGCGCAAGCGGGCGCTCGAGATTGATGCGGCGCCCCTCCTTCCACGAGAACAGCGTGGTCCGCGCCAAGGTTTCGTTAGAGGCTTGCACGGTAACGACCGAGCCCTTCTTCGCCTTCTCGATATCGACCAGCGTCAGGCAGCAGCCATCGCAGGCGAGCGAATCCCCTTTCTTCAGGCTCTTGTGCTTGTAGCCGCAGGCAATGGCGAAGCGCTCACCCTCGCGCTCGACAACCTTACCTACGTCGTTGACAATGCCGGTGAACATCGCGCCTTCCGATGAAACCACGTCATCCGGTCGGGACCGAACGCGCGGGACTGAATTTCGGTGAAATGACCGCTTCCGGTCAGCCGTTCAAGGCCCTCGGTGACGAAGGGTTTGAGAGCATCGTCGCCGGCCGGGTTTGGACCCTGATAGATGAGGGCTTCATCGACGAGGCCGGCATCGAGCAGGGCGCGCGCGACCGAGGGACCCCCCTCGACCAGAACGCGGGTGATGCCGCGGTCAGCCAGGGTCTCGACGACGTCGCGAATATCGAGCATGCCGTGCTCATCGACGGGAACAGCAACGATCTCCGCGCCACGGTCCTGTAGGGCGTCCGTATTCGGGTGCTCCTCATCGGCAGAGCAGACGAGCCAGACCGGAACCATCAGATCATCGAAGATCTGGGCTTCTGGCGGCGTGCGCAAGCGGCGGTCGAGCACCACGCGCACCGGCGAGCGGCAGGCCATGCCGGGAAGCCGGCAGGTGAGGCTCGGATTGTCGGCGAGAATGGTGCCGCGGCCAACCATGATCGCATCGCAGCGCGCGCGGAGCAGATGGGCGTGCGCTCTTGCGTCAGGACCCGTGACCCACACGGGAGCGCCATTTCCCCGCGGCATCAACCCGTCAGACCCGACTGCGAGCTTGAGCGTCACCGCGGGGCGACCTTCCGTGACGCGCATCAGATGGCCGAGCGCGACGGCGCAGGCCTCATCGGCAAGCACGCCCACCGTCACCGTGACGCCCGCATCGATGAGTCGCTCGATCCCTCCCCCATCCGTGCGCGGGTCGGGGTCGCGGAGTGCGACTACGGCGCGTCCAAGTCTCGCGCGCGCGAGGATATCGGCGCAGGCGGGGCCACGGCCGCTAGCATGGGCGCAAGGCTCGAGCGTCACGTAAAGCGTCGCGCCCTCGGCGCACCGGCCGGATCGTTCCAGAGCGATCGCCTCGGCATGGGGCCGTCCGCCCGGCGCCGTCCAGGCGCGGGCTATGATCTCTCCCGACGGTGCCACGACGATCGCTCCGACTGGGGGATTGGGCCAGGTGGTGCCGAGGCCCCGCCTCGCGAGCTGAAGCGCTTGCGCCATGTGATCTTCGTCGCTCGCGCTCATCGGAAAGGTTGGTGCTTTCGCGCTAATCTTCGGCGGAGGCCGGAGCCTTGCCGGTCTTCGCTTTGGCGGCGGGATCTTCGTCTTCACTGTCGCCACTGCCATCTCCACCGGCAAGCTCGCCGAGGAGCACTTCGAAATCCCGGGCCTCGCGGAAATTCTTGTAGACAGAGGCGAAGCGTACATAGGCGACGTCATCGAGCCCCTTCAAGGCCTCCATGACGAGACGGCCGATGGTCTCGGACTGGATCTCGTTCTCGCCGGTGTTTTCCAGCCGGCGCACGATACCGCTTACCATGCGCTCGACGCGCTCAGGGTCAACCGAACGCTTCCTCAGCGCGATCTGCACCGAGCGCATCAGTTTGTCGCGGTCGAACGGCATGCGCCGTCCGCTCCGCTTGATCACGGTGAGCTCGCGGAGCTGGACGCGTTCGAAAGTGGTGAAGCGGCCGCCGCAATCGGCACAGACGCGGCGGCGCCTAATTGTGCTCTGATCCTCGCTCGGCCGCAAGTCCTTCACTTGCGTGTTGGTGCTGCCGCAATAGGGGCATCGCATGAGCGACCGCCCTCCTCTTTCTCACCTTCACGCACGCGAGCTTAGCTGCGATAGATCGGATAGCGCTCGCAAAGCTCGATGGCCCGCTTCTTTACGCTCGCCTCGACCGCGCCGTTGCCGGCATCGCCCTTGGCCGCAAGACCGTCGAGCACTTCGATGATCATGCCCCCGATCTGCTGGAACTCAGCGATGCCGAAGCCGCGCGTGGTGCCGGCCGGAGAGCCGAGCCGGATGCCGGAGGTCACCATCGGCTTCTCCGGATCGAACGGCACGCCGTTCTTATTGCAGGTGATGTTGGCGCGCCCGAGCGCGACCTCGGCCGCCTTGCCGGTCAACTTCTTCGGCCTCAAATCGACCAGCATGAGGTGGGTGTCGGTTCCGCCGGAGACCAGCGCCACGCCGCCCTTGACCAGCGTCTCGCCAAGCGCCTTGGCGTTATCGATCACGCCCTTGATATAGAGCTTGTAGTCGGGCTTGAGCGCCTCGCCGAAGGCCACCGCCTTGGCCGCGATGATGTGCATCAGCGGGCCGCCTTGAAGCCCGGGGAAGACCGCAGAGTTGATCTTCTTGCCGATCTCCTCGTCGTTCGACAGCACCATGCCGGCGCGCGGTCCGCGCAAGGTCTTGTGCGTCGTGGTGGTGACGACGTGGGCATGCGGCAGCGGGCTAGGATGCAGGCCCGCGGCGACGAGCCCGGCGAAATGCGCCATGTCAACCATCAGGAAAGCGCCGACGGAATCGGCGATCTGGCGGAAGCGCGGGAAGTCGATAATGCGCGGATAGGCCGAGCCGCCGGCAATGACGAGCGCCGGCTTATGCTCGTGAGCGAGCCGTTCGACCTCGTCGTAGTCGATGCGGTTGTCGGTCTTGGTCACGCCGTATTGAACGGCGTTGAACCACTTGCCCGAGAGGTTCGGCGGCGCGCCGTGGGTGAGATGGCCGCCATGCGCGAGCGACATGCCGAGCACGGTGTCGCCCGGCTTGATCAGCGCCAGCATCACGGACTGATTGGCCTGGCTGCCCGAGTGAGGCTGCACGTTGGCGAAGGCGCAGTTGAACAGGCGCTTGGCGCGGTCGATGGCCAGTTGCTCAACCACGTCGACATATTGGCAGCCGCCGTAATAGCGCTTGCCCGGATAACCTTCGGCATATTTGTTGGTGAGCAGCGTACCGGCGGCGTCCAGCACGGCCTGGGAGACGATGTTCTCGGAGGCGATCAGCTCGATCTCGGTCTGCTGACGTTCGGCCTCATGCTCGATCGCGCTCCAAACTTCTGGGTCTGCGTCTTCGAGATGCCTGGTGAAAAAGCCGCTTCCGCCCGCCTCGGCACGCCTTGCATCACTTGCCGTCATCGCTACCGCTCCTTGAGCTCAAACACCGTCCCGCCCGCGGCTGAGGGGCTTCCTCGCATGCCGATCTCGCAAGGTGCCTCTCACCATTTGGCTGCCTCTACCATATGTCGTTCGGGGGCGCCAGCAACACCCAAGACGTGGCACTTGGACTGACGGTACAACTGCTATGCGCGGAAATCCAATGGCTTAGACGCCACGTGGCACGAAAGCCTAGCGTGCCGCGAGAAGTTCGGTGATCCCGCTCGCAATGACGTAGAGCCCGACGGCGATCACCACGCCCGCAAAGATGGTGGCAAGAGCCCGCCTGTGGCCGGAGAGCCGGACATTGGCGCGGATGCCGACGAGGGTTCCGGCAATGCCGCCCGCGATCACGAGTGCCGCGATCCGCCAATCGACCAGGCCGGACAAGGTGTAGCTGGTGGCGGTCGCAAGCCCGAAGGCGGTGACGGCGAAGAGCGACGTTCCAATGGCATTTTGCAACGCCATGCCGGTCGCGAGCACGAGACCCGGCACGATAAGGAAGCCGCCGCCGATACCGAAAAATCCCGAGAGCAGCCCGACGCCCGCGCCGATGGCAAGGAGTCGCGGCAGAAGCTCGGCCGCGCTTTCCCGCGTCAGCTTAACGTTGTGGGCCGTGGGCTTAGGCTTGAAGGTCAGCATATAGATGCCGATGCCGATCATGACCAAGCCGAACAAGGCGAGAAGCTCGGTCCCGCCGAGCTGCTTGCCGAGGGTTGCACCTGCGAAAGCTCCGATCACGCCCGCCGCGGTGAACACCAAGGCGCAAGGCCATTTCACCGTGCCGAGACGCGCATGGCTCGCCAGTCCCCAGGCGGCGTTGGCCGCAACGGCGACCGAGGACGAACCGATGGCCACATGCGCCGACGGCACGCCAACGATATAGACGAGGAGCGGCACGGCGAGCACCGAGCCCCCTCCTCCGATCAGCCCGAGCGTGATCCCGACGACGCTGCCCGAGGCGAGGAGGAGAATAACGGGAACGAGGCCCAGGGCCATGGCTCTAGGCCTCAAGCGGTGTGCGGTTCCAGGGCATGAGCGCGAGCAGCTTGGCCATGCCGCAGAAGCCGCTGACTCCGGCGAACACGAGACCCGCGCCGATCACTCCCGACAGTGCATAGAAGTCCGCATTGACGAAAGCGCCGAGCAGCACGCCGACGAGCACGAGGCTGCCGGCAGCGATCATCACCTGGCGATTGATCTCGATCGGCTGGCTCTTGTCGACGACGACGGGAAGGCCGGCTTGTTTCCAGCCTTCGATGCCGCCTTCGAGGATGTAAGCCTCGCAATTGGCGGCCTGCTCCAGCTTGCCGGCATTATCGGCGGTGCGATTGCCGCCGCGGCAGTGAAAGATTATGGGGGCGCTGAGGCCGCCGAGCTCGGCCATCGCGCCCAAAGGGCGGTTGCGCGCGACGGCAATGTGTTCGCGCGCATGCTCATCCTTCTCGCGAATGTCGATGAGGGTCGCGCCTTGGGCGATGAGACGCTTGGCCTCTGCCGGAGTGATAGTGGGAAGGCTCATAGTGGACTCTCCTCCCGTCCTTGCGGGATTGTTTTGGCTCAGGTTTCGCTGCAATAAAGCTTCTGCAAATAGCCGAGCAGGAGCTCGGTGCGGGGCTCGGCGACTCGGTACCAGAGCGTCTGTCCGTCGCGCCGGTAACCGACGATGCCTTCCTCACGCATCTTGGCGAGATGCTGTGAGGTGGCTGATTGCGACAGCCCCACCGCCTCGCCAAGCGAGCTCACGCTCGCCTCGCCCCATTCCACCAATTTGCACAAGAGCATCAGCCGGCGTTCGTTGGCGAGCGCGCGCAGAACGTCCGCCACCTGGGTGGCGTTGGCTTCGAATGTGGCGAGATCGGCAGGGGCACGCGGCATGGCGACGTCCTCTTTGCATTAGCACTTGCTAATTTAGCGATTGCTAATATATATGTCAACCAGAGATGCAGACAACGAAAAGAGGAGCACTTGCGATGACCGCAATACCCACCATCAAGGCCTTCTTCGACGAGCACACGAATACGATCAGCTATCTCGTCGCTGATCCCGCCACCAAGCGGGCCGCGATCGTCGATCCCGTGCTCGACTACGACCACGCGAGCGGCAAAGCCTCGACCAAGTCGGCCGATGCCATCCTCAAGGAGGTAGAGGCGCGTGGGCTTGCCGTTGACTGGGTTCTCGAGACCCACGCCCATGCCGACCATTTATCGGGCGCGCCTTATATCAAGCTCAAGACCGGCGCCAAGGTGGGAATCGGCGAGCATATCCGCGACGTACAGAAGATCTTCCGCCCCGTGTTCAACGCGACCGACGTCAAGGGCGACGGCAGCGAGTTCGACCATCTGTTCAAGGACGGCGAGCGCTTCAAGCTCGGGAACATCGACGCCGAGGTGATCTACGTGCCGGGCCACACCCCGGCCGACATCGCCTACAAGATCGGCGATGCCGTATTCGTGGGCGATACTCTGTTCATGCCGGATTTCGGCACCGCTCGCGCCGACTTCCCCGGCGGCGATGCACGCGCGCTCTACCGCTCGATCAAGCGGCTTCTTGCGCTGCCGGCAGCAACTCGCCTTTTCATGTGCCACGACTACAAAGCGCCAGGCCGCGACCACTATGCCTGGGAGACGACCGTGGCAGACGAGCGTGCCAACAATAGGCATGTCAAAGATGGAGTGAGCGAGGACGATTTCGTCGCTATGCGCGAGGCGCGCGATTCGACGCTTGCGGCACCAGACCTGCTTATGCCGTCGATCCAGGTCAACATGCGCGCGGGCAAGCTTCCGCCCGCCGATGAGAACGGTGTCCGTTATCTCAAGATTCCGGTGAGGCTGTCGGCCTAGATCGAAGCCTCACGGCAGGCATAAAAATGCCATCCGGCCGAAGCCGGATGGCATTTGGTGTTGCAAAGTCCTGCTCTTAGTTGACCGAAGCAGTCTCACCGCCGCCGCCATCCAGGTTGTAGATATCGGGACGGAATTGCACCGTACCGTCGGGCGTCGCCCAAGCGCTGACATAGGTGAAATAGACCGGGATCGGTTTTACCAGCTTGACGTCCGTCTGCTCGCCGGACTGCTTCATCGCCATGATGTGCTGCATGTCCCAGCCGCCGGTGTCCCGCAGGATCCAGTCGACCAGCGTCTCGACGGCATTCACGCGGACACAGCCCGAGCTCTCGAAGCGCACCGAGCGCCCGAACAGGCTCTTGAGCGGCGTGTCATGCATGTAGACCGCGTCCTTGTTCGGGAAATTGATCTTAACGAAGCCGAGCGAGTTCTGGTCCCAGGGGAGCTGGCGGAACTGGTAATTGTACACGTCCTGACCGAACCAATTGATCTGGTTGTTGGCGAGCGGATTACCGGCCGAGTCGAAGGCCTGCATGTGATAGGCCGCGAGCATATCCTGGTTGTGACGCGCGAATTCCTGCGCCTTCGGCACCAGATCCTTGTAGATGATGCTCTTCGGCACATACCAGAAGGGATTGAAATCGATCTCCAGGATCTTGCTCGAAAGCTCGGGCGTCGGGCGCTCTGGCTTACCGACCACGGCAGCATGGCGCTGCACCACCTGTCCCGACTCCACGGCCTCGACTTGCGCCGCCGGAATATTGACCATCACGTAGCGGCTTGCTGCGGCCGACGAGAGGGTCTGAAGCCGCTTCAAGTTGGCCTCGAGCTGAGCGAGCCTGACGGTAGCAGGTACGTTGAGGGACTCGACCATCGCGCGCGTGTCGATGACGCCCGTGGGAGGAAGGCCATGACGAGCTTGGAACTTCCTCACCGCGGCGACGACGGCCGCGTCGTATTCTTCCGGCACGCTCATGCCGACGAGGTCGCCGGTGATCTCGAGCCGCCGATGCAGCGTGACGATCTCAGGGCCGGTGTCGCCTGGGTGCATCGCCTTGGCGGGGACCATCGGCCAGCCGCCGTTGGCCACGATCGCCCGGTATTTCGCGATCGCGGCCTGAGTCGCCGCAACATTGCTCTTTGCGATCGTCGGCGCGCCGAGCGCGGGATTGAGAATCCATTCCCGCGTGGCCGCATCACCTTCCTCGGGCGGCAACTCATCGCCGTGAAACGCCTGAGAGCCGGGCTGCTGCGGACCGCGAGGTTTGCCGCCGAAGAGACCGCCACCGAACAGTCCCGGTCCGCCGTAGCCGTCATCGCCGCCTTGACTGGCCTGCGGCCCCTTCATCCACGAGAAAATGCCGGCACTCGACGGCGCGACGCTGCTCATGAGGAGCGTGGCAGCAAGTCCAGCTGTGGCGAGGACGGCCCCGCCCCTCATCAAAGATTTGAATGTCAGCATTGGCCGCTCCCCGTGATTTGCGGCTTCTGTCCCGCTTTAACTATAGGCGGTTTAGCTTCGCCACTCTAAAGTCAATGAATTGTTTTGCTTTCACAATTCATCAACCTTCGCGCAAGTTCCGCGCAGCAAGACTGCCCGCGGATTCGGCAGATGTTACGGCGCGAATGAGACAGCAAGATTTCGCGTCAGGCGTCGCCGCAACGCATTGAAGCTTAGTGGGTAACGCCGGAATGGGGCGATTTTTGGCTTTGGCCCAACGAAAGCTGCCCCGGCGGCGTCTCCTCACCACCGGGGCGCTTGAGTTGTTGGCGCGCGCTTACAGCTGGTAGCGGATCTGGTCGGTCCAGAAGCGCTCGAGCCTGATCAGGGCCTTGTTGAGCGTCTCGAGGTCATCGGTACCAATGCCGCCAACCTGCTGGAGCGACTTCAACTGGCGCTGATAGAGGTTGCTTACCACCTGGCACACCTCCTGCCCCTTGTCGGTGAGCCTCACGCGCACCGAGCGGCGGTCGGTGGTCGAACGCTGATGGTTGATGTAGCCGGCGTCGACCAGCTTCTTCAGATTGTAGGAAACGTTGGAGCCGAGATAGTAGCCACGGCTGGTCAACTCGCCCGCCGTCAGTTCCGCATCGCCGATATTGTACAGCAGCAAAGCTTGCACGCTGTTCACGTCGGCGCGGCCCAAACGTTCGAATTCATCTTTGATCACGTCAAGCAGCAACCGATGAAGCCGCTCGACAAGCTTCAAGGAAACAAGATAGCGGCTCTTGAGGTCTTCTGCCTCAACAGCGCTCGTTTGTGTCCCTATATTCAGGGCTACACTCATCGCCTACCCTCGTTAGTTGTTGTTAAATCCCCAACTTGAGGCTGACTGTAGGCGAAGCAACCTAAAATCCGCTTAAGCAGGACGCTTAAGATTGCGTGAAATTCTAGTATTAAGTTTTGATGATGTTGCGGGGCGTTTAGAGGAGATTAGGTGAGGATATTGCGCTCAGCCAGAACGAGTTCGTCGTCGGACGGGGTCGTGAACATCATCTCGATCACCTCTTCATCGACCTCGGTGAGAGTTGCCGGCTGCCACGCGGGGGGCCGGCCCTTGCCGGCGATGCGCGCGGAGACTCCTTCGCTGTAGTCGTGGGTCTGCACCAGGTGCGAGGCGAGCTGGAACTCGAGCTTCAGCGCATCGGAGAGATCAAGCGTCCGCCCGATCTGCATCTGCTTCAGGGCGATCTTGAGCGAGGTCGGTGACTTCCTGCGCATCTCGGCTGCGGTCTCATGCGCAAAGGACGCATCATTCCCCTCCTCCCTGTCGAGGCGTGCGAGAATCTCCTCGACGGTCGGCGCCGAGAAGGCGCGGTTGATGACCGGCGTGTGCAGCACAAGCTCGCCTTCGCCGGGATCGCGATGAAGCCCATCGAGCAGACGGTCAACCGGTTGGTTGTCGCTGAGCGCGTCCTTGATCACCCCGAAGCAGGACGATGGGATGTAATGGCTCGCAAGCTTCAGCCGATAGGCTTCGGCCGGACCGATGGCGCGGCCGGTGAGCGCGAGATAGGTGCCGATCGAACCAAGCAAGCGCGGAAGGAAATAGGTGCCGCCGATATCGGGGAGGAAGCCGATGCCGACTTGCGGCATGGCGAAGCGATAGCCTTCGGCGGCGACGCAGTGGGTGCCCAAGTGGCTGATACCGACGCCGCCTCCGAAGCAGAGCCCGTTAATCAGTGGCACGTTGGGTCTGATGAATGTGTCGATCGTCCAGACGTGCGTGTAAGCCGCCCGGTAGAACGCACGGATCGCATCGACCGCGCCCTGCTCGCAGAGCTCATTTAGGACCTTGAGGTCTCCGCCGCTCGAGAACACGGTCGGATGCGTCGATTGCATCACCACCCCGTAGATGTGCGGAGCCGGCGACCACTCGCGGTAATGGGTGGTCAGCGCCTCGAACATTTCGCGGTTCAACGCGTTTAGTCGTGACGGGCGGTCAAGCGTGACCACGCCGGCGCGGTCGACCTCCTCGAAAGTGATGCCAAACGATTCAGACACTTAAGCGATGCCTTTGACCTGATCCGCGTAAATGCAGCGCCCTGCCTTGAAAAGGCCTGGCTTGTCCTGGAAAGGGCCTCCCCCGAAAGGGCCCGGGGTGGCGGGGCCCGGGGGCAGCTACCATCCAATTGCCGAATCCACAAGCGTTACAGGGTCAATCATCGGACTGAGATCATGACGCTCGACCGCCGCCTTCTTTGTCTTGCCTTCGCGTTTCTTGTGTCATTGCCGGCGTCGGCCCGCGCTGAGACTGACGACGTGCCGCCGCTGCCGGTGCGGAAGCCGGCGCATGTCGAGACGCCAGTGCTGCCCGGCGATCAACCGACCATCACGTGGACCAGCGCCGAGATCGATGCGGCCAAGGCCGAGTGCGATCGGCTCTTGAAGGGCATTGCTCTCGACTACGAGCCACTGCCTCCAATCAAGGAAGGACTTTGCGGGGCGCCGGCGCCCATCCTGGTGAAGTCGATCGGAAGCGATCCCAAGGTGGCCATCGACCCGCCTGCGACCGTCACCTGCCCGCTCGCCGCTGGCCTCTACGCCTGGCTCAAAAACAAAGTCGAGCCTGACGCCAAAGCCATGCTCGGCACGCAAGTCGTCAAGCTGCGCAACGCCACGTCTTACTCCTGCCGCAACCGCTATGGTGGCGCCAACACCCCGATCAGCGAACACGCGCTGGCGAACGCGCTCGATGTCTCTGAGTTCGATCTCGCATCCGGGGACCGTCTCACCGTGCTCGACACTTGGCCGCGTTTTGTGACCAAGGAGCCCGCACCAAAACCGGACGCGGCCGAGGGCGCGACGGGATCCATCATCAAAGCCATCCAGACGACAGCATCAACCGGCGAAGCCGGTGGTGACGACGCGGTCAGGCTGACCAGAATCAAGGCCAACCCCTTCGAAGTGCCCTCTCCGCCACAAGAAGCTAAGGCGCCGAAGCGCGCGTCTCCGGCGACGGCACAGACGGCTGACAGCATCGTCGCCAAGACCAAGAGCAATCCGTTCGTTGCGCCTGTTCGCGACGCCAAAGTTGCCTCCGTGACCCCGCAACCTTCGACGCCTCAAGCCGCACTGCCCTCTAAGACATTGCCGGAAGTCGCCGCACCCGGGCAGACGCTGGCAGAGCGAGAGAGCGCCTTCATCAAGGACATCCATGACGAGGCTTGCGGCGTGTTCGGCACCACGCTCGGTCCCGCCGCCAACGAGGCGCACAAGAACCACTTCCATCTCGACATGAAGGCGCGCCGGCACGCGGGGCTTTGCGAATAGACGGCAAACCACGTTTGCCGCAACGTCTGGAAGGCTCAGCGCCGCGGTGCTAGCTTGCCGGCAAACGTATTCAGCAGAAGCGGCACAGTCTCATGGCAGCTCCCAAGGATAAGCCGATCTCGCTCCGAACTGAGCGGGCCAAGCGTTCAGGCTATCAGACGCCCGGCGGCGTACGTCCGGGTTTCCCGGCGACGCGGCTCAGGCGCAACCGGCGCTCGGACTGGTCGCGGCGGCTCGTGCGGGAGAATGCGCTCTCGACCGACGACCTGATCTGGCCGATCTTCCTCATCGACGGCGAGAACATGCGGACGCCCGTCGCAGCCATGCCGGGCGTCGAGCGGCTCACGGTCGACCTCGCCGTCAAGGCTGCTGCAGAAGCAGCCTCACTCGGGATCCCGGCGATCGCGCTCTTTCCCAACACCCTCCCTTCGCTTCGTGACGAGATGGCGAGCGAGGCGGTCAATCCCGCCAACCTCGTTTGCCGCGCGGTGCGTGCCATCAAGGATGCGGTGCCCGATATCGGCCTCATCTGCGACGTCGCCCTCGACCCTTATACGAGTCACGGCCACGACGGCATTCTCGTCGACGGCGAGGTCGACAACGACCGCACCATCGAGGTCCTCATTGCGCAAGCCCTCGTTCAGGCCGAGGCCGGGTGCGATATCCTCGCGCCCTCAGATATGATGGACGGCCGCATTGGAGCGATCAGGGCTGCGCTCGAGGCGAACGGCTTCGCCAAGACGCTGATCCTCGCTTATGCGGCGAAATATGCCTCCTCGTTCTATGGGCCGTTTCGCGATGCGGTCGGCTCGGGCGCCAAGCTCAAGGGCGACAAGCTCGGCTATCAGATGGACCCCGCCAATGGCGCAGAGGCGCTGCGCGAGGTCGCTCTCGACATCGAAGAGGGCGCCGACATGGTCATGGTCAAGCCCGGGCTCGCCTATCTCGACATTATCTGGCGGGTGAAGCAGGCGTTCCAGATGCCGACCTTCGCCTACCACACCTCGGGTGAGTACGCGATGATCGTGGCGGCGTCCGAGCGCGGCTGGCTCGACCGCGACCGCATCCTGCTCGAGAGCCTGATGGCGTTCAAACGCGCCGGCGCCGACGCCGTCCTCACGTATTTCGCGCTCACTGCGGCGCGGATGCTCAAAGGCAAGTGATGGCTAGTTGGTGACCTTCATGCTCTTGAAGGTGACCGTGGCCTCTTTCTCTTTGTCGAAATTGTCGCCCGAGAGACCGAAGCGCCAGTCGCCCTTGGGGGCTTGGCCACGCAGATCGCGCACCTTCGTGCCATTGATATAGAAGGTCACACTGTTGCCGTTCGTCTTCACGCGCAGCGTGTTGACGGCACCGGGCAGGGTCTTGATCGCCGTCGAGTCGACATTGGCGGCGATGGTGCCGAGCCACTTGCCGTCCTCTTTCCGCGCGATCCAGAACTTGCCGTTATTGAGAATGCCGAACTGGAAATAGGTGCGATTGTCCTCGCCCCAGAACAGGAGGCCCGCGCCCAGCACCGGCTGGTCGCCCTCGGGCCACACCACATCGGCACAGATGTCGGCGTCTTTCACGGTGAAGGTCACGTTGAGGTTTGACGACATGTCGTCGGGCGGGAGCTTGAAGGTGAAGGTGCCGTCCTTGATCTCGATATTGTCCTTGATCGACCAGCCGCCGGCATCGTCGTGGAACTTGTCCTCGAAGATAACCTGCTGGCCCTCGCAGGCGGCCGCCCGCAACGCCGGAGCGGTACCGGCCATCAGCAAAACGGCAAGAAACAACAGCGATCTCGACATGGACGCTCCCCGTTAGCTTCGCCTCACACGTCCTCGGTGAAATGCTTATCGTGTTGACCCCGTCTCGGCAACCTGCGCTGCGGCACGATCATCTTCCATGAGGCGCCAAGAGCATGAGATTTAGCGAGAACTTCCAGCGAACGCTTGTTTGCCGCATGTCCAATCACCATGTACCGGCCCCGAGATCGACCGCATCTCGAGAGCGCAAGCTCTGTTGAGGAGGCAAGACGAGATGAGCGAGCAGCAGACCCTTCCGCCGCGTGTGGGAAGCGATTTTGCCAATCAGCCTTTCGCCTACGATCCGGTCCGGCAGCCCGAGCTGTTCGGCGGCGTCATCTTCAAGCGTATCATCGCCTTCATCATCGATGCCATCATCATCACGCTTCTGACGGTAGCGGCCTACGTGGCCGTCGCGCTTCTCGGTATCATCACGCTTGGCCTTGCCTGGCTTCTGTTTGGCCTTGTCTTTCCGGCCGTAGGGCTCGGGTATAACGCGGTGACCATCGGCGGCAAGAACTCGGCGACCCTCGGCCAGCGCATGATGGGGCTCGAGGTGCGCATGTGGTATGGCGGCAAGGTGATGCCGCTCGTTGCAGGGTTCCACGCCCTTCTGTTCTGGTTTTCGCTGGTGATCTTCTGCCCGATCCTGCTCTGGGCGCTGTTCAATTCACGCAAGCGCTGCTTGCATGACATCCTCGCCGGCGTGCTGTTCATCAACCGTGCGTAGAGCCGTCACAACCGGCCCCAATTGCCGTGTTTTGCCGGCCTTGCGGGTGAGCCTGGGGTGGGGTTATCCCCCCTTTCGTGCGCATTGCGTGGATCGGCTTTGATCCACTAAGCTTGCGGCAACAGGTTCGGATTCGTTAGCCGGTCCAAACGTGACAGAGCACAAGAGCAACTTTCCGGAGTTTTACATCACGGCGCCGCAGCCCTGCCCTTACCTGCCGGGCCGGCTCGAGCGGAAACTGTTCACCCATCTCACGCGCGACAAGCCGCGCTTCCTCATTGACAACCTCCTCAAAGGCGGGTTCCGGCGAAGCCAGAACATCGCCTATATGCCTTATTGCAATTCCTGCTCGGCCTGCGTGCCGGTACGCATCCTGGTCGATCAGTTCGAGCCGAGGCGCTCGCTCAAGCGCATCGCGCGGATCAATCGCGATCTCGTCGCCACCCGTATGACGCCGTCGCCGAGCTCGGAGCAATATTCGCTGTTCCGCGCCTATATCGATGCGCGTCACGCCGATGGCGGCATGGCGGAGATGTCGGTGCTCGACTACTCGCTCATGGTCGAGGACAGCGTGGTCGAGACCTTCGTCACCGAATATCGCATCAAGCCTGATCCCGCAGGCGACGGCTCATCGCCGCTCGTCGGCGTGGCTCTGTGCGATCGCCTGAGCGACGGCATCTCCATGGTGTACAGCTTCTACGATCCGGAGGAGAAGCACCGGAGTCTCGGTACCTACATGATCCTCGATCATGTCGGGTTCGCGCGGAGCCAAGCCCAGCCCTTCGTCTATCTCGGCTATTGGATCGAGGGCTCGCGCAAGATGCGCTACAAGAACCGCTTCGAGCCGCAGGAGCGCCTGACCTCCAAAGGCTGGGTCCGCTCCGAGCTCTGACGCTTCAGATCAGAAGCGTGGGCCGAAGGAGTTCGACTTGGGGAAGCCCCTCGGCGGCAGGCGACCCGCCTGAGCGCGTTCACCCCACCAATCTTTCAGTTCGACCGACGAGAGGGTGAAACTCCGCATCGCTGAATCGAGATAGGTGAGGCCGTCCTTCTTGGCGAAGGTCTTGACGTCGGCGAGCCCGCCATCCTTGTAGCGCTGGAGCCTGACACCCTTGCCGCGAGGCATCTCGGGTAGCTGATTGAGAGGGAAGAGCAGCAGCTTCCGGTTATCGCCGATGACGGCGAGGCTGTCGCCGGCGGCCGGCGCACAGACCACGGCCTCGGTGCCTGCCGGCACGTTCAGCACCTGCTTGCCTTTGCGCGTCTGAGCCAGCACCTCGTCCTCGGGCACGATGAAGCCGTGGCCGCTCGTCGCCGCGACGATCAGTTTGCGCCCGGATACATGAACGAACAGCTCGATCGCGTCAGCCGCCTCCTCGATATCGATCATCAGGCGGAAGGGCTCACCATGACCTCTGCCCCCCGGCAGCTTGTCGGCGCCGAGCGAGTAAAAGCGGCCATTGGTGCAGAAGAGCAGCAGCGTGTCCGTGGTCTGCGCCTTGACCGCGCGCTTCAGCTTGTCGCCCTCCTTGAAGGCAAGGCCGTCAGTATCGACCTGGTGGCCCTTGATGGCGCGGATCCATCCCTTCTCGGAGAGGACGATCGTCACCGGCTCCTTCTCGATCATGGCCTCGGCGAGCTCGGTCTCGACGCCCTCAGGCGCTTCGGCGAAGCTCGTGCGCCGCCTGCCGATCTCGGTCTTCTGGCCGAACTGATCCTTGAGCGCCTTGATCTCGTCGCCGATCTTCTTCCACTGCTTGTCGTCGGATGCGAGCAGGGCCTTCAGCTCTTTGCGTTCCTTGGTCAAGCTCTCATGCTCGCGCTTGATCTCGATCTCCTCGAGCTTGCGCAAAGAGCGGAGCCGCATGTTGAGGATGGCCTCGGCCTGCACCTCGGTCAGCTTGAACGCCTTCATCAGCGCGGGTTTGGGCTCGTCCTTCTCGCGGATGATTTTGATGACCTTGTCGATGTTGAGATAGACGATGAGGTAGCCGTCGAGCACCTCGAGCCGGTGGTCGATCTTGGCGAGGCGAAATTTCGAGCGGCGAACGAGAACGACCTGCCGATGGTCGAGCCATTCGCGCAAGACTTGCCGGAGGCCCAGCACATTCGGTACTTGGCCGCGACTGAGCACATTCATGTTCAGCGGCACGCGCGTCTCGAGCTCGGTCAGCTTGAACAGCAATTCCATCAGGAGCGTCGCATCGACGGTGCGGCTCTTGGGCTCGAGCACGAGCCTGACTTCCTCGGTCAACTCGTCGCGCACGTCGGCAAGCAGCGGCAGCTTCTTCGCCTGCAACAGCTCGGCGATGCGGGCGACGAGACGCGCTTTCGGGATTTGATAGGGGATCTCGGTGACGACGATCTGGTAGGTCCCACGGCCGGTGTCCTCGGTGGTCCAGCGCGCGCGGAGCCTGAAGCTGCCGCGCCCGGTCTTGTAGGCCTGCACGATCTGCTCGCGCGGCTCGACGATGATGCCCCCGGTCGGCAGATCGGGCCCCGGTACGAGCTCGACTAGCTTGTCGGCAGTCGCATTGGGGAACTTGATGAGATGCATCGCCGCGTCGCACAGCTCGCCGGCATTGTGTGGCGGGATATTGGTCGCCATGCCGACGGCAATGCCCGACGACCCGTTGGCGAGCAGGTTGGGAAAATTGGCAGGCAGCACCGAAGGCTCCTGCTCGCGTCCATCGTAATTGGCGCGGAAATCGACCGTATCCTCGTCGATGCCGTCGAGGAGATGAGCCGCGACCTCGGTCAGACGCGCCTCGGTGTAGCGCTCTGCTGCGGGGTTATCGCCGTCGATATTGCCGAAATTGCCCTGCCCGTCGACGAGTGGATAGCGGACGGTGAAGTCCTGGGCGAGACGCGCGAGCGCGTCGTAGATCGCTTGGTTGCCGTGCGGGTGGAAATTGCCCATCGTGTCGCCGACGATCTTGGCGCATTTGCGGAACTCGCCTTGCGGCGCAAGCCTGAGCTGCTGCATGGCGTAGAGCAGCCGGCGATGGACCGGCTTCAGCCCGTCCCGCACATCTGGCAGCGCGCGATGCATGATGGTTGAGAGCGCGTAGGCGAGATAGCGCTGCTCGAGCGCCTCGCGGAGATCGACGGGCTCGATCGGGCCTTGCGAATCAGACGGCGGGGTTATGCGTTTTCCCATGATCCGCGCTTAGCGCATCGAGCGCTTTCACTCAAGGGCGCGAAGGGTTGCGGTCGGGCAAAGGCGGAACAGGCTTCCGGTCCGGAACGGGCGGGATGGCATTGACCTCTTCGTTTGACGCAGTCTGGACTGGCTTCAGGCAGGACGTGTCGATGAAGACCTGGATCTCCTGGTAGTACCATTGATTGCCGTGGCGCCAGCCGGCCATGCCGACGCCGATCTCGGTCGAACTCGACCTAAGCGCGCGCTCATGTCCCGGCGAGTGCTTCCAGAAGGTCATTGCTGCGGTGACAGCACCCATGGGCGAGGCACGCACCGGCCGCGTCCACAACTCGTGCCAATTCTCGCCGCGGAACTTGCAGAACTTGGCGCCGCTCGTGCGAAGCCGAAAGAACGGGCTGCGACCGTCGGCGCTGTGACCTTGCTTGGTGGTTTCGGCGAGGTAATCGGCATAGGCCTGCGCCTCGCGGCTCGCTGCCGTATTTTCGGTCAGTGGCGTCAAGCCCTTGGTGGCGCGATAGGCATTGGTGTCCGAGATGATCGCCGCCTTGACGCTTGCCGGGATGTCGAATTGCTGCGCCAGAGCCGGCCGTTCGCCGCACACCGCCATCAAGGCTGCCGCCAGAATGAAGACGCCACCAAGCCGTCTCATGTGATACCTGCGCCGTAACCTCTCAAGGATATCCTAGCCGCTTAAGCGGATCGAGCAGCCGCAGACGCCCGGCCAAGGAGCGCGATCAGACGCTCGCGCGCCTGCGGCATGGCAAGTCCGTGAGGAACGAGCACGTCGCGCTCGAGAAAATGCCCGGTCAGAGCCAATCCCGAGAGAATGTCGGCGTCACTTGCCTCTGCTTCTTCATGCAGGAGAAACGCCGGCAGCTTGAGCAGCTTGTTGCAATAAGGCTGGCCGGCGTCGCGCGAGACGGCGCGCCCAGAACGCGGGGAGACATAGGCGAGATCGGCGTCGACGCCGGTCGCGGCGCATTCGCTGAGATCGAGGCCGAAGCCGAGATCGCCGAGGAGCTGAAGCTCCCAGCGGACGAGGAGTGCGGGCCAAATCTCGATGTAATCGAACGAGCGGAGAAGAGTGAGTGCCGTTGCATAAAGTCCGGGATGCGGATCGCGCTCAGGCAGAAGGCGAGCATGACAGGCTAGCGTCGAGATCGCGGCAAGAGCGCGGGCGTCGTCGAGAACGCGTGCGGCATGCGCCTCCATCAGCTCGACATTGAAGCCGCCGAGATGCTCGGCAAGCCGGGCGCGCCAGGTGACGCGGATGAGATTGCCGGGCTGAAGTAGAGGGCGCATACGCCGCGAGCGCCCTCCCCGCACCAAACCCAAGTGACGGCCGTGGCCGAGAGTCAAAACCTCGGCAACCATGTTCGCTTCGCCGAGCGGCTTGGCCGAGAGGAAGATCGCTTCGTCACTGAAGTCCATCGCCGAGCCTAGAGTCGAATGACCCGTGGGCTCAAGTCCCATCGGCCACGAACGAAGCCGGCTTGCCTAGCCGCCGGTTCCGGACGCCGGGTTTGTGCCTGAGCTGACGCTCGGGGTATTGAAGCCAGCCGCCGACGTTCCGGGATTCGGCGCGAGCGCAGAGCCCGCGTTACCAAGCGAAGGCAGCGCCGCGTTGGGATCGTAGGTCGGCGATCCCGGCTCTCCGGGAAGCGCTCCCGACAGATCCGGCGTGATCTGATTGGGATTAACCGGGCCAATTGCGCCCGGATTGCCAAGTCCGGGTACTGAGCCAAAGTCGAGGGCGCCTTGGTTCACCGTCGGCTGGGGTATTTGAACCATCGTCTCCGAAGGAGACAAACCGACGTTGGGCCCGTGGCTCATGGCCATGGGTCGTGCGACCGCGCCGCTCGCCGCGAAGACGAGCCCAAGCGCTAAGATTGGAAAGAGCGATTTCATGTGACTGACCTCCCGGCCGTCGTTGATTTCGTCTGAACGAGAGCTAAGAGCTTTGGTTCGCAAAAGAAGAACCCTGCGGCAGTCTGGCAATAAGAACCCTGCGGCGGTCTGGCAATGTGGCCTGTGAGTGCGTGGGTTTCCTGAGGTGCGACCGCTAGTCGCCCTTTGGATAATCGAGCCCCATCTCGCGGTAACGCTCGGGATCCTCACCCCAGCGTTCCCGCACCTTGACGAAAAGGAAGAGATGGACCGGAACGCCCGCCATCTCGGCGATCTCGCTCCGTGCGGCGCTGCCGATCTCCTTGATAGTCTGGCCATGAGCGCCGAGCACGATCTTGCGCTGGCTCTCGCGCATCACATAGATCGTCTGCTCGATCCTGATGCTTCCGTCCTTCAGCTCCTTCCAATCGGCGGTCTCGACCGTCAGCGAATAGGGAAGCTCCTCGTGTAATCTCAGAAAAAGCTTTTCGCGCGTGATCTCTGCCGCAGTCTGACGCAAAGAAGCGTCGGTGAGCTGGTCCTTGGGGTAGAGCCAGGGTCCCCTGGGCATGGCATTCGCCAAATAAGCTCTGAGATCGACGAGGCCGTCGCCGGTCAGAGCCGAGATCATGAAGACATACTCAAAGCGATCGAGGGCCGAAAGTTCGGCGGTAAGCCGCAAGAGGTCCGGCTTCGCCACGAGATCGATCTTGTTGAGAACGGCGATCGCCGGCCGTTTCACCTCGCCGAGCCTGGCAAACAGCGGATCAAGGGCTCCGTCCAGCCCGCGATGGGCATCGATCACGAGCGCAACGAGGTCTGCCTCGGCGGCGCGGTCCCAAGCGGTTTGCGACATGGCGCGGTCGAGCCGCCGCTTCGGCTGGAAGATTCCGGGCGTATCGACGAGGATCACCTGCGAGGAGCCGATGAGCGCGATGCCGCGCACGGGCCCGCGTGTGGTCTGCGCCTTGTGGGTGACGATCGAGATTTTGGCTCCGACAAGGGCGTTGGTCAGCGTCGACTTGCCGCTGTTCGGCGCGCCGATCAGCGCCACGAACCCGCAGCGGGTCTCTTCGCCGCTCGTGGTGCCAGTCGTCTCGTTCTGATTGGAACCGGCGCTCGTCTTAGCCATCGTGGGGAGCCTGCCAGACCCCTTCGCGTAAGAGCATGGCAAGCGCGGCCGCCTGCTCGGCAGCGCGCTTATTGGCGCCCTGTCCGCGCTCCGGCGCCACGCCGTCGATCTGCACCTCCGCGGTGAAACGCGGCGCGTGGTCAGGCCCTTCGCGGGCGACCTCGAGGTAGCGGGGCAGCGGCAGGCGCCGGCCTTGCGCCCATTCCTGCAGCACGGATTTGGCGTCGGGAGCGGCCGCTTCGAGCTCGCCGAGATGCGGCTCCCAGAAGCGGCGCACCACTTTGCGCGCCACGTCATAACCGGCATCGGCGAAGATCGCGCCGAGCACTGCCTCGCAAGTATTGGCAAGGATGGTCTTCTTGCCCCGCCCGCCGCTCAGCGCCTCGCCCCCGCTCATCAGGATGAAATTGCCGAGCCCCCAGGCTTGCGCCACCTCGGCACAGGTTTCGGCGCGGACCAGGTGATTGAACCAGCGGGCGAGCTCGCCCTCATAGGCGTCGGGGAAATGACCGGTGAGAAGCTCGGCGATGGCGAGCCCGAGCACGCGGTCGCCGAGGAACTCGAGGCGCTCATTGTCCTCGTTGGGTCTCGCGCCCGAGCGCGCGCTCGCATGGGTGAGTGCAAGCTCCAACAGAGCGGCATCGGAAAATTCGTGCCAGAGCAGGGCGGTCAGCTCGCCAATCGGCTTATGCCGCCGCTTAGGCAAAGCCTAGTGCACCACGTGGAAGATGCGAGACCAGCGCACGCTCTCCGGCCAGTCCCAGACTTGCCAGAAGCTCCCCTCGTCTTCTCTGATCGAGAAGAAGATGATCTGGGCCTTGCCGACCAAATTCTCGAAAGGAACGAAGCCGACTTCCGACAGAAAGCGGCTGTCGGTAGAGTTGTCGCGATTGTCGCCCATCATGAAGAAGTGCCCTTCCGGCACCTTGTACACCTCGGTGTTGTCGCCGAAGCCATCCTGGACGAGATCGAGCACAGGGTAGCTTACACCGTTGGGGAGCGTCTCGATGTAGCGCGCTATATGCCGCTCGTGGCCCGATGCATCGGTGGTGACGAAGTCGTTGGTCTTTACCTTGGGCACCGCGTTGCCGTTGATGTAGAGCACGCCGTGGATCATCTGGATTTCGTCGCCGGGAAGCCCGATGACGCGCTTGATGTAGTCGGTTTCGTTGTCGCGCGGCAGCTTGAACACGACGACGTCGCCGCGTTGAGGCTCTTTGGCCCAGACGCGGCCCGAGAACAGGTTGAGCCCGAAGGGGAACGAGTAGCGGCTGTAGCCGTAGCTGTATTTCGAGACGAACAGATAATCGCCAACCAGAAGCGTCGGGATCATCGAGCCGGAGGGAATGTTGAAGGGCTGGAAGAGAAAGATCCGCACGAGCAGAGCAAGGATCAGCGCATGGATGATGACGCGGACCGTATCCTTGACGCTGGTCCTCGCTTCCGCCTTATCAGCCTCAACGCTCATGGTGCGAAGCTCTCCTGGTTGATTGCTTGCGGCCCGTCTGGCCGCACCGGATTCGTGCCCCTATAGCCTCTCGCTTGCGATCAGGCAAACCACTCAATCGCGCATCGAGACCTTGAAGGCCGAGATGATGACAATGGCTTGGGCGGTGGGGAAATCATCGGTGATAGAGAGATCGATGCGTACCTCGTGACCCCCCGGCGTAATACGGGCAAGCGCCCTCGCCGCACCACCGGTCAGTTCAAGTGTGGGACGGCCTGAAGGCAAATTCACGACCCCCATATCGCGCCAGAATACGCCTTGGCGGAAGCCGGTGCCGAGCGCCTTGGCACAGGCCTCTTTGGCGGCGAAGCGCTTGGCATAAGAGGCGGCGCGGGCCGCGCGGGCGTCGGATTTGCACCGCTCCGTGTCGGTGAAGATGCGGGACAGGAAGCGTTCGCCAAAACGTTCGATGGTGCGCTCGACGCGCCTGATGTCGATGACATCGTTGCCAAGCCCGAGGATCATCACGTGCCGAGGCTCGCTTCCGTGTCGCTATGCCGCAGGGCGGCGCGGGCGCCATCCATCACCGCGCGCATGCGCGCAACGCTCGCAGCAAGACCGACAAAAATGGCCTCGCCCACGAGGTGATGACCGATGTTCAGCTCTACGATCTCGGGAATCGAGGCGACGGGGACGACGTTATCATAGTCGAGGCCATGTCCGGCATGGACTTCAAGGCCGAGCGCCGCCGCTTGCTGCGCGCCTACGACGAGGCGCCGAAGGGCGCGGTCTCTCGCTCGGGGGTCGCCCGCACTGGCGGCTAGGCAATAGGTGCCGGTATGGAACTCGATCGCGTCGGTCCCCACTTTGGCCGAGGCCTCGATCTGCTCGGGCTCCGGGTCGATGAACAGAGAGACTTGAATGCCCGCGCCGCGAAGCTTGGCGACGAAGGGCGTGAGCGTGGCGATCTGGCTCGCCACGTCCAGTCCTCCTTCGGTGGTGATCTCTTGCCGCCGTTCCGGCACGAGGCAAGTCGCATGCGGCTTCGCGTGAAGCGCGATCGCGAACATCTCATCCGTGACTGCCATTTCGAGATTGAGCGGGGCGAGCTTCGCAGCCGTCAGCCGGGCGATGTCCGCGTCCCTGATGTGGCGGCGATCCTCGCGGAGATGGGCGGTGATGTTGTCGGCTCCGGCCTCGACCGCGAGCTTGGAGGCGCGGAGCGGATCGGGATGACGCCCTCCACGCGCATTGCGGAGCGTCGCCACGTGATCGATGTTGATGCCAAGCCGGATCGGGACCACGCCGTCGCGGCGGCGCGAATCGGCAGAAGCTCTCGTCGTCATGGGGCGCCGAGCGCCTCGCGCGACCTGAGCCGGAGTTCGCGCAGCCGACGGTGGCGGTAGGCCTCGACCATCGGCTTGACGATGACGTAGCTCAGAGCGGCAATGGCCAGCCCCACAGGAATGCATCCAAGCGACATGGGCTTCAGGATTGGCCAGAGCTTGGCGAGCGAGGACTGGAAGATGCCGTTCGAGAGGTCGATGTGATGCTTGGCAACCTTGCCGCCGAGCATCAGATTGCCGATCTCGTAGGTCGAATACCACAGAAACGGATAAGTGAGCGGGTTACCGAAAAAAGTCCCGAGAACAGCGGCAACGATGCTGCCGCCGATGATCCAGGAGACCAAAGCCGCCATCATCAAATGCGTGCCGAGGAAGGGTGTGCACGCGGAGAAGGCCCCGACGGCGAAGCCAAGGGCGACCGCATGGGGAGATTCGCTCAATCGCCGCAAGCGATAGACGACGTAGCGGCCCGAGCGGCTGAAGCTACGGCGCGGCCAAAGATGGACGCGCACCCGCTCAAGCCAACTTTCGGCCTCCCGTCGTCTGAAAAGCATTCACCCAACCTCGTGAACAATTGCGACCCAATCCGCCAGATGATGGCAGGCCCTTGGCAGGAGGGACCTACCATATTTAGGTTAAGGCGCTCTAGTTTTCAGCCATCCACAGCGTTCTAGCTGCCGGCGCGCGCGACGCTCGAGACGACGTCCTTGGCCCTCAGCCCCGCGATGATATCGTTCAAGTGTTTCAGGTCCCAGACTTCGAGATCGATCGAGATCTCGGTGTAATCCGGCACCCAATTCGTCATCTTGATATTGTCGATATTGCCGTCGGCCTCGCCGATCACGGTCGCGACCTGGGCGAGGCTGCCCGGCTCGTTCAGCACGGTCACGGCAAGCTTCGCCGGGAACCGTTGCGGGTTGTCCTCGTCGATATCCCAGGTCACGTCGATCCAGCGCTCGGGCTCCTCATCGAAGGCCTTCAGCGCCTGGGCGTGGATCGGATAGATGGTGATGCCCTGGCCGGGATTGAGGATGCCGACGATGCGGTCTCCGGGCACGGCGCCGCCATCGGCGAACGTCACCGGCAGATCGCCGCGCAGGCCTCTGATGGGAATGCCACTTGGGCCATCCTTGGGGGTGCGCCCGCTCGAGCCGGGCCAGCGGAACTTGAGTCCCATCACCTTGCCGAGCCCGAACCAGCCTTCCTCACTTCGCGCCACTTTGCGCCGTCGCTTTACCGGCTCGGTCTTCTCCTCCGGGAAGACGGCGCGCACGACATCCGCCGAGGATAGCTCGCCGCGTCCGACCGCGGCCATCGCGTCTTCTGCCGTCTTCTGCGTTAGGCGCCCCAGCGCCTGGCCGAGAGCCTCTTCGCTGAAGACTTTGCCGAGGCGCTGAAAGGCGCGCGCCAGGATCTCGCGGCCGAGCTTGCCATATTGTGCACGCACGGCATCGCGCGTGGCGCGCCTGATCGCAGAGCGCGCCTTGCCGGTGACAGCAACGCTCTGCCACGCCGAGGGCGGCACTTGCGCCTTCGAGCAGATGATCTCGACCTCGTCCCCGTTCCTCAATTCGGTGGTGAGCGGCATCGGCCGCCCGTTGATCTTGGCACCGACGCAGGTATTGCCGATGCCGGTGTGAACCGCATAGGCGAAGTCGATGGGGTTTGCGCCGCGCGGCAGAGCGATCAGCCGTCCCTTTGGCGTGAAGCAGAACACCTGATCCTGGAACAGCTCGAGCTTGGTGTGTTCGAGGAACTCTTCCGGGTTGTCGCCGTCGAGCAGCATGCCGACGAGGTGACGCAGCCAGCGATAGGCGTTGGTGTCCTGGCTCGGAACGATGCTGTTTAGAGGACCGTTGCCGTTGAGCGAGTCCTTGTAAAGCGCGTGCGCCGCCACGCCAAATTCGGCGATCGAATGCATGCGCTCGGTCCTGATCTGCAGTTCGACGCGTTGATGGCGCGGGCCGACGATAGTGGTGTGGATCGACTGATAGTCGTTCTGCTTCGGGTTCGAGATGTAGTCCTTGAAGCGCCCAGGCACGGCGTGCCAGGTGGTGTGGACAGCGCCGAGCGCCCGGTAGCAGTCCCTCTCCTCCGGCACGACGATGCGGAAGGCATAAATATCGGAGAGCTGCTCGAGAGAAATCTGCTTTCGCTCCATCTTGCTCCAGATCGCATAGGGCTTCTTCTCGCGGCCGGCGACGATGGCGGGGACTTTGGTTTCTTCGAGCTTGGTCGTGAGTGCCGTCTCGATCTCGTTGATCAGGCCCTGGTTCCGTTCGCGCAAGACTTTGAGACGCTCGAGCACCGCCAGATAGCCTTCGGGGTTGAGCCAGCGGAACGCATGGTCCTCGAGCTCGTCGCGCAGCCACTGCATGCCCATGCGCCCGGCGAGCGGCGCGTAGATGTCCATGGTCTCCTCGGCAATGATCCGCCGCTTGGCAGGCTTCACATGCTCGAGCGTGCGCATGTTGTGCAGACGGTCGGCGAGCTTGACCAGAAGCACGCGTATGTCGCTCGAGATGGCGAGCAGGAGCTTGCGGAAATTCTCTGCCTGCTCCGCCTTCTTGGTGACGAGGTCGAGCTTCTTGATCTTGGTGAGACCGTCGACGAGCGTGCCAATCTCGCGCCCGAACAGAGCATCGATCTCGGTGCGCGTGGTGTCGGTATCTTCAATGGTGTCGTGGAGGAGCGCGGTGGCGATGGTGGCATCGTCGAGACGCATCTCGGCGAGAATGGTCGCAACCTCGAGCGGATGGGAGAAGAACGAAGCCCCCGAGGCCCGCTTCTGATTGCCGTGGGCCTTCATGGCATAGACATAGGCGCGGTTGAGCAGCGCCTCATCGGCATTCGGCTGATAGCTCAGCACCCGCTCGACCAGCTCGTATTGCCGCGTCATGGGTGGCGCGCCTTGCGACTTGCCGTCATACCGGCTGAAGCCGGCATCCGGAAAACGACCCGCCCCCGGCTTCCGCCGGGGTGACGATGCGATGAAGCAAAGTGGCGGCGAAAGCCCGCTGCGGGCGAAGCTAGATCAGCGTGCGCGTGGTCCCGCATTGGAGCCATCCGAAGGCGCTTGGCTCGCCATCCTGCGCAACAGCTCTTCCTCGGTCATCTTGTCGATCGCGGTATCGTTAGACTGATCGTCCTGGCCAAGGACCGGCATCCTGGTGTCGCTCGAGAGCATCGGCACGGCCTCGGCCTCAGGCTCATCAACCTCGACATATTTCTGCATCGAATGGATGAAGTCTTCACGGAGGTCGTCGGGAGCAATTTTCTTGTCGCCAATCTCGCGCAGCGCCACCACTGGGTTCTTGTCGTTGTCCCGCTGGACGGCGATCTGGGCGCCGGCCGAAATGGTGCGCGCGCGGTGGCTGGCCAGAAGCACGAGCTCGAAGCGGTTGGGAATCTTGTCGATGCAATCCTCGACGGTAACGCGAGCCATCAGCAAATCCTTGTGTCAGATACGGAAGTTGCCTCTATTTAGGCGCTTCGCGGGGGCCAAGCAAGGTAAAGCTCGAGGATAGCGGCTCTTGGTCAAGGAGACGGTAACGGCCTCTAAAGCCGCTTCGGGTCAAAGACGCTTCAACACCCGACCGGGTCCCCACTTGGGTATCGCGCGCAGCAGCTCTGCCGCAGTCTTTTGCAGCACCGGATGGCGCCAGTTGGCTGCGACGTCGAGGAGCGGCTTCAGCACGAAGGGCCGCTCATGGGCAAGCGGATGAGGCAGCACGAGAGGCCGCGGGCCTGCGCGTCTGAAGGCGGGCGCTCGTCCCCGCCAATGACGGACGAGACCGCCGTAATCGATGATATCGATGTCGAGCGTACGCGGTCCCCAAGGTCTGCCGCCGCGGCGCCCCGAACGGCGCTCGATCTTCTTCAACACGCGAAGCAATGCTTCAGGCGAACGAGACGTGTCCAGCACGGCAACCGCGTTAACGTAAGCCGGCTGCCGGGCGTTGCCCACAGCTTCCGTCTCATAGAACGGTGACACGGCCTCAACCTTCACATGAGCACGTTCGATTTCGCTCAAAGCTTGTGCAATTGCCTCCAAAGATGTCCCCCAGGGACCGGGACAATTTGCTCCGAGTCCTACCAGGATCTTGCCGCGCGCGCGCAATTGCGAAGCCACGTTGTCATACCTATGTTGTCAACGCAGCCCTCTAGTGACGCATTTGTGAGAGGCTGCTCTCTCATTCTCTTGGCATATTGCAGTGAATGGAGCTCCAATGAATTTTTATCCGACCGAGCGCATCGCTCTCTTCATCGATGGCGCCAATCTCTACGCGACCGCCAAGTCGCTCGCTTTCGACATCGACTACAAGCGCCTGCTCGCGCTGTTCCGCGGCAAGGGCCAGCTCGTGCGTGCGCTGTACTACACCGCGCTCGCCGAGGAGCAGGAGTATTCCTCGATCAGGCCGCTGATCGATTGGCTCGACTATAACGGCTACACCATGGTGACGAAGCCGACCAAAGAGTTCGTCGACGCGGCGGGCCGGCGCAAGATCAAGGGCAACATGGATATCGAGCTTGCGGTGGATGCCATGGAGCTGGCGGACCATCTCGACCATCTGGTGCTGTTTTCGGGCGACGGCGATTTCCGGTCCCTAGTCGAGGCGCTCCAGCACAAGGGCAAGCGTGTCAGTGTCGTTTCGACCCTCGCCACCAATCCCCCGATGGTCGCGGACGAGCTTCGCCGCCAGGCCGATCAGTTCATCGACCTTGCCAATCTCCAGGAGGAGATCGGCCGCGACCCGTCCGAGCGCGGCCAGCGCGGCGAGCGTCGCCGCCAGGAGCCTGGACCGATCGATGAATTCGAGTCGGAGGATATGATCGAGACCTGAACCGCGCGCGCCCTCAGCATACAATCGCCGTTACGAAGGAGGTGAGACGCGATGCAGGTCGGTTTCATTGGACTTGGCAATATGGGAAGTGCGATGGCCGCCAATCTGTTGGCGGCCGGTGACGAGCTGACCGTCTATAACCGCACACCGGCCAAGGCGAACGCGCTGGTCGCAAAGGGTGCGCGTCTCGCCAAGACGCCAGCCGATGCCGCGCAGGGCCAAGTCGTCATCACCATGCTCGCCGACGATCATGCGGTCGAGGACGTGGTGTTCGGCGAGCACGGCATCCTCGCGGCGCTCGCGTGGGGCGCGATCCATCTCTCGATGAGCACGATCAGCACCGCTCTTGCCGACCGGCTTCATAACGCGCATCGGGAAAAAGGACAGGAACTTGTCTCGGCTCCCGTATTCGGACGCCCCGACGCTGCGGCCGCAGCCAAGCTCTTCATCGTCCCCGCCGGGAGGCCCGAGGCGGTCGCGACCTGCGTGCCGTTGTTTCAAGCAATGGGCCAAAGGCATTTCGTCGTCGGCGAGCGGGCGCCGATGGCAAATCTCGTAAAGATCACCGGAAATTTCCTCATCGCTTCGGTCATCGAAGCGTTGAGCGAGTCGATGGCGCTTGTCGGCAAGGGCGGCGTCAATCGCTCGCTTTTCGTCGAGATTCTGATCAACACACTGTTCGGCGCACCCGTCTATAAGACCTATGGCGCGCTCATCGCCGAGGAGCGCTTCGATCCCGCCGGCTTCAAGGCTGAGCTCGGGTTCAAGGATGTGGGGCTCGCCTTGAGGGCCGCGCAGGAGTTGAAAGCCCCGATGCCGCTTGCAAGTCTCATCGCCGACCGCTTCCTCGCGCTGATCGCTTCCGGCGGGGCGTCCCTCGACTGGTCCGCGCTCGCGCTTGTCGCTAAGAGGGACGCAGGCGAGGAGACGGCCCTTGGCTCGCCGCGCAAGTAGCCATGTCGGCTTCGGCAAGCATCTCGCACCAGAGGCCTGAGCCTGCCAGCGACTGCCCGCTCTGCCCGCGCCTCGTAGATTTCCGCAACGAGAACGCAGCGGCTCACCCAGACTGGTTCAACGGCGCGGTCCCATCATTTGGCCCGGAAACAGCGCAACTCCTCATCGTCGGCCTTGCCCCCGGCCTCAAGGGCGCCAATCGGACGGGACGCCCCTTTCTTGGCGACTACGCCGGCGAGCTGCTCTACCGCACCTTGCTGAAATTTGGCTTGGCCCAAGGGCGTCACGATCCCGCCGAGCCGCATGCGCTACAGCTCATCGATTGCATGATCTCAAATGCCGTGCGCTGCGTGCCGCCGAAGAACAAGCCGACGCCAAAGGAGATCGCAACGTGCAGGCAGTTCCTCATCGCGCGGATCAGGGCCCTTCCCCATCTCAGAACCCTGCTCGCCGTCGGCCGCGTCGCTCATGACAGCATCCTCGACGCCTTGCAGTTGAAGCGAGCGGGTTACCCCTTTGCCCATGCCGCGCGCCACGCCCTTCCCTCCGGGCTCTTCTTGTTCGACAGCTATCACTGCTCGCGGCAGAACACGAACACAGGACGGTTGACCACGGTCATGTTCGAGCAGGTGGTCGCAGAGGCCGCGGCAAGTTTGCGCCGGCATCCACAGGGGCGCTGAGCCTTCTTGCTGCCGTCAAGCAACTCGGGCATGCTTCGTGCGTTAGCTCCACTCGCGAGGGACATCCCCATGGCGGGGCTTGAAATCTCAACCGACAAGATCGGTTTCGTCATCCTCAAGGCGCGCGAGATGGCAGCCAAGGTGGCGGCCTGGGACGACGGCTCCACCTCCGACCGCGACGCAGAGTCGATCCTTGAAGATTTCTCCGACGACGCCACTCAGTCCGAGCTCAAAGAGTTCATCCGCGACCTCAACGAGGACGAGCAGGCAAGCCTGGTTGCGCTGGCTTGGGTCGGCCGCGGCTCGTTCGCGCCCGATGAACTCGACGAGGCCATCGCCACCGCCCGCGCCGAGCGCACCAATCGCACCGAGGACTATCTGCTCGGCATGCCGCTCCTTCCCGACTATTTGGAGGAAGGCCTCGACCGGCTCGGCTATTCGGTCGAGGACACCGAGGACGAAGGTATCTAGCCGAGCCTCTTCAGCATATCGGCGGCGTGACCTGCGGGGTCAGGCACGGGATACACGACGCTCTCGATGATGCCGTCGCGTACGACGAGCGTCAGCCGCTTTAGGTATCCCACTCCACCCGTCGTGAAGCTCGGGAGGCGCAATGCCGTCGCGAATGCTCCCTTCGCGTCGCTCAGAATGAGAAAAGGGAGACACAACCTCATCACCATCTCGCGCTGATCGTCGGTCGCCTGCCCGCTCAGCCCGTAGATCTGCGTGCCACGTTGCACGAACCCCGCATGATAATCACGGAAGCCTTCAAGCTCAGGCGTCGAACCATGCGCGCCGGGAATATCGTCCCAGTTGGGAGGATTGGGATGACCCGGCCGGCCGGTCCAGGGATAGACGGCAATGATGCTTCGCTCCTTGAGCGCTGCGAGAGACACGTCGCTACCGTCGGTCGCCGGCAGCGCGACGGGCGGGAGTTTCAGTCCAGGCTTGAGATGGTCAGCCTCGCCATCGCCCACGCGCTCACCCCTTCTCGCGCATGAGGCGGCCCCTCTGGCGCTCCCAGTCGCGCTTCTTCTCCGTCTCGCGCTTGTCGTGCAGCTTCTTGCCCTTGGCCATGCCGAGTTCGACCTTGGCGATCCCGCGGTCGTTGAAATAGAGCTTAAGCGGCACGATCGTCATGCCTTCTCTCTGAATGGCGCCAGCGAGCCGCCCGATCTCTTTTCGATGCAGCAGGAGCTTGCGCGGACGCGTGGGCGCATGACCGTTGCGGCCGGCCTGAACATATTCGGCAATGTGGGCGTTGACCAAATAGAGCTCGCCGCGTTCACTCGCCGCATACGAGTCGGCGATATTGGCTTTGCCGGCGCGGAGGGACTTCACCTCGGAGCCGGTGAGCTGAATACCGGCCTCGAGCTTCTCCTCGATAGCGTAGTTGAAGCGTGCCTTCCGGTTCTCGGCGACGAGCTTGCCGCTCTCGCGCTTCGGCGCCATGACCCGTGACCTTTGGTTTAGGCTCTAGACGAGAGCGAGCCCGACTGTGGCGAGTGCATCGTCGACACGCTTGCGCGAGTTGGGGGCGAGCGGCGCAAGCGGAAGACGCGTCTCTCCCGTGCACAGCCCGAGCTTCGATGCTGCATACTTTACCGGGCCGGGATTGGATTCCACGAACAGAGCCTCGTGCAGCGGCATCAACCGATCTTGGAGCTGAAGCGCGAGACGAAAATTGCCGGCGAGGCAGGCGAGCTGAAACTCGGCGCAGAGTGCCGGCGCGATATTGGCGGTGACCGAAATGCAGCCTACCCCGCCATGCGCCATGAAGCCGAGTGCGGTCGCATCCTCACCCGAGAGCTGGATGAAGTCGGCGCCCATCGCCGCGCGCTGCTGGCTTGCCCGCATCATGTTGGCGGTCGCATCCTTCACGCCCACGATGTTGGATAGCTTGAACAGCCGCGCCATGGTGTCGACCGACATGTCGATCACGCTGCGGCCCGGAATGTTGTAAATGAGAATGGGAATGTCGGCACAGTCGTTGATCGCCTTGTAGTGGAGATAGAGCCCTTCCTGCGTCGGCTTGTTGTAATAGGGCGTGACCACGAGCACACCGTCGGCGCCGGCGTCCTTGGCGTGGCGCGTGAGCTCGACCGCCTCTGCCGTCGAATTCGATCCAGTGCCGGCGATCACCGGCACGCGCCCTGCTGCAGCCTCGATGCAGAGCTCGATGACCTGCCTGTGCTCTTCATGGCTGAGCGTCGGCGATTCGCCGGTCGTGCCGCAGGGAACGAGCCCGTGCGTGCCTCGGTCGATCTGCCATTCGACGAGCTTCTGGAAGGCCGGCACGTCGACCTTCCCGTCCTTGAACGGGGTGATCAGGGCCGTGATCGAGCCTTTAAAGGTCGGGATGGGCAAGTGGAAGCTCCTCAGGCCGACGCCCTCGCTCATGGTGAACGGCGTCATGAAATCGGCGGGACTTTAGGGGCTGAGACGGGAGGCGGCAAGCCGATGCGCATCGGCAACACAAGCGGCCGAACCGCCGATCAGCGGACACACAATTCGCACCTGATCTTCCAGCAAAGCGCATATTGCCCAGTGACTTACCAGCGACCTCGTAGAATTCGCGTGATGCACCGCGGCATCACTCAGTCATTTTTCCGCCGGATTCTTTCAGACATTGTTGATTTCAGGCACATTACAGTGCCTCTCTTCGTCGCGGCGCCCCGGCGTGGGGGACGTCCTGACAACTTCACCAGGATCGTAACCGGTCCCGTTCGACGAGATGAAACGCTGTAGCGCGCACGCTCTATCATTGCTCGTGCTGTTTGCGTGTTTCGCGCCGGCTGTTGCCACGGCAAAAGCTCGCCACCACGCCGCGGCCAAGATCCATCGCGCGCCAGCAGCTAAGGTCGAGGTAAAGGGCCCTCCTCCGCTCCCCAATCGTAACCCTGGCCGGGTGGCGGCGGGCGATGCCGCCCAGCAGACAGTCGCAGCCACGTCGCAGACGATCACGGTAACTCCGCAGCCGGTGACGGGAGATGTGGCGACGACGGGAAGCGTTGGCCTGGCGCCCGGCAATGTTAATCCGTCGGAAGCACTTGCTGCCGCTAAGACGCTGACGCCGCCGGATAACAATCCGGCTGCCGCGGCGACGCCAAGCCCGGACGTTCCCGAGTCGAGTCCGGGCGATCAGGTGGCCGCAGCGACGCCGACGGTCAATCCAACGTCGGATCCCGCGGGGCATATATCGATCGTTCCCCTGCCCGACCGCAATCCCGACAACCTGCCGCAATACGGGCCCGCCCAGGAGATCTCGCTGGTCCCCCATTCGGCTTCGCTGTTGATGCCGCCGCCGCCTGCGCCGGTCGCCAAGAAGACGGTCGTATCAAACGTAGCGACTGACGACACGCCGTTGCCCGATCCTAATCCCAATCGCAAGGCGACCCTGCCTGTCGTCATGAAGGGTACCCTCGAGCCGGCAATTCCGCCGCAGTCTCCGGCTTTGGACTACGTCACGATCTTGAAGCCCCTGACCTCCTACGATCTCAGCGACGGCGACGAATCAGCTCTTCGGGATGTCATGCATGGAGGTGGCACCGCCGCGGCGGCCGGGATCAAGGACGAGGCCGCACGCGCCTTCGCGCTCTGGTATCGCTACCGGTCGACCGGCATCAATGGCAGTGCGGAGGCGATCGAGCGGTTCCGCCTCGACCATCCCGATTGGCCCGCCCAGGACGATCTTCGCGAAAAGGCGGAGACGGCCCTCTTCCTCAACGACGCGAGTCCGGAGACGGTCAAGACGTTCTTCGCCTCTTCGAGCCCGCAGACGGGTGCCGGCAAAGCGGCGCTTGCAAGCGTCTATCTGAAGGACGGCAACGAGCAGGGCGCCCGTGACCTCGTCACGTCTGCTTGGCGTGATCACGAGCTCAACCAGGCGGTGGAGACCAAGATCCTGGCCAAATACGGCTATATGCTCAACGCCGACGCTCATCGTGCGCGCATCGACCGGCTGCTCTATCCAGACGACAAATCGGCTATTCCCGCAGCGCTGCGTGTCGCAAAACTCCTTCCTGCCGACGAGCAGAAGAAGATTGCTGCGCGAATCGCCGTGGTGCAGAGAGGCGGAAACGCAGGCAAGCTCCTCGATGCTCTGCCTGCCAACGCGGTCGAGGCCGATGCCGGGCTCAGATTCAACCGCATCCAGTGGCTACGCCGGAAAGATCGCGACAAAGAAGCGTGGCAAATGCTTCTCGACGCGCCGAGCGAGCCTAACGTTCTGCTCGATCTCAACAATTGGTGGGTTGAGCGGCGGGTCAATTGCCGCGAGGCGCTGAACGCGGGCCAGGCGCGTATCGCTTACGAGATCGCCGAGAAGCATGGGCTTGTCTCGGGAGACGCTTATATCGAGGCCGAGTTCCTCGCCGGCTGGATCGCGCTCAGATTCCTCGCCGATCCCAACACGGCCTTGCGCCACTTCGTGGCGCTCAGAAGCGCGGCGACGAGTTCGAAGAGCATCGCGCTCGGCGAATATTGGCTGGGGAGAACGTCGCTCGCTCTCGGCGACCGCGGCTCGGCCATCGTCCATTTCCACGCTGCCGCCAAATACCCGCAATATTTCTATGGGCAGCTCGGCCGCCAGGCACTCGACCCGAAACCCGCCCGGCTCGAGGTCACAGCGACGCCTCTGCCGACCGACGCCGACATTCAGCATTTCATGTCGCGCGGTGCCGTGCGCGCGATCGGCGTCGCGCACGATATCGGCCTCGACGGCGTGACCGGACAATTCTTCCTCGCCCTCTCACGCAAGCTCGACAGCCCGCAGGAGGTCGTCCTCCTCGCCGAGTTCGCCAAGCAGCTGGATCAGCCGCAGCTCGCGCTCAGGCTGGCCAAGATCGCCTTCAACCGCGATCTCCCGGTCGGCGATTATGCGCTCCCTGTCGGCGTCATCCCGCAATTCCGCAGCCTGCTCGACCAGCGCGTCGATCCTGCGCTCGTACACGCGCTGTCGCGGCAAGAGAGCGAGTTCAATGCAGCGGCCAAGAGCCCGGTCGGCGCGAGCGGGCTGATGCAACTGATGCCGAGCACGGCCAGGGCCGTGGCCAAAGCCTACAACGTCAAGTTCGATGTCAGGCAGCTCACCGACGCCGCCTACAACACTCAGCTTGGCGAGGCGCATCTGGCGCAGTTGATCGACAGCTACGGCGGCTCCTATTTTCTCTCGCTGGCCGCCTATAACGCCGGCGGCGGGCGCGTCGCCGATTGGATCAAACAGTTCGGCGATCCTCGTGACCCTAATGTCGACCCGATCGACTGGATCGAGCGCATACCCTTCACCGAGACGCGGAATTATGTGCAGAAGATCATGGAGACGCTGCAGCTCTATCGCTCGCGTCTGGAGGGACCGAAAGACGCGCTTCAACTCGTCCAGGACCTCAATCGGGGCAAGAGGTTCCCGCATAACGCGGAGGTCTCGGCTGACGGCACGGTGGTGCAAGCCAAGTCGGATTGAGACGCGCCGCCGCGTTCCCCTGCCCCGCTTCGGGGCTTGCTCCCCCTCGAACTTTGCTGAACATTAACAGACAAGCGCGATCAACGCGTTTTCTAACCGCTCTGGACAAGCTCCCTAGGCCGTTTCTCCCATGATGCCCGAGCCTGGCACGGCGCCGCTGCCGCGAGACATCACCTATAAGTCGTTCGACGATCTCACCCTCTATATCCGCCATTATCCCGCGCCTGACGAGAAGGCGCGGAGCGTCATTTGCCTGCCCGGACTGACCCGCAACGGACGCGATTTCCATAAGCTTGCGACCTACCTCTCGACCCACCCGGAGAAACCGCGCAACGCCTACTGCCTCGATTATCGCGGGCGGGGCCGCTCGCAATATGATCGCAACTGGCGCAATTACATTCCTTTCATCGAGCTGATCGACACGCTCGATTTCCTCACCGCTCAGGGCCTTCACCGGGTGGGCATCATAGGCACTTCGCGTGGCGGCATCATCGCCATGATGATGGCGGCGCTTCGCCCGACGGCCATGGGTCCGGTCGTGCTCAACGACATCGGTCCAGTGATCGAGACGCGCGGGCTCGCGCGCATCATGGGGTATGTCGGGCGCATGCCCGTGCCGAAGAGCTGGCCGGACGCCGTTATGATCTTGCGCGAGATGAACGAGCGCGCCTTCCCTGAATTCACCGACACGCAATGGGACGAGATCGCACGAGAGGTGTTCGACGACCGCAAGGGGCGGCCGGCTCTGGCCTATGACCGGAGGCTTGCCCGCGCGCTCGGCACGATCGATCTCAGCCGTAAGGTCCCCGACATCTGGCCTCAATTCATCGCCCTTGGCCAAGTGCCCGTCTTCGTCATCAGGGGCGCGAATTCCGACGTGCTCAGTGCCGATACGCTCGAGGCGATGACCGAGCGCCATCCCAATCTGCGCGCCCTGACGGTGCCCGACCAGGGGCACGCACCCGTGCTCAAGGAGCCGGAGGTGCTTGAGGCCATTGCCTCCTTCTTCGCCGTCAACGAGTGATCGCTAGTCAGCGGGCTTTTCCGGCTCTTGCCTTTGGCGCCCCCGGCCGACCCGCTTCTGCTGCTCGTAGCGCGCACGGGCGAGGCTTCCGAGCGCGAGACCTGCGGCGAAGAGAAAGACAAGCAGAATGACGGTGGTTAGAGCGAAATTGCTCATCGTGCTCATGTCCGGCCCGTGGCGGGACTATGATCGTACCGGCCAGCGTCTGATCCAGCCCAAAACAAATCCGGCAAGAAAGACGAGAAGAAGATGGACCCAAAGATCGGAGATCTGCATCACTCGCTCTCAAGCAGAGGCTTGAGCGGGAGCAATTCCCCGTTTGGCAGATGTTCCTTGGCGTGAGCGATGGCCTTGATGCGGGGGATCACCCGCGAGGCGGCGTCGGGCTCGGCCGCCGCCTCCTTCCAGCTGATGCTTTCGGAGGTCGAGAATAGGCGCGGCAGATCGCGGCGGAGTTGATAGGACACGGCGACGGCGGTGCCTTTGTCGGGGGCCACGCCCTCGATGGTGACGGCAAGGCCCGAGAGCGAGATCTTGCCCGACTCGAGCTGGCTCAGCGCGCGAAGCGCGGCAGAGACCGCCTCGTCCCAGTTCTTCGGCGCGCCGGAGGCGAGCTCGAGCCGGTCGTCCAGCCCCGGCCGTTCGAAAAATTGTCGCGCCAGCTCGCGCACCTCTTTGCGCGCGTCCTCGCTCGGCACGCTGCCGGAGAGGCTCAGCGTATTGGCGGAAAGATCGGCGACGAAGACGAAGGGATCGGCAATCGGCGGCTTGATGCCGTCATCGAGAATGGTCAATCCGGTCGGCAACGGTCCCGTCAAAGCTTTCTTCGCGTCGGCATAATCGGCCGCGCTGCGCGCCTCGCCTTCCACCTTCAAGCCGACATTGAGGAGGCGCGCCGAACCCCGCTTGAGGTGAGCAAGCTGCTTGAGGCCGAAGCTCACGGCGCCAAGCCATTGCTCCTTGGGGGGAGCTCCGATGGCGACCTTCAACCGGTCCTCGACTTCGAGATCGGGAAAGTGCGCCTTCACCATGCCGAGCACCGTGCCGCGGTCCTCCTCGGACGGGACCGATCCGCGCAAGCGAATGACCGAGTCCATGCGCGTGGCCGACCAGGTGTAGCCGAGCGGTTGGACATCGCCCTTCTCGGCGGCCGCCTTGACCGTCAGCGATCCGGTTACATCCGCTGGCGCAAGCCAGGCCTGCATGGCAGGAAAGCTAGGACTAGGGTCGAAGCCCGCGCGCGCGCCGAGCGCCACGATCAGAGCGAGCGAGCAGACGAGGCAAAGCCCAAGCAACTTCGACCAGAATTCACGCGCCGAATTCTGGGCGTTGCCGCCACGACACCACCACCGGGCTTGGCCGTTCTCTCTTTCCAAACCGCTCGCTGCCCCTGTCTTCGCAGTGTCCCATCAACGCAAAAGGCGACGATCGCGTCGCCGGGCCGATCGGCGTGGGCCTCGGCCTCTTTGCCCTCGCCCAAAGGATATATGCCGTCCTCTGCGGACGGTCTTTCCTCGCGTGGTATTGGACGTGAGACCCGAACTATAGGCTATCGGCTCGCTGTATTCCAGTTGGCTCTCATCCCCTAAAGGACGTGTACTTCGTTTGTCGCCGGGACATGATGCTCGCGGCTTGAGCGGATTATGCAACGCGGCGCGCACTCGCGCCTATTGGAAGTGATGGGCAAGCCCAAGGATGCCGATTGCAATGAGGTAGATCGCGATCACGTAATTGAGCAGGCGCGGCATGAGCAGGATCAAGATTCCGGCAATCAAGGCGATCAGTGGGTTGACCAGGACTGGATCAAGGTTCATCGCTTCTCCCCCCAGAGCTGGGCCAAATGGCCCGATTCGCTTGCTAGACGATTGCGAGCATAAGCGATCAATCCACGCTTGTCGTGGCCGGAGAACTACGGCTGAAAACTTGACCTTCGCGCGCGAAACTAAACGGCAGCCGCCTCCTTCAATCTCATTCCAAAAAGCATATATGCGTCTTGTCCTTGCCGCTTTTGGCGGCAATGGGTAAGCAACCAGGCTGGCAGGGCCGGCCTAACACGTGTCGTGTAGGAGGGGGCAAACAATAGCATGACCGTTGAGGATCCCGGCTTCTGGTTTGCCGTCCTGCAGATCATTTGGATCGACATCCTGTTGTCGGGCGACAACGCCGTCGTCATTGCGCTTGCTTGCCGCAAGCTGCCGCCACAGCAACGGCTGTGGGGTATCGTGCTCGGCACTATCGTCGCCATCACCCTTCGTGTCGTGTTCGCCGGAGCGATCTCCACCTTGATGCAGGTGGCTTATCTCAAGCTCATCGGCGGCGCGCTCCTGTTGTGGATCGCCGTGAAGCTGCTCGGTCCCGACGAGAATGGCGGAAGCAAGGAGATCGAGCCGGTCGACAATCTCTTGCGCGCCATTAGAATCGTCGCCATCGCCGACGTCGTGATGAGCCTGGACAATGTCGTCGCCATTGCTGCGGTCGCCGAGAAATTCGAAGCACCGCAAAGTTACGCGCTTCTGATGTTCGGTCTTGCTGTCAGCATTCCCTTGATCATGGCCGGCGCGGCCATGGTCATGTCGCTCCTCGAGCGCTTCCCCATCGTGGTATGGGCGGGTGCTGCGCTACTCGGCTGGATCGGCGGCGAGATCATCGCCAAAGATCCCCTATTCACCGCCAATCTCGATCCGGCTACGGCACATACTGTGTGGATTGTCGGCGCGACGCTCGGCGCATTGTTCGTAATTTGCGCAGGCTTGGTGCGACGCCGATTATTGCGGGGAAGCGCGACAGATCAGATCTGAGCTTCGCCGCTTCCGCCGCTGCGTTCAGCTTTCGATGGATTGGTTACGGCGCTCACCGGGCGCAGGTCTCCTTGCGGGCCTCCCGCGACGTGGTCGGCGACGAACGCGCCGCGCTGGCCCACGGGTCGCGGTTTGCCCTGCGTCGTGTCTTGCGCCGTTTGCAATTCGAGCTCGGCGTTGATCTCGGCACCGACCAGCACGATGTAGAAGGTGAGGTAGAGCCAGAAGAGCAGCACGATCACGGCGCCAAGCGAGCCGTAGAATTTGTCGTATTGGGCGAAGTGCGCGACATAATAGGAGAAGCCGGCAGAGGCGAGCAGCCAGAGCGCGGTGGCAAACAGCGATCCCACGCTGACCCAGGACCATTTCGGGCTCGGCCGGCACGGGCCGTAGCGATAGAGCGCGGCGAGGAGAAAGAGCACGAACAGCGCCATGATCGGCCAGCGCGCGATGGCGACGATCTCCTCGTAGCCTTCCAGGTAGCCGGCATAGGCGAACAGGAGCGGCACGTAGACGATGGCGAGCAGCATCACCACACCGCCGATGATGCCGGCGAGCGCGACGACGAAGGCGCTCAAATAGAAGCGCAAGAAGCTCCGTCTCTCCTCCTCCTCATAGGCGATGTTGAGGGCGGCGAAGATCGCTTGCGTCAGCGACATCACGCTCCAGATCGACAGGGCAAGGCTTACCCCGAAGCTCCAGCCCAGGGTCCGGTTCGAGGTCGCGGCGAGGATGCGCACTTGATCGATGACGATATCATAGGCCTCGGTCGGCAGCACAGACGACAGCATGCCGAACTGATTCTCGATCGTTACCGGATCGGTCGTCAGGCCATAAAGCGCGATCAGTGCCGACAACGCGGGAAAGATGGCGAAGAGCGCGTAGAAGGCGCAGCCCGCCGAGATCACGGAGAGATTATCGCGGGATGCTTCGCTCCAGACTCTCTGGGCGACCTGCCACCAGCCCTTCAGCGGAATGTGGTAGGGGCGCGTGGCATCGCGGCCGTAAGGATCTGTTCTGCCCGTCATGCACCTAAGAAGGGGCGCGGATTGCTGTCTACACAAGCAAAATGCAGCGGCGGGCGAATTGATCCACACGCGCGGCGTATCAGAAATGGGCGGGAAGAGTGACCGCGCCCCTCCCCCGCCGACAGCCTACAGCAACTCACCGAGCGAAGGCGCCGGAGGCGTGCAATACCGATATTGCGTCAGGCAGCGGCTGAAGCACCGAACTCTGTCCGGGCAGCGGGCGAGGCAGAGATTGTAGCGATTCTTGCAATAGTTCTCTGAATAGTACGCCGCCGTCGCCTCGCTTCCACCGAAGCTAAGCTCCACGAAAGCCAGCGTGAGGGCTGCGGTCAATGCGGCAATCAGGATCTTCATATTGCGCACCTCGGCTCGAATATTCGACGGTGGAGAATAAGGCAGGACGGCTCGCCGCAGAAGGGCGTTACGCTCCGCCGGTGGTAATTGCCTGCCCGTTCGCTTAGAAAAAGCCCGAAACCCTTAAGGATGGGTGGCCGACTGGTTATAACCCTTCCGCCGATCTAGGAGATTAAGGAGCGTGGCGGCGGCAGGCTGATGCGCTTGGCAAGCCGCAAGTGCGCCGGGGTTGAGTGGAACTTTAAGACGGCAAGGCGCCACCTGCATCATATTCGGAAGGGCTCGAGTCTAGAGGGTGTCTGCATAGGCCACTGACCACTCCAACTCCGCCGGCGCGCGCCATGGCTCCCTAGAGATCATCGCGCCGAAAGAGGATGACGCCCCCAGCAAGTCTGCGCGGTAATAGCGCGGCAATCGTCGTGTTCGAGTCCGCGCCTTGGCTGCCGTGGCTGTTGCACCCGCAGTGGATTTGCAGGTAGGTGGTGAGGCCCCTTGGTGGGCAACTTCCTATTTTGTGCTAAACGAAGCGCGGAAATCCGCCAAGGATGGGTGGCCGAGTGGTTGAAGGCACCGGTCTTGAAAACCGGCAGGCGCGCAAGCGTCTCGAGGGTTCGAATCCCTCCCCATCCGCCAGCTGCAGTCCCGAGCTCAAGAGCCGACTAGGTGCCCCGGTAGGCCTCAGCGCCGTCGAGGCTAAACTCGCTCCGGACCGCGCAGGGGCGTGGTCGACCGGCGCGTATCGCCCGAGCGCGGGCCGCCGACAAGCCACGACACTCGCTCACCCCTCACTTGCGGCGCAGGGCCCCTTAACGCCGGACCCCGCACCGGCCTCTCTTCGGGCACAGAATCCCTTTTTGGCAGCTCCTCGGGAGCCGGACGCAGCTGCGTGCCGCCCACGACATGGGAGACCGACCGGGTCCAGGACCGCGGACGGCTCAAATGCGGCGGCACGACGGTCAAGAGGTCGCCAATCGCCTCGTCGAGCTGGGCTTGGGTGACGTTGCGGACCTCGATCAGGCTGGTGCCGGAAAGATCGGCGCCGGCGAGGCAGGCGCCGGCGAAGTCGGCCTGATCGAGCAGAGCCTCGGTCAGATCGGCGCCGGACAGATTGGCGCCGTTCAACCGCGCCTCGCTGAGGTCGGTATCGGAAAGATCGGCGCCGGAAAGATCGGCGCCGCTCAGTGTGGCGAAGCGCAGCGACGCATGCCTAAGACGCGCTCCCGCAAGATTGATGGGGCCACCGTTGATCGGGCCCATCTGCCGCTCGGCGGCGCTCAGGGTGATGCCGCCCAGGTTGGGGACGGTGTCCGGGTGTTCGGCTCGCCACGCGTTCCACACACGCGGGCCACGGCGCAACACATCGATATGGCGAGAATCTGAGGACAACGCTACTTACGCTAAATGGTGACGCTACAAACGCAACCGTGTGCCACTCATAGGCACAAGAAACGCTGCGCGATACTATTTTTGCACCCTAACGCAAACGCGCAGTTACCAGCAACGTCGCGAGAGTTGAGTCTCGCACGCGCTGTCGTGTTTCCGACTGTCTGTTGCGGCAACGCATCACCATGCCTTCCCAGGAAGCAGAAGAGCCGCCCTGAGGCGGCTCTTGCACGATCAAGCTCGCTTGATAGATCGGGCGGTAGAGCGATCAGCCGCCGATGCGGGCGGTGCCGGAGTGGCCGTCATTGCGCACCCACCGCACGCTCCAGCCATTCCGCGTGAGCTTGTAGCAATAGCTCTTGCCATCCAACCAGCTCGACCATTGCTGGCAAAGCTGGTCGTCGGCGACCCACCATTTGCCGTGATCGGAAGAGCCGTCGCCGCGCGAGAAGCTCGCGGCAACCATGCTCATCTTTCCGCTCATGCGGCCGTTGGCGGCGTAGCGGATGGGCAGCTCGAAGCCAGAGATGTTGAGATAGACCGTCTTGCCGCTGATCGCCTGGCGGAGCTCATCCGCGGCGAGCGTGACGGGCTCGGCAAGAGCGCTTGCGGCCGGGAGGGCAAGCCCCGCGGCGATCACGAATGCGCCGATTTTCATCGCTTCCCCTTTTTGTTGTCGTGGAACTGACAGGGCGATAGGCCCGGCAAAGGGGGTCAATTTGCGGCTAAGCCAAGAGAATTCCAAGACAAAGTTAAGATAGAAGCGGGCAGGCCCCACCCCGCGCCATCTTAAGGCTTTGCTTGTTTGGCTTGAGGTTTTGCGCGCGCGGCGGCCCTCGCCCGCTGGCGTCTCCGCATGGCGGTGACGTTGACCACCTCCACGGCGGCGGCGAAGGCCATGGCAAAGTAGATGTAGCCGCGTGGAATATGGAAGTGGAAGCCGTCGGCGATCAAGGCCGCGCCGATGAGAAGCAAGAAGGAGAGCGCAAGCATCTTGGTGGTCGGATGCCGCTCGATAAACTTGGCGACAGGCTCGGACGCGAAATACATGACGAGGATGGCAACAGCCACGGCGGCTATCATCACCTCAACATGATCGGCCATGCCGACGGCGGTGATAATCGAGTCGATGGAGAAGACGAGGTCGATAATGGCGATCTGGAGAATCGCCGAGGCCATCGCATCGGCCACGCGCGCGCCGGTGCTTGTCTCCTCCTCGTCCCCGCCTTCGATATCGTGATGCATCTCGCGCGTGCCCTTGACCAACAGGAACAGGCCGCCGGCAATGAGGATCAAGTCGCGCCAGGAGAAGTCGTAGCCGCCGATGGAGAAGATCGGCGTCGTCAAGTGGATGATGTAGGCGATACCGCCGAGCATGATGACGCGGAAGACGAGCGCAAGCGAGAGACCGACGCGACGCGCCGTCAGCCGCTGCTCGGGCGCCATGCGCGACACCAACAGCGAGATGAACACGACGTTGTCGATGCCGAGCACGATCTCCATCGCGGAAAGCGTGATGAAGCTTGCCCAGGCATGCGGATCGGTGAGCCAGTCGAGGAGAGACATGCGATTTGAGGAATTAGTCGCCCGCGAAGATGAGGTCCCCACTTGAGCTTTAGCTTAGGCAGAGAGAGAGGTCCATAAGCACATAAACCGAGTGGAAACTTCACCTCTTAGCGAGCGAGCGGGCGAAGCCGATGGCAGAAAAATAGGCTGCCGTGACGAGAAGAAGGATTTGGACCCAGAGCGGTGACGGGAACGATCGTGTTACCGCGATCGCCGCAGCGCCTATCCAGATCAGCGTCACAACGCAAGTGAGCGGGCGAAGCCGCGCGACGCGGAAGGGGTGCACGTAGAGGACTGGCACGAAGGTGAGCGCAACGAAGATTGCGACGATAGCGAGCGATACATAAGGCGGCGGCGACAGCGCAAAGAGATAGAGAAGGACGATGTTCCAGATGGCCGGGAAGCCGACGAAATATCCGTCCTTGGTCTTGCTCTCGACATCGGAGACATGGAACAGGCTCGACGACAGGATGGCGATTGCCGCCGGCAAGCGGAACGGTTCGGGCAGGAGATCCGACTGGATCAACGCAAAGGCGGGAACCACGTCGTAAGTGAGATAATCGACGATGAGGTCGAGACGCTCGCCGCTGAAGCGCGGAAGCACCGCCTTTACGTCAATAGCACGCGCGAGCGGGCCGTCGACCGCATCCACCACGAGAGCGATCCCGAGCCAGACGAACATCATGTGGATATCGCCCGCGTGCGCCGCTTGAAGTGCGAGAAGTGCGAGCACCGCGCCAGAGGCGGTCAGCACGTGGACAGAGGCGGCAGCGATGCGCTTGATCATGAGACGAGGTCAGGCGGCCTCTTGCGCCCTGCCCGAGCATGTGCGGAGGCCCAGGCCCCACATTCTAGAAGTGACGCTTGACCTTCCCGAGCACGGTGACGTCCTGCTGCGTGTCGTCGAACGTCGGTCCCTGCTCAAGCTGCAATTGCTGCTCGTCCTGGCCATAGAGAAGCTCGAGACCAAAATCGAGCTTTGGGAAGAGATTGTGGCCGAAGATCTTTAGCCCGCCGGTATCTTTCTTCTGGTCGGCAGTGACGCCCGGCGTGGCCAGTTGAAGCGGTGCAGTCTTGGCCTGAGGCGTGGCTTCCGCTGCGGCCGAGGGCACCGGCTGCTCTTGGAATGCAAAGGCCGGCGCACTGCCAAGCGGCAGCGCGGCAATCAATGCGGCAATGGCAATCTGCCTTCGCATCGAACAACTCCGGCTGGCAGAGAATGCGCTTGGCAAGAGCGGCAAGCAAGCCTATCCGAGGCGCGGTTAAGGCATTGTTATAAATCGTGATTCTTCCAACTTTTATGACATCATGTGGCCGCCGGGCAACAGGCGCCAGCTTGACGAATGCGGCGGTGGGAAAGGTCGTAAACGAAAAAAGGGGGTTTGCCGCGGCCCTACCGGGTTTGTCCTCATGGCAACGGACGCTTCAGGGCGGTAGCCTAGGCGCGGCTCAGGCCAACGGCGGTGAAGGTACGGAATGAGCACCAAGCAGGACTGCGAGGTTGCTGTCGTCGGAGCGGGCCCGGCGGGGATCGCCGCGGCGCTTGCGCTCGCTCATGCCGGGGCGGAGGTTGCTCTGGTCGGACCGCCTCCCCCGACCCGCGGTGCCGCGGCCGAGACGAGAACGGCAGCTCTGCTCGTGAGCTCAGTCGACCTCCTCAAGGCGCTTCGCGTTTTCGATCGCCTCGCGGCGGAGGCAGCGCCGCTCAAGGCCATCCGCATTATCGATTTGTCGCGGAGCCTGATCCGCGCCCCCGACATCGAGTTCAGAGCGAGCGAGCTTGGACTTCCCGCCTTCGGCTACAACATCGCCAATACCACGCTGGTCGAGGCCCTCTACGCCCGAGCGCGCGAGGTGCTCCGCACGGTCATCCCTTCGAGCGTCGCGCGCGTCAGTGTCGAGGATCGGACCGTAACCCTCGATTGCGATGGCGGAGCCACCCTAACCGCCCGTCTGGTCGTGGCGGCAGACGGACGGCGCTCGCTTTGCCGCGCGGCTGCAGGAATCGACACGAGCGAATGGCGGTACGAGCAGGGCGCGATCGCCTCGAGTTTCCGCCATAGCCGGCCCCATGACGGGGTTGCGATCGAACTCCATTGCGAGGGCGCCTCGTTCACCACGGTTCCCCTTCCCGATCCGCGCGCTTCCGCTTTGATCCTGGTCGGCTCGACCTCGGATATCGGTTCGCTCATGGACTGCGACGAGGACAAATTCGCCGATGCTCTCGCTGATCAACTCAATGGGCTTCTCGGCCAAATTGAGGGCGTGGGTCCGCGGAGCTCGTTTCCTGTCGCCGGTCTGACCGCAAAGAGCCTCGCCGCGCGGCGCACCGCCCTTGTGGGAGAGGCCGGCCACATCCTGCCGCCGATCGGAGCGCAAGGCCTCAATCTGGGCTTGAGGGATGCCGCGGCTCTCGCCGATTGTGTCGCAGAAGCGCGGGCGCGCGGCGCCGATCCCGGCGGCGACGATGTGCTTCAATCCTACGTTCGCGCGCGACGGGTTGACGTGCTCTCGCGCACGGTCGGTGTCGATGTTCTCAATCGCTCGCTGCTCACGGGTTTTGTTCCGCTCCAGGCGGCGCGCGGCATCGTTCTGCACGGGCTTGCGGCATTTCCTCCTCTGCGTCGCATGATCATGCGCGCCGGACTAGAGCCGCCGAGCGCCCTGCCCCGGCTGATGCGGGGTGCCGAGGCTTGACGGGGGAAAGCGCATTTGCCACGAGGGTGCTCCCCCTCCCGGCAAGAGCCGCTGCAACAACAAGGACCGAGTAGTGGCTGCGCCAGCGCCCGAGAAGCTCCCGTTTTTCAAGGACCTGCGCTATCAGGCCGAATATGTCGGTTTGCGCTTTTTGATCGGTCTCGTCAGGCTATTTCCGCTCGACCTCGCTTGCGCGATCTCAGCCAAGGCATGGCGGCTTATCGGCCGGCGCAATCGCCGCCACAAGCGAGCGCTGGCTAATCTCGAGCGCGCCTTCCCTGAGAAGACGCCGGAAGAGCGCGAGCAAATCGCGCTCGCAGCGTGGGAGAATCTTGGCCGCGTGATGGTCGAGACCATGTGCATCGACCGCATTATCCAAGACCCCGGCAGGCTGCACGTCACCAACGGCCACTGGATCGGCCGCTACAAGGACAAGATGGGGCCTGCGCTCATCGTCACCATGCACATGGGCAATTGGGAGCTCGGCATGTGGCCGGTCACGCTTGCGGGCGTGCGCCCGGCTGGCGTCTATCGCCAAGTCAAGAATCCCTATGTCGATCGCTATTTACGCTCGCAGAGAGTGGCTCTCTATCCCGGTGGCCTGTTCGGCCGTGGGCGGACGGCAGGCCAGGACGAGACACAGAAGACCGCGCGCCTGATCATGGATTATGTGCGCCAAGGCGGCCGGCTCGGTTTCATCTCGGATCTGTGGGACGCCAACGGCATCGAGGTTCCGTTCTTCGGCCATCCGGCCAAGAGCATGCCGATCGCGGCGATGATCGCGCGGAGAGTCGGCGCGCGCATTTGGATCGGCCGCTGCATGCGCATCGGCAACAGGGCCGTCTTCGACGTCAACGTCAACGAGCTCAGGATTCCCCGCACCAACAATCAGGCCGAGGACATCCGCAACATCACTGCGGCCATCCAACGCCATTTCGAGACGTGGATTCGTGAGACGCCAGAGCAGTTCATGTGGTCGAACCGGCGCTGGTCTTGAACTTGCTTAACTTAAGTTGACAGTCCCCACGGGCTTCGATCTTATTCGTGATAAAAGACTCGGGGACAGGGTTCGTATGATGTCTACCGTCCGCAACGCCAGGTTTCAGATCGGCCAGGTGGTTCGCCATCGGCTCTATCCGTTCCGTGGCGTGATCTTCGACGTTGATCCCACCTTCAGCAACACTGAGGAATGGTACCGCTCCATTCCGCAGGACGCGAGGCCCAACAAGGATCAGCCCTTCTATCACTTGCTCGCTGAGAACGCGGACACCGAGTACATCGCCTATGTCTCGGAGCAGAATCTCATCGCCGAATTCTTCGGACGAGCCGTTACGCCATCCGCAGGTGTCTGAGTTGTTCGAAGACCTGCGTGGCGGCATTTTCCGCTTCCGCTTCCTGCAGGAGCATTGAGGCCGGCTAAGGTCCGTGCGCTCTCCTCGAGGCGGACACTCCTGAAACGAATGAGGCCGCGCGGGCGAACCGGCGCGGCCTTCACAATGTGGCTTGAGAGCCCAGCGCTACTGAGCGGGTGGTGCGATCTTCTTCGGCGCCGCCAAGGTATTGGCCGATGCTGCCGGCGCAGTCTGTTGCGCTTCCTTCTTCTGCTGCGCCTCGGCCGCCTTGGCGGCGAGCTCCTGCTGGCGCTTGCGGAACACTTCCATCAGCTGGCGCCGGGATTCCTCGTACTTGGCATTGTCGACCGGTGGGCCGTCATAGGCCTTGGCGAAGCCGGTCAGCGGCACGGGAAAGCCCATTGTCTTTTGCTGGATGTTCATGGCGGCCACGACCATCTGCTTGCCCTTGCGCATGGAGTCGAACATCTCCTTGGTGAGCTCCATCTGCACTTGGCAGCTGGTCGGGAAGCAAAGCGTGTATTGCAGCTGGATCGGCTGGTTATCGTCGATCTTGATCTGCACGCCGGCGGGGATCACGAGCGCGTAGGCGGTCGGCACTCTGACGAGAAGCTGCTGCTTGTCCTCGCCTTCAGCCTGACGCACCGCGGCGGCAATCAGCACCATGCCGGTGTTCGGCTCGAGGCCTTCGTGGTTGATGAGGCAGATCTGCTTGTTCTGGGTCTGATCGTTCTTCATGCAGAGCTTGACCCAGGCGTCTTCCGGAGCGGGAGCCCCGGTATCGCCGGCGGCGGGAGCACCCGCAGGCGGTGCCGCTTGCGTCGTCTTTTGCGCCTTCGAATAGGTCTTGGGAACGGTTTCGCTCTGCGACTGCGCCATGGCGAAAGGCATAGCGACACCAAGGGCAAGCACTGTGGCGCTTGCGTAAATCATCCCTCGACCAGCGCTGCCGCGCAGCGTGTTAAACCGATCCCTGGACCAGATCATCAATCGACCTTTCCCTTTTCTCGCGGGTCGGTTCAGGTCTTGAACCGTATAGCCCCGTCCCCGCGTCTTTGCGATTAGGGTCAATACCCGAAATGAGGCGTAGGCGTGGCTGACGGCCGCGTCCGAGGACTTTCTTGGACCCCCGTTTCAGAGGCCAAACCTTCTTCGTTAGCATGCCCGAACCGCCGCGCCGGATTGCCTTGCGAGCGATATTACCCTTAAGTCGTGCTGCAATGCGGAATGCATCTATAGCCATGCGCCGGCCCCGTTGAAAGCCCCTATTTCATTGCTGATCCTGGCGCTCCTGCTCCCGCCTGGCAGCAACCAGGCGATCGCGGCAGACGGGATCGCCATGCACGGAAGCCCGCACGAGACGGCGGGCTTTACTCAGTTTCCCTACGTTAATCCGGACGCGCCGAAGGGCGGCCGCATGACATTCGCCATGCAGGGCTCGTACGACAGCCTGAACCCCCTGATCGTCAGGGGCGAGCCTGCTGACGGCGTGCGTGACTACGTCTATGAGAGCCTGCTCGCGCGCGCCAATGACGAGCCCTTCACCCTTTACGGGCTGATCGCCGAGAGCGTCGAGACGCCACCAGACCGAAGCTATGTCGAGTTCACTCTCGACCCGCGGGCGAAATTCTCCGATGGGTTGCCGGTCACCGTCGACGACGTGATCTTCTCGCTCGAACTGCTCCGCGATCACGGGCGCCCCAATCACCGCTCCTACTACAAGAAGGTCACCAAGGTGGAGAAGATCGGCGAACGCAAAGTGCGCTTCACCTTCGATCATAGCGGCGACCGCGAGATGCCGCTCATCATCGGGCTGATGCCGGTCCTGCCGAAGCATCTCATCAATCCCGACACGTTCGAGACGACCTCGCTCACTCCCCCCGTCGGCAGCGGGCCTTACGTCATCGACAAGGTCGATCCCGGCAAGTCCATCACGTTCAAGCGCGATCCCAACTATTGGGGACGCGATCTTCCCGTCAATCGCGGGCGGTATAATTTCGATGAGATTCGCTTCGACTATTATCGTGACGCGGGCAGCATGTTCGAGGCGTTCAAGTCGGGGCTGGTCCAATTCCGCGAGGAGGATGACCCGACGCGCTGGACGGAAGGCTACGACTTCCCTGCGCTTCGCGACGGGCGCGTGATCAAGGAGGAACTGCCGCTCGAGACGCCGGCCGGCATGTCGGCACTCGTCTTCAACACGCGCCGTTCGCTTTTCGCCGACCAACGCGTGCGCGAAGCCCTGATCAAGCTGTTCGACTTCGAGTGGGTCAACCGCACGCTCTATCACGGTCAATATGCGCGGACGGAAAGCTATTTCGCACGCTCGGATCTCTCCTCGCACGGCCATCCTGCCGACGCGACCGAGCGGGCGTTGCTCACGCCTTACCTCGATCAGGTGAAGCCCGCCATCCTGGACGGGAGTTACGCACTTCCCGAGAGCGACGGCTCGGGAGAGAATCGCGAAGGCAGGCTGGAGGCGCTCGCGCTGCTTGAGAAGGCGGGCTACCAATTGAAGGGCGGCAAGCTCGTCAATGTCGCCACGGGCGAGCCGTTCCAATTCGAGATTCTGGCGGCGACGCGCGCCCAGGAGAGGCTTCTCCTCACCTATGCCGCCGCCCTGAAACAGGTAGGAATCGACGCGCGAATCCGTCAAGTTGACTCGGCCCAATATCAGCGGCGCAAGCAGACCTACGATTTCGACATGATCCAGTATTACTGGCCGGTCTCACTGTCGCCGGGAAACGAGCAGTCGTTTCGCTGGGGGAGCCAGGCTGCGGTGACCGAAGGCTCGTTCAATTATCCAGGCGTGAAGAGTAGGGCCGTCGATGCCGTGATCGAGGCCATGCTCAAGGCGGAGGACGAGGATAGCTTCGTGTCGGCGGTGCGCGCGCTCGATCGCGTGCTGCTCTCCGGCGATTATGTCATCCCGTTGTTCCATCTGCCCCGGCAATGGGTCGCGCATTGGCGCGAACTGAAGCGGCCGGAGATGACTCCGCTTTATGGCTACCAGATCGATAGCTGGTGGATCGAGCCCGAGACGTCTTCTCAATCCGGCGAGAGCGCCGCGCAACACTGATCCATGCGACGATGAGCACGCTCGCAGCGCCCGAGAGGGAGACGGAGGCCGAGAGGCCCGAACCGCCGCTCACCGCTGAAGGGCTGCTCAGGCGCCGCGCCCGGCAAAGACCTGACGCGCTTGCTTTATCGGACCCGCCCAACACCGAGGCGCTCAAGCTCGGGCGGTCCCATCGCTATAGCTTTGCCGAAGCTGATGCCGCGGTCGATGCGCTCGCTTCCTTCTTCGTCGAGATCGGGCTCGAGCCCGGCGACAGGATCGCGGTGCAGCTTCCCAATCTTGCGCTCCAGCCGCTCACGCTTCTCGCAGCTTGGCGGGCCGGGCTTGCGGTTGCCGTTCTGCCCATGCTGTGGCGGGGCTATGAGATCGCCAAAGTGTGCGAGCTGCTCGAGCCGAAGGCTCTGATCGGAGTCTCGACCTTTGCGGCGGCGACGCCGGCCGAAGAGCTCTGCCGCGTTGCCGGACCTCATGTCTTCGTCCGTTTCGTGCTCGCCTTCGGCCAGGACCTGCCCGACGGCGTCGCCTCGCTCGACGAAGCGATCCTGGCGCGTCCCGGCGCAACGCCGCTTCCGCCGCGGCCGCGCCAAGGATCTGCCCTCATCACGTTCACCGCACGCGCCGGCGAGGCGTTCATCCCGGTCTATCGCAGCGAGGACGAGCTGCTCGCGCAAGGGGCGATGACCGTGCTTGCGCTCTCTCTCGACAGCCGCGACGTGATCTTGAACCCCTACCCGCTGACCGGACCGGCGGGACTGGCGCTTGCGCTCGCACCGTGGCTCATCAGCGGGGCCGTGCTGGCGCAACACCAGCCCTTCGACTATGCGGGGTTCGTGGAGCAGATGCTTGCCTCGGGCGCCACAGTCACCGCGCTCCCCTCGCCGGTCCTGGAAGAGCTTGCCAAGGACCGCGTGCTGGAAGAGCGAAGATGCTCGCTGCGACGCGTCGGCGCGGTGTGGACGACGTTCGAGCATACGCTTCCACTGTCGCTCGGGACGGGCGCCCTCCTCTTCGATCTTTATCCGCTCGGCGATCTCGCCAGCATCGTGCTTCGCCGCGAGACGAGGCTCGCTCACTCGCCGCTGCCGCTTGGACCGGTCAAGGTCAGCGAGGATGGCGATAGCGCCGTATTCGTCGAGACGCGGCTTCGCAAGGAAACTCCGGAAGCGCGCGAGGGCGAGGTTCTCCTCCGCGGCCCGGTGGTGCCGGGAGGGGCGCGCAGTGGTCCGCTTGTTCCGGACGGCGAGGGCTTTGTCGCCGCAGGGCAGCGCGCCGAGATCAAGGAGGACGGTGTCGCGCGGAGCTTGCGACTGATCCATGATGCCGAGCTCCTGCATCACGGCGGCTTTTCCATCGCGGCGAGCGAGCTCGACGGACTCTATCAGGCTTTTCCCGGATTTCTCGATGCTGCCTGCTTCACCCTGCCCGATCCCTTGCTCGGCGACCGCATCTTCGCTGCGGTCTCGCCGAAGCCGGATGAGCCCGTCTCGCTCGATGAGTTCATCGCCTTTCTCGAGGGCCGTCGCGTCGCGCCATACAAATTCCCCGACAAGCTGCTCGTGGTGCGCCAGATCCCGCGCGATGCACAGGGCCGCATCCTCCGCGGTGAGATTTTGCAGCAGGTTTAATTTCCGGGCCTGCCCCTAACGGGTCGAGAAAAAGGTGGCTCGCTTGATATGGATCAAAGTGCGCACAGGTCAGGTATCCGATAAGGATGAGGCAGCCACATCGTTTTCATCGGTCATGCCCCCCGTCTAGCCGAGATGTGGCTCGCAAGCGCCGGACTTTCCCTCTCCGAGCGCAACGTTTCAGGCGTTCAGCCGCACGCGGTTGGACGCCTTCTCTTTGGGCTCCTCTGCCGGAGTGTGGGCCTGGAGAAGGCTTACGCCAATTAAGTGCAGGGCCGACCTATGCGGCGCGCTTCACGGCTTGGGCGATCTTGACCAGACGTTTCAGCAATTCGCGGGCGCCTTCGAGCCGCTCCTCGGGAGACTGCCAGTTGCCGTAATAGATGAGCCGGTGGTCGGGCTGGAGCTTCACCTTCTTGCTCTCATCGCGGATGAAGGCGATCAGCCCCTCGGGGTTAGCGAAGGTCTTGTTGCGGAAGGCGATGACGGCGCCCTTAGGCCCGGCGTCGATCTGCTCGATTCCGGCTTGGCGGCAGAGGCCCTTGATCTCCACCACGTCGAGGAGATGGCGCACCTCCTGCGGCAGAGGACCGAAGCGATCGATCAGCTCCGCCGCGAAAGCCTCGATCGCGTCATGGCTTTCGACGCCTGACAGCCTCCGATAGAGCCCGAGCCGCACCTGCAGGTCTGGCACATAGTCTTCGGGGATCAGCACCGAGGTTCCGAGATTGATGCGCGGGCTCCATTGATCCTCGATCACGGCGCCCTCGCCGCCCCTGATGGCGGCAACCGCTTCCTCAAGCATCGACTGGTAGAGCTCGTAGCCGACCTCGCGGATATGACCCGACTGCTCCTCGCCCAAGAGGTTGCCGGCGCCCCTGATGTCGAGGTCGTGGCTCGCGAGCGCGAAGCCGGCGCCGAGCGTGTCGAGCGACTGCAGCACCTTGAGACGCTTCTCGGCAGCGAGCGTCAGACGTGCATCGGCCGGGATGGTGAAATACGCATAGGCCCTGATCTTGGAGCGCCCGACGCGTCCCCTCAGCTGATAGAGCTGGGCAAGGCCGAACATGTCGGAGCGGTGCACGATCAGCGTGTTGGCGGAGGGAATGTCGAGGCCGGATTCGACGATCGAGGTCGAGAGCAGCACATCGTATTGGCGGTCGTAGAAGGCGTTCATCACCTGGTCGAGCTCGCGGCTTGCCATCTGTCCGTGCGCGCGGCCGACCTTAAGCTCGGGTGCGTGCTCGGCGAGGAAGGCCGCCGCGTCGTCGAGATCCGAGATGCGCGGCACCACGTAAAAGGTCTGCCCGCCGCGATAGCGTTCGCGCAGCAAGGCCTCGCGCAAGATGACGGGATCGAAGGGCATCACATAGGTGCGTACGGCAAGCCGATCGACGGGGGGTGTCGAGATGAGCGACATCTCGCGTACGCCCGACAGTGCAAGTTGCAGCGTGCGCGGTATCGGCGTCGCGGTGAGAGTGAGCACATGCACGTCCTCGCGGAGCTGTTTCAGCCGCTCCTTGTGCTGCACGCCGAAGTGCTGCTCCTCATCGACGATGAGAAGCCCGAGATCGGCGAACTCGATGCCCTTGGCCAGCAGCGCGTGCGTGCCGATGACGATATCGATGTCGCCCGACTTCAGCCCCTGCTTCACCTCGGCGCGCTCTTTGGGGCTCACGAGCCGTGAGGCGTGCGCGATCTTGACGGGGAAGCCGCGGAAGCGGTCGGTGAAGGTGTGGTAGTGCTGGCGCGCGAGCAGAGTGGTCGGCACGACGACGGCGACCTGCTTGCCGGCAAGCACGGCGATCAGGCTTGCCCTGAGCGCCACCTCGGTCTTGCCGAAACCGACGTCACCGCAGATCAACCGGTCCATGGGCCGGCCGCTGGCGAGATCTCCGAGCACCGCGCCGATCGACGTCTGCTGGTCGTCGGTCTCCTCGTAAGGAAAGCGCGCCGAGAACTCCTCATAGACACCGTCGGGCGGATTGAGCACTGGGGCCTGGCGAAGCTCCCGGAGCGCGGCGACCTTGATCAGCTTCTCGGCCATGTCACGGATGCGCTGCTTGAGACGCGCTTTCCGCGACTGCCAGCCGACGCCGCCGAGCCTATCGAGCTGCACGCCTGATTCATCGGAGCCATAGCGGCTCAGAAGTTCGATATTCTCGACGGGCAGATAAAGCTTGTCACCGCCGGCATAGTGCACTTCGAGGCAATCATGCGGCTCGCCTGCAGCCTCGATGGTCGCGAGACCGGCGAAGCGGCCAATGCCGTGGTCGGCATGGACCACGAGATCGCCGACCGACAGGCTCGACACCTCGGTTAGCACGTCGCTGCCACGCTTCGTGCGCGACTTGCGCACAAGGCGATCGCCGAGGATGTCCTGCTCGCCGATCACGGCAAGCCCCGGCGCCTCGAAGCCGGTCTCGAGCGGAAGCACCGCCACGGCAGTCGTCGACGCGGGTAGCGCGAGGGCCTCGGCGAAGCTCGTGACACTCTTGGTTTCGCCGCCACCATGTTCGGCAAGGAGCGCAGCCAGCCGCTCGCGCGCGCCGTTCGACCAGCAGGCGACGAGCACGCGCTGGCCCTCGCCGTGCAGGCGCTCTGCATGCGCCACGACGGCATCGAACACGTTGAGCCCCTCGGTCTGGCGCTCGGCGGCGAAGGTACGCCCCTGCCTGCCCCCGAAGGACACGATGTTGGCGCCGGCCTGCTCGGGGTGCTCGAAGGGATCGAGCGCAATCACTTTTCGGCCCGCCATCTCCTTCTGCCAGTCTTGCTCGCTGAGGAAGAGGCTCTCGGGCGGAACTGGATTGTACGGCGGCGCGCCGAAGGCCTTGCGCTCGAGCGCCTGTGCGCGCGCGTCGTAATGGTCGGCGATCTGCTCGAGCCGCCTCGCCCTGGCATCATCGGCGAGAGGGTCGAGGCTGACGACACTACCGGGCAGATAGTCGAACAGAGTCTCGAGGCGATCATGGAATAAAGGCAACCAATGCTCCATGCCCTGATGCTGTCGCCCTGCCGAGATCGACTCGTAAAGCGGGTCCTCGCCGGTCACGGGACCGAACAGCTCGACGTAACGCTGGCGGAAGGCGCGGCGCACCTCGGGTGTCAGCATCATCTCGCTCATGGGCAGGAGCTCTACCTCCTCCCGCCGCGCCTTGGTGCGCTGCGTCTCGGGCTCGAAGGCCCTGATCGATTCGAGCGTGTCGCCGAAGAAGTCGAGACGCACCGGCTCTCCGCCTGGGGGAAACAGATCGAGGATGCCGCCGCGCACCGCATATTGGCCGGGATCGACCACGGTCCCCGAGCGCGCATAGCCCGAGGCTTCGAGCCGGTCGATCAGCTCTTTCATGTTGGTGACGTCGCCGGCATGAAGCGTCATACTCGAGCCGGCGATGAATTCGCGTGGCGGCACGCGCTGGAGTGCGGCGTGGATCGTGGTCAGAACCACGAGCGCCTGCGTTGCCTTGCGCGGGCGATCGATCAGAGCCGCAAGCGTGGCAATCCGCTCGGCGATCGTCTCGGCATTGGGCGCGACGCGGTCGTAAGGCACGCCGTCCCAGGCCGGGAAGCTCAGGACTTGCACATCGGGGGCAAAGAAGGAGATCGCCTCTTCGAGCGTCGAGAGACGGTTCGCGTCGCGAGCAACATGCAGCACGATGCCGCACTCGCGAGCATGGCGCGCAAGCTCGCCAAGAAGAAGCGCGTCGAGCCCTTCCGGCACGCCGCCGGCGATTGCTGGGCTGCGCCTGAGCAATTGCTCGACCGGCAAGGATGGAAGCTTGGAGGTGGCCATGATTTGCGGATTTGGGCAGATCAGCCGGGCTGCTCAAGCCCGTGGAAACGCCTGACGAGGCCGATGAGTTCGTCGAGATCGCGGTCTCCCAGGGAGTGGCCTTCGAACAGGCACATCTCGATCTTGGGGTCAGGGGTGTCGATCAGCCGTTCGAAGATACTGATATCGTTGGAGTTCATTCCGTCGAGTGCGGCCTCGGCATAGCGGCCGAGCAGAAAGTCTAGCTCTTTCGAGCCCCGATGGGAGGCCCGCCATAGCGCCCGGCGGCGGCGCATTCCGATATCACTGCCGGACATGTCGATGGTTCCACAAGCTGATACCCCGGGTTAGAGCGAGCGCGCATTACGCTGTCAAGGCTGCTCAACCCATCCCTCCCCACAAGGCTTGAGGATGCAATAGGGTCGCAAATCTTAGCGATTGAGTCGTCCATGCGCCCTGCAAAGCTCGCTCCCTTGTTTGCCACCGTGCGCTCGCTCAAGGGCGTGGGGCCGAAGGTCGAGGCGGGGCTGAGTAAGCTGCTCGCTCCCCGCCATGGGGGCGCCCATGCCCGGGTGATCGACCTCCTCTGGCACCTTCCCGTCGCGGTGATCGATCGCCCTGTCAGCGCGCGCATCGCCGACGCCAAGATCGGCGAGCTTGCGACGGTTGAGGTGACAGTGAGCGAGCATCGGCCTGGCGGCGGACGGCGCGGCGCGCGCGCACCCTACAAGGTGCTGGTCGAGGATGGATCAGGCGCCTCGTTCGAGCTGGTCTATTTCAACGCCGACCCCGCCTATCTCAGGCGGCTGCTCCCGGTGGGCGCTAGGCGCCTCGTCTCGGGGAAGCTGGAGTCCTATGACGGCTGGCTGCAAATGCCGCATCCCGACCATGTGGCGGCGATCGACGGGAAAGAAGACGGTGCCGTGAATGCCCTCCCCGTGCATGAGCCGATCTACCCGCTCACCGCAGGCCTCACCAACACGGTGTTGCGGAAAGCGATCGGCGAAGCACTCGCCCGATTGCCGTCATTCCCGGAATGGATCGACGAGGCGTTCCGCAAACGGAACGAGTGGGGCTCGTGTGGCGATGCGCTCCGCAACGTGCATGCGCCGGAGAGCGAAGCCGATGCCTCGACGTCAGCGCCGGCCCATGCGCGGCTTGCCTATGACGAGCTGCTCGCCAATCAGCTTGCTCTCGCCGTCATCCGCCAGCGCCTGAAGAAGCGCGCGGGCCGGCGGCTCGCACCCGCAGGGAGATTGCGCGAGGCGATTGTCGCCGCCCTGCCCTTCAAGCTCACCGGCGCACAAATGCGCGCGCTTGCCGAGATCGACGCGGACCTCTCGAGCCCTCACCGCATGCTCCGTTTGCTGCAAGGCGATGTCGGGAGCGGTAAGACGGTCGTGGCCCTGCTCGCCCTTGCCGGCGCCGTCGAAGGAGGCGCGCAAGGCGCGCTGATGGCGCCGACAGAGCTCCTCGCGCGCCAACATATGAAGACGATCAGCGCGCTCGGAGCGCCGGCGGGCTTGCGCGTGGCTCTGCTCACGGGCCGCGAACGCGGGCGCGAGCGCGAGGCCATTCTCACTGCGCTCGAAGAGGGCGGGATCGATATCCTTATCGGCACGCATGCGCTGTTCCAGGAGCCGATCGATTTCCGCGACCTTGGACTTGTCGTGATCGACGAGCAGCACCGTTTCGGCGTGCATCAGCGCCTCGCCCTGCAAGGCAAGGGAAGCCGCAGCGGGGCCGAGCTTCTGGTCATGACCGCGACGCCCATCCCGCGCACGCTCCTGCTTACGAGTTATGGCGACATGGACGTCTCGCGCCTCGACGAGAAGCCGCCGGGGAGAAAGCCGGTGGCGACGGCGACGGTGCCCCTCGAGCGGCTGAACGAGGTGATCGACAGGATTCGGCGTGCGATCGCTCAGGGCACGCAGGTTTATTGGGTCTGTCCTTTGGTCGAGGAGTCGGAGCAGCTTGACTTGGCCGCTGCCGAGGCCCGACACGCCGATCTCGCCAAGCGCTTCGGCGACCGCGTTGGACTTGTGCACGGCAAGCTCGCCGGCAAGGAGAAGGACCGGGTGATGGCGGAGTTCGCCTCAGGCGCGCTCTCGATCCTGGTCTCGACCACGGTGATCGAGGTGGGCGTCGATGTGCCCAACGCCTCGATCATGATCATCGAGCATGCGGAGCGTTTCGGGCTCGCGCAGCTCCATCAGCTCAGGGGCCGCGTCGGACGCGGCGCGAAGGAGTCTTCGTGCATCTTGCTTTACCGCCAGCCGCTGTCGGAGACGGCGCGCGAGCGGCTCGGCGTGATGCGGCGGACCGAGGACGGCTTCGTCATCGCCGAGGAGGACCTGCGCTTGCGCGGGGGGGGCGAGGTGCTCGGCACGCGGCAAAGCGGGCTTCCCGCCTTCCGCATCGCGCGTCTGCCCGAGCATGAGTCGCTGTTGCAAGCCGCGCGAGACGAGGCGCAGCTCATCCTCACGCGCGATCCCGAGCTCAAGGCAGAGACGGCCGAGCCGCTTAGGCTTCTGCTCTATCTCTTCGAACGCGACGATGCGATCAAGCTGATGCGCGCCGGGTGACTAGACGACCGGCTCTTCCTCTGGCACGGGCTTCTGCGCCTTGGCCTTGGCAAGCTTGCGCAAATCCTCCTGCTGCTGATCGGGCCCGACGAGCCCGGCAGAGACGATGAGCTTCGCCGCGTCCTCGACGGCGAGATCGAGCGGGATCACCTCGCTCGCCGGGATGAAGACGATGAACCCGGTGGTCGGGTTCGGTCCGTTCGGCATGAACACGGTGATCAGCGGATTGCCGCCGCCGATCTTCTCGTCGACTTCCTGCGGCGGGTCGCCGGCGAGGAAGACGAGCGCATAGAGCCCGCGGCGTGGAAACTCGATCAGTCCGACGCGCTTGAACGACGTCCCGCTCTTGGAGAAGATGGTGGTGAAGATCTGCTTGACCAGGCGATAGACGCCGCGCACCACCGGCATGCCGTCGAGCATCATCTCGCCGTAGCTCACGATGGTGCGGCCGAACAGATTGGCGGTGAGCGCGCCGACTAGCATCAATCCGATGATGCCGACGATCAAACCGACGCCTGGAACGCGAAAGGGAAGATAGGTGTCGGGTAGATAGTCGAGGGGAAGAAGCGGCTTTACCCAGGCATCGACCAGATTGATGAACCACCACACCACGTAGACGGTGATGGCGACGGGGCCAACGACGATCAGCCCGGTGAGGAAGTAGCCGCGAAGCCGCGCGACGAAATGGGACGAGGCCGGCTCCTGCTCGAGGTTCAAGTCAAGCTCGCTCGTGCGCGCGTCCGTCTCCTCGCGTGGCTTGGGGACGATCGGCGTCTTCTCGTTTGGTTTCATGGGTTCCGGAAAGCGTGTGTCAGGAAGCATCGGTCAATGACAGAGATGGGTCCGCTGGTGAATGCGCCCCACTCATGCCAAGTCAGACGCGCGTCGATAAGGATTACTGTGCGCCGGGCGAAACGACCAGGCAGTCGATGCCGCTTCGCTTCAACGCATTGCAGACCTTAGTGCTTTCCGCCTTGTCCGGGAAGGGGCCGGTCTTAAGGCTATAGAAGGTGCCGAAATTGCCGATATCGACCTTCTCGATGTCAGGCGACTTGCCGGCAAGTGCGGCATCAGCGCTCGACACCTGTTTCCACAGAGCCTTGGCGTCGGCTTCGGAGCGGCTGTTGGCAAGTTGCAGTTGGAAGCCGCCGGTGCCTCCGGTCGCAGGCGCCGGCTGCGGCGGAACGGCCTGGTCGGCCTCAGCGGTCCGCGAGAACCAGCGGCTCCATCGGCTCTGGCTCGGAGCCGCATCGCTTGCGACCACGGTGTTGCCCGCTGCGGTCTGTGCCCCCCAGCCCGTGCTCGGCGCCGGCACCGGCCGGCTCGGAGCGGGCGCCGGAGCGGCGCTCGGCACCGGCGAACTCACGGCCTGGGTTTGGGCGCCCCAGCCTGTGCTTGGCGCCGGCGGCGGAGTGTTCGCGGCGACCACTTCGCCCGGCTTAGTCTCCGCGCCCCATCCGGTGCTTGGCGCCGGCGGCGTCTTTGGCGGCGCCGTGCTTTCGGCGGGTGCGGTCGGTTCGGCCGATGAGGAGGACGGCCCGGTCAGCGAGCCCCACCAGCGGCTCACGCGGTTGCCACCGCTTCCGTTCTCCCCCGTCTGGTTGCTCGCCGTCGTCGTCCATTGTCCTGACCCAGACCCCGGCGAGGCCGAAGCGACCACGGCAGCGCCTCCTGCCGCGCCGCCGCCCTCGGCAACGAGTTGATCGACGGTGCCGCTCCCACCGAGCCTCCGCGCCTGCGCGATCTCGGCCTCTCCCTGACTTGGGAGACCTGCAGCCTGATAGGCGAGCCCGCGATTGACCAGAGCCTTCACGCGGTCTTGGTCCGGAAGTCCGAGGAAGATCGCAGCGCCGAGATCGGAGATGGCGTGAGCCGATTGACCGAGCTTGCGGTAAGCGATGCCGCGAAGATAGAGCGCCTTGGCGGCGTCGCCTGGAGAGGCGGTATCAGAATTGACTGTGGACGACAGCATGCGGACAGCGTTGTCGTACTTGCCGGCGTCCAGCGCTGCGGCGCCGTTCTTGAGCCCCGCGTCCTCGGCGAGCGCTGGAAGAAACGAGCCGACAAGCAAAAACGACGCGCCCAATACAACAAAGCGCGGCCGGAAGGTCTTCCACTGATCCGCCATGTCCTTGCTCAAGCAAAGAAATCGGGCAAATCCGAGGCTTATTCTATTCCACCGTCACGGATTTCGCGAGATTTCGCGGCTGATCCACATCGGTACCCATGAAAGTCGCGGTATGGTAGGCGATCAGCTGAACGGGCACCGCGTAGACGAGCGGGGTCACAAAGCGATGCACAGGCGGAACGGCTAGACGGGCGCCAACGGCGCAGCCGGTGCTGGCGGCCTCGGCATCGCTGACCATGATGATCTTGCCGCCGCGTGCCGCCACCTCCTGCATGTTCGAGACCGTCTTGTCGAACAGATCATCGCGCGGCGCGATGACGATAACCGGCATGTTCTCGTCGATGAGGGCGATCGGGCCATGCTTCAGCTCGCCGGCGGCATAGCCCTCGGCGTGGATATAGGAAATCTCCTTAAGCTTGAGTGCCCCTTCGAGCGCGATCGGGTAGTTCAGCCCACGCCCGAGATAGAGCACGTCGCGCGCCTTCGACAGATTATGCGCGAGCAGCTCGTAAGGGCGCTCGTCGCGGAGCACGGTCGCCATATGGCGCGGCACCTCGGCCAGCGCCTGCACCAGCTCCGACTCGAGATCGGGGCCGATCACGCCGCGTGCCTTTCCCGCAGCAATGACGAGGCTTGCGAGCACCGTCAGTTGGCAGGTGAAGGCCTTGGTCGAGGCGACGCCGATCTCGGGTCCGGCAAGCGTCGGCAGCACCACATCGGAGTCGCGCGCGATCGACGATTCGCGCACGTTGACCACCGAGACGATGTGCTGACCTTGCGAGCGGCAATAGCGAAGCGTCGCCAGCGTATCGGCGGTCTCGCCCGACTGCGAAATGAACAGTGCCGCGCCGCCTGGCGCGAGCGCCGTCTCGCGGTAGCGGAATTCAGACGCGATATCGACATCGACCGAGAGCTTCGCCCAGCGCTCGAACCAATATTTGGCGACGAGGCCGGCATAGAAAGCCGTGCCGCACGCCGAGATCGACAGCCGCGGCAAGGTCGCAAAGTCGAAGGGAAGCGCAGGGATGTCGACACGGTTGGTGGCGAGATCAACATAGCCCGCGAGCGTGTGGCCGATCACTTCTGGCTGCTCGTGGATTTCCTTGGCCATGAAGTGGCGGTAGTTGCCTTTGTCGATGAGAAGGGCCTTGGCCTGCGAGCGCGTCACCGATCGCTCGACAGCTTTGCCGGTCCGGTCGCGGATGGCGATGCCCTTGCGCGTCAGCACCGCCCAGTCGCCATCCTCGAGATAGGCAATGGCGTCGGTGAATGGCGCAAGTGCGATGGCATCGGAGCCGGCGAACATCTCGCCGTCGCCATAGCCGATGGCAAGCGGGCTGCCCTGGCGCGCGACGATCATGAGGTCGTCGTAGCCGGCGAAGATGATGGCGAGGGCGAACGCGCCCTCGAGGCGCCTGAGCGTGTTGAACACCGCGCGCACCGGATCGTTGCCGGCCTTAAGCTCGTGGGTGATGAGATGGGCAATGACCTCGGTGTCGGTGTCGGAGGTGAATGCGGCCCCTTGCGTCGCAAGCTCGGCCTTGAGGTCGCGGAAATTCTCGATGATGCCGTTATGCACGACCGACACGAGATCGGTCATGTGCGGGTGGGCATTGGCCTCGACCGGCTTGCCGTGGGTGGCCCAGCGCGTGTGGCCGATGCCGGTCGAGCCCATGAGCGGCTCGGACTTCAGCTTCTGCTCGAGATTGCGCAACTTCCCTTCGGCGCGACGACGCTCGAGATGGCCATTCTCGACGGTGGCCACGCCCGAGGAGTCGTACCCGCGATATTCGAGACGCTTTAGCGCGTCGACAAGCTGCTCTGCGACCGGCCCTTTGCCGAGCACGCCAACGATGCCGCACATCGTCCCCTACTCCCGCCTACCCATGCCTTTGACTAATTGGACCAATTCCATGCCGCAACTCACGAGCTATGTCCCTTTGTTTCCGCTGTCCTTGGCTTTGCCGCGCTCTGCACGCACGCGCGCAGCCCAGCCCTTGCGCTCCTCTTGCGGCGCGCGGGTGAGAGCGAGGGCATCGGCCTCGACGTCCTTGGAGATGACGCTGCCGGACCCAATATAGGCGCCCTCACCGATCTTCACCGGCGCAACGAGCGATGAGTTCGAGCCGATGAACGCCCCCGCTCCAATCTCGGTCTTGTGCTTGGCGAAGCCATCGTAATTGCAGGTGATGGTGCCGGCGCCGACATTCGCCCGCGCGCCGACGCTCGCGTCGCCGATATAGGTGAGATGGTTGACCTTGGCGCCCTCGGCGATCTCCGCCTGCTTGATCTCGACGAAATTCCCGACGTGAGCGTTCTTGGCGAGATCGGCGCCCGGTCTCAGCCGCGCGAAGGGTCCGACCGTCGCGCCTTCACCGACACGCGCGCCGTCGAGGTGGGAGAAGGCCCTGATTACGGCCCCGTCGGCGATGGTGACGCGCTCGCCGATGACCACATGTGGCTCGATCAGTACGTCCTTGCCGATCCTGGTGTCATGGCTCAGGAACACCGTCTCCGGCGCGATCAGCGTCGCACCCTCTGCCATGACGCGGGCGCGGAGGCGCTGCTGCATGGCAGCCTCGGCCTCGGCAAGCTCGGCGCGCGAATTGACGCCGAGCACTTCCGATCCGCTTGACAGCACGATCCGCGCTTCAAGCTTGTCGCCGCCGGCAAGAGCAACCGCATCGGTCAGATAGAACTCGCCCTTGGCGTTGTTCTTGCCGATTCGGCCGAGCAGTCCGAGCAGAGTCTTGGCCGAGCGAAATCCCATGATGCCCGAATTGCAGAGCTTGAGCGCCCGCTCCTGATCGCTCGCGTCCTTCTCCTCGCGGATAGCCATGAGTCGGCCCCTGTCGTCGAGCAGGAGGCGGCCATAGCCTGTCGGGTTCGCCGCCTCGAAGCCGATGACGACGAGATCGGCGCCCGCATCGAGTTCGGCGTCGACCGACTTCAGCGTCTCTGGCCGAAGCAGCGGCGTATCGCCATAAAGAATCAGCACGCGGCCCTTGAAATCTTCGAAGGCAGGCCGAGCGGTCTTCACTGCATCGGCGGTCCCCTGCTGCTCGGGCTGGACGAAGACCTGAAGCTTTGGATCAAGAGCGCTGGCTGCCTTTGCCACCTCCTCCATAGCCGGTCCGATTACCAGCGCGAGCCTGGAGATCCCTGCCGCATGCGCGGAACCGAGCACGTGCGCGATCATCGGCGCGCCCGCGAGCTTGTGCAGCACCTTCGGCAGGGCGGACTTCATCCGGGTGCCCTTGCCGGCAGCAAGGATGATGGCGAGAGAAGAGGTCTCTGTCATAATGCTATGCACCGCTGCCGAAGCGCGTTGAACAATACGCTGGAAATCCAAGCAAAGACCGTGCCCTCAAGAGCTTGCCTGTGATGAAGATCGCCAATGCCGTTAATCCTGTCTTGCGCGCTCGCATCCGGTCAGGAGGAAGGCTAAGTCCCGAATCGCTCCGCCAGGGCACCAGCCGGTGGCGACTTCTCTAGTCCAAAGCGATGGGGAGGACCATAACTCTGCGGGGGATTGCGTGCAGTCCTTTACCGCGGCGAATTGACGGGAAGTACCGAGGGAGTAATCTTCGAGAAGGTTGGGCGGGCAAGCGGCATTGGCCATATTGACGTCGTTTTTGGGCCGGAATTTTAAGGGCGGGAGGGCTTCGACCCGATGCTGAGAAAACGCCGAAGCGAAGGCAGGAATGCGACTAAGAGCGTCATGGCCTTCTTCTGGATCGTGCTCGCAGGCATTTCCGGGCTTTACCTCTTCACCCTGTTCACCAACCCGGCTGCTTTCGGCGGTCAAACTGCCAGACTCGACGCTTCCTTAAGCGACGCAACCTCGGCGCTCGCGGGATCGGCGGGTTCACTCTCGGCCGATCGGATTTCCGAGCTGCTCGAGGCCCGCGACAAGGAATTCAACGAGATCAAGCAGCAGGTGCGTGATTTGTCGCAGCAAGTCGCTGACCTCAGCGCGCGTGTCAGCGGCGGCGTAAGCGCGCCACCCCCCAGCGCCGCGACCGGCGCACCGCCCAAGCCGCCAGCGGAAGCAGCAGCGGAGCCGGCTCAGCCTTCCAAGAAAACTGAGATGGCGGCTGCCGCGCCTGCAATCACGCCACCGCCGCCTCCCGAGAAGCCTGCGCCTGTCGTGAAGCCGGCCGAGGCAAATCCAGCGCCGGCGCCGGCGACCGTGGCCGCTGCGGAGCCGAAGCCAGCCGAGAAGGCCGAGCCTAAGCCCACAGCCGCACCGCCGCCGCCCGTCACCACCAACGATGACACGGCGGAAAAGAAGGACATCCCTCCGCCGGTGACCGTGTCAGAGGCGGAAGTCCCGCCGGTCGACGACACGACTCGGAGCAGCACCGACGTATCCTCACCGTCGCCTTCGAATCAGCAAGGGCCTAACCCCGCTGCTACCGAGACCGCGCACCTCGATCCCGTCGCGCTGCCGCCTGACGCCAATGACGGCACGACGCGCTATGGCATTGAGATCGGCACGGTCGCCAAGCAGGACGCCTTGCGTCCGCTCTGGCGTGAGTTGCTCACCAACCATGCCGCTCTCGTCGCAGGCCTGCAGCCGCGCCGCGTGCTCGCTCCCGACAAGAAGTGGCGGCTGATCGCAGGACCCTTCGCCAATTCGGCTGAGGCCACTCAGGCATGCGCCTTGTTCAAGAAGGCGTCGCAGCCGTGCGAGGCGACTGTCTACGCGGGCGACTCGCTCTAATCCCCGCCGAGGAAAAGCCGGCCAATCTGGGGTCGGCGAGAAGGTCGGGGCCCGGTGACACCTTCGCCAATCTGCCTGCCACGGGCGCCGTCGACTGTTCTCAGTAAGGAGGCCGTGGGATCACGGGTTTTTTGCTGGCCCATTCGGCCGGAGCGACTACGACGTATTTGCCGTGAAGGACCTGGGTCAGAACCATGGGCTTGGCGATATTCCGGCCGGAATCGTCGAACTTCACCGGACCGTAGAACGTGTCGAGCTCGGTCGCGGCGATAGCGTCGCGCACTTCCTCTGGATCGAGGCTCTGCGCGCGCTTGAAGGCGTCGGCGAAGACCTCCACAGCCGCAGCAGATTCGGCCGCCTGATACGGCGCCTTGTAGCCATAGGCCTCCCTGAACGCCTTGGCGAAGTCGCCGGCCGAGCCGAACACATCGTCCTTGTAGCCGAGACTCTCGTGCCACTGATGGGCGCAGAAGACATATTCGGCCGCCTGCCCCAGCTTCTCGGCGATCTGCGCCAAATCGCAATTGGTCATGGCGAGGATCGGCACGTACACCTTCAAGGCATCGATCTGAGTGATGGCGGTGAGAGCGCCCTTATCGTGACCCGAGACCACCAGCACGTCGGGCTTCAACGCCTTGATCTTAGCGAGAGTTCGTCGACATGTCGTTCAGCTCAGGCGATAGCTGATCGTCGACGACGACCTGCATGCCATGCCGCTGGACGTCGTTCAGAACGCCAGCGCGGACATCCTGGGCGAACGGGTCATTCTCCATGGCGAGCGCAACGCGTATGGTCTCCGGCGTCTTGCCGAGATCCTTGGCATGCTCGGCGGCAAGATCGATCGCCGGCGTGAGATACTGGTCTGAGGTCGACAGCACCGCGAAAATATAGCGGAAACCCTTGGTGAACAGCTCGCGCGCCGCGCCGTTCGCCTCGATCATGGGAACCTCATGCTTTTCAATGACGGGCAGGATCGCTTTGGTGAGACCCGAGCTGTAAGGCCCGAGCATGAATTTTACCCGATCCCGCTCGATCAGCCGCTCGGCGAGCTCGGTGCCCCGCGCCGGCGTCGACTCGTCGTCGTAATAGCGCAGCACGATCTTGTATTGCTTATCGCCAATGTCGATGCCGCCCTTGTCGTTGATCTTGCGGGCAGCGAGATCGTAGCCGTTCTTGGTGTTAGTCCCGTTCTGCGCATATTTGCCGGTCAAGGAGACGGCTACGCCGATGACGATGACATTCTCGGCCGAGGTGGCCAGTCCCAGCCCTACGGCGCCGAAGATGAGCACCGCAAAGAGGCTCGCCTGAAGCCAATGCGCCAAGCGCACGTTATGAATCCCCGCCCCTCGAGTTCGCTCTAGCGAAATCTTGTTAGTCGCAGCAGACTACGCTCTCGAACGCGCCGCGCACAATGGCGCTGGGCGCGTGCTTTCGTCCCCCGCATAAGTCGAATGCCCAGCCTAAGGTTCCGCCTAAAGCGGATCGGCGTTGAACGTATCGCAGCTTTCGAGCTTGCCGCTCTCATAGCCGCGCTTGAACCAGCGCACGCGCTGGGCCGAGGAGCCGTGAGTGAAGGCGTCGGGCACAACATAGCCTTGCGTCTGTCTCTGGATGTTGTCGTCGCCGATCGCGCTCGCAGCGTTCAACGCCTCCTCGATGTCGCCGGGCTCGATGATGTTTTTGGTCTCCTGCGCGTGATTGGCGAAGATCCCGGCAAAGCAGTCGGCTTGCAGCTCGACGCGGACCTGCAAGGCGTTGGCCTGCGTCTGGCTCATGCGCTGCCGCACCGCCTCGACTTGATCCATGATGCCGAGCAGCTTCTGCACGTGATGGCCGACCTCATGCGCGATAACATAGGCTTGAGCGAAATCGCCGGGGGCATGGAAGCGGTTTTTCAGCTCCTGGTAGAAGTCGAGGTCGATATAAACCTTCTCGTCGTTCGGGCAGTAGAAGGGACCCATCGCCGCCATGCCCATACCGCAGGCCGAACGTGTCGAGCCCGAATAGATCACGAGCTTCGGGTCGCTGTATTTCTCGCCATATTGGCGGAAGATGTCCTGCCAGACGTCCTCGGTATCGGCCAGAACCACCGAGACGAACTGCTTCAGATCATCCTCGCTCGTGGTCTTGGGATGCTCGAGCGGCGTCCCTTGTGTGGGCGCGGGGACATTGGTCGTGTCGGGCCCGGGATGGGATTGCGGCAGGTGAATGTCGGGGAAGTTGCCCTCATCGCCCCCTGGTCCGCCGCCCTGCATCAGCACGGTGGGATCGATGCCGAAGAACCACATGAGGGCGAGAATGATGAGGATGCCGACGATGCCGATGCCGCCGCCGCGGCCTGAGCCGCTCGGAAAGCTGACGCCGCCTCCGGGGAAAGAGAAGCCGCCGGGGCTGCCTTCGTCCCGCCGGTCCTCGACGTTATCGCTCTCTCTGCCGCCGCGCCAGCGCATATCAGCCATCCTCGCCGGGCTTAAAGCCGGCCTGCCAATTCCGATCATTGTGCATGGCGTACGCCGCCGCACAAGGCTCACCCGTTGGCGGGAAATAGGCGCTTTAGCCAGCAGGGCGAGAGAAGGTGAGGTTTCCCGCGCAAATCCTTGTTGTCAAAAAGGAGATTGACAAGGAATCGTCAAAAAACTGCCACAGGCGCAAGGCATGCTGCACTTGCCCAGTTATGTTCGGTCTGGGTAGGTAGTGCGTTCTGTGTAATGCGTACGAGCCTCGGCACTCCCCGCGCCGGGGCTCTTCTTTTTTGTCTGCCCGTTCCTCCTCGTCCCGATCTGGCTGAAGGTCTCTCCCCAGTCTATTCTCGCGCTCGCTTTCGTGCGCGACACCGATCCGGGGAATAGCCAAATGAAGACAGCCATCAGCGTCGCGAGCAGCGTGATGCTGCTTGCGAGTCTCAGCGAAGCGGGAGCCGCCAGCCTCGCCGGCAAATATCAGGCTGCGGGAAAGAATCTCGATGGATCGCCTTATTCAGGGACGGCCGAGATCGTCGCCACCAGCGACACGACATGCAGCATCTCCTGGCAGACCACCGCCAACTCCAAGGGACTCTGCATGCGTAACGGTACTGCCTTCGCCGCGAGCTATGTGCTCGGCGATGCCATCGGGCTCGTCGTGTATCAGATCAAGCCCGATGGAACGCTCGAAGGCTTGTGGACAATCTCCGGGCAAAACGGCGTCGGTACCGAGGTTCTCACGCCGACGAAGTGATGCCTTGACGCGCCGGTCCGAACGGCACCTCTCCCAGCTTCCAATCGCATGGCCGCCCCGTTACCTTGATCCTGGGATGCAGTCAGGCGCTAATTCTGCCGCTGCGGCGTCTCGCTGGGCTGGCCCTCTGGAGGCATCGATTCCTCGGCGGGCGGCTCCGCGGGTTCCTCCGTCGGCTCCTCATCTTCGGCGGCCGGAGGCTCTGACGATGGGGTCTCGGCGGTGGGAGGCGTCTCGGCGGGAGGCGTGGTCTCCGCCGGCTGCTCTTGGGTCGGAGGAAGCTGAACCTTGACGTTGGTCTCGCCCTTATGCCCGTACATGAAATAGGCGGCGATCACGAGAGCAAGCACGATTCCGCCCAAGACGATCGCAAGAAAAGTCCTGCTGGCCTGATTATCGTCTGCCATTCTTTCCTCCCTCTCGAGGACGGTGATCCCAAGTCCCTTTTCCGCCAAGGTATCGGGGAATCGGCGGCGGGTCGAGCCTTGCTTGGTCGAGGGATTGTGCCGCCACATCAACGCCATGGTGAGATGTTCGCGCGCTTCACGACGAGACCGAAGAGAGGCGACAGCAACACCACGACGAGAAAATTGACGACGACGGAATAAAGCGCCGCGTAGCCCGGCACGGTGGTGCCGAACACCGTGAGCGGATAGACCGACGAGGTGAAGCCCTGGTTCGCTGCCATGTAGGTGCCGACCGCCGTGCCCGTCGCCCATCCGGCGAGAAGCGCCTTTGCATTGAATGACCGGGTAAAGAGGCCGAGTAGGATCGACGGCAGAAGCTGAATGATCCAAATGCCGCCGAGCAGCTGAAGCTGGATGGCATAGGCTTGCGGGATGGCGAGGATGAACGCGACCGCGCCGATCTTCACCACGAGCGAGACGATCTTCGCCATGCGTGCCTCTTCCGCCTCGCTGCAATTGGGCTTGAAGAACTCCCTGTACAGATTGCGCGTGTAGAGGTTGGCGCAGGCGATCGACATGATGGCAGCGGGAACGAGAGCGCCGATGGCGATCGCAGCAAAGGCGACGCCTACAAACCAGGATGGAAAAGAGGCGAGGAAGAGCGCCGGCACGGCGAAGTTCGGCCCAAATTCGGCGAAGCCCGACGCGTAGGCGGGGTCCTTATCCACTCCGGCTGCGATCGCCATGTAGCCGAGAAGAGCGATCAGCCCGAGAATAAAGGAATAGGCCGCAAGGAGCCCGGCGTTCCGCCTGATCACGTCGCCGCTCGATGAGCTGAGCACGCCGGTCATGGCGTGGGGATAAAGGAACAGCGCAAGCGCAGAACCAATGGCAAGGCTCGCATAAGCGCTTTGCTTGCCCAGATTCTCGGCGGTCATTGGAGGCAAGATCAGCTTCTCCGCGGGCACTGAAGCGAAGATCGCGCCATAGCCGCCGAGCTTGGCAGGGATGACGATGATCGCGGCGAAGATGGTGATGAAGATCAGCACGTCCTTGACCACGGCAATGAGCGCGGGGGCCCGCAAGCCGCTGGTATAGGTGAACGCGGCGAGCACGATGAAGGCGATGATGAGCGGCAGATGCCCGGTAAAGCCGCTTGCATGAAAGCCGAGGGCGCCGATCACCACTTCCATGCCGACGAGCTGGAGCGCGATGTAGGGCATGGTGGCGACGATCCCGGTCAGCGCCACGGCGAGCGCAAGCAGACGGCTGTCGAAACGGTCGCGCACGAAATCGGCGGCGGTCACATGGCCGCGCTCATGCGCGATCGCCCAGAGCCGAGGGAAGACGAGATAGAGGAAGGGATAGATGAGGATCGTGTATGGGACGGCGAAGAAGCCAAAAGCGCCGGCGCCGAACACGAGCGCGGGCACGGCGATGAAGGTATAGGCGGTGTAGAGATCGCCGCCGAGCAGGAACCAAGTGACGACGGTGCCGAAACGCCGCCCGCCAAGGCCCCATTCGTGCAGCTGATTGAGATCCGCTTTGCGCCAATGCGCGGCCACGAAGCCGAGCCAGGTCACGAACGAGAACAGAATGACGAAGACGGCCGTGGCGGGAAAGTTCAGGGTCAAAGCACGTCCCCCGTGGCGCCAGGATCGACCCCCGCCCCTGACCGCGGCGTGACGCCGGTCACATGCGTATCGAGCAGATAGACGATGAACACGAACGCCGCTCCGACGAGAACGAGCGCGAGCTGGTACCAGTAGAAGAAGGGAACGCCCGCGAGCGCGGGCTCACCCCTGTTGTAGAACGGCACCCACAAGATGAGCGCGACGGGAATGAGATAGAGGAGGCGCAGCCAATAGGCGAAGAAGCTATGCGGCCTCCCGGCTTGGCTAGTTCGGCCGGACCTAACCGCTGGGCGCGGTTTTGCCTTTTCTTTTTTGGCTGGCATGCGCGTTCGTTCCCCCCTCCCGGTAGCGCTTCGAGAAGCGGCGCGAGCTTAATGAAAGCGATTGTCCCGCGCGACGGCGGTTTATAGCCCTGTTAGGGGATTTGCGCGCAATATTGACCTAGCGGCGCCAGGCGGCCCATATGTCGAACCGTGAGCCCGTAGCTCAGCCGGTAGAGCACTTGACTTTTAATCAAGGGGTCATGGGTTCGAATCCCATCGGGCTCACCACTTCCCCCGCCATGTCAGGGACAAGCGATGGGAGCACGATGATGGTCGACGAAGTGGAAGCGTTGAAGGCAAGGCGCGCGGAACTCGAGCGCCACATCGCGGCGTTAGAGTCGGATCGCGTTGCTCTCTATATGCCGGGGGTCACTATGATTCCGCAGGAGGGCCTGCCGGCTGACGATGCGGCCGATCAGCAATTGGCGCATCTTCGCGCGGCCATCGTCGAGATCGATACGCGGCTCGGAGCCTTGGCCGCTACTCGCAAATAAAACGCCACAAAGAACGGGCGCGTCGGTGATCGCCTAGCGCCCGTCTCGCAAACCCTGTCTATTTCGGGCAAACCGTTGCGTCGATGTGGCAATGGAAGTCCCCGAAGACCTTCTCGCATTTGGTGGTCGCCGCCGTGACTTTGCCCTTCATGCTTTTGGCCGTCTGCTTGAGATCGGCCTGTGCATATAGAGTGGCGGTTTTTAGGTCTTTGGCAACGCCCTTTGCCTTCACCGTTTGACACGTTCCCGCCTGGACGGGCCCAGTAAAGCTAAAGGCAGTGGCACAGATTGCAAACGCCGCTGCGGCCACGGTGACTTTATTCATGACTTACCTCATTCCCCTGATTGGCGATTGGCGAGGGCATGCGCCCGCCGGCAGCAAAGGCCGTAGCTGACGCCCTCGTAACAACAGGTTGGCTTGCTCTACGGGCAGATATATTTCCAGCGCCCGAACACGCCCTGCTTCCAATAGCATGACGGCCGGGCCGGCGGGCCCCAAGTGACCGCATAGGCCGGCACGCTGACTACGTTGTAAGTCACCCACACGCACTGATCGGGTCCGCACAGCCAGTCGGCCTTGGCCGGCTGACCCACGAAGAGGAGCGCAGCGGCTCCGACCACTCCCGCAAAGATTGCTTTGATCACGTCTCAACCTCCCTACCACTATGCCCGGGAGCGATATAACTCCGTCCCTGCCAAAGAGTCCATGCGGCTTGCTGGGAAGCCAAGGTCAGGCTCGTCTTTTCGGATTGCGCTCGGTACGGGCGCCGGAGGCCCCTATTCCTGAGCGCGGCCGGCGGCCTTGCGGACATATTGGAAGACGGTCCGCTTCAGGAAATTGTAGGCAGGCCGCCCCATGAGCGCGACGGCTACGACTTTGGTGAGAAAGGGCGTTGCGCCGAACAGGCCCGACAAGGCAGCCTTAACGCTCGGCGCGAGGTCGGCCTCGATCACGACCGGAATCAACGACCACGCGGCATACCCCCCGATGATCAAAAATGTCCCGAGCGCAAACCGCCAGCCGATTTGGTCGGCGCTGAAGACGTTTTCACCGGCGTTCTTGATGGCGGCCTCCCTAGAGTCGTCCCTCGGGCGCATGTCCATGACAGCTAACGATAAATTTAGGTTTCCCAGAGGCAGAATGGGGTGCCCTTCCGATCCTGCCTGCCAGCGATGGTAACTGTCACTGTTCTGAAGCGAAACACTTAATTCGGCGTAGCCAAGCTGCTAGGGATTGCCGCCATTTCTCGTGATTTTTGCCGACTCGGCCTGAATTTGCGCCCCGATCCCGGGAATGGGTCGGCACAGAGCGTTCACTCACCCCGGCTGGCCATCATTGTGGCAGCGACGTGGGGCGGCTACTGACGGGGCCGGGATGCTCGCGCGCGCTCGTTGGTTGGCGCGGCAGACCGGCAACCTATGGCGCCCGCTTGCCCCTTATTCCGAATAGACGCCGCTGCAGACGACTGTCTCTTGGAGACGCTGGCAATAGGTCTGCTTCGCTTCGACCTTGTCGGTCACTGGGTTCTTGAATTTGTAGCTCTGCCAGAAGCTGTCATTCGTCTTGGCCAGAGCGACGCGCTCCTTGATGAACTCCTTACCGTCGACGTCCTTGTCGTTCATCTGGTTGGTGCCGACGCGCTTGGCGTCGGCGCCGTGAGCGAGAACGCTCCCATCGAGACCGTAGACGACGATATAGAGGTCGCGGTCTACGAACTGACCCGAGCGGTCGTTGAACTCGGCGTAGGCCTTGTCGGGCCCCTCCGATTTGATGGCGGCGACCGCTTCCTTCACCATGGCCACCGCCTCGTCCTTGCTCGCGCTTGTCGCCGCAATCGCACCGGCGCCGCAGAGCATCGCAGCCGCCAGCAGGATGGCGGCGACGGCCGATGTCTCAAAACGCATGCGCACTTGCTTGAGTCCTCCAGGGCATCGCACCACGGGCATCCCCGCGCGTTTTATGCCGCCGAGATTAGCGAAAGCCTCGAGGCGTCCCTACGTCGTCCTCGCATCATGCTTTCGCAATTGCCAACGAAGTACGCCCCTCGCCTAGCGCTCCGAGGCCTTTTCCGAAGCGGTGAGCCAGGCCGGATTGAACCAGCGGTCGGCCTCGCCGTCATAGGGCAGCCGGGTAACGTCCCAGTGGCGGATATACGGCGCGTAAGCGTCCCACACCGGCGGACCGCCGCCGACAAAGACGACACGGTCGGAAAACCAGGCGAGCACCTCCTCGGGGTGCTGGCTCGAGCGGATCTGGCAGATGGTGCGGTCCTCATAGGCGAAGGGCGGGATGGAGGCGACGGTCGTTGGGCCCGCGATGATGACGTGACCGCGCGTCATCTCGAAGAAGCGCGCCACATCGGCAAGATATTCGCGCCCCTTGTTGCCCTCCCAAGGGAGCTTGCCGTTCAAGCCGAGCTGGCCGCTTTGGCCAATGGCGCACATGGCGCGAACGTCAGCCACTCGATCCTCCGAACTTGAGCCGGCGCATCCAGCGCCACACCGACCTTATCGGCCGATGGCCTTTTGGCAAAGATTGATGCACAAGCTCCCCCATGACCTCCCGCCACTTTGCCCACCGCGACGCGCACCCGCACAGGAGGCTCGAAGCCATCGGGCTGATGTCCCTCGCCACGATCTGCTTCGCCTGCCTCGATTCGACGGCGAAATATCTCGTGGGCATCAAGGGCGTTCCGGTGACTGAGGTCACCTGGGTCCGCTTCGCTGGGCATGTGGTCTTCACCGCTCTCGTCCTCTGGCCGCTCGCCTTCAAGCCATCGCTCAGCTCGAAGAAGCCGCTGGTGCAGATCGTCCGCTCGGCACTCATGGTGGTGACGACGGGATTCAATTTCGTCGCGCTGCGCTATCTCCAGCTCGACCAGACCGTCACCATCTTCTTCCTCACGCCCCTCCTGGTCGCGGCGCTCGCAGGTCCTCTACTCGGCGAATGGGTCGGCTGGCATCGCATGCTCGCCATCATCGCCGGTTTTCTCGGCGTGCTGCTGGTGATGCATCCGGGCTTCGGCACTGTGCATTGGGCGATGCTGCTCGTGCTGGTGGCGACGGTCGGCTATGCGCTCTACAACCTTGCTACGCGCTATCTCGCCGCCTTCGATCCGCCTGAGGTGACCCAGACGTTGACACCGCTCGTCGGGTTCGTCGCGCTCGCGCCGTTCGCCGTCTCGGCGTGGCAATGGCCTCACGACGTGAAGACGTCGCTCTTGCTCGCCTCACTCGGTTTCTGGGGCGGGCTCGGTCATTGGCTCTTGATCCTGGCCCACCGCATCGCGCCGGCCTCGGTGCTCGCGCCTTTCATCTATTTCGGGCTGATCTGGATGACGACCATCGGCTATCTCGTGTTCGACAATCTGCCGAGCCTGTGGACGCTGTCGGGCGCCGCGGTCGTGATCGTGTCGGGACTCTACCTGCTGGCGCGCGAGCGGAAGCTAATGGGAGAGGCGCGCGCCGGCCCCGCCTCCGAGATTGCCTCGCAGTGAATCACGGCGGGGAGAAGGTCATTTTGTCATGCCCGCGAAAGCAGGCATCCAGTAATCACCGATTATCGCGACAATGCACGGCAATGTTTACCGGATTGCCCGGGCCTTCGCCCCGCCGAAGGGTGTCGTGGCACCGAAGCACACTTCTCGGCTTCGGCCCGCAGGCGGGTCAAGCCGGGCAATGACAAACGAGAGAAAAACTCAACGAACTCTAGCTCTCATCCACGTCATTCGCTGTCGCGTAGCGGCGGTTGACGTCGTCGGCGAAAGTGGCGAGGCGCCCTTGCGCGATGGCCTCGCGGGCGCGCGCCATCAGTTCCTGATAGAACTGCACATTGGCGTAAGAGAGCAGCATGGCCCCGAGCGGCTCTCCTGACTTCACCAGATGATGCAAATAGCCGCGCTCATATTGCGCGGCGGGACACGCGCTTTCCAGATCGAGCGGGGTCAGGTCCTCGGCATAGCGGGCGTTGCGCAGATTGAGGCGGCCGGTCCAGGTGAACGCCTGGCAGTGGCGCCCTGAGCGGGTCGGCATGACGCAATCGAACATGTCGATGCCGCGGGCGATCGAGGCCAGCAAATCCTCGGGCGTGCCGACGCCCATGAGGTAGCGCGGGCGGTCCTCGGGCAGAACCGCGGTGGTCGTTTCGACCATGTCGAGCATGGCGCCTTGCCCCTCGCCGACAGCAAGTCCGCCGACCGCGTAGCCGTCGAAGCCGATCTCGATTAGGTCGTACGCACAGCGCACCCGAAGATCTGGATAGACGCCTCCCTGCACGATGCCGAACAGGGCCTGACCCGGCTTGCTCATGGCGGCGAATGCGATCTTGCAGCGCCTCGCCCAGCGGAGCGACAGATCGAGCGAGGCTTTGGCCTCCTCGCGCGTCGCAGGGTATGGCGTGCATTCGTCGAGCACCATCTGGATGTCGGAGCCGAGCAGGCATTGCACCTCGATGGCGCGCTCGGGGCTGAGCGCGACGGTTGCGCCATCGACATGGGACTGGAAGATAACGCCCCCCTCGTCGATGCGCCTGAGCTTCGCCAACGACATGACCTGGAAGCCGCCGGAGTCGGTCAGGATCGGACCCTCCCAATGCATGAATTTGTGCAGACCGCCGAGGCGCGCGATGCGCTCTGCGCCCGGCCGCAGCATCAGATGATAGGTATTGGCGAGGATGATGTCGGCGCCAGAGGCCTTCACGTCCTCGGGGAACATGGCCTTCACCGTGGCGCCGGTGCCGACCGGCATGAAGGCCGGCGTGCGCACGATCCCGTGCGGCGTGGTGATCTCGCCTGCGCGTGCCGCACCGTCCTGCGCTGTCAGTCGAAACGAAAATTCATCGACCATCGGCACGGCCTCCTCCTCTCCCCTGTGGGGAGAGGTCGGCGCGGATTACGCGCCGGGTGAGGGGAAGCCAAGATAGCCGACTCATTTGCCCCCTCACCCTAACCCTCTCCCCACTGGGGAGAGGGGATGTTTCCCGTTGCAGCGCCGGTGAGAGCAAACAGGCGTCGCCGTAGGAATAGAAGCGGTAGCGCGCGGCGATCGCATGCGCATAGGCGCGCTTCATCACGTCGAGCCCGGCGAAGGCCGCGACCAGCATGAACAGAGTCGAGCGCGGCAGATGGAAATTGGTGAGGAGGCGATCGACGAAGCCAAATTCGTAGCCCGGCGTGATGAAGAGACTCGTCTCGCCGTTAAAGGAACCGAGCCTGCCGTCATGGCCGGTCGCGCTTTCGAGCAGCCGGAGCGACGTGGTACCGACGGCGACGATCTTACCGCCCTTCGCCTTGACTGAGTTGAGCGCCTCTGCTGTTTCGGATGCGATCAACCCGTGCTCCTTGTGCATGACGTGACCTTCAGTGTCAGCAGACCTCACGGGAAGAAACGTGCCGGCGCCGACGTGGAGGGTGACGAAGTGGCGCGACAGACCTCGCGCGTCAAGCGCCTGCATCAGCCGGTCGGTGAAATGGAGACCGGCCGTCGGCGCGGCGACGGCTCCCTCCTCGCGCGCGAACACGGTCTGATAGTCGCTTCGATCGTGCTCGTCCGGCGCGCGGCGCGAGGCGATGTAAGGCGGCAGCGGCATGGCACCCAGCGCGTGAATCGCCTCATCGAGCGCGGCCCCTGCGAGGTCGAAGGCGAGCGTCGTCTCGCCCCCCTCGCCGCGCCCCTCGACGATCGCGGCAAGGCTCCCGAGCAGGCAAGCGTTGCCCCCTTCGCCAAAGACGACGCGGTCGCCGGGCTTCAGCCGTTTCGCCGGACGCGCGAGCGCCTGCCAGCGATGGTCGTCCAGCCGCTCGATCAGAGTGACCGTGACATGCGCCCGAGCGCGCTCACGCGTGCGGATGCCCTCGAGCTCGGCCGGGATCACCTTGGTGTCGTTGAACACGAGCGCATCGCCGGGAGCGAGCAACCTGGGCAGGTCGAGCATCGTGCGGTCGGCGCAAGGTGACGCCGCAACCGGATCGACCACGAGCAGACGCGCCGCATCGCGCGGGCTCACCGGGCGAAGCGCAATCAACTCCTCAGGCAGATCGAAATCGAAGAGCTCGGTGCGCAAAACGAGGGGCTCACAAGAGCCGGACCATCAGCGCGCCCGCCATCACCAGGAACGCGCCGCCGACGCGCCCCGCCGTCAAGCCCCGCTCGGCAAGGCCAAAGGCACCGAGGCGATCGAGCAGGAGCGCAGCGATCAATTGACCGGCGATGCCAAGAGCCATGATCGCGGCGACGCCGATGCGTGGCGCGAGAATGAGATTGACCGTCACGTACATCGCCCCGAGCAGGCCACCGCCGATGAGAACATAGAGTGGAAGCGTGCCGAGCGCGGCGAGGTCGGTGCTCTGGCGCGCGAAGACGAGGCTGAGGACCAGAAGCCCTGCGGTACCCACGCAAAACGACCACGTCGCGGCGGCAAGCGGATTGCCGAGGCGAGCGGCCGCCTCGGCATTGATCGGAGCCTGCAGGGCGATAAGCGCGCCCGCGAGAAGCGCAATGACGGTGAGGCCGAGGCTCTGCGCGGGCATGGCGTCTCCTTCCTTAGCTCTTAGCGTCCGACGCGACTCGCACCGAGACAATCTTGTCTGGACTCCTCGGCGGCTCGCCGCGATTGATCTTGTCGACATTCTCCATGCCGTCGATCACCCGGCCCCACACCGTATATTTGCGGTCGAGGAAGGTCGCGTCGTCGAAGCAGATGAAGAACTGGCTGTCGGCAGAGTTGGGCGATTGCGCGCGCGCCATCGAGACGGACCCGCGGGTATGCGGCTCCGCGTTGAACTCGGCCTTGAGCTTCTTGCCCGAGCCGCCGGTGCCGGTGCCGGTCGGGTCTCCGGTCTGCGCCATGAAGCCTTCGATCACGCGATGGAACGGCACGCCGTCATAGAAGTGCTGGCGGGCGAGCTCCTTGATGCGGGCGACGTGCTGCGGCGCGAGATCGGGCCGCATCTCGACCGTCACCGGCCCCTTGGTCGTCTCGATGATGAGGGTGTCTTCGGGTTTTGCCATTTGCGTGAATTCCTTCCTGTCGTCGGCGCTATGGCACGATCGTCGCCATCTTGATGTAGTCGAGCTTGGGGAAGTCCTTCTTGAGATAGGCGTTGCCTTGAGACTGGATAAGCCCCTGATCGGGTCCTTCGCCGCGCGGGGCGCCCTCGCCGTAGTCGGCGAAGAGCGAATCCACCACCTCCATGCCCGAGATCACCTGGCCGAAGGGCGCAAAGCCCTGGTCGTCGAGCCCGGCATTGTTACCGAAATTGATGAACACTTGCGTGGTGCGTGTGTTGGGCCCCGCGGTGGCAAAGGTGATCGTGCCCCGCTTGTTGCTCGCCTTGACCGGATCGTCCTTGATGTTGGCGTCGCGCCAGACGCCGTTCAACTTCGGATCGCCGTTGATGCCGAACTGCACCATGAAGCCCGAGATGACGCGGAAGAAGCGAGCATCGGTGTAGTAGCCGTTCTTCACCAGATTGTAGAAGCGATCGGCACCGTTCGGCGCCCAATCGTGGTGCACCTCGAGGACGAACGTCCCTTTGCTCGTGTCGAACTTCACCTTGTAGGTGGCCGGAGCCTTCTCGTTCAGACTCGCGCGATTGGAGAGATCGCCGGCGCTGACCGGCTGAAGCATCGTCATGAAACCGAGCGCGAGGCTCGCGCCGAACAGGAGCAGTGCCGGAATTCGCATGAGACCTCCTTGGAAAGGACAAGAGCGGGGCTTAGCCCGCAAATTTCTTCTTGAGCGCCGCGGCGACGACGGGCGGCACGAAGGACGAAACGTCGCCGCCCATTGCGGCAATCTGGCGGACAAGGCTCGCGGCGATGTGCCGTGAGTTGGGCGAGGAGGCCAGAAACACCGTCTCGATCTCCGGCGCAAGAGCCTGATTCATGCCCGCCATCTGCATCTCGTAGTCGAAATCGCCGGAGTCGCGTAAGCCCCTGATGACGATGGTGGCTTTCGCCTCGCGCGCCGCCGCGACCGTCAACGTGTCGTAGGTCGTGACGTCGAGCCCGAGCCCGATCTCCCTTGCCACCGGCTCCAGCACCTCGGCCGCGAGCTTGACCCGCTCCTTGGCGACGAACAGCGGGTGCTTGTCGTGATGGGTGCCGATGGCGATGACGAGCTTATCGACGAGGTGGGCAGCGCGGCGCACGATATCCACGTGACCGTAAGTCACGGGATCGAAGCTTCCGGGATAAAGGCCGACGCGCATGAGCACGCTCCACGGCGCGACAGGTTTTGCCCCTTCGCGCGAGCCAGTTTCTAGCCGTGCCGCCGGCAAATAGAAAGGCCCGGCGGCGCGGTCAATGCCGTTTACGCACTCAGTCTTGATCAAAATCAAGGCGCCGGTCTTCCACTCGCTCGACTCCTTTCCTTGATGGGAGGCTCGTCGCGGGCGGAGGAGAAGACCGTTGGTTATGTCGTCAGGGGCGAATCCGCGGAGCACGACCCGACCTTTGACCGGCGTCTCGTTTGGCGAGCCCAAAAGCGACAGGCTGGCGGCGCTGCAAGCTTCGCTCGGAGTTCATGCGGCCACCATCCGCACCCGCCGCGGGCAGAACGTCGCTCTCACCGTCGAGGGTAGCGATGCCGCGTTCATTGTCCGCACCGGCACACTCACGCTCAGCGTAGCCATGCCGGGGACCGCGCGGCAGGTCGTCGCCATCCTCTTTCCGGGCGATGTACTGTGCTCCGGCTTCGTGCCGCGCGAGGCGGAGGCGGCGCTTACGCCGGTCAGCGCCGGCGAGCTCTGGCGCTTGCGCTGGCCGGTCTTCGCCGAGCTTCTCGCCAAGGATCAATCGCTCGCGAGCTTCTACCACGATGCCATCAACCGGCAGATGGCGCGACGCGCGATCCACGTCGCTGCGATCGGCCGGTTCGACTGCCAGCAGAAGGTTGCGACCTTCCTGCTCGAGCTTGCCTTGCGCACGGGCTCTCCCTCGCCAAGCGGCGGCGTGACGTTCGACATGCCTCTGAGCCGGGGCGACGTCGCCGACTATCTCGGACTGAACCCCGACACGCTATCGCGCGTCATGTCGCGGCTGAGGTCCTCCGACGTGCTGAACACGACCGAGCGCAATCGCGCCGTGTTGCGGGATTTCCGCGCGCTCGCCGCGCTGTCACCGGCGGCGCGCGCGCTGATCGATCTCCACGGTGACAGGCTCGGCTAAGCGGGCCGAAACGGCGTATGCCCTACGCGCCGGCGTGCTGCTCGTCGTCATTCTCCCCGCCGTCCTCTCCGCCGTTCTCGTCGGGGATATGCTCGACCGAGACCACGCGCTCGCCTTCGGCGGTCGAAAACACAATCACCCCTTGCGTCGAGCGGCCCATGATGGAGATACCCTCGACGGGAACGCGGATCAGCTGGCCGCCGTCGGTGACCAGCATGATCTGGTCGCTATCCTCGACGGGAAACGACGCGACGAGCTTGCCGTTTCGCTGATTGACGGTCATGGCGATGATGCCTTTCCCGCCGCGGCCCGAGATGCGGTACTCGTAGGCGCTGGTGCGTTTGCCGTAGCCCTTCTGCGAGACGGTGAGCACGAACTCTTCATGCGCGCTGAGCTCGGCGTAGCGCTCCGGGGTGAGCACCACGGTCTCCTCCCCGTTCTCCTCGCTCTCCATGTCCTGCTCGGGCTCGGCCCCGCCCCGTCTCACTGCATTGGCTTGCCGCACATAGGCCGCGCGCTCGGCGGCCGAGGCCTCGACATGATTGAGGATCGCCATCGAGATCATCTCGTCGTCGCCCTCGAGCTTGATGCCGCGCACGCCGGCGGATTCGCGTCCCTTGAACACGCGCACGTCGGTGACCGGGAAGCGGATAGCTTGGCCCTCGGCGGTGGTGAGCAGCACGTCCTGCCGCTCGTTGCACACCTGGACGCCGACAATGCGGTCGGGGCCGTCGAGCTTCATGGCGATCTTGCCGTTCTGGCGCACCTCGATGAAGTCGGAGAGCTTGTTGCGCCTGACCGTGCCGCCATTGGTGGCGAACATCACGTCGAGCTTGGCCCACGAGGCTTCGTCCTCAGGCAGCGGCAGGATGGTGGTGATGTTCTCGTCCTTGTCGAGCGGGAGCAGATTGACGAGAGCCTTGCCGCGCGCCTGCGGAGCGGCAAGCGGCAGCCGCCACACCGTCATCTTGTAGGCCATACCCCGTGAGGAGAAGAACAGCACCGGCGTGTGCGTATTGGCGATGAAGATGCGGGTGACGAAATCCTCCTCCCGCGTCGCCATGCCGGCGCGGCCCTTGCCGCCTCTCCGCTGCGCGCGATAGGCGGAGAGCGGCACGCGCTTGATGTAACCCTTGTGCGACACGGTAACGACCATGTCCTCGCGCTGGATCAGATCCTCGTCCTCGACCTCGCCCGCCATCTCGAGGATCTCGGTCCGACGCGGTGTGCCGAACTCGGTTTTAATGGCGGTGAGCTCGTCCTTGACGATGCCGACGATGCGCGCGCGTGAGCGCAAGATGTCGAGATAGTTGCCGATCTCGGCGCCGAGCGCTTTCAGCTCATCGCCGATCTCATCGCGGCCAAGCGCGGTCAGCCTCTGGAGGCGGAGATCGAGGATGGCACGGGCCTGTTCATCTGACAGGCGGTAGGTTCCCTGCTCGGAGACCTTGTGACGGGGGTCGGCGATCAGCTCGACCAGCGCCACCACATCCTTGGCCGGCCAATCGCGTGCCATCAAACGCTCGCGCGCCGTCGAGGGATCGGGCGCGCTCCGGATCAGCTTGATGATCTCGTCGATATTGGTCACCGCAATGGCGAGACCGACGAGGATATGCGCCCGCTCGCGCGCCTTGCGCAGCAGGAACTTGGTGCGCCGTCCGACCACCTCCTCGCGGAAATCGGTGAAGGTGCGGATCAAGTCCTTGAGGTTGAGCAGCTCCGGCTTGCCGCCGGTCAGCGCCACCATGTTGCAGCCGAAGGTCGATTGCAGCGCCGAGAAGCGGTAGAGCTGGTTCAACACCACGTCGCCCATGGCGTCGCGCTTCAGCTCGATCACCACGCGCATGCCCTGGCGATCTGATTCGTCGCGGATGTCGCCGATGCCCTCGATCTTCTTGTCGCGCACGAGCTCGGCGATCTTCTCGATCATCGCCGCCTTGTTCACCTGATAGGGAATCTCGGTAATGACGAGAGCCTCGCGATCCTTGCGGATGGTCTCGTTATGCACCCGGCCGCGCATCAGGATCGAGCCCCTGCCTTTGTGGTAGGCGGACCTGATGCCGATCTTGCCGAGAATGAGCCCGCCGGTCGGGAAGTCTGGACCGGGCACAAGCTCGATCAGCTCGTCGATGGTGATGGCGGGGTTGTCGAGATAGGCGATGCAGGCGTCGATCACCTCGCCGAGATTGTGGGACGGGATGTTGGTCGCCATGCCGACGGCGATGCCGCCCGCGCCGTTCACCAAGAGATTGGGGAACTTGGCGGGAAGGACCGCAGGCTCCTGCAGGCGGTCGTCATAGTTCGGCTTGAAGTCGACCGTCTCCTTGTCGAGATCGTCGAGCAGATATTGCGCGATCTTTGAGAGCCGCGCCTCGGTGTAACGCTCTGCCGCGGGTGGGTCGCCGTCGACCGAGCCGAAATTGCCCTGCCCGTCGATCAGCGGGATCCGCATGGAGAAGTACTGCGCCATGCGCACCAGCGCGTCGTAGATGGCGAGATTGCCGTGCGGGTGGAAGTCGCCCATAGTGTCGCCAACGACCTTGGACGACTTCATGTGCTTCTTGTTGAAGTCGAGCCCGAGCCGCTGCATGGCGTAGAGGATGCGCCGATGAACAGGTTTGAGCCCATCGCGCACGTCGGGCAGTGCGCGCGATACGATCACGCTCATGGCGTAATCGAGATAAGACCGCTTCATCTCGTCGATGAGCGAGATCGGTCTTATGTCAGAGGGTGTTGGGCCCTCGACGTCGGTCTTCTCGTTGTCGGCCAAGAGAGGAGAAAGCCTGCTTTAGCGCAAAAATGAAACCCGCAAAACGCCCTCGCTCGCGAGGGAAACCGCATCTCCAAAGCGGCGAAGGCGATTGCCGTAAGACGCTTTCTATAACTGATTTCGCGCGCCCTCCGCAACCGCTCAAGGCGTCCGTGCGTGTTCTATTTCTCCTCGTGTAATCAATACCTTACGTGATCACAGCCTCGCCATTTTGCCGTCGTACAATGATCCTATTCGCGGGCGCGCAAAATGCCAATTCGTCATCGCGAGACGGCGCGTAAGGCGCGAGATTCTAGGGACTGATCGAGGCGAGGAGATGTTGGTCGGACAGGAGTTGTTCAGGGGCACCAAGATCCCCACTCCTGGCAAGACGCGTACCAACCCCCCCGAGGCAGAAACGATCGAAGGAGACACCATGACTCGCTTTCTGACCACGACGGCCATTACTCTCCTGCTCGGCCTCGCGCCGGCTTACGCCGAAACCCAGGCGCCGATCAGCGGGCCTGCGACGGCCATTCCTGCGCCTCCCGCTGAGCCTGCAAGTCCCGTATCACCGCCACAGGTGATGGCGCCGGCGCCGTCGGGCACGCCGTCGCAATCTTCCGAAGCGCCGAAGTCGCTCGTTCCCGACCAATCGGCTGCGGCGGCGGAGCCGCAATCCTCACCCTTTTTGGTCAAGCAAGAGACGAGCGATGTGCTCATCGGTAATTTGATCGGGGAGACGGTCGTGACTCCAAACAACGAAGCGATCGGCGAGATCACCGACCTCGTCACCGATAAGGACGGCAAGGTCCTTGCCGTGCTGATCGGAGCCGGCGGCTTCCTGGGCATAGGACAAAAGGACGTCGCCATCCGCTTCAAGGACATCAAGGTCTCACGCGAGGAGAACAACGACCTGACGGTGAAGGCCAACGTCACCAAAGAGATGATCGCTCAAGCGCCCGACTATGAGACGCTCGACGAGCAGCAAATCATTATGGGCGAGAAGAGCGACCGCGAGAACAGCTCGCAATAGCGAGTGTGCCCGCGCTTCGAGCCGACGGAAGAGCCCGGCCTCTCCTTGCGAACGCGAGGCCGGGCTCTTTCTTGGCTGATATCACGCAGGCTTGGCGATCATCAGCCAGAAGATCACGAGCATCGACAGGAAGGCCAGCCAGCCCAGCCAGAACCAGATGCGCGACAGGCGGCGCTACGGTGTCGGCAGCTCGGGTGATCCTGCCGTGATCGCGGCCTCGGCATTGAAGTCGCAGGCGATGTCGCAGGCGATCCAGTTGATCGCTGGATTGATGCGCCGCGCCAAACGCAAGATCGCCGCCGCAGCCGATCACGGTCAGTCCCTCGCGCCGAAGCGCCGCGACCACCTTGCTGCCGATGAAGCCGTAAGCCCGGTCAGGAGACACTTCATGTGAGGAGGTGCCCACCCGCTTCCATCCGTCATGAGCCGGGCATCCAGGGCAACAGGCTCGAAGCGTCGGCCCCTGGATCGCCGGGTCAAGCCCGGCGATGACGTGTTCTGTTAGAATAGAAGACGCCCTAGAACGGAATCTCGTCGTCGAGCTCCTTGTCGAAGGAGGCGCCGCTGTTCTTGCCGCCGCCGAACGAAGCGCCGGTGCGGCCGAAATCGCCGCCGCTTGGACGATCCTCCCCACCTCCGCCCTGCCGCCCATCGAGCATGGTGAGAGTCGAGTTGAAGCCCTGCAGCACGACCTCGGTCGAATAGCGGTCCTGGCCCGACTGGTCCTGCCACTTGCGCGTCTGCAGCGCGCCTTCGAGGTAAATCTTCGAGCCCTTCTTGAGATATTGCTCGGCGACGCGGCACAGCCCTTCATTGAAGATGACGACGCGGTGCCACTCGGTCTTCTCGCGCCTCTCGCCGGTCGCCTTGTCGCGCCAGCTGTCGCTGGTGGCGACGCGCAGATTGACGATGGGCCGCCCGTCCTGGGTTTGACGGACCTCGGGATCGGCGCCGAGATTGCCGACCAAAATCACTTTGTTGACCGATCCGGCCATATTCGATACCTCCCCGCGCGAGCCGCTCTTCGCGATCCGCTACGGCCAATGTAGCGCCCGGACGGCGGCGCATTCCACCTCCGCGCGCGGCCTCTCCACAGGACCCGGTCTGGAGCTCTGGCCTGGGCTTCGCTCAGTTGTACACGTTTTGTTCTAGCCAGTCGAGTCCCGTGCCTCCTTGCCATCTTGAGATTTGGCGGGGTGCGCCTTATGCCTAAGACCAATAACTACGGGTGCGGGAATTTCGTGGGGCGCGTCCGGTGTGGGCGTAGCTCGCCTGAAGCAAGGGGAAAGAATGCAACGGTCCGTCGAGCAGCGCCAGACGCCAAAGCGTAGACCGCGCAGGCGCGACCCGCGCGTGCAGTATTTCGGTTTCAGCGCGCTCCAGCTCCCCTTCATCTATGTTCTCGTTGGCAATTGGGTGTTCTCCGCGCTCTTTTTCGCGGGAACGAAGCTCGTCTGGCATTGGGTGCCGGTCGATTGGACGCTCGGCGACCGCATCGCGCAGATGATCAAGGATGCCGTATTCGCCATTCTGCCGGCGGTCCTTGCCATCTGCATCGTCGCCGCGCAGCGGCTCGACCCAAAAATGTGGGTCGGCCGCACGACGAAGCCAAATTCTGCGCTCGACATCAACACGCGCTTCATCCTCAACACCTTCGAGCAGTTCATCCTCTATTTCATCGGCAACGCTGGGCTCGCCATCTACTGTCCGCCGCAGGAAGCCCGCACGCTGATCATCCTCACCGCCTTGTTCCTGATCGGGCGCATCATGTTCTGGGTGGGCTATCATTTTAATCCGTATCTGCGCGCCTTCGGCTTCGGCGTCACCTTCTATCCGACGGTCATCGTCTATCTCTGGCTCATCCTGCGCATGGTGTTCGGCATCCAGATCCAGGTTTAATCGGGCACTTGCCCGGTGAGATCACCTTCCCTGCTGCCCGTGCAGGATGGAATTGAGCGGCCACACGAACATCAAAATATTGAGCGTGAGATTGTCGCGGATCATAACGCCGACGAAGACCTCGAGCGCGATGGCAAGCGACACGGTGAGCCAGACCCGGAGCCACCACGCGAGAAAAAAGCCGAGCACCATCACAAGCGTGTCGCTCACCGAGTTGATGACGCTGTCGCCGTAGTAGTCGAGCGAGACGGTCGCCTCGCGATAGTGATTGATGACGAAGTCGGTGTTCTCGATCACCTCCCATGACGCTTCGACCGCCACGGCCAGCGCAAGCCTCACTCCGAACGACATTGGCACATAGCGCGAGGCGAGCCACAGCAGCCAGTAGAATAGGAAACCGTGAATGAGGTGCGAGGGCGAGTACCAGTCGATCAGGCGCTGCGAGTTCTCGGCGCTTTGCACGTCGAAGTGCCAGAGCTCGACGTAGCCGCATTTGCAGATGAGCGGATGGCCCATCGCGTAAAGCGCGAGCGCCTGCGCGGCGACGATGCCGGCGACGAGAAAAATGACTTGCGTGCGGGTGAGCTGCATGGCGGGGGCCGCATCTATGCCGGAGTCGGCGCGTCGCGTCATCCTTTGTAGATTAGCGAGATCCGCCTTCACTGGCTTCACGGCAGCGGCACGTCCCCTCTCCCCCAAGGGAGAGGGCTTTCCGCCGCGATCTTGCGCGCGACGCCCTCGGTTGTCAGACCGCTTCGCGCCTTAAGCGCAAGCGTTGCGCTCGCAAGTCGCATGGCGGGAAGGGCGAGGGGTCAGGGCGTCGCGAGAATAGTAACCAACGACTCCCCCTCACCCGGCTCGCAATGCGAGCCGACCTCTCCCCATCGGGGAGAGGTGAGCTTAACCTCATTGTCCGCCAGCTTGGAGCGCGCTAAGCCTTGGCGCATGACGCAGGACGAGGCGCTGGCACTGCTCAACACCGGGGCACCCATCTTCCTTACCGGCCAGCCCGGGAGCGGCAAGACCCACACCGTCAATCGCTTCATCGAGACCCTGAAGCGCCGCGGCATCGACTGCGCTTACACCGCCTCGACCGGCATCGCCGCCACAAATGGGCACGGCACCACCGTTCATGCCTGGAGCGGGATTGGCGTGCGCGACGCACTAACGCGGCGAGATTTGGATAGCATCGCCGCAAACCACCGGATCGCGGGCCGAATCGAAAAGACAAAGGTACTGATCATCGACGAGATCTCGATGCTGCCGGCGCAGAGCCTCACGCTAATCGACCAGGTCTGCCGCCATGTCAGGGGTTCACCCGCGCCGTTCGGCGGCTTACAGGTCGTTCTCGTCGGCGATTTCTTTCAACTTCCCCCCGTCGTTCGCCGGGACGCGGAGGCCGGCGCGCTCCCGCTCGGCGACGATGATCACGGGTCCGGCTTCGCCTACGCTTCCCCCGCTTGGCGCGATCTTTCTCCCACGGTCTGCTATCTCTCCGAGCAGCACCGGCAAAGCGATGCGGCGTTTCTCGACGTGCTCGCCGCCATCCGCGCTAACGCTTGCGGGCCGCTCCATCGCGCGCGGCTCGCCGCGCGTCGGGTCGAGCGGGATCGCCTTCCCGAGCGCTGCACCCTTCTCTTCACCCATAACGCCGCGGTCGACGAGATCAACGCCAGAGCTCTTGCCAAGCTTCCGGGCAATGACGGTCGCGTCTTCGTCATGACCGCCAAAGGTCCCGACCCGTTCGTGCAAGCCCTGAAGCGCGGCTGCCTGTCACCCGAGGCGCTCGAGCTTAAGGAGGGGGCGGTGGTGATGTTCACCAAGAACGACCCGGCTGGACGTTACGTCAACGGAACTCTCGGGATCGTGGAGGGTTTCGAGCCCGACGAGGGACACCCAATCGTGGGCACGCGGCGCGGCTCTCGCATCATCGCCGAGCCCGTCAAATGGAAGGTCGAAGAGTTGGGCCGCGAGCGCGCCAGCATTACGCAGGTGCCGCTCCGTCTTGCCTGGGCGATCACCGTGCACAAGAGCCAGGGTATGTCGCTCGACGCCGCGGTCATCGATCTCTCCCGCGCCTTCGAATACGGCCAGGGCTATGTCGCGCTCTCGCGCTTAAGGAGCCTCGCCGGGCTCCATTTGCTCGGGCTGAACGAGCGGGCGCTCCGCGTGCATCCGCTCGCGGTCGAGAAGGATGCGGAGTTTCGTGCTCAGTCCGGCGCCGCTGCTCGCGCCCTGAAGGCGGATGGGGCGAGGATCGCCGAGTTGCAACAGGCCTTCGTTGCGGCGAGTACCGCCAAGTCGGTCACGTCCGCGGGCGAGCCCGCTCGACCGCGAATGAAGTGGGCGCCGCGCGGCACGGCGCTCGATGCCGTTCGCGCCACGTACGCCAAGGCCTATGCGCCCTGGACGACGGACGACGATCTCGATCTGCGGCGGCGGTTTGGGGCCGGCGAGACGATCGATGCCATCGCCACGGCATTCGGCCGCAAGCCTGGCGCGATCCGCTCGCGGCTCAAGAAGCTCGCGCTGATCTAGCGCCGGTCAGCGTGGCACAGCGCCATCCCTCCCCTTGATGGGGAAGGAGTCGCGCTCAAAGAGCGCGACGGGTGGGGTGGAATTACTCCTGCGCTCGACGAAGCCGCCACCCCGACGCCGCAGAGCGGCGTCGGACCTCCCCGCGAGGGGGAGGTAGGGGCAAGCAAGCCTACCTTCAGCATTGCTCCTTCGGCTCGGGCCCTTGCCCGCCAAAGCGTTGGGGACTAAGCCTTTGCGGGGCTTGCCGAATGCCTCCCAAGCCCCGACATTGGCGTGAGAATGACCTCCAAATTCATCTCGATCCGCGGCGCGCGCGAGCACAACCTCAAGAACATCACCCTCGAGCTGCCGCGTGAGAAGCTCGTGGTGATCACCGGGCTCTCGGGCTCCGGCAAGTCATCGCTCGCCTTCGACACCATCTATGCCGAGGGCCAGCGGCGCTATGTCGAGTCGCTCTCGGCCTATGCGCGTCAGTTCCTCGACATGATGCAGAAGCCCGACGTCGACCACATCGACGGGCTGTCTCCCGCCATCTCCATCGAGCAGAAAACGACCTCGCGCAACCCGCGCTCGACGGTCGGCACCGTCACCGAGATTTACGACTATATGCGGCTCTTGTGGGCGCGTGTCGGCGTCCCCTACTCGCCGGCCACGGGGCTTCCCATCGAGAGCCAGACCGTTTCCCAGATGGTCGATCGCGTGCTCGCGCTTCCCGAAGGGACGCGGCTCTATCTGCTGGCGCCGATCGCGCGCGGGCGGAAGGGCGAGTACAAAAAGGACTTCGCCGACCTGCAGAAGAAGGGCTTTCAGCGGGTCAAGGTCGACGGCAAATTCTACGAAATCGCCGAGGTTCCGGCCCTCGACAAGCAGATCAAGCACGACATCGACGTGGTGGTGGACCGTGTCGTGGTGCGCCCGGACATGTCGGCAAGGCTCGCGGACAGTTTCGAGACCGCACTCAGCTTGTCGGAAGGCGTCGCCGTCGCCGAGTTCGCCGACCGTGCGCCTGAGCCCCCTCACCCCGGCCCGCTCCCCCGAGGGGAGAGGGAGTCCCCGAGCGCTGCCCCATCGTCCCCTCTCCCCACCGGGGAGAGGGATAGGGTGAGGGGGGCCGACCAGGAGCACATCATCTTCTCGGCCAAGTTCGCCTGCCCCGTGTCGGGCTTCACCATCGAGGAGATCGAGCCGCGCCTGTTCTCGTTCAACAACCCCTATGGCGCCTGCCCCGAATGCGACGGGCTCGGCACCGAGCTGTTCTTCGAGCCTGAGTTGATCGTGCCCGACGAGAACTTGAGCCTCGCCCGCGGGGCCATCGCGCCGTGGGCGCGCACCTCCGCCACCTCGCCCTATTACCAGCAGACGCTGGAAGCGCTCGCCCGCTCCTACCGCCAGTCGATGTCGAAGCCGTGGAAGGACCTGCCGGCCGAGTTCCGCGACGTGATCTTGAACGGCTCCGGCGAGCGGGAGATCACCTTCACCTATGACGACGGCGTGCGCCGCTACTCGACCTCTAAGCCGTTCGAGGGCGTGGTCAACAATATCGAGCGGCGCTGGCGCGAGACCGAGTTCGGCCTGGGTGACCGAGGAGCTGTCGCGCTACCAGTCGGACCAGTTCTGCGAGGCATGCAACGGCTATCGCCTCAAGCCGCAGGCGCTTGCGGTCAAGATCGGCGGCCTCCATATCGGCCAGGTCACCGAGATGTCGATCAGGCAGGCGGCGCAATGGTTCGCCGAGCTGCCGACGAAGCTTACGCCGAAGCAGAACGAGATCGCCGCGCGCATCCTGAAGGAGATCCGCGAGCGGCTCGCCTTCCTCAACGATGTCGGCCTCGACTACCTGACGCTCGCCCGCGCCAGCGGAACGCTGTCGGGCGGAGAGAGCCAGCGCATCAGGCTTGCCTCGCAGATCGGCTCGGGGCTGACCGGCGTGCTCTACGTGCTCGACGAGCCGTCCATTGGCCTCCATCAGCGCGACAACGCACGCCTGCTCGACACGCTGAAATCGCTGCGCGACATGGGCAACTCCGTGCTCGTGGTCGAGCACGACGAGGAGGCGATCCTGACCGCCGACCACGTGGTGGACATGGGGCCAGGCGCCGGCGTGCATGGCGGAGAGGTGGTGGCGCAAGGCACGCCCGACGAGGTGATGGCCAACCCCACTAGTCTCACCGGGCAATATCTCACCGGCTTCAAGCAGATCCCGCTGCCCAAGGAGCGGCGCAAGCCGACGCGCGGCCGCCGGCTCACGGTGAAAGGCGCGCGCGCCAACAACCTCAAGAACATCACCGTCGACATCCCGCTCGGCCTGTTCACGGCGGTGACCGGCGTCTCGGGTGGCGGCAAGTCCACCTTCCTCGTCGAGACGCTCTACCGCGCCGTCGCCCGCAAGCTCTCCGGCGGCCGCGAGATCCCGGGCGAGCACAAGGCGATCGAAGGGCTCGAGCTCCTCGACAAGGTGATCGACATCGACCAGAGCCCGATCGGGCGCACGCCGCGCTCGAACCCCGCCACCTATACCGGCGCCTTCACCCCCATCCGCGAATGGTTCGCCGAGCTGCCCGAGGCCAAGACGCGCGGCTACAAGCCCGGGCGCTTCTCCTTCAACATCAAGGGCGGGCGCTGCGAGGCCTGCCAGGGCGACGGCGTGATCAAGATCGAGATGCACTTCCTGCCCGACATCTACGTCACCTGCGACGTGTGCAAGGGCAAGCGCTACGACCGCGAGACGCTCGAGATCAAGTTCAAGGGCAAGTCGATCGCCGACGTGCTCGACATGACGGTCGAGGAGGCCGCCGAATTGTTCAAGGCGGTGCCTTCGGTGCGCGACAAGCTGCTCACGCTCGCCCGCGTCGGCCTCGGCTATATCCATGTCGGCCAGCAGGCGACCACGCTCTCGGGCGGCGAGGCGCAGCGCATCAAGCTGTCGAAGGAGCTGTCGAAGCGCGCCACCGGCCGCACGCTCTATATTCTCGACGAGCCGACCACCGGGCTCCATTTCCACGACGTGGCCAAGCTGCTCGAGGTGCTGCACGAGCTGGTCGACCAGGGCAACACGGTGGTGGTGATCGAGCACAATCTCGAAGTGATCAAGACGGCCGACTGGATCGTCGACATGGGCCCGGAAGGCGGCGACGCCGGCGGCGAGGTCGTAGCCGTCGGCACGCCCGAGGAGATCGCGGCTTCGCCGCAGAGCTACACCGGCCAATATCTGAAGCAGGTGCTGAAGCGCCGGCCTAGCAGCAAAGCCGCCAAGCGCCCCGCCGAAGCCGCGGAGTGACGCGTTAAGTCCAACACAAACACGCGTCATGGCCGGGCTTGACCCGGCCATCCACGATTTTCACCTGGTGCACTGGCCCCTAAATCGTGGATGCCGTTGTCTGGCTGACCTGCGCATGTGCTAAGGTGTGACGATGACCAGTGTGGAAGACATCGAGAAGGCCGTGACCGAGCTCACGCCCGAGCAGCTTGCCAAATTCCGTGCCTGGTTCGAGGAATTCGACGCTCGGCTGTTTGACGAGTCGATCGAGCGCGACGCCAAGGCCGGCAAGCTCGACAAGCTCGCCGAAGACGCCCTTCGAGCCCACCGGGAAGGCCGCAGCCGCGAACTATGAAGCATTTCGCCAGCCCCAAAGCGAGCGGTTCAGGCGGAGACTGAAAGCCTGTGTCGATTGGCAGCGACGCGCGCGGCGCGGTCATGGCGGTCGGTACGCCGGAGGAGGTCGCCGTGGCGCCGTATAGCTATGCCGGACAATATCTGAAGCAAGTGCTGAAGCGCCGGCCGAGCAGCAAGGCCGCTAGCGACAAGCGCCCCGCCGAAGCCGCAGAGTGACCATTCGACAGATGCTTCGTGGTTTCATCGAATTGGCGCGACGAATCCTAGACATGAGTCAATCGCATAAAGGTCACACAGAGAACGCCGACGCAATCGACCTTGAAGCGTCGGCGGCCTATGAGCGCAGCCTTAACCTTTTGGACAACGTCGTTCGTGATTGCATTTCTGTTTCTCAACAATATCAGGGCCTATTAGTACCCAGCGGGAAATACTTTTACGCGTTGACCTGCCCCTGAAGTATCCTCCATTGGGAATTAGAGTCTCGGCATGAGTATGCCCTCTCGGGGGGAATTATAACCTTGACTCAGCAGGTCCAGAACCCTACAACCTCCGAGCGTGACAGGCCGGTTCGTTCCATATGTGTGACGAAGAGAGAGATCATTGACGCTGTGTTGGCAGAGCTCAATGATTTCATTGATCCTCCGGACACGACGGGTTTAACCGTGACGCCAGACGAGCGTCTTTCAATAGCTCATTGCGTAGCTGCCAGAATCTTTGGTCGCGATGTGTCGTGCACAAGCCGTGACATTTCTTGATGAGCGCGGCCAATTCGACGAATTCTCTGGCGTCCACCTGTAAATCTGCAATCCTATAAACGTAAACGATGTCCACCGGTAGCTGGCGCTCCTCGACGGAGGGCAGCTCGCCTTGTTGGTATTTTTTTGTTATGCGCGCCTCGTGAAGGAGAATGTCCTTGGGATCAACGAGTACGAGTCCATCCGGGATTTGATCGGATATGCCCCAACACCAATGGGCAATTTTGTCCCTTATTTTCCGTTGCGACTCGATAACTTTCAGGAGCGCGTCGATTATCTCATAGCATGCGCGTCCCTTTCCCGAACGCGCCAATACCTTGATTGCCCTTTCCTTGTGATTGGCTCCGGCAAACGAATTGTAGAGTGCCACCCCTGCTTCGAGATCGGGTCCGCGTCCAAACAACCGCGCAAAGAGTCGGCTCGTTTCGATTTCAACCAAAGACCAGCATGCGATACATTGCGCGATGCGTGCGGCTACTTCTGGTCGTTCGATAACCTTTTCCGGCGGGAACAAAATAGTCTCCCTGTTTCTTTCCGGCGCGAAAGAAATGGTTGCGGCGGGACATATTTTTCGGAGCGATTGAGGAGGCATGGCACAGACCTCTAAGAGCATCCGCGATATTGAACTTCATCCCGACGCGTGGTCACGCTTCGAGCGGTTCGTTCAGGATATTGCGAAGGTTGGTCCGCAGCACCGAAAGCCGCGCGAGGAATCGAAGGTCGGAAAGCCTAAGACAGGCAAGAAGCCACCGACTAGAAAAAACGACAGGCGCCCTTAGGCGGACCCTGCTGGCGGCAGCGCTTCAAGTGTGTTCTGCGCCAATTCGACCAAAGCGATCTGAAGTTGCGGGCTAAGATTGTCGAGGCCTTCGTACGCGTTCTTCCTGCTCCTTACGCGGAGAACGATCACTGTCTGGTTCTCGACCGCATAGATGATGCGATAGTCCCCGGCCCTCACGCGCCAAAAAGGGGGGTGCCCGCCGATCTTTTCAGATTTCGGCGGGCGGGGATTGGACCCCAAGCGCTCTAAGGCTCTAACAATGGCCTTTTGAGACTTCTTATCTAACCGTCTGATCTGCTTCTGCGCTGGTTTTGCTACATGGATCGCATAGTCGGGCACGACGCCCCCCTTTAGTCATCGTCGAACTCAAGTTGCTTCTTGAGATCGGCTAGGCTTATTCCCCCCTCCGTTCTGTAATTTTCCAAGGCAACACCAGCGTTTTGCACGTCTAATAGTGCCTCTACCTGCGTTAGCAGCTCGAGTATGTCATACGGGACCATAGCTACTGCTCGATCCCCGCGCTTCCTGATGACTGCCGCTTTGCCGCCATAGGCGACTTCGTGGAATACCTCCGAAAAGTTGTCCCTAGCTTCAGTGACTGTGTATGTGCGTGCTTTCTCCATTGATCCTTCACCTCACTAACTGTTCCGTCCCTCCGTACGAAACGTACGTTATGTACGTATAGTACGTTCTGGCGTCAATAGGGTCCAGCGACTTAATCAATCGTTAATTTTTTGGCTTCGCCAGCGGAGAAAGCGTCGAGCCTTCTGCTTAAACGTCTTTGGCTTCGTAAGACCGCCGATAGGTCAGGCGCTTACCGACCATGCCCTTGAGTAATTTTCCAGCGCGGGCGCTGTCACTGACGCCTAGCGCCGAGCGCTCGTTGTAACGAAAGTCAAATTCAGCCAGATAGCGCTTCAAGTGCTGTTGGCTGACATGGTGATATGTACCGATAATGCCGCGTTTGAGGATCGAAAAATAACCCTCAATGGTATTGGTGTGAGCATCCCCGCGAACGTATTCATCGGCACTGTGGTTGATCGTTTCGTGGCGAGCGAACTCTTTGCCCACGCGGTAATATTGGCCGCCCTCATCGGTCATAAGCGTGGACTTACGATTGATCTGCGCAACCAGGATTGGGCGGAGCGTCTTACCGCTGACTTCCGGCACATGGAATGAGCGGACCTTGCCGCCACGCTCTACCAGAGCAAATGCGGCTTCCTTGCCCGTTCCGCCAATGTTGCGCTTATTGCGTTTGCTGACGTGCTTGTTCTTCTCTTTGCCGCCGATGTGCGTTTCGTCTGCTTCAACAATTTTGCCTTCGCCGCCAAGCGGTCCGGGAAACTTGCCTTCACGCATCGCCTCGCGGATACGGTGCATCATGAACCAAGTGGACTTGTAGCTGATGCCCAACATGCGGTGCATTTGGTGAGCACTCATACCTTTCTTGCTCGCGCAAATCAGGAAGGCGGCCATCAGCCACTTGTTGAGTGGAATATGCGAACGCTCGAACAGCGTTCCGGTCATGACAGTGAACTGCTTTCGGCAAGCGCTTTCATTGCACTGATAGAGGCCGGGGCGGCTATCTAGCGCGGTAGCGTTATTGACGGTCCCGCAATGGCTGCACACCGGACCATCGGCCCACAGATGGCCCTCAAGCCACTTGCGCGCCTTGGCTTCGTCGTGGAAAACCTTGTTCTGCAACTCGTTTGCCATGATCCTCTCCCATCGTCTTGAGAGAAAAGATAGATCAACAATGTTGCTGAGTCAAGGTTATAATTCCCCTCTCGGGTGGGGTGAGCAACAGGCCGGCACGCGGAGCCATCACAGAGCGCAGCGTGATGGCCTGTTGCGGTGAGTTTGGCGGCAAAGGCCGCCGGTGTCTGGTAGTCGAGCGCCGAATGCGGCCGGCCCGTATTGTAGTCTTCCGTCCATTCCGCGATCGCGTGGCGCGCATGTTCGAGGCCGAAGAACAGGGCCTCGTTCAACAGTTCATCCCGCATCCGCCCGTTGAAGGATTCCACGAAGCCGTTTTGCATGGGCTTGCCGGGTGCGATGTAGTGCCAGTCGATGGCATGGTCCTTCGCCCAGGTGAAGATCGCATGCGAGGTGAACTCAGTGCCATTGTCAGAAACAATCATCCCCGGCTTGCCGCGCCGGGCGATCAGGTCCGTCAGCTCCCGGGCCACCCGCATACCCGAGATCGAGGTGTCGGGGATCGCGGCCAGGCACTCACGCGTCACGTCATCGACGATGTTGAGAACCCGGAAGCGACGACCATTGGCCATCTGATCGTGAACGAAGTCGAGCGACCAGCGGGCGTTGATCCTGGCTTCGACCAGGATCGGGGCGCGGATGCCAATAGCTCGCCGCCTGGCTCGGCGCTTGCGGACCATCAGCCCCTCGTCACGATAGAGCCGATAGATCCGGTTGATCCCTGATGCCTCGCCCTCCCGGCGTAGCAGGATGAACAGGCGCCGGTAGCCGAAGCGCCGTCGTTCATTGGCCAGCTCTCGTAATCGCGCCCGCAGGGCCTTATCGGGCGGCCGGCGTGAGCGATAGCGGATCATCGTTCGATCCGCGGTAACCAGCGTGCAGGCCCGACGCTCGCTCATCTCCAAGACGCTGCGCAGATGAGCGACGGCTTCTCGCTTGGCGACGGGCCCTACCATTTTTTTGAGAGGAGCTCCTTCAGCGCGGCATTGTCGAGCATTAACTCGGCGAGGAGCTTCTTCAGCTTGCGATTCTCATCTTCCAGCGCCTTCAGCCGCTTGGCCTCGGAGACATCCAGCCCGCCATACTTGGCCTTCCAATTGTATAGCGTGGCTTCCGAGACCCCGTACTTGCGCGCCAGATCGGCCGCCTTGGCGCCCGCGTCGTGCTCGCGCAGAACCGCAATGATCTGCTCTTCCGAAAACCTCTTCCGCTTCATCGTCCGTCCCTCCAGCAGGGCCGGACTCTAACTCGCCGTGGAGGAAATCTTCAGGGGCAGGTCAACCGCACCCGGATGTGGAGCAGATCAATGGATTTCGTGCTCAAGCCGATGAATTACGCGAGCGCTTGAGGCACAACGACCATTTCGCGACACTCCCGCGTCAGAAGCATTTGTTAAATGGGCAGACAGCTTACCTCTATCCAATAGAAGACATTTTGGAAAAGGCTGGTCTCGAAAAGCGCACATATAGGTATTTGAGCATATTGTTTTCGAGCGCGGTACACGGACTGCCAATGTCGTATGACGTTGCCCCCTTGATTTAATCCAGGTTGAACTGGAGTCCGGCCTTGAGGGAAGGACCGGACGATGAAGCGATCGAGGCATACGGAAGAACAGATCATTGCGATCCTGAGGGAGCAGGAGGCCGGGGCGAAGACGGCCGATGTTTGCCGCAAGCACGGGATCAGCAGCGCGACCTTCTATCATTGGAAAGCCAAGTACGGGGGTCTGAGCGTGTCGGAGGTCAAGCGCTTACGGGCGCTGGAGAGCGAGAACGCGCGGCTGAAGAAGCTGTTTGCCGACGCCATGCTCGACAACGCGATGCTCAAAGAGCTGCTGTCAAAAAAATGGTGACGCCCGCCGTCAAGCGCGAGGCTGTTGTTCATCTACGTTCGGCGTTTCCGGTGAGCGAGCGGCGGGCGTGTTCGGTGATTGAGGTGCCGCGGATGACCGTCCGCTACCGCGCGCGGCGGCCGGATAATCTTAAGCTGCGCGAGCGATTGAGAGCCTTGGCGCATGAGCGCCGGCGCTTCGGCTACCGGCGGCTGCACGTGCTGTTGCGGCGGGAGGGCTACATGGTGAACCACAAGCGGGTCTATCGGCTTTATCGTGAGGAGCGGCTCTTGGTGCGGCGCCGGCGCGGTCGCAAGCGGGCCTTGGGCACGCGGGCGCCGATCGCCTTACCGCAGCTTCCAAATGAACGCTGGTCGCTCGATTTCCTGTCCGATCAGCTCGTCGACGGGCGCCGCTTCCGCATCCTGGTGGTAGTCGATGATTGCACGCGGGAATGCCTCTTGCTCGTGGCCGACACCTCGCTCTCGGGCGCCCGTGTCGCCCGCGAGCTCGACTGGCTCATGGCCGTGCGTGGCAAGCCAAAAATGATCGTGAGCGACAATGGCACCGAGCTGACCTCGACAGCGATCCTGTGTTGGGCCGACGATCACAAGATCGCCTGGCATTACATCGCGCCTGGTAAGCCGGTGCAGAACGCCTTCGTCGAGAGCTTCAACGGCCGCTTGCGCGACGAACTCCTGAATGAGACGCTGTTCCGCTCGGTCGCGCATGCCGGTGCTGAGCTCGCCGCTTGGCGCACCGACTACAATACCAGCCGTCCGCACTCGCGGCTCGGCTGGCTCACCCCACAAGCCTACGCCGCGACCCGACGGTCCGCAGCGCTGCGCTCCATTGACGGCTCCGCGTCGCGAACCGTCGCCATTACCACCGAGGAAGGCATCAGCAACCGCCCAACTCCAGTCGCCGCTGGATAAAAGTTGGGGGCAACGTCACGTACTATCGCATGGGCGAGCAAGAGCGAGGTCGCGGCTTACCGAGCCCTGTAGAACGAGGCTACACTTCGATTTGCCATTCCCTGGCCGCATCTTTGCTCGCTGCCACACGAGAGGACGTAGAAGCCCTTTTTAGAGACGTCGCCCGCAGTTCAGCGCTTCGCGAACCAAGTGCTGAAATGATCGCCGCAAGTTCGGCGATCCGCCGATAAAGATCCTGCGCTACTCATAAACCGCCCACTGGCGAGACGCGGTGCTGAAGTTCAGAGACTTCGATGACCAACCTATCAAGGTTGCTCATCGATGACTCAATCAACAACAAGGGAAGCACCGCCGCTAGAATCATCTGAACGTTGCGAGTCGGCTCGCGTTCGTCGCAATAGCGCACCGAGCCGTCTGAGCGATCCAACTTTGAGAACATGAAGTTGTGCCCAAGCGAGTTCGGGTGGCATCGTTCCGAGAGAGCATCGTAGTGCTTTCTGAACCCGGTAGCTTTCCTGTCGAATTTATGGATGTACGTCAAAACGCTGACTGCTTGAGTCTCTGGTTGTTGGTTGAGCCAGTCAGGATCGCGGCTGGCGAAGATACCCCGTTGAGCAAGGTCATCGAGTCCGGACGAGATCCTTTCCCGCCAGAAGGTTGGTCACGCCATTTTCGAACGCGTCCATTACAGCAATCGTTTCCATAAGCGCGCGTGCTGATAAGATGGCCGAAAGCGTGCAGCGATTATTCCAGGCAACAGCAGTTCCATCCATCAAGGCAACAATTCGGTGTAGAAGGGCATGTTGGTACGTGGCCAGCTTCCAGGCGATCTTGGATCGAGCAAAGTGCTCCGCTACATTGATTTCCACAGCGCGTAAGCCGTTTAGCCGATCCAGCGACGCATTAATGTCAGTCATCGCTTGCTTATCGCTCTCCGTTAGTCCCTCGTCCCACAAAAGGTGGTTTGGTTGTTTGAGAGCCACGATGTTCCAATCGCTCCGCGGTTCATCTGATCCTAGCGCTTGGAATGCTCTGAGGACAGGCTGCTCGGGCCCCACGGCATCGGAAAGGGCTTTGGCTGTGATGATCTTGTCTAACACCTCGGTCATGGCCGGGCTTGGCCCGGCCATCCACGTCTTTGAGCGCGGCACGGCCAAATCGTGGATGCCCGGAACACGTCCGGGCATGACGGCTGACGATGGGGAGGGAGTCGCGCCTCTTGGCGCGACGGCCTGCCTGCGCGAAGCCGAAGCGTCCGGTATGCCGGTGCCAAGGCAAGGCTTCGCTTCGGTGAAGGCAGGGTGGGGTGGAGGGCACGGCGGTTGACGTAGTGCCGCGTCAAACTCACGCCCCCACCCCGACGCCGCGCTTTTGCTGACGCGCTACCGCTCCCGCCTTCGCGAAGCCCGCTTCGGCGGGCGAAGCAAGGTCGCTGCTTGAGCGCAAAGCGCGAAGTCGGACCTCCCCGCAAGGGCGAGGTATAAAACAGCCGAGCGAACATAGAGCACGCCGGCTGGTCACGGCGCCGACTTGCACGCCGCCGATCGCACGCCCGTCCGAGGCCGTTGCGTAACCAGGCGCTCAATCGAGGGCGCTAACCCTTGGCCGCTTCGTCAAAGCTCTTCGCGGTCGCCTCAAGGACCCTGGAGAACGCATTGCGCAACTCATCCAGCGCCCGGCTCATCGCGGCCCATGACGCCTGACCAGCCTTGCTGAGATCATTGACCTTGGCCTTGAAATCGGCTTGAGCCTTTTGAGCCTCGGCCGTGAGCTGCGCGACATGCGCCTCGGCCTGCTTCTGGTTCCTGGCATGGAGTTCCGCGGCGCGCTGCCTATAGCTGTTTACGACCTTCTGCCAGGCGTCGGCCTGCGCCTGGGCGCGCGCTCGGAAATTCGCTTGCTGGTCCTTGGTCAGTTCCGCCCATCTGCCGGATTCGCTCTGAAACTTGGACCACATCTTCTCCATTTGAGCTTTCGCCTCGGCGATCGAGGCAGCTCCCTTGGCCTGAACCTCCTTAATGTCGGCTTGGCCTTCGGCCATCCATTGCTTGAGGTGGGCGATTGCCTGCTCGGCTTGCGCCCGTGCATTGGCATCAAGGCTGTCGAGCCTGGAGTCGAGGACCTTGGCACTCGCGGCCATCTCATCGAGACGGGCCTTGGCCCATGCTACGAAGACATCAACGCTCGTCTGTATTGGGTGTTGCTCACTCATGACCTCACCTCACTTTTGGTAGCTGCACCTCTGCCACCGTCTCACGGCGGCAGATCAAAGCATCTCCCTCCTGCTAGGCACGAAGAGCCCACCAGCGACGTCAAACTCGCCGCTGCCCGCGCCCAACTCTAGCACAGGCGTTGTCATCTCGCATGACAGGTTCGGCGATTGTGACAGGCCCGGGCTGGCCAAGCCGGACGCGGTGCCGGGCGATGACAAACAAGGGACGCCAAGCCGGTGGCGCAAATAAACGCGCTCAACTCGGCCAGAGGCCGGTAGCGCAAACAGACGCGCTCAAGTAGGCCAGAGGCCGGTAGCGCAAACAGAAAAGTGTTGGTTAGCCGCGGTCGGCGACCCAGACGCCGGAGCAGACGCCGGACGGCCCGGTCCCGTTCCACTTGCCGGTGCCCTTGACCCTGGTGAAGCGGCCGATGCCGAAGGCCTGGCGCGGGCCGGCCACGCCGTTGATCTTGGTCTTGCCGGAGCCCCAAATGAGGCCGTTTAAGACAATCTTGTGCATGACGAACGTTCCGCCTGTCGCCGAGATGTGGCCGCCGTCGATGGCGACGCCGATGTCGATGATGCCGGCAATGGCCGTTGGTGGTGGTGAGGACCATCTTCCAGCTTCCATCGTAGGGAGACGCGAGTGCCGGCGCGGCCAAAGCGAGGGTGGCGACACTCAGCGCACGGCGTTGAACACGAGGGAGACGCCGAACACGAGCTTCGCCGCGTAAGCGAGCCCGAGATAGATCGCGGCGGTCGCCGCGTGGCGTACGAGGCCGAAGATGCTGCCGGAGATGAGCTGCTCGGGGCGCACCCTGCGCCGCATGCGCGCGGCGACCCGGCTGAGGAGAGGATCCCTGCGCGTCCTCGCGCCGATGAAGGCTGAGGCTTCGGTGAGGAACCACGGGGTGTCCAGGGAGATGGTGTCTTGGAGGATGCTGTCCTGGGGGATGTCGTCGTCGACGAAGTCAGCGTCGTTCATTTTTCCATATGTGTCCTTTTCTCGTTGGGTGTGTCCTATTCTGCATATAGGGAAAATGCGGCCATTTGCGAGCCGATGCGCTACCGCTTGACCTTGGGCCGGAAGGCGGCGGCCGGGAGCTGGGGAACGTCCGGGTAGCGCTGCTCGAATCTGGCCTGGCTGAGAACGACGGCCTCGCTCAGCACTTCGTCGGCCGGGACCTTCCTCCAGGCGCCATCAAGCAAAGCCCAGGCTTCGGTGCCGGTGAAGCGAACCGCGTTGCCATCGAGCGTGCCGAATTGGATCTTGTCCGTGCCGCCAGGCGTAACCGCGCCGGACGCTCGGGCGCGTCCCTTTCGCTCGGCGGCTCGGGCTTCATTTCGATCCGGGGCTCGGGCTTCACTCGACGATGGGCGGCCGGGCGCCGGCTTCGTTCGGCCCTTTGCGCCTTTTCCTTCGCCTTGCGAAGCGGGCGCCACCGCCTTCTGCGGAGGCCTCGGTGGAGATTTCTGCTTCGGCATCTCGGGAGCGACCACCGGCAAGGGGCTTGCCACGATCGTGGCTTTCGCTTGTGGACGAACCGTTTCTTGGTCCGGCCTCAGTGGCTCGCTCGCCTCGGCGTTCAGTGGCTCGCCCGCGTCAGCGCTCAGTGGCTCAATCGCCTCACTCTTTCGCGGCTCACTCGCCTTAGCGCTCAGTGGCCCGCGCGCGTCAGAGAACTCGTCGGCGAAATCTTCGGCTTGCAATGCGTTGACCTGCTCTTGCCAATAGCCCGCCTGCAAGCTGAGAACATCGGAGAGGGTCTTGGCGCGGGCAAGCTCGAAGCTGAATTTCAAGTTACTGTGGGCGAGGCCGATCATTTTTCGATTGAGCATCGCAGTGCGGTGCCATGCGGCCTCGAGAAAATGTTCCAGGGCTTGTGTAATTGCGGTGGGAGCCATCATGTGTCTCTCCCTGTAGGAATGACCGGAATCGGCATCATACCTGCGGCGTCGCCGTAGTCGTCGCGTTTATCGCAAGGCACCATCGCGGTCGTGGTTTCGTCTTACCTGGCAGTGTCGGTCAATGGTGCCGGGAAGGCAAACAAAAGCAAAAGGGCCGGCGGAGGGATGCCGGCCCTTTGCTCCGAGCTCACAACAAGGAGCTCTGCGCGCGACCTAGCGGAGACCGCGGGCGACCCGAGCCTTGATCGGCTCGAACGCGTCGGCGGCAATCTTGGTCGAGAGCGCGTGCAGCTCCTCGGCCTGCGCCGACAAGGTGCCGAGCTGGTTCTTCCAATAGCCGGATTGCAACTCGACCGCTTCGGGGAGCGTCTTGGCGCTGGCCAAGCTCTTGGCAAGATCGAAGCCCGAATTGACGTTGCGCTGGGCAATGTCGATGACCTTGCGGTTAAGGGCGGTCGCACCCTGCCCGGCCGCGTCGAGGGTCTTCTCGACGGCGTCGAGGCCCGCCTCGAAGGCGCTCTTGGAGCGCTCGTAGGCGTTACGCGTCTCGGTCACGGTCTTCTCGGCGAAGGAGCGCACGCTCTCGGGGATCGCGGCTTCGAGCGCCGCAGGTTCGAACTGGGCAATGGTCTTGAGATAGGCATCGCGCGCCATCTCGGCGGCAGCCTGTGGGTCGAAAGTGTTCATGGTCTTACCTCGTGATGCCCCAAGGGGAGAGTGGTGAAGCGGGGCTGAAAGTCTTATAGCCCAATTTATTGTGCAGTGCAACATAAATTATTGCATCGCACAAACTGGCGTTTTCAGGCTTTTTCCACCGCCAAATGGCAGCAAAGGGCGGCCCCCTTCGCTCGCTCTCTACCGGGCGATCGAGCGGATCGACCCCGACACGAGCTTCGACCAGGTCAGCCCGCGCTTGTGATCGACGCGATCAAATGAGCCACCCCTTATCCCGCTGCATCCCAATATCGCTGTCAACAAAACCCGCGGTGGCGTCTTCCCCTATCATCCGCCATCGCACGGTTTGGGGTTATTGAGGGATAAGCCATGCGTGGTCTGAAACTGTTGCTCATCGCCTGCTCCGCTTTGCTCGCCGTCTCCATCGCCAAGGCGGCCGACCCTATGGACTATAGCGTGACGCTCAAGGGGGACTGCCAGTATCAGATTGTGATGGGCTGGGACGATTGCGCCGACAATGCCGTCTACACGCTGTTCAAAGGCGGCAAGTACCAGTTCCAGTTCGTCGACGGACACAAGAATTCCTACGCTTTTTCCGGGAAGAAGGACCGCCAGGTCGATCCGAGCAATCTCTATTCGAACATCGATACGATGGAGACGACAATCGACGGCAAGAAAGTCGTCGATGCCAAGGCGATGGGCGGATGCAATACGAAGATCACGCCCTCGGGCGATAAATTCATCTACATCGATTGTTCTGTCTCCAATTCAAAGAACGTCTTGTTCAAATTCAGGATGAGCAATATTACCGACGTCCAGCGCATGCTGACGCAATAAACTCAGGGCCCGCGACCTTGAGACGTCGCTGCCCCTCGCGGCCAGGCGGGGCCATTCGCGCTCCGGCGGGCCTTAACCGGGTTGCAGCTATCAACAGATTTCGTCGGCTTTTTTACGGACAACAGCGCCCGAATCTGCCAAAGCGTCAAAGAATATGGGGTGCGGCCGAAAGCGTGAGTGCGGCCGAGGGCTTCTTTTACAAGAGGAACAAATCACATGATGTCGAAGTCCGAGCTGATCCAGAAAATCTCCGATGAGGTCTCGGTGTCGAAGAAAGACGTGAAGGCCGTCATCGAGTCGCTCGCCAGCGTCGGCTACAAGGAGATGAAGAAGAGCGGCGCCTTCTTGCTGCCGGGCTTTGCCAAGTTCATGGTCGTCAAGAAGCCGGCCACCAAGGAGCGCACGGGGATCAATCCCTTCACCAAGGAGCCGGCCGTATTCAAGGCGAAACCGGCGCGGAAGATCCTGAAAGTGCGCCCGGTGAAGGCTGCAAAAGACGCGGTGTGAGGCGGCGCGCGCCTCGCATTTCCCAGTGCAGGGCAATCGGCTTAAGGCCTTGTGTGCCTCGACGGGGCGGCTATTCTTCGCCTCGGAAACCCGCTTTGAGCTGAGGCAGCAATGGTCGATCAAGCAGCCCTGTTAGAGATCGAGAAACGCATCCAGATCGTCGAGGACAATCTGCGCCAGCTCCAGGAGCAGGCTGCGGCCCTCTCGGGCGCCGCCGACGAGGAGCGCAACGCGGACAGGATTGCCGACCAGCAGGCCAAGCTCGACGCGCTTCTTGCTGAGCGCGAGGCCCTTCTCGCCAAGGGCTAGCACGAAACCTTGTCCCCGCCTCTCGGGGCGGGGCTAGGCGGCATCACGGCCCTATTTCGACGTCATGCTCTTGATGACGCCCACCAGGATGGTGAGGATGATGCCGCCGATAGCCCCACCGGCGACATCGCCGACCCAGCCCTCGACGGCCTGCCCGACCATAGTGCCGACCAACTGGCCGGCGATGCCGCCGCCAATCGCGCCGGCGATCGCGTTGCCGAGCGTCCCCAGCGAATATTGCTTGGCCGCGGCGCCGGCCGCGCTGCCACCGATTGCGCCCGATACGACCTGAACGAGAAGAGCTGTGAGATCCATGGCTTTGCCTCCTCGAAGTGCCCGACTGGCGTTGCCGGTGCGCACATTTTAGGCGGAAGCCTGGTCTGACGCCAGGATGAGGAGACGCTAGTTCGCGGGCGCGTTGGACACGGGGCCCTCAGGCTTGCAGCCATAGGCAGGAGTATCGCCGTAAGTCAGGCAGGAAGGCTTCGGGCCGTCATCGCTTGGGCCGAGTGTCATCGGGCCCATGGGAAGAGAAAGATGTCCCATGGCGCAACCTGCGAGCGCTACTGGCAGGATGAGAATGGCGAGCATTTTCGACATCGCTGTTCCCCGTAGGCCAGGTGTCTGCGAGCCAACAAGAGATAGTCATGGACATGTCGAATTCAAGCGCCCGGGGGGGGCCGCATCCGCTAGTTCCCGCAGACCCGCGAGCCGGACGTGCAAACAAAGGGCACGGTGACGCCGGTCCAACAGATCGAGTAGGTGCGCGAGGTGAGGTATGAGCCGACGACGATGTCGGTCGAGACCTCTGGCCTCACCGTCTTGAAGAAGGGATCCGGCTTGACCTGCTGGGCCTTCATCGACAGCGAGCGCCAATGATTCTGCGCCTTGAGCGCGTTTGCACTCCGCACCGCAAGCGCCTGGGCGCCGCTCAACGCCTCGCCCTGGCGATTTCCCGCATGTGTCGCCGAGACCACCTGACACCCGGCAAAGGCAGGCGTGGTAAAGAGCCACGCCAGGTTTGCGGTGAGCAGCGACGCGAGCACAAGGACTTCGATCTTCGGACCGCGCATTTCCGTTCCCCCCCGCCTCATAGGTTTTGCCCGGTAACGGCTTTTTGCCAAGGTCGCATAGAGAGCGCAATCGTTACCGAAACGCCACAGGCGAAATGCCCCGCTTCCGAGTAAAATCCCGGCTGCGGATTCGGGGGTTGAGTTCCATGTGGCGGCGGATCGGGATGGTTGTTGCCGTGCTTGCTCTCTCGGGCTGCGCGGCCCAGCGCGAGAGCTATTACGATCAGCGCGATGCTCCTGATTTGGCCTTCAAGGGCCCGCTGCGCGCAGCCTCTCTGTCCTCGGCGCAAGTCGAGCTCGTGCAGCAAGGGATCGCCGCAAGCATGACGGACTCAGGCGCTCCGAGCTTCGGCAAGAGCTACCGCGCGGCGCGGAATGGCGACGGCGAGATCGTCGTTTGCGGCTATGTGAACGGAAGGAAGTTCGTCGGGATGTTCGCGAAATCTACGCGCGGCAAAACCGCCTTCCTGCCGATCGGCATCGGCCTCGACCAGCAGGAAGAGGATTCGGTCAAGCAATATTGCCGCGACAATGGCATCTACATGCCGCAGTGATCGTGGGCGTGCTGTGTCAGAACACCTTGTTCAGCGTGATGCCGAAGGACTGCGAGGGAGCTAGCCGAGGTGCGGATTATTTCTTCGCCGGCGCGTAGAAGACGCTGTCGATCTCGACGATGTCATCGTCAAACAGGCGCTTCACCTCGACCATCGTCCGCGGCGGGTAAGGCGGGCCTCCCCACAGCTCTTTCTGTGCGGTCTCGACCATCGGCGCGTAGCGCGGGAGGTCGCTGAGATAGACGGTGAGCCGGACGCAATCCTTCAGGCTTGCGCCCTCGGAGTCGGCAATCGTCTTGATGTTGCGAAAGGCTTGCAGGATGCGCGCCTGAGGGTCCTTCACCAGCTTGTTGCTGGCAGGATCGATTCCCTGCATGCCGGCGACGAAGATGAAGTCGCCGGCGCGCGCGCCCAAGCTCCACGTCCCCTCGGCTTTGATAGCGCCGGGCGGCTCGAGCGTCTTGACCCCGTTAGGGGAGTCCGCCCGTGCTGGCGCAAGACTTGCGGCCAAGAGAAGCGCTGTCATCCAAGGCAAAGGGCGAAGCCGCATCATGGGGTCCTCCATCTAATAACTCTTTGCGGGCGGAGCGGTGATGGCGTTCCTGATCGCCGCAAGAGGCGCGCCATCGTCAAACACGACCTTGCCGTCTTGCACCGAGACCCCGAGCTCGTGCCAGAGCCGGTCGAGATCGGGAGCGTAGGGTGTGGCGCGCATCTTGGTGTAGAGATCGGCGAGGACGGTCGTGCCGGTCGCCTTGTCGCCGACGCTGAAGATGCGCTCGATCGGCCATTCGTCCCAATCCTTCTCGTGATCGCCACCGGCATCGAGAATGCCGCGCAGCGCCTGCTGGAGCCCCATCGCGTTGTTGGTCTTCTTGCGGATCTCGACATCGGCAAGCAGACAGAACATCGCCCCGCCCCAATAGGTCCGCCCCCAGGTCGGCGTGTGGTCGAGCCCGCGATCGCCTTTCTGCGGCAAGCCCTTGGGCATGTCGCGCAGCATGTCGCCCCAGATCTTCTCCGCGGTCAGATCACCGGCCTCTACCCGCGCGACCGGCTCGACATAGACGGCAATCCCTTCCGCGAGGCAGAGGTGGGAATCCTTGACGTCAGGCTGGGCAAGATGGGTCATCTCATGCACCGCCTTCCAATCGTCGGTGAGCTCGGCTTCAGTCACCTCGCTGCCGACGACGAGGCGGATGGCGGCGCCGCGATAGCCGTAGGTGGTGCCGGCCTGAACGCCGCTCCCCGGCACCGGCACGATGAGGACACGCGCCGAGGCCACGGGGGAACTTGCCGAAATAGACGGTGACGGCTTTCGCCGAGGTCGTGAGCCAGTCCATGATCGCACTGCGCGGCAGGGCGATCTCGCCCGGTGCGAAGGCGACATGAAGCGTGCCGCCGCCAACTTCGATCGGCGTCGTCGGCAGGCGATCGAAGGCATCATAGGGGAAGCGCTCGCCCAAGAACTCAGATTGCGGGAGGGCCCGCGTAGACGCAAACACGCCGACCAGCAGCAGACAGAGCGACGCGACGGATTTCATCACGCGCTGAATGTGGACAGCCCCAACGGCCGGGACAAGCTGTCCCGTTCGCCGAACGGTACTCTGCTTCGCTTAGGCGCGGCTCACGATCAAGTGATCTGTTTGATCAGCCTCACGATCACGAGAAGGATCACAGCGCCAATAAAGGCCATGATGATGGCGCCAAGGAAGCCTCCGCCAAGCGTGAGCGCAATGCCGAGAGCGGGAAAGAGCCACGCTGCGATCAGAGCACCGAGAATGCCGATCACGATGTCGCCGACAAGACCGAAGCCCGTGCCTTGCACTAAGAGGCCTGCGAGCCAGCCCGCGATCGCCCCGACCACCAGAGCGATGATGATTGCCGTCAGCATTTGTATCCCCCCTTGCCGTGTTGGCGGTGGTTTCATTCTACCATGAGTCGTGCCCTAGCGCTGAGGCATGTCAGCCTCGCGGGAACGAAGCGGGAGCGAGACGGGTTTCTCAGGTAACACGCCACTTTGTGGAGGTTGCCATGCAGGAAGGCATCACCACCCGGGACCGTATCGCCATCCTAATTTATTCGATGGTCAATGCCGTCTTGTTCGGCATCGGTCTTATCGTCGTGCTGAACGTGCCCTTGTTTGCGGCTCATCTTTGGATCGGTATCCCCGTTGTCGTGCTGACCAGCCTCGTGCTTGCCGCGCCGATCGCCTGGCTGATCGCCCCGCGGCTGCGGGCACGCAAGAACCGGAGAGGCGCAGCAATCGAACACCAACATTCATTGCGTTCGTCTGAGTATCGCCGCTCGTCTGCCTAGCCAGCCGGAGATTCGATCATGGCCGTCCGTGAAGCACCCGCGCAGCCTGCGCCGCCGCCCAAGTCGAGTGGCCCCTACCCCGCCGACAAACTCGCGGCGGCGAAATCATCCTGCGCAGCCGCACGCGGCGAATCATCTTCATCGCCGGCCTCGCCGGCGCCATCGTCCTCGGCTTCCTGCTGACCCTGTTCGCGTTGATGCGCTGAGCGTTGGTCCATCTCGGCTCACGACCAATTTATTGGCCTGTGAGCGGAGATGCGGGGACAAGGCGTCATGACATTGTTGAAGACGCTCCTTCTCGGCTTCATCGCCGGATTTCTCGCCACCCTGATCTTCCATCAGGGTGCTTGGTACGTGCTCTATCAAATCCACTTCGTCCCGCCCGACAGGCCTCCCTGGCCGCTCGATCCGGTGCCCCCGTTCGGCGTGCCGTCGGTGATCTCTAAGGCGTTCTGGGGCGGCATTTGGGGCGCGGCGTTCGCCCCTCTCCTGGATCGCTTTCGCGGTGCCGCCTATTGGGCGAGTTGGACCTTCGCCGGCGCGATCCTGCTGTCACTGACGGGGATTTATTTGGTGACGTCGATCAAAGGGCAGCCCATTCCACCGCTTTGGCCACGCTTCCTCTATGCGATGATCGCCAACGGCGCTTGGGGGTTGGGCACGGCGCTGTTCCTGTACCTGTTCGGCGCAGCGCGGCAACACACCGCCAGAGCCTAAAGGCGGCCGAAGGCTTCGCCGAGAAAAGCTCTCGCGGACGCATAGATGCCGGGCGCCTCGCTTTCGCGTGGTCCGGCAATGTCGATGACACGGTCGGCCTCCCGGCCACCGCGAAGGCACGCGACGGCGCGATGAAGGTCTTTGGACTTCATGATATTGAGGACAACGATGGGGCGTCCGAGTTCGCGCGCGTAGAGAATGGCGCGCTCGGTTCCAGCCGAGCTCAGCCCGCGGTCATCGAGCAGAACCATCAGCACATCGCTGTCGCGCACGTTCCATTCGGTGCGCTGAACGGGATCGCCGAGCGGGGTCACTTGCAGCATGGGATAGAGCGCAAGAAGCCCCGGTGGACACGGCATGTCCTCGGCCCAGCCGCCTTTAGGGCACCACCCTCCGCAAGCGATGCCGTTCTCGATCGCCGCATCGAGCGCCGCGCGATCGACACCGGTCTGGCCGCCCGAGAGAATCTTCAGCATGGCGCATCACGGCTTGCGACAGGTGCGCCTTGCGACGCACTCAGCCGTTGCGATTGGGCGTGCCGAGGATATGGCTCTTCGGCGGCAGCATCACCTGATCGAAGTCCTGGGTAAACATCGCTGCGGCAAAGAAGGCGACGGCACGGAGCGTTTCCTTGCCGGTGTTCTCGAGGTCGTGCCGCATCGGCGTCGGCAGCACGAAGACGCTGCCGGGACCGACCGCATGGGTCGAGCCGTCTTCGAGATAGAGCTTACCCTGGCCAGCGATGACATATTGCGTCTCTTCGGTCGCGTCGGTGTGCCAGCCGAGCCGCTTACCCGGCTCGATCTCATAGACGATGGTGGATGAGGCCGTCGTCCCGTGACCGCCATAGACGGCAAACGCACCTTCCCAGCGCACGGCGGAATCGGTCTCGCCCCACACCTTGGTGCGGGCGAGCTTGTTGGAATCGACGACGGGGCTCTTGGTATGAGCGGGCTTGCCCGCCGACATTGATGCCGATTGAGACATAGTGTCTTCCTTCTGTGGCAGCGTGACAGACTAGTCTCGCATGCGCCGAGGCGAATGCGGCCTGCGCGATCCCGGTTATGCCGAAGTGTCGCGGATGCGCCGCATTCGACTCGAAATGCGACGATCCGCTCGCGTCTCAGGCGGCGGCGAGCTCTTGGTCGAGAGCCGTGGCCCGTTGCAAAGCCGGCCTCTGCTCGAGCCGCGCGACATAGGCTTCAAACTCAGGGCGCTTGGGAATCAGGTTGAACATCGTGCCCCAGCGGATGGTCGAGCCCATCACGACGTCGGCGGCCGTGAACTGCTCGCCCATGAGATAGGGACCTTTCTCGACGGCCTTGGCCGCCACGTTCATCATCGTGTCGAAATCGCCGTAGCCGAGCATCGCACGGCGCGGCTGCTCCTGTCGCGGGAAGGCTCGATCCGTGATTGCCGGCTCGATGCAGCCAGGGCTGAAGAAGAGCCATTTCAGATAGGGCCCGCGGCGCGGATCGCCGACCGGAATGTTGAGCCGCGCATGCGGGAATTCGTCGGCGAGATAGGTGCAGATGGCGGCCGCCTCGGTGATGATCGCATCGCCATGCTTGAGAGCCGGCACCTTGCCCATCGGATTGACGGCGAGATAGCCAGGCGCCATTTGCTCGCCCTCGCTGAGGCTCAGCAGGTGAAGGTCATAGGGCTCGCCAAGCTCCTCCAGCATCCAGCGGACGATCGACGAGCGCGAGGGCGCGGCGTGGTACAGCGTGAGCTTCGGCATCGGACTTTCCTCCGTTTTCACTCCTTGGGGTCAACTAAACCCGCGTTGTGGCGTTAAGATGATACCGGCCGGAAGCCCAACGATGGCCAACCAAAAGCAAGCAAAGACAAAGCGCTGGTCACAAGACGTGACCGAGCATTCGAACGCGCTCGACCTCCGAAAGGGCGTCTTCACGCTGAAAGACGCCAAGAAGATCGCCGCTTCGCTCAAGCGCTCGGCCGAGGAAAGCAAGCGGCGCAAGTCCGATCCATATCGCTCGGCCATGTCGATGCTGACGTTCTATATCAATCGCGCCGGCAAGAGCCTTAAGAAGGCCGACCGGGAGCGCCTGGAGAAGGCCAAAGTCGAGCTCCGCAAAACCTTCGGCAAAACGTAAGTCTCTGACTTAGTCCCCGCGTGTTTCAGTGAGTGTATGCTCCTTTTTCGGGCGCACCGGTCCTAGGCCGCAAGTGTTCGAAACCTCGGGGTGTCATCCATGAGCCGCAAGCAAGCGAAACGCAGCGCAAAGGGGCGTAAACGCCCGCAAAAGCGCATCAATGTCTTAGACATCTTGTTCAGGACCGAGGTCACGCCAAACCGCAACGACGATGTTGCAGCGGGAATGTCGGGTGTCCTCACAAAGCCGGTTCGAGGATGACGAGTTCGCAGGATCTCTCGAGCGGCTCCTCGAGCAGATCAACCAAATGGCCCCCGACAGAAGCAAGGCAAGCGACGGTTCAATCGGCGATGCGTCCCATCAAACTCGCGATTCCGATCACAACCCCTGGGTCGTCGACGGCGATATCGGCGTTGTCGCCGCGCGCGACTTCACTCACGATCCCAAAGGCGGCCGCGATGCGCAGAACCTCGCAGATTCGATCACCGCTTCGAGAGATTCCCGCGTCAAGTACATCATCTGGAACCGCAGGATCATCAGCTCGCAAGTTCAGCCGTGGAAATGGCGCAACTACGCCGGCCCCAATCCCCACACCAAGCACATCCACGTCTCAGTGCTGCCCTCCAAAGCAAAGTATGACGACAAGAGCGACTGGCAGCTGACGCAAGCACGCATTGCTAAACTCACGGCGGCGTTTGGCGCCGATGCGGTCGACGATGTCGAGCTCGCCTGGGGCAAGAAAGTGAGTGCCGCATTCAAGAGTAAGGTCATTGAGATTGCCGCCGAGCTCGGCATCGACCCCAATTACCTCATGGCTGCGATGGCCTTCGAGAGCATGCGAACATTCAGCGCCGCGATTCAGAATCCGAGCACGCACGCGACCGGGCTTATTCAATTCATGCCGAGCACCGCCAAGGCCTTGGGAACCTCGGTAGAGGCGTTGCGAAAAATGACGCCGGTGGAACAGCTTGACTATGTCGCGCGATACTTCGCGCCCTATAGGGGCAAACTCAGAGACCTGAGCGACCTCTGCATGGCGATCCTCTGGCCCAAGGGCGTGGACAAGCCGGCTTCGTACGTCCTCTTTGCCCAAGGCTCGCGCGAGTACCAGCAAAACCGGGGCCTTGACGCCAACAATGACGGTGTCGTGAGCAAGGCCGAGGCGGCGAGCCGGGTTCAGCAGCACCTTGTGGAAGGGCTAAGAGAGGGATTACGCGGCTAGCCTTGCTCGCTCCGCGCCCAGCCCTCGACCTCCCCGATCCAGTGCTCGGCATGTTGAGAAAACGTGCCGAGAACGGCATCGAAGCTCGCTGCCTCGGCTTCCTCGCCGCCGCGATCGTCCTGCAGCTCCTGGAACACGCCGCGGTAGTCGGCGTAGCCTTGCATCTCGTCCCAGCGGTGCCACCAGAAATCGCCGATAAAGAAGAACTTCACCCAGGAGAACAGGCAGTCGGTCCAATCCTCGAGGAAATAGCGGAGGTGGATGCTCGGCGTGGCGAGATAGGCCGAAGCTTGGGGCAATGTCTCGCCCTCGCCGGTTGGGCAATCCGAGACCTCGGCAATTTCGACCAGGCGGCCGTCAAGGAAGGGGTGCTCAGGGCATTCGAGAAACATGAAGCTCATGCGATCCTCGCCCGGATGGATCCCGCGCGGGTCGAACAGCTTGAAGTCGAATCCGGTGATCCTGCCTTTGTCGACGGCGATCAGAGGAGGATGCCCGCTATCTGACCGGTTAATCACAGTAAGTCCTGCTTGGCGCGCACCTTCGATGAGAGCCTCTGGGCTCGTGCTGATGAAGCTCGAGACGAGCACGGGTCCGGGGATCGGGCGGTCGATGGTTTCGATATTGGCGCGCGCGCGGAGGCCGTCGTTGCGCTGCTCGTTTACCAGATTGAGAAAAACGGGCCGCTCCGGCTGACGCGAACGGAGGTAGTCGTCGCTCTTCAACGCCAGGCGATGCAGGTGCCCAATTAGGCGAGCTCTAATCCTGGCGTCGCGGCAACTCCCCTTCCAGGTGACGATCACGGAAGGCATGGCAGCGCCTACTCCCCCTTACGCTAACCGCGAAACTGAGATGACATTGCCTGTGACGAGCGGCACAGGCAAGCGGTCACCTGAAAACAGGGTTGCCTGGCGATTCACTCAAGGGAGGATCGGGGCGTTATAGTGGCGCTCACAAGGCAGAGGATTGGCAATGGAAGGCTGGAATGATTTCTTCACGCTGGCGGGGGCGACGGCCGGCGTGCTGATCGGCCTCATCTTCGTCGTCATCACGCTCGGTGCCGAGCACCGCATTGACGGCGATGAGGCCCGCACGCGCCTCTTCATCACGCCGATCCTCGTCAATTTCACCAGCGTGCTGGTCGTGGCGCTGTTAACCGTGGCGCCGGTCTCAGCGCCCTTGCGCGCGATTGCGCTTGGGATCGTCGGCTGCGCCGGACTCGGCTATGTCATGAACCTCGCGCTGACCTCGCGCCGGCGAACCGACATCCCGGCCCTCCAACTCTCGTGGAACGTGCTGTTGCCGATCGCGGGCTATGCGCTGTTAGCGACAGCAGCCGCGGCGTGGGCGCTCACCGCCTCGTTCGCCAACACGATCGGCGCGGCGGCTTGCCTTTTGCTCCTCGTCACCACGATTCGCAATAGCTGGGTGGTCACCCTCGTCATTGCCGGACGGGGCGGTTGAATCCACTCTGCGCTACTGCGTAGCGCTTCGCGCGCAGAAAGAGCGGCGCGGCAACCGGATCGAGGCCACGCCGTCTTCCAGATTGAGTCCGGTTTACTCAGGCCTTGGCGTGACGGGCGCCGTGCCCCATGCCTGCCAGCATGACGGCGAGCTTCTCCGACACGTAGCCGAACACGGCGCCGATGATCATCGACAGAATGATCACGGCAACTGGGTTCGCGAGCGAGGCCGCGGTCAAGCTTCCGGTCGCATCCTTCATCAGAGCGTAGGCGACAACCGCGGCGAAGCCATAAACCTGCGCCGGGATGGCGGCGAAGGCCGGGATATTGGCAAGCAGGACCATGGCGGCAACGCCAATGCCGACACAGATGCCCGCCCACACCGGCAGGCCGAGATTGTCGGCGAGACCTGCCTTGGTCGCGGCAATCAAGGTGATGCCGGCGATGATGGCACCAGCGGCATTGCACAGGATCGCCGATTGCAGGCCATGCTCTTTGGCGCCGCAATGGAAGAAGCAGCCCCAGGCGATGAACGCTGCCCAAATCGCCAGCGCGCCGCCGAGCGGCCCAAGAAAGAGCCAGGTGGCTATGGCACCGAGCACACCAACGCTAATTGCAAGTGCGGTATTCGAGGACATCTCACCCCCCTCTTCTGGATGCGAGCGGGCGGATGCGCCGTATTACGCCTACGCCGGCGGTCCACCGGCTCAAGGAACGGAAGCCGGTTTAACTGCAAAGACGACTCAGCTTCCGCGCGAACCATAGCCCAAAGTGGTTTTGGACTGAACAATAATTCAGCTTTTTGCCCAGTTTCTAATCAGATCGGGAGCTAGACCGCCTCTTTCCTTGAAACGGAACCCGTTCGCGACCTAGGTAGCGCTCATGAGCAAGCCTGTTCACGTCATCGGCGGAGGTCTGGCAGGGAGCGAGGCAGCCTGGCAACTCGGGCAAATCGGCGTTTCAGTGGTGCTGCATGAGATGCGTCCCGTGCGCCAAACCGAGGCGCACAAGACGGGATCGTTCGCCGAGCTCGTCTGCTCCAACTCCTTCCGCTCGGACGAATGGGAGACGAACGCCGTCGGTCTCCTTCACGAGGAAATGCGCCGCGCCGGCTCTCTCATCATGCAGGCAGCCGATGCGCACAAGCTTCCGGCCGGCGGAGCGCTCGCGGTCGACCGCGACGGCTTCGCCGCGGAGGTGACGCAGACGCTGGCACAGCATCCGCTGATCGAGATTGTCCGCGAGGAGATCGGCGGTCTCCCGCCGCTCGACTGGGACAGCGTCATCGTGGCGACGGGACCCCTCACCTCGAATGCGCTCGCGAGCGCCATCAAGACGCTGACCGGCGAAACAGAGCTCGCCTTCTTCGATGCGATCGCACCGATCGTGCATCGCGAGTCGATCGATATGAGCGTGTGCTGGCTTCAGTCGCGCTACGACAAGGCAGGCCCCGCCGGGAGCGGTGCCGACTATATCAACTGCCCGCTCGACAAGAGCCAATACGAGGCGTTCATCGCTGCGCTGCTTGCCGCCGAGAAGACGGCCTTCAAAGAGTTCGAAGGTACGCCCTATTTCGAGGGCTGCCTGCCCATCGAGGTGATGGCGGAACGCGGAACCGACACGCTTCGCTACGGTCCGATGAAGCCCATGGGACTCACCAATCCTCATCCTCGGGCCGTCAAGTCTTATGCCGTGGTGCAGCTCCGCCAAGACAATGCGCTCGGCACGCTGTGGAACATGGTCGGCTTCCAGACCAAGCTCAAACATGGCGAGCAGGTCCGCGCGTTCCGCATGATCCCGGGGCTAGAACAAGCCGAGTTCGCGCGGCTCGGCGGACTTCACCGCAACACCTTCCTCGACAGCCCCAAGCTGCTCAATGCCAGCCTTCGGCTCAAGGCGGACCCGCGTCTCAGATTTGCCGGGCAGATCACCGGCGTCGAGGGCTATGTGGAGTCAGCCGCCATCGGGCTGATCGCCGGGCGGTTCGCAGCGGCTGAGCGGCGCGGCACCGCGCTCTCCCCGCCGCCGCCAACCACGGCGCTCGGCGCCCTCCTGGGACACATCACTGGCGGGCATTTGAGTGCCGATGAAGGCGGCGCCCGCAGCTTCCAGCCGATGAACGTCAATTTTGGGCTGTTCCCACCGATCGCCCCGGACCGAGAGGCAAGGCGCGGACCGAAGGGTCTCGACCGGAAGCGCGCACTCGCGAGACGTGCGCTCGCCGATCTCGATCTCTGGCTCGGTCTCTCGAACTCGGTCGCGGCGGAGTAAGCTTAGCCCGCCCTGCCCAGCACCAGCCAGAAGCGCAGCAGAGTGATGGCGAAGTCGGGCTCCTTGTAGGTGCCGTCCATATTGTCGATGATCATTGTGCCGTCGAGACCGCCCGCTGCCGCCTTGAGCTCGAGCGGCCTATGGTCGGCGACCGTGGGCCAACCGCGGGCGTAGACTTCCTTCACCGCCTGAGCGATGTCGAACGTCGCCGAAGCCCCGTCCTCGAGACGCGCGGTCAGAAGCTTGTCGGAAAGCTCAAGGCTCACCGAGCCGAGCCCCTCGACCGAAACCGTCTTGGGCGGAATGGCTTGCGGACCCGCGCCGCCTTCGAACACCACGGGGCCAATCACATAAGCACCCTTCGGCGGGGCCAGGACAAGGGGCGTATCGGAATAGTGGGTGAAATTGACGACGCCTGCGGAGCTCGCGACGTCGGCGCGAAGTCCGAGCGCAAGCAGCAATTCACGCGCCGTTTCCTCCGGCTTCTTGTCGGGGGCGAACGGATCGTTCGGCGATCCGGCAAACCACGGCGCAAGCAGATCAAGCGCGTGATGGGTGTTGAGATACCACTCGATGCTCCGCGCCCGCCATGCGTCGGCGCCGAGCGGGTTCTCGGCCGCACCCTCTTCGCGCGACACGATCTTGCCCCCGACCAGCATGCCCTTCTTGGTCAAGAGCTCGGCGAGCTCATTCTTCTGGCTCAAGACCGAGAAGCCGATCATCCCGCCGGGCCCGAACGATGCGGCAAACATGAGGAAGGCGAGCACGGCAGGCACCAGGCGCAAATCGAAATTGACGCCGCGCGCCGCGCGCATGATGGCGAGGAGCAGAGCCCAGACGCCGATCAGCACCATGAGATAGCGCTGCTCGGTCACGCCATAATCGGCGATGCGCCGGCCCACGGCGATGAACAGCAAAATCACCGGAAGCGCGGTCAGCTCGACCCAATAGCGCCAGAAGAGCCGCACGAGTGGGCCGCCGTTCTCGCGGCTCGGATAGCCGATCAGAAGCGTCGCGGCGCCGACCAGGAGATAGCCGACCACCATGCCGCCCAGCGTGCCTTTGGGTAGCTCCCAAGCGAGCGCGATCTTGACGGCATAGGCATAAAGGATGGCGGTGTAGATCAGGAGCAGCGGGACGAGCACGAACTTCGTCAGCGCGGCCGCGGCGCGCATGGTGAAGTCGCCCTCTTCGCGCGCGGTGATGGGATCGGCGAAGTTGCGCGGTGCGAAGGCGAGGAAGCTCACCGGCGCCACGAAACACATGCTGACCGTGATCACATGCTCCTGCCAATGCAGGGGGAGAATGATCCCGAACAGGATGGTCAGCGTCTGGAAGATGGCGACGAGGCCCGCGGCGAACAGCCCGGCGCCGACGCCGGCCAGCGCCGCGCCGAGCCAAAGCCGGTGGTTGAACAGCCAGAACGGAGCGTTGGAGTTGCTGCGCCCGAGATAGCCAACGAGCCCGACGAGAATGAGCAAGGCGCCGGCAAGGAGATATGGGCTCAGCCATATCTCCCAGAAGAAATAGAACAGCAGAGCAATTACGGCGAGGCCGGCGATCCACAGCACGACGCGCGCGAGGTAGGATCGCGCGCCACTCTCGAAATAGAAATCGACGGCGACCACCCACAAAAAGGACGCGACGAGCGCGCCCATGATCCTGAGTTCGACATCGCGGGCGAGGTCATGGTTGAGCCGATAGAAGGTGAGAAGCCCGGCGATGAGCACCGGCAGCGGAAAGCGCGACGCCGCGGCGCTGAGATCAGGAAGCCGTCTCCGCCACCACGATTTTCCCGACCGGGCCTCCATCCCGTCCCCCTCCCTCGAGATTCTACCGCCACCGCGCCAAGCGCCATAGCCGATAGAGCGGGTTGATGTCGGCGACCTCGCGTAACGGATCGCTTTTCTCCAACGCGGCAAGATAAGGATCAATCAACGAAAGGGGAATGAAGGCCGCGCGCGCCGGCGGATCGAGCTTGGCGATCTGCGACTGCGCCTCACGCAACGACTCCGTTGCCCTCCCGCGCAGCTCGCCAAGCGCATCGTCGAGACCCTGGCTTCTCAGGCCGGCGAGAATCTCCTCCGGCGACGTGTCATGGCGACGGAGCACATCGGCCGGCAAAAACACAAACCCGTGTGCCGCATGAACGGGAAGCGCGCGCATCAACCCGGTCAGGCCATAGGCCCTGCCGGCCGACCGCGCGGCTTGCTCTACGCTCGCGCCTTCGGCGCCGCAAATCTCCGCAGCGAGCGCGAACACGGCTCCGGCCGTATCGTCGAGATAGGCATCGAGTGCCGCCGCGCCGGGCATGACCTTCTCCTCGACATCGAAGGCGCGGGCGTCGATCAGGGCCGATACGCGATCATGTGAGAGGCCGCGGCGGCTCAGAATCTCGCCGAATGCATCGGCAACCGGATGACCGGTGGCCTCGTCATCGGCGGCGCGCTCGATCGCCTCGCGCCACCATTGCAGGCGGATGGCGCCGAGACCTGAACTCATGCACGAGCTCCGCCACGCGGGCGAGCTCGGCATTGAAGGCATAAAGGGCGAAGAGATCCGCGCGCGCGCGTGGCGGAGCGAAGAGCACGGAGAGGCTGCGGTCAGGATCGGCCTCCCGCGCAATCCGCCTCACCGTCTCGGCTTGCTCGACCTTCACACGGTCCGCTCGCCTCGCTGCTCCCGGGCTCAGATGCGAGCCGCCGCGGGCCCTCTCTTCTTCGCCGGCGCCGCGCTCGCGCTCCATGCCTCACGCCTCACGCCGAGGATCAATTGCAACGGCGAAGCCACGAAGATCGAGGAGTAAGCGCCGATCACGATGCCCCAGCACATGGCGAGCGCGAAACCGAAGATCGTTTCGCCGCCAAAGAAGATGAAGGGCAGCATGGCAAGGAAGGTGGTGACGTGGGTCAAGACGGCGCGCGACAAGGTCTCGTTGATCGACACGTCGAGAAGCTCGACGAGCGGCATGCGCTTATATTTGCGCAAGTTCTCTCGCACCCGGTCGAAGATCACGACTTTGTCGTTGAGCGAATAGCCGATGATGGTGAGGAGCGCCGCAATGCTCGAGACGTTGAACTCGAGCTGCAACAAGGAATAAAGGCCGATCGTGCCGGTCACGTCGTGAATCAACGAGGCGATGGCGGCGACCGCAAATTGCCATTCGAAGCGGAACCACACATAGATCAGAATCCCGACCATGGCGAGCACCACGGCAATGGTGCCGCTGGAGATCAGCTCGCTCGAAATGGTGGGCCCGACGATCTCGACCCGGCGATACTCGACCGTGTCGCCGAGCGCTTGCTTCACTTTGGCGATCGATGCCTGCTGCTGCTGTTCGGTCGGCTGCGAGGCAATGCGGATGAGCACGGCATCGGGAGCACCGAACTGCTGGATTTGAACCTCGCCGAGACCGAGCCCGTTGAGCTTGCTGCGAATATCGCTGAGGCTGGCAGGGCTTTCCTTGGTCTTGATCTCGACCAGCGTCCCGCCCACGAAATCGATGCCCATGTTGAGGCCGATGGTGGCCACCAAAATCACTGGGGCCAAGGTCAAGAATGCCGAGACGATCCAGGTGATCGCCCGCATGCCGACGAAGTCGATCTTGGTGCCGGGCGGGATGAAGTGGACGCCGTGAAACATCGGGTTAGTCCTTAAATCGGTATCAGCTGCGGCCGCGTCCAGCGCAGCCAGAAAGCGACCATGAGCCTGGTGACCGTCACGGCGGTGAACATCGAGGCGAGAACGCCAATGGTCAGCGTTACGGCAAAGCCGCGCACGGGTCCGGAGCCCAGCCAGAACAGCACCAAGACGGCGATCAGCGTGGTCACGTTAGAGTCGACGATGGTGATGAGGGCGCGCGAATAGCCCGCGTCCACCGCGGCGAACGGCGATTTTCCGGAGCGTATCTCCTCGCGAATGCGCTCGTTGATGAGCACATTGGCATCGACGGCGATACCGATGGTGAGCACGATGCCGGCGATGCCGGGAAGCGTCAGTGTCGCTCCGAGCAGAGACAGCACGGCAAAAATCAGCACGATATTGATGAGAAGCGCGAAGTTGGCGAACAGTCCGAACAGGCCATAACCGACCAACATGAAGACCATCACGAGCGCCAAGCCCACCAGCGCGGCTTTCTCGCCGGCGGCGATCGAGTTGGCGCCCAGGCTTGCGCCCACGGTGCGCTCTTCGATGACGGTGAGTTTGGCAGGCAGCGCGCCCGACCGAAGCAGAACGGCGAGATCGTTCGCTTCGGCCACGGTGAAATTGCCGCTGATCTGACCCGTGCCGCCCAAGATCGGCTCGCGGATGACCGGCGCCGAGATGACTTTGTTATCGAGGACGATGGCGAACGGCAGTCCGACATTCTCCTGCGTCACCATGGCGAAACGCTTGGCGCCGGCGGCATCGAAGCGGAAAGTCACGACCGGCTCGCCGGTGCGCTGATCGAAGGCGGCCTGGGCATCGACGAGACTCTCGCCGCTGACCAACACCTGACTCTTGAGAACATAGGGAATTTGCGGTGAGCCCGGAGGCGCGCCGCTCGGCGGGTTGCCATAGACCAACTCGTCACCGACCGGCACTTGCTTGTTCTCAGCCACTTGCACTGCATTCACCGAGGGATCGACCAGCTTGAACTCGAGCTTGCCGGTCTCGCCTATCAGCATCTTCAAGCGCTGAACGTCGGAAATGCCGGGCACCTGGACGAGAACGCGATCGCGCCCCTCGCGCTGGATGCTCGGCTCGGTGGTGCCGAACGCATCGACGCGCCGCCTGATGGTCTCGATCGATGCCTGGATGGCGGAGGTCATGCGATGGGTCATGCCGGCATCGGTGATCGTCAGCGTGACGCCGTCACTGCCTTGGCGCGCCACATCGATGTCATAGCCGGCGAAGCCGGAGAACACGCTGCCGCCGATCGGCTGGGCGAGCTTGCGCAACTCGTCATAGGCCTTGTCAACGTCGGCAGGCTCGCGGATCTTCACCGAGACGTCACGTCCGTTAATATCCTGAGTGAGGTCAGTGTAGCCGACATGCGCGCGCCTGAGCGTCTCGCGCACGTCGCCGCGTATGGTGTTGAGCCAGTCGCCGATCATCTCCTTCTCGTCGATCTGATAGAGGAGATGGGCACCGCCTTGAAGATCGAGGCCGAGATTAACCTGCTTGTGCGGGAGCCAAGCAGGCATGCGCTCCATCGTGGCGGCGGGGAATAGATTGGGAAGCGCGAACAGAATGCCGGCGAGGACGACGCCGAACACCAAGATCAGCTTCCATTTTTGGAAATGCAGCATGAAGCCTAGAAACTCCAGTCAGGCTAGCGGTTCAAGTATTAGCAAGTCGGGCGCTTCATTCCGACGCGGCTTTGTCTTTTTCCTTGTCCTTATCCTTGGCCTTGGCGGGAGTGGTGGCCCCCTCCCCTTTGCCCCGCACTTCGGAAATGGTCGAGCGCAGGATTTTGACCTTGACTCCCTCTGCGATCTCGACCTGGACTTCCTGCTCCTCGACCTTGGAGACCTTGCCGATGATGCCGCCGGACGTGACGATCGTGTCGCCGCGGCGGATGGCGGCGATCAAGGCCTGATGGTCCTTGAGCCGCTTCTGCTGCGGCCGGATCATCAGGAAATACATGATCCCGATGATTAGCATGGTCGGGATCAAGAGGCTATTGAGGTAGTCGAAGGCGCCCGGAGCGGCTTGAGCGTAGGCGAATCCGGTCATTGCTCCTGTCCTTTGCTTGGCTTAAGGATGGCCGCCCTCGGCCAACGCGGCCTTTTTCAGGCCCTTATCGCGCGAAGTGGCGCGACTATAGCGGCCAAATATGCCTTTGCAACGGGCGCGGACCATGAACTTTCAGGAACCGATCTCGGGTGTCATCGAGCGCATCGCCCGCGCGCTCGAGCGGCTGTCTCCACGCGAGCCTGAAACGCCGGATTTTGGCGCGGGCAACGCCTTCGTCTGGCAGGCCGAAACCGACAGCTTCCTCCCCGTCGCCGAGGTCAACCGCGTGCCGCTCTCGCTGCTCAAGGGGATCGACGGGATGCGCGACACGCTGCTCGCCAACACGACGCGCTTCGCTCGCGGGCTCCCCGCCAACAACGCCCTCCTGTGGGGCGCGCGCGGCATGGGCAAGAGCTCGCTGGTCAAGGCGGTGCATGGCGAGGTCGAGGGCGTGACGCTCATCGAGATCCATCGGGACGACGACATCGCCTCGTTGCCGCGCCTTCTTGCCCATCTCCGCGCCGAGCCTGGCTACCGCTTCATCCTCTTCTGCGACGATCTCTCCTTCGAGGCGGTCGACACCTCGTACAAGTCGCTCAAGGCAGTGCTCGAAGGGGGCATCGAAGGGCGTCCGGCCAACGTGCTGTTCTACGCGACCTCCAACCGCCGTCACCTGATGCCGCGCGAGATGGTCGAGAACGAGCGCTCGACGGCCATCAACCCTGCGGAAGCGGTCGAGGAGAAAGTGTCGCTGTCGGATCGCTTCGGGTTGTGGATCGGCTTCCACAATTGCAGCCAGGACGACTATCTCGCCATGGTGCGCGGCTACGCCGAGCATTATGGCCTCGAGGTCCAAGAGCGGGAGCTCGACAGGCAAGCCCTCGAATGGGCGCGCGGGCGCGGCAGCCGTTCGGGCCGCGTGGCCTGGCAATTCATCCAGGATCTGGCGGGGCGCCTCGGCAAGACGCTCTAGGCACGGGCCCACCCCACCCCTTCCCCAACGTGGGGAGGGTGGCGCGCCCCGATCTTGGCGAAGCCAAGTCGGCTGGTGCGCCGGGTGGGGGGAACTATCGTGCGGTATCATCCACCCCACCCGGCGCGCGAGATGCGCGCCGACCTCCCCATCTAGGGGAGGTACGGGAGTGCGTGGCATCGCTTAATGAGTACGGCAGCCGCGCACCTAGTTGCTCGCAGCCTCGCTGCTCATGAACTTGGTGGGATCGACGGGGCGCGAGCCCTTGCGCAGCTCGAAATGGACCTCGGGCTGGCTCACCGAGCCAGTGGCGCCGGCCTTGGCGATGACCTGGCCGCGCCGCACCTTGTCGCCGCGCCTGACCAGAATTTCTTCGTTATGGGCATAGGCCGACACCCAATTGTTGGCGTGACGGATCAGAACGAGATTGCCATAGCCCTTGAGCTCGTTGCCGGCATAAGCGACCACGCCGTTCTCGGCCGCCTGCACCGGAGTTCCCTGCGGCACCGCAAGATCGATGCCGTCATTGTGGCCGCCGTCAGGCTTGGCGCCGAACTCCGAGACCACGCGTCCCCTCACCGGCCAGCGGAAGCTATTGCCCGACATGGGATCGGGCGTGGGTAACTGGTCGTTCGAGGCGATGCGCGAACTTCCCTCGCCGATGACCTCGGGCGATGCGGCGGCCTGGCCTGTGACGGGCTTCGCCTTCGGCTCGGACTTGCCCTTGGTCTTGGCCGGCTTCGCCTGGTTCTCTTCCTCCTCGGCAAGCGACGTGCCTTGGCCGGACGATGCGCCGGGCGCGGTGATGGTCATCGTCTTGACCTTGCGGACTTGCGGCTGCCCCGAACTGCTGGGCTTGGGCTCGTTGGCGGCGACATCCGGTGCGGGCTTGGGCGGAACGACCTCCGCGGCCTGCTGGGCCTTTGCGCCAGGGATCACGAGCTCCTGTCCGGGATGCAGACGTCCGTCGCTCAGATTGTTGGCGCCCATGATGGTCTCGACTGGAACGCCATAGCGGCGCGACAGCATCGACAGCGTTTCGCCCTTGCTGACTTTGACACGAAGTCCCGCAATCGGCTTGGCGTCGGTCCACGGCGCATTCTGGCCGTGCGGTGCTGGTCCCCCGGAATAGTTGGCGCTACGGATGCGCGAGCGGTCAGGCGGCGGGGCCGGCGAATAAGACGCCGGGCGTGGCGAATAAGAGGGCGGCGGCAAGGTCGCGTGCGAAACCTGACCTTGGTAGCTCGCGCCGGGGCTATAGACGCTCTCCGGCGGCACGGGGATCGACGAGGTGGTCGACGGGTCGGCGGGTCCTGGGCTCGGAGCGTTGTCGGTCAGACCGAAAGAGGGAAAGTCGAAGCGCGAGGACGTGCCCGAGCTGCAGCCCGCCATGCAAAACGCGACTCCGGCGGCCGCGGCAAGCCCCCAAGCGCCGCGGCTCTTGCTTGACCAGAACGCCCGCCGCATTCCCTCGAACCCCTCAACGCAACACACAAACCGCACCCCTCCCCGGAGTAAAGCGCGCGAGCAGTTAACAAGCTGTTATGGACTCATTACCGACGGCCGGAATTGACTCGCGCGTCACGCATCGTCTGGATTGCCGCCCTTAGCCGTCTTCGGTAGGCGCGCCCCAACGCCGGCGCGTCCATGGACGAGAGGCACGAACCGCACGGGTAGAAGCGGCGTCTCGCCGATCCCCGCGTCGGTCTTGTCGATCTCGACGAGCTGCTGGGTGTCGCGCGTCTGGCCGAGCGGGATGATCATGCGGCCGCCGACTTTCAGCTGATCGATCAGCGCGGGCGGAGCGTCAGGCGCCGCTGCCGTGACGATGATGCGGTCGAACGGCGCCTGCGGCGGCCAGCCGAGCCAGCCGTCGCCGATGATGCTGGTGACGTTGGTGATGCTGAGCTTGGCGAAGCGCCGGTCGGCGGCCTTTTGCAGCTCGCGCCAGCGCTCGACCGTGTAGACGCGGCGGCAAAGGTGCGACAGCACCGCCGCCTGATAGCCCGAGCCGGTGCCGATCTCGAGCACCTTGTGGCGCGGATCGAGATCGAGCTGCTCGGTCATGAAGGCGACCACGTAAGGCTGGGAGATGGTCTGGCCGCACTCGATGGGGAGCGCGATGTCCTTATAGGCGTGATCCTCGAAGGCCGGATCGACGAACAGCTCGCGCGGCACAAGCTCGATCGCGCGCAGCACCTTGTTGTCGCGGATGCCGCGGCGCCTGAGCTGCATGATCAGCTCGATCTGTTCGTGGGCCCTCGCCATGTCTCGATCCACCTCTCTCCGAGGCGGCGGCTGCACGACTATCTGACGATTCTCACCCTCTATTGCAAAGTTTATCGCTTTTTGCCGTCCAGGACCTTGGCGAGCTTCGCTTTCGTCTTGCGGTCGGTATAGTCGAGGCAGAGCGGGGTGACCGAGATCAGATTGGAGCGCACCGCCCACAGGTCGGTGCCTTCGGGCGGCTTGGACCGGCGGCGCTCGAAGCCGATCCAGTAATAGGCAAGCCCGCGCGTATCGAGGCGATCCTCGATGCGGAGCAGACCTGGATTACGCAGGCCCTGCTCGGTCGCCACCCAACCTTTGACCTCGTCCGGCGCGCAAGCCGGGTAGTTGATATTCAGCACGATGCCCTCCGGCCAGCCCGCGTCGAGCAGCTTGCGCACGAGCTCGGAGCCGTGGCGCATCGGCGTCTCCCAATTGGGGCCGCCCTGATCCGGGCTTCCCTCGGCTTCCAGCGCAAGGCTCATCGCCATCGACGGAACGCCCAGGAGCGTGCCCTGGATGGCGCCGGCGACCGTCCCCGAATAGGTGATGTCGTCGGCAATGTTCTGCCCGCGATTGACGCCTGACAGGACGAGGTCTGGCGGAGACTCCTGCAACAGATAGCGAACGCCCATGATCACGCAGTCGGTCGGCGTGCCCTTGACCGCATAGCGCCGCTTGCCGATCTCGCGGAGCCGCAACGGCTCGTGCAGCGTGAGCGAATGCGAGGCGCCGCTATTGTCGGTCTCGGGCGCCACCACCCAGACGTCCTCGGTGAGATCGGTCGCGATCTTCTCCAGAACGTCGAGGCCTGGGGCCTCGATGCCGTCGTCGTTGGTGATGAGAATGCGCATACCACTCACCATCGTCATGCCCGGGCTTGACCCGGGCATCCAGGGCAACTCACTCCGAGCGGGCGGCTCTGGATCGCCGGGTCGAGCCCGGCGATGACGTGGGAATAATTGGGACGGCCAACCATCACTTTGGCGCTTCGATCTTGGTGAGGCCGCCCATATAGGGCTGCAGCACTTTCGGAATGCAGACCGAGCCATCCTCTTCCTGGTAGTTCTCGAGCACGGCGATCAGCGCGCGGCCGACGGCGACGCCGGAGCCGTTCAACGTGTGCAGCAGCCGCGTCTCCTTGGCGCCCTTGGGCTTGTAGCGGGCATTCATGCGGCGGGCCTGGAAGTCACCGCAATTCGAGCAGGAGGAGATCTCGCGATACATCCCCTGCCCCGGCAGCCACACCTCGATGTCGTAAGTCTTCTGCGAGGCGAAGCCCATGTCGCCGGTCGAGAGCACCATCACGCGATAGGGAAGTTCGAGTTTTTTCAATACGGTCTCGGCGCATTTGGTCATGCGCTCGTGCTCCTCAGGGGATTGCGCCGGCGTCGTGATCGAAACGAGTTCGACCTTGTTGAACTGATGCTGGCGGATCATGCCGCGCGTGTCTTTGCCGGCGGCGCCCGCCTCGGCGCGGAAGCACGGCGTGCCGGCGGTTACTCGCATGGGTAACTTCGCCTCGTCGACGATCTCCTCGCGCACGAGATTGGTCAGCGGTACTTCGGCGGTGGGTATGAGTCCAAGACGCGGCGGTATCCCTCGCTTGAAGGCAAGAAGCCGCTTGGCAAAATTCACAAAGAGGAATCGTAAGAGAACCTCACTTTCGAAAGCCTGGCTGGCAGCGTTAAAGTCAGACCACGAGCGAATGATATCTTCGCGGCCGGATTCTCTCGCGGCTTGTTCAAGCGCAGAATCTGAATAGTCCTCCAAGGCATCTGCATATTCCCGAGCTTCGAGTTCCCGAACTCGATCTGCGAAGAACTGGTCTGCTTCGAATTTCGGCAATTGCGCCGTGCCAAACATCACCTCGTCGCGCACAAGCAGTGGCGGTGCGATTTCGGTGTAGCCGTGCTCGCCAGTGTGCAGGTCGAGCATGAACTGGGCCAGCGCGCGCTCGAGCTTCGCCAACGCCCCCTTCAGCACCACGAAGCGCGCGCCTGAGAGCTTCGCCGCCGTCTCGAAATCCATCAGGCCTAAGGCCTCGCCGATCTCGAAATGCTGCTTCGGCTGGAAGGAGAAATTCGGTGGCGCGCCCCATTTGCGCCGTTCGACATTGGCGTCGGCATCGGGCCCGACCGGCACGTCCGCCGCCGGATTGTTCGGAATCGTCGCGAGCAGATCGATAAGCGACTTGTCGGCTTCGCGCTCAGCCGCTTCGCCTTCCTGAATCGCCGTCTTGAGCGCGGCGACTTCGTCCATCAGGCGCTTGGCGGCAGCTTCGTCCTTCTTCGCCTTGGCCTGGCCAATCTCCTTGGAGGTGGCGTTGCGCGCGGCTTGAGCCTCCTGCAATTTCTGAATCGTCGCACGGCGCTTCTCGTCCAGGCTCAGAATCCGATTCAATGTCGCGCGGGCGCTCGCCTCGAAGCCCCGATCAGTCAGCCCTTTGACGAAGGCGTCGGGATTGTCGCGGATCCATTTGATGTCGAGCACGGCTTCGGTCCTCGTCCAAATCGAAGGCTCCGTATAAGGCTCAATCTCACCCTTGTCATGGCTGGGCTTCCGGCTTTTTTCATACCTCCCCCTGGTGGGGAGGTCCGACTTCGCGCGTCTTGATGCGCTACCGCTTCGCTACTTGAGCGCCCGTGCGCGAAGTCGGGGTGGGGGATCATCTCGAGATACTCACCCCACCCGCCGCGCTCGAAGACGAGCGCGACTCCCTCCCCATCAAGGGGAGGGATGAAGAGAGAGGCGCGCTTTCGCGGGGATGACACGAAGGAGGCGAGAGGAGGCAAGCCGTGAGGCCGGAGTTGGGATATGATGCGTTCGTCCAACCAGGGAGGCGTCCATGACAAGCCTAAAGCTGGTGCTTTGTGCGACCGCAGCGATGCTCGTTACCGGGTTTCTCGTTTGGAAGGCGGAGGCAACGCCGCTGACGGCGGCCGTCGATCCCCACACTCTCGGCAAAGTCCATGCGCAGGTGGAGCTGGCCGCGTGCATGTTCGGCACGACCCGCTGCCCGGCCGGCACGAAGTGGTCTTGCTCGCATACGATGAGCCCCAAGGGCGAGCGGAAGTTCTGCCACTGCCGGCCCTGCTAGGTCTTTGTAGGGTGGGCAAAGCGAAGCGTGCCCACCGTCACTCCATCAGCGTGGGCAACGGCGAAGGCCGTTGCCCACCCTACCGGGAGATGACCCGCGGGCGCCTAATAGGCCGCGGCCGTCTTGACGTCGGCCTCGGCGCGGCGGCGTTCGTCGCGAAGGTATGTCCTGACGCGCGGCAGCGCCTCGGGATGCCGCTTCCTGGATGAAGCCGATCATCTTCTCCCGAACTTCGCAGCGGAGATCGAAGGTCTTCCCTGCCGTGCTCGCGCTGACCAGCATGCGGATCTCCATCGTGCTTTCCTTGAAGTCGGTGACCTGAAGGTTGACGACGCGCTGGTCCCACAGTGGTGAGGCCTTGACGATGCGCTCGAGCTCGCGCCTGAGCTCATCGACCGGAACGGTGAAATCGACATAGAGGAGGACGGTGCCGATCAAGGCCGAGCTCTCGCGCGTCCAATTCTGGAAGGGCTGCTCGATGAAATAGCTGAGCGGCACGATCATGCGCCGCCAGTCCCACAGCCGCACCACCACGTAGCTCGAGGTGATCTCCTCGACGTTGCCCCACTCGCCGTTGATGAGGAGGGCATCGTCGATGCGGATCGGCTGGGTGATGGCGAGCTGTATGCCGGCGACGAGATTGCGCAGCATGGGCTGAAGGGCGAGACCGACCACCAAGCTCGCGGCGCCGGCCGAGGCGAGCAGGCTGACGCCGTATTGGCGGACATTGTCGAAGGTCATGAGCGCCACGCCGAGCGTCAGAATGATGATCAAGACGCGCGCGATCCGCTCGAGGATGCGCGATTGCGTGACGTGCTTTCGCGCCAGCAGATTGTCTTCGGAATCGAGCTTGAATCGGCGAAGATAGACGACTGCCCACACATGCAGCGCCGTGGACGCGATCCAACCGATCAAGATGACGATGCCGACGAGCATCAGCTTGCGGACGAACTGCTCGTCTGACAGCGGCACGATGCTCGAAGCGAAGGCGAGCGCGGCCATGGCGACCGCGAGGCGCGAAGGACCCTTGATCCTGGACACGAGCGAGCGGCGGAAAAGATCCTGACGCGCAACCCAGCGCTCTATCCACTTGAAGACGACGCTGTGCAGCTAGAGCGCGAGCACGACGGCGACCGCGTCCCATACGAGGCTGATCGCCCATTGGGGGAGCCAACCTACATAGAAATTAGATGACGAAAGGGCGGCGACGGCGCGATCCATGCGGGCTCGGGGAAACGGCGAGAGGCGTGTGGGATGAGGACCAAACTAGCCTCATCGCCAAAGGTTGCAACCCCCTTAGGCCGCCGAGTTGGCGCAGCTTCCATGCTCTGCTCTCGCGCATTGCGGCCAAGGAGACTTGTCAAATGGCCGCACCAGCCGCGCGAAACCTCGGCCCGCCCCGCGCGTTTCGCTGATCTGAGAGGAGGTGCATCATGGCAAACCTCGAAATAGCAACAAGAACACGCTGGCAGGACGTGGTTAATCTCCTGTTCGGCGCCTGGCTCTTCATCTCGCCCTGGGTGCTCGGCTTTCATACCGCCGGGATCGTGGCGACCAATGCCTGGGTGTTCGGCATCATCATCGCCGGCCTCGCCCTTTCTGCCATCCTCGCCTACCAGCAGTGGGAGGAGTGGCTGGAGACGGCCATCGGCATATGGATCTTCGTCTCGCCCTGGGTGCTTAAGGCCGCAGGAAACCCGCGCATCCTGTGGAGCTCGTTGATCGTCGGAGCGTGCCTCGTGATCCTCGCGCTGTGGTCATCGTCGCTCGAGCACAGGTCTGGAGCGGTGACGACGAGGGGCTGACTTTGCGTCCCCTTGGCTAGCCGCGACGCGGGCGGTCCACAAAAAATTGGGCCGCCCCGTCGCCCCCCTCTAGGCCGGCTTACCTGAGGGCTTGGCCTTTGCGCTCGCGGCAGATTGCGCGCCGGTGGCGGTCGCGGCGCGCTGCTTCTCGACGAGCTTCACCGCGAAGATGGAGATTTCATAGAGGGCGACGGTGGGGATGGCGAGCGCGATCTGGCTGATCGGGTCGGGCGGGGTAAGCACCGCGGCCACGACGAACACGCCGAGGATGGCATAGCGGCGCTTGGCTCTGAGATCGTCGGCGGTAATGATTCCGGCGCGCGCCAGCAGCGTGAGCAGGACCGGGAGCTGGAAGCAGATGCCGAAGCCCAAGATCAGCGCCATGATCAGCGAGAGATATTCGCTGACCTTGGCCGTCAGGTGAATCTGCACCTGGCTATCGCCCGTCTGCTGCATCGACAGGAAGAACTTCATGGCGAGCGGCATCGCCGCGAAATAGACGAGAGCGGCGCCGCACAGAAACAGGATCGGCGTGGCGATGAGATAAGGCAGGAACGCCTTGCGCTCGTTGCGGTAAAGCCCCGGCGCCACGAACATCCAGATCTGCGAGGCGATCACCGGGAAGGCGATGAAGATGGCTCCGAACAAAGCGAGCTTCACCTCGGTGAAGAAAAACTCTTGCGGCGCGGTGTAGATCATATCGATCGGCGCGTCGGAGCCTGCCGCGAGCCGGTAGGGAAACAGCAGGAGATTATAGATCGGCTTGGCGAAATAGAAGCAGACGAGGAACGCCGCGAAGATCGCGAGCAGCGACCAGATGAGCCTGCGCCTAAGCTCGATCAGATGCTCGATGAGCGGCGCCTTGGTCGAACTCGATGTCCTCCTGGGTCACGGCTCAGGCTCCGCCTTGGGAGGCTTGGGCTCGGACTCTTGGAGCTCGGACTCTTGGGGCTCGGCCTTGGCTTTGCGGCTGCGCGGCTTCCGTGCCTTCGCCGCTGCCGTCTTCGGCGCCGCTGCCTTGCGCTCCGCTACCGCCTTGGGCTTGGACGCGCGTTTGGCCCGTGCGGGCTTGGCCGGTTCGGACTCGGCGGGACCTTCCTCGGTCGGGGTCCCTTTGCCGTTGGTCTGCGCCGGCTTCTGTTGCGAGCTCGGCAGCATGATCGGCTTGTCGATCGGCGCCTTGAGATCGACCGAAGGCGTCTCGTCGCGCACGCTCTCAATCGCCTTCTTGACCTCCTCGATCTCGGTGTCGCGCATGGCCTCGTCGAACTGCCGCTGGAAGTCGGCAGCGGCGCGGCGGAGCTTGCCGGCATAATGGCCGAAGGTGCGCATCAGCCGCGGCAGGTCCTTGGGACCGACCACGACGATCGCAACGACGGCGATTACTAGAAGCTCAGACCAACCGATGTCGAACATGGACGTGGTTCAGCGGCGCTTTGGCATTGGTAACGTCATTGCCGGGCTCGACCCGTCTACGCGGGCCGAAGCCTTACGATAGGGGAACCTAAACATTGCTTCAGCGGGCGAAGGCCCGGCAATCCAGGGCCGCGCGCCCCGACCCTGTAGCCCCTGGATGCCCCGGGTCAAGCCCGGGCATGACGAACTCATTGGGACAAATTCGCTAGCCCGATTTCTGCTTGCGCGGCGTCTTGGCGCGGGAGGCGGTCTTTGCCCGCGGTGCGGGTGCGGGCGCGGGCGCGGGCGCGGGCTCCTTATGCTCGATGACCTTGGGCTCGGGCTCCTTGGCCGGCTCGTCGTCCTCGGCCATGCCTTTCTTGAAGCTCTTGATGCCCTGGGCAACGTCGCCCATCAGCTCCGAAATCTTGCCACGGCCGAACAGAAGCACGAACAGCACGAGCACGATCAGAATATGCGACCAGCTCAATCCCATCAGCGATCTCCAGCGGGGCGTTAACCGGCCCGCGCGTTAAATTTCGGGGCACTATGGCAGCAAAGCCCTCCCCCCTCAAGCCGGGGTCTGAGCGTGCCTTGCTGGACCTCGGCCTGTTGCCGCTAGGAATTGTCGGCGGCCTGTTGTTCACTGAAAGCCGACTTGGCCGTTGAGGATCGATGCAAGCGATGAGCGAAACCGTGCCCCCGATCAAAGTCCATCACCAGAACCACGACTTGATCTCCTTCTTCGCAGGCCGGGGACACGCCGGGCGCTGCCTCGAGGAGCACAACTGGGTCGACAATTCCGCCATCAAGCTGGGCACCGCCATGTACGCCATCCACAGCGGTGCCGAGGCCGTCGTCTACGATACTTTCACCAGCGTGCCGCACGCAGAATTCGTTCGCGGCTATCTCGAGAACATGGGGATTCGCAAGTTCACCGTGGTGCTCAGCCATTGGCACCTCGATCACATCGCCGGCAACGCCGTGTTCGACGATTGCGCCATCATCGCGACATCGCTCACGCGCGACGCGCTAGTCAGGCGCAAGGCCGAGATCGAGGCCGGCAAGGTGTGGGGCCCTCCGGCCATCACGCCACTCATATTGCCGAACGTCTTGTTCGACGACCATCTGGAACTCCGCGTGGGGGAGATCGCCCTCGACCTCCGCCGCATGAACATCCACAGCATCGACGGCTGCGTCGTCTATATCCCGAAGGACAAGCTGCTGCTTGCCGGCGACACGCTCGAGGACCCTTTGACCTACATGATCGAGGTGGAGAACCTCGCCGAGCACCTCCGGAGCCTGAGAGAAATGCAGGGTTGGGACATTGCCAAGATCTTTCCCGATCACGGCGATCCTGACGTCATCGCAAAGGGCGGATTCGACAAGACCCTCATCGAGGCGACCGTGGCCTACGTCACCAGGATGCTGTCGAGAGCCCATGACGCCGGCTATCTGGACGGCACGATGGAAGACTACACCGGCCCTGAAGCCGCGAAGGGTTGGGTCCATCCGTTCGAGCCCTACCGCGAGGTGCACGAGCAAAATCTCAAGCTCGTGCACGATTACTGGAAGGACAAGCGGCTGCCGGAGATCCCGTCGTAGCTTTGGCTGAGGCTTAAAGGCCCTCAGGTGGGCTCGCTGTCGCCCTCGTCGTCGGTAAGCGGCTCGTCCTCGAGCGGCTCCTCGTCATCGCGGAGCGTGGGCGCATCGTCGGGCGTGGGCATGGAGAAGCCCGGCGGCAGCGTAGAGTCGAGGAGCCCCGCGCCGCGGAGCTCATTCAGACCCGGCAGATCCTGAATGTGGTCGAAGCCGAAATGCTCGAGGAAGCTCTCGGTGGTGCCATAGGTCACGGGGCGGCCAGGCGCGCGGCGGCGGCCTCTAAGCTTGATCCAACCCGTCTCAAGCAGAACGTCGATCGTGCCCTTTGACGTCGAGACGCCCCTGATCTCCTCGATCTCGGCGCGGGTGACGGGCTGGTGATAGGCGATGATGGCAAGCGTCTCGAGCGCCGCGCGCGACAGGCGCCGCTGTTCGACCGCCTGCTTCTCCAGCAGGAACGACAGATCGTCGGCGGTGCGGAACGCCCATTGGCCGGCGACGCGCACGAGATTGACGCCGCGCCCGGCATAGATCGATTGCAACTCCTCGAGCAAAGCCTTCACATCCTCGCCCTCGACGAAATGCTGGGCGAGCTTGGCCTCATCGAGCGGCTCGGAGGCGGCGAACAGCAACGCCTCGACGATGCGAAGCTTCTCGCGCCGGTCGGTCGACTGAAGGGCGATCACATTGGACGGCAGCGGCAACAGGAGACGCGGAGTCTTCTCCTCGCGCTCCGTCTCGTCTTCCGTCATCGTGGCTACCCTACTCAATTGCTTCGCTGTCATGCGCGGCCTCGTCCTTGTTCTTCCCTCGATTCCATTTTACGCGGCTCGGTTACGGCGGCGAATCATCAGCGGGGCGAACAGCTTCGACTGGCTGATCTCCAGCGCCCCTTCGCGGGCCATCTCCAAAGTGGCGGTGAAGCTCGAAGCGAGCGCCGTCTTGCGCAGCTCAGGCTCCACCAGGAACTCGGCGAGAAGTTGATCGAGCGGAGCCCAGTCGCAGGTGATGCCGAGCAGACGCTCGAGCTCCTCGCGCGCCTCCTTCAACGACCACACTGTACGCTGGCTGACGTGCCAAGTGCGCGTCGCGGTGCGCTGGCGCTGCTGCGAATAGGCTTTGAGCAAATCGTAGACGTTGGCGTCGAAGACGCTCTTCCTGCTGATGCGGGTCGGCTCGGGGAGGCCTCGTGCGAACACATCGCGGCCGAGCCGCTTGCGGGTCATGAGCTGGGCCGCCACGTCGCGCATGGCATCGAGCCGTTTCAGCCTGAAGGCGAGCAGAGCGGCAAGCTCCTCACCCGTGGGCTCGCCCTCCTCGGAGGGCTCGGCGGGAAGGAGGAGCTTCGATTTGAGGAACGCAAGCCACGCCGCCATGACGAGATAGTCGGCGGCAACCTCGAGCCGGAGCCGCCGCGCTTCGGCGATGAAGTCGAGATATTGCTGGGCGAGCGCGAGCACCGAGATCCTGGCAAGGTCGACCTTCTGCGTGCGCGCAAGCGCAAGGAGGAGGTCGAGAGGCCCCTCGAAGCCCTCGACGTCGACGAACAGGGTCTCGCCAGGCGCCGCTTCCGAGCGCTCCTCGGCGTCCCAATCGGACAGGCGAGGTTCCTCGGGCTCCTCATTCATCGTGTGTTCGGTCTCGCTCATCATGCGACGGGCGTCCCTGCGGCTTCGGTCACGAGCGCCATCGCCTCGGCCTCATCGAAAGGCTCAGGCGCATGCAGGTACGAGCGGGCGCGAGCGAAGCGCTCGGCGGCGAGGCCGTCGAGAGGGGGCGTGGCGCTCGCCGTGTCGACCATCTCGGCGAAGTCTCCGCTGCAATGGAGAACCACATCGCAGCCGGCGGCGATCACGCCGCGCGCACGCTCTGCAAAGGGGCCGCCAAGAGCCTTCATGCCGATGTCGTCGCTCATCACCAAGCCTTCGAGCCCGATCAACCCACGAATCACTTCGCTCATTATAGCGGGCGAGATGGTCGCCGGTCGCCGCTCGTCGTAGCACGGCAAGAGAACGTGGGCGGTCATGGCAAGCGGCGCATCGCGAAGCGCCTGGAACGGGCGGAAATCGATCGCCCTCAGATCGGCCGCGGAAACCTCGATCCGCGGCAGGGAGAGATGGCTATCGGCCTTGGCGCGCCCGTGTCCCGGCACGTGCTTGATGACGGGGAGCACGCCTCCCGCGAGCGTTCCGTCCATCACTGCGCGCCCGAGCGCGGCGACCACGTCAGGATCGGTGGAGAAGGCGCGATCGCCGATGATCTCATGCGCGCCTTTCTCCGGCACGTCGAGGACCGGCGTGCAGTTGACGTTGATGCCGAGATCGATGAGCTCTTGCGCAATCATCCGCGCGCCGGCGAAGGCCGCGGCCTTTCCCGCTTCAGCATCTCTCTCATAGACGCGGCCGTAGCAGCACGCCGGCGGCATGTTGCGCCAGTGAGGCGGACGAAGCCGCTGCACGCGTCCACCCTCCTGATCGATCAGGATCAGCACCTCGTCACTCTCAACCGCATCCCTGAAGGAAGCGACGAGCGCGCGAAGCTGGTCCGGCGTCTCGCAATTGCGCGCAAAGAGGATGAGGCCGCAGGGCTGGTCGTCGGCGAAGAATCGCCGCTCGGCTGCGGTCAGGGACGTGCCGGAGCAGCCCGATATGAAGGCTTTAAGGGTCACGACGCGGCCTAGCTTGCGTCGCTGGCAAAGGTCAAGGCCTCGCGGGTCTAAGGAGCCTACTGCGTCGCCACCAGGCAATCAGGCAGCCCTTGCGCCTTCAGCTGACTGCAAAGTTTAGCAGCGGCCGACTTGTCGGCGATCGGTCCGATGCGCAAGCGATACCACACGCCTTTGGAACCGAGGTCGGCCTTCTGCACCATCGGCCGATAGCTCCCGATCAGGGCCGGGTATTTCTGCTGCATGTCGGCGAAGCTCGCGAGTGCCTCGGTCTGGTTCTTCTTCGAGCCGACCTGGACGACATACTTGGTCGACCCTGTCGCGGGCGTTGCAGACGCCTGGGTCGCCACGGGCTTCGGTGCCTTGGGCTTGGCCGGGGCCGGTTCGACCGCAGCCACGTGCTTGGGCGCCGGGGCCGGCGGCTCGGCCGCCGGAACGGGCATGGCGGCAGCGGGAGCCGGCGCTGCGGCCGGAAGAGCGGCAGTGTCGCCATTGGCGGCAGAGGCTTGCGCCGCCGGTGCCTCAACCGAGCCGTCGGGCCGCACTTTGAGCGTCTTCACGCGGCGCGGACCACCGTCGGTGTCGTCGGCAGTAGCGACAGCCAGTGGCGAGGTGCCCGCGGTATTGTCGATGGCCTGGGTCGCGGGCGGCGGAACGAAATCGGTGGTGGCCACAGGCGTCGGAAGACCGGCCGTCTCGGTTTGCGCCGGCGGGAGTGCGGGGACTGCGACATCCTCCTGGCGCGGCACGAGGTGGTCGGTCTCCGGCTCGTCGCCATTGGTCAGGCGATCGTAGATGAGCTTGTTCTTATGGGGAAAGTCTTTCCCCCCAGGTTGGTCCGGCACCTCTTTGACAGGACGGTTGTCGGCCGTCACGACCGGCGGCTCGCTGCCGATGCCGCCGCCCGACTGCTTGTAAACGAAGGCGAGAGCCCCGCCCAAGGCGATCGCGCCGAGAAGCGCGCTCCCCACCATGAAGGCGCTCTTGCTCTTGAGCCTCGCCGCCATCTTGGAGCGCGCGCCGGCTGGCGGCGCCACCTGTCCTTCGTCGAGGAAGTCGGCGTCGATGCGCTCGCTGTCGTAGAAGTCCTGGGGCGCGCGGTGCGATGGATTGGTCGAGCCTAGCGCGATGTGCGGCGGCTGGTCGTAAAGTGCATCGAAGGCCTGCAGCTGGCGGCGCGGGTCGCTCGGCGGCACTTGGCCAGAGCCCACGCCCTGGGCCATCACATAGTCATGCGTGGCCTCTTCGGAGAAGGGGTCAAAGCCATGATCGGGCTGCGCGTGAGGCTGCTGGGCGGCAAAGCCGCCGTCGAGGCCTGACTCCAAATGACCAAAGGGCGAGCTCGGAGCGGCGAAATTCGCATCGGGGAAGCTGGCATCCTCGAAGCTTGCGTCACCGAAGGTCGCGTCGCCAAAATCCTGCTCGCCGAATTTGGGCTCAGAGTAGCTCGCGTCCTGCGTCCCCGTCTCGGGGAAGCTCGCATCGCCGTAGCTCGCATCGGGGAAGGATTGCGGTTGAAAGGACTGGCTCTGGTAGCCTTGGTGGCCGCCGGCGCCGTTATAGCTCGGGGCAGGATAGGCTTGCGCGCCGGGGTGCGCGGCAGGAGCAAAGCTCGGCGCACTCTGAGGCTGGTTGGGGCGATAGCCTTGAGGCTGGAAGTCCGGAGACTGGTAGCTCAGCGCGGCGGTCTGCGGATTGGGGAAGCTCGGAGCCGGCGCCGGGGCCGGCTGGGGAGCCGGTTGGACCGGCTGAGAGGCAAATGGGTTCTGGAAGGTCTGTGGGGCTGGCTGGCTGGCTTGGTAAGGGGTGAAAGACGGCTCCTGTGGCGGCTCTGGCGCCTGAGGGGCTGGTCCGCGCGTTACCGGCGTATACGTCGGCATCTGCACGAAGACGGGACCGCCTCCACCGAATATCGAGCGTTGTCCCGGCTGACCTGGCCTACCCGCTCCTTGTCCCATGAAGGCTACCTCGCTCTTTTGCGTGTTGAGTGCATTGGCGCCCCACGTCTGTGGCGCACCTCCCTCACCCTGCCTGGTGGCGAAATCTGACTGAAACTCAGGGGTCGGACCGGCCTTACGGCCGCGTCCGTTATCATGCGTCGACATGGCTACTTCCCTCGAACCACCCCTGCCCCAGGTCGGTCAATGCAACTCGTACATGGCGTGAACCCCAAGGATCCCCAATCCCAACGCCAGGACACGCTTCGTGGCAGCCACGAGCGCCACACGAGCACGCGTTAACTCTCGGTCACTTTCGTAAATAAATCGTAATTGTGGCAAGTCTTTGCCTCTGTTCCATAGCCCATGGAAGTCACCGGCAAGGTCATACAGATAAAACCCGATGCGGTGAGGCTCGTGGGCGACGGCCGCGGCTTCGACCAGACGCGGAAATTGCGCGATACGGTGGATCACGGCGATCTCCGCCTCGTCCGCCAGCAAGCTCAGGTCACTTCCCGCCAACGCCCTCTCCTCCAGATCGAGATCCGGAAAGGCTTCCCGAACGTTACGCAGAACCGAACTCGCCCGCGCATGGGCATACTGAACATAGAAGACCGGGTTGTCCCGCGACTGCTCGGTAACCTTGGCGAAGTCGAAATCGAGCGGCGCGTCGTTCTTGCGGTAGAGCATCATGAAGCGGACGGGGCCCGGCTCCACCTCGTCCACGACCTCCCTCAGCGTGACGAACGTCCCGGCACGCTTGGACATCTTGACAGGCTCACCGCCGCGAAACAAGCGAACAAGCTGACAAAGCTTGATGTCGAGCGTGGCCTCTCCCTCGGTCAGCGCAGCGACTGCCGCCTGCATGCGCTTGATATGACCCGAGTGATCCGCGCCAAAGACATCGATCATCGACTTAAAGCCGCGTTTGAATTTGTCGCGATGGTAGGCGATATCGCCGGCGAAATAGGCGTAGCTTCCGTCGGACTTGACCAGCGGCCGGTCGCTGTCATCGCCGAATTCCGTCGAGCGGAAGAGAAGCTGTTCGCGATCCTCCCAGTCCTCGTCGACCTTGCCCTTGGGCGGCGGCAGGCGGCCCTTATAGATGAGGCCGCGCGCTTTCAGGTCCTTGATGGTTTCGGCCACCTGATCGCGTGGCCCCTCTGTCAGGGAGCGCTCCGAAAAGAAGACGTCGTGGCGGATGCCAAGCGCCAGGAGATCGTCCTCGATCATCGCGAGCATCGCCCTCAGTGCAGCGGCACGTACGATCGGCAGCCACTTCCCCTCCGGCATGCCGAGAAGCTCGTTGCCATGCTCGGCTGCAAGCTCTTGTCCTACGGGCTTCAGATAGTCGCCCGGATAGAGCCCTTCCGGAATGTCGCCGATGTCCTCGCCGAGCGCCTCGCGGTAGCGGAGGTAGGCGGAACGCGCCAGCGCATCCACCTGGGCGCCCGCGTCGTTGATGTAATATTCGCGCGTCACGGCCGAGCCGGTGAAGGCGAGCAGATTGGCGAGCGCATCGCCGAACACGGCGCCACGGGTATGGCCGACATGCATGGGCCCTGTCGGGTTGGCTGACACATACTCGACGTTCACGGCCTCACCCTTGCCGATCGCGCTTCGCCCATAGCTCGCGCCCTGCTCGAGCACCATGCGGAGCACGCTCGGCCAGAAGGCACGGGCGAGTGTCAGGTTGATGAAGCCGGGCCCGGCGATCTCGACCTTGTCGATGAAAGGGTCCGACGCAAGGAGCGGGACGATGCGCTCGGCAAGCTCGCGCGGCTTCTTGCCGGCAGCCTTGGCAAGAACCATCGCGGCATTGGTGGCGAGATCGCCGTGCGAAGAGTCCTTGGGCGGCTCTAGCGTGATGCCCTCGACGCTCGCCTCGTGCGGCACCACGCCGTCATGCTTGAGCTGCTGCACGGCGGCGAGAACGTGTCCGTGAAATCCTGCAAAGACGTCCATGAAAGCTCCGGGGAGGACTTATTTGAGCATGGTCTTGTCGGAAAACCGCTGCCCACTTTTCCGGATCATGCTCGCGCCGCGACTAACGCAAATCGGGAGTGGCGTCAAACAGGCGGCCATGCTCGGCAAGCGCGTAGCGGTCCGTCATGCCAGCGATGAAATCGGCGACATGGCGCGCATAGGTGCTCGTGCCGGGCTCCGGCGCCTGCTCACGCCATTCGGGCGGAAGGCTTGCCGGATCTTCAGCATAGCGAGCAAAGAGGTCAGCTACGACGTTCTCGGCGTCTCTCATGATGCGGCCGATGCGCGGTGCGCGGTAGACGCGCGCGGTCAGGAAGCCGCGGAGCTGATCGAGGTCCGCCTGCATCGAAGGCGAGAAGGCGACGACCGCATCCTCGGCGTGGCGCACATCATCGACGCTTGCGGGCGAGAGCACGCCAAGCCTCCGCCTCGTTTCTGCGGTGACATCATCGATCATGGCGGTGATGAGCCGCCTGTTCGCCTCGTAGAGAAGGCGCGTGCCGTCCACACCCGGATAGGCTTTGCGCACCTTGGCAAGCGCACGGCCCGCGATCGGCACCTCGGCGAGATCGGCGAAGGTGAAGAAGCCCGCGCGAAAGCCGTCGTCGATGTCGTGATTGTTGTAGGCGATATCGTCGGCAAGCGCCGCTACTTGTGCTTCGACCGCGGCAAAGGTGGAAAGCTCGAGGTCCTGCTTGGCGCAATAGGCAAGGATCGGCTCCGGTACCGGCCGCTTGATACTCGGACCGATCAGAGGCCCGTTATGCTTGACCAGCCCTTCGAGCGTCTCGAAGGTCAGGTTCAACCCGTCGAAGCTCGCATATTTCTTCTCGAGCTTGGTGACGACGCGCAAGGACTGGGCATTATGCTCGAAGCCCCCCTTGCCCGCCATAACGGCATCGAGCGCGCGCTCGCCGGCATGACCGAAGGGCGGGTGGCCGAGGTCGTGCGCCAAGGCAAGCGCCTCGGTCAGGTCCTCATCGATGCGCAGGGTGCGGGCGATCGCGCGGGCGATCTGCGCCACTTCGAGGCTGTGGGTCAGCCGCGAGCGGTAATGGTCGCCCTCATGATAGACGAAGACTTGCGTCTTATAGTTCAGCCGGCGGAAAGCGGTCGCATGGAGGATGCGATCGCGGTCGCGGCCGAATGGCGAGCGGGTCGGGCTCGGGGGCTCGTCAAAGAGCCGGCCGCGGCTCGTGCGCGGATCGGCGGCATAAGGCGGGAGCGTCGCGAATGCGGGCGCTTCAGGCCCCCGTTTCGCTTCACCCTTCCGGCCGTGGTCGATTGACAAGCCCGTGCGCCATCCTATGTTTCAACCAGAAAGTGGCTACACCCAAGATGAGCGAACCGTCCATCACCTTGAGCGAACGCGCGGCACACCGTATCGCCGAGCTATTGCGCGGCGAGCCGGCGCCTGCCCTATTCCGCGTGAGCGTCGAGGGGGGCGGCTGCTCCGGCTTCCAATACCGCTTCGACTTTGTCACCGAGCAGGCCCCCGACGACCTCCTGATCGAGCGCGACGGTGCGCGTGTGGTGGTCGATCCCGTCTCGCTCGAATTCGTGCAAGGATCCGAGATCGACTTCGTCGATGAGCTCATCGGCGCCCAGTTCAAGATCAAGAACCCCAACGTGACCGCTTCTTGCGGCTGCGGCACGAGCTTTTCTGTCTGATCTCCGCCTTCCCCTGATCGGTCATGGCCGGGCTTGGCCCGCCCATCCCATGCTTTTCAGCATACGAATAAAGAAAGACGTGGATGCCCGGCACAAGGCCGGGCATGACGAAGTCCGTTTTGGTTGTAAGTTCACGCCCCATGAAGATCGCCTCCTGGAACATCAACGGCATCAAGGCGCGCATCGACACCGCCTTGACCTGGCTGAAGCAAGCCGATCCGGACATCGCCTGTCTGCAGGAAATCAAATGCACCGACGAGGCTTTCCCGCGCTTCGAGTTCGAGGCGCTCGGCTATAACGTCGCCGTGCACGGGCAGAAGGGCTTCAACGGCGTGGCTCTTCTGTCAAAGCTCCGCTTCGACGAAGTGTGTCCAAGGCTTGGCGGCGATCCTGACGACGTGCAGGCGCGCTATCTCGAAGCCGTGGTTTCGGTCCCGTCGGGCGTGCTCCGCCTGCTCAATATCTATCTGCCGAATGGGAATCCTCCGGGTACGGACAAATATGTCTACAAGCTCGCCTGGATGATGAGGCTGCGCGAGCGGGTGAAGGCGCTGCTCGCCTTCGAGGAGCCGATGATCATCGCTGGCGACTTCAACGTGATTCCGGCGCCGCAGGACGTTTACAACCCTTCGGCCTGGACGGAGGACGCGCTGTTCCGGCCCGAGACGCGCGCCGCCTTCCACAGCCTCGTCAATCTCGGCCTGACCGATGCCTTCCGCGCCTGTCATGACGAGCCCCATTGCTATACCTTCTGGGACTATCAGGCCGGCGCCTGGCAGAAGAACCAGGGCTTGCGCATCGATCATCTGCTGTTGTCGCCGCAGGCCGCAGACCGCCTCCAGACCTGCGAGATCGATGCCGCCCCGCGCGGCTGGGAGAAGCCGTCAGACCACGTGCCGATCTTTATCGAGCTTGCCGTCTAGAGCCTCGATCAAGGCGTTCAGGGCTTAAGCCCCTCGGCCTCGGTGCTCTGAGCGCCGAAGCCGACCGAGAGCCCAATGGCAGCGGCAGGCGGGGTCACGGTCTTGCTGAGCGGAATGGCGTTAGCAGAAGCAGCCGGGGCCGCAGCAGCAGCGGGCTCGAGCGGCTTTGCCGCGGCGGCGCCGACCGCCGGCACCACGATGGGATTCGCCGGCTTCGTCGTGACGACGCGAGCGTTGGTCGCAACCGCCGTGCCGCCGAGTTCGGGAAGCAGAGCCGACGCTTCTTTGCGGGCCGCGGCATCGGACTTGGCAAACGCCTCGGCATAGAGATCGGCGATCCATGTCGGCTCCTTGCCGCCGGCTTTCGCGTTCTCATGAGCGAGCGTGATCAGAGCAAGCCCCCTCGCCTCGCGCTGACGCACCTCGGTGCCGCGCCACAACAGCTCGCCGAGCGTGGCCTGAGACGCGACGTGCTGTTTCTTCGCCGCCATCGCCAGCCAGTTGATCGCAAGCCCGACATCCTTCTCGACACCGTCGCCCTTGAGATAGAGCAGAGCCAAATCGTATTGCGCATCGGCGTTGCCGAAATAGCTCGCGGCGTGGCGGAAGAGATCGGCAGCAAAAGCCGGATTCGAGCGAAGCGGCATCGCCGGGATGCCGTCGAGATGATACTGGCCGAGCTCAACGAACGCCTCGCCGACATATTTCGCCACGGGGCTCGACGGATTGATGTCGGCATATTGGTCGGCGATGGTCCGGTAGTAGGTGTAGGCCTTGGCGTCGTCCTCGGCCACGTCATCGCGGCCGGTGGAATAGATGCGCGCGAGCTTGAGCTCGGCGCCGAGGACGCCGTGCTTGGCGGCATATTCGAGCGCGGGCAATGCAGCCGAAACCTTCCCGGCCTTGATGGTATTCACGCCCTGGCGATAGGCGTCGGTGGCGGACGTGTACGGCGGCGGATCGTCCGCCCCGACCGCGACCGGCCCCAACACCAGGAGCGCCGCGACGGCGCCCAACGCAACCTTACACGTCCGCATAGCAGTCAACTTCCACGCCCGCCCCGGGATGGGTCACGGCTCCGGCCCGTGCCGGTCCCACCTCGTTGCGCGTATTTCCACAAATAGCCGCTCTTGAAATTCGCCGGACGCGGCGTCCATGCCTTGGCCCGCGCGGCGAGCTCGGCCTCCGAGAGCTCGACATCAAGCGTCCCCTTCTCGGCGTCGAGCACGATCATGTCGCCGTCGCGCAGGAGCCCGATCGGGCCGCCGAGCGCGGCCTCTGGGCCGACATGGCCGACGCAAAATCCGCGGGTCGCGCCGGAGAAGCGGCCATCAGTGATGAGCGCGACCTTGTCGCCCATGCCCTGGCCGTAGAGCGCCGCCGTGGTCGAAAGCATCTCGCGCATGCCGGGGCCGCCTTTGGGGCCCTCGTAGCGGATGACGATGACCTCGCCGTCCCTGTAGGTCTTGGCACTCACCGCGGCGAAGGCATCCTCCTCGCTGTCGAAGCAGCGCGCAGGGCCACGGAACCTGAGCCCCTTCATTCCGGCGACCTTGACGATGGCGCCGTCGGGGGCGAGCGAGCCCTTGAGGCCGACGACGCCGCCGGTCGGCGACAGTGGCTTGTCGGCCGGACGCACAACGTCCTGGTCCGGGTTCCACTGAACGCGCGCCAGATTCTCCTTCATCGTCCGTCCGGTGACGGTCATACAGTCACCGTGCAGATAGCCATGATCGAGGAGGGTCTTGAGCAGGAGCGGCACGCCACCCGCTTCGAACAAATCCTTGGCGACATAACGGCCAGACGGTTTCAAATCCGCGATATAGGGTGTCCGTTTTAAGACCTCGGCCACGGCGAAGAGGTCGAAGTCGATGCCGCACTCGTTGGCGATGGCCGGGAGATGCAGCGCGGCATTGGTCGAGCCGCCGGTGGCGGCGACGATCGCCGCGGCGTTCTCCAGCGATTTCCTGGTGACGATGTCGCGCGGACGAATATTACGGGCGATGAGATCCATGACCTTTTCGCCGGCCGCCATGCAGAAGCTGTCCCTGATCTCGTAAGGTGCGGGCGCGCCGGCCGAGTAAGGCAGCGCAAGCCCGATCGCCTCGGAGACGCAGGCCATGGTGTTGGCGGTGAACTGGGCGCCGCAGGCGCCCGCAGACGGACAGGCGACATGCTCGAGCGTGTCGAGATCGTCGGCCGACATCTTGCCGACCGAGTATTGGCCGACCGCCTCGAACAGATCCTGCACCGTGACCGGGCGGCCCTTGAAGGAGCCCGGCAGGATCGAGCCGCCATAGATGAAGATCGAAGGCACGTTCAGCCGGCACATGGCCATCATCATGCCGGGCAGAGATTTGTCGCATCCCGCCATGCCGACGAGCGCGTCATAGCAATGGCCGCGCATGGTGAGCTCGACGCTATCGGCGATGACCTCGCGCGAGGGCAGCGAGGACTTCATGCCCTGATGCCCCATGGCGATGCCGTCGGTGACGGTGATGGTGCAGAACTCGCGCGGGGTGCCATTGGCGGCCGCCACGCCCTGCTTCACCGCTTGCGCCTGGCGCATCAGTGAGATGTTGCACGGGGCGGCTTCGTTCCAGCACGTGGCGACGCCCACGATCGGCTGGTGAATCTGCTCGCGCGACAGACCCATCGCGTAATAATAGGAGCGATGGGGAGCGCGGGAGGGCCCCTCGGTCACGTGGCGGCTCGGTAGCCGCGTCTTGTCGAACGTCTTCGCGTCCATCTGCTAACGCCCAGGTGAGGTGCGAAGGGAGAATATGGCGTCGGCGCCACCGCATCCCAACGGTTCGGCCCAACTTTCTTGCGGCTGTCCCCCAAATCGGAGCCGTGGAAAGTCTTGTAGGCCGATGCTCCTCCTACGGGCGTCGATTTCTCAAAGTTTTATGGCGCAAACGAGGCATAAATGCCTCAGCTTGTTGCAATTTAGCTACAGTTGCAAAGATTTTGGATGAAGATCGGCCAACACTTCCAAGCTTTGCCGCTTCAGTAGACAGCCGTCTCATCGTCTGGCGGCTCGGCATCGTCCCCCGACAGGAACGACCGCAGCCTGAGGCCGGCCTTCTCGAGGCGCGCCTCAATCCGCGCATCGCCGACGTGGAAGATCAGCCAGCGGCAAAGAACGAGCACGAGGATGGTGACGACGACGCCGAACACCACATCGGTCAAGAAATGCCGCCCGAACACCACCCGCATGCCGCTCAGGCTTATGGCGATCACGGCAGCGCCTGCAAACGCGAAGGGCTTGATGGCCGGAGGCGCAACGCTTGCCGGCGCCAGCAGCCATGTCAGCGACGAGGCATCGCCGGAAACGAAGGAGCAATTGCGGTCGCAGTCGCCGCCGGGCTCCCACCACGGCGTGAAGTGCATATGTCCGCCAAATTGCTCGACGGAGACGGGCCGGGCGCGGGACCACACCGGTTTCAGGATGCCGTTGGTGATCAAGCCGGGCCCGAGCGCATAAGAGACGAGCAGGAAGACCGCCGCCGTCGGGCGCATCAGCATCCTGGAGCGCGGGAAGGCGAGCTTGAGCAGGATGGGACCGGCGGCGGCGATGAGGATCAGCCAAACGAGCCAATCGGCCAGGTCACGGAGATCGTTTGGCAGCGCTTTCGTCGCGTAGGGGAAGCGCTCGGTGGCCGGATCGAAGAACAGCCGCGCAATGGCGACATCCCAGTGCGGGAAGAGCGCGAACACGATGCCGACGAGCGCGCCCACGGCCAAAGCGGCGAAGACCCAGGTCCGGTTCAGTTCGAGGTTCACCTAGAGCGCGGCCTCGAGGCGCTTGAGAGCCTGCGCGAGCTTGGCGGCAGTCGCCTCGGCTTCGCTCTTGCGCTCACGCTGCTCCTCGACCACGTGCTCGGGGGCGCGGCTGACGAACTTCTCATTGGTGAGCTTGGCGTCGATCTGCCTGATCTCGGAGCCGACCTTGTCGATCTCGCGCTTGAGCCGCTTCTGCTCGGCATCGATGTCGATGATGCCGGCAAGGGGGAGCGCAAGCGTCGCCTCGTCGAGCACGATGTGCACCGCGCCGGCTTGCGGCCGCCCGTAGTCGATTCTGTCGAGGCGCGCGAGCCTCATGAGCGTCTCCTGATGGCGGGCGACGCGCGCCTTGGTCTCACCGCTCGCGCCAGCGATGGTGAGGGGGACTTTGGCGCCGGCCGGCACATTCATTTCGGCGCGCACCGAGCGCACCTCGGTGACGAAGCGGATCAGCCAGCCGATCTCGGCGTCGGCTTCGGCATTTTCGAGCCCCTCTTGGCCGGGCCATGGCGCGAGCATCAGGAGGCTGGCCCGCCCGCTCGCCCCCTCGGCGAGCTTTGCCCAAAGCTCCTCGGTGACGAAGGGCATGAAGGGATGGAGCAAGAGAAGCGCGCGGTCGAGGACGAAGGCGGCCATGGCGCGCGTCTCCTCGGCAGCCGCCTGGTCGCTTCCGGTCAGGATCGGCTTGATCAGCTCGAGATACCAGTCGCAATAGACATGCCAGATGAAGTGATAGATGGCGCCGGCCGCCTCGTTGAAGCGGAAGGATTCGAGCGCTTCGGTCACGGCGGCTGCCGTCCGCTCGCTCTCGCCGGCGATCCAGCGATTGACGGTAAGCTTGGCAGAGCTTGGCGCGAAATCGCCTCGCGGCCGACAGCCATTGATCTGCGTAAACCGCGCCGCGTTCCACAGCTTGGTGGCGAAGTTGCGGTAGCCCTCCACGCGGCCGTGGCTCAGCTTGATGTCGCGCCCTTGCGCCGCCATGGCGGCGAGGGTGAATCTGAGCGCATCGGCGCCGTATTTGTCGATCAGCTCGAGGGGATCGATCACGTTCCCCTTCGACTTCGACATCTTCTGGCCCTTCTCGTCGCGGACCAGCGCGTGGATATAGACATCGCGGAACGGCACCTCCTCCATGAAATGAAGGCCCATCATCATCATGCGCGCGACCCAGAAGAAGATGATGTCGAAGCCGGTGACGAGGACGTCGGTCGGATAATAGCGGGCAAGCTCGGGCGTCTTGTCGGGCCAGCCGAGCGTCGAGAACGGCCACAGCGCGGACGAGAACCACGTGTCGAGCACGTCCTCGTCGCGAATGATCGGATGGACAGGTAACGGTTCTTTTTTCATGAACCGCGCGATCCACGGAATGACCTCAGCATCGTCTTTCAGAACAACCACGTCTGTCTTGTAATGCGCGCGCGCTAATTCCTGAGCTTCTTCTGCAGTTTCAGCGACGAAAAGAGCGCGTTCTGAGCGAGCCAACTGGTTGTTTCCGACGAGTTCCAGGCCGTACCAGGCCGGGATCTGATGGCCCCACCACAGCTGGCGGGAGATGCACCAAGGCTGGATGTTCTCCATCCAGTGGAAATAGGTCGTCTCCCAAGTCTTCGGCACGAAGGTGGTGCGGCCGCGCTTGACCGCATCGATCGCGGGCTTGGCGAGCGTCTTGGCATCGACATACCACTGGTCGGTGAGCCTGGGCTCGATCACGGCATTCGAGCGGTCGCCATGCGGCACGACATGCGTGTGCGGCTCGATCTTCTCCATCAGCCCCATGGCCTCGAGCTTGGCGGCGATCATCTTGCGTGCGGCGAAGCGGAACACGCCGTTGAACTCGAGGATGGTTGACTTGAGCTCGGCGGTGGGCTCGACGCCGCGCGTGAAGTCGGGATTGGGATCGAGCAGGAGCTTGCCCTCGGGTCCTAGGATGTTGACCATGGGAAGGCCATGCCGCTTGCCGACCTCGAAATCGTTGAAGTCATGAGCCGGCGTGATCTTGACCGCGCCGGAGCCCTTCTCGGGGTCGGAATACTCGTCGGCGATGATGGGGATGCGGCGGCCGACGAGCGGCAGGATGACATTCTTGCCGATGAGATGCTGGTAGCGCGGATCGTCGGGATGCACCGCGACCGCCGTGTCGCCAAGCATGGTCTCTGGCCGCGTCGTGGCGACGACGATATAGGCGCCGTCGCCGCCCTCGATCGGATAGCGGAGATGCCAGAGATGACCCTTGGTCTCGATCGGCTCGACCTCGAGGTCCGAGATCGCCGTAAGCAGATCGGGGTCCCAATTGACGAGGCGCTTGTCCTTGTAGATGAGGCCCGCGCGGTAAAGCTCGACGAAGACTTTGCGCACGGCGCGTGACAAGCCCTCGTCCATGGTGAATCGGAGCCGCGACCAATCGCAGGAGCAACCGAGCCGCTTCAACTGGCCGACGATGGTATTGCCGGACTCCTCTTTCCATTGCCAGACGCGGGCGATGAACGCGTCGCGCCCTATGGCGCGGCGGTTCGGCTCCTGGCGCTCCATCAACTGGCGCTCGACCACAATCTGCGTGGCGATGCCGGCATGGTCGGTGCCCGGCTGCCATAAGACGTCGCGCCCGCGCATGCGCTCGAAGCGCACGAGGATATCCTGGAGGGTGTTGTTGAGGGCATGCCCCATATGGAGCGAGCCCGTGACATTGGGCGGCGGGATGACGATGGCGTAAGGCTTGCCGGAGCGCCCCTCTCCGCCGGCGGCGAAGGCACCCGCCTCTTCCCAGAGGCGATAGATGACGTCTTCGATCTCTTGGGGCTGGTAGGTCTTGTCTAACATGGACGCGCGTAATGTTGGGCGCGGAAACGGCCGCGCGCGTCCTACGCCGTTGGCTTCTTAACTGTCAACCCGGAGCGGGTTTCACTCACCCCTGAGACGCGCGGGATTGTCCCTGAGCTCATCCTTGAGCGCGGCGGTCAATACCCGGCTCATGTTCTCGTCGAGCCACTGCTTGAGCATCGGACGGAGCATGTCCTTGACGCTATCCTCGAGCGATTTGTGGACGCCCTCATGATAGCCGCCGCCGCCATTGACGTGCGGCATCTCGGGTTCCTCCTCGCGCTCGCCTTCGCGCTGGGTCGACCAGTCGGGAGCGGAGCTCATGGCCCAGGGGCGATCCGATTTCGGCTCGCTCACCATGGTCTCGACAACGAACAGCGGCTCCTCCTCGACCATCTCCACCTCAACCTCGGTAAGAACGAGTTCGGGCTCGGGCTCGGCTTCGGGCTCTGAGGCCGGCTCCTGAGCAGAAATGGGCTCCGGAACGGGCATAGGGTCGAAGGACGGCGCAATGCCGAAGCTCGGTGCAGTCTCCGTGCCGGCAGGCTCGGGCTGCGTCTGAAAGACGGGCTCAGGCGACGGCGTGAAGACCGGCTCGGGCCGGGGCTGGTACGAAGAAAATGGGCTCGACGACGTCGGCACCTGCCCTGCCCTAAGGGCGGCGATGGCGCGCTCAAGCGCGGAGGCGGCTTCTTCGCTCGCAGACATGGCCCTCGGTGCGGCAGGGGCAGGCTGAGCCTCAGGCGCCACAGGCTCCGCAGCCGGCTCAGGCTCAAACTCGCTTGCCTCAGCCACAGGCTCCTCTGCCGGGACCTCCTCAACAAGCTCGAGCTCCGGCTCAACCTCATATTCAGCATCGGGCGCCGGCGCGGGGTCGAAAATATCGGCTGGCGCCTCTGCCGCCACCTCGACCAACTCGATTTCCTCAATGTCCCCAGCGTCCTCGACGAGCTCAAGACCGCCAAGCTCGGCCGTGAGGTCGAGGATATCCTCCTCTGGCTCCTCGGCCTCGGCGGAAAACACAGGTTCGTGTTGGGAGCCAGAACCGCTCCCGCTCAGGACGCGTGCGATGTCATTGATGATCTCGTCGTCAGCCTCGCCCTCACCGCTCTCGAGATCCTCGTCGTCAGACCGGCTCCGAGAGGCGGTTTCTTGGCGCGCCGAACTCAACTCGTCATCGGAAATAATCCGACGAATGGATGCGAGAATCTCCTCCATCGTCGGTTCAGGAGCCCGCTCCGTGCTGCTCATGACTTGATCCCTTGCCGCCACAGTACAACCCTCGCATCACCCGGCGGTCAAACACCAGGGGTAGCCCTTAAATTGTTTCTAGCTTAACACCCGTTAAGACCCAAGTCTCGATTTCGAATGGGTGAACCCGCCCGATAGTTAACGCGCGGCGGACGGTTTGGTTCACTCGTCAGGCGCCGGCGGCGCCGGCGGGCGAAGGCCGAACCACTTATTCTTCACGATGTCATAGTGCTCGATCGGATCGTAATAAGGCACTGGCAGCCCTAGCGTTTGGGCGTCCATGCGGCCGACTGCAGCGTAGAGAGAATATTCGGCGACCACGCGGTCACGCAGCGCGGTGACGAGGCCGATCTGCGAGTTAAGCAACTCACGCTGCGCGTCAAGCACGTCAAGCGTAGTCCGCTGGCCGACCTTCGCTTCCTCGCGGACGCCAGTGAGCGCGATCTTGTTGGCGTCGACTGCGGCTTGGGCCGAAGCGATGGCCGGTCCCGACGACTGCAAGATGCCCCAGTTGGTGATCACGTCGGCATGGACCCTTAGGCGCGCGTCCTCAACCTCTTTCTTCAGTTGATTGTTGGTCTCCTTGGCCTGGCGCACGCGGGCTGAGACTCCGCCGCCCTGATAGAGGGGAACGCTGACGCGGCCGGTCACCGTTGTCGTCTGGATTTCGTCAGCTCGGCCGCTTGCTGCGGGAAACTGATCATCAAACGATGCCTCAAGTGTGGCCGTGGGCAAGAGCTCGCCCATGATCTGCTCGACAGCGTAGAGCGAGGACTCCTCCTGGTAGACGGCGGCGAGGACGATGGGGTTCTCGCCGTCGCCGAGCGTCATCGCAGCATCCAAAGTCGTGGGAAGTAAACGCTTGATCGACGGCGGGGTGGCGAGATCGCCCGGCGGATGGCCGATGATCTGCTCGTATGCTGCACGGCTCGTCTTGAGATTGGCTTGCGCTGCGGCGAGCGTGGAGAGCGCCTCCGAGCGGCGGGCCTCGGCTTGCGCCACGTCGGTGCGCGTCACCTCGCCCACATCGAACTGGTCCTTGGTCTGCTTGAGCTGCTCGGTCAGCACCTTCACGTCGTTCTCGCGCAAGCGGACGACCGCGGTGTCGCGTACGACATTCACGTAGGCCGTCGTGGCGTCGAGGAGCACGGTCTGCTCGATGGTGCGCAAACTCTCACGCGCCGCCTGCACGGTCGATTTCGCCCCGCGAATGGCATTGAGGTTCTGAAAACCTTCGAACAGCGGTTGCGTGAGAGAGAAAGTATAGCCGTGGGGATGGCTGGTGCCATCACCGGTTATGAGATTTCCCGCACCAGTGGTGAAACCATTATTGGCGGAGGAAGTTGCGCCATTTCGGGATCGGCGAAAGTCGGGGCTGGAATTTTGATTGACGTAGTTCGTGTCCGCATCCCAACTAACGAACGGGCGCAAGCCGGACTTGGCGACGGCCACCTGCTCGTCCACGGCTCTTAACCGCGCACGCTCGGCATTCAGCACGGGATTGATCAGGTAGGCATCAGCCAAAGCCTGTTCGAGCGTCTCGGCGTGAGCCGGACGACCAAGAACGACGGCGGCGAGGAACGCAATTACGAGAGCAGCCCCGCCACTGAGCCGCCACGACATTCCAGCGCAGGCCAACCGGTCGGGCCTGCCCATGACGCCTTGCACTTCGGCTCTCCCGCAAGTCAGTGACGCCCCCGCCCCCACTGCGGCTCAAACCATAGAGCAGCATAGGCACATGGCGATACCCACGAAAAGCTGGTCGGAGCCGGATTTGGCAAAAAGCTCAAGCGACTGTGGGATCGCGGCAACAGTGCTGTGAGTGGGCCCGGAAAGACTAGAAGGCGAAGGCAGGAGCGCGGGAAAAGCCCGGCAAGACCCGTGCGCCCGCGTCGAAATGCGACAGGCCGCTCGCTTCGCCGTCGATCTTCACAAAGAGAAAGGCCTTGCCGGGGCGCACGCTGGTGGCGCCGGTCGAAAGGATCGCAACCAGTCTGCCCCCTTCCCGCAATTGGTCGAGCAAGGCTTGCGGGATCTCCTGCACGCTCCCATTCAGGAGGATGACGTCGTACGGGCCCTCTTTGGCGCAACCGTCGGCGAGCGCCCCCTCGACGATCGCGGCGTTGCCGATCCCAAGCGCGCGCAAGTTGCTGCGGGCGGCCTCAGCGAGCTCCGGCTCAGGCTCGAGCCCAACGATCTGTTTGGCGAGACGCGCCAGCAGCGCGGTCGAATAGCCGGTGGCGCAGCCGACATCGAGGACCTTGTCTTCCGGCTCGACCGACGCAAGTTGAACGAGGCGCGCGAGAGGCATGGGCGCGAGGAGAAAACGTGCCGGCGCGCCGTCGATGGCGGGAAACACCTCGATGCTCTCATCCATATAGGCAAGCAAACTTAAACGTTGCGGCACGAAGCGCTCGCGCGGCAGGCTCGCCATGGCAGCGATGATCCTGCGGTCGGTCACCTCGTTCGGGCGGAGCTGTGACTCAACCATGCTGAGCCTCTGACGCTCGAAGTCGGCCATGCGCCCTGCCCTCCAAAAATCTCGACGGGATTAACTAACTCACGCGTGTGCTTATCACCGGTGTGACGAAGCTGATAGCATCGCCCTTGCGAAAAGTGCCCACGCATATTGACAGGGGTGGGGGACGATCAAGTAGTTACCGATTTCGAGAACGGCCACGTGGCGGAGTGGTGACGCAGCGGACTGCAAATCCGCGCACCCCGGTTCGATTCCGGGCGTGGCCTCCAATATCTCACCAGCTTCCCCTAAGACCTCACGCCCGACCGCTGCTTGGCAGCGGTACCCTCCTCGGGGGATGCGGCTTCGGGCTCGGCCTTCTTGTCGCGATGCCACCAGACCGTGACCTGTCGGCGCCAGCGCCGCACGATGGGGATGTCGACCGAAAGCACGAGGAGCCCGAGCGGCAGCATCCAGAAGCCGAGCACGGGCAGGAAGCCGAGCAGGCCGCCCGCGATCAGCACGATGCCGAGCCCGATGCGGATCGGCTTCGATTTCGGCAAGCGCCAATGGCGGTTGAACAGGCGGACTTTATGGGCCATCGCGCGGTTTTGGGCTCAAGAGGGTGATCGAGGCTTGGGACATAAGGACTTGCGGCTAAAGGCGCAACACCACCTTCCGCCGCAAAGCAGGCGTAAAGCTCTGGAAAGGCGCCAACCCTTTTGCTATCTAACCCTTGAACGGCGCCGCTAGGCGCGACGCGCTATTCCCCGGTAGCTCAGTTGGTAGAGCAAGCGGCTGTTAACCGCTGGGTCGCTGGTTCGAAGTCCGGCCCGGGGAGCCATCTTTTTCAGGTTTGCTGTGCCATTCGCTTGGCCGGTGGAGGCCTGATGAATTCTGTCACGACCTATGCGTGTTTAGCCGGCGCGATCCTGACGGAAGCGGTCGCCACCATCGCATTGGCCGCATCGGAAAGTCTGTCGAAGCCGCTCCCAAGCATCATCGCGGTCCTCTGTTTCGTCGCCGCGTTCTGGCTCCTCTCCTTCCCGCTTCGCACGATGCCAACCGGCATCGTCTATGCCATCTGGTCAGGACTGGCGATTGTCCTGGTCACGGCTATTGCCTGGGTCTGGGCCAAGCAGACGTTGGATGGTCCGGCGCTCGCCGGAATGGCGCTGATAACGGCGGGCGTGATCGTGATCAATGTGTTTTCGAAATCGGCGACGACCGAGGACGCCTACGCCCAGACCCCGCAAGAGCAGACATGCTCGGCGGCAAAATCACCGTCGACCAAGTGCCAATAGCCTTCAGGCGAGGAAGGGGCCGGTGCGGAACCGGCCCCTTCTTCAGCTCTTATTGGGGGTTTTCGGGCGGAGGATTAGACTGCCCAGAATCGTCGGTGCTGTCGTTGTTGGCCGGCGACTGAGCGTTGGTGTCGCCGCTTTGGTCATCCTGAGCCAATCGGATGATCGAGCCGTCAGTGTAAAGTATCGCCGTCGAGACATTGTCCGGCGCGATCTTCTGCGCTGCTGCATCGGCATTGTCTCGCCCAGCGGCGATCGCCACAAGCGTCCCTAAGCAAGCGATAAGCCGTAGGTGCGTCTTCATCTTGGGTCTCCTTGATTGAGTAGAATCCCACGCAGCAGACAGCTTCTTTCGCTATCCCGTTGCAATTGCGCCCGGATTGGAGCAGCCCGAAGGTATTTCGTGACGATTTGTTGCAGAACGTCGCCGAGCATGCAGCGTCCGAGACCTAACGCCGCGCTCCCCGGAGGTACCCCTTGCCGTGCCGCTTCGATGTGCCGTCGTCAGGAGCCCTACGCGATCGTCTTGCGAGGGAACGATCGTGAATTTGGACCGTTTACGCTTCGGGCACGATAGAGAGGGGTGCACCGAAATGTCGAGACATTCTGAAGCATGCGTCACCCATGCGGCACTCTGCATCGACGTCGCAGAGAAGACCTGCAGCGCCGAGGACCGGCGTGAATTTCTCACCTTCGCAGATGCCTGGGAAAGACTGGCAACGGAGATCGAGCAGAGCGAGCGCTTAGTCTCGTTCATCGATGGGCTCAACATGAGCGCGGACACGGTACTTGAGACGGGCGAGTTCAAGCCGCGCTCGAATACCGAACCGCTCCGGCAGCTCGTTGCTGCCATCGTCGCTCTCTCAGATCGTGTCGCGAGCGACGCAACGGCTTATCATCTGACTTACTTGTTGAGGCGGTGAACACCAGTTAGCTACAACGCTGGTCCGCGCGCTTCTTGTCTCGTTCGAGACGAGCAATCGTATCGGTAAGCCGGCGCCCGTAGAGCGGCTTCGGCAACACGATGGCTTCTGGAACCTGGCGGCGAACGCGCTCCATCAGCCCTTCGTCGTCGCTGTAGGCGGTGATGAAGATCACTGGCGTGGCGAATAAATCGCGGATCTGTCGTGCGAGCTCGATGCCGTCCCGGGCACCCTGGAGATAGATGTCCATGATGGTGAGATCGGGCGGATGATCCATCGCCAGGGACAACGCGTCCCTCGCGTTCGATGTGACGCCACAAACGTCGAAACCCAATTTTCTGACTTGGGCTTCGAGGTCCAATGCAATCACGATTTCGTCCTCTACGATGAGGGCGTGGGGTGACGGTGCTGTATCAGACATCGGTTGATCCTTCGACACACCGGCAGCGCCTGTCTCATTAACGCCCAGAAGGCGCTTGGGTGCCCCCCACTCCCGCTTTTTTCGGCTAGGGGCAAATGGGCTCGCCAACATGCCGCACCCCCGCCGACCAGCCGATGAGCAATGCGCCGCGTTCGTGCCACTTTGCTGTGCGTTCCAAAGAGATCGAACACTCGAGAATCGCAAATGAGATGGACGCTTAAAGATGGGTCGGCGATCGTGGGCGGCTTGGTCGTGCTCGGACTCACTCTTCCCGCCGCCGCCGGGGCGCTCGCTCCCGGTCTAGGTGCAAGCTTTGCGAGCGGTGACCCCCTCGTCATCGAGGCGAAGCACGTCAAAAAGAACGTTTACGTCAAGAACAAGACTGTGAAGATCAACAAGAATATCTACGTGAACAAAAAGGTCGTTGTGCGTCCATACAAGGCCTGGGCACGCAAGCCCTATTACGGCACTTGGGTTGCCGGTGTTGCGCTTGGCACCATCCTCGCGGTGAACGCGATCCCGCCGGCGCCCGCTCCCAATCTCTGCTGGTATTGGGCCAATCCCGCTCGCACCCGGGGCTATTGGGACTATTGCTACTAGCCGCGCCGCTCTAGCGAGCCGCCACACGAATTGAGAGCCCGGCCTGCTCGTGCACGCCGGGCTCTTTGTTTCGTATCCAGCACTGTCTAGGCAGGAACGGCCTCGATCACCGCGATGGGCCGCACCGTCGGCACGATGCGGTTGAGCTTGAGGCCCGATGCAGCGAACAGCTCAGCGAATTCAGCTTCGGTGCGCTCCTTGCCGCCGACCGTCATCACCAGCATCTCGATGTCGAGCATCTTGGCGGGTGTGGGCCCCGGCTCGTCGGTCACAACCATTTCGCAAACGAGAAGGCGGCCGTCTTTGGGGAGCTTCTCGCGCATCAAACGAAGGATCGTGCCGCAGTGCTCGTCGTCCCAATCATGCATGATGTGCTTCATGACGTAGGCATCACATCCGTCAGGCACGCGCTCGAAGAAGCTCCCGCCATCGACCGTTACCCTTCCCTTCAGGCCTGCGAACGTGTCGGCGGGGAGCGTCGTCACCACCTCCGGCCGGTCGAACAGCACGCCCGCGATCTTGGGGTTCGCCCGCAGGATCGATCCCAGCAAGAGGCCATGACCGCCGCCGACATCGGCGATGCGCTTGATGCCGCTAAAATCGTAAGCCTCGACGATCGCCGGGACCGAGCCAGACGAGTTAGCACTCATTGCGCTCTGGAAGACCTGGCACTGCTCCGGGTGCTCGGCCAGCACCTGCCAGATGTCCTTGCCGTAGGCTTCGGTTACGCCGTCGCCGCCGGTGCGTAGGCAGTCGGTGAAATGTGCGTAGGCGCGAGTTCGAGAACTCCTCGCCGAACATCATCGCCAGGTAGCGGAATGAGACCGGCGCGTCGGTCTTGAGCAGCTCGCCGACCGCCGTCAGAGCGAAATGGCGCTTAGGGCCTTCCTTGAACACGCCAAGGCTCGCGAGCATGCGCATGGCGCGATAGAGCGACGGCGCATGTGCGTCCGACTTGGCGGCAAGCTCCTCGACGGCACGTCCCGTCTTATCCATATGATCGGCGACGCCGAGCCGGGCCACGCCCGACAGCGCATAGGTGATCTGCTTGCCGAACAGAAGTTGCATGAAAATTGCTGGCGGCGGCAGCTCGGTGTGCATCGTGCGATCACTCATCAATCCCTCCTCGTGCTGTAGATTTGCGGGGCGTGGGTTCTGCCCGCGAAACATGGCCGGGGAAAGACCCGCGGCACGACCAAGAGCCGCAGGGTCACGGCGAATGCTTGTCGTCGGTGTCGTCGGAGTTCGGAACCGAGATCGTCGTCGAGTTTTCCACGAACGTGAGCGTCACCACGGTCCATGGATGATTGAATTTGACCGGGCCCGAGAACTCGGCAAGTCGTGCATCTTTTGCCTGGGAGTTTGCACTGTCGATCTTGAAGGGCTTGTTCATCACGCTGAAGGAGCGTTTGTTGCCCCAGGACCAGGTGGTCTTGTCGCCGTTGCCAGTATCGATGGCATCCGTCTCCGCGTGATAGAAGAACGAGGTGAGCTCGGAGTAGTCGTCGTCTTCGTAGCAGGCGTTCGGCTTCACCCCGGTCCAGCCTTCGGAGACCCAACCTTTGCTCGTCTCAAAGGCGATGGCGATGTGGAGCGCGTATTTGAAGTTGTTGCAGAATTTGACCTTGGCGAACGCCGGAGACCACGACGCGACGAGAAGCAGCAAAGCGGCGACACCCCGCATGCAACCCTCCCCTGCCCGCTAATCTAGGCGGAATACCAAGCAAAGCTTAAGCCGGAAGGAAATTTCGCGCTACATCTTGTCGGGGGAATGCGCAGCAACGAGCGAAAGGGCCGGACCCCGACCCCTTCACCCCCGTATACGGCTCGGCGGGGACTCAGAACACTGCCCACCGAATCACAAACGCAGGCGCGGTCGCGCAGGTTCCAACCTGTCAAGCAAGTTTTTTAAGGGCCTAGGCGGGCACGAATTTCAACGCCGCGCCGTTCATGCAATAGCGCTTGCCGGTCGGCGGCGGCCCGTCGTTAAAGACGTGGCCGAGGTGTCCGCCGCAACGGCGGCAATGGACCTCTTCCCTCATCATGCCGAACGTGTAGTCAGTCTCCTGCTCCACCGCCTTGTCGAGCGGGGCATAGAAGCTCGGCCAGCCCGTGCCGCTGTTGAACTTCGTCTCCGAGGAGAAGAGCGGCAGGTCGCAGCCGGCGCAGGTGAAGATGCCCTTGCGATGCTCGTTGTTGAGCGGGCTGGTGAAGGGGCGCTCGGTATCCTGCTCGCGCAGCACGGCATATTGCTCGGGCGAAAGGAGCTTCCGCCACTCCTCCGGCGTATGGGTGACCTCGAAGGTCTCGGTGGCGGCGTCGGCGCGGCCACGCCATCTCAGCATGCCGAGCCCCGCGGCCCCGAGCGCCCCAATGCCGATGGCGCTCAAAGCAACTTCGCGTCGCGTAACCATGGTTTCTCCTTCTTTTTCCAGGACGGCTTCCCTGTAGATTTAAGCGTGCATTCTCGAGCCGCAATTCAACTTGCGCGCACGGCCGATCACGAGGGCGTTGATGAAACGGCGCGAAGCGCCTAACCGCGCGAGGTCACCTGCGCGGCCGGAATCACGATCTCGCAGCGCACGCCCTTCTCGGGAAAGGACAGCGTCACGTCGCCCTCGAGGGCCTGGCCGACCACGTTCTCGATCATGGCCCTGCCGAAGCCGGAGCGTTCCGGCGGGCTGACCTTCGGTCCTCCCCTTTCCTGCCAGGTCAGCTTCAGCTTCGAGGCCTCTTCGCAAAACTTCCACTGGATGCGGATCTGCCCTTCCGGCTGCGACAGCGAGCCGTATTTTTGCGCGTTGGTCGCAAGCTCGTGCAGCGCGAGGCCGAGATTGTGCACCGCCTCGGGCTTCAAGATGACGTCCTCGCCCTCGATGGCGATCTGCCCGCCGAAGCGGTTGGCGTGCGTGTAGAGCTGCTGCTCGACCAGCATGCGCAAGCTTGCGCCCTGCCAGTCGTCGGCAACGAGCAGGTCGTGCGAGCAGCCGATGGCGCAAAGCCGCGCGCTGAAGCGCTCGAGGAAGTCGTCGATCGAACGCGTGCGCGACGCGGTCTGCCGCGCAATCGCATGGATCACGGCAAGCAGGTTCTTGGAGCGGTGGGTCAGCTCCCTGAGCAACAGGCGGAGCTGGTCCTCGTTCGCCTTGCGCTCGCTGATGTCGACGGCGACCGAGGTCGTGCCGATGATGTCGCGCTGATCGTTCTTCAGCGCCTCGATCAGAAGATAGAAGGAGCGCTTGCGCCCGAGCAGCTCGAAATTCGTTTCAAGCTCTTGCGGCTCGCCGGTCTCCATGACCTTGCGCTTTGCCGCCATGATGATTTGCGCGGCGTCGGTGGGAAGCACCTCTTCGTCGGTCTTACCGAGAAGGAGCTCGGGCACGAGACCGGCCGGCGCATTGTGCACCCAAGTGAAGCGAAGGTCCTTGTCCTGGGTGAAGACGGAAATGGGCGAGCCGCGCAGCGCGATCTCGAAGCGCTGCTTGGCTTCCGCAAGCTCCTTGGTGCGCGCCTCGACGCGCTCTTCGAGCTGATGGCGCGCGGCTTTCAGCTCCTCGAAGGTGCGAAGATGCGCTGCGACCTCGGCCTGCAAGCGGTCGCGCGAAGGAAGACGCAAAAGCTCCGGCGCCAGCTTCCAGATCACGATGGCGGTGGTGAGTGCGAGCAGAGCCGCGAGCGCCTTGAGAACGGCTTCGACGTTTTCGAGCGGATTCCACAATCCGAAAAGCGCGGCGAGATTGGTCAGGCCAACCGCAGCGATGAAGAGGATGAAGAGTGTGGAGAGAGCAGACTCGCGGGGATTGGCCGCTTCCCTCCGCCGGTACATGTAGATCAGCGCCGCCGCGATCAGGAGGAGCGAGAACGCGATGACGCCGTCGGACACGGCCTTAAGCCAAAGCATCCCCGAAGACGAAAGCTCAGAATGAACAGCAGGCGGCATGAGAATGGGTCAATAGAGCGGCCCCGATAGGATGGGGATTCATCCCCTAAACCGCTGAGAGGGCTAATAGTTCGGCGCGTACGATATTCCCTTCACGGAATCTGGGCGCTGCCACGCCTCCCCGCAAGCGCAGAGCTCAATTAATCTTGCTGCGGCGAAGCCAGCAGCGGCGCGATTACGTTTTTCCGCCATTCGGGGCCACCCGAGAAGCATCTCACCGCCCGCCCCCCGAAGCTACTGACGCCCGTGGCCGACCCCAACCGGCCGTGGGTGTTGGTTGCGCGCGCTAGAGCAGTGCGGCGATCAAGATGACGAGGAAAACGATAAGGAAGATGAAAAAGAGAATGCGCGCGATACCGGCGGCCGCCGAGGCAATGCCGCCAAAGCCAAACACACCAGCCACCAAGGCGATGACAGCGAAGATGAGCGCCCAAGTCAGCATGTCAGACTCCTAAGCCGATAGGTAGGGTGACCGAGCCTCCCTCACTTGCTCCAAACTGTGATCGTCCGAATTCGTTGCAAAGTCCTCGTCCTAGAAATGGGCGATCGCTGCCAGCAGATCTCTGCCGGTGAAGGGCTTCTTCACCAGAGGCACCCCACGATAGGCCGTGGGAAGATGCTCGCGGCCGTAGCCGCTGACGAAGGCGAAGGGAATGCCGCGCGCGGCAAGCGCGTCGGCGACGCAGCTTGCGGATTCGCCGGCGAGATGCGCGTCGAGCAGGGCGCCGTGCACCACCTCGCTCTCGATCGCTTGAAGCGCGTCACCGACATTGGCGGCGGGGCCCACGACGGCAAGTCCCGCCTGCTCGAGGACGCCCGAAATATCGAGCGCGATGAGGAACTCATCTTCGACGACGAGGATGCGTGTGGCCGCCATGGCTATCCTACGCCCGCGCTTCGCGGTGCTCCCCAGATTCATCAGAGTTCATTTGATTTATCGCTTTCGATCAAGCCCTTCGAGAGAAGCGAAAGCGTGCAAATGGAACTGAAAAAGGGGCCGGACGTTAACCGAGCTCTCGTACACAGGCACGCTGTGTGAACGCACACGCTCGCCGCCACACTAGTGGGGGCCGCAATAGAGGAGTATCTTTCGATGAATTGGGATCGAATCGAAGGCAACTGGAAACAGTTCGGCGGCAAGGTGAAACAGCAATGGGGCAAGCTCACCGACGATGACCTCCAGGTCGTCGAGGGCCGCCGCACAGAGTTGATCGGCAAGATTCAGGAGAGATACGGGATCGCCAGGGACGAAGCCGAGAGGCAGGTCGACAGCTGGATCCGTAATATGTAATTCAGGCTGAGCTTAGCCGCGGCGGCAAATCCGCCGCGGCATTCCGCTTGCAAGAGGCGACATGCTGACGACCATTCTCATCATCATTCTCATTTTGATCCTGCTCGGCGCCGTCCCCTCATGGCCCTACAGCCGCGGCTGGGGCTACGGCCCTTCTGGACTCGTCGGGCTCATCCTCGTCATCGTTCTGATCTTGCTTCTCCTCCACAAGATTTAGCTTTCGCCTGGTGCCCGGTCCGCGTCTTAAGCTTCGCTGGCAGACGTCGCTCGCATCGTGCGAGCTCATAAGGGGGGTAAAATGCTGACGACAATTCTCATCATCATCTTGATCTTGATCCTGCTCGGCGCCTTTCCCGCCTGGCCGCATAGCCGCGGCTGGGGGTACGGGCCCTCGGGCGTGGTCGGGCTGATCCTCGTGATCCTGCTGATCCTGCTGCTGCTCGGGAAGATGTAACGAGAGCGGGACGAGCGAGAGCGGGACGATCGGTTGTCGGAAGGCTAGGCCGTCACCTGCGGGCGGTCGCGCAAATGCGCGCGGCGCTCGAAGAAGAGCGCCTGGCTCACGATCGCCTTCACCGTATCGGGTTGATAGGGCTTGGTAATGAGGAAGGCCGGCTCCGGACGCTCGCCGGTCAGCAGCCGGTCGGGATAGGCCGTGATGAAGATCACCGGCACTTCGAACGAGCCCAGCATCTCGTTGACCGCGTCAAGCCCCGAGCTGCCATCGGCAAGTTGGATGTCGGCGAGGATCAAGCCGGGCTTCGCCTTGCCGACCGCCTTCACCGCCTCGGCATGGGTGCGGGCGACGCCGGTGACGCGGTGACCGAGGCCCTCGACGATGCTTTCAAGGTCCATGGCGATCATCGGCTCGTCTTCGATGATGAGCACGTCGGTCGCGACCTGAGCTGCGATCTCGCGTCCCGCCGTGTCTATCAGGGATTCGATCTCTTCCGGCGAGACATTGAGAATCGTCGCGGCCTCTTGCGTTGAGAACCCTTCGACCGCAGTCAGCACAAAGGCCTGACGGGGGAGCGGCGTGATGTGCTCGAGCTTGCGGTCGATGGCCGTCGCGGGGCCCGTCCCTCCATCAGGCTTGAGATTGACGTCGAGCGAGTTCCAGAGGCGAAGAAAGGTCCGGTAGAGCGCGACCCTCGGATCCAGGCTCTTGTCAAACAGCGACGGATCTTCGATCAGCACTTCGAGCGTCGCCGCCACATAGGCATCGCCCGCCGCTTGCGTGCCGGCAAGAGCGCGAGCGAACCGGCGGAGGTAAGGAATGTGCGGCGCAATCGCCTTCGATATCGGCATCAGGCTTAGGCTTTCGCTTGGTGCGCCCAGGGGAACATTTCTCACAGACCGGGCGGTGGGTGGCAACTCAAATCAGCCGACCACAACGCATTTGCGTCCATTTTGGTTCCGGAGGCATGGAACTAATTGGCCCGTTAAGTGTTTTTGACACTCTTGTCCCGTAGTAAATCCGCTATCTTCGGTCTAGCGACGACGGCGGATGGGGACAGTCGTGAACAGAGGCAGGAACAGCAAGGACCGCCGGCGAATGATGCCAGGCGCAAGTAACAAGATGGACCAATCCGTCGAGACGGGTTCGCCCGCCGATCACTCTTCCGAGGATGCGACGCTCGTGGCCGAACAGGAGACCGGACTAACTCCCAACCTCCAGGCCCATATCGGCCGCCACGTGCGCGCGGTCTTCGACGAGGTTGCACGCGAGCCCATACCCGAACATTTGCTGCGCCTCCTCAAGGATCTCGAGCGAAGCGGAGACAAATAGGGTGCGGCACAAAGTGTCTGCAAGCCTGAAAGACGCCCTCGTTGCCGAGATGGGAAATCTGCGCGCCTTCGCCGTGTCTCTTTGCGGCGACAAGGAGCGCGCCGACGATCTTGTACAGGAAACCCTGTTCAAGGCGTGGAACCATCTCGATTCCTTCAAGGAAGGCACCAACCTGAAGGCGTGGCTGTTCACCATCCTGCGCAACACCTATTTCTCGGAGCGGCGCAAGCGCAAGCGCGAGGTCGAGGACGCCGACGGCAGCTATGCCGCGCGGCTCTCCTCCCGTCCCGAGCAATACGGCCATATGGACATGCAAGACTTTCGCGCTGTGCTGGTGCGTCTCCCCGACGACCAGCGCGAGGCGCTCATTCTCGTCGGCGCGGCTGGCTTCTCCTACGAGGAGGCCGCCGAGATCTGCGATTGCGCGGTCGGCACCATCAAGAGCCGCGTCAACCGCGCACGAAATCGGATCGCCGATATGCTTGGGCTCGCCGAGCACGAGACCGGCCAAAGCGATGATGATGTCGGCCTAACCAAAACGGCCTAGAGCACGCCAATGACAGCCACCACCGCGATTGATCTCGACAAGGCCCTGCTTGATCCGGCCGCCGTGTTTCGTGCCCCGCATGACGTGCTGCACGCACAACGTCTGTCGCCGGAGGACAAGAGGGCAATCCTCCTGCGCTGGAAGGAGGATGCCGAGGATCTGATGCGCGCGACCGGAGAAGGCATGCCCCCCGAAGGCCAACGCAGCCCGGCAGAGCTTCTTCGCGCCGTAGACCTCGCCATCGAGACACTCTCTCGCGAGGCTGGGCACAAGGGCTGCTGCTGCTAGGGCGAACCGCGCCCGTCCTTTTTTCCTTACCGTTTCAATTCGAGCCTCCGCTTCGCGAGGAACGGTAGCGCGCATTTGCGCCTTCATGACATGAGAGAAGGAAGGAGCGCTCGGATGCCTACCCCGGCTTACGACCACCGAAGCCCGTCAGGGAACCGGCCCGCGCGCGGTGTTCTACGTGCTGATGTTATCGCTCGCGCTCTGTGTCATCGCTGGCGTTGCGCTCGCATTCGGCTGGATTTCGCTCCCCTGGAGCTAACGCTTACGGCCCTCCCCGGCTCGTGGCCGCGCGACCACAATATTGCCGGCGCCCCTTGATGTTGACCCGCCGCGACCAAATCTAGGGTTAAGCGCAATTTGCCATGGGGAAAGACGGTGCGAGGGTCCCTGTCTTCTTTGACCTTAGCCTTGGCCGCATGTGCCCTCGTTGGCGCGATTGCCGTGAGCGGTCCGCTCCACGCTCAGGATAAGCCTCTGGCAACGCAAGACAATTCCCTGCAAAGCGCGATCGACGGGTTTCTTGCCTATCTAAAATCAGAGAGCTATGACGTGGCGTCGGAGGCGGCGAGACTGGCGCGCGACAACAAGGATGTGATCGGCGCCGCAGAGGCCACGCTTCACTCGCATTTGGCAAGGCTTGGCGCCGCGTTAAGCGGCCAGAAAGACAGAGCGGAGACACTCGCCAACGACGCGATGGCGAGGCTCGATGCCTGGAGCAAGTCGGCGGGCGTGTCGTGGGCGGAAACCCGGCGCCAAGCCGAAGAACTCCTCGACAGCTTTGCTGCCTGGATGCGCAGCCAAGCCCCGTCTAACGAAGAGATTCCTGTTTGATCCTGTTCAGTGAGGCGAAACATGCAAGACGATACCCCCTCCCAATTCGGCAGTCAGCCGGCCCCCGCCACCAACACGACTAAGACTCAGGCCGACAAGGAATGGTCTGAGCTGCAGAGCGATCTCGATATGCTCGGCCGTCAACTCGCCGAGCTCAGCACGCACACGGCACAGCTTGGCGAGCATTTTCTCGCCAGCTTGCAGGCGCGCTTTCAGGACGTGAAGGCTCAGGCCGATACCTACAAGAGGGCAACCGAGCAGCAGCTCGAGGAGATACACGAGACGGCGACGAGCCAAGCCGAGCGAACCCTCGGCGATATGCGCGCGCGCTCGACCGAAGCCGCTAAGCAGGTGTGGGAGCGGTCAGAACCGCTGCGCCAGGGCGCCCGCGACGTGGGCGAGGGCATGCTTCGCGCCTGGTCCGAGATCAGAGCTTCGTTCGGCAAGGCTGCCGAACGGCTCAACTCGCAGGAGTCGGCGCCGAATGGCCCCGCTCAGAGCGAAGATCGCCGCGACACGTAGACCAACAATTCATGCGATGGCCGGGCTCGTCCCGGCCATTTTGCATTTAGTGGCCGGCGGCGGCCCGATCGAACTCACGCACGCTTTCCTCGCGCCCGACCGGCTCAAGAAGCTCGGCGCGGACGAGACCGCGCACCGAGTTGCCGAGATAGACGCGGTCGGCATCGAGCAAATCCTGCGGCGTCAAGATGGCTTCGCTCGCTGCGGCGCGCGGCAGATCGAGCAACTCCTCGCGTAGAGTGCCGGGAAGAAGCCCGCAGGTGAGAGCCGGCGTAAACAAGCGCCCGTCGATTTCGATGAAGAGATTGGTGCGCGTGCCTTCGGTGAGCTCGCCCTTCTTGTTGAGGAATACGACCTCGTCGCACCCGGTCAGACCCTTCTGCCGCTCCATCTCGCGGTCGTAGAACTGCCGCCGCGTGGTCTTGTGGTAGAAGAACGGATCCTTCTCATCGAGGCGCTGATCCGAGATCACGAAGCGCCACACCGTGCCCTTGGCGGGCAGCTCGATCGGCGTCGAGGTGACGGTGATGGTGCCATCTTCGGCGAGGAGCAGCCTCACCATGGCGACCGGTGACTCAACTCGTGCGGCCTCGGCGTGGAGCGCGGCAAGAACCACCTCGCGCGAAAACGGATAGCCGAAGTGAGTTGCAGAGGATTGCAGGCGGGCGAGATGCCGCTCCAGCAGATGGAAGCCCTTGTCGCGCTCGTAGCGGATGGTCTCGATCAGCGAGAACGGTGCGTCGGGCCGCGTCAAGAATTGCGCCTTGAGCAGGCATTCCTCGAACTCGGAGTCCTCTTTCGAAATCGGCGACGATGCCGCCGCCGATGCCCAACTCCCCGCCCTTGGCATCGAGCACAACGGTGCGGATGGCGACATTGAACTGCGCATCGCCCGACGGGGCGATATGGCCGATGGCGCCGGTATAGACGCCGCGCGGCTCAGCCTCCAATTCACGGATGATCTCCATGGCGCGGACCTTGGGCGCGCCCGTCACCGAGCCGCAGGGGAACAGCGCGCGGAGCGTGTCCTTGAGCCCCATGTCGGATCTCGAGCTCGGCCGAGATGCCGGACGTCATCTGGTGCACCGAGCGGTAGGTCTCGACGGTGAAGAGGTCGGTCACCTCGACCGAGCCGATCTTCGCCACGCGACCGAGATCGTTGCGCAGGAGATCGACGATCATCAAATTCTCCGCGCGCTGCTTTTCGTCCATGGCGAGCCACGTCTTGAGGCGCGCATCTTCGCGTGGCGTGCGTCCCCTCGCCGCCGTGCCCTTCATCGGGCGCGTCGACATATGCTTGGCGTCGCGGCGGAAGAAGAGCTCGGGCGACAGCGACAGAACATGGTGATGGCCGGTATGGATGAGCGCGCCGTAGGCGACGCGCTGCTTGCGCCTGAGCGCCGCATAGAGCGCGATCGCGTCGCCTTCGAAGGCGAAGCGATATTTCAGCGTGAGATTGATCTGATAGACGTCGCCCGCCGAGATGTAGTCCTCCACCTTGTCGAAGGCAGAGGCGTATTGCTCGCGTGTCCAGGAGAGGGTGAGGTCGGAGATCGTGGCGCGCTCAGTGCCGCCATGGGTGTCGAGCCAGGCGCGCGTCGCCGCATCGTCGAGGGCTCGCGGCGCGCGGAACAATCCGATCCAGAACAGCGGCACGCGCCGATCGGCTGGAAGCAGATCCTTCAATTTCGGCTCTAGACAGTAGCCAAGCTCGTAGGAGAAGAAGCCCGCCGCGTGCAGCCCGCGCTCGAGACCCGCAGCGACTCGATCGAGCGCCGCATCGACCTCCTCGGGCGAGGAGGCGGAGACCGCACACTCGGGCTCGGTATAAAGCAAGCTCCTGCCGCCTGGGGTCAGGCTGTCGTCGAGGAGCACATAGGGCGAAGCGGTCATCTCAGCAGCCAATTCGGACCACACCCGCTCGGCATTCGAGCATAGCCCATATGGGCGAACTCAAACCAAACCACAAACTCGTCATGGCCGGGCTTGTCCCGGCCATCCACGTCTCCGATCCTAAGCGAAATCGTGGATGCCCGGCACAAGGCCGGGCATGACGACCAAATTTGGTTGAATCCGGACACCTCAATCTCAGGCGACGATCAGCATCTCGCCTTTGCCGAGAGCGGCTTGGTCGCCCATCAGGCGCCGCGCGCGGTCGCCGAGCTTGACGGCTTTCCCCGTCTCGCGCAGCCAACGCTCCAGCAGCCTGAGATAGTCGAACTCCATCACGCCGCAATCGCCGAAAGTGGGCAGCAGCTCCTCGGGCTCCTTGAGCAGGATCAGGCTGCCGCGGCGAAGGCCGTAGCCTGCGAAACGCCCGACCTTGCGCTTCACGACGATGGTGCCGGCGACCATGCGGCCGCCGAGATAGTCGCCGGCATCGCCATTGACGATGACGAGCCCGCGCCGCATGCGCTCGCCGAGCAGAGGCCCGGCATTGCCGCCGATGGTGAGGAGCCCGCCGCGCATGCCAAGCGTCTCGCCGACGAGAATGCCGCCCCCGCGCTCGCCGACATCGCCGCCGACGGCGAGCGTGCCGCCGGCCATGCTCGCACCGGCCAGCACGCCGGCATTGCCCTTCACCTCGATCCTTCCGCCCTTCATGCCGGCGCCGAGATAGGCGCCTGCGTCGCCTTCGACGACGATCTCGCCCTCTTTCAGGCCGGCGCCGATCTTGTCGCAGCGCTCGTTCGTGCCGGCGAAGCCGATCTGCTCCGCGTCCTTTCCCCTCACCTTGAAGCAATCGCCGACGGTGAGCTTGTCGCGCGTGGTGCCGACGACCAGCGCCTCGATATCCTTCGACGTCAGGTCCTTGAGCTTCGAGGGGATGAGCGGCGACAAATCGAGCCGCTGGTCGGGCTTTGCTTTGAGCTCGAAGACAAGCGCACCCATCAGATGAGGTCCTTGAGATGGAAATGATGCGGCCCGAGATTGCCGCCGTAATTGCCGGCGGTGATGTGGGTGATGCCCTCTTTCGCTCCGCCCTCGGCGATGGCGTGAATACCGGCATGCATCGCGGCGGCGACGGACTCCTTCGTCAGCCCGTCGATGACGATCTCCATCACCGCCTCGACGTCGAGCGGGAGCTCGGTCTTCACCGCGGCCTTCAGGGTCGGGCAATAGGCATCGTTGGTGGAAGCAATCTGGCCCTTGTATTTCGAACCGACCTTGGAGCCGGAGCGCACGATGCCGCCGGGAAACGGCGTGATGACCTCCGGAACGGCGTCAATCGCGCGCACCGCGCGCTCGCAGGCGGCGAGGACGGCGGCATGCGATTTGCCGAGCACGAGCAGATTTCCGCCGCCGACCGCCTTCTTGGTCAGCCCGGTTTTCTCCTCGCACACAAATTCACCGTCCATCACCGGGATGCGCCAAAATCTCTTGCCGCCGACCTTCTTCGACGTCTGCCAGCCGTCGCCGAAGAATCTGAGCGAGGAGCCGAGCTTCAGGCTCTTCTCGCCCTTGAGGCCCGCAAAGCAAGCCGAGCCTGGGCTCGTCAGAACGCATTGGCCGACGCGATTCCTGAGCTGAGTCTGAAGCTTGTTCGCGTCCATGGTGAACAGGAGCACCGAGACGCCCGGGCGCCCGTCGAGCGTCTCGCTCGCCTTCAGTGTGCTCTCGATGCCAGCTTCGGCGCCGCAGCCGATCACCGAGGTGGCGAAGCCCGTCATGGTGCGCGCGGCGACCAGCGCCCATTCCAGCGTCGGCGCGGTGATGATGATCCGCGTGCAGACCATGGGGAAGGCCTCGGCGAAAGTCTCGACGATGGCGACGCCCTTGACGCTAAGCTTGGACATGGCAGGGCCCGCGGCCTCTCCCTCACCTGATGCAGATCAGCGGCGCACCTTTAAACAGGTGGTGCAAACCGCGCAAGCGCGGGGATGGACGCAGGGATCGCGATCCTCAGCCTACTGCCGGCCCGGCAGACGGCCAGAAGCGCGTCAATAAGCGGCTAGAAAAGGTGTCAGCTCTTGGGCTTGTCGTATTTGATATAGGCGAAGCGCATGTCCTCGGCGGGCGTCCCTTCCAGCGCGCCGCCTTCCTTGCCCGGCTGCCAGTGCACGACATCCTCGATCTTCTTGGCGAGCTCGAAATCCTTGTCGGTGATGCCCTTGGCGGCGTGGTTCTTGAGCCTGACCTCGACCCAGGCATAAGAGGCGGTGATGTCGGGGTGGTGCCAGGCGGCTTCCGACAGATGGCCGACGGTGTTGATCACCATCAGCGTGCCCTTCCAGCTATTGGTGCGGAATCTCCGCCTGATCCAGCCATCCTCGAGATACCACTGGGGCAGCTCCGTCTTGAGCCGCTCCTGGACCTCTTCGTCGCTATAGGTACGCTCGGACGTTGCCATCGCAATCGACTTTTGAAACAGTGAGGACACTCCCCGCGGACCCGAAGCATATCGAGAGGCTTGCCCCCGATCAATGGAGGCCTTTTCTGCCCAATCGCCCGGCGCGCAAAAGACCCGCCTGCCATCGCACCAGGCGACGGTAACCACAACCGCCCGGCTCCATCTCGGCTTCCTCGATCCGAGCGGACGAGGACGCTGCCCATTCGGCTCGTTCGGTGTATCGCTTGACCGGCCTTGCACGCGATTGACGCTGAGGCGAGCTGAAACGCTGGAGGTGGGCGGCCCTGAAAGAGAACGTGCCGAGCGTTATCTCAAGCTCATTGCCGCAAGCTTCCGCTTCCCGAAGGCCTTCGCGCTTAACGTCGAGGAGGCGATCCCTCCGCATGCGGGACTTGGCTCAGGCACGCAGCTCGCACTTTCGGTCGGCTCGGCCTTCGCGGCGCTTGGCGGGCTCCGCCTCGATGCGTGGGACATTGCGATGCGCCTCGGCCGCGGCACACGCTCAGGCATCGGCATCGCGACCTTCGCCCTCGGTGGCGTCGTGCTCGACAGCGGACCTCACGGCGGCCAATTGCCCCAGCTCGTAAGCCGGCTTCCCTTCCCCGCCGAGTGGCGCGTGCTCCTGATCCTCGATGCCAATGCGCAAGGTCTCGCGGGGGTTAGCGAGACGGCTGCCTTCGATCAGCTCCCCGACTTTCCCGAGAGCGAGACCGAGGAGATTCACCGGCGCATCCTGAAGGTCGCCTTGCCGGCTCTTGCCCGCACCGATTTTGCGACGTTCTGCCGGCAGGTCGGTTATCTGCAGGCCGCGATGGGCGCTTATTTCGCACCGCTGCAAGGCGGCCCCTATACCAGCCCGGCGGTCAGCGATGTGCTCGCGTGGCTCAGCGCCAAGCGTTTGACCGGTATCGGTCAAAGCTCATGGGGACCGACCGGCTTCGCCTTCCTGCCGTCAGAGGCTGAGGGCGAAGCATTGCTTCATGAGACGCGCGCCCGCTTCCGCCATACGGGCCTGAGCTTCGAGCTTGCGCAGGGACGCAACGAGGGCGCGGTGATATCTGCGGACGCAGGGTAATTTCGCTAAGCCAGCGCTCATCGAGAGGCTTGGCTCCGGCGCCCATTGTGCTAAAGCGTGGCCCCTCGCTTGAAGCAGGGAGACGCGAAAGGCCCATGGCGACCCCCCGGATTCTGCATATGCTCACGCCGCTCAAGCACATGAGCCCGTTCGACGTGAACATGGGCCTGGATGCCGGCTTCGACCACGCGATCCCCTATACCAATGTCACCGTCGAGGACGTTTACGGCCTGGTGCAAGACGCGATCTTTTCGCGCGGGCCCGAGGGCATCAAGCGCACCGCGATGTTCATCGGCGGCAAGCGCGCGATCGAGGCGCTCGACATGATGGATCGCGCCAAGAAGGCGATGGTGCCGCCGTTCGAGATCTCGGTGTTCGCCGATCCCGCCGGCTCCTTCACCACCGCTGCCGCCATGGTGGCCTGCGCCAAGAAGGCTCTGCACGACAAATTCTCCGTCGACCTCAAGGGCCTGCGCGTCGTGGTGTTCGGCGGAACGGGCGTCGTCGCCTTCGCCTCGGCGGTGATTGCCGTGAGCGACGGGGCCAAAGCCACGCTCGTGGGCTATGACGGACCTGAGCGCGTCAAGAAGCTTGCGCTCGAGGCCAATGCCCGTTTCGACGAGGCGCTCGACTATGCCGACGGCTCGACAGAGGAGCAGAAGACCGATCTCGCCCGCGAGGCGGATATCATCTTCTCGGCGGGACCTGCGGGGCGGCGGCTGCTCACCACCGATCAGCTCAAGGAGGCGAAGAAGCTCAAGGTCGCGGCCGACGTAAACGCCGTGCCGCCCTCCGGCATCGAAGGTGTTGGCGTCAAGGACAACGGCAAGCCGATCCCCGGGACGAATGCTGTCGGCATCGGCGCGCTTGCCGTCGGCAATATCAAGTACAAGACCGAATTCGACCTGTTCAAGAAGATGATCGAGGCCGAGAAGCCGATTTATCTCGATTTCAGAGACGCTTACGCCCTTGCGCAGAAGCTCGTCGGTTAAGCGCCCGGCGATCCTGGTCGCGGCGGTCTCGGGCCGGGCGCTCGCGCAGGCAGTTCGCCGCGCCGGCTTTACGCCGCTCGTCGCCGATTTCTTCGCCGACCTTGATACGCAAGAGGCCGCCCATTCCTGCCGCAAGCTCGGCGATATCGCCCGCGGCTTCCAATGGGCGCGCCTCGCGCGTGCACTCGAAGCGCTTGCGGCAGAAAGCCCCTCACCCATTCTCGGCCTTGTCTACGGGTCAGGCTTCGAGGATCGTCCTCATCTGCTCACGCGCATCGCCGAGAGCTGGACTTCTGCTCGGCAACGACGAGACCACGGTCGAACGGCTCAAGGATCCAGAGAGCTTCTTTACGACCCTCTATGGCCTCGGCGTCGCCCACCCTGCGACATCATGCGTGCGCCCCGCCAAGAACGGCGGTGCATGTCTCGTGAAGCGCAAAGGCGCCGCGGGCGGAAGCCATATAGCGGCGCGTAGAGGCGGGTCCCGGCGGGGCGAGGTCTACTACCAAGAGCGCGTCGAGGGCCGCGCGGTTTCAGCCCTCTTTGTCGCCAATGGCTCCGAAGCGCGTGTGCTCGGGTTCAGCGAGCAATGGACCGCGCCAACCAAGCGCAGCCGCTTCCGCTATGGCGGAGCCGTCCGCTCCGCTCGAACTTGCCTCCGCTGCAAAGAAGGCGATGGTTTCCGCAGTCGAGCGCGTAACGTCGGCATTCGCCATCAAAGGACTGGCCTCGGCCGATTTCGTCGTGAATGGGCAAAAGGGTCTGCTTCTCGAAATCAATCCCCGCCCGGGTGCCACGCTCGACATCTTCGATAGCGAGGCCGCGCCGCTTATTGGCCTTCATCTTGACGCGGTGACGCAGGGTAAGCTTCCAGCCGGCAAGCTCCGACTCGGCGGCGCCATGGCCTCGGCCATCGTTTTCGCGCCCAGGCGGATTCAGGTGCCTTTCACCATGGCCTGGCCCGATTGGGCCGCCGACCTGCCTGAACGGGGAGAAATTATCGACAAAAACCGTCCGATATGCACTGTGTGGGCCCGCGCGGCGACCGCGGCCCGCGCGAAGAGTTTGGTCGAGACACGAACGAAAACAGTCCTGGCATGGATCGAGAGTAAACGCAGGGGGGATAACCGTGAACAAAATGGACAAAAAGACAGAAGGGCGCGCGATCTCTCAAGGGGAACTGCCGAGCGTCAACACCAAGGTCGAGCCGGTCGTCAAATCCATCATCGATGACGCACGGGCACTCCGCGTTGAGGTTACCGAAGGGACACTTGGTGAATGCCGCATCGATTGCGGCGTGCGCGCCATCGGTGGCCTCGAGGCCGGGCGTCGCATGGCTGAAGTCTGTCTCGGCGGGCTTGGCCGGGTATCGCTCGAGACCACCGACGCCGACAGCGCCTGGCCGTTCATGGTTACGGTGCATACCAGCCAGCCGGTGCTCGCCTGCCTCGCGTCGCAATATGCCGGCTGGAGCCTCTCGGTCGACGACAACGGCAAGAAATACAACGTGCTCGGCTCCGGCCCTGCGCGCGCCATCGGCTCCTCGGAGAAGCTGTTCGACGAGCTCGGCTATCGCGACAAGGCGGCGAGCGCGACGCTCGTGATCGAGGCCGATAGCGCCCCGCCGCCTGCTCTCGTTCAGGCAGTGGCCAAGGCCTGCAAGCTCCCGCCGGAGCGGCTGACCTTCATCTATGCGCCGACCTCGAGCCTCGCCGGCAACGTGCAGATCGCTGCGCGCTGCCTCGAGGTTGCCCTCCACAAATCGCACGAGCTGCATTTCCCGCTCGACCACATCGTCGACGGCATTGCCACGGCGCCGCTTCCGCCGCCGGCGCCCTCCTTCGTCGAGGCCATGGGCCGCACCAACGACGCCATCATCTATGGCGGGCGGGTGCAGCTCTTCGTCTCCGGCGACGACAAGGCCGCCAAGGCTCTCGCCGACCAGCTGCCGAGCCTCAAGTCGAAGGACTACGGCAGGCCGTTCGCCGAGATCTTCAGTGCGGTGAAGGGCGATTTCTACGCGATCGACCGCATGTTGTTCAGCCCGGCCATGGTGACGGTGACGGCGCTCAAATCGGGTAAGAGCTTCGAGGCGGGCCGGATCGACAACGCCGTTCTGTCGCGCTCCTTCTCCTGATCCTTGATGACGCCGATGAGCCCCGACACGAGCATCGTCCTGTTCGGCGATGGACGCGATTGGCACGGCAAGAGCCTGCGCAAGGCGTTCAGGAAGCGCGGTCTCGCTCCCCTCGCCGCCCCGCTCAACTCTTGCGGCTTCTCCACCAGGACTGCGACGGGGCTCGGTATCCCGGGTCTTGGCGATGCCCTTCCCCAAGGCGCCTTCGTCCGCTTCGTGCCGGGCGGAACTTTCGAGGAGGTGACGCTTTATTTGGGCGTGCTGCATGCGCTCCGCGAGCTTGGCGTCACGGTTTGGAACGATGCGCGCGCCATCGAGCGCTGCGTCGACAAATCGACCACGACCTTCTTCCTTCAGCGCGAGGGACTGCCGACGCCGCCGACCTACGCTTCCGTCAACGCCTTCGAGGCCGCTGCGATCGCTGCTCGCGTAGTCAGCGAAGGCCAGAAGCTCGTGCAGAAGCCTTTGTTCGGGGCGCAAGGAAAGGGCTTGCGCCTCATCGAAAAGGTCGCCGATCTCGCCCCGCCCGATGAGGTGAATGGGGTCTACTATCTCCAGGAATTCGTTCAACCCGCGCAGGCCCATCACCAGGACTGGCGGATCTTCGTCTGCCAAGGAGAGGTCGTCGCCTCGATGATCAGGCACGGAGCAAGCTGGATCACCAACATCAAGCAAGGCGCGCGCGCCAAGGCCGCGATCGCGAGCCAGGAGCTGATCGACCTCGCCGTGCGCGCGGCCTCTTGCGTCGGCGCCGACTATGCCGGGGTCGACATCATCCAGGCGCATGACGGACGCTTCCTCGTGCTCGAGGTCAACTCGATGCCCGCCTGGAACGGGCTCCAGGCCGTGACGCATGTCGACATCGCCGACCATCTGGTGGGGGCCTTTCTCGATGCGGCCCTACCTCCCTCGCGCCGTAAAGGCCAAGAGGGCGCGTGACCAGGCGGCCAAAGCTGAACGCGGTCGGCCGAGCCTTCCATGACGCATGCCTTGCCGAGCTCGAGGCGCTCAAGCCAGGGAACGTGCATCGCTTCGCCGGCGGCCACCGCATGAGCGTCGCCGATTTCGAGAAAAGCGCCGCAGCGGCGGCCCCCATCATCGGCCGCGCTCGTCTCTCGGTCGGCAAACGCATTCTCAATGCAGTCAATGCAACACGTGAGGCGGTCGGCCAGAACACCAATCTCGGCATCGTCCTGCTCGCGGCGCCTCTTGCCGCCGCCGCGCTCGATTTGGAGGGCGACAAGCTCAGGGCTCGTGTCGCCGACGTGCTCGATGCCCTTACCGTCACGGATGCGCGCGATGCCTATAAGGCCATCCGCACCGCAGAGCCCGGAGGCCTCGGCGAGGTGCCCTCTCACGACATTGCGACCGAGCCGCGCGTCACGCTCCTCGAAGCGATGCGGGAAGCCGAGGCGAGAGATCGCATCGCCTTCAACTATGCCAACGGCTTTGCCGACATCTTCGGGCTCGGGCTACCCTGGCTGAAACAGGCACGCGAGCGCTGGGGTCCGTCTCCCTTCGCCGTCACCCGGGTCTATCTCGGCTTCCTTGCCCACGTTCCCGACACGCTGATCGAACGGAAATTCGGCAGCGACATTGCCGCGTCGGTGCTGGAAGAGGCGCGACCGCTCGACGCCGGCCTAGTTGAATGTGCCCTGCCGCAAGACATGGCTGCGCCGCTGATGGCTTTCGACGGCGCGCTCAAGCAGCGGGGGCTCAATCCCGGCACTTCAGCCGACCTGACGGTTGCGACATTGTTCGCCGCCACCTTCGAGACGAGCGGAAAATCCGAATAAATCGCTAAAATGTCGACGGCTCGGCGGCGAACAATCGACTTGCCGATGTCGTGAAGCCCGGACTATCTTCTGCCCGCGGAGCTCTAACCAGGAGTTGCCGGACGGAGGCGCTTTAGCAGATTCAGCCAAAGACCACTTTCGTCTGCTCGCGGTCGGCGGTTTCACCGCCACGCCCGCTCTAAGCTTACGTAGTATCAGCCCATTAGGGAGGGGGTTTCATGCCCAAAATAAGTGGTACGTGTGTTGGCGAGTTGCTCGTCGGCGACGGCAACGAGGTTGCTCATATCGATCTGCTCATTGGTCCGCGTGGCGGCGCCGTCGAACAGGCGTTCTGCAACGCGCTGACCAACAACAAGGACGGCTTCACCACCCTGCTCGCGGTGGTTACGCCGAACCTGCTCTGCAAGCCCCCGACGATCCTCTACAACAAGGTGACCATCAAGGATGCACGCCAGGCCGTGCAGATGTTCGGCCCGGCGCAGTACGCCGTGGCCAAGGCGGTCGCCGATTCCGTCGCCGAGGGCGTGATCCCAGCCAACGAGGCTGATGATCTCTTCATCTGCGTCGGCGTGTTCATCCATTGGGAAGCCAAGGACGACAAGAAGATCCAGGACTTCAACTATCGCGCCGTCAAGGAATCCATCGCCCGCGCCGTCAAAGGCGAGCCGAAGGCCTCCGAGGTCACCGCGAAGAAGGACAGCGCTCACCACCCGTTCGCAGCCGGTTGAAAGGGAGAACCCCCAGGTCGGGGGCAACCCGGGAAAGACGGCGGTCCGGGCCCGATTCGGCGGTGGCTCCAAAAGCTGGGTTTCTGACGGATTGGCGCGAAGAGCAGCGCTTCGGATTGCATTTGAAGATCGCCGCTCTCACCCGAGGGCGGCGATCTCGTTTTGGGTGATGGCGTTGGTGTGAAGGGCGGTGGCGATCAAAGCCCCTCTCGCCTCCATCGCCTTGATCGCAGCGAGGTCTCCCGCGTTGCGCACGCCGCCTCCGGAGAAGACCGCGCGGCCGTCTGCCATGGCCAGAATGGTACGGAGTCGGTTGAGGTCCGGCCCGTCGCCGGTGCCGACGCGAGCGAGATCGATGGCAACAAGCCGGCTCGGCCAGAGCGCAGGATCGCTGAACAGAGGCTCGGGCCCCCGCTCGCCGTCCGAGCCGCGATCGAGCGAAAGCACGACGCTGTCCCCGAACGCAGCGTGGATCTCGCGCCAGTCGTCGACCGCTTCGAGGCTTTCGCTGCCTATTACCAAGGTCGCGCCAAGCGGCAGCCAGAAGGCGCAATCGGCGACGTCGGAGAAGCCGGCATCGACCCACAGCGTGGTGTCCGGCAGAGCATAAGACAGCCCACGCAATAGCTCGAAATGATTGCCGGTTCCCTCGATCGCATCGAGATCGGCGACATAGAGGGCCGGCGAGCCGGTCGCGGCGAGGAGCCTGCGGGCTACCGACGTGGGGTCGTCGGCCGAGCCGAAGGGGCTCACGATCGGCGCATAATCGGCGCGGCGTCCGGCGACCGCGTGGACCGCAAAACCGTCTTTGAGGTCGAGAACCGGGATGACAGTGAAATCGCTCATGGCGCTCCCATTGTTACTAGACATCCGTCATGGCCGGGCTTGTCCCGGCCATCCACGATTTCGTCTTCGGACCCGCCTCTAAATCGTGGATGCCCGGCCCAAGGCCGGGCATGACAGGGATTGGTTATTAGAAGTCTGCTTCAAATGCTCCAATTTTGGTAGAGGACCTCTGAGGAAGTTGAGAGGCAGATGACCTCAATCATCGGCTGGGACCTCGGCGGCGCGAACCTCAAGCTGGCGCGCCTCGAAGACGGGCGCCTCAAGGAGGTGGCCCAGGTTCCCTGCCCGGTGCGCCAGGACCGCGGCAAGTTCGACGCCGCGCTCAAGGAGGCGCTCCGGCTTTGCCCGGCTCCCGCCCGGCACGCCGTCACCATGACCGGCGAATTGTCGGACGTCTTTTCTGATCGCGCCGAGGGCGTGGCCTATCTCGTCAACATGATGCGCAAGGCGACCGGCGACAATGCAGTCTTCTATGGCGGCCGCGCCGGCTTCCTCTTCGCCGATGAGGCCATCGCACGGCCGCTCGACGTGGCCTCGGCCAATTGGCATGCGAGCGCTGAGTTCATTGCCCGTCATTGCGGAAGCGGACTCTTGGTCGATATGGGCACGACGACGACCGATCTGATCCCGCTTCGCGCCGGCCATCCCGCGGCGCGGGGCTATACCGACGGCGAGCGGTTCGCCGCGCGGGAGCTGATCTATGCCGGGGTGGTGAGAACGCCGGTGATGGCCTTTTCGCGCGTTGCTCCTTTCGCGGGCCACCAGCAAGGGATTGCGGCCGAGCGCTTCGCAACGATGGCCGACGTCTATCGGCTGACGGGCGAGCTTCCCGAGGATGCCGACCCCTACCCCGCGCCCGATCTCAAAGGAAAGAGCAAGGCGGAAAGCGCGGCGCGGCTTGCCCGCATGCTTGGGCGCGATGCTTCGGAGGCACCGTTTGAGGCTTGGGTCGATCTCGCCGCCTTCTTTGCAAGATTGCAGGTCTCGGAGCTTATCGAGGCCGGACGCGCCCTCGCCAACCGAGAGGCACTGGCGCCCGATGAGCCGGTGATCGGGGCGGGTTGCGGCCGCTTTCTCGCCCGGCGTCTCGCCGCGGATCTCGGCCATCCCTACCGCGACTTCAGCGACATCGTCGAGGCTGAGCCACGGACACGCGAGATGGGTGCCCGCTGCGCGCCGGCCGTCGCGGTGGCTCTTCTCGCAATGTCAAGGGATTGATGCCCGCTGTTTTTTTTCTCGAGACACGCTACATAGACAACGGCCATCGGGCGCAGGAGAATCCCTTTATGACAGAAGTCGCCGACGACGATCACGACGACATCATCTATCCATCGGCAATTCCCTTCGTTTTGGCGCACCTCGTCTGCTTTGCCGCCATCTCGTCCGGCGTCACCTGGCAGGCGGTCGCCATCTGCATCGCGCTCTACTGGCTGCGCATCTTCGCCATCGGTGCGGGGTACCACCGCCTGTTCTCGCATCGGGCATTTTCGACCAGCCGGGTCTTCCAGTTCGTCCTCGCCTTACTCGCCCAGAGCAGCGCGCAGAAGAGCGTGATTTGGTGGGCATCAAAACATCGCCACCACCATCTTTACTCGGATACCGAGACCGACGTGCATTCGCCGCGCCACAAGGGCTTCCTCTATAGCCATTTCGGGTGGATTTTCGCCCGCCAGCACGATCTCGCCGATTTCGACAAGGTGACGGATTTGATGCGCTATCCCGAGCTCATGTGGCTGCACAAATTTGAGCTCCTGCCCCCCATCCTTCTCGGTGCGCTCTGCTTCCTGATGGCCGGCTCGCCAGGGCTCGTAGTCGGCTTCTTCTGGAGCACCGTCCTCGTCTATCACGCCACGTTCTGCATCAATTCGCTCGCCCATGTGAGCGGCAAAACTCGCTACGTGACGGGCGACGACTCGCGCAATAACTGGCTGCTCGCCGTCTTCACCATGGGTGAAGGCTGGCACAACAACCACCACGCCTTCCAATCGAGCGTGCGCCAGGGTTTCAAGTGGTGGGAGTACGATCCGACCTATTACATTCTGGTGGCCTTGTCGTGGATCGGTGTCGTGCGGGATTTGCGCACACCGCCCGAGGCGGTCCTGCGCAACGAGCAGAAGCTCGGCGTGGCCGTGGTCAATCGTGCCGCCGAGCAGCTCGCGGCGCATTTCAATTCCGAACGGATCGCCGCCGCTATCGCCGCGGCGCTGCATGCGGCTGAGCTGTCTGCCGTCAGGGAAACGCTTGCGCGCGCGCAGAACCGCGCGTCCGAGGTGATCGCATCCCTTCATCTGCCGCATATCCCTTCCCGGGAGGAGTTCCTGCATCAGGCAAGGACCATGTTCGCCAAGACGCGGTCGCTCGACGAGATCGTGGATCGGGCCCATGAGCTTCTGCTCGCCTCGGTGGGCACGCGGCTCGCCGCTCTGAGAGAAGTCAAAGCTTAGCCGGCTTCAAACAGTTTTCCCCATGGCCGGATCCTTAAACTGGCAGCTGCGCGACACCGAGCGCCTGATCAAGGGCAACAAGGCCCTGCTCGGCGAAAAGCATGACCTCGTCGCCGTGACGCGCATCCGCAACGAGGCTCTGATCCTGCCCGACACGCTCGACTATCTCGGCAAGCATGTGGATGCGATCATCGCTTATGACGATGCGAGCAGCGACGAGACGGTGGACATGCTGCGCGAGCATCCGAAGGTCGCGCTCGTCATCGAGAACACTGCGTGGGAGCAGGACATGGCGGCCCGGCGCCTCGCCGAGGGCCGGCATCGCGGGCTTCTCTTGCAGATGGCGCGCGAGGGGATGCAGTTCGACTGGATGCTCTGCTTCGATCCCGACGAGCGCGTGACCGGCGACATCAAAGGACGTCTTTCAGAGATGCCCGAGGAGGTCGACGGCGTCCGCGTGCAATTGTTCGACGCCTACATGACCAAGGACGACCATGCGCCGTTCGGCCCTGACAGCCAACTGCTCGACTTCCGCCGCTATTTCGGCCCAGAGCGGCGCGACATTCTGATGTTCTGGCGCAACCGGCCGGAGATCCATTTCGCCGAGCATCACGCCCGCGAGCCGGGCGGGCTCGAAGCGATCGCCACCGATCTCTATTGCCAGCATTACGGCAAGTCGCTCTCGCTCGATCATTGGGAGGAGACTTGCGACTATTACATCAAGCACTTTCCCTACGAGACCTACGGGAAGAAGTGGACCGAGCGCAAAGGCAAGGGCATCCACACCAAATCTGATTTCCAGCGCCCGCTCTATCGATGGGGCGATGAGCTCTTCGCCAACGCCGTCAAGATCGAGCGCTAGACAAAGGGACGGTCCCTACTGAACAGAACACGTCATTGCCGGGCTTGACCCCGGCAATCCATTCCATTGGCGCCTCGCCAAGCAGTGGCGCAACGGCATGGATGCCCGGCTCAAGGCCGGGCACGACGACTCAATAAGAAGCAGATTTCCGCTCGGAGCCTGATCTCAGATCATCGGTGCGAAGATCGAGCGGAGCTTCTCTAGCGCCCGCATGCGTCCGGCGGCGCGGCGCCGCTCGATGCCTTCGCTCGAGAAATCGCGAAAGCCGTAGGGGTCCTGCGTGTCGTCCGTGGAGAGCGAGATCTCGACCGCATTCACGTGCTTGTATCTTCGCGCCGCCTCGACCTGCGCGGCAACGTCCGGCGGCAGTTCGCCGGGCACGAGCGCGGCAAGGGATTCGATCGTGCCCACGAGCTCGTTGATGCGGCCCGCGGTCTTTTTGTCCTGCTGCGTGCGATTGCCGAACCTGAGCTGATTGATGCGCTCGTTCACTTCGAGCAGCGAGTTGGGACGCGTGGCCTCGCTCGGGAAGAGATTCATGATGACGAGCACGCGGTCGACGTCTTCTCCCGGATCGAAGGCATCGATCGCGTCGCCGAGCGGAGTGTTGTCGACGAGCCCTCCGTCCCAATAGGCGTGGAGTTCGCTCCCTTCCTTGATGTCGGTCCACGGGAATTGCGGCGGCAGGCTTCCGCTTGCCAGCACGTGGCGCGGCGAGATCGTGGTCGGCGTCGTCTTGCCTACGGGATGATTGGAGAATCTTTTCAGCTCGCCCTTCTCGACATCGACGGCGGTGACCACGAAGGCCGTCTCGCTCCGGTTGAGAGCGTTGAAATCGACGTGCTCGGCGAGCGTCGCAAGCAGCGGGTTGGTGTCGTAGACATAAGTCCAGCTCGACAGCGCCAGCAGGTCGGGCCGCATCGAGTAGAAGCGCGGCAGACCATAGAGCGAGAGGTCGCGTGCGATCCGCGCCGGCCAGAAGAAGGGCGTCGACAAGGCGAAGTCGTTCCACAGGGCGGCAAGGCGCCGACGCGCGTCGAGGCGATTGGCGGAGCCGACCACGCAAGCCGCGTTGACGGCGCCGATCGACACGCCGGTAACGGCCTTGAGCGTGACCCTGCGGCCTTTCGCCACCGCGGCATCGATCAGCTCGAGCAGAGCGGTGATGGCGCCATATTCGTAAGCGCCGAGCGCACCGCCTCCTTGCAGCACGAGACCGATCTCGGTCGTCTTGTCGTCGGTTGTTGTCGCCATGGCCTCGAAACCCTCCCGCGCAGAGCCATTATACTCTGAGCGGAGCCGAACAGGCGGAAAGAGGTTATTGATCGTGACGCATGATCGTTGGCCCCGCGCGCTCGAGGCGTGCTACCAAGTGGCCGAGAACAAACCCGGGAGGTTCGATGCGTTACGTTCCTGCGCTGATGACGGCTTTGATTCTTGGTGGCATCGCTTGGTCGGCGCCAACACTTGCCGCCTCTTTGCCTATTCCGGCCGCGCGTGCCTTCGGCCCCTCTCCCGTTACGGTCGAGAGGATCGGCTATTGGAAGCATTACTGCCGCTTCCACGACTGCACCGGCCCTAATGTGGTCGTGGTTCAGCCCAGCGCGCCGGCTGTCGTTGCCACGACGCCGCCCGTGGTCGCCACGGAGAATCCACCCATCATCGCGATCGTGCCCGTCCGCCCCGTCAGCTGCGGCGAGTTCCATTATTGGAACGGCTCGGCCTGCGTCGATGCGCGCTACAACAATTCCTATGTCGGGCCGCGCTAGCTCTAGAGCCTAGTCCTCTAGGGCGGGGTCTCGCCGGTCGGCGGCGCGCGCGGCCTGAGCCTCGGGTCGACGCCGGTGATGCCGCCGAGATAGGTCAGGATCGCCTCGGCCTGGTCGGGTGAGAATTGGACCTGCGGCATGTCTCTGTGGCGCGAGCCCATCCCTTCGGCGAAGCCTTCCTCGAGCTGCTCGATCGGATATTGGAGATAGACCTTCCTGAGCGGCGGCGCCTGCGCGAGAGGGCTCTCGCCGGTTGCGGCGATGGAATGGCACCGCGCGCAATTCGTCTCGAGCAAAGCCTTGCCTGCAGCGGCGCTGGTGTCTTCGGCGGCAAGCACACCGCCTCCCGACGCGAGCAGCGCAACGGATGCCAACGCGAAATGGAGCGGGAGAAATCGTGTCACTATTCGCACCCCTCCACCGGCCAGACGGAAGAAGCTCGCCGCGAGCGAGCCTACTCCTCTCCCGCCAAAGCGCCTAGCGGCCCGCGTCTCGCCGTCATGCAGCGGGCAATCTCAGCCTGCAGAGCCCGTAATGGTCGTAGATGACGGACTGCATGCACCGCTCAGGCCAATAGGTGCGGAACAGTTGGCCCACGGTAGTCGCGTCGGCGACAGCGAGCCCCGCCTCGCGTGCGAGCGCCGGCAAATCGTGGAAGCCGAAGGTCCACGGCGCACCCATGGCGGCGAAGCGCTCGACGAAACCAGTCGCGCCCGCATCGCCTGTGGTCATCCCGACCACGGCCTCATCCATGTAGTCGAAGGAGATAGCGAAGCTGCGCAGATTATCCTTGAGATCGCCCAACACCCTCATGACGTGGGCGCGCGTGAGATACATCGTATTGCCTTCCCAGATGAAGAAGGACGGCAAGCTCGTGTCGAAACCGTTGGCGGTGAGCAGCGGGACGACGCCCGAGACGACATAGTTGCCGGGAATCAACGTAATCGGCGCATCGATGCCGGTCGCCGCGTAGCGTGCTCTCTTGAAGTCGAGCGTGCCGGCATCTTCGATCTCGAAATAGGCGACGCCTGCTGCGCGCTTGCGCACCGCGCGCGTATCGAGGCCCGAGCCCAAGATGACCACCTGCTTGCAGCCTTGGGCGATCTGCTCGCCAAGCCGGTCGTCGTAATAGCGGGTTCGGAGCCGCGGCATGTGCTCGCCGGCGGGAAAATCGGCCCTGATGGCTTCGGCCGCGGCGCGCGTCCGCGCATCGAGAAAGATGGGAACCACGCGGTCGGTGTAGAGCGGGTGGGGCTCCTCGTTCTCGCGTGCGCGGAACTCCGCCACGATAAAGGCCGTTCCGGTGACCTCTCTGACCTCGTTCATTACGTCGTTCATCGCGCTCCTCGATTGCGGCCCCGCCGTCCCAACTGTATTCCGTGACGAAGGTCCTAACGGGGCTCTTGGGAGCCGTGCTTGTAATGGTCCTCGATCTTCTCGATCAAGAGCCGCCAGGCCTCGTGCTCGCGGGGACCAGCGGTCTTTTCCACGGCGATCTGGAGATAGCCGAGCTCCCGCTCGACCTTCTCGCGCGGGAGCATATGCAGGCGGGTGGCGAGGATCGCGGCTTCGATGACCGCATTCTGCGCGCGGTTGAAGCCTAAGAACGGCGCATGCATCGCCTGGTGCACCACGCGGCAGTGGAAGCGCGGCCGCTGCTCGTCCTCATCGACGCGCTCGACCTTGAGCTCGGCATGGGCCAGCGCCCCGTCGAGCACGACACCAGGAACGCGGGTCGCAGGGTGCGTGGGCCAGTTCCTGTTTCCCGTCAGGCATCCGGCGAAGACGAGCACGTCGTCGGTGAAGCTCGCCACGGCGAAGGGTGCGGTGCGGAGGTTATCGAGCGTGGTCGAAGGGCGGAACGGCGCGATGATCCAGCCGGGCGCCTCAGGCTCGCCCTCGAGCGTGGTGGCGATGAGGCCGAGCGGGGCGATGTGGACGTGTCCCTCATCGCTCAGCGTGGTGACGATGCATTCGCGGATCATCGGCATCGAGGCATGGCCTTCTCCCTCCCCCTGCAAGGGGAAGGGCCGGGGTGGGGGTTAGACGCGCGCAGTTTACCAGGATGGCCTGTGATTGACCCCCACCCTGCCTTCGCCGAGGCGAAGCAGCTTCGGCTTCGCGCAGGCAGGCCGGCTTGCGAGCAAGCCGACCTCCCCCTTTCAGGGGGAGGAGGTTCTTTGTTTTTTCTTGGCAACCAGCGTGTGACCGGCTTCCTTCAACCGTGACTTGTCGTCGACCGGCGCGTCGGCGGCGACGCCCCAATCGAGCGGCTCGTCCTGGGCGTAGCGCTTGCCCAGACGCCAGGCGATCTCGGCCTTGGCAAGCTCGGTGCCGAGATAGAAGGCATGCGGCCCGTCGGCCTCAACCCCAAGCTTGGGGAAGAGCTCGAGCGCGCTTTGGCCGACATGGTGACCATCGCGGTTATAGATATGGATGCCGTCCTCGGCGATCTCGACGCGAAAATTCTTGTCGCGCACGGCGGCGGCGTTCTCGGCGATCTCCTCAGGCGTCAACGGAAACGGCTTCTTCGCATGAAGCGCGAGCAGCCCGTCGGCATAGTCCTTGGGCAGGTCGTGGTCGGCGCGCGAGGCGTACATCATGCGGCGCGCGAGGTCGTGCTCCTCGACGGTTCGGCGGGTGTGCGGGCTCACCTGCACCACGAGCACGTTCCTGATGTGAAGCTCCGAGGCGATGCCGAGCAGAATTGCGGTGATGCCGGTCGTATCGGCGTCGGTCAGCTCGGTCAGATTCCCGGTGCCCATCAGGATCTCGGCCTTCGGCCGCTCACGGCGCACCTCGGCGTAACGTTCGAGCGAGCGCATGAAACCGAAATTGATGGGATCGAGCACCGGATCGACGAGATAGCGGCGCCCCTTGGCATCGAGCGCGTCCATGGCGCGGTAGAGCGAGGCCATGTCGCCGTGATCCTTGGGGATCAGCACCGGGACAGACGCGACCTCATCGGCGATATGCAGCGTCTCCTCGTTGAGGCTGAGCAGATAGTCGGCGCCCGCCTTGCCGCCGCGCAGCAGCTCGTCGGTGTTGGCCGAATCGACGCTCGTCCTGTAGCCCCTCTCCTTCAGCGCGTGAATCGCCTCTTCGAGATGGGGAAAGGGCGTGTCGGGAAGACAGCCGAGATCGATCACGTCGGCGCCCTTCTGGCAGTAGCCTTGCGCGCGTTTGACGATGGCCTCGACGGAGAGCGCGGAGGCATCGACGATCTCGGCGAAGATGTCGATGTCGTATTTCGTCATGTCCGAGGCTTTGCGCGCGCGGCCGAAATAGGTCGGGATGTCCTTGAGCTCGTCGGGGCCGCGCAGGAAGGGCACGCCGAACGTCCCGCTCAGGCGCTCGATGTCGGCACGGCACCTTCCGGGCAGCATGATCTTGTCGGCCTCGACCGTCTTTTGCAGGCGGCGCAGGATGATGTCCTCGGTCATCAGCGCCGCGACCTTGACCCCGATATCGAACACCTTCCAGTCGAAGCCGGCATCATTCATGCCTTGGAGCACGGCCTCGAGCCTCGGCCGCGCCAGATGTCCGGTCAGGAACAGGATGCTCTCAGCCATGTTGCGATCGTGCTTCTCAAAGATTGCTGTCTTCTAACGTGTCATGGCCGGGCTTGTCCCGGCCATCCACGATTGCTCGCCTAACCAATTCCCGCCGTTATCCCCTCCCCCCAGAACCTCGCTTATCCTGCCGGCAGCCTTGTCCGCTTAAGGGTCGCTTCGCGAGGCGTCGTGAGGAGGACGAGGTTGCGGCGCCTGCGCGCCTCGTTCGCACACGAGGCACTCGGGCGGTGCCGGGGCTCCGCCCGGGACCACTACGAGTCCCTGCCAGGAGCTGGCTGATCGCCCGGCCATAGCCGGCAACGGAAAGCGCGGCCCGGCGCCGTATTCACCGCCGCACATGGCGCGCCGCAAGGCGTCCGCCGCGCTCCCGCAAGGGAAGCGCGGAACCACAAGGTTTGCGCCTCTCGGCGCGCCATGCACCCTTTTGCCTCGTGCAAGGGGTGCGAAGAACCCGGACGCCGAATACGCGTCGCGGCGAGGCTGTTGCGTGCCTGCTCGCAAAACAAAGGATTGCCGATGCCGTTCACGATTTTGCCCAAGAGAAGAGTTTTTCGCCCGATGAGAGGTTTCGTCTTCATGCGAGGCGGCTTCAGCTTTGGCGGCTATGCGGCAACGCCAAATGCCGCCGCGCGGCTGCCTGCCGCGGCGAGCTCAGGCACTGCACCCAGACATTCGCGGATTGGACGGAGGCGGTACGAGACTCCGCCCAGCGAGAATTCGCTGCACGCGATCCGAAAACGAAAGCCCTGCGCGCCGAATTGAAGGAGCGGCTCATCCGGTTGGGCCAAAGCATGGCGGGCGAGCCATGGTCGGCCTAGTCGATCTCGGTGCCGACAGGTCCCGCTGTGGAGAGAGCGGCGGCGAAGGCCGCCTGATCGCCGCGGGAGACGAGCACGGCGGGAACGCGGGTCTCGGCCAACATCGCGGGGAAGGCTTCATCGACGATGCCGTCGCGGGCAAGCTGGGCGGCGCCGGTCCGCTTTTGCGACTTGCGCGCAATCGACTTGATCAGATAGCAGCGCCGCGCACCGAGCCGGCGGGCGAGCCAGAGTGCGAGGCTGTCGGAGGTGATGCGCCAGCTTTCCTCGACGTCGGTCCGCTCGGCGATGAGCGCATATGGCGCCCACACCGCGACGAGGCCGCGCTTGAGAGCGCCGAGCAAATCGTCCTCGCTCGCACCGACCTCAAAACCCTGACGCAAGCCGGCAAGCGCCCAGGCGAGCTGGTCCATGGCAAGCAGAGCCATGCGGTGGGCGGCGGGATCGCCGAAGCCGAGTTTAGCCTGGCAGGCGCGGACCTCATCGGCGAGAGCCCCTCCTCCAGGCACAACAACGATGGGCGCGCGTGCGGCTGCAATCGCGTCGAGCCACGAGTAAAGCTCGGACGAGCGAACGACGCTGCCGCCAAGCTTGACGACGCTGAGCCCGGGCGTCTCGGCAAGCGACGCGGGCGCGGCGTTGGCGCGCAAGGCTCGACCGGACATGGTCAGATGGCCTCCTTCGTGCGCACGATCTCGACGCCGACGGCGCCGGGCTCCTTGTCGAGCTTCTCAATCTTGACCAGGACCGAGGATGCGCGGGGGTGCGCGAGGCAATGCCCGGCGATCCTCTCGGCGAGCGTTTCGACCAAATTGATATGACCCTCGGCGATGATGTCCTTAATGCCCTGGATGATCGTGTCGTAGTCGAAAGCGCGGACGATATTGTCCTCGAGTGCGACCGTGGCGGGAAGCACGTCCACATCGACCGAGAAGCGCACGCGCTGGGTCACGCCCTTCTCGTGGGTATAGACCCCGATCTCGACGTCGAGCACGAGGTCGTGCATGAAGATGCGGTCAAGCACATGCGTGATGTCCGCGCCGTGCTCGGGTTTAGACTCGGGCTTGGCGCCCTTCGACTGCCGCTCCGCCATCCTTGGGCTCGCTTCGTCACGGCGTCCGATACGCCGTGTCCCTTCCTAGCACAGAGAGGGCGAGAGTTCAGGGAGGAGAGCTGTGGCGGCGGGGTGCGGCAGGCTCGGGATCAGCGCGCGGATCGCGGCGCAGGCGCTTTGATCGAGCGTGGCCACGCGGGCCCCGTCCTTGCAGAGAGCGCCGCGAAAGCCGAGCAGATCGGGCTTCAGCGCAAGCAGAGCCGGCACGTCGCATGCACGAAGCGACCCGGCAAGGCCGGCGAGAAGACCTTCGCTGCGGGCGGCATCGACGAAGTCTGCAATGTGGTGAGGCGGCAGATGGTCGAGCAACGAGCGGCCGTCTTTGCGGGCGGTGTCGAGCATCACCCCGGCGGCGCCGATCCGTACCGCTTCACGCACGACGTCGAAGCCCGGACGAGCGTCGGCGAAGACGATAAGAATGAGACGAATCGCCTTCATCTCTGCCGCCAGCAGCTCCAGGCATCCGCGCGCATCTCCGCCTGGAAGGAGGCCGAACTTGACGTAGTCCACACCTGTCGCTGCGGTCGCCAGCACGGCGGAACGCACGGTCCTGGGCTCCATGGGCAGATCGCCGACCGTCGCGCTCAACTCGGCGCGGCCGCCGATCGTGGTTACGCAGGCGGCGATGGCGCCGGCATCGAGGGCGCCGAGCGCGCCGCGTGCGGGGTCTTTCAGATCGATGATGTCGGCCCCGGCCGCGAGCGCCATCTCGGCCTCGACACAATCGCGGACGCTGGCGAGGAGGCGCGTCATCGTCGGGTGAGCCGGCAAAGAGGCATCAACGGAACAGCCAGCCGAACATGCCGCCGCCGCCGCCGCCGCGTCGTGCGCGGCGCCCGCCGCTGCTGTCCCCCCCACCGCCGTTATCGGCGGCGCGTGGCTCGCCACCAAAGCTCCAGGAGTCGCCAGGGGCGGCTGGCGCCGTGCGCCTCGTCTTGCGCAACTGGACCTCACTCGTGTTGCCGTCGGGGTCGGTGACGACCACGGAAACGGCCTGCCAGTTCCACTGCGCCGCCGCGGGCCCCCAACTTTGCGGCTCGATCGAGATCACCTTGTTGGCGCGCGTGTCGACGATGGCCACATATTCGAAGTCGTTGTCCTCGCCCTCGCCGGCATCGCCCGCGTAATACTTGAGCAGTCCGATGCCAGTGAGCGCATCCTTCAACAGCTTCCACTCGAGGATCTTGGGCCTGCCCGATCCGAACATCTCGAGCTCGACTCTAAGCGGCGGATATTTCGGATTGCTGGCGATGTAGCGGTCGGGCGACGGCTCCTTGATCACCCATCCGTCCTCGGGGGGCCCGAGAGGCTGACCCGCCTCCTCAGGCACGTCCTGCTGGAGACGCTGCAGAGCGTCGCGGCTTTCGGTCTGAAACGGGTCTTGCGAAAGCGCGGTACGGTAATCGGTGATCGCATCGTCGGTCCGCTCCAGGGCCTCATAGACATTGCCCCTGACGCGCAGCGCCAGCGGGTCGTTCGGCGTGATCGTGAGCGCCTGGTTCACGTCGCTCAGAGCACTGTCGTTGTCTTCGCTTTGGAGCTCCGCTTCAGCGCGCATGGCGTAAGCCTTGACGCTATTGGCGTCGAGCTCGATGGCTTTGCCGAAATCGGCGATGGCATCGTCGAAACGGCGGACCTGGGTATAGATGATGCCGCGCTCGATATAAGCATCGACAAGATTGGGCGAGGCCTCGATCACCTTGTTCAAGTCATCGACCGCCTGATTGTATTTCTTGTCGCCTTCGTAGGCGCGGGCCCTGAGCAAAACAAGATCGGTATGCGGGTCGTCAGGTTCGAGTGTCAGAACCTGGGTCGCGTCGTCGGCCGCCTCCTTGAAATCGCCAATGGCGAGATAAGCGTCGGCCCGATTTTGGAACGCTGCGGCATATTTCGGGTTGATGGTGATGGCGCGGCTGAAATCGCGCACCGCGGCGTGATAGCGCTTGAGTTCTTCATGGGCCTTGCCGCGTCCGTTATACGGCACCGCGTCCTGCGGCATCAGCTCGACGGCCTTGCGGAAGTCCTGGAAGGCCAAATCGTATTGGGCAAGCTGCATGCGCACATTGCCGCGATTGTTGCGAGGCGCGCCGTAATTCGGCGACAGGGTGATGGCGCGGTCGAAATCCTTCACCGCCTCCTCGGGATGGCCCAGATCCATCAGTGCGTTGCCGCGGTTGTTGTAGACCGTGGCATTGTCGGGGGCGAGCTGGATCGATTTGTTGAAGTCCTCGATCGCTTCCTTGATCTGCTTCAAGCGCCATTTGGCGACGCCGCGGTCGCTATAGATGCTCGCCTGAATGAAATCGGCAATGTCGGGAGCGGTCAGCGCCTCGTCATAGGAAGCGATGGCCTTGTCATAAGCGCCGCGCATGAGTGCAGCGGCCCCCTCGCGGGCGCGCAGCAGGGTCTGATCTTCCTCGGCGCCGGCGCTCAAGGGCGCGAGGGCGGCGAGCACAAGAACAAGACCTTGCAGCTTGAGCCGTGACGATTGCATTAGCGGCGAGCGACCCGATTTCCCGCAAAACACCCTTCCTGTCATGTCTCCCATAAGGTGAGATCGTGTCAATAAAGGGTCGCGGGCAGGCATCAGGGGGGCATTTTTCCAGGATTTGCAAGCCCCGCCTGAAGCTCGCGCAAGACCCTCGGCAGCGTCTCAGGCAAATCTTCGGCGATCAGGCCCGGGCCAAAATCCTTGGCAGCCTTGCCGTGCAACCAAACTGCCGCACTTGCCGCCTCGAAGGGAGGCATCCTCTCCGCGAGAAGGCCGAGCACCATGCCGGCGAGGACGTCGCCTGTGCCAGCAGTCGCAAGCCAAGAACTGGTCGTCGCGTTGACCGACGCGATGCCATTAGGGGAAGCCACCACGGTGTCGGCACCCTTCAGCACGATCGTCGCGCCAGAGCGCGCTGCGGCCTCACGTGCCCGATCGAGCTTTGAGCCCTCTATCGTGCCGAACAGCCGGGCGAATTCCCCCTCGTGAGGGGTGAGCACGACAGGCGCCGCGCGCTTGCCGATAGCGGCGAAGAGCGCGTCAGGGTTCTCCGCGAAGCTCGTGATCGCGTCGGCATCGAGCACGGTGGCAGCCCTCGAGCCGAGCGCGGCAAGCACCATCGCTTTCGTGCGCTCGCCGACACCGACACCGGGCCCGATGAGGACGGCATTCTTGCGCTCGTCCGCAAGCAGGCTCGCAAGCGCGCGCTGATCGTCGGCCTCGCGCACCATGATGGTGGTGAGCGACGAGGCGTTGACGATGAGCGCGTCGCGGGGCGAAGCGACCGTGACCAGGCCTGAGCCAACGCGCAAAGCGGCACGCGCGCCGAGCCTTGCTGCGCCCGTGCTGTAAAGCGGCCCCGACACGACGACGGCGTGACCACGCACATATTTATGACCCTCGGGCGTAGGCCACGGGAACCGGGAGAGCCAGAGCGGCGGCTCGTTGGCGAAGGTGTTGGGCCTGATCACATCGAGCACGCGCCGAGGGATGCCGATATCGGCGACGCTCACCTCTCCGCAGTGGACACGTCCCGGCAAAAGCAGGTGGCCCGGCTTGAGACGGAAGAAGGTCACGGTCGACAACGCCTTGGCGGCCACTCCCCTCACCTCTCCGGTCGTGCCGTCGATGCCGCTTGGAATATCGATTGCGACCACGGGAAGGCTGGAGGCATTGACGCTCTCGATCAGAGCGGCGAACGCGCCCTCGATCGGGCGCGCGAGACCCGCCCCGAACAGACCGTCAACGACGACATCGGCGTCGGAAAGGAGCTCGGGCGACAATGGGTCGCGCCGGCCTGTGAAGCGCTTGGCATTGGCGGCGGCATCGGGGGGAAGGCGCTCAGGATCACCGTTGTAGCCGAGCCTCACCCGATAGCCGCGCTCGATGAGATGACGCGCGGCCACGAAGCCGTCGCCCCCGTTATTGCCGGGCCCGCACAGAATGGTGACGGTGCCGGCGTCGGGAAAACGCCACGCGAGGTCCTCGGCGACGGCCCGCCCCGCATTCTCCATCAGCGTGAGGCCAGGAACGCCTCCGTCGATAGCGAGGCGGTCGGCTCGGCCCATTTCTTCAGCGGACAGAAGCTCAAGCATTGCGCCTGCCGATCCGAATTTGCCTAACTCTTGGTACAGGGGCGGGGACGCAAAGAGAACGCGTCACGACGGGCTCTTCCATTCTGCATAATTCTTGTGCATATAGCCCTCATCTTGAGCATTCCCGCTCGACAGATCCCCGCCAACATTTGGTCGGTCGCGATAGATCATTGAATTGAGAGACAAAACTTGCAGCCGAAGGATTGGCATAGGCTGTGCTTTGGCCTGTCGCAGTCTTTGCGGATGGCGAACGGGAGCGCGCGGCTAAGCGCCGTTTTGCGTCCAAGGGAGGTGCAACGACAGAATGAAGAAGATCGAAGCGATCATCAAACCATTCAAGCTCGATGAGGTGAAGGAAGCCCTACAGGAAATCGGCTTGCAGGGCATCACGGTGACTGAGGCGAAAGGGTTCGGACGCCAGAAGGGCCACACCGAGCTCTATCGCGGCGCTGAATATGTGGTCGACTTTCTGCCCAAGGTGAAGCTAGAGCTGGTGCTCGGCGACAACATGGTGGAAAAGGCTATCGACGCCATCATCGCCTCGGCCAAGACCGGCCGCATCGGAGACGGAAAGATCTTCGTGTCGAACGTGGAGGAGGCAGTACGCATCCGCACGGGCGAAACGGGGAACGATGCTATTTGAGGAGTGACCCGACACCTCCAGCCCGAGGCTGGATCAGTTCTAGCCGCCTTAGGGCCCTCGAGGCGGCGTCAAACAGGCCAAATCACAGGGGAGTAAAATGTCAGACGCCAAGAGTGTGACAAAGAAGATCAAGGACGAGGAGATCAAATTCGTCGACCTGCGGTTCACTGACCCGCGGGGCAAGATGCAGCATCTAACCATGGATGCTAACGTTATGGACGAGGATGCCTTCACCGACGGCATCATGTTCGACGGGTCATCGATCGCCGGCTGGAAGGTGATCAACGAGTCCGACATGAAACTGATGCCGGATCCGGACTCCGCAGTGCTCGACCCGTTCTTCGCGCAGAGCACGCTCGCAATTTTCTGCGACACGCTGGAGCCGTTGACCAACGAGCCCTATGAGCGCGATCCCCGCTCGATCGCCGGCAAGGCGCAGAATTATCTTAAGCAGACCGGCGTCGGCGACGTGGCGGTGTTCGGACCTGAGGCTGAGTTTTTCGTGTTCGACGATGTGCGCTTCTCGGTGGAGCCCTTCAACTGCGGCTACAAGATCGATTCGACGGAGCTGCCGATCAACACCGGCACCGAATATGAGATGGGGAATCTCGGCCATCGTCCCCGCACCAAGGGCGGCTATTTCCCGGTGCCGCCGGTCGATTCCGCGCAAGACCTCCGCTCGGAGATGCTCTCGGTGATGGCCGATATGGGCGTCACCACGGAGAAGCATCACCATGAGGTGGGCGCAGCCCAGCATGAGCTCGGCATCAAGTTCGGACCGCTGGTGAAAACCGCAGACGCCATGCAGATCTACAAATATGTGATCCACATGGTGGCGCAGGTTTACGGCAAGACCGCCTGCTTCATGCCGAAGCCTGTGTTCGGCGACAACGGCTCGGGCATGCACACCCACCAGTCGATCTGGAAGGGTTCGACACCGGTGTTCGCTGGCGACAAATATGCCGATCTGTCGGATACGGCGCTGCACTACATTGCCGGCATCCTGAAGCACGCGAAAGCGCTCAACGCCTTCACCAACCCGACCACGAACTCCTACAAGAGGCTCGTGCCGGGCTATGAGGCGCCGGTGCTCCTCGCCTACTCATCGCGCAACCGCTCCGCCTCGTGCCGCATCCCGCTCGGCTCGGGACCTAAGGCGAAACGCGTCGAGGTACGCTTCCCCGATCCTGCCGCCAACCCCTATCTCGCCTTCTCGGCCATGCTGATGGCGGGCCTCGACGGCATCGAGAACAAGCTCAATCCTGGCGATCCGATCGACAAGAACCTGTACGACTTGCCGCCGGAGGAGCTGGAGAAGGTGCCGACGGTGTGCGGCTCGCTCCGCCAGGCGTGCGAGGAGCTCGACATCGATCGCGCCTTCCTGAAGAAGGGAAACGTCTTCACCGACGATGCGATCGACGCTTATCTCGAGTTGAAGATGGAAGAGGTCGAGCGGTTCGACATGATGCCGCACCCGATCGAGTTCGACATGTATTACAGCGTCTAGGAATCCCCTTGTCGCTGCCCGGCTCGGCCCGGCAGTCCAGTTGAGTTCCATGCGTACTGGATTGCCCGGCTTCTGGGGCATGACAAGCTGCGGAGAAAGATGGGGCGGCCGCCTCGTGACGACCGCCCCACTTTTTGCCCGGCCTATCGAACCTCGAGCTCGCTCCCTCTGACCCCCGTCGGATGCGAAAGCTCTAGGTCCCCCGCCAGGCTCCCCCAAAACCCCACATGCGGAATCTCGGGCACTTAAGAAGCCAAATAGAAAACCCCGTAGATCAGTCCCCCAAGCACAAGCAGATAGCTCCACGTCCGCGTGTCCTTGAAGCAGGCATCGACCAAGCCAGGGAGCCCGAAGACGAGGAAGCGGAAGAGCGAAAGCGTGATGAGCGTCGCCACCGAGGCGAGCAGCCAGAAATTGACATTGATAGCCGTGCCGGTCTGGCCTGCATCGCTGAGCAGCATCTCACTGCCGCTCATCTTGCTGACCACGATCAAACACCAGACCGATGAGGCCGCCATCGCCACCAACATGGCGTAACGGATCAGCATGACACGCAAAACCCCGCCGCTTTTGAGATGAATTTTAGAGGCCGGCGCGTAAAGAAATGGGTAAGGGGTAGGCTTAAGAGAGGGTTAATTGGTTCGGGTCAGGCCGCTTTCCACTTGATGGAGCAGCCGATCGAGGGCGTCTGCTCGCGCGGCCCCTTGCCCGTCGCCGCAATCTGTTTCATCGCCTCGAACAGCTCGCGGCGGACATCGGGGGACGCGGGCTCTCGCCCACTCGCATCGAGGCGCCCGCGATATTGCAGCTCGAGATCGGCATTGAAGCCGAAGAAGTCGGGCGTGCAGGCGGCATCATAAGCCCGCGCGACCTCCTGGCTCTCGTCGTAGAGATAGGGAAAGCCGAAATGATGGGCGGCGGCGAAGAGCTTCATGTTGTCGAAGGAGTTCCTCCGGATAGTGCGCGGCGTCGTTCGAGCAGATGGCGAGCGTGCCGATCCCGCAAGCCTTGAGCTCGTTCGCATCGCGCACGGTGCGGTCGATCACCGCCTTCACGTAAGGACAGTGGTTGCAGATGAACATCACGAGCGTGCCCTTTGGCCCGCGTAAGCCGTCGAGGCTATAGGTCTTGCCGTCGACGCCAGGAAGCGTAAAAGACGGTGCCTTCCAGCCGAAATCGCAGACGGGAGTCTTCTCAGCCATTCTTTCTTCCTCTTGATGGACTTGCTTGGTCCCACTCTAAGGACAAAGGCGTTCTTGAAAAAGCCTTTGGGCCGTGCGAGCTAACAGCGTTCCCTGTTCACAGAGATTCGCGGAGCTCGCGTCTGGACCCATGGCCAAGACCGCCACATCGCGCGACCTGTTCGCCAAGCTCGAGGACGAGTTGAAGAAGAAGCCGATCAAGGCCGCCAAACCTGCTGCGAGCGCCAAGTCCGGCAAGGGCGGAGAAGCCGCCTACACCGCTGCCGACATCGAGGTGCTCGAGGGGCTCGAGCCCGTGCGGCGGCGGCCCGGGATGTATATCGGCGGCACCGACGAAAAGGCGATGCACCACCTCTTCGCCGAGGTGCTCGACAACGCGATGGACGAGGCGGTCGCCGGTCACGCTTCGCGCATCGAAGTCGATCTCGCCGAGGACGGCTATCTCACCGTGACCGATAACGGGCGCGGCATCCCGGTCGACCCGCACCCCAAATTCAAGAAAAAATCCGCACTCGAGGTCATCATGACCACGCTGCATGCTGGCGGCAAGTTCAACTCGAAGGTCTACAACACGAGCGGCGGGTTGCACGGCGTCGGCGTTTCGGTGGCCAACGCGCTATCTGAGCATATGGAGGTTGAGGTCGCGCGTGGGCAGAAGCTCTACTGCCAGAGCTACACGCGCGGGGATCCCGACGGGCCGTTGAAGCCTCTCGGACCGGTCAAGAACCGCCGTGGCACGAGCTTTCGCTTCAGGCCAGACCCCAAGATTTTCGGCAAGGGCGCTGCCTTCAGGCCGGCGCGGCTCTTCCGCATGTCGCGCTCGAAGGCCTACCTCTTCCGCGGCGTCGAGATCAGATGGACTTGCGCCAAGTCTCTGCTTGAAGGCGACAGCGAGACGCCGGAGAGCATGACGCTCCACTTCCCGGGTGGGCTCAAGGACTTTCTCGTCGACCGCATCGAGGGACAACAAACTGTCACCAATGATATCTTCGCCGGGCGCATCGAGAAGACCGAAGGTCACGGCTCGCTCGAATGGGCGATCGCCTGGATCGCAAGCGACGACGGGTTCCTCTCATCCTATTGCAATACCGTGCCGACGCCCGACGGCGGCACGCATGAGGCAGGCCTGCGCGCGGCGCTGACCAAGGGCTTGCGCGGCTATGGCGAACTCACGGGCAACAAGCGCGTGGCGCAGGTGACGGCGGAAGATGTGCTCGGCACCGCCGCGGCGATCGTCTCGGTCTTCATCCGTGAGCCTGAGTTCCAAGGCCAGACCAAGGACCGCCTCGCAAGCCCCGAGGCTGCGCGCATCGTCGAGAGCGCGCTACGGGACGCCTTCGATCATTGGCTGACCGGCAATCCCAGCCAGGCGAACCGGCTGGTCGATTGGGTGGTCGATCGCTCTGAGGAGCGGCTTCGTCGCAGACGCGAGAAGGAGATCGGGCGGCAGACGGCGACGCGCCGTTTGCGCCTCCCCGGCAAGCTCGCCGACTGCTCGGCAAGTGCCGCGCAAGGAACCGAGATCTTCATTGTCGAGGGCGACTCGGCCGGCGGCTCGGCCAAGCAGGCTCGCGATCGCGCCACCCAAGCCGTGCTGCCGCTCAGAGGCAAGATCCTCAACGTCGCCTCGGCGAGTTCGAGCAAGCTCGCCGACAACCAGCTCTTGAGCGACCTCATCCAGGCGCTCGGCTGCGGCACCGGCACGCGTTATCGCGAAGAAGATCTCCGGTACGAGAAGGTCGTGGTGATGACCGATGCCGACGTGGACGGCATGCATATCGCCTCGCTTCTCATCACCTTCTTCTATCGCGAGATGCACGGGCTGATCGAGAACGGCCACCTCTATCTCGCTGTCCCCCCGCTTTATCGCTTAAGCCAAGGCGCCAAGACGGCGTATGCGCGCGACGACGCGCATAAAGATGAACTCATGAAGACGGAGTTCAACGGCAAGGGCAAGGTCGAGGTGTCGCGCTTCAAGGGTCTCGGCGAGATGCTGCCGAAGCAACTCAAGGAGACGACCATGGATCGCGCCGTGCGAACTCTGCTGCGCGTCGAGATCGCGGAGGACGACGATCGCAGCACGGGCAAGCTGGTCGATCAGCTGATGGGTAACAAGCCCGAGGCGCGTTTCAAGTTCATCCAGGAGCACGCCGAGTTCGCACGCGCCGAAGAGCTCGATATTTGATTCCGCTCTCACCCTTCGAGACGGCGCTTACGCGCCTCCTCAGGGTGAGGTCCTCAGGCTGAGGAGCCACCGCTTGGCGGCATCTCGAAGCATGCGCTAAAGCCAGCGAGGCACGTGGGCCTGGTATTTGCGGTAGGCCTGCCCAAAGCGCCGCTTCAGATAAGTCTCCTCCTGCAACACCACCCCCTGCTGCAGGATCATCAGCACGGGAATCAGGAGCAAGAGCACCCAGATGCTCGTCATGATGAGGGCGAGGCCGAAATAGACGAGCACCATGCCGATATAAATCGGGTTCCGAGTGATCTTGTAAGGCCCGGTGGTGACGAGTGTGGTCGCCGGACGCCCCGGGACCACCTCGGTTCCCGCGCGATGGAAGGCACGGGCCGAGAGGCTCGCGAGGGCAAAGCCAAGCACGACGAAGGTGAGGCCGACGGCCAGCGCACTTCCGTTTGGTGAGGCTAGCCTTGGGCCGATGGGAATAATGAGGCTTAGCAGACAGCCGAGCGCGAACGCGCCGAGGAATAGAAACGGCGGCTTGATTGCCACGTCCGCCCCATCCTCAACCATCGTCTCCGCCATTGCCTTGTTACGTTCGCCCTATAATTCGCGCAGGCCGGTACGGTTCACAAGTCGCTCGGTCTGCATGCAGGAGTATTCACCAATCGCGACAGTCAGCCAATTTATGCCGCGTTGGCTTCCTTTTGCCCCTTGCGCCGATCCGCCCAGCCGCCTATTTGAGTGGAGAACATTGCGGGCCAATTGCCGCAATGCCCGAGTGGTCTTGCGCAAGGCTCGCGAATCGTTCAGCAAGTTATTGCGCCTAAAGAAAGAAGATTCGTGGGGACGTTTTGGTCTCGCGGTATTTTTACTAACGCATGAGCTTTTCACATCTTGGCCTAAGCCCCAAAGTTTTGTCCGCCGTCACCGCGGCGGGCTTCGAAACCCCGACCCCAATCCAAAATCAAGCCATCCCGCATGGCGTCGCTGGTCGCGACGTGCTCGGTATCGCGCAGACCGGAACCGGAAAGACCGCGTCCTTCGTGCTGCCGATGTTGACCCGGCTCGAGCGTGGCCGCGCCAGAGCACGCATGCCGCGCTCTCTGATCCTGGCGCCTACCCGCGAGCTTGCTACTCAGGTTGCAGACCACTTCGATATCCTCGGCAAGAGCCATAGGCTGACTGTGGCGCTCCTGATCGGCGGCGTGTCCTATGACGACCAGGACCGCAAGCTCGACCGCGGCGCCGATGTGGTGATTGCCACGCCGGGCCGTCTGCTCGATCATTTCATACGCGGCAAGCTGCTCTTGAACGGCATCGAGATCCTGGTGATCGACGAGGCCGACCGCATGCTCGACATGGGCTTCATCCCCGACATCGAGCGCATCTGCAAGCTGCTTCCCTTCACGCGGCAAACGCTGTTCTTCTCGGCGACCATGCCCCCGGAAATCCAACGCCTCGCCGACAAATTCCTGCATGCTCCCGAGCGGGTCGAGGTCGCTCCGCAAGCGACCGCAGCCGCGACCATCGTGCAGCGGCTCAAGAAGGCGCCCGATGATCCCGCCGGCAAACGCGAAGCGCTTCGCGCGCTGATGCGCGAGGTCGATGTCAAGAACGCCATCATCTTCTGCAACCGCAAGAAGGATGTCGGGATTCTCTACCGCTCGCTGCAGCGCCACGGCTTCAGTGTCGGTGCTCTGCACGGGGATTTGGATCAGCATCAGCGCACGGCGACGCTGGACGCGTTTCGCAACGGTCAGATCGCCTTCCTTGCCGCGAGCGATGTCGCCGCGCGCGGGCTCGATATCCCCGACGTGAGCCATATCTTCAATTACGACGTGCCGATTTATCCCGAGGACTACGTCCACCGCATCGGCCGCACAGGCCGCGCCGGGCGCGAAGGCTATGCCGCGACGCTGGTGACGCCGAAGGACATGAAGGCGCTCAAGGCGATCGAGAAACTGCTGCGTCAGGACATAGAATGGCTCGACGGAGCGCAGATCGCGGCAGAGGACGGCGAAGGATCGGAAGGCCGATCCAATGGGCGGCATCGGCGAGGCGGCCGCTCGCGACGGAGCAAGGGCGGACATTCAGCCCACAACAATCAGTCCCATCGACAGGGGACCAAGGCCTCTGACAGCAGAGGCGAAGAGCGGCGGACCGAGCATCCGAAGCGGGGGGAGCAAAGACAGGGCGATCCAAAACGCGACCAGCATCACGGCGACCGCAAGCCCGCTCATGGGCCGCAGGCCGCAGCCTCCTCCGAGCGTTCCAGCCCCGAGCGGGCGCCAAGCAAGCCTCAAGCCCAGCCGCCGCGACCGAAGCAGCAAGGTATGGGCGACCACGTCCCCGCCTTCATGATGCGCCCGGTACGGGTGAGCTAGCGGGCAGCCCGCTCCAGCTCCGATCGCGCTTGGCCTAAGCATCTTTTGTCGACGGTCAGAACTTCGCCGGTCTCGAGCAGGCTCTTGAGGTTGGACAGAATTTTCGGCCAACCGCCCGACACGGCCTCGATGAATTTCGACCCGGTCTTGTCGATCTCGTGCGTGATCGTAAGCTTCGTGACATTGCCGTTCCCCTCGATGTCGAAGGCGCAACGTGAATAGCCTTCGGCACGCAGCTCCGGCATGAACTCGTTTCGCCAGCGGAGCACGAGCCGCTTCGGTTTCTCAATCTCCAGCACCTGGCCCGCATCGCCCACGGTGCCGTCCTCGAAGACCATCTTCCAGGACGAACCCTTCTTCCATTCCGACTCGTGCGTGACACCGAACCAATAGGTGCGGGTGAATTCGGGACTGAATAGCGCCTCCCATAACTTCTCGGGCGTGGTGCGGATGTAAGTCACATAGACGAAGCGGTCACCGGTCATCGCGTTTTCCTTCCAGACTTTTCTTGAGGTCACTCAGAGCACGCAAACGCGTGCGCTCATATTTGCCGATCCAACGATCGGCGATCTCCTGAATGGGAACGGGATTGAGGAAGTGCAGCTTCTCGCGGCCCCGCTTCTGCGTGACGACGAGGTTGGCGGCTTCGAGAATTCCCAGATGCTTGGTCACCGCCTGGCGCGTCATGCCGTGTCCCTCGCAAAGCTCGTTTAAGCTTTGGCCATTCCGCGCATGGAGGCGGTCGAGCAGTTGTCGCCGCACCGGATCGGCAACGGCCTTGAACGCCGCGTCCATGCTCATGAGCTACAATAGGCAACCATTTGGTTGCATGTCAAGAGACGCGGTGGGCAAATGGTGGATGGCCGGACAAGCCCGTCCATGAAAAGGGCTTAAGTCTGAGGAGACTGGCTAGGAGGCCTGCTCGGAGCTTTGAGTACCGGCGGCCGTTTCGCTTGCAGGCTTGAGCGTCACCGACTCGCCGCAACCGCAGGCGCTCGTCTGGTTCGGATTATTGAACACGAAGCCAGAGCGCATCTTGTCGGTGCGGTAATCCATCTCGGTGCCAAGAAGGAACAGGACCGCGCTCGGGTCGATCAGAAGCTTGACGCCCTTGTCCTCGATCAGTTCGTCGTGTGGCCCGCGCTCCTCAGCGTAGGTCATAGTGTATTCCATGCCCGCGCAACCGCCGTTCTTGACGCCGATGCGGACACCGGCGGTGTCCTTGCCGGACGCAGCAGCAAGCGCCTTCAAGCGCACGGCGGCGGCTTCGGTCAGGCGCATTACTTGCGGGCGGGGTCTTGCGGCAGAGGTCATGGCTTGAACTTGGGATAAATCAGGAGCGTGTTCAAGGGGCGATGAATGGCGCTTGCGATACAGCGGTCCAGCCCACCTCGCGTTGGCTAGCGTAACGATGGGAACTCAAGAACGTGAACCGATAGCTTCGGCTCTATACTTTCGGCAAGTCGTGCGCCTCGTCGCCCCCCGGCAGCTTGCCCCCCAGCGAGGCTTCACCGCCGAGCCCCTGCAAGAACCGTCGACGGTCGGCGGGGCAAAGGCGCGAGAACTCCACCGGCACGGTGCCGATTTGTCGGGAGAAAAGCATTGTGTCTATGACGTATAGCGGTCGTGCCTGCGATTCTCTCAACAGCCTTCCGACATATTCTCCGATGATTCCCAAGACGATCAGTTGCAGGCTGGAGAAGAGGCAGAGCGCGATCGTTAGGCTGGTCCATCCCGGAACAGTCCTGCCGAGCCACCACACCGACAGCGCATAGGCCACAAAAAGCACCGTCAGAAACGCAACGAAGAGGCCGGACCAGAACGCCAGCCTCAACGGCACGAGTGAGAAGCTCGTAACCGCATCCACGGCAAGATCGAGCATCTTGATCAGGGAATATTTCGACTTACCGGAGCGGCGCGGAGCCCTGTCGTAGTACAGCGGGACCTGCTCACCCCCTATCCAGCTTACCATCCCTCTGATGAAGCGGCCGCGCTCAGGCATGGCCAGGAGAATGTCTACGACGCGCCGGCTCATAAGGCGAAAATCACCCAAGTTGTTGGGAATCGGAATGCTTATGACCCTGTTCAATCGGTAGAAGAGAGCGGCCGATGCTCGTTTGAACCAACCTTCACCGGCGCGCGAAGTCCGCGTGCCGTAGACCACGTCGGCGCCGGCGTCCATCAGCTCCATCATCTTGCCGAGCAGCTCCGACGGGTCTTGAAGATCGGCGTCGACCAGCATAACTCGCCATCCTCGCGAAAGGGCGAGACCGGCCGTCGACGCGACCTGCTGACCATAGTTGCACATGAGCCGGATGCCGACGATGCGCCGGTCCGACACCGCGAGATCTTCTATCTGCCGCCAGGTTCCGTCTCGAGAGCCGTCATCCACCAGGATGATCTCATAATCGGCACCAACGCTCGAGGCGCAGGCCGCGGATGTCCGCCGACAAAATTCCTGAAGTCCCTGAGCCTCATTGTAGCAAGGCGCCACCACTGAGACGGCTGGGACGTCCCTACCTTGGTCGCTATCGGCAGGCATGATTTGCGCGAGCGCCTAGAACATGTTGAGCTCAAGGCGCGCCTCGTCAGACATGCGCGACATGTCCCAAGGCGGATCGAACACGAGCTTCACCTTCACCTGGCCGACGCCCGGCACTGCGGAGAGAGCATTCTCCACCCAGCCCGGCATGTCGCCGGCAACCGGGCAGCCCGGAGCGGTCAGAGTCATATCCACCTCGATGTTGCGCTCATCGTCGACGTCGAGGCGATAGATGAGGCCAAGCTCGTAGATATCGACGGGAATCTCGGGATCGAACACGGTCTTGAGCGCGGCGATGAGGTCGGTGCGCAGCCGCTCGAGCTCCGCCCGGGGGATGGCCGAGCCATCGCCGCTCTGCGCCTCGGCAGCGGTGGCAGCGCCCTCTTCGCCACCGGTCGCGCCGACGCAGGCCTTGATCTCGGCCGGCTCCTCGGCAGCGGTCGCCGTCACTTCGTTTTCTTGAACCTTCTCAATCATTTAGTCCATCGCCCTTAAGCGAACATCTCACGCGCTTTGTGCAGTGCCTCGACCAAGCGGTCGACCTCTTCGAAGGTATTATACATGGCGAGGGAAGCTCTGCAGGTCGCGGTGACGCTAAAGCGCGCAAGCAATGGCTCGGCGCAATGGGTGCCTGCGCGCACGGCCACCCCATAGTGGTCCAGAATCGTGCTCACGTCGTGGGGATGCGTGCCCTCCATATTGAAGGAGATAATGCTTCCCTTCTCGCGGGCGCGGCCGAAGATGCGGAGCCAATTCAACTCCCCGAGGCGCTGCATGGCATAGCCGAGCAAAGCGTCCTCGTGCGCCCTGATGGCATCGCGGCCGACGCCCTCGACATAGTCGAGCGCGGTCCCGAGGCCGATCGCCTGTACGATAGCCGGCGTCCCCGCCTCGAATTCGATGCGGCGGCTTGGCATAGGTGATCTCGTCCTGCTTGACGTACCCGATCATCTCGCCGCCGCCCTGATAGGGTCGCATCGATTCGAGCAGCGCCTTCTTGCCGTAGAGCACGCCAATGCCGGTTGGCCCATACAGCTTGTGGCCGGTCAGCGCATAGAAATCGCAATCGAGGTCCTGCACGTCGACGGCAAGATGCACCGCGCCTTGCGCGCCATCAACCAGAACCGGGATGCCGCGATCATGGGCGATGCGGACCACTTCCTTGATCGGAACGATGGTGCCGAGCACGTTCGACATGTGAGTCAAAGCAATGAGTTTAGTGCGCGGGCTGATAAGCCGCTCGAACTCATCAAGCAGGAAATTGCCGTCGTCGTCGATCGGCGCCCACTTCAAGAGCGCGCCCTGCCGCTCGCGCAGGAAATGCCAGGGCACGATGTTTGAGTGGTGTTCCATGATGGTGATGAGGATCTCGTCCCCCTCCCCGATATTGGGGGCGCCATAGGACGAGGCAACGAGGTTGACGGCTTCGGTCGCGTTGCGGGTGAAGATGATCTCCTCATCTGAGCGCGCATTGAGGAAGCGGCGCACGCTCTCGCGCGCCTTCTCGAAATTGGCAGTCGAGAGATTGCTCAGATAGTGCAGCCCGCGATGGACGTTGGCATATTCCTCGCCGTAAGCGCGCTGGATGGTGTCGAGCACGACCTTAGGCTTCTGCGCCGAGGCGCCGTTGTCGAGATAGACGAGAGGCTTGCCGTTCACCTCGCGGGAAAGAATGGGGAAATCGGCGCGGATGGCCTCGACGTCGAACGGGGCCACAGCAGCTTTGATCGCCTTGGACTTTGGCGTGAGGACGGTCATCGGCCGCTTCCTACTGAGCCACCGTGCCGAGCCATTCGGCTGATGCTGCCGCCAGGGCCTCGCGCAGATCCTCGTGCGCGATCTTCTCGAGCGCCTCGGCCACAAAGGCCTTGATCAGAAGCGCGCGCGCCTCATCCTCGGGGATGCCGCGCGCCTCGAGATAAAACAGGAGCTCATCGTCGATCTGGCCGGAGGTCGAGCCATGGCCGCAGATGACGTCGTCGGCGAAGATCTCAAGCTCAGGCTTTGTATCGAACTCCGCCGTTTCGGAGAGAAGCAGCGCCTGCGCCATCTGCTTGCCGTCGGTCTTCTGCGCATGAGGCGCAACGATGATCTTGCCCTGGAAGATGCCGCGCGCCTCGCCGTCGAGCACGGCCTTGAACAGCTCGCGGCTGGTGCAACGAGGCACGGCATGCTCCACGAGCAGCATCGTGTCGCAGTGCTGGCGCCCGCGCATGAGAAGCGCGCCGGAAATGTCGAGCGACGAGCCTTGGCCGGCAAAGCGCGCGAAGGTCTGGTTGCGGACGAGCGCGGCGCCGGTCGAGAATTGGAATGCGTTGTAGCGAGCATCTGCCCCGATCTCGACCAGGGCGGTGCCGAGGTGGACGGTGTCGCTCCCTTCCCGCTCGATCTTGATGTGGTCGATCACAGCCTTGGCGCCGATGCGGAGCTCGGTGACCGCGTTTCGCTGCAGACCCCTCAGCCTGCCGAGGCTCGCGTGACTTTCAATCAGCGTCACGGCGCTCGACGGCTCAGCGATCACGAGAGTGCGTGTGAAGATCGAGGCAGGCTCGCCCGTGGCGTCGAGGTGAACGACATGGATCGGCTTGTCTAGGATTACGCCCTTACCCACGCGCAAGGCGACGCCGCCCGTCATCAGCGCAGTGTTGAGCGCAACCACAGCATCGTCAGTGCGTGGATTCACGGCGCCAAGCGCCTTCTTAAGCCAAGTGGCCGGCTTCTCAAGCGCCTCTGCGAAAGACACAACTTCGACGCCCGCAGCCTTAAGCGCCGCAACGTCAGAGAGATCGGCCCTGAGCTCGCCTTCGACAATGAAGAGGCGAAAGGCGGGAACGGCCGCGACCGCAGCCCCAACTGCTTTCTTGACGTCTGCGGCATCGATCGGCAGCCCCGTCGCGCGGATCAGGGGATGGACTTCGCCGAGGAGCGAACGGAGGTCGGTATATTTCCACGCCTCGATGCGGCGATGCGGCAGTCCCTGCCGGCCATAAGTTTCGATCGCCTTGTCGCGCAGGCTGGCTACGAAGGAATCGCGCGCGCCGGGCAACCCGGCGGCTGCCGTCTCGAACATATCGAGATAAGCCTGCTCGCCCTTGGTGCGAAACTGCTGGACCGGCAACTCCATCGCCTGCCTCTCTAAACTTGCTTGTGCATGATCTTGTCGGAAAACCGGTTCCCACTTTTCCGGATCATGCTCTAAGCGGCCTTGCCGCCCAACTCGGCATAGCCCAACTCTTCGAGCTCGAGCGCAAGCTCTGGCCCTCCTGAGCGCGCCACGCGCCCGTCGTGCATCACATGCACGCGATCCGGCACGATGTAGTTCAGGAGCCGCTGATAATGGGTGATGACGAGCATCGAGCGCTCCTTGGAGCGGAGCGCGTTCACGCCTTCGGCCACGATGCGGAGCGCATCGATGTCGAGGCCCGAAATCGGTCTCGTCGAGCACACAGAGCGATGGCTCGAGGAGAGCCATTTGCAGAATTTCGTTCCGCTTCTTCTCGCCGCCGGAGAAGCCGACATTGAGCGGCCGCTTCAGCATGTCGGGATCGATCTTCAAGAGCTTAGCCTTCGCACGCACGAGCTTGAGCAGATCGGGGGTGGATAGCTCGGCCTCTCCGCGCGCCTTGCGCACCGCGTTCACCGCCGCGCGCAGAAACGTCATGGTGGCGACGCCGGGGATCTCCATCGGATATTGGAAGGCGAGGAAGACGCCGGCGGCGGCGCGCTCTGACGGCTCCATGGCGAGCAGATCCCGCCCGTTCCAGGAGACGGAGCCGGCGGTGACCTCGTAGTCCTGCTTCCCGGCGAGCACGTAAGCGAGCGTCGACTTGCCGGAGCCGTTGGGGCCCATGATGGCATGCACCTCGCCGGCAGGCAGCGTGAGGTCGACACCTTTCAGGATCTCGCGGCCATCGACATTGACGTGAAGGTTCTTGATCTCAAGCATGATGTTTCATCTCTAGCCGACGCTGCCTTCCAGGCTAATGCCGATGAGCTTCTGCGTCTCGGCCATGAACTCCATCGGCAGATGCTGAAGCACGTCGCGCACGAAGCCATTGACGATCAGGGCCACCGCCTCCTCGGGCGAGAGCCCGCGCGACAGGCAGTAGAACAGCTGGTCATCGGAAATCTTCGACGTGGTCGCCTCATGCTCGAAGGTCGCGCTCGCATTCTTCGCCTCGATATAGGGCACGGTGTGCGCGCCGCATTTCGAGCCGATCAGGAGCAAGTCGCAGTTGGTGAAGTTCCTCGCATGGGCCGCGCGCCGATGCGCCGAGACGAGCCCACGATAGGTGTTGTTGGAGTGACCTGCGGCGATGCCTTTGGAGATGATGCGGCTCGACGTGTCGCGGCCGAGATGGATCATTTTGGTCCCTAAATCCACCTGTTGATAGCCGTTGGAGATGGCGATCGAGTAGAACTCTCCGCGCGAGCCGTCGCCGCGCAGGATGCAGCTCGGGTACTTCCAGGTGATGGCTGAGCCGGTCTCGACCTGTGTCCAGGAGATCTTGGAGCGGTGGCCGCGGCAATCGCCACGCTTGGTGACGAAATTGTAGATGCCGCCCTTCCCTTCCTTGTCGCCGGGATACCAGTTCTGCACCGTCGAGTATTTGATCTCGGCATCCTCGAGAGCAATCAGCTCGACTACGGCGGCGTGGAGCTGGTTCTGGTCACGCATGGGCGCGGTGCAGCCTTCGAGATAGCTGACATAGGCGCCCTTGTCGGCGACGATCAGCGTACGCTCGAACTGGCCGGTGCTCTCGGCATTGATGCGGAAATAGGTGGACAGCTCCATCGGGCAACGCACGCCGGGCGGCACGTAGACGAAGGAGCCGTCCGAGAACACAGCCGAGTTCAGCGTGGCGTAGAAATTGTCGGTGATCGGCACCACCGAGCCGAGATATTTCTTCACGAGATCAGGGTGGCTCCTCACCGCCTCCGAGATGGAGCAGAAGATCACGCCGGCCTTGGCCAGTTCTTCCTTGAAGGTGGTGACGACCGAGACGCTGTCGAACACGGCATCGACGGCGACACGGCCTTCGACCCGCGCGCCTTCGACGCCGGCCAGCACCTCCTGCTCCTTGAGCGGGATGCCGAGCTTGGCATAAGTCTTGAGCAGCTCGGGGTCGACCTCGGCGAGGCTCTTGGGCCCCTCGGTGCTCTTCGGCGCCGAGTAGTAATAGAGATCCTGGAAATCGATCTTGGGATGGACGACGTTCGCCCAGGTCGGCTCTTGCATGGTCAGCCAGCGGCGATAGGCCTCGAGCCGCCAATCGAGCAGCCAATCAGGCTCGCCCTTCTTGGCCGAGATGAAACGAACGGTATCCTCGGTCAGGCCCTTAGGGGCACGCACCAACTCGATGTCGGTGGTAAAGCCGTATTTGTACTTGTCGACGTCGATCTCGCGGACGCGGGCGACTGTCTCTTGCACTGCCGGCATTGGCCTAACTCCAATCCTTGCGAAGGCCGCGAATTACGCTGCCTTCGGGCTCTGCTTGAGCCGTTTGATCAACTCCCCAAAAGCGCCGAGGAACCTTTCGATATCGTAACTCGTGGTCCCGATGCCAAGGCTCACACGGATCGCTCCTTGCGCCAGCTCCGGCTCCAGGTCCATCGCACGCAACACAGGCGAGGCCTCGACCTTACCCGACGAGCAGGCAGAGCCTGCGCTCACGGCAACACCGGCGAGATCCAGCCCAATCACGAGCGTTTCGGCCTTGGCGCCGGGGACTGCGATGCAGCTCGTATTCGGAAGTCGCGCCACATTGTCCGAGACGATCACCGCATTCGCTGCGACGGCGCGAGCGCCAGCCTCCGCTTGGTCCCGCATGGCTCTGATGCGATCGGCCTTGGCGAGGTCGGACGCGGCAAGCTCAGCGGCGACGCCAAAGCCCACGATGCCAGCGACATTCTCTGTTCCGGCGCGCCTCCGTCTTTCTTGTCCGCCGCCCTTGAGCAGCGGCTCGACGGTTACGCCGGGCTTGAGCACGAGTGCTCCGACACCCTTGGGTCCGCCGATCTTGTGTGCCGAAAGGCTCAGCATGTCGGCGCCGAGGTCGCCGAGATTGAGGGGCATCCTCCCAGGAGCCTGGACAGCATCGGTGTGCAACAGCCCCCCTGCTTCGTGGACGAGTTTTACTGCCTCGGCGATGGGTTGGATCGCGCCCGTCTCGTTATTGGCGACCATCAAAGAAACGAAGGGCCTCCCACCTCCTAGATGGTGCTTCTTAAGCTCTCTCGCAAGGATATCGAGGTCGATGACGCCGTCTTTTGTCACGGGAACGACGGTGGTCGTCTCGCGGTAGAAGCGGCCGCCCGAAAGCACCGAGGGATGTTCCACCGCCGAGAGGTAACAATGCCAGGCGGTGCCCCCCTGTGCGGCGAGAGCGAGCGCATTGGACTCGGTCCCGCCACTGGTGAAGATCACGTTCTCTGGTGCTGCGCCTGCGAGCTTTGCCACCTCGACCCGTGCCGTTTCGATCGCGGCACGTGCAGCGCGGCCTTCCTCATGCACCGAGGAGGGATTGCCTGGGAGCAGAAGCGCCTCGGCCATCGCCTCGTGCACTTCGGGGCGGAGGGGCGCTGTCGCGTTATAGTCGAGATAGGAGCGCTGGTTCATCGTAGCCGAAGGCGGTTAGCGCTTGCACGAGCCCCTATCGCACGTGCTATGAAGCGCGGCCTGAAGTCGGGACCGTTCCGAGTGCCCAGCTTGTCCCGGAACGGACTTGTTTGGAACAATTCTAATCTTAAATGTCGGTATAGGATCGCGGAGCGATCAAGTCAAGGTTTGCGGCGGCGAATTGCGCGTCTCATCTGCGCTTATCGCGAAGCCCGCGACCCCTTCCCCCAGTGACGTAACGTAGGTGTCGAGGCCAGTGTTTCATGCCTGAAGTGAATATCAGCGGTCCGGGCGGCAGGATCGAGGCCCGCTACCATCACGAGCCTACTCAGAACTCGCCGGTCGCGCTTATCCTACATCCCCACCCGCAATTCGGCGGGACCATGAATAACCAGGTGGTTTATCACCTTTATTACGCCTTCCAGCGGCGGGGCTTCTCTGTGCTTCGCTTCAACTTCAGGGGCGTGGGACGGAGCGAGGGCCTGTTCGACAATGGCCCCGGCGAACTGGCTGACGCGGCGACCGCACTCGACTGGCTGCAGGCCTATAATCCCGATGCACAGACCTGCTGGATCGCTGGCGTGTCATTCGGGGCGTGGATCGCCATGCAGCTCCTGATGCGCCGGCCCGAGATCGAGGGCTTCATCTCGGTGGCACCGCCCGCCAACCTCTACGACTTCACCTTCCTCGCCCCCTGCCCTTCTTCCGGGCTGATGGTGAATGGAGCAAAAGATCGAGTCGTCCCAACGGAGTCCGTGCGCGGGCTCGTCGATCGTCTCAAGACGCAGAAGGGCATCGTCATCGATCATTCGACCGTGCCGGATGCGAATCATTTCTTCGAGGGCCGCATGGACGGGCTCATGGAAGTGGTCGATGCCTATCTCGACAAGCGGCTCGGCAAGCGGAAGAAAGCGAAAAAGTCGGCCGCCTAAAGCCACTCCCTTATTTGGTCATGGCCGAGCTTGTGTTAGAGGCTCTGCAATAGCAGTGCCTCCTCGAGCCCGGCTGCCACGCCCATGAGCACGTTGAAATCCGATCTCCTGCACGAGCTGAAGGCGCGCGGCTTCATCCACCAAGTGACGGACGAAGCGGGACTCGGTGCCCTGCTGAAAAAGGAACGCGTCACCGCCTATATCGGCTTCGACGCGACCGCGCCCTCTCTCCATGTCGGAAATCTCGTCTCGATCATGATGCTGCGCAAGCTGCAGCAGGCTGGTCACCGCCCCATCGTGCTCATCGGCGGCGGTACCACCAAGGTTGGCGATCCTTCGGGCAAGGACAAGTCGCGCAAGCTCCTCAGCGAGGGCGAGATCGGCGCAAACGTCGCCGGCATCGAGACGATCTTCCGGCGCTTCATGAGCTTCGGCCACGGCCCCGACGACGCGATGATGGTCAACAACGCCGATTGGCTGGACATGCTCGGCTATATCGAGTTCCTGCGCGACTACGGGCGGCATTTCAGCGTCAATCGCATGCTCACCCAGGATTCGGTGAAGCTCAGGCTCGAGCGCGAGCAGCCCTTAAGCTTCATCGAGTTCAACTACATGGTGCTGCAGGCCTATGACTTCGTCGAGCTTTACCGGAGGTTCGACTGCCGCTTGCAGATGGGCGGCTCCGACCAGTGGGGCAATATTGTCGGCGGCATCGAGCTCGGCCGGCGCACGGACGGCGTCGAGCTGTTCGGGCTGACCTCACCGCTGCTGACCACTTCATCGGGCGCCAAGATGGGAAAGACGGCCGCGGGCGCTGTGTGGCTCAACCCCGACATGCTCTCCCCTTACGACTATTGGCAATATTGGCGGAACACGGAGGACGCCGACGTTCCGCGCCTCCTCAAGCTCTTCACCGAGCTGCCCCTGCCCGACATCGGCAAGCTCGCCAAGCTCGAAGGCGCCGAGCTGAACGAAGCGAAAAAGGTGCTCGCAACCGAGGCGACCGCGCTCGTGCATGGCCGCGATGCCGCCGACCGCGCGGCCGAGACGGCACGGACGACGTTCGAGGAGGGCGCAATCTCGGCAAGCCTTCCGACGTTCGACATCCCGCGTGCCGAGCTCGAAAAAGGCTGGGGCGTACTGACGGCCAATACCCATGTCGGCTTCGTCTCCTCGACCGGCGAGGCAAGGCGCCAGATCAAGGGCGGTGGCATCAAGGTGAACGACGTTGCCGTCACCGACGAAAAGCGGATGCTCACCCTCGCCGACTTCACTCCGGAAGGCGTGATCAAGCTCTCGCTCGGCAAGAAGCGCCACGCGCTGATCCGCCCCGTCTAAACCCTATTATTGCGGCGGCGTGAAGCCGTTGGCGGGCGTGCCGCTCGAAGCGGCGGCCGCGTCGGGCACCGAACCGGTGAACTCGAAGATCTGGCGGAAGATGCCAGGCGTCATCACCGAGATCGGATTGACCAACACCTGCGGGTCATTGAGGTTGCCCTTAATGGCAAAGGTGATGCCGACGAGTCCCTCCCCCTGGCGGCCGGTCAGCACGGGGCCGAGGATGGGGATGGCCCTGAAGGCGGAGTTGAGGCCGTAGAGCGGCACATAGGTGCCGCCGAGCTCCACCGTCTGAGCCTTGAAGTCGACAGTCCCGCGCATGGTGGCGCCGAGCTGCAGGCCGTTCATATAGGCATCTTGCAAGTGGAACTTACCGCCACCGACCGAAAATGGCGCCCGCAATTGCTTGAAATCGATGCGGGAGCGCACCGGTGGCTGCTTCTCCCTACCCAGCACGGCTTGCGAACTCGGATCGGTGAGCACGTCATTCACCACCTCATCGCCGAGGACGGTGAAATCGCGCGCCCAGAGTGTCCCGCTCTTCGTCCCCGGTGCGCCTGCATCGAGATTGACCTCGAGTGATGCCTCGCCGCCGTCGACATTGGGATAGAAGCCGATGAGACGGAAGGCAGCGCCAGCGTCGCGAGCCTCGGCCTTGATCTCGCGCGTGCCGCCATTCGTCTCGAGCGTTACCGCTGCAGGAGCCTTACCGTTCAGGTCCGCCCTGGCATCGAGCGCAACGATGCGGCCGTTGCGCTTCTTGAAGGTGACATGGACGTTCTGCGCCGTCGTGTCGTAGAAGCCGGCTACCGTCTGGATATCGGCTGAAAGATCGACGCCGAACGGATCAGCGGGCTCGGCCGACGGATCGTCGGTGAACTGGCCGGCCGAGAACAGGGAGCGGAAGAACTGTTGCCCGTTATAGCTCGGTCCATTCGCCCGGATATCCAGCACCTTGTCGTCGCGAACGGTCGCGGTGATCTCCATATGAGTGTCGAAGTCGATAGAGAAATCGGAAAAATAGAAACCCTTCAGATGCTGCTCGGGGTCGAGTTCGATATCGCCCACGATGTTGATATCGTCGCCGAGAATTTTGAAATTCTTGAGCGTGGTCGAGCCGTCACCCTGTTGCGCAACGTCGAGCTCGAGATTGGCCGTGTGCCCTGCGGGCTTGGTCCAGCCCATGGCGCCGAACAGCAGCCTTGCATTGGTGAGGTCGGCAGTCAAACTCATTGCGGGCGTCCCACGGCCGAGCCCCGCAATCGACAGGGTAACAGGCGTTGTGCCTTTGATCAGATGATTGACTTTCAAGCCGAGCTTCTCGCGTGCCGCCTCATCGAGCGTGGTCGTCACCCTGATCGGGGGCTGGCGATCGTCGGGAGCATAGAAGATGCGCTGCCAGTCGAGCTCAGCGGGGACGCCTCTGATCTGAATGGGCCCCTTGGCTTCGACCCCCTCCTCGGTGACATTCACGTCAAGCGTACCGCCCTCGATATTCATGTTGCCGACGAGGTTATTGGCGATGGCCTGGTCGAGCCGCGCCATGCCTCTGAGCTTCACCTCCTTGAAGGTGAGAGTGTCTTTCAGCGGCAGCGACAAGGTGAAGCCGCCCTCGGCTGTGCCGCCAAGAAAGTCAGGCTTGAGCCCAACTGTCTTGAGATAGCCAAGCGGCTCCTGGTCGAGAAGCTCGAGCACCGTCGCCGTCGCCGATTTCGCCTTGAACGAGATGGCGCCCGTCTGCGGGTCTTGGCGGAGATCAGGGACGTAGAAGCGGCCCTCGCTGAGCGCAACCTCCTGCCCTGAGGACGGCACCACGACCTTGCCTTGCGGGATGTCGATGGACATTTCCGTTCCATCGATCACGAATTTTGCATCACCGGTCAGAACCGGAGGGAGATGCTCCATATAGGCGATGCTTAGTCCCGTGAGATCGAGCTCGACCGAGATGGCGCCTTCAGGCGCATCGTCGCCAGCTTCGATTTTGGCCAGCTCGCCGGCGGCGAGATTGACCTTGAACTTGCCGCCGAGAAGCTCACCGGCTGCGACGCTCTTCAGCACCCAGTCGCGTGCGTCCCCGGCAAGGAATTTCGGCCAAAACCGCTTCATCATGTCCATGGACATCGGGGAGAGTTCGCCGGCGAGGCTGATCTCGGGCGAGCCGGGCGCCTCGTGAACTGAGCCGGCGAAGGAGATCCAGGCCTTGCCAGCGCGAATGACAAAACGCGAGACAGTGACGCGCCCGTCTTGCGGGGCGACGCTTCCGTCAACCTGCCACTCATCGACCTGCACCGGCGGGAGCCCAAGCTCCTCGATGGCAAGCTGAGCCGGGTTGGCCTTAAGGGAGAAATTCCAGGCTGTCGGCGTACCGCTTGCGTCGCGGACGGGACGGACCTCGCCGCTGATCGTCGCGTTGCTTTCCCCCCAAGACAGTATCGAAGGCTCGATCTCGACGACGTCCTGATCCTTCAGATAGCGCACCTGCAAATTGCCGTGGTCTATGCGCATCGCATTGTCACGATCCCAGACGGGCGTGATCTGACCGCCTTCAAGCTCGAGCTTCGCTTCGCCGGCGAGAAACTCGCCTGAATCAGACAGCTCGATCGTGCTCTCGCCATTTACCACCATGTCGAGCGCCCTCAGTATCCCGAGCGAAGGGAAATCGCCGGCAAGGCCCGAGGGAACGAGATTCTGGATCAAGGCATTGACGGTGAAGCTCTGGCGCCTGGTGCGCTGTTCGGTGCGGACCTCAAGCTGCCAGTCGCCCTTGGTCGAGGCAAAATTGGCTTCGCCGACGAGAATGCTCCGCCTGTCGCGGTGCTCGAGGTCGATGGCAAAATCAGGAACCTGCCACGATGTCTCCTTGCCGTTCTGATTGAGCACCACGAGTGCGTTCTTGAAGCCGAACCGCGTCAAGTAAGAGGTATTGCCCTGCCGAACACGCTCGAAGGCGTCGGTGATGGTCTCGGTTAGATTGAGCTTGCGGCCGCCCGATTGTGCGTCGGGGCTTTTGGCGATGATCGTCTCCGTCGCTGGTGGAGCCGCCTCGCCCATGGGAGGTCCCTCGGCAGGCAGAGAGCCGCGGATCAGCGTCTCGCTATCTCCTGCCGCCGGGCGCGAGAAGGTGAGCGAGAGTCCCTGGTCGGGATTGTAGAAAAGCAAGAGGCGCGGGCCGATGAAGTCCACGCTTCCGGGCGCGATCCTTCCCGTCAGCAACGCCGCTCCGCTCATGCCGATAGCGGCGAGCGGGGCTTGCGCCACGATCGAGCCGTCCTTGTCGATCAGCCTGATATTGATCAAACGGAAGAGTACGCCGGGCCCGTCGGGCGTGCGCGTCAGGATCGCATTATCGATCTTGACGTGCATGTCGGTGAGCTGACCGTTGATCGCCAACTCGATCGGCGGCACGAGGCTCGGCAAAGAGATGGGACCGCGGGCGAGCCGCCCATAACCGCCGACGATGGCAAGCAATCCAACGACAAGGATGCCGGCAAAGATTTCTCGACACACGTGGGCGCCACGCGAGGAGAGTTTGGCGAGTTCGATCTGGACCGGAGGCGGAACTCGCTTAACGAGCGCGCGCCCGCGCTCGTTCAACGCAAGCAGCGCCTTGCCACCTTCGGTGAGCGCCTTGCCACCTTCGGTAGTCAGTTTGGCGAGAGCACCTGCGATCGGCTCGTTCATTCAGTCACAGGTCCCCGACGAGGCTTCCGAGCGCTCTTGTCCGTCCACCCTAGAGGACGTTCACGAGCGAACAAACGCAAAAGCGGCGTCGCTGTCGAACTTGCAGGCGACGCCCCGGTTTGCTCATGCTCTGGTCAGCATCCCCCAAGCCGGACCCTCAACTCCCCATGCCGCCTGCCCCGCGGCACAACGTCAAGTCTGAGGGCGAACTGAATAAGAGGCAGTAAAGTCGGCCAAAGGAAGGCGACAAACCCTTCCCGCGCCAAGACTTAGGGGTACAGCGGGCGGGCGTTGCCGCAGCACAGAGAAGCCCCATGACAACCGAGGGGCGAGGCGATATTGTTGGGAAAGTAGTGTGCGGGGGTTCGTGGGGGCCTTGCTCCGCGACAACCCTCGAGGGCGGCTGTTGTCTCTTTAGTTGCGAGCTTGGCGCCGGGAGTTGGCCCGGCGCCGCGTCGTAGTATCGGATGGGGAGGTATCACGTATGTTTACGAAGAAGCCCGAGCCGGGCGAGAGTGTGACGAAATTAGGGGAGCGGCCGAGCGGCGAGTCCAAGTCCCCGTTTACCGAGCGTCCCGCGACCTATGCGGCCAAGGCTCCGAGCCCGGCCGCAAGCAAGATGGTCCCGTCGATTATCGGTGAGGACCTGACAATCACGGGCAATGTCTCTTCGAAGGGCGAGATTCAGGTCGACGGCGAGATTCAGGGCGACATCGATTGCGGCTCACTCCTGCTCGGTGACAAATCCCAGGTCACGGGCAATGTGATCGCCGAGGATGTCGTGGTGCGCGGCCACGTCATCGGTTCTATCCGCGGCTTGCGGGTGACGCTCCAGGCGCAGTCTCACGTCGAAGGCGACATTTTCCATCAGAGCCTCGCCATCGAGCAGGGCGCCTATTTCGAAGGGAAATCACGCCGGTCCGACGATCCCTTGGCCGAGGTTAGGGGCTCTGCAGGCGGTAGTGCGCGTCCCGAGGCGAAGCCCGCGGGCTTCGACACGCGGCCTACTGAGCAGGCGAGCACGACTTTCGGCAGCGGCACGAGCCCGTTTTCGACCCGCGCGGCTGAGTAGAAAAGGTTCGGGTGGTGGCCTCGCAAACGAGGCCGGCCCCCCATTCTCTCGGCTTTAGGCCTTTGCGTCGGCGTGGATGCGCTCGGCGAGCGCCGCTTCGATGAAGCGGTCGATATCGCCGTCAAGCACGGCTGACGGATTCGTGTTCTCCACGCCGGTGCGCAAGTCCTTCACTAGCTGATAGGGCTGAAGCACGTAAGACCTGATCTGGTGGCCGAAGCCGATATCGGATTTGGCGGCAGCCGCCGCTTGCGCCTCCTCCTCCCGCCGCTTCAGCTCCGCCTCGTAGAGTCGCGCGCGCAGCATCGCCCAGGCGGTCGCCCGGTTCTTGTGCTGCGAGCGCTCGTTCTGGCAGGTCACCACGATTCCTGTGGGCAAATGAGTAATGCGCACGGCGCTGTCGGTGGTGTTGACGTGCTGGCCCCCCGCCCCCGACGAGCGATAGGTGTCGATGCGTACGTCCTTGTCGTCGATCTCGATCTCGATCGTGTCGTCGATCGCAGGATAGACCGAGACTGAAGCAAAGCTCGTGTGTCGGCGCGCATTCGAATCGAAGGGCGAGATGCGAACGAGCCGATGCACGCCGGACTCGGTCTTGAGCCAGCCATAGGCATTGCCGCCTTTGATCAGAATGGTGCCGGATTTGATGCCCGCCTCTTCACCGTAATGCTCGCCGATGATCTCGACCTTGTAGTCATGCGACTCGGCCCAGCGCACATACATGCGCATCAGCATCTGCGCCCAATCCTGGCTCTCGGTGCCGCCGGCACCCGCGTGGATCTCGACGTAAGTGTCGTTGGCGTCGGCCTCACCCGAGAGCAGCGCCTCGACCTCTCGGGTATGGGCTTCGTAACTTAGCTTGGCGAGCGCGGTTTCTGCCTCGGCGACGATGCTCTGATCGCCTTCTTCATCGCCGAGCGCGACGAGAGCGATATTGTCGTCGAGGTCGCGGGAGATGCGGTCGAAGGCGGAGAGCGCCGCCTCGATCTGCTGGCGCTCGCGCATCACTCCTTGAGCGCGACGCGAGTCGCTCCAAAAATTCGGCGCCTCGACCTCGCGGTCGAGCGCTTCTAGCCGCGCCTTCGCCTTGTCAGGGTCAAAGATGCCTCCTGAGCAGGGACAGGGACTCCTTGATCTCGTTGACGACCGATTCGGTTTCAGCGCGCATCGCTTCCTCGTGAGTGACGGACAAAACGGGGGCGTTGCGGGCCCAAGCCCACAAGGCGGCAAACCCGCTCTCGAATGGCTTAGTAGAGGCCGCCGGGGCCCGCTGTCAAAGCGTTGCTGGGCGGTGGTGGTGGCGGCGGCGCGACCCGCTGCCTGCGAACAGGCGCAACGGGGGCCGGCGCGGGGCCGGCGCTAGGCGGCGGCCCCGCATCAGCCGCGGCGTCTGGCGCAGGCGCAGCACCGGTATTGAAATCGTCGGCAGCGGCTTGGCCGCCGTCATCGCCAAGATCCTCGGCCACGGAGCCGGCCGGCTCTTCGCCCGGCTTGAACGCTTCGAGGATGGCAGTCTTGTCCCCAGGCGCCGCCGGCAACCCGGTCTTGTGGTTCACCCTAACCAACTTGATCCCGGGCGGCGCACGGAAAGGGATAGGCGGAGTATCGGCGAGCGCCGCGCGCATGAAGTCGCGCACAACGGGCGCGGCGAGCATGCCGCCCGTCTCGCCATGGCCGAGTGAGGCCGGCTGGTCGAAGCCAACATAGACTCCGCAGACAAGATCAGGCGTGAAACCGATGAACCACGCATCCTTATAGTCGTTGGTGGTTCCGGTCTTGCCGGCGATCGGCCGCTTCAGCACTTTGAGCTTTTGCGCCGTGCCGCTCTGCACCACGCCTTCCATGATGTTGGTCATCTGGAAGGCAGACATGGGATCGACGATCTGCTTGCGGTCATCGACGAGTTGGGGCTCCTGCTGGCCGGTCCACTCGCGCGCCGCGCAGGCGCTGCAGTCGCGGTCGTCATGGCGCCAAATCGTCCGTCCGTAGCGATCTTGGATGCGATCGATGAATGTCGCCGTGATCTGCTTGCCGCCGTTATCGATCATCGAATAGGCGGTCACCATTCGGAGCAGCGTGGTCTCGCCTGCGCCCAACGCCATCGACAATACCGGCATCAAATTGTCGTAGACGCCGAAGCGGCGCGCGTATTCGGCGATGATGGGCATGCCCATATCGCGCGCGAGCCGCACCGTCATCAGGTTGCGCGAATGCTCGATGCCGAAGCGCAAGGTCGACGGGCCGGCAGCGGATCCCGCTTCATAGTTCCTCGGGCACCATTGCGGCATGCCCGGCCCCTGGTCGATGCAGATCGGACCGTCGACGATGATGCTGGACGGCGTGTAGCCATTGTCAATCGCCGTCGTGTAGATGATGGGCTTGAACGAGGAGCCCGGCTGGCGGCGCGCCTGCGTCGCACGATCGAACTGGCTGGCGGCAAAGCTGAAGCCGCCGACAATGGCGAGCACACGCCCGGTATGCGGATCCATGGCAACGAGCGCACCGCTGACCGCTGGAATCTGCTGCAAGGACCATTGTCCCTTGAGGCCCGGATCCGGCGCGCCTGGCGTGCCGTCGTCGGCGGGCTTCGGCAGACGCGGCGACACGTAGACGACGTCGCCTGGCTTCAGCACGGCATTCACTGATGAGGGCGTCCCACCGAAGGAGAGTCCAACCTTCGGCCGCGCCCATTTCACTTCATCATAGGGAATGATGCCCGTCTCGCGCTCCTTGACGAGCACGCCTTGCGGCGTCCGCCCGGGGCGCAAGCCGATCGTAGCTTTGTCCTTGGAGGCGTCAAGCACCACAGCAAGCCGCCACGGATCGATGTCGTTCCATACCGGCATCGAGCCGAGCGTCTTACCCCAATCACCTCTGATGTCGATAGTCTTGACCGGCCCACGCCAGCCGCTGTGCCGGTGATCGTAGGCGACCAGCCCATTGACCAGCGCGGTGCGGGCCATGCGCTGCAGATCGGGATCGAGAGTGGTGCGCACCGAAAGGCCGCCGCCATACAGCTTATCCTCGCCGAAGCGATCGAGAATCTCGCGGCGCACCTCCTCGGCAAAGAACTCGGAGGCGAAAATCTTGGCGCCTGGAGTGCGCTTGGTCACCCCGAGCGGAGAGGCTTTGGCCTTCTCACCCTCCTCGGGCGTGGCGAAGCCATTCTCGACGATACGGTCGATCACCCAGTTGCGGCGCTCAATGGCACGGTCTGGGTGCTTAAAGGGGTCGTAGTTCGAGGGCGCCTTGGGCAACGTCGCAAGATAAGCACAGTCGCCGAGCGTCAACTCGCTCAGCGCCTTATCCCAATAGGTCTGGGCGGCAGCGGCTACGCCGTAAGCGCCGGCGCCGAGATAGATCTCGTTCAGGTAAAGCTCGAGGATCTGCTCCTTGGTGAAGGCGCGCTCGATACGAATGGCAAGGATCGCCTCCTTCAGCTTGCGCTCCATTGTCTGGTCGCTAGTCAGGAGGAAGTTCTTGGCCACTTGCTGGGTGATGGTCGAGGCGCCGACCACGCGGCGGCCAGATTGCACATTGTTCAGGTTGGTGACGACGGCGCGAATGATGCCCTGAATATCGAGGCCGCCATGCTGGTAGAAGTTCTTGTCTTCGGCCGAGATAAAGGCGTTGGTGACGCAAGGCGGTATGGCGGTGATCGGAACGTAGATGCGCCGCTCGCGTGCGAAGTCGGCGATCAACTCCCCGTCATTGGCGTGGATGCGGGTCATCACCGGTGGCTCGTATTTGGCGAGCACCTCGTAATCGGGGAGCTCGCTGGAGACCTTCCACAGCACGAAGGCCGCTACACCCGCCACCGCGATGAAGACGATCATGCTCGCGGCGAACATGAAGCCCAGAAAGCGCAAGAAGAACCCGCCGCGGCGGCGGCGCCGGCGTTGCTCCGGCGGCTTGACTGGAGCCGTAATATCCATGTGTTCAGACCCGTCCCGTCCCCCGGTTTTAAGCACGCGGGGTACCCGAGGCAACCCTAGCGAAGATTATGGCAAGAAAACGCTGGTGCTAGCGGAAAATCGTAAACTTGGCTAAGCGTGACGATCAGAACGGGGCGCGCGCGACGCGCTTGGCGAAATAGCCGTCGATCGCTTCGACGATCGAGTTGCCCATGCGATCGCGCCAGGCATCCGACATGAGGTGCTTCTCATCATCGGGGTTGGAGAGAAAGCCGAGCTCGAGCAGAACTGACGGCACGTCAGGAGCTTTCAACACGCGAAAGCCGGCCGAGCGCAATTTCCTCGTGTGCAGATTGCCGGCCAGCTCACCTACGATAGAGCGAGCAAACACGGTCGAGCGGTTTTGGGTCTCGCGCTGGGCCAGATCGATCAGAATATTGGCTACCACCTCGTCTGAATCGTTCGGTAGCGCGACGCCTGCTAGCACGTCAGAGAAATTCTCCTTGGCGGCGAGTTCTTTTGCCTCCTCGTCAGAGGCCTCTTCCGACAAGGTGTAAACCGTCGCGCCTGCCGCCTTCTCGGTCGCTTGGGGGAAATAGTCGGCGTGGATCGACAGGAAGAGGTTCGCGCCCTTCTTCTGCGCGAACTCGACGCGCTCGCGAAGAGGCAGGAAGGTGTCGTCTTCGCGCGTCAGATAAACATCATAGCGGCCAGTGGCTTCGAGCTTCGTCTTGAGCGATTTGGCAAAAGCAAGCACGACCTCCTTCTCGGTTACGCCATCGGCGCTGCTCGTTCCGGGATCGATGCCTCCATGACCCGGGTCGAGCACGATCACGGGCTTGGCGTCGGGGGCGCGCGGTGCAGGCTCCGGCAGCGGCATGGGAGCTGAACTCTCCTCCTCCGCCGGCCCTGCCTCCTTCAACTTGGCCTGGAAGGTCTTCTCGTCAGTCGGAACGAGATCGATCACGAGCCGCGCCGGTTGGTCGTCGCGGGGCTCGAGCACGAAGGCCTTGTCGATGAGGAATGGCCCGGCCACGTCGATGACGATGCGCGACTTGCCGGGAGCGAACAGGCCGTAGCGGTAGGCTGTGATCAGCCCTCTCTTTTCCTTCCCGATCCCTTCGGGCATTTGGAAATTAACGTCAGGCGCATCGACGATCACGCGATAAGGGCTCGCCAGCGCGAAGACGTGGACATCGACCTTCCTGGACAGGTCGGCGATGAACCGCGTCCGCTCATGGTCGCCGGCGACACGCGCATCTTGGGCGATGGTCGCCTTGGCATCGGCATGGGCGAGGCAAGCAAGGAGAGCGACCGAGGTTGCGAACAGGACGGCGCGAGTGGGTGCAAGCGCTGCCTTGATACACCTACTTGCCATCTTCCCGCCCGACTGCCCCTGGGCCCCGTTCGTCCTGGCGATCGCTCACGGGCGATTTGCGCCAAAATAGGCCTGAACCAGCCCAAATCTTAACCACGCCAGGTTAAGCGACTCTTTTGATCCATGCGGGCAAGCGAGACTTGCCAAGCCTCCCACCATACCCGTAATAAAGGATAGGCTCACCCGAGCCAGAGCCCTGGACGCCAAACGGCGATACGGGCTGATTTGTTTCCCGCGGCCTTGCTTTTCCAGACTTTGCGAGGACGCAGAAAGAAGCGGCGGCCTAGTGACAGCGGCCGCCAAATGAAATCTCGAAACCGCGGCTGAAGCGCGGTGGTGAGGATTGCGATGCAGGGTCAGGACATTCGGTTAAGTTTCGGAGCACCCGAGACTTTTCGTGAAGTGTTGACCCCTTGGCGGTCAACCATGGCCACACCCTCGGGGCCCAAAACCGGGCCTGTCATGGGTCGTCGCAGCGAATCATGGTCTATTGGTCATTGGCGCGCGCGGGCCTTGGGCGCGAACCCGGAATGGCGGATTTCTCCGCTTTCCTCGGCCTTAGCGGCGGAGAACACACAAAATGGCAAGCAAAATGCTAATCGATGCGGCGCATCCGGAGGAAACCCGGGTCGTCGCGGTAAAGGGCAATCGCGTCGAGGAGTTTGATTACGAGTCAGCGAGCAAAAAGCAGCTTCGCGGGAATATCTACCTCGCCAAGGTCACGCGCGTAGAGCCGTCGCTCCAGGCTGCCTTCGTCGATTACGGCGGCAACCGGCACGGCTTCTTGGCCTTTACTGAAATTCATCCTGATTATTACCAGATCCCAGTCGCGGACCGACAGGCCCTTCTCGAGGCTGAAGCCGAAGAGGAAAGCCGCGCCTCGGCGGCAGAAGCCGCCGAGGATGAGGCCGCCGCCGGGCGCCGGCGCCGGCGCGGACGCCGCGGGCGCGGTCGCCATAGCGGCGAGGGCCGCGCCGAGGCCGAGAACACGAGCGCAACCGCGACGCCATCGGTCGCGATTGCCAAGTTCGAGATCGAGGACGAGATCGACACCACGCCGCGCGAAGACGAACTCTCACCGGGCGTGGCCATGGAGGCGAGTGCCCTCGTCCATGAGGTCTCAGAGCCTGCCGAGGAGGTCGAGGCTGAGGCCGAAGAGGTAGAGACGGATGAGGGCCCGGTCCGCGCCGTGCCTGAACCCGTCGAGAACGATGATGACGACGATGATGATGCCGAACCTGCCGGGATCGTCGGCCAACCCGTCGCGCTCAAGGAAGGAAATGGCGAGGCCGCTGCCGAGGAGACCGTCGAATCGGTCGGCTCCGAGGATGCGCTCGAAGAGTTGCCCGAGCGGTCGCGCCGCCGCCGCGGGCGTCCCTATAAGATCCAGGAGGTGATCAGGCGCCGCCAAATCATTCTCGTGCAGGTGGTGAAGGAAGAGCGCGGCAATAAGGGTGCTGCGCTTACGACCTATCTTTCGCTAGCCGGGCGCTACACCGTGCTGATGCCCAACACCGCGCGCGGCGGCGGCATCTCGCGCAAGATCACTCAGCCCACCGACCGCAAGCGCTTGCGCGAGATCGCGGGAGAGCTCGAAGTGCCGGAAGGCATGGGGCTCATCATCCGCACCGCCGGAGCCCAACGCACCAAGACCGAGATCAAGCGCGACTACGACTATTTGCTCAGGCTGTGGGAGAACGTGCGTGACCTCACGCTGAAATCGACGGCGCCGGCCCTCGTCTACGAGGAAGGGAGCCTGATCAAGCGCTCGATCCGCGACCTCTACAACAAGGACATCGACGAGGTTCTGGTCGCCGGCGACGAAGCTTACCGCGAAGCCAAGGACTTCATGCGCATGCTCATGCCGAGCCATGCCAAGAACGTGAAGCCCTACAAGGAGCCGGAGCCGATCTTCATCCGCTTTCAGGTCGAACGGCAGCTCGCGGCGATGTTCTCGCCGCAGGTGGTGCTCAAGTCCGGCGGCTATATCGTCATCAACCAGACCGAGGCGCTTGTCGCCATCGACGTCAACTCGGGCAAGGCAACGCGCGAGCACAATATCGAGGACACCGCGCTCAAGACCAATCTCGAAGCCGCCGAGGAGATCGCGCGGCAGCTCAGGCTACGCGACCTCGCCGGGCTGATCGTCATCGACTTCATCGACATGGACGAGCGGCGGAACAGCCGGCTGGTCGAGCGGCGCTTAAAGGAATCGCTCCGCCACGACCGCGCGCGCATCCAGGTCGGGCGCATCAGTCATTTCGGCCTGATGGAAATGTCGCGTCAGCGCTTGCGGCCCGGCATGCTCGAAGGATCGACCAAGCCCTGCCCCATGTGCGCCGGCACGGGCATCGTGCGGAGCGTCGAATCGGTCGCGCTCGACATCCTGCGCTCGATCGAGGACCGGCTCATCACCGATGGCGTGGTGCCGCTCGTCGCTACCACCGCGGTCGAGGTCGCGCTCTACATCCTCAATCAGAAGCGCGCGCATCTGAAGGATATCGAAGCACGCTACCGCATTCCCATCACCGTCACCGCCGATGAGGACATGCACATCTCGCAATTCGTCATCGAGCGCGGGTCCGAGGGCGCGGTGATCGACGGTGAGAGCGCAGTGGTGCATATGGATTGGGCGCATCATCGCGAAACCCCTGCCGCCGCTGCCGAAGCCGGCACACAGGTGCATGCACAAGTGGATGCTGCCGAAGGAGAAGGCGAGCAAAGAAACCGCCGGGGACGGCGCAGACGCCGCAAGCGCCACGGAGAAGGCGGCAGCGAGGGCCATCGTCAGCATTTCACCGACAGGGAGATGCCTGAGGCTCACGAGGCCGAGGACGAGGAACTTGTCGGTGACGCCATCGCCGAGGAAACGAGAGTTTCGGAGGCGAGGAGTCCCGAGGCCGGCGATGAAGGGGCGGGGCAGCGCAAAGGCCGTCGCAGGGGCCGACGCGGAGGACGCCGCAGCAGGGGTCAGCGACAGGACCGCGCGCCGAACGGTGCGGAGGGTCAGGGAGAGTCCCGCGAGGTACAGGGCGAACTCCCTGAGCGGAAGCATGGGCGAAGCGAAGTCCCAAGAGACGTAGCGCTGGTGGCCGCGCGGGAGGATCGCCGCAACGGAGATGCACGCGAGACCAAATCGCGTGAGGAGACCGTGTCCCGCGAGGCGCCCGAGTCTGCCCGCCGTGAGACCGAGCCGGCTTTTGCGAGAGGGCAGCCAGCTCAGCATCCGGCGGCAAGCCCGCCGGGCGAGCCCGAGCAGACTTCAGGACCGCCGCGCCGAGGATGGTGGCGGCGCTAGTATCGCTTAGTATCAAAAGGGAAGCGCCCAGGCGCTTCCCTTTCTCGTTACGAGCAGGCGGTCGTGGCGTCATCCGCCATTGACCTCGTAGGCTTGTCGAAAGCTTCCCTCCCTCTCCTGTCACGTTGTCGCCGCATTCAAACGTCAATCAAGCGATGTTCGGCAAGGACATGGCTGGGGCGGCTTGCCAGCCTGAACGAGGCGTTCTTTAGGGCGCGGTCTTCAGCCTCTTTGCCCGATCCTCGCAAGCCGATACGATCAGCCGACCATGTCGTTCCTGGCTCAATCCTCTTTCAGTCGAGCGCCCCGGCGGATTCGCGGCTGCCTGGTCGGAGGGCTTGCCGCTGTCCTCGTCAGCTCGACGACGGCTGATGCGGCGGGCCTGATCCGCGACGCCGAGACCGAAGCCCTGATCCGCACTTATGCCAAGCCGATCTTCGACGCGGCCGGCCTCGGTTCGCAGGCCATCGAAATCCACATCGTCAACGACCGCAGCTTCAACGCCTTCGTCGTCGATGGGCACAATATGTTCATCCATGCCGGCACCCTGATGCAGGCCAAGACCCCAAACGAGGTGATCGGCGTCATCGCGCACGAAAGCGGTCACATCGTCGGCGGCCATCTCGCGCGGCTCCGCGCGCAACTCTCGCGCGCAAAATCGGCGGCGCTGATGCTGCAATTGCTTGGGCTTGCGGCCATGGCGGCGGGAGCGTTCGGCGGGGCGCCCGGGCTTGGACAAGCTGGCATGGGCGTCGCCTACGGCGGCACGGACGCGGCGATGCGATCCGTTCTCGCCTACCGGCAGAACGAGGAATCCTCAGCCGACCAGGCCGGCGTCAGGTTCCTCAACGCGACGCATCAATCCGGCCGCGGCATGCTCGATACCTTCGAGAACATGTCGAAAAACCTTCTCGGGGTTGAGGGCATCAATCCTTATCTGCAGACCCACCCGCTGCCGCATCAGCGCCTCGTCCAGCTTCGTGAGCTCGTGACCTCGAGCCCCTATTACAACGCGGTGGACCCGCCGGAGCTTCAATTCCGCCACGACCTCGTCAAGGCGAAGCTCTACGGCTTCCTCGATCCGCCTGACGTGTTATTCAATCGCTACCCGCAGAGCGACCAGTCGGTCCCGGCACAATATGCCCGCGCGATCGCGACCTATCGCAAGTCTGGGGTAAAGGCGGCGCTACCGCTGATCGATGCGCTGATCGCGGGCCAGCCCAATTGGCCTTATTTCTACGAGATCAAAGGTCAATTCCTGTTCGAAAGCGGCTTCGCCGCCGCCGCCGTCGCGCCTCTCCGCCAAGCGGTGGCGCTCGCCCCCAATGAGCCCTTGATCCGCGTGATGCTTGGACAAGCATTGCTCGGCACCAATGATCCGAAGCTCGTCGACGAGGCGATCACGGACCTCCGCACCGCGCTGGCGCGCGAAGATTCCTCTTCCATGGGCTATCGTCAGCTTGCGGCGGCTTATGGACTCAAGGCCGACATGGCAAAGGCTCCGGGTGCGAAGCAGCAGTTCCTGGCACAAGCTGAGCTTGCATCGGCAGAGGCCTATTTTTATGAAGGGCAGCTCAGGCTTGCCAAGCAGCAGGCAAAGCGCGCCAAGGCCGGATTCCCCGACGGCACACCGAACTGGCTCAAGGCTGACGATATTCTCGCTTTCGAAGTGCCGAGCAATTGATTAACCCCCGGAGATCCCCGCATGACCGCTAAATCAGGCCTTCTGACCGCGCTTGTTGCAGCCGTCGTGGCCGCTCTTGTGACCGTCGCCACCCTTTCCATCGTAGGGCGCGCGGCGCCCGGCATGCTGGCTCTTTCCGGCAAGGCCATCCAAGAGAAGCAGATCGTCGACGTGGTTCACAACTACCTCACCAAGAATCCCGAGGTTCTGGTCGAGATGACGAACGAACTCGACAAGCGCCAAGCCGCTGAGCAGGCCGCGAAGCAGCAGAAAGTCATCAGCGACAACGCCGACGCTATCTTCCGCTCGCCGCTCGCCTTCGTCGCCGGCAATCCCGACGGCGACGTAAGCGTGGTCGAGTTTTTCGACTATAATTGCGGCTATTGCCGCCGGGCGCTCCCCGACGTGGTCAAGCTCGTCGACAACGACAAGAAGGTGCGGCTCGTGCTGAAGGAGCTGCCGATCTTCGGCGACGACTCCGAGGCCGCCTCGAAGGCCGCGCTTGCCGCCCACAAGCAGGGCAAATATTTCGAGATGCACCAGAAGCTATTCACCGAACCCGGCAAGGCCGACAAGGAGAAGGCGCTCCGCATCGCCAAGGAGCTCGGTCTCGACGTGGACCAGCTCGAGAAGGACATGGCCGATCCGGATATCCAGAAGTCGCTCGATCAGGCCAAGGAGCTTGCCCAGAAGCTTGGGCTGCAGGGTACGCCGCTCTATCTCATCGGCGATCACGTGATCCCGGGCGCGCCCGACGACCTCTACGATGAGCTCACCAAGAACGTCGCCGAAATTCGCGAGAAGGGCTGCAAGGCGACCTGCTGAGGGCCGCAAGGAAACGGCCCCTTCACCTCGCCTCGGCTTGCTTTTGCCGAAGCGCGGAAAAGCTGATAAAGGGGCCCGTTTGCTTTGTTGCGGCGCGCGGTTCGTGGCGCGTGTCCCGCCCCATAAAGGCGTCCAGCATCCGTCATGGCCAAACCGATCTACGTTTTGAACGGCCCCAACCTCAACCTGCTTGGGTCCCGCGAGCCGGAGGTCTATGGCAAGGACACGCTCGATGACGTTCGGGCCAGGTGCGCGGCTAAAGCCAAAGGGCTTGGATTTGCGATAGACTTCCGCCAAAGCAATCACGAGGGCGAGCTCGTGGCCTGGATCCAGGAGGCGAGGATCGACGCGGCGGGGCTCGTCGTCAACGCCGGCGCCTTCACTCATACGTCGATCGCCATGCTGGACGCTTTGCTTGCCTGCCCCATTCCTTCCGTCGAGGTGCATTTGTCGAACATTTTCACGCGCGAACCGTTTCGCCAGCATTCGTATATTTCCAAGGCCGTTAAGGGCGTGATCTGCGGGTTTGGAGCGAACAGCTACGAACTCGCCATCGAGGCGCTCGCAGAGCTTGTTACAAGTAAGAGGCCGAGCTGATGGCTGATGACAAGACACCAGCTGCCGGTCAGCCGGGCTCCTTCGATAAGCAGTTGATCCGCGAACTTGCCGATTTGCTCGAGGAGACCGGACTGACCGAGATCGAGGTCGAGCAGGACGGCAAGCGGGTGAGGGTCGCGCGCGGGGTTAACCTCACGACCACACTCACCACCGAGGGCGGGCCCGCCGCGCCGCGCGAGTCGAGAGAGCCGCCTGCTCTGTCCGCGGCCGGCAATCGTCCGGCGCCGAGATCGGAGGATACGATCGTGCATCCCGGTACGGTCACTTCGCCGATGGTCGGCACGGCCTATCGCTCGCCGGAGCCGGGCGCCGCCCCCTACGTCGAGATTGGCTCGCGGGTGGCAGCAGGCCAGACGCTCTTGATCATCGAGGCCATGAAGACCATGAACCAGATTCCCGCCCCCCGTGCCGGCACGGTCATCGCCATTCTCGTGGAGGACGGCCAACCGGTCGAATATGGCGAGCCGCTGGCGGTGATCGAGCCGCGTTAGCACCAGGATGTTCGACAAGATTCTCATCGCCAACCGGGGAGAGATCGCGCTTCGCGTCGAACGGGCCTGCAAGGAGCTTGGGGTGGCAACCGTTGCGGTCCACTCGACCGCCGATGCCGATGCCATGCATGTGCGACTCGCCGACGAGAGCGTGTGTATCGGCGGACCGCCGTCGAAGGAGAGCTATCTGAACATCCCCGCTATCGTCGCGGCCTGCGAAATCACCGGCGCGGACGCGGTGCATCCGGGCTATGGCTTCCTAGCCGAGAACGCGCGCTTCGCCGAGATCCTTGAAGAGCACGCGATCACCTTTATCGGCCCGACCGCCGAGCATGTCAGGCTGATGGGCGACAAGATCGTGGCCAAGGACACGGCGCGCTCCCTCGGCATCCCGGTGGTTCCGGGTTCAGGCCCCATCGGCGATCTCGAGGAAGCGAAGGCCTTTGCCCGCGACATCGGCTATCCGATCATGGTCAAAGCCTCGGCGGGTGGTGGCGGTCGCGGCATGAAGCTTGCGCTCGACGAGAGCCAGCTCGAGCCGGCGCTCCAGACCGCACGCAGCGAGGCCCGCGCCGCTTTCGGCGACGACACCGTCTATCTCGAGAAATATCTCGCCCATCCGCGCCATATCGAGGTGCAGGTGCTGGCCGACGGGCTCGGCAATGCCATCCATCTCGGCGAGCGCGACTGCTCGCTCCAGCGCCGCCACCAGAAGCTCTGGGAGGAGGCCCCCTCACCCGCACTGAACGCAGGCGAACGAAACCGCATCGGCGAGGCGGTGGCAAAGGCCATGCGCGAGCTCTGCTATCGCGGTGTCGGCACGGTTGAGTTTCTCTACGAGGACAACGAGTTCTACTTCATCGAGATGAACACGCGCCTCCAAGTCGAGCACACCGTCACCGAGATGGTCACCGGGCTCGATCTCGTCATCGAGCAGATCAGGATCGCGGCCGGCGCGCCACTCTCTCTCCACCAGGAAGACGTGCGCTTTAACGGGCATTCCATCGAATGCCGCATCAATGCCGAGAATCCTCACACGTTCAGGCCCTCGCCTGGCACCATCACTCATTTCCATCCGCCGGGGGGGCTCGGGGTCCGCGTCGATTCGGGCGCTTACGCCGGCTATACAATTCCGCCCTATTATGACAGTCTGATCGGCAAGCTCATCGTGCATGCCCGCACCCGCAACGAATGTCTGATGCGGCTCAAGCGGGCGCTCGGAGAGTTCGTCGTCGACGGCATCGAGACCACGATTCCGCTGTTCAGCGCGCTAATCTCAGAGCCCGATATCGTCGACGGCAATTACGACATCCACTGGCTCGAGACCCATCTCGCCAAGCAGGGGAAGCGCGGACCCTAAGCATGACCTCAATCGACGATGTCATGATCGAGATCACGCCGCAGGTCCTGCTCAAGGCCTATGCGTGCGGGATCTTTCCCATGGCGGAGAGCGCAGAGGACAACGCGCTCTATTGGATTGAGCCCGAGCGGCGCGGCATTCTCCCCCTCGACCATATGCACGTGCCAAAGCGCCTCGCCCGCACCATCCGCCGCGGCGGCTTCCAAGTGAAGGTCGACAACGACTTCGAGGGCGTGATCGAGGGGTGCGCCGCGCCCCGCGCTGGCCGTCGCTCAACCTGGATCAACGGTCGCATCAGGAGCCTTTATCACGACCTGTTCGCACTCGGCCACTGCCACACAGTGGAGGTCTGGCGGGATGGCAAGCTGGTCGGCGGGCTCTACGGCGTGCATCTTGGCCGCGCCTTCTTCGGCGAGAGCATGTTCTCGCGCGAGCGAGACGCGAGCAAGATCGCACTCGTTTATCTCGTGGCGCGGCTCAAATATGGCGGGTTCACGCTGCTCGACACCCAGTTCGTCACCGGACATCTCGCGAAGTTCGGCGCGATCGAGGTCAGCCGTCAGGAATTTCAGCGTTGCTTGGAAGCGGCGTTGGCCGGCGGTTTCGTCGCCCAGGGCAATACTTCTTCCTCTTCAGCGGCCGCCGGCGGGGTCTCAGGCGGCGGCACAGCATTGGCGGCGGCCGCCGGTGCAGGCGCAGGCGCAGCATCAGCCGTCGGCGCGTTATCAGGGGCCGGCGCATTCTGGTTGCTTGCCGAGGACGTCGGCGCCGAGGGCGTCTTACAGCTCGTGAGCCAGACGTCGAAGACCGGATGCTCGACGGCGTGAAGGCCCGGGCTCTCGGCGAACATCCAGCCGGTAAAGATCCGTTCGACCTCGCCCGACAGCTTGGTTTCATCGACCTCGACGAAGGAGGCCGTATGCGGCGTTTCGGTCGGGGGCGAAGTATCGCAGACCCTCGGCGTCACTTTGAGCGCGCCGAACTCGACCGTCTTGTTGATGGGGATCTCGAGATGGGAGATGCGCCCAGTCACTTTGTCGAGGGCCGCAAACACGGCGATCGAATTCTTGATCGTCTCGGCAAGGACGGGCGAAGCGCGCAAAGTACACCCCAGCCCCAAGCTCAGCGCAAAGAGAGCAACGGCAGGGGCGCACAGCCCGGCAACCTGTTCAACTCGTCGCATCATGTCGCACACCTTGCGAACAACCAGATTTCGTATCTCCGGTGCGCTCCTGGTCCTAGGTCTCGGCGGTAGAAATCCCTCGTTCCACCGCATCATGCCCTAGCCTCAAACGCCTCGTCCATCAATGGGGCATGGGTGTGGCGATAAGCTTGGGAGCCTCAGTCGGCGCGCTCCGCAAAGAAGCGCAGCCTAATGTGGTCCGCCGTCCAAATGCCCTTTTCGTCGCAGAGGGAGGGCCTCAGGAGCTCGACGACCTCCGTCAAGACATCGGTCCTCTCCGGCTCTGAGAACTGCTCGAAGAACGACCTGCCGAAGGTCCTGAGCCAGCCTTCGATCCCGGTCTTGAGCGGCGTCGGCCGCGGCACGAGCGCCATTTCGCGTACGGTGAAGCCGCCTTCGGTTAGGAGCTCGCGATATTCGTCGACGGTAGGAAAGAACCAGGGCGCGACGAAGCTGGGATCGCCGTTCCGTTCCTTGCCGACTGCGCGCATCGCGGTCGCGATCGCCGCGACATTGCCGTGACCGCCGAGCTCGCCGACGAAGCGGCCACGGGGCTTGAGCGCACGGGCAACGCTGGCGATCACGAGCGCCGGCTTGCGCATCCAGTGTAGGGCGGCGTTGGAGAACACCGCGTCGAACTCGGAAGAAAAGTCGAGCGCGTGCCCGTCGACTTTGCGGACGTTCAAGCCTTTCATGCGCGCGACGGCGAGCAGATCATCGCTCAAATCAACGCCGAGCACGTCAGCGCCGGACGCTTTAATCTCGGCGGTCAGCGTGCCGTCGCCGCAGCCGAGATCGAGGATGCGCTCGCCCTTTTTCGGCTCGAGCATGGCAAAGACGGCGCCGGCGAGTTCCTGCACGAAGCGCCCGTTCCGCGCATAGTCTGAGGCCGACCAGCGCTGAACGGGTTTCGGCGGGGAAGCGTCAAGCAATCGCGTGCGCTTTATTGGGGCTGCCACGGCTCGTAATCCAGAGGCGGCGTCCGCACGTCAGGCCGAAGCGTCGAGCCGGGAGGGCGGTACGCTTCGTAGGTCCCTGTCATGTTGGGACGATGTGCCTTTTCCCACGGCCGTGGCGCGTAATTCTCCTCGGTCGGCGGCACATCGACGGTGTGATGCAGCCAGGCATGCCAAGCCGGCGGAATCTGCGAGGGCTCGGCGAGCGTGCGGTAGATCACCCAGCGGCGCGGTCCGTTGCGCTCCTCGTAATAGACATTCCCGAGCCCGTCCTCGCCCAGGCGCACGCCCTTGCGCCAGGTGTAGACGCGCGTACCGATGGTGTTGCCTGTCCACCAGGCAAAGATCTCGCTGAAGAATCCCATAGATGTTCCGGCGCTGTTCCGAAGCCGCTGTCGGGCCCCGGACTATGGAGCTTGGGGACGCCCCTGTAAAGCTGAGGCGGCTCACGCCCTGCCGAGGCGCGCCTTCTGCACCAAAGGCGTGGTTTCGTGCGTTTCCTCGTCCTGCGAGAGCGTCGCAGCGAGCGATCTGAACGCGGTCGGCACATAGATCGGCCGATGCATGCTGAGCGCAAGACGATCCTCGAGGCCAGAAACCACGTAATGCTCGCCTTTGAGCTCGAATGGCCGATCGTCGTTCAGCAACCAATCGAGGCGGCGATAGAGCGCGTTCGCCGAGGTGGGCAGCACGAGCACTTGATGGGCCCCTGCCCTGAGCGCGCTTTCCACGACCGCGGGCTTGGCGTTGCCGCTCATCACCATGGCAAGAGTGAAACAAAGGGGACCGGAATCCACATAACGCATGGTGCGGACAAGCGCAGAACCGGTCAGGGGCTGCATGGAAGCAGCGGCCAGCACAATGTGGGGAGGGGTTTGGCTCATCGCCTCGAGCGCCATGACCGGGCTCTCATACGTGTCGATGCGTCCAGTCCCGATAGCTGCGAGCATGGCTCGCATCACCTGGAGCATCGGCTCGCGGTTGTCGACGACGGCGACGGATAGCGCCTCGAGGTGTTTGCCGAACGCGCGATGCTGACCCATGAACTCGACCCTACGCTGACCTGGACGCTTTTCGTACGCATCAACAAATTACTGAGGAGTTCGTAAACAGGGGGTGAAAGTCGAGGTCGGAATCGGTCAACATGCCTCTGCGCGGGGCCATGCCGGGCCCTTTGTCCCCCTTTCCCCGCACAGGCTTTCCACATCCCAATCCCTATCCTTCCGCACAGCCTTTAGTGGTAAAGTAAGGGGTCGGTGCATATATATTGATGGCTCGGACGAATCGGGTCAGCCTCGTCCGTTGCACCTAAAAAGCAAACGCCGCCAAGTTGGCTCCCCAACCCAGCGGCGAGTCTTTATTTAGCCCGCACAACCTGACGTCCGGCGGCGGGAAAGCGATCAGCCCGAACATCCTTAGTTCGGATTCGCCTCAGGTCAAGCCGGACCAAAAAAAAATAGAGGTGAACAATGTCAACCACGTACCGCTGCACCGATCTTTTGGGCAACAATTATGAGTATACCCTTCTACCGTTCGAGGCCGACTGGAACGAAGTTCCCGGAGTTTACATCTTCGTATTTTGGAACCCAGCGTCGGGCTGGACTCCGCTCTACATCGGCAAAGCCAACTCACTTAAGAGCCGCCTTCGCGCTTCGCACGAAGTTTGGCCCGAAGCCGTGGCACTCGGCGCAACTCATGTGCTTGCTCGTTGTGTGCTGAATGCTCTGGCAAGGGCTACCGAAGAGCAGCGTCTCATTGAAGCCTACGACCCACCGCTGAACGTCCAGCATCGCCGCTCGCTGAGCGGATTTTAGGAAAACAGGGGGATCCGGTAGCCGGGTCCCCCCTAATTCGCTAGGCCAGACGGCGTAGGAGAACAGGATGAGCATCTCAAACAAGAAAGAATACTCATTATCGCTCTCGGAAGAGGAGCGGAAGTTCGCTGCTTGGGAAAATGCTCGTCCGACGTCAGATAGCTACCGGCGGTTCGACTTCTGCGGTCTCCCAATTGACTGGGACCAGTTCGGCAAGCCTTCTGCTTATGGATGGGTCATCGAATATATTCAGCCTCTCGAAGAGGGAGGCAGGGACGTGCCCGCTAATGTGCGTGCCCGACGTTGGTGCGGGTGCCTGGAACGATTCGAAATCGCGCTCTTAATGACGCTGTAGTCGACGAATTCCCACCCGGTCTCGACGGATTAAACCCCCCGGCTTGGGCGGGCCCCAACTCTTCGGGAACATCAATTTTGTTCACAGCTAGTCCCCAGCTAGCTCATTTACTTTTGCATGCCAAAACCCCAGGATTGGTAGAAGTTGGGTGGTGGCATTCCTACATATTGATGACATAGTAACCCGAATCATCCCACGTTCCGTGCGTACGATTGCATGGAGGGGGTTTGGAATGCGGATCGAACGGAAATTCACCGAGGCTGGAAAATCGCCCTACGAGACCATCCCTTTCAGGGAGAGCGGAAGTGAAATCCGCAATCCCGACGGCTCGGTGGTGTTTGCGCTCGACCGCTTCACGGTGCCTGAGCATTGGAGTGGGGTTGCCGCCGACATCTTGGCGCAAAAGTACTTCCGCAAGGCGGGCGTCCCGGCCAAGGCTAAGAAAGTCGAGGAGAACGCGGTCCCCTCATGGCTATGGCGTTCCGTGCCTGACGCCGAGGCACTCGCGGCGCTGCCCGAGAAGGAGCGCTTCGGCAGCGAGACCGATGCTCGGCAAGTGTTCGACCGGTTGGCTGGCACGTGGACCTATTGGGGCTGGAAAGGCGGCTATTTCTCGAGCGAAGAGGATGCGTGCGCCTTCTATGACGAACTTCGCTACATGCTTGCCATGCAGATGGGCGCGCCCAATAGCCCGCAATGGTTCAATACCGGGCTCCATTGGGCCTATGGCATCGATGGCCCGAGTCAGGGACATTATTATGTGGACTTCAGGACCGGCGAGGTGAAGGCCTCGACCTCGGCCTACGAGCATCCCCAGCCGCATGCCTGCTTCATCCAGTCGATCCAGGACGACCTTGTCAACGAGGGCGGCATCATGGATCTTTGGGTGCGCGAGGCGAGGCTCTTTAAATATGGCTCGGGCACGGGCACGAATTTCTCGCGTCTCAGGGGCGAGAACGAGCCGCTTTCGGGCGGAGGCAAATCCTCAGGGCTCATGAGCTTCCTCAAGATCGGCGACCGGGCGGCGGGCGCCATCAAATCGGGCGGCACCACGCGACGCGCCGCCAAGATGGTGGTTGTCGACATCGACCATCCCGATATCGAGGAATACATCAACTGGAAGGTCGCCGAGGAGCAGAAGGTTGCTGCCCTCGTCACCGGCTCCAAGATCCTGTCAGAGCGGCTGAACGCGATTCTCAAGGCCTGCGTCAATTGCGAGGCCGACGACGACGGCTGCTTCGATCCGAAGCGCAACCCAGCTTTGAAGCGCGAGGTGAAGGCGGCGCGCAAGGCGCGCGTGCCCGACAATGCCGTACGCCGCGTGATCCAGTTCGCCCGCCAGGGCTATACCTCGATGCAGTTCCCAATCTTCGACACGGATTGGGACTCGGAGGCCTATCGCACCGTCTCGGGCCAAAACTCGAACAACTCGGTCCGTGTCACCGACGAGTTCCTGCGCGCGGTCGAGGCTGACGGCGACTGGAACCTCACCTTCCGCAAGAACGGCGCCGTCGCCAGGACGATGAAGGCGCGGGAACTTTGGGAGGAGATCGGTTATGCGGCTTGGGCCTGCGCCGATCCCGGCATCCAGTTCCACACCGCCATCAACGATTGGCACACCTGCCCTGAAGCGGGCGAGATCAGGGCGTCGAACCCCTGCTCCGAGTACATGTTCCTCGACGACACGGCCTGCAATCTCGCCTCGCTCAATCTCATGGCGTTCCGCAAAGAGGACGCGAGCTTCGACGTCGAGGCTTACGAGCACGCGATCAGGCTGTGGACCGTCGTGCTTGAGATCGCAGTGACCATGGCGCAGTTCCCGTCGCACCGCATCGCCCAGTTCTCCTACGAGTACCGTACGCTCGGGCTTGGCTACGCCAATATCGGCGGCTTGCTCATGGCGTCGGGCATTCCGTATGATTCGCCGGAGGGCCGTTCGCTCTGCGGAGCGCTGACCGCAATCATGACCGGCGTCTCCTACGCGACGAGCGCCGAGATGGCGCGTGAGCTCAGCGCGTTCCCCGGCTTCGCCGCCAATCGCGATTCGATGCTGCGAGTGATGCGCAACCATGCCCGCGCCGCGGCCGGCGAGAGAAGCAGCTACGAGGACCTGGCTACGGCGCCCGTGCCGCTCGACCATGCCTCTTGTCCCGACCCGCAGCTGCTTGCCCATGCGATGCATGCCTGGGAGAAGGCGATCGAGCTTGGCCGCAAGCACGGCTATCGCAACGCGCAAGCGACGGTGATCGCGCCGACCGGCACGATCGGACTCGTGATGGACTGCGACACGACCGGCATCGAGCCCGACTTCGCCCTGGTCAAGTTCAAGAAGCTCGCGGGCGGGGGCTATTTCAAGATCATCAACCGTATGGTGCCCGAGGCGTTGCGCAAGCTCGGCTATCCCGCGGACGCGATCAAACGCATCGTCGACTATGCGGTCGGACGGGGCACACTAGCCGGCGCGCCCGGCGTCAACCACGAGAGCCTGGCGGCACGCGGCTTCACGCCGGAGAAGATCGCTGCGGTCGAGAAGGCCATGGCCTCGGCCTTCGACATCAAGTTCGTCTTCAACAAGTGGACGCTCGGCGAGGACTTCCTCACCGCCAAGCTCGGGCTGAAGGCGGAGCGGCTTGACCAGCCCGATTTCGATCTCCTAGCCGAGATCGGCTTCGGCAAGCGTGAAATCGAGACCGCCAACGAATATGCCTGCGGAGCAATGACGCTCGAAGGGGCGCCTGGGCTCGATCCGAAGCATCTACCCGTGTTCGACTGCGCCTCTCCGTGCGGACGCAAGGGCAAGCGTTTCCTTTCGGTCGAGAGCCATATCCGCATGATGGCGGCGGCGCAGCCGTTCATCTCCGGAGCTATCTCCAAGACCATCAACATGCCGAACGATGCCTCGGTCGCCGACTGCAAGGAGGCCTATCTCTTGTCGTGGCGGCTCGCGCTCAAGGCCAACGCGCTCTATCGCGACGGCTCGAAACTCTCGCAGCCGCTCAACGCGCAGCTTCTCGCCGACGAAGAGGAGGAGCAGGAGGAGGTGCTCGCCGCAGTCGCCTCAGATCAGCCGCAGGCTCAACGTGCCATGGTGTTAGCTGAACGTCTCACGCAGCGCGTGGCGGAGCTTGAGGAAGAGCTTGCGAGGATCGATCGTCTGTCTCGCGAAGATCGGCGCGGCAAGCGGGAGCGGCTACCTGACCGCCGGACAGGCTATATCCAAAAGGCCGTGGTCGCTGGGCATAAGGTCTACCTTCATACCGGGGAATACGGTGATGGACGACTGGGCGAAATCTTCCTCGATATGCATAAGGAAGGTGCCGCCTTCCGGTCGCTTATGAACAATTTTGCTATCGCCGTGTCGGTCGGCCTGCAATATGGCGTGCCGCTGGAGGAGTTCGTCGAGGCCTTTACCTTCACGCGCTTCGAGCCTGCCGGGCTAGTGCGCGGCAACGCGAAGATTAAGAACGCCACCTCAATCCTCGACTATATCTTCCGAGAGCTCGCGATCTCGTATCTGGAGCGCAATGAGCTCGCTCACGTCAATCCAAACGAGAACGGGAATACTGGGGTTGGTTCAGGCGAGAATCGAAAATTAAGCGAAGTCGCCGACCTCGAGAACGAGAGCCGGGTGTCTCGCGGTTTTGTGCGCAAGCGGGCCGGCGACCAGGATAAGCGGCGATTGGCGAGCCTTAATCGGTTGCCCACCACCCGCGTGGCTGGCGCGGGCCATGTTTTCGAAGCTGCGGGCGGTACTGCCGAGACCACCGCTTCGGCCACAGAGACCGTGGCGCGCGCTGTCGAAGCGCCGGCGGAACGGAGCGACTCGGACCTCATCAGCGAAGCGCGGGTGAAGGGGTACGAGGGCGAAGCCTGTCAGGAATGTGGGAACTTCACCCTTGTACGAAACGGCACGTGCCTAAAGTGCGACACATGTGGTTCGACGAGCGGGTGTAGCTAACGGAGAAACGCATAACTTGGCCAAGCACTGGAGGGGCTTTACCGAAATAGAGGAACAGGCGCGACGCCTACGCCAACGGGTAGGCATCGATGAGCTGATGTGTCCCGATCTAATTGATATCTTCCAAAGGCTATCGGAGGTATTCCCGGGTCTGCGCCTTGTTCCGGTTCCTGATGATGAGCTTCCACATTGTGAGGCAGAGGCCGACTGTTTCCGGAAGGTAATCTCGGTTCGACAAAGCGTATATGATGCCTGCCTAGAAGGCGAACCTCGGGCGCGCATGACCCTTGCGCACGAACTCGGCCATATAGCGTTAGGCCACACGGGAATACGTTATCGGAAACCGGATGAGACATATTGCGGTGCTGTGGATCGCCGCAGACGACAGGAAGAGTCCGAAGCCAAGCAATTTGCGGCCGTATTCCTCGCTCCACTTTACCTCGCTCGCGAATGCAAATCTGCCGATGAGATCGGCGAGAAATTCGGCATAAGCGAAGAGGCTTCAAACATTCGGTTCGGTCAAGTCGCTCAAGCCCGCGAGCAGGCATCTGCCACTCAACGATGGAAGTCGGCGGAGAAAGCGCGCGAGCAGAGCGGTGAAGCCAAGAACCCCACCGACATATTTAGCCTCCGTTCACCGCGAAGAGGACGCGAACTCCCGTCAAAGGTCATCGACTATCTGGAGGAGGCTGAGCGTCGCGGTCACCGCATTACAAGCTTGCGCAAGCGCGGCGATGATGATTGAAATTTGTTTGTGCATAATGTCGCAATGTCGTATGCGATGATTGAACGCTGAGAAGTCGGACGACGATTCGACACTCTTGTTCCGAGTTCTTATCGCCAACGGGTGCGTTAAGAGCTAAGAAGTAAATGAGTGAGAAAAAAATAGGAGCTTACCCTCGTACGTAACGGCACGTGTCTCGATGCAAGAGGTGCGGAGCGACGAGCGGATGTAGCTAGAGTGAACTAACAGCCAGCCAGCCCTGAAGGAGGGATGCACTATGGCAGTAGCGAAGAAGAAGACAGCCAAGAAGAAGCCCGCGCGCAAGACCGCCGCGGCGAAGAAGTCGACGGCCAAGAAGACGGGCACCGCCCGTCGCAAGACGGCCAAGAAGAGATAAATTGCAAGGGCGCGGGGCTTGTCCCCGCGCCTTCTTTATTCCTTTTCAGAACAGTCACTTATCGAAAGCGCGGAACCGGGATCGGCTCCGCGCTTTTGCTTTATCGGCGCGCCTCGATGGGAGTCTGATATCTCGCGCGTGCCCCAAGATCATGCGTCTTTCGAGCTGAGCATGTGTCATTGCTTGCTCCTCCTCTCATGCTCCATTCGCGAACGTAGCGCGCGCACCTCTTCTCCCCGAGTGGCAAGGAGATCGTATAGGGACGCCAGCATCCCGCCACTCAGCAACCACCCACGCGCCATCTGTCGCGGCGGATCGCGCTGGCAAGTGATTCGCTTTTCTGGAGGGAGTTGTGGCCTACGCCTCACCCGAGGCGGCGGGAAACCCCGCCTCGCCGATAAATTTCCACAGATCTTCTTCAGCCGCCGCGAGCCTCCCTTCGTCGGTGCAACGGAGCACGACATAGGTGCCGAGGCGCTTGTTATGGAAGAACGGATAGCTCCCGATTTGCACCTCTGGATGGGAAGCCTGGAGCACGCCGAGACCCTCCGCCGCGTCGCCCTCCGGTACATCGAGGCGGACGGAGCGGGAGAGCATGGGACGTCCCTTCCTGAGACGTGGACTCACCGCGTCTAGCATGACCTGCATGATGCTGGGGACGCCTGCCATGACGATCACGTTCCCGATCATGAAGCCCGGGGCGCGCGAGAGTGCGTTGTCGACGAGGACGGCGCCTTCAGGGATGCGGGCCATGCGGAGGCGCGCGGGCGTGAGCTCTGCCCCGCTGAAGCGCTGGCTCATGACGGCGACGGCTTCCGGGTCGACCACGACGGAGACGCCGAAGGCCTTGGCAATTGCATCGGTGGTGACGTCGTCATGAGTCGGGCCGATTCCGCCGGTGGCAAAGACGTAAGTATAGCGCTCGCGGAGCTCGTCGATGGAGGCGACGATCGCCGCCTCGAGGTCCGCCACGATCCTCACTTCGCGCAACAGGATGCCGATGCGGGTCAGATAGGAGGCGAGGTAAGCAATGTTCGCATCCTTGGTGCGGCCGGACAGGATCTCCTCGCCGATGACGACGAGGCCGGCTGTGACGGTCTCTTGGGTTGTTTCGGCGTCGGACATGGTCGCCAGCATTATTGACCAGCTTTCCTACCTTGTCCCAGCCTGCGCGGCAGGTCAGTTCGGTCTCGGGCCTTATCAGGGTGTCCGCGATAAAGCGCTGCACCTCCCGTTGCGCATCGGCTTATTTCACCTTAAGTGATCGGAGTTCCTTTATGATTGAAGCCAATGTCCAATCTCGAATTTGCCCGCGCCCAGGCGCGCGACACCAAGATCAAGCTGCACGGCCCTGACGCCTTCGCCGGGATGGCAAAGGCGGGACGGCTCGTGGCTGAGGTCCTCGATCTCCTCGTCGATGAGGTGAAGCCGGGCGTGACCACCGACGCGCTCGACGCCTTCGTGTTCGATTTCGCCACGGAGCACGGCGCGGTCCCCGCCCCGCTCAATTATCGCGGCTTCCCGAAATCGATCTGCGCCTCGCTGAACCATGTGGTCTGCCACGGTATCCCCGGGCCTCGCGTGCTCAAAGAGGGCGACATCCTCAATATCGACGTAACGCTCATCGTCGACGGCTGGCACGGCAATTCAAGCCGCATGTATGCCGTGGGCAAGATCAGCCGCGCGGCCGAGCGGCTGCTCGATGTGACCTATAACTCGCTGATGAAGGGCGTGGCGGCGGTGAAGCCAGGCACGACCACCGGAGACATCGGAGCCGCGATTCAGACCTATGCCGAAGGTGAGCGCTGCAGCGTGGTACGCGACTTCTGCGGTCATGGGCTCGGCAGGGTGTTCCATGACCGGCCGAACATCCTCCATTACGGCGAGCCCGGCGAAGGCTTAACGCTCAAGCCCGGTATGCTGTTCACCATCGAGCCGATGATCAATCTCGGCAAGCCGCACGTGAAGATCCTGTCCGACGGCTGGACCGCAGTCACCCGCGACCGCTCGCTGTCGGCGCAGTTCGAGCACACGGTGGGCGTGACCGAGACGGGATGCGAGGTGTTCACCCTCTCGCCGAGAGGACTCGACCGGCCGCCGTCATTGTCGCAATAGAGCGATGGGCTTCAAGGATGCGGGCAAGCCACATTATCTCGGACATCGCGAGAGGCTGAGACGCCGCTTCCGCGATGCCGGAGCCGACGCCCTCCCCGATTACGAGCTTCTCGAGCTGATCCTGTTTCGCGCAGCGCAGCGCCGCGATACCAAACCACTCGCCAAGGCGCTGCTGGCTCGCTTCGGCACCTTCGCCGAGGTGCTGAACGCGCCTGAGGAGTTGTTGCGCGAGGTCCCCGGCATCGGGGATGCGGCCATCACCGAGCTCAAGCTGGTGCGTGCCGCTTCATTCAGGCTCATGCGGGGCGAAGTGCTTGAGCTGCCGGTGCTTTCCTCCTGGAGCCAGGTGCTCGATTACTGCCGCGCCTCGATGGGGTTCGAGGCACGCGAGCAGTTCCGCATCCTGTTCCTCGACAAGCGCAACCAAATCATCGCCGACGAAGTGCAGCAGAGGGGCACGGTCGATCACACCCCGGTCTATGTGCGCGAGGTGGTCAAGCGCGCACTCGAGCTATCATCCACGGCAATCGTGCTCGTGCACAATCACCCCTCGGGCGATCCGACACCGTCCCGCGCCGATATCGAGATGACTAGGCAGATCGTCGCTGTCGCAAAGCCACTCGGCATCCTGGTGCACGACCACATCATCGTCGGCAAGCAGGGCCACGCCAGTTTCCGCGGGTTGGGACTGATCTAGATTAGCAGGTGGCGTGGCAGCCATGCTCGCGGATATCGGCCACGTTCCGAGTGAGGCGGCCATAGAGGTCCGTGTCCTCGCCGAGTGCCCGGTCGCCGACGAGATAGAACGGCACGCCTCTCACCCCGATGTCTCTTGCCAGCCGTGTATTATCGAGCAACGTTGCCGTGATCACAGCGTCGTCCATACCGGCTTCAAGCTTTGCCGTATCGAGGCCTAGCTCGGACGCGATGCGAAGCGCCTTGGTTTTGGTGGCGCGGCCAGGCTCGGCGAACAGCCGCTGATGCAGCTCGAAATATTTGCCTTGGGGGATCGCGGCGAGTGCGATCCGCGCCACGTCCTCCGAGTCCTTGCCGAGGACGGGAAGCTCCTTCAGCACGAGGCGCACTTTGCCATCCGTCTTGATCAGCCGCGCGAGGTCGGGTGCGCCTTGCCGGCAATAGGGGCAGTTATAGTCGAGGAAAGCGACGACGCTCACATCGCCCTTCGGATTGCCGGCGACGAAGCTCGTAGGCGAGTGAAAAATCTCCTTGGCGTGGGTGGCGATCCCCCTCTCCTGCCGCAGATCTCGGATATAGAAGACGCCAGCATAAGCCACGATCAGGCAGACAAGCCCGCCGAAGCTAATCAGCGTAAGCAGACGTGAGGATCGCGGCAAAGCACGCCCTTAGGCCGGCGCGGGTCCGAACACGAGAACGGCGTTGAGGCCGCCGAAGGCGAACGAGTTCGACATGGCGTAGTTGACGTCGCGCTTCTTGCCCACGTTGGGGGTGTAGTCGAGATCGCATTCGGGGTCTGGCTCATCGAGCCCGACCGTCGCCGGGACGAATTTCTCGTTGATCGCCTTAACGGCGGCCACGGCCTCGATGCCGCCGCCGGCGCCCAGGCAATGGCCGTGCATCGACTTGGTCGAGGAGATGGAGAGCTTGTTGGCGGCATTGCCGAAGACGCGCTTGATGGCGCGGGTCTCGTTGATGTCGTTGACCATGGTCGCGGTGCCATGCGCGTTGATGTAGTCGATATCAGAGGGGGCAACGCCGCTGTCGTCCAGTGCGATCTGCATGGCCGTCGAGGCGCCGTCGATCGAGGGGTTGACCATGTCGGCGGCGTCGGCCGTCATGCCGTACCCCAACAGCTCGGCGAGGATCGGCGCGCCGCGCGCTTTGGCGTGCTCGAGCTCCTCCAGCAAGAGGATCCCTGCGCCCTCGGCGAGAACGGTGCCGTTGCGCTTTTTGGCAAAGGGCCAGAGCCCGTCGGGGCTCAAGACGCGCATGGCCTGCCAGGCCCGCGTCGCGCCCCAATTGAGCGAGGCTTCCGCAGCACCGGCGAGGCCGAGATCGACCAGACCTTCGCGGATCATGCGGTAGGTGAGCCCAATGGCGTGCGTCGCGGTCGAGCACGCGCTGACCACGCCGAAGGTCGGGCCCTTGATCGCATATTCGATGCTGACGTGGGCCGAGGCCGAACTGCCGATGGCCTTGAGCAGCGTGAGGGGATGGGTCGCGCGCTTGTTCTCCTTGAACAGCATCTTGTAGGAGAACTCGAGAGTGGTCAGTCCGCCGACGCCTGAGCCGATGATGCAGGCCGCGCGGTAGGCCTCGTTGTCCTTGAGCGGGACTTCGAGCTTCGACATGGCGACGGCTTCCTGGGCCGCGCACCCCGCATATTGAGAGAACTTGTCGGCGAGCAGGAGCGGCTTGCTCTGCAAACGCTCCTTGGGATCGAAATCGGGAACCTCACCGGCGATGGTGATGTATAGATCCTCGGTGGGGAAGCTTTGCACCTGGCGGATGCCGCACTCGCCCTTTTGCAGCGCAGCCCAGAACTTATCTACGCCCGTGCCCAAAGGAGTGACGACGCCCTGGCCAGTGACCACGACGCGTTTGCGTCCATTAGTGTGTGTCATATAATGCTAAGCCGTAACTCCAAGCCTGCTCTGTCCCGGGAAGGCCCGCGCGAACCGGTTCAAGCCGCCGCGCCCTTATCCGAATCTGCGATGATGCTCTTAACCCGATCAACGACGGATCCCACCGTCGCAAACGCCTCAACCTCTTCGTTCGCATTATACGGGATTTCGATGCCGAATGTATCCTCAATGTCGAACACGATCACGGCGAGATCGAGCGATTCGATTTCAAGTTCACTAAGGGGCGTTTCGAGCGTGACGGTCTTCGAGGGATCCTTCATGTTCTTACGCAGAATCTCGATGATCTTGGTGGCCACCTCGTCCATATCGCTCTCCCTGCCCCGTTAAGGGGTCCGTGTCTAATGGTCCCTAGCTAAAACATAGCTAATCTTAGGGCAAGTCGGGCATTGGAATAGACTTAAAAACTGGTCGAGTTTACCCGTGTCCTTGCCCTCTTCATTTCCCTGCGTGGCGCTCTAATCGCCAACAAAATTGGCGTTTTTGCGCCTGACTACGCCACTGTTTCAGCATATTCGGCGAAGCTCGTAATCCTCGCTCCGGCCCCCCATACCTTAGCGCCTACGTGCTAATATATTATGCTCTATCGTGCTTGCGGCCTATTGCCTCCGTGCAACACTCTGCCGCTCGTTAAGTGGCGGTAAAGCATGGCGAAACCATAAGACGCCGATGGCCACAAAGCCTCGTTCCACATTGAAGACATCGGAATGTGTGGGCCGCAGCGCCCCCGCACAAGAGCACCCCTGGTTAAAGGCTTATCCCAAGTCGGTTAGTTGGGATTCACCCTTGGAACCGGCGCTGCTCGGCGAGTTGCTCGACCGATCGGTTGCCACCTATGGGCCGAACGCTTGCACCTATTTCATGGGCAAGCGGTTGAGCTACGCCGAGATCGGAGCGCTTTCGGACCGGGCTGCCAAAGGGCTGCAGCAGCTTGGAGTTGGTGAAGGCGTGAAGGTCGGGCTGTTCATGCCGAACACGCCGGCTTTCGTGGTCTTCTATTACGGCGTGCTCAAAGCGGGGGGCACGGTCGTCAATTTCAATCCGCTCTACAGCCTGGAGGAGATCGAATTCCAGATTCGCGACTGTGGCGCAAAGATCATGGTGACGCTCGATCTCGCGCTGACCTATGGGAAGATCGCCGCGTTGCTTCAGCGCGGCGCGCTCGAAACGGCGGTCATCGCGAGCTTCACCTCGCTCCTGCCGGCGTTGAAATCGGTAGGGTTCAGGCTCACGCAGAGGGCCAAACTCGCGGCGGTCAGCGGCTCCGGCGCTCACGGCAAGGTCGTGCTCGCGCAGGATCTGCTCAACAATGATGGCCGCCACGAGAGACCTTCCATCACGCCCGAGGCGATTGCCGTGCTGCAATATACCGGGGGGACGACCGGCACGCCCAAAGGGGCGATGCTGTCCCACGCCAATCTATCGGTCAATGTCGGCCAGGTTCAAGCCTGGCAGAACTCGATCGCCAAGAAGGGCGACCGCATTCTCGGCGTGCTGCCGCTCTTCCACGTCTTTGCCATGACCGCGGTGATGAATTTCGGCATCAGCCACGGTCTTGAGATCATTCTCCTGCCGAAGTTCGAGTTGATCCCGACGCTCAAGCTGATCAGCAAACTCCGTCCCGTGATGATGCCGGGCGTGCCGACTTTATTCAACGCTATGCTGCGTCATCCGCATATCGCCAACTTCGACTTGAGCTCGCTCAAATATTGCATCGCCGGCGGCGCTGCTCTGCCGCTCGAAGTGAAGCGCGGCTTCGAGAAGATCTCCGGCGCGACGCTGGTCGAGGGTTACGGCTTGAGCGAGACCTCTCCCGTCGTCTCATGCAATCCGCCCGAGGCGCCGCGCGAAGGATCGATCGGCCTGCCGCTACCTGGAACCGAGATCTCCATCCGCTCGCTCGATGACCCGGAGCTGGAGCTCACCCAAGGTGAGACCGGCGAGATCTGCATCGCTGGGCCACAGGTGATGACCGGATATTGGAACAAGCCGCAAGACACGGAGGATTGCTTCGTTGGCCGATTCTTCCGCACCGGCGATGTCGGCTACATGGACGAGGACGGCTACGTCTTCATCGTCGATCGCATCAAGGACATGATCAACGCCTCGGGCTTCAAGGTCTATCCAAGACGGATCGAAGATGCGCTCTACGAACATCCGGCCGTCGCCGAGGCGACCGTGATCGGCATTCCCGACGCCTATCGCGGCGAGGCACCGAAGGCCTTCGTCAAATTGAAGGAAGGCAAGCAAGCGACGGCGGAGGAGCTCATCCATTTCCTCAAGGATAAGCTCTCCAAGCTCGAGCTACCTGCCGAGATCGAGTTCCGCGACGAATTGCCAAAGACGCTCGTCGGCAAGCTGTCGCGCCGCGAGCTCCGCGCCGAGAGTAGGCGCTGACCGTCAGGCAGAAAAGCTCTCGCCGGCACAAGGCCGGCGAGAGGTCAATCGAATTTCCGTGCGATGAGAGACTAGCGTAGCCAGGGGAAGATCGGCTCCCGCCCGCCCTGCTCGATCTCTTGCTGTTTCCTTAGCTTCCGCAACTGTCGACGCGTGAGCGGAACCGGTTCGACATCCGTCGCGTCGGCTTGTGCCGACTGTGTGTCAGCCTCAGCCTGAGCGGTCGCCCCCTCGTCAGGCACCGGCGCGCCCTGACCGGCGGCGGAACCCTCAGTCGCTTTCGTCGCAGACTTAGACGCAATCACTTGCGCCTTCGCATTGGCCTTCGGCTTCTGCGAAGGGACAGGGACGGCCTGATCGGCGGCAGCCTGCGTCGCGACAGACGACTGCGCCTTGACCGGCGCCACCGGAGCCGCTGGCTGCGTCGAAACCGTTTGCGTCGTCGACTCAGTCGGAAGCGGATTTGTCATGCTGAACATGCTTGAGACGTTCTCGCCGGAATATTTGGCGGCGGTCTCCGACGTCATCGAAGCATTCAGGAAGCCATAGCCCTTCTCACCGCTCTGGATGGGCGCGGGCGATACCAGCGAGACGGGCTGCGACATGACTTGGGGCGCCGGCGCCGCCGAAGCATCGACTGCTGCCGGCGCGGGCACGGCATGAGCGGCATGGGCCTCGGCAACCGGAACCGAATGATCCACGGCAGCTTCGAATGTCGGCGCAGCGGGAGCCGGGGTCGCTTCAGCCTTGGCGGGAACAGCAGGGGTTGCAGTAGCGGTCGCTGTTGAGGCAGCCGGAGCGCCGGCATTAGGCGTCGCCGAAGCCTCGATCTGCTGAGTGCCTTCCGGCGCCGTCGCGGGAACGGCCGCAGGCGGTGCTGAGGTTCTCAGCCACTGCTTCTCGCCGCACAGCAGCCAAGCCTTGCAGCCCCTGAGCGTGATCTGGCTGCGCGACACCATGGTGAGGGTCGCGGCGTAAGTATGGCCGTCCTCGGGGTTATAGATTTTGCCGGTCCAGGTGGCTGGTGCACTCGGCACGAGGCCAGCGAAGATGGTCAGTCCAACGATTGGACGGTCACGCATCGAGGGGTCCTCGTTGCGTATGTCGTGCAGAGCCCTGCCCCTGCTGTCGTTGGGGTCCTTCAGCCAAATGATCTTGGCGCAAAGCTGAGACTTGCCAGCGCCGCATTTGAATACCTGGATCTTCGACTCACGCTCGGCGTCCGGCTTGTACCAATAACCGGTTGGGTCAGCTGTGGCCGCCTGGGACTGGCTGCAGGGAGCAAGCAGAGCAGCGGTCGCAAGTCCCAACGCCGCAGCGAACGCATGATGCCTCATAAGCACCTCCGTAATAGCCTCGCCGGTGGCGCTCCTACGCCACGGCCACTTAGGTCTTGCCCCCTGTCCCGTGTTCACCTGTAGCGCGTGTTTTCGCGCATTTTTATGATCTACGGCAAGGTTCGCGCATCTGGCTAGGTTCGTACCTCCGAGCCTTCCAGAATTGCGGCGACACCCATGCCGCCAGCCGTACACACCGAAATCAATCCCCTCCGGCCACCCTCACTATGCAGCAGCTTGGCCAGAACTGCCAGGATTCTTGCGCCAGTTGCCGCAAAAGGATGCCCGAAAGCTATTGAAGACCCCTTGACGTTCAGCTTCGTCCGGTCGATCGATCCAAGAGCCGCGCTCCGCCCGAGCCTTTTGCGGCAATAATCCTCTGATTCCCACGCCTTCAAAGTTGCCAGCACCTGAGCCGCAAAGGCCTCGTGAATCTCGTAAAAGTCAAAATCCTGAAGCGCTAAGCCGGCTTTAGCGAGTAATTCGCTCACGGCGACGGTCGGCGCCATCAGAAGACCTTCACCTTGAACGAAATCTACGGCCGAAGTGCGGCCTAGCGTCAAAAAGGCCTGAATGGGAATTCCGCGCTTTTTTGCCCATTCCTCGGAGGAGAGCAGCACGGTGGCGGCCCCATCGGTAAGCGGCGTGGAGTTGGCGGCCGTGATCGTGCCAGAGCCCGAGCGGTCGAAAACGGGCTTCAGTTCCGCCATTTTTTCCAGGGAGATATCCTCCCGGATGTTGTTGTCGCGGAAGACGCCGGCGCAGGGAACGACAAGATCGTCCATGAAGCCTTCGTCATAGGCTGCTGCCGCCTTCTTGTGGCTTTCATAGGCGAGAAGATCCTGCGCCTCACGGGCGATCCCCCATTCCTTGGCCATCAGCTCGCAATGCTCGCCCATGCCAAGTCCAGTACGGGGCTCAGAGGTCGAGGGGGGCAGCGGAGCAAGCTCAGCTGGGGTGAAGCCCTTGAAGGGGCTGAGCTTCTGACCAAAGCCCCTGGCCCGGGAGGCCTTCACTAAGCGCTGCGCGAATCGCCGCTGAAAAACGATCGGCGCATCGCTCGTCGTGTCGGTGCCGAGCGATATGCCGGATTCGATCTGGCCGATGGCGATCTTGGCCGCGAGATTGAGCGCGCCGGCGAGGCTTGTGCCGCAGGCCTGCATCATGGTGATGCCGGGCGTGGTCGGCGCGAGTGCGCTGCCGATGACGGCCTCGCGGGCAAGGTTCCAGTCCTTGGCGTGGGTGACGACGGCGCCGCCAACCACCTCATCGATATGGGCGCCGTGTAGCGCGAAGCGATCGACGAGACCGCCCAGCGCCGCGATCAGCAAGTCGAGGTTGGAGAGCTCGGCATAGGCCGTGTGCGAGCGACAAAAAGGGATGCGTGATCCGCCGAGCACCGCAACACGCCCCATCGAAGCATCAGTCATCCCTCAGTGGCCCTTCAGCTATGCCGCAGCGGCGGCCGCAGTTTCTGCCGCCTTCTCGTTGCGCCGATAATGCAGGGGGCCGCCGCGGAACGGCGCGAAGCCCGTGCCAAAGATCACGCCGGCATCGACATGATCAGCGTCGGCGACCACCTGCGCGGCGAGCGCCCGCTCGGCCTCGTCCAGCATCGGTTGCACAAGCTCGCGGCCCAGCCGCTCAAGCTCCGCCTGATCGTAGGTGGCCTCCTCGCGCTTAGGCTTGCCTTCGACCCAGACATAGAAGCCCTCGCCCGTTTTCTTGCCGAGCTTGCCCTGCTTGACGAGGTTCGCGAGCACATTGTCGGTCTCCGGCGCCAAGTTCAACTCCTGGCCGACGTGATTGGCGATGTCGAGCCCGACTAGGTCCATCAGCTCGAGCGGTCCCATCGGCATGCCGAACTTCATTGCCGCCTGATCGATCTTCTCGCGCGGCTCGCCGAGCTGATAGCGGCGCACCGCCTCCATGAGGTACGGCGCAAGCACCCGGTTCACGAGGAAGCCCGCTCCGTCCTTGACGATAAGCGGCAGCTTGGAGATGGCGGTGACGAAGCTGCACGCCTTGCGCACCTCCTCCTCGCGCGTCTGCGCCCCGCGCACGACCTCGACCAGAGGAAGCTGAGCAACGGGATTGAAGAAATGCAGTCCGACCAAACGCCCAGGATCGGCAAGCGGGTGGGCGATGTCCTCGAGTTTCAGCGAAGAGGTGTTAGTTGCGAGCACCGCGCCCGGCTTGATCTCTTTCTCGAGCGCGGCAAACAGCTTCTGCTTGACGTCGAGCCGCTCGACGATCGCCTCGATCACCACGTCGGCATGTTTCACGTATTTGCCCTCGGGATCGGCGATGAGCCGCGCGACCGCCGCATCGATCGCGAGCTTGGTACGGAGGTGGCGCTTGAACAGGCCTTTGGCTCGAGCGAGCGCTTTTCCGATCTGGGCCTCGTCGAGATCCTGAAGGCTCGCCTGCATCCCCTGCACCACGCACCAGGCGGCGATGTCTCCTCCCATGGTGCCGGCGCCGATCACGTGCACACGGCGCGGCTTGAAACCCTCTTTCGGCGCGTCGTCCTTCAACATCTCGGAGAGCTTGAACACGCGGCGGAGATTGCGCGAGGCCTCGCTCGCCATCAGTGGCGCGAACATCTCCGTCTCGGCGATGCGCATGGTCTCGGGATCGTCGCCGTAATGCTCGAACAGCTCAATCAGGCGGAAGGGCGCGGGGTAATGCTCCTCGCGCACCTTGGCGGCGGTCTTCTCCCGCATCTGCTTCGCCAGCATCCCGCGGACGGGCTGTTTCAGCATCAACTTCTTCCACCACGGCGCGCCTTTCGATAGGCGCTTCTGCAGCACCGCCTTGCGTGCGGCCCAGCGAAGATTGTGGTGGGTCGGGACGAGCTGATCGACGAGGCCCATGGCCTTGGCCGCAGCAGGACGGAGCATCTTGCCGGTCAGCATCGCGGTCATGGCATCCATGGGGCCGGCGAGTTGAATGGAGCGCACCGTGCCGTTGAGACCCGGGAACATGCCGAGCTTCACCTCGGGAAAGCCCAGCCGCGTGCCCTCCTCGCGATCGGCGATGCGCCAGTCGCATGCGAGCGCCAATTCAAGCCCGCCGCCGAGACAATAGCCATGGATGGCGGCAACGACGGTGACAGGGAGCCGATCGATGCGATCGAACAGCTCGAGAGTTTGCCGCACCACGTCCTTGATTTTCTCTTCGGTATCGAAGCCCTCGAATTCGCGGATGTCGGCGCCGGCGATGAAGCTGCGATCCTTGGCGCTCATGATGACGAGGCCTTTGACCTCGCCATTCGCCGCAGCCGCCTCCACCGCCTTGACGATCTCGCCGAGCTCCTCGGTGGCGCGGCGGCCGAGCGAGTTCATGCTCTCGTCTTTGCGGTCCATCAGGGCCCAGGCGATGTTCTCGAAATCGACGGTGAAGTGCCAGTCTTGCAGATTGGGGAGTGTCGTCGCCATGCTCACTTACTCGGCGGCAATATGCTCGTGCTGCTCGGGCCTGACCGCAGAAAGCGGGGAACCTTGCGGGTTGGGAGAATGGCGCTTTGCTAGCGCTGCAGCGTCGAAATCATCGACGGCAATGACGCGCGCCACGAGATCGCGAAGCTCAGCCAACGCCGTCGCCTCTTCCTCAGTCAGCACGCCCTTCGACTTGGCCTCGGCGATCCAGTCATTGTTGTGATAGCGGTGGACTTCGCCCTTGCGTACGGCGCGCTCGAGCTTCTTGTCCGCCACTTCGTTCGCGATCACTTTTTTCAGCGTATATTCGAGCAGTCCGACGCGATCATTCGGATCGTCGGGCGAGAAGATGTCGCGCGTAAGACGGTCGCGGAAGGCGCCGGGCTGAAGCACTTGGCGCGCGATCGCCTTGCCATGCACGTCGCTCGCGGGCGCGCGCGTGCCGAACGGAAACACAAGCGGCCGCATAGCCCAAGCAGCGGTCCGCACGGGGAAATTGCGCAGCACCCCGAGCAGCGCCTGATCGAAGCGGTAGAGGCAGTTTGTCGCGCAATAATTGACAAGCGGAAGGTCGGCGGCCTGCCGGCCGTCGTCCTCAAAGCGCTTCAGCACGGAAGAAAGCAGATAAAGCTCGGCGAGCGCGTCGGCCATGCGCCCGGTGATCTTCTGCTTCACCTTGAGGCCGCCGCCGAGCAACGCTACGGTCATGTCGGCAACAAGCGCAAAGGAGCGCGAGGCGCGGGCAAGCTGTTTCCACCAGCGCCGGGTCGGCCCCGCACTGCGCGGTGACGAGGCGAAGATGCCGAAGGTCACATTATGGAACAGCGAGCCGCTGGCATTAGAGAGGGTGAACGACACATGCTCCCCGAGCGTCTCCTCGAAGAGCTCGATCCCGCGCTCCCGATCCTCGTCCTGCAAGGCCTCGATCTCGGTGAAGAGATAAGGGTGGCTGCGGAGCGCCCCTTGAGCAAAGGTGATCAGGGTCCGCGTCAGGATGTTTGCGCCCTCAACGGTGATGCAAACCGGCATCATCTGGTAGGCACCCTGGATGTAGTTCGAGGGCCCGTCGCAGATGCCGCGTCCGCCATGGATATCGAGCGCATCGTTCACGCTCTGGCGCATGCGCTCGGTCGACACATATTTGAGAAGCGCCGAGATGACGGCCGGCTTCTCCCCGGCCGAGACCATCGAGGCGGTCACGGCGCGCGCCGCTTCGAGCTCGTAAGCCGCCTCGGCCATGCGCGCCAGCGGCTCTTCTACCCCTTCCATGAAGCCGATCGGCAGGCTGAACTGCTTTCTGATGCGGGCATAGGCCGTGGTCGTTCGCAGCAGGGCTTTGGTGGCCGCCGCGCTCGTCGCGGGGAGAGAAATGGAGCGGCCCGCGGCGAGGCAGGCCATCAGCATGCGCCAGCCCTGACCTGCGCGCTCGGACCCGCCGATGATCCAGTCGATCGGAATGAAGACGTCGCGCCCACGTGTCGGTCCGTTGGGGAACGCCGCTCCAGCCGGGAGATGGCGCCTGCCGATCTCGACACCGGGATGATTGGTCGGCACCAGCGCAAGCGTGATGCCGACATCCTCGCCGCGTCCGAGCAGATTCTCGGGGTCGAACAGGCGGAAAGCGAGGCCGAGCAGCGTCGCGTTCGGCGCGAGCGTGATGTAGCGCTTGTCCCAGGAGAGCTTGATGCCAAGCGTCTCCTTGCCTTCGTGCCTGCCCTCGGCGACCACGCCGATATCGCGCATCGAGGCGGCATCAGAGCCTGAGAACGGGCCGGTCAGGGCAAAGCACGGAATCTCCTCACCCTTGGCAAGCCGCGGCAGGAATTTCTCCTTCTGCTCCTTGGTGCCGTATTTCTCGATCAGCTCGCCGGGGCCGAGAGAATTCGGCACCATGACGATGGTGACGCCGTCGGGGCTGCGCGAGGAGATCCTGCCGATGATGAGCGACTGGGCCTGGGCCGAGAAGCCAAGCCCGCCATGGTCGCGCGAGATGAGCATGCCGAGGAAGCCGTTCTCGCGGACGAAACGCCAGATATCGTCGGGGATGTCGTGCAGATCGTGGCGGATGCGCCAGTCGTTGAGGCGCTTGCACAGCTCGTTCGTCGGACCATCGAGGAAGGCGCGCTCCTCACCGGTCAGAGTGATCGGCGCCACGCGCCGAAGCTTCGACCAGTCCGGCTTGCCGCTGAACAATTGGGCGTCCCAGCCGATCGTACCCGCCTGGAGCGCCTCGCGTTCGGTCTCGGAGATGGTGGGCATGACGCCCTTCAGCGCGCGATAGGTGGGAAGCGTGATGTATTTGCGCTTGAGCTCGGGGAAGCTCGCCATGAACAGGAGTGCCGCGGCGACCCAGCCAAGAAACGACCACCAGGGAAACATCGGCCAATGCAGGTGTCCATGGACGACGCCCATCTGCGCGGTGAAGGTGAAAATCGCGACGTAAAGCGCCCAAAGCCACAGCGGCGCGCGCTTCATTGCAAGCGCGAACAGCGCAGCTAGGGCAAGGCCCGCGTAGATCAACTCAGCCATGGACGGCCTCCAAAGGCGCCTTGGTCGCTATCCGTCCCCGGCCGGAAAGCCTCACGCGGGCGTTGTTGCAATCGGCGCAATGTGCCGATCCGGCTTTTTGCCCTCTATGGTCCGGTTGGGCCATCGACTTAAGTCTTTTTGCGCTCATAACCGCTCGCGCGACCCTTCGTCCCGAATTGCTCAAGAGCCGATCTTGCAGGCAACAGATTCCCAGCGAATTAACGGCGCTCGACGCCCGGGCCCGCGGCGTCTTCACCTTCACTTCGACTTCCTCGCCTTCCTTGTGTGGCCGCGACGAATTGACTAAGGAGTAACAATTCAGGCTGGAAAAGCCTTGCTGGGAAAGCGCCAATGTCAGAGCCGGAACGACCACAGCTCAGCCCCTATCAAGTCGAGCTTCAGGCCGGCCGACGTTACGCGTGGTGCCGCTGCGGCCGAAGCAAGAAGCAACCCTTTTGCGATGGCTCGCATGAGGGCACTGGCATCGAGCCGTTGACGTTCACGGCCGAGCGGAACGAGACGGCGCTTCTATGCGGCTGCAAGGATACCGGCGATCCGCCCTTTTGCGACGGCTCCCACCTCCTGCTGTAATCTTGGGCATTCCTGCCCTTCACGCAGCGTTGTACGCGTCGCGCCCTTCTTGCTAAGAAGGGGTCGCACGCGGGCTGGCGGGGCCCGCATTCCTTTGTCTGCAAGCCCATTTCGGGGGAAGGCGAGGCAGGCTTAAGCCATGGCCTATTTCCTACAGCAGCTCATCAACGGCATCGCGCTTGGCTCGATCTACGGGCTGATCGCCATCGGCTACACCATGGTCTATGGCATCATCGGCATGATCAACTTCGCCCATGGTGACATCTTCATGGTCGGCGCGTTCATTGCGCTGATCGCCTTCCTGCTCTTGCTGAGCCTCGGGGTTACGGCAATTCCGATCGCGCTCTTTCTCGTGCTCGTCATCGCCATGGCGCTGACCGCGGTATGGGGCTGGACGGTCGAGCGCATCGCCTACCGGCCGTTGCGCGAATCCTTCCGCCTTGCTCCGCTGATCACGGCCATCGGCATGTCGATCGTGCTGCAGAATTTCATCCAGGTGTCACAAGGGGCGCGGGTGAAACCGCTCCAGCCCGTGATCACAGGGGGCTACGAGTTGTTCAAGCAGGGTGGCTTCGAGGTCATCCTCTCCAACATCCAGATCCTGATCGTGGTGACGACGCTCGTGCTGATGGCGGTGTTCTGGCTGATCATCTCGCGGACGCCGCTCGGCCGCGCGCAGCGCGCCTGCGAACAGGATCGGCTCATGGCCTCCCTCTCCGGCGTCAATGTCGACCGCACCATCTCGCTCACCTTCGTGATGGGAGCGGCGCTCGCCGCCGTCGCCGGCCTTCTCTACCTTCTCTATTATGGGGTCATCGACTTCTACATCGGCTTCGTCGCCGGCATTAAAGCGTTTACAGCAGCCGTGTTCGGCGGCATCGGCTCGCTGCCTGGCGCCATGCTGGGCGGCCTCGTCATCGGTCTGATCGAGACCTTCTGGTCCGCCTATTTCACCATCGAGTACAAGGACGTGGCGGCCTTCTCGATGCTCGCCGTCGTGCTCATCTTCTTCCCCACCGGGCTGCTCGGCCGTCCTGAAGTGGAGAAGGTTTGACCCCCTTGGCGGAGCCCGGCAAATCGTTCGGCCAACGGCTCCAGGCTGCCGTCGCCGACGCACTCATCGCCGGCGTGATCGCCTTCTTGCTGTTCTGCCTCCTTCTCGGCGAACGCACCGTCGACAACGTCACCGGGCTCACACTGAAGTCCCGCCCCATGCTGCTCGCCATCGTCGTCGGCATCGTCGTGGTCGGCAGGCTGCTCTTGAGCCTGTTCGTTTGGCAGGCCGAGTACCCGATCACCACGCCCTTCGCCAAGCTGTTCACCCGCGAGCGCTTCGACCGTCGCGATCTGATCGTGCTCGGCTCGGTCGCCGGCGCCGCCGCTCTCACGCTCATCATCGCGAGCATCGTGTGGGCACCAGCCTTCGTGCTGATCGCGGCGCTCGTGCTGGGCTTTCTTTTTATCGGCGCGATGCGGCGGACCATCGTCTACTTCTTCCCCGACCTTCCTTATGGGCGCATCTTCACCATCGGTGGCATCCTGTTCGCCATTCTGTTCCCGCTCTGCTCCTACCTGCTCGACAAGGCATTCCATCTCGGCCTCCCGCTCCGATACCTGTTCGACTTGTCGATCCTGGTGCTGACCTATGTGATGCTCGGCTGGGGGCTGAACATCGTGGTGGGCCTCGCCGGTCTGCTCGACCTCGGCTACGTCGCTTTCTACGCCGTCGGGGCTTACGTCTTCGCCCTGCTCGCGACTTATTTCGGCTTCGGCTTCTGGATGTGCTTGCCGATCGCGGGTGCGGCAGCCGCGCTGTGGGGCGTCGTGCTTGGATTCCCGGTCCTCAGACTTCGCGGCGACTATCTCGCCATCGTCACGCTTGCCTTCGGCGAGATCGTGCGCATCGTGCTGCTCAACTGGACCGACGTAACCAATGGGCCAAACGGCATCTCCGACATTCCCAAGCCAACTTTCTTCGGCCTCCCCTTCGCGGCTGCGGGCCCTGAGACCTTCGCCAGCTTCTTCGACCTCCGCTACGACCCGCTCCAAGGCATCATCTTTCTCTATTACGTGATCCTCGGGCTCGCGCTGATCACCAATCTCGTGACGCTCAGGCTTCGGCGCCTTCCCATCGGCCGCGCCTGGGAAGCGATGCGCGAGGACGAGATCGCCTGCCGCTCGCTCGGCATCAACACCACCATCACCAAGCTCACCGCGTTTGCGACGGGTGCGCTGTTCGGCGGGCTTGCGGGAAGCTTCTTCGCCACGCGCCAGGGCTTCATCAGCCCCGAGAGCTTCACCTTCATCGAATCCGCCATCATCCTCGCCATCGTCGTGCTCGGCGGCATGGGCAGCCAGCTCGGCGTCGCCGTCGCCGCGATCGTCATGATCGGAGGCTTCGAGGCGCTGCGCCATACCGATTGGCTCCAGGATGTGTTCGGGCACGGATTCGATCCTGCGCTCTACCGCATGCTCCTGTTCGGCATCGCCATGGTGGCGATCATGGTCTGGCGCCCGCGCGGCATCGTCGGCACACGCTCGCCGACCATCGTGCTCAAGAAGGCACACACCATCTCCAAAGACCTGGTCAAAGAAGGCCGCGCATGAAGCCGTGGCACAAAGATCCCCTGCTCAAGGTCGAACACCTCACCATGCGCTTCGGCGGGCTTGTCGCCATCGATGACGTCTCGTTCGAGGTCGGGCGCAACGACATCACCGCGCTGATCGGTCCGAACGGCGCGGGCAAGACCACCGTATTCAACTGCATCACCGGCTTCTACAAGCCCACCGAAGGATTAATGCAGCTCGATCATCCCGACGGTCAAAGCTTCAGACTCGAGCAGCTCGATGATCACGTGATCAACTCCGATGCGCGCGTCGCCCGCACCTTCCAGAACATCAGGCTGTTTCAGGGCATGACCGTCTTGGAAAATTTGATGGTGGCGCAGCACAACGCACTGACCCGCGCCTCGGGCCTTCCTAGCGGCTCCGTTCTTGGGTTCGGCATCTTTGCCACGGTCGGTGCCATTCTCCACATCGGGGGCTTTGCCAGGGCCGAGAAGGGCGCGGTCGACTATGCGCTCCACTGGCTCGACCGCGTCGGGCTGGCGCGGCGCGCCGACGAAGCCGCCGGCTCACTGCCCTATGGCGATCAGAGGCGGCTCGAGATCGCTCGCGCCATGTGCACGCGTCCGCTTCTGCTCTGCCTCGACGAGCCGGCAGCGGGACTGAATGCACGGGAGAGCGACGGACTGAACGAGCTTCTCTTCTCCATCCGCAAGGAGCAGGGCATCGCGCTCCTCCTCATCGAACACGACATGAGCGTCGTCATGCGCATCTCCGACCACGTCGTCGTGCTCGACTACGGTAGAAAGATCGCCGACGGCACGACCGAGGAGGCACGCAACGATCCGCGCGTGATCGCTGCCTATCTCGGCGTCCCCGACGAAGAGCTGTCGGAGGTCAAGCGCGAGGTGCGGGCATGACGACACCCATGCTCGAGCTGCGCAAGGTGACGGCTTGCTACGGCGTACTCCCGATCCTGCACGGCGTCAGCCTCGACATCAAACAGGGGGAGATCGTCGCGCTGATCGGCGGCAACGGTGCGGGCAAGACCACGCTGATGATGACGATCTTCGGCCGACCACGTGCGCGCGAAGGCCATATCCTGTTCCAGGGGCGTGACATCACCTCTCTGCCCACGCATGAGGTGGCTCGACTCGGGATCGTGCAGTCGCCTGAGGGACGGCGCATCTTCTCGCGCATGACAGTGCTGGAAAACCTGCAAATGGGCGCGATCGTCGCCAACGATCCGGCCGCGTTCGACAAGGACCTCGATCACGTGTTCAGCCTATTTCCGCTGCTCAAGGCGCGCCAGAATCAACGCGGTGGCACGTTGTCGGGCGGCGAGCAGCAAATGCTGGCGATCGCCCGCGCGTTGATGGGCCGGCCGATCCTTCTCCTGCTCGACGAGCCCTCGCTTGGGCTTGCCCCGCTGATCGTGAAGCAGATCTTCGCCGCCATCAGCGCGCTCAATACCGAATACGGTCTGACGGTCTTCCTCGTCGAGCAGAGCGCCTATCATGCGCTCCGGCTCGCTCATCGCGGCTATGTCATGGTCAACGGCAAGATCACCATGAGCGGCACTGGCGCCGAACTCCTCGGCAGTCCCGAGGTGCAGGCCGCCTATCTCGAAGGCGGCGCGCAGACCGCTCCGCACGTCGGAGTGCGCAAATGAGTTGGCTTTCCGACGACGGTCCCCTCGTCTTCCTCGTGCTGACCGTGATCCTCGGCGGCGGCGCTGCGTTCCTCTCAGGTCGTGGGCTCGCGCGCAGCTGGAAGCCGTTCTGGCGCGTCTTCTTCTACACGGCGTTGCTCGCTGCGGCCGTCCGTTTCTTCCACTACGCGCTGTTCGACGGCCGCCTCCTCTCGCCCTACTACTATCTCGTCACCTATGTGATCCTTGCCGCTGCCGCCTGTCTGGGCTTCCGCGTCATGCGCACAACGCAAATGGTCACCCAATATCGGTGGCTCTATGAGCGGACGGGCCTGCTCACCTGGCGCGACCGTAAGGCCTGATTTCAGCCCGCTCGCCAGACGGGCAAATGATGTAAAGTCGAAACGGTCCTTGTAGAGGGAGGTGACGATGAAGCGCTTTGCCGGGCTGTTCGCAGCCCTTGCCGTGGCCGTCGTGATGGCCGCTTGTGGCGACGGCGGAAAGGGAAGCGACACGATCCCAATCGCCGTGGTCGGCCCGGTCACGGGTCAGTATGCCTCGTTCGGCCAGCAGATGACCAATGGCGCCCAGATGGCGGTCGATGACATCAACGCCGCGGGCGGCGTCCTCGGCAAGAAACTCGATCTCGATATCGGCGACGACGCCTGCGATCCGAAGCAGGCAGTGGCCGTCGCCAACCAGATGGCCGGAAACGGCGTGGCGCTTGTCGCCGGCCATTATTGCTCCGGTTCTTCGATCCCGGCGTCAAAGGTCTACGCGGAGTCGAACTTGGTGCAGATCTCGCCGGCCTCGACCAACCCCGCCTTCACCGATGACCGCGCCGGGCCGAATATCTATCGGGTCTGCGGCCGTGACGATCAGCAAGGCGGCGTCGCCGGCAAATATCTCGCCAAACATTTCGCCGACAAGAATATCGCCTTCGTCCAAGACAAGACGGCATACGGCAAGGGCCTGGCCGATGAGACCAAGAAGGCGATGAACGAGGCCGGCAAGCAGGAAGCGATGTACGAGGCGATCACCGCCGGCGAGAAGGACTACTCGGCGCTCGTCTCCAAGCTCAAGCAGGCCAATATCGATGTCGTCTATTTCGGCGGCTATCACACCGAAGCCGGACTCATCATTCGCCAGATGCGCGATCAGGGTATGAACACGATCCTCATGGGCGGCGACGCGCTCATCACCCAGGAATTCTGGTCGATCACCGGCCCCGCCGGCGAAGGCACGCTCATGACCTTCTCGCCTGACCCGCGCAAGAACCCGGCCGCCGCCGAGGTGGTGAAGCGCTTCAAGGACAAGGGCATCGAGCCCGAGGGTTATGTACTCTACACCTACGCCGCAATCCAGGCCTGGAAGCAGGCGGCGGATAAGGCGAAGTCAGTCGACTCGGCCGACGTGGTGAAGGCGCTCAACGACACCGAGTTCGATACGGTGATCGGCAAGTTCAAATTCAACGAAAAGGGCGACCCGAATTTGCCGCCTTATGCCGTCTATCGCTGGTCTAACGGGACCTACGAGCAGATCACCGACGATGAGCCCAAGGCCGCGGGCTAGCTCTTCTTGGCGGGAGCTTCCTGCGACTTGAAATAGTCCTCGAGCTCCCGCTCCACCCGCACAAGATCGTCGGGGAGTGGCAGCCCGAGCGCCTTGAACTCGTTCAGCTTCTCCATGATGCGAAGATAGAGGTCGTGGGGATTCTCGGGCTGGGTGTCCATCTGGTTGATGAGGAGGGCAAGCTCAGCCTCCAGATCGTCGAATGCCATGATTCAGCGCCTCCTCAGGCCGGTTTGATGATGCGGGCGCACCATAGACGCGAGCGGCAAAGAAGTCAGCATGGCAGGCGCCGATTGCAGCCGGATCATTTCCCCGGCATAGTCCCTGGGCCGAGAGGAAGGGGGAGCGGCAATGGAAAAAGTGACTTTCGACAAGGTGGTAGGCTTCGTGCTTGCTGCCTGTTTTGCGCTCGTGATTGGCATCTCGATGTGGGCCCTCCTCGTCGGCGACTACATGAACACGGTGATGAACGAGCAGGCGCAGCAGAGCCTTCGCATCGTCGGCTTCGCCGGGGCGTTTGCCGCGCTCACTACCTGGTGGGTTCAGCAATTCGCCGCCAAGCGCGGCTTCGTGGTGCGCTTCCTGTTCGCGCTTTTCATCTTCGTCGTCGCCTTCTCGAGCTTCGGCGGCCTGCTTCGAGTCATCAATAGCCACGTCACCTATCCGAGCCAGCAGGATTGGTCGGTGCAGGGGCTCTATTGGGCTTCGCAGAGCGACCTTGTCTCCTTCGTCATCTTCATGCTGGTGCCCCCTCGCCCTGCCTACGCAGCGCTGATCGCAGCAGCGGCGATCTATATCGCTATCTTCGGCCCGCGGGAGGCCAGAGAAGTCGATACGTGAAGGGGTAAGGATCTGGAACGGGCGAAGTTTCGGTCCTCCCGAATTGAGGGTGGCCCACCGCTCTGATAGAGGTTTCGCGTATTCCCGCAAACCCACTCGTGAAGAGGCATTTTCTCTCGCATGATCCCCCGCTACAGCCGCCCTGAAATGACTCGCATATGGGAGCCCGAGGCCAAATTCCGCATCTGGCTCAAGATCGAAACCTACGCCGCTGAGGCCATGGTCGAGCTTGGCCAGATCCCCAAGGAGGCGGCTGAGGCGGTCAAGAAGCGCGGCAGCTTCGACATCGGCCGCATCGACGAGATCGAGCGGGAGGTTAAGCACGACGTCATCGCCTTCCTGACGTCGGTCGCCGAGCACGTGGGTCCTGAGGCACGCTTTCTCCATGCCGGGCTCACCTCATCCGATGTACTCGACACCTGCTTCAACGTGCAACTGGTCGAGGCCGCGGACATTCTCATCGCCGATATCGACGCACTGCTCGCCGCCCTCAAGGCGCGCGCCTTCGAGCACAAGGACACGGTGACCGTCGGCAGGAGCCATGGCGTCCACGCCGAGCCCACCACCTTCGGGCTCAAGCTCGCGGTCGCCTATGCCGAGTTCGCCCGCGCCAAGGAGCGGCTGATCCGGGCGCGCGAGGAAGTCGGAACGTGCGCGATCTCGGGTGCGGTCGGCACCTTTGCTCATGTCGATCCGAGGGTCGAGGCCTATGTGGCGAAGAAGCTCGGATTGACGGTCGAGCCGGTGTCGACGCAGGTCATCCCGCGCGACCGCCACGCCATCTATTTCGCGACGCTTGCCGTGGTGGCGAGCTCGGTCGAGCGGCTCGCGACCGAGATCAGACACTTGCAGCGGACCGAGGTGCTCGAAGTTGAGGAATATTTCAGCGAGGGGCAAAAGGGCTCCTCGGCCATGCCGCATAAGCGGAACCCGGTCCTGTCGGAGAACCTGACGGGTTTGGCGCGCATTGTGCGCGGCTACGCCATGCCGGCGCTGGAGGACGTGGCGCTCTGGCATGAGCGCGACATCTCCCACTCCTCGGTCGAGCGGGTGATCGGACCTGACGCCACCATTGCCCTCGACTTTGCGCTCAGCCGCCTTGCCGGGATCATCACAAACCTGGTGGTCTATCCTGAGCGCATGAAGGCCAATCTCGACCGGCTCGGTGGGCTCGTCCATTCCCAGCGCGTATTGCTGGCGCTCACGGCAGCCGGAATTCCTCGCGAGGAGGCCTATCGCATCGTGCAACGTAACGCGATGAAGGTTTGGAACGAGGGCGGCGATTTCTTCGCGGCGCTCCTGTCCGACAAGGACGTGGGCAAAGCGCTGTCAGAGGACCTGGTGCGCGCACAGTTCGATCTCGGCTATCACACCAAGCACGTCGACACGATCTTCAGGCGCGTGTTCGGGGAGTCGCGCTAGCCCGGCCAATCGGCAGGCCGCGAGCCGCAAGGCCGCGATATGGCGATCTGACACGTCGAGGCTTCAGTAGCCTTCGGTATTCTTCAGGGTACTGCTTATTGCCCGCATGTTGATATCTTCGATCGGTCCGCCATCGCCGTACCGGTTACCGTGGAAGATATGCGGAACGTAGCGATAGCGATTGTGCTCCTGCGCGATCATGAAATAGCGCCGGCGATAGAATGACGGCTCAATCGCCACGTAAGGCGGGATGTCGTGATACCAGTCGGCCTTGGGGTAGTAGCCCGAGCGATAGGGATAAGGCGGCAGGATCGGCCAGAGCTGGCTTCCGTCGGCTGTGGTGTAACCGCCGCGCACGGGTCCGGGCGTCGGGGTGGCCACGGCGATCGTCAGCCCGCGTCTCACCGCATAGCCGGAATAGCTATTCCAGGTGACGCGGCACCAGGCGCCCGAGCAGCGCCCGACCGTGACGGCTGAGCCGGCCGGGATGGTGAGGAGGAGCTCCGTGTTGCTCGCCGGCGCCGCGCGGAGAGCAAGCGCGGCCGTGGTCGTGCCTTGCGCCGCTGAGGCAGGGCCTGCGGCGAAGATCAGCGCCGACGCGGCAACAAGGCTTGGAAGCAGCGATCGCATGAAAGTCCCCCCGATCCATTCCCCGGGGGTGATATTGGCACAGGCGTAGCGAGGCGTCAGCCTTAGAGTTGACGCGGGGGGTATGGTCTCAGATGCCTTGTGCGTCGCGCAGCGTTGCGGCCGCCGCCTTGCCGAACCAGCCCGCGTCCGTGCCGACCGCGACGATGTCCCACCCCTCGTCGACGCGCGGCTTGGCGAAGTCGACGTCGTTGGCAAAAATCAAAGCCATGACAGACATCTCGCGGCATTTGCTGAGAACGAGAGTCATCGCCTCCGTCACCTCTTTCGCCCAGATGTCGAGACGCCCGGTGAGCGCGACGGAAAGGTCGTTAGGCCCGAGACAGACCATGTCGACGCCATCGAGGGAGAGGATGTCCTCGAGCTGATCGAGCGCTCCCCTCGTTTCGATCTGCGGACACGCGATGGTGAAATTGTTGGCGGTGGTGAAATAATCGCCCTCATAATCGAGTCGAGCGCGGTAAGGGCCCCAGCTGCGCAAGCCCCGCGGCGGGTATTTGACCGATCTCACAAAGGCCTCAGCGTCTTCCACCGTTTCGATCATTGGGCACATGATCCCTTGCGCACCTGCATCGAGCGCGCGGCCGATGAGCCCAGGGTCGTTCTCGGCGACGCGCACGATCGCCGGAAGCCCGGCACCGCGCGCCGCGGTGAGACATGACACGAGAGCCTCGTTCCCGCCGAGCCCGTGCTGCTGGTCGATGGTAATGCAATCCCAGCCTGTCCCGCCGATCATCTCGATGAGGAACGGGTTGTTCAGCGTGAGCCACGCATTGAACAAGGTGCGGCGATCCTTGGCCGCTTTGCGGAAGTTATCTTCGGGCATGGAGGGGCTTACGGCTTGCCTTCCCCTTCTATCTGAGCAACCGATTCACCCATCAGCTCCGACATCTTGCGCCGGATTTGGTGGTCTGACTGCTGCACCCCCTTCGCGTCGAAATCCTTCCTGATCTTGCGAAACACGTCCTCTTCACCCGGCTGCTCGAGATCGGCCTTGATCACCTCCCGCGCGTAGGCTTGCGCGGCATCGCCCGCGATCCCCATTTCGGCTGCGGCCCACAGGCCCAGCAGCTTGTTTCGCCGCGCGGTTGCCCTGAACCTCAACTCCTCGTCATGAGCGAATTTCCGCTCGAAGCCTTTCTCGCGATCCTCGAAGCTCGCCATCTGCCCTCCTAAGGCCCCTCGTCGATTCGAGGAGCAAACCCCGCAGAGATTTTTGAAAAAGCGCGTCCTCGGGGGCGAGGCATAGCGCCCAAAGGGCCGGAAATCAACAAATTGCGGGGACAAATTGCGCCCGCCCTGCAAGCCGTTGTGTGCCCTCCCCCCTTACGCTAAGGTTCCCTCAAGACCCCTTGATCGATTTCCGGCGATGGCGATTTTGCACCTAGCGCGGACTGGGTGACCTCTCCCCGCGCAATCGGCGTTTGTCAGCAGTCGGAGCCATCCGTGATAAAGGAACTAAACATGAACCGCCGGCGGCGCATTTACGAAGGCAAGGCCAAGATCCTCTATGAAGGCCCCGAGCCGGGCACGCTCGTCCAGCATTTCAAGGACGACGCCACCGCCTTCAACAACAAGAAGCACGACAAGATCGAGGGCAAAGGCGTCCTCAACAACCGCATCTCCGAATATCTGTTCCAGAAGCTCGGTGAGGTCGGCGTGCCGACGCATTTCATCAAGCGGCTGAACATGCGCGAGCAGCTGATCCGCGAGGTCGAGATCATCCCGCTCGAGGTCGTGGTACGGAACGTCGCCGCCGGATCGCTGTCGACACGGCTCGGCATCGACGAGGGCACGGCGCTACCTCGCTCGATCGTTGAGTTCTACTACAAGAACGATCAGCTCGGAGACCCAATGGTCACCGAGGAGCACGTCACTGCCTTCGGCTGGGCGACGCCACAGGAGATCGACGACATCATGTCGCTCGCGCTCCGCATCAACGACTTCCTCTCCGGGCTTTTCCTCGGTGTTGGCATCAAGCTTGTCGATTTCAAATGCGAGTTCGGCAGGCTGTGGGAGAACGACACGATGCGCATCGTGCTCGCCGACGAAATCTCGCCCGACTGCTCGCGGCTGTGGGACATCGAGACGCAGAACAAGCTCGACAAGGACCGCTTCCGCCGCGACATGGGCGGGCTGGTCGAGGCCTATCAGGAGGTCGCGCGGAGGCTTGGTCTCCATGTCGACAGCCCGGCACGCCAGCGCACGGGGCCGGTCCTGGTACGCTCGAAATAGGGATAAGAGCCGGCAAGGCCGATGAAAGCGCGCATTACCATCACGCTGAAACCCGGCGTGCTCGATCCGCAAGGCAAGGCCATCGCAGGCGCGCTACATTCGCTCGGCTTCGGCTCGGTTGGCGATGTGCGGCAGGGGAAATATATCGAGGTCGAGGTCGAGGAGAAGGATCCCGAGCTGGCGCGCGCGGAAGTGGAGCGCATGTGCGAGCAGCTCCTCGCCAACACCATCATCGAGAACTACGCCTATGAGCTTGAGGCGGCCTGAGGGGCGGCTTCCTCCCCCCGAAAGGGGGAGGTCGGACAGCAAAGCTGTCCGGGTGCGGGTGATGCCCCCAATAGACCCCTCCCCGGACCACCTTTGGTGGTCTGACCCTCCCCTTTCGGGGGAGGGAAAAGAGGTCACGGCATGAAAGCCTCCGTCATCGTCTTTCCCGGATCGAATTGCGACCGCGACGCGGCCGTCGCGCTCGAAGCGGCGATGGGCCGCCCGCCGGCCATGGTCTGGCACGGCGACAGCGTGCTTCCTGCGAGCGATCTGATCGTGCTCCCTGGCGGTTTCTCCTATGGCGACTATCTCCGCTCGGGTGCAATGGCGGCCTACTCGCCGGTGATGCGCGAGGTGGCGCAGCGCGCCCGCGGGGGCACGCCGGTGCTCGGCATCTGCAACGGCTTTCAAGTTCTTACTGAGGCGGGGCTTTTGCCCGGCGTGCTGATGCGGAACTCGACACTGAAATTCATCTGCAAGGACGTGCATCTCAGAGTCGAGCGGAACGACTCGATCTACACGCGCCGATACGAGCAGGGCGCCGTCGTGCGCTTCCCCATCGCGCACAAGGACGGGAGCTATTTCGCCGACGACAAGACGCTCGCACGCCTCGAAGGCGAAGGACGCGTGGCCTTCCGCTATTGCGACGAGAATGGTGCCGTGACGGACGAGGCCAATCCCAACGGCTCGCGCAACAATATCGCCGGCCTCTACAATAAGACCGGCACGGTGCTCGGGCTGATGCCGCATCCGGAGCGGCTTGCCGACACAGCTCTCGGCGGAGCGGACGGCGCCAAAATGTTCGCCTCTCTCATGGAGGCGCTTCCTTGAACAGCGCGGCACGGGCTGCGCGCCATGCGCAAGACATCACTGAAGAGATCATCGCCGAGCACGGACTGTCGCCCGAGGAATACAAGCGACTTTTCCAGGGGCTCGGCCGCGAGCCGTCGCTCACCGAGCTCGGCATCTTCTCGGTGATGTGGTCGGAGCACTGCTCCTACAAATCCTCCAAGGTGTGGCTGAAGAAACTGCCCACGAGCGGCCCGCAAGTGATCCAAGGCCCGGGCGAGAATGCGGGCGTGGTCGACCTCGGCGATGGCCAGGCTGCCGTGTTCAAGATGGAGAGCCACAACCACCCCTCCTACATCGAGCCCTATCAGGGCGCCGCGACCGGCGTCGGCGGCATCATGCGCGACGTGTTCACCATGGGCGCGCGCCCCATCGCCAATATGAACGCGCTCCGCTTCGGCGCGCCCGATCATCCCAAGACGAGACATCTCGTGGCGGGCGTCATCTCCGGCATCGGCGACTATGGCAATTGCATGGGCGTGCCGACGGTGGGCGGAGAGACCAATTTCGATCCACGCTACAACGACAACATCCTGGTCAACGCTATGTGTGTGGGGCTGGTCGATGCGAACCGCATCTTCAAGTCTGCGGCACGAGGCGTCGGCCTCCCCGTGGTCTATGTCGGCTCGAAGACCGGGCGCGACGGCATCCACGGCGCCACCATGGCCTCGGCAGAGTTCGACGAGGCCTCGGAGGAGAAGCGCCCGACCGTGCAGGTGGGCGACCCCTTCACCGAGAAGCTCCTGCTCGAAGCCTGCCTCGAGCTGATGGCCGAGGACGCGATTGTCGCCATTCAGGATATGGGTGCCGCGGGGCTCACCTCTTCCTCGGTCGAGATGGCGGACAAGGGAGAGGTCGGCATCGAGCTCGAGCTTGACCACGTTCCGACTCGCGAGGAAGGCATGACCGCCTACGAGATGATGCTGTCCGAAAGCCAGGAGCGCATGCTCATGGTGATCAAGCCGGAAGCGGAGCGGATCGCCGAGCGCGTGTTCAAGAAATGGGGGCTTGATTTCGCAGTGATCGGCTACACCACCGACACCGGACGGCTTGTGGTGCGCCATCGCGGCGCGGTCGAGGCCGATATTCCGCTCGCCGCGCTCGCGCATGAGGCCCCCGTCTATGAGCGGCCTTGGACAGCGAAGCCGGCGCCTGCCCTGATCGACCCGGGCGACGTCCCGGCGCCGAACAGCATCTTCTCGGCGCTGCAGGCCATGATGGGCTCGCCAGCGCTCTCATCGCGCCGCTGGATCTGGGAGCAATACGACCACATGGTCATGACCGACACCGTGCAGCGGCCAGGCGGCGATGCTGCGGTCGTGCGTGTGCACGGAACCGGAAAGGCGCTCGCCATCTCCTGCGACGTGACACCGCGTTATTGCGCGGCAGATTCGCGCGAAGGTGCGAAGCAGGCAGTGGCCGAGTGCTGGCGCAATCTCTCAGCCGTCGGCGCCGACCCGCTCGCCATCACCGACTGCATGAATTTCGGCAATCCCGAGCGCCCCGAGATCATGGGAGAGTTCGCCGAAGCTGTCGAAGGCATGGCCGAGGCCTGCGCCAAGCTCTCCTTCCCCGTCGTCTCGGGCAACGTGTCGCTCTACAACGAGACGAATGGCGTCGGCATTCCACCGACGCCTGCGGTCGGCGGCATCGGGCTCATTCCCGACGGCGCGCCGATGGCGACGCTCGCGCTCAAGCGCGCTGGCGATGTCCTCCTCTTGCTCGGCGAAGAGCGAGGCCATCTCGGTCAATCGCTCTATCAGGAGTTCATGATAGGCCGATATGAGGGGGGCCCTCCCCCCGTCGATCTCGAGCAGGAGCGCGCCGCTGGCGAGCTGGTGCGGGCACTGATCCGCGATGGTGAGGTCTCTACGGTGCACGATGTCTCGGACGGCGGGCTTCTCGCCGCCATCGCCGAGATGGCTCTTGCCGGCGGGCGCGGCGTCGCGCTCGAGCCCGCACCCGACAATCTTCCTGCTCACGCCATATGGTTCGGGGAGGACCAGGCGCGCTACGTGGTCGCAGCGTCTCCGGAGAAGGCCGATACGATCCACAAGGCGGCGGCCCTGGCGAAAGTGCCGGTCAGGCTGGTCGGCACGGTGGATGGCGAGGCAATCCGTCTTGTTGGCGAAGCATCGCTTCCCCTTGCCGCGCTGAAATCTGCGCATGAGCACTGGTTGCCGAGTTTCATGGCCCATGGCTAAGATCGCGGCTTAGAGAAGGAGCCTTCACCATGGCCATGGCGGCTGACGACATCGCGCGGATGATCAAGGAGCGCTTTCCCGACGCTGAGATCCGCATCGAGGACCTCGCCGGCGACGGCGACCACTACGCGGCGACCATCGTGTCAGAGGCCTTCAGGGGCAAATCGCGCGTCCAGCAGCACCAGATGGTCTACGATGCGCTCGCCGGAAACATGGGGGGCGCGCTGCACGCCCTTGCGCTGAAAACCGCGGCGCCCTAGCTAACAGGGGCTGCGAGAAAAGGAACAGACGAATGAGCGCTCAGGATGTACAGGATTGGATCGGCAAGCAGATTGCCGGCAACGACGTGGTGCTGTTCATGAAGGGCACCAAGACCATGCCGCAATGCGGCTTCTCCATGCAGGTGGCGCAGGTCCTCAACCACCTTGGCGTCGACTTCAAAGACATTAACGTGCTCGAGGACATGAGCGTGCGCGATAGCATCAAGGCCTATTCCAACTGGCCGACCATTCCGCAGCTCTATGTCAAAGGCGAATTCGTCGGCGGCTGCGATATCGTCCGCGAGATGTTCCAGGCAGGCGAGCTGCAGGAGCTGCTCACCTCCAAGGGCATCGCTCACAACGCGCAGACCCTGACGGCCTAGCAGTTATTTGCCATCATCAAGGCCTTGCCTCCTGGCGGGCATCCATGATCTTGCCGGGGTGAGAGCCTATGCGGGTGTATGGCCAGGAGATGTCCCGGCCATAATCGCTGTTATGAGGCACCGGAAAGCCTGAGGTCACGCAATGATCAAGTGGGAGATCAAGGGCCGCGAGTTCGGCAATTGCAATTGCGACTATGGTTGCCCCTGCCAGTTCAATGCGCTGCCGACCCATGGCCACTGCCATGGGCTCGCCGTGTTCGACATCGATAAGGGTTTCCACGGCGCCACGCGGCTCGACGGGCTCCGTGGCGCAGGGATCTTCCGCTGGCCTGGCCCAATCCATGAAGGCAAAGGCGAAGGCATCCACGTCCTTGACAGGCATGCGACGCATGAGCAGCGCGAGGCGCTTCTGCGCATCCTGCGCGGCGAGGACACCGAGCCCGGCGCGACGGTATTTTCCATCTTTTCCTCAACCTGCGAGACGATGCACGACCCGATCGTCGCCGATATCGATTTCGAGCTCGACATCGAGGGGCGGAGAGCGCGCGCGAAAATCGAGGGCGTGCTCGACATGCGGGGTGAGCCCATTCTGAACCCCATCACCGGCGCCGAACATCGGGTGCGCATCGTGCAGCCGAACGGGTTCGAGTTCGCCGAGGCCGAGATCGGTCGCGGCTGGACCAAGACGCAAGGCCCGATCAGCTTCGAGCTCCTCGATACTTACGGACAGTTCGCGGAGATCCATCTCTGCCAGAGCGGAATGGTCCGTGCGTAGGCATGGGCTCTTCCGCGCTCGAAACGCTCCGCAGGCGTGACGGAGTCGTCCTCATCGGAGCGCTCGGCACGCTGATCCTGCTTTGCTGGATCGAGCTCCTCGCCGGCGCAGGGACCGGTATGAACCCTGCCGCAATGAGCGGCTGGCTCATGCCGTTTTCGCTTCCCGCCGCATTCAGCTCGCCGTGGACGCCATTCTACTGGCTCATCGCCTTCTTCATGTGGGCGGTGATGATGGTGGCGATGATGCTACCGTCGGCCTCCCCCATGGTCCTGCTCTATGCGCGCGTCGTGCGTCACGCCGAGAGCCAAGGCAAGGCCAAGCACGCCTTTGCCTCGGTCGCCGCCTTTGCCTCGGGTTATCTGACGTTATGGATCCTTTTCAGCGCCCTGGCGGTTGCCCTTCAATATGCGCTTGAACAGGCGGGCGCTCTGTCGGCGATGATGAGCTCGCGCAGCGCCTTGTTGTCCGGGCTGCTTCTCATCGCCGCGGGGCTCTATCAGGTTGCGCCGCTCAAGACCGCGTGCCTCACGCACTGCCGGGCGCCTGCGGGTTTCATCGCGGCTCATTGGCGCTCCGGCCTGGCTGGCGCGTGGCGCATGGGGCTTTCCCACGGTGCCTATTGCGTCGGCTGCTGCGCGGCGTTGATGCTGCTTCTCTTCGTCGGCGGGGTGATGAACCTGGTATGGATCGTTGCGCTCACTCTCATCGTCGCGGTCGAGAAATTCGCCCGGTTCGGCGCGCTAACGGCAAAGGTGATCGCGGCCGCCCTCGTAACTGCCGGCGGCGCGCTCCTCGTCTTTGGAATCGTCTAGAAGACCCGACGGCAGTCCAAGAACGCGAATGGCCGGGACGAGCCCGGCCATCACAGCGCTTCTAGAGAACGATTGATTCTAGCGCGAATAGAACTCAATGACGAGATGCGGCTCCATGATCACAGGATACGGCACGTCGGTCAGCGTTGGGATGCGCGTCAGCTTCGCCGTCATCTTGTTGGAATCGACCTCGAGATAATCGGGCACCTGCCGCTCAGAGCTCTGCGCAGCCTCGAGCACGAGCCCGTAATCCTTCGCCTTGTCGCGCACTTCGACCACGTCGCCCTCGCGGCAGCGATAGCTCGGGATGGTCACCCGCCTGCCGTTGACCTGCACATGGCCGTGGCTCACGAATTGCCGCGCGGCGAAGACGGTCGGCACGAATTTGGCGCGATAGACGATGGCATCGAGACGCCGCTCGAGCAGCCCGATCAGTTTCTCCGAGGTGTCGCCGCGGAGCCGCGCCGCCTCGCGATAGATCGCCTTGAACTGCTTCTCGGTTATGTTGCCGTAATAGCCCTTGAGCTTCTGCTTGGCTCTGAGCTGCTGGCCGTAGTCGGACAGCTTCCCACGGCGGCGCTGTCCGTGCTCGCCGGGACCGTATTCCCGCTTGTTGAACGGGCTCTTAGGCCGGCCCCAGATATTCTCGCCGAGCCTCCGGTCGATCTTGTGCTTGGCGTGAATGCGCTTCGTCATGCCCTAAAGACTCCAAAGTAAATCTGTCTGTTCCGCGGGCCTCTTGCCTCCCGCGCCTTTCGACGAGAACCCTTGCTGGTGATGGCGTCGTCCCGCCGGCCAAGTCCCGGCAGGACCTAAAGCCGAACAGGCTTGAGCTTCGCCCCGCTCTCTACACGCGAATAGCGGAAAGTGTCAATTGGCGCCGCCATTGGCGGTCGCCGATGGCGGGACGGCCTTGGCCGTCGGCGGCTTGGCCGCCTGCGGGGTCCCGCGGGCTCCTGCATTGGCGGCTACATAGGCGTTGATCGCGTTGGTCACCTTGACCTTCTGCTCCGGCGGGCAGGTCGGCCGCTTCGGTGCAAGGACTTCGGTTTCGGGGCTCGGCGGGTCCGTGGCAGTGGGCTGCACCGGTTCGCCATTCTTGGCCACGGCGACGGGGGCAGCGCCTTGAGCCGGTGCCTTGCCCGCAGGCTTGTCGGGTACCTCTTGGGTGGTGATCTTGATGCTGCCGGTGAAGTAGGAGACGGAAAACATATGCAGCGCGCTGATGAGGAGCATCTGGTCCTTGCTCCACTTCCTTGCTTCTTCGCCTTTCATCAGTGTCACGAAGTTAGCCTTTTCAAGATCCTTCAGGTCGCAGACTTCGGCATAGGCGGAGCGGGTTGCTGCATGAATGATACGGCGCGCATCGTCAACCGGAATGACGAACAGCTTTGGGTCGCTCTTGTTGACCTTGACCGGCTTGCCGTCAGGACCGTCATATGTGTCGGGAATGATGGAGAGCGCATAGGTCATCAGCACTCGGACGGCGCTGTCGCTGAGGCCGCCCTTCTGCTCGCTCTCCGGGACGGCAGCAGGCTTGGTGCGCTGGCCGAGTTCCTCGGCAACCGGGGTTACGCCTGAAGTGTCGGCGGCTCTGAGGGGTACTGCCAATAGCAGCGCACAGACCCCGGCGGCCGCGGCCCCGCACCACTGAATACTCGCCCGTCGCATTAGACCCCCCTCCCTTCCGTGGCGGAAGCTAGCACCGTTTCCGGCCATCGCAATAGGAGAAACGGGGCGGAACTATGACACCTTGTCATCCTTGACTCTTCGGACGCGTGAAAGTGCGGCCACGATCCCGCGCCACGTGCGGACATCTTGTTCGGTCGCGCCCATGCGGTGAAACATGTTGCGAATATTGCGCACCATGGAGGCGCGCTTTTCAGGGGGATGAAGGAAGCCCGTGCGGTCGAGCTCGGCTTCGAGATGCTCGAACAGGGCAAACAGCTCCTCTCGCGTCGCGGGGCGCGCGTCGGAAAAGGCGATGCCCTCCCCGACCGGACCATCGAATTCGGTGGCACGGCCGAGCGACGGGGCCGCGCCCTCACCCTTCAGCCATTCATAACCGAACAGAAGCACGGCCTGCGGCAGGCTGAGCGAAGCAAAATCGGGGTTGACCGGCGCGGTGAGGATCGCATCGGCGAGCGTAATCGTATCGTTGTCGAGACCGCTTCGCTCGGGCCCGAACATCACTCCCGTCAATTCGCCGCGACGGCTGCGCTCCCGCAGCTCATACGCCGCGCTTTCGGGTGAGAGCACAGGCTTCACCATCTCGCGCGGTCTTGCGGTCGTGGCCAGAACATAATTCAGCTCGGCGATCGCCTGCTCGGCTGTCGCGTAGACCCTCGCGCTCTCCACAACATAGGCGGCGCCGGCCGCTGCGGCGCGGGCCTTCTCGTTCGGCCAGCCGTCGCGCGGCGCGACGAGCCTCAAGTCGCCAAGCCCGAAATTGCCCATGGCACGCGCGGCAAAGCCGATATTTTCGCCAAGCTGGGGCTTCACCAGCACGATCGCCGGAAGGGCCACAGCGCTCTCAACTCTTGCTTTCATCGCGGAAGCACGATGCTATAGGGGGAAACCCACCGCAATGGGGGCCGCGATGGCATGGTTTCTCGCCGCGCGACCCTTACTTTCCGCGCCGGAGAGACGAAAATCGTGAACAAGATCAAGGTGACAAACCCGCTCGCAGATCTCGACGGGGACGAGATGACGCGAGTCATCTGGCAGATGATCAAGGAGAAGCTGATCTTCCCCTATCTCGACCTGCCGCTCCTCTATTTCGACCTGTCGATCCAGAACCGCGATACGACCGACGATCAGGTCACGATCGATGCGGCTCACGCCATCCAGGCCTGCGGGGTCGGCGTCAAATGCGCGACCATCACCCCCGACGAGGCGCGGGCGAAAGAGTTCGGCCTCAAGAAGATGTGGAAGTCGCCGAACGGAACGATCCGCAATATCCTCGGCGGCGTCATCTTCCGCGAGCCGATTATTTGCAAGAATGTGCCCCGGCTCGTGCCGGGCTGGACCAGACCGATCGTCATCGGCCGTCACGCCTATGGCGACGTCTATCGCGCCACCGACTTCCGCGTGCCGGGCAAAGGCAAACTCACCATCACTTTCACCGGAGAGGACGGCACCAAGATCGAGCACGAGGTGCACGACTTCAAGGGAAGCGGCGTCGCGCTCGCCATGTACAATCTCGACGACTCGATCCGCGACTTCGCGCGCGCGGCCTTCAATTATGGGCTCGCACGCCACTTCCCGGTCTACCTCTCGACCAAGAACACCATCCTCAAAGCCTATGACGGGCGCTTCAAGGACATCTTCGCCGAGATCTTCGCCAAGGAATTCAAGGCCGAATTCGACAAACGGGGTTTGACCTACGAGCACAGGCTGATCGACGACATGGTGGCGGCCTGCCTCAAATGGTCGGGCGGCTATGTCTGGGCCTTAAAGAACTACGATGGCGACGTGCAATCAGACACGGTGGCGCAGGGCTTCGGTTCGTTGGGCCTGATGACGAGCGTGCTGATGACCCCCGACGGCAAGACGCTTCTGGCCGAGGCCGCGCACGGAACGGTGACGCGCCACTACCGGCAGCATCAGCAGGGGCGCGCGACCTCGACCAATGCCACGGCGTCGGTGTTCGCCTGGTCGGGCGCGCTCAAGCATCGCGCCAAGCTCGACAACAATGCCGAACTGCTCCGCTTTGCCGAGACGCTCGAGCGCGTGGTGGTCGGCACGATCGAGTCGGGGTTCATGACCAAAGACCTCGCGCTTCTGGTCGGGGCCGATCAGAGCTGGCTGTCGACTGCGGGGTTCCTCGACAAGATCGACACCAATCTCAGGAAAGAAATGGCCGACCGCGTTGCAGCCTGATTCGACCTCGCGCTCGCTTGCGCCGTTTTTGTCTGAAGGTCCGGGCATGAAGCGTCATGATCTCGGCACTTACCCGCCGCTGAATACGCTCAAGCGGGTCGACGACGACGTTTGGATCGTCGATGGGCCGATCATCCGGTTCGGTCCACCGCTACTGAACATGCCCTTCTCGACGCGGATGACGATCATTCGATGCGGCGACAGCGACCTTTTCATCCATTCGCCGACGCCGTTAGTCGACTCGCTAAAAACCGAGATCGAGGCCGTGGGCAGACCGCGCTGGATCATCGGGCCTAACCGCATCCACTATTGGTGGATACCCGAATGGAAAGCGGGATTTCCGGAGGCGGAGATCTATCTCGCCCCGCGCATCAAGGAGCAGGCGAAAGACCGCATCACTTTCGCGTTCGCTCCGCTCGATCGCAACAGCGGCTACCCGTGGGACGCCGACATCGCCACCTTGCCGATCACAGGCAGCTACATGACCGAAGTCGAGTTCTTCCACTGGCGGAGCCGGACGCTCATCCTGACGGACTTCATCGAGAACTTCGAGCCGAAGAAAATCGCCTCACGCTTCGTGCGCTGGCTGACCCGACTCGGCGGCGTGCAGGACCCCGATGGCCAGATGCCCCGCGACATGCGGCTGACCTTCGGCAAAGACCAAGTGAAACGCGCCGTCGAGACGACGATCGCGTGGAACCCCGAACGCATCATCTTGGCGCATGGGAGGTGGTATCAGCGGGATGGGACAGAGGAACTGACCCGCGCGTTCCGCTGGGCATTCGCCTAAGCCCTTAAGTCGTCTCCGCCTCGCTACGGTTCTGCCGGCTGCGGCGCTTGGCGAAGATGGCCTCGTTAGCCCTGCGGCAGCTTAGCCGACTCGAATCAGATGTCGGTCGGCTCGCGCTTGCGGGCGCCGCGGGATTTGGCAGGCCTGGTCTCGGCGAGCTTCGCCGCGTCGGTCTCGCGCCGGGCGGCGGCAACCTTGCGGACGCGCTGCAAGATCTCCGGATGCCGACGGGCCATCCGCGCGAACGCCTGGTTGTCGAGCACATAGACGCGACAGCGCGTCTTGGCGATGACGTCGTATTTGCGGCGCCGGTTGTCGAGCAAAGCCATCTCGCCGAAGAAATCGCCCTCTTTCAAAATGGCGCGCTTGCCTTCGCCAAGCTCGACCACGGCTTCGCCGCTCGCCAGAAGGTACAAGCCGTCGCCCGCATCTCCCGCACGCACCATGGGAACGCCGGGCATATAGTTCCGCGAATAGAGCAGCTTGGCGATTTCGGCCACCTCCACCTCGTCCAGCGTGGCGAAAAGCGGCACGCGCGCGACCATGGACCACGTCACCACGAATTGATGGCGGTTCGCTTCCTGGCTGAAACCCGTAGCGATGATGGCGATCGGCAGCGCGAACATGCCGACGCCGAGCAGCATGACCACGCCGCCGAGCAGCTTTCCCCATGGGGTAATCGGTACCACGTCACCGTAGCCGATGGTGGTCAAAGTCGAAAGCGCCCACCAAGCGGCCTCTGGAATCGAGCCGAACTTGTCGGGCTGCGCCTCGCGCTCGATCATGTACATGCCGGTCGAGGCGAAGAAGAGCAGGATGAGCATGATGAGAAGCGCACCGAACAGCGCCCGATTTTGCTCGGCAATGACACGTCCGAGCGTTTGGAGAGCAGGTGAGTAGCGCACGAGCTTGAGCAGTCGGAACAATCTGAGCACGCGCAAGAACCCGAGATCGATCGGGAAAAGCAATTGCAAGTACCAGGGTGCGAAGGCCAGAAGATCGATTACCATGATGGGCCGGAGTGCAAAGTGCAGCCGCGCGCGCCAAGGCGGGAGCCGACTAAGCGTTGGAATGTCGACGGCGCTCCACACCCTCAAGATATATTCGATGGTGAAGACGATGACCGTGAAGACGTTAAGCGCGGCGAAGGCGGTTGCATAGCGGACGGCGAGATCGTTCACCGTCTCGGCGGCAAAGGCGACGGCGTTGAGCACGATCAGGAGGATGATGAAGGCATTGACGACGCGGCCTGCGGGATGCGCCACCCCGCCGACTTCAAGGATGTCGTGAACGTCGCGCCGCCAACGCCGCCAAGCGGTCTCCGCGCTCATAGCACTAAGCGCGCCCGGCGCGGCGTTTGGCTTCGGCGCTCTCTGAGGCCTCAGCCGATGCGCCGGCACCTCCACCGATCTTTACCGCGATCGCTTCGAGAGCCTGATCGGCACGGGCTCCGTCTGGTCCGCCGGCCTGGGCGAGATCGGGGCGGCCGCCGCCGCCTTTGCCGCCAAGTGCCTCGGCGCCGATCCGGGCAAGCTCGACCGCATCATGGGCCTGAGTGAGGTCCCCGGTCACGCCGATGACGAGGGCGGCCTTGCCCTCCTCGCTAACGCCGACGACGGCAACGACGCCTGAGCCCAATTGTTTCTTCGCCTCATCGACGAGGCCACGCAGATCCTTCGGGGCCACGCCGTGCACGACGCGCGCAAGCAGCTTGACGCCTCCGAGCTCGCGCACAGAGCCAGCGCCCTCTCCGCCGGTGCGCATGCCGCCGCCGAGCGCAAGCTCGCGCTTGGCGTCGGCAAGCTGGCGCTCGAGCTTGCGCCGCTCGTCGATGATAGCGGCGAGCCGGGTAACCACCTCATCGGGAGAGACCTTGAGCAGCTCGGCCGCCTCGCGCACCCGCTCGTCCTGGGCGGCAAGATAGTTCCGCGCAGCTTCCCCGGTCAGAGCCTCGATGCGGCGAACGCCCGAGGCCACCGCGCTCTCGCTCACGATCTTGAGCAGGCCGATATCGCCGGTGCGCCTGACATGGGTGCCGCCGCAAAGCTCGATGGAATAAGCGCGACCGGATTTTGCGCTCTTGTCGCTCACGCCCATGGAGACGACGCGCACCTCATCGCCATATTTCTCGCCGAACAGAGCGAGCGCGCCTTGGGCGATGGCGGCCTCGGGCGTCATCAGATGCGTCTCGACCGCCTCGTTCTGCAGGACCATGGCGTTGACGAGATCCTCGACGGCGCGGATCTCGGTGTGCGTCATGGGCTTCGGGTGGGAGAAATCGAATCTGAGACGCCCCGGCTCGACGAGAGAGCCCTTCTGCGCCACGTGCGTGCCGAGCACTTGACGCAGCGCCTCGTGCAGAAGATGGGTCGCCGAATGATGTGCGCGGGTCGCCGTGCGCCGCGCATGATCGACCTCGAGCTCGACGGAGTCACCAAGATTGAGCGCTCCCTTCTCGACCAGGCCTTCATGGAGGAAGAGGCCATGCAGCTTCTTCTGCGTGTCCTCGATGTAGAAGACGGCGTCCTTGCCCTTGATGAGCCAGCCGCGATCGCCAATCTGGCCGCCCGATTCACCATAGAACGGGGTCTGATTGACGATGACGACGCCACGGTCCCCCTCGTTCAGCGATTTGACGCGCGCGCCGTCCTTGACGATGGCGGTAATTTTGCCCGAGGCGGACTCGGTCTCGTAGCCGAGGAACTCGGTCGCGCCGAGTTCCTCTTTCAGCTCGAACCAGAGCTTATCGGTCGCCGCCTCGCCTGAGCCCGTCCAGGATTTGCGCGCCTCGGCGCGCTGCCGCTCCATGGCGGCAGCGAAACCCTTCGCATCGACGCCGATGCCGCGCGCCTTCAGAGCGTCCTCGGTCAGGTCATAAGGGAAGCCATAAGTGTCGTAGAGCTTGAAGGCGACCTCCCCCGGCAGGGTGTCGCCTCGCTGCAAGTGCCGCGCCTCCTCATCGAGCAGCTTCAGCCCGCGTTCAAGGGTCCCGCGGAAGCGCGTCTCCTCGAGCTTGAGCGTCTCCTCGATGAGGCTCTGTCCGCGCTCGAGCTCGTGATAGGCGCGGCCCATCTCGCCGACCAAGGTCGGAACGAGGCGGTGGAGCAACGGCTCCTTGGCGCCGAGGATATGTGCGTGCCGCATGGCGCGGCGCATGATGCGGCGGAGCACATAGCCCCTCCCCTCGTTAGAGGGCAGAACGCCGTCGGCGATGAGGAACGAAGAGGCGCGCAAATGATCGGCGATGATGCGGTGGGAGGGCGCGTGCTCCCCTTGCGCGGGCACGCCGGTGAGATCGACCGAGGCCGCAATCAGCGCGCGGAAGAGATCGATCGCGTAATTATCGTGCGTGCCCTGCATCACCGCGGCGAGGCGCTCGATGCCCATGCCGGTGTCGATCGAGGGACGCGGCAGCGCCACACGCTCGCCGCCCGGAAGCTGCTCGAACTGCATGAAGACGAGATTCCGAATCTCGACGAAGCGGTCGCCGTCGGCATCGGCGCTGCCGGGAGGCCCACCCCGGATGGTGGGCCCATGGTCGTAGAAGATTTCCGAACTGGGGCCGCACGGCCCGGTATCGCCCATCGACCAGAAATTGTCGGAGCCGGCGATGCGGATGATCTTCTCCTCGGGGAGCCCCGCGATCTTGCGCCAGAGCTTCGCCGCCTCGTCGTCGTCCTCGTAGACGGTGATCAGGAGGCGGCTCTTGGGAAGCGCGAAGTCGCGGGTGAGAAGCTCCCAGGCGAGCAGGATCGCGCGCTCCTTGAAATAATCGCCGAAGGAGAAATTGCCGAGCATCTCGAAGAAGGTGTGGTGGCGCGCGGTATATCCGACATTGTCGAGGTCGTTATGCTTGCCACCGGCGCGCACGCATTTCTGCGCCGAGGCTGCGCGCGGGATCGCTCGCCTTTCTTGGCCGGTGAACACGTTCTTGAACGGCACCATGCCAGCGTTGGTGAACATGAGCGTCGGATCATGCCTCGGCACGAGCGGCGCCGAGGGCACGATCTCATGGTCGTTCTCGGCGAAGAAGTCGAGAAAGGCCGCGCGGATGTCGTTGGTGCGCGACGGCTTTGCGCTTAGTGGCGCGCCTATGGGAGTAAGCTCCTGCTCCTGAACGAGAGTTGTTCGCGAGGGCCTCTTTGGCTTCGCGGTCGAGGATTTGGCTCTGCTCATGATGGCGTGATGTGGCGGAAACCTGGTTGGCGCGGAGACGGGGCGCTTTTTATCAGACCCTCGCCGCCGAAACGTAAATTCTCGCGAAAAGCCGCAAGGCTTTCCGCGGGTCATGCTCTAGCAGATTCGGGCCTGCCGAAAACGCCGACGAGCCCTCCTCCCCCTAAAGAAGCAGGCTTACGGGTCCCACGCCAGACATAGGATGGGGAGCGGGGCCTGGCAAGCGGCCCCGTTAGTCGTCCCGGCTGGCCTCAGGCCCCGCGTTTGCCCCGTCGTGCCCCGCCAGACAGCGGGGTCACGCTGTCGCCCTCAGCAAAGCCCGGGGCAGCACCCTCATCGTCGCCGGAGACTTCGCCGGTCCCTTCCAGGATCTGGCCGGCCAGCAGACCAGCATTCTGGCGGATGGCCCGCTCGATCTTCTGGGCGGTCTCGGGATGCTCCTTGAGATAGGTCTTGGCGTTCTCGCGCCCCTGGCCGATGCGCTCAGAGTCGAAGGAGAACCAGGCGCCCGACTTCTCCACGATCCCGGCCTTCACTCCGAGATCGACCAGCTCTCCCGTCTTGGAAATACCCTCGCCATACATGATGTCGAACTCGATCTGCTTGAACGGGGGCGCGACCTTGTTCTTGACCACCTTCACCCGGGTCTGGTTGCCCACCACCTCCTCGCGCTCCTTGATGGCGCCGATTCTCCGGATGTCGAGACGCACCGAGGCATAGAATTTGAGCGCGTTGCCCCCGCTCGTGGTCTCCGGCGACCCGAACATCACGCCGATCTTCATGCGGATCTGGTTGATGAAGATCACCATGCAGCGCGACTTAGAGATCGATCCGGTGAGCTTGCGCAGCGCCTGGCTCATCAGCCGCGCCTGGCTGCCCATTTGCATTTCGCCCATCTCGCCTTCGAGCTCGGCCTTGGGCGTCAGCGCCGCAACCGAATCGACCACGAGCACGTCGATCGCGCCGGAGCGCACCAATGTGTCGGCGATCTCGAGCGCCTGCTCGCCGGTGTCGGGCTGGGAGATCAGGAGGTTTTCGAGATCGACGCCGAGCTTCCGCGCATAAACCGTGTCGAGCGCATGCTCCGCGTCGATGAAGCCGCAAATGCCGCCCCGCTTCTGCGCCTCGGCGACGACGTGCAGCGCGAGCGTGGTCTTTCCCGAAGATTCAGGCCCGTAAATCTCGACGACACGGCCGCGCGGGAGCCCGCCGATGCCGAGCGCGATGTCGAGCCCGAGCGAGCCGGTTGAGATCGCCTCGACCTCGACCGCCTTCTCGTTCTGGCCGAGCCGCATGATGGAGCCCTTGCCGCAATTTCGCTCGATCTGGGAGATCGCGGCTTCGAGCGCCTTCTCTTTATCCACTTCAGCTCCTTCGACGAGGCGCAGCGCGACGTTCATCTCTAGTCTCCTTATTTCATAAGCCCGCTTTAAGTCGCAATGAGTGCTCTAGTGCGCGCACCCTCGCCCGGCGTTCCGTTCAGCCTTTCATCCGGCTCGTGGCGAGGCGAGGGTGCAGCGAAGGACAATGTACACGTTTTGTTCTTGTTCCGCAAATGTTCTCTTCAGGGGGGTGCTGTCCATGAGGTCAGGCTGCTGGAAGCCCAATTTGGCCGCTATAATTCCAGCCATCGGCACGCCCGGCGATGGAGCAAAGCATGCGGACGACACGGACTTCGATGATCGGTCTCGCGAGCGAAGGCTCGATGTATGAGCAATCGGGCATCGAGGCTCACGCGCCGACGTCCAGCAATACCCGATAGGCAAAAAAAGGCCGCCTCGAGCAGGCGGCCCCGAACTATTTGTATGAGGCTTTCGGCGCGTCGGCCGACCCCACCCTAGCGATAGAGTCTGCTGCAGCGAGCGCAAAAGCAATCGAATAGCCGGCACACCATGACGTAGCCGGGCTTGCAGAAGGCGTCGTATTTGCAGGCGATCTGATCGACCGGCGAATAGTTCTTCGCCGCCTTGGCGAAATCGGCGGCGGTACCGATCATCGTCGCATCGGCCTTCCAAGCGAATGATCCGGCGGACAGCAGGAGCGCTGCCGCGGCAAGCGCTAACGCGACCTTACGCATGATTCCCTCCTCATGATCTTGCACGCCGGCACCCCCCGCGGACGCCGTGCATGCAAACCGTCATCATAGCGCAACATCGCTGTCGCGCCAGGAAGGTTGGAAGCGATCGCTACGATCGCACCTTTGCCTGTGACGTCTTGGACACGCCGAGCCCGAAAAGGAAATTCGGGTTTTCGCTCTTAGCGTTACACGCGCCTGTTAAGATCAGCAGGGCGCGCAGTGGCACCACGGATCGCCTTGCAGGCTCTCGGTCCGGCCCAGCACTCGAACGGTCAGCAAAACGAGGACGAGGCAGAGGCCGATCAGGAGAAGGCCCATCAAAGGACATGCGTTTGGGAGCCGCGAGCGACCGCCGCGGGCATTCTACCTCAAGACGGCTCTTTCTCGCGGGCCGGCGCTTTGGCCGCGGCGGATCTTCCTTCCACGGCCTCGCGATAGCCGAAGCGGTCGATATAGGGCTTGAGTCGGTCGATCACCTTTCGCTTGAGCGTCCCGGGCAGCTCGTAGCGGGAGACGCGGTGCTCCTTGCGCTCGCCGACGAATTCGCGCATCGGGCCCTCCGCCTGGTCGAAGCCTTCGATCTCGAGCCTGCGGTAGATGTCGCGCATGGACGCGATGGGATCCTTGACAAAATCCTCGTAGCGCAGCTCGACGAGACGGCCTTCGGGGATCAGGTGGCGATCCGCCTCATAGTCCTCGGTCAGCCGCGCGAACATGTTGAGGATGTAGTCGTCGAGCCAGGGATCGAGGTTGGGCGGGTTGTGCAGACCTTGCACCGAGTAGAGCGCGCGCCAGAGCTTTACCGTCGAGGGGAACACGTCGAGCGGATTGCGCGCAAGATAGACATAGCGCGCGTCGGGAAAGAGCTTGGTGAGCAGCGGAAGCCGCGCGGCATTGGCGGGCGTCTTCATCACCAGGCGTTTTTCCCCATGTTGCATATAGAGCCGGCGATAGAGCCACATATAGGCGTCGGCCCATTTCTTCTTGTCCCTCTCCGGCACGCCTTTGAAGTCGAGATACTCAGTGTCGACGGGACCAAAGCGAGGCCAGGCATGGGTGAAGTAGGGCGTCCCCTCGCCCAGCATCATCATGGCGAATTCTTCTTCCTGCGGACGATCGAAGCCGACAGGCACGTCATCCTGCGGGCGCTTCTTGGGCAGGAGCACCTTCATCACCTTGTCGAGATGACCCTCGGTGAGGAGGAAATGGTGCGGGAAGAAGCACTCGTACGTCGTGGGATAAGCGAGGTTCGGGTCGACCGAGAAGAGGTCGTGCAAAAAGGTCGTGCCGGTGCGCCAATGGCCGATGACGAAGATCGGCGGCTTGTCGAGCTTCACGCTTTCGGCGGCGCGGCGGTACTTCTTTTCCGAGATCCAGTAGAGCACCGAGTTCCACGGCACCCACAGAAACAGCGCGAGCGCGTCGGGGAGGCAGTTGAGCGTGAACGCGTAGCGTCCGCGGTGGAACAGCTTCATCAGATCGCCGAAGCGCATGCCGAACCAGAAATAGATCAGCCGGCCGCCGTAGCGCTCGATGGTGAAGGCCGGCATGCGCGGCTTGGCGCGCCGTCTCCGTGTGGGCTTGCCTGCTTCCTCAGGCGGCACGATCTCGTATTCCGGCACGCCAAACTCCAACCGATGCGTCGACAAATGTCATGCCCGCGGAAGCGGGCATCCAGCAACCCCAGAATTTCCGTCGGTGGTAACTAGATTGCCCGGTCGACCCGGGCAACGACAAACATCAGACCGGCTGCTCAGCCCTGCAGAGCGGCCTTCACCGCAGCCGCAAGCTCCTTCAGATCGAAGGGCTTCTGCAAGAACATGAACTCCTCGTTATCGGCGAGATGCTTGCGGAAGGCATCCTCGGCGTAGCCGGAGATGAAGATGATCTTGAGGTCGGGGCGCTCGCTGCGGAGCTTGTGCAACAATGTCGGGCCGTCCATCTCGGGCATGATGACGTCGCTCACCACGAGATCGACGTCGCCCTTGTGGCTGGCGAAGACGTCGAGGGCCTCTGCGCCGGTCGTCGCCTCGAGCACATTATAGCCGCGCTGACCGAGCGCGCGGGCGGCAAAGCTCCTCACGGCGTCCTCGTCCTCGACAAGGAGCACGGTGCCGCGCCCAGTCAGGTCTTTCGGCTTCTCGATCCGCCGCTCGATCTTGGCCTGCTCAACCTCATGCGCGCTCTCGATGTAACGCGGCAGGTAGACGCGCATGCTCGTGCCCCTGCCCTCCTCGCTATCGGCGAAGATATATCCGCCCGTCTGCTTGACGATGCCGTAGACGGTGGAGAGGCCAAGCCCGGTGCCGCGTCCGATCTCCTTGGTCGAGAAGAACGGCTCGAAGATCTTCTGCATCACCTCGGGGCTTATGCCGGTGCCGGTATCGCTCACCTCGATCAGCACGTATTCGCCGGGCAGAATGTGGCGCGAGCCGAGCTCGCGCGACTTCGCCTCGTCGATATTGGCGGTACGAATGAGGAGCTTGCCGCCGTCAGGCATGGCGTCGCGGGCATTGACGGCCAGATTGACGATCACCTGCTCGAATTGATGGAGATCGGCCTTGACCGGCCACAGGTCGCGCCCCGGATCGAGCTTGAGCTCGATGTTCTCGCCGAGCAGACGGCCGAGCAGGATGGAAAGCTCGGAAAGGACATCGCCGAGCTGGAGCACTTGCGGGCGCAAGGTCTGCTGGCGCGAGAAGGCAAGCAGCTGGCGTACGAGCCCTGCGGCGCGGTTCGCGTTCTGCTTGATGTTCATGATGTCCTGGAAGGCGGGATCGGTCGGCCGGTGATTCATCAACAGGAAGTCGGAGAAGCCGATGATCGCGGTCAGCATATTGTTGAAGTCATGCGCGATGCCGCCGGCGAGCTGACCCACCGCCTGCATCTTCTGGCTCTGCGCGATCTGCATCTCGAGCGCCCGCTGCTCGGTGGTGTCGATGGCGTAGGCGATCACCATCTCGCTCTCGCCTTCGGCCTGCTCGATGGGGCTCAAATAGATCCTGCCGCTCCGCTCGCCGCCGCTGCCGGCAAAGGCGATGTCGACCGGGTCGATCAGACCTTGGCGGCCGAGGGCGGCCTCAAGCGAGCGGCGAATCGCGTATTGGCAGTCGGGCTCGACCAGACTTTCGAGCTTGGCCTTGCGGCTCGCATCGGACGCGGCGTCGCCAAACAGGCGGACGAAAGCGGTGTTAGTCGCGCTGATGACGCCTTGCGCATCGACCGTGGCGATGGCGATCGGCGCCGAGTGGAACAGACGCGCGAATCTGAGCTCAGCGGCTCCTTCCTCCTCTGCCTCCCCGGGCCCGCGGGCGAGAACAAGCGAAAGCGCGAGCGCGCCAGACCCTCCGCGCGGTAGACGGTGGAGGATGCGCACGGGTAAGCTCGTGCCGTCAGCCTTGACGAGGTCGATATCGAAACGCCGTGTCGCGCCGTGAACGCTGCCGGCCCGACCGGAGCGCGCGATGAGCGCTGCGCTGTCCTGCGACATGATTCGGGCGAGCTTGAGGGGGCGGTTGGCAACCTCCGACAGGTCGAGCCCGAGCCACTGGGCAAGCGTTGCGTTGAGATATTCGATATTGCCGTCGGCATCGGCGGTGAAGAAGCCAGCCGGTGCGCTGTCGAGATTGGCGATCGCGGCCTGCACCTTGGCGAAGCTTGCCTCCTCTCGCGCGCGATCCTGGGTAACCTCATCGACCTGCCATACCGTGAGCGCGCCCTTGCGCCCGGAGCGCGGGTCGGGCGGCATTGGCTGGACCGAGATGCGGAACCAGCGCGGCGTGATCGAGGCGTCCTCTTCCTCGCTTTCGCCCGGCGGGGGCAAGCGAAACTCTTCTTTCAGGGCGCGGCCCTGCTGCGCCGCCCGTGCCAGACGGAAGATCGGCTCGGCAAGATGCGGGTTGCCGCCGAACGCCCGATCAGGCGACGGCACTGCCGCTTCCGGGTCGAGACCGAGCAGCGAGCGATAGGCCTCGTTCGCATAGAGCACGCGGCCCGAGCCGTCGGCGATCAGAGCGCCTTGGGGCAGATTGTCGACGAAGGCCTTGGTGATGTCGTTGCGCCCATGGCGCTGCCCGAAATAGAGAATGCCGACGGCGCCGGCGAAGAGACAGAAGACGCCGATGACGGCAAGGCCGGCGAGGATTGCGAGCACGAACGGCTCTGCGATATCGCGCGAGACCATGGCGAGCCCGACCGCTGCGATCGCCAAGGCAGCCGCAAGAAGGATCACGAGCCCTACGCTGCCGTCGCGCGAAGGGATGTCCGCTGCGGGCTCTGAATAGCGCATCGGCGCGTCAATATCGCTCATATGGCGGAAAATACCCGATTCGAATCGTCTTCGCCGGACATTGTCATGGAAATGCAAACAGGCCCATGCGTCGCAAGGACTCTCCCAATTCTGTCCCTATTGGCGTGGTTAATGAGCTGTTAGCCCTCGAGAGGTAGGAACCATTCGCCATGACTTTCGACACTCTCATCCTCGCCGTGGCTGCCGGTCTATTCGTCGTGGCTCTGGTCGCCCTCACCGCCTGGGCGTTCAAGACGTTCTTCCCCGGCCGCAACGGCCAGAGCTTCACGCGCCGCGAGAAAAGGCTCGGCGTGGTCGAGACGGCGAGCATCGATCAGAAACGCAAGCTTCTGCTCGTCAGGCGCGACGATATCGAGCATCTCATCATGATTGGTGGCCCGGTCGATATGGTGGTCGAAACCGGCATTAAGGGGCGCCCGCATCTCGAGCCGCCGCTCGAGGACGTCATTATTGCCCGCAGCGAAACCCGACCTGCCCCGGATTTCAGCCAAAAATAGCGGCCCCAGCCTGCGATCATTTCAATTGACTGTGGCGTATTTGCCACATGCGGTTTCACTTGTCCGGCGACCGGGATTGCGGTAAACAAATGCTTCGAGCTTACGGCGGCCCTTCGGGGCAGGTGGTTGAGGCGACGCCGGTACTTTCGACCGCTTATGCTGTAAGAGCGCCGGCAGTTCCCTGCTAATGGTCCGACACCGACCGGCTCCGGCCGGTCATGTCAGTCCCCCAAACCTCTCCACTCCCCGCCCTCCAGCGGGGAGTTTTTTTATGCCAAGCTCGATCGATGATGCCGCTCCGACTGAGCAGAGTTGCCACGTTTGCGGTTGCCTTTGGCTGCTTGAGCACGTTGGGGAGTGCGCCCGGCCTTGGCGCCGAGGCGATGCCCAAGGACTTCGTCTATCTCCGCGACGTCGATCCCACAATCGAGCAGAACATGCGCTATGCGGGGAGTGAGAACTTCACGGGCCATCCCGTGCCGGGTTACGACGCGTCCGAATGCGTGCTGGTGAGGTCGGCGGCAGAGGCGCTTAAGCGCGTTCAGGCCGAGGTGCGGGCCAGAGGTCTCACGCTTAAGGTCTATGACTGCTACCGCCCTGCCCGTGCGGTTGCCTCCTTCGTGGAATGGGCAAAGACGTCAGACGATCCGAAGGCCAAGGCGGTCTACTACCCCAATCTGCCGAAGTCGGCCCTCCTTCCCGACTATATCGCCACGCGCTCAGGTCATTCGCGCGGTCCCACGATGGACCTGACCTTGGTTCCCCTGTCGCCGAGCGCCGAAGACGGGACGTCCAATGGGGACACGAACCGGGCCCCTTGCACCACGCCGCAAGCGAAGAGCGCACCAGACGGCAGTCTCGCCATGGGCACGACCTTCGACTGCTTCGATTTGAAGTCGCACACCATTGTCCCGGGCCTTAGCGATGAGGAGCGCAAGAACCGCGCGATTCTGGTCGAGGCCATGCAGGCACAAGGCTTCAAGAACTACCCCAAGGAGTGGTGGCACTTTACCCTTGAGCCCGAGCCCTATCCCGATACGATCTTCGACTTCCCGATCGAACCGCGGCACTGACGACAAAGGGTGACCAAGAACCCAACCCCGTCTCTCATCGAAACGACGGTACCGGCGCGAACTCGACCGGCTTTATTGGGGACGGTTCCATACCCTCATCGTCGTTGCGCTCGGCATCACCTGGGTTCTCGACGGGCTCGAAGTGACGCTCGCGGGCGCGGTGGCCGGCGCTCTGAAACAAAGTCCAGTTCTCAAGTTCACCAATGCCGAGGTCGGGCTTGCGAGCAGCTTCTATCTGGCCGGCGCGGTGGCAGGGGCGCTCTTGTTCGGCTGGCTCACCGACCGACTCGGACGCAAGCGCCTCTTCTTCATCACGCTTGCCGTCTACCTCGTGGCGACGGCAGCAACCGCTTTCTCGTGGAATTTTGCCAGTTTCGCGCTGTTCCGCTTGCTGACGGGAGCCGGGATTGGCGGCGAATATACGGCGATCGCCTCGAGCATCCAGGAATTCGTTCCGGCGCGCTACCGTGGCTGGACCGACCTCGTTATCAACGGCAGCTTCTGGATCGGGGCCGCTCTTGGTGCCGGCGCCTCCATCGTGCTGCTCGATCCTTCAGTGCTGCCGCAGGACTACGGCTGGCGCGCGGCCTTCTTCATCGGTGCGGTGCTCGGACTTGGCATCCTCATCATGCGCACATGGATCCCGGAATCCCCGCGCTGGCTCATGACGCATGGAAGGGCCGACCAGGCCCACAAGATCGTCGATGAGATCGAGGACAGACATCGAGCAGACGGCCACCATGTGCCAGACGAGGAGCCGGAAACGTTCCGCCTCAAATCGCGGCGTTTCACGCCGCTCCACGAGGTGTGGCAAACGCTGTTCCACGTCCATCGCCGGCGTACGCTCGTGGGTCTCGCGCTGATGGCGGCGCAGGCCTTCTTTTACAATGCGATCTTCTTCACTTACGCGCTCGTCCTCACCGATTTCTACGGGGTCGATGCGGGTCAAGTGGGCTGGTATCTCCTGCCTTTCGCCGCCGGCAATTTCCTCGGGCCCTTCTGCTCGGACGTCTGTTCGACACGGTCGGCCGGCGCCCCATGATCGCCCTGACTTATCTGCTGTCCGGCGTGCTGCTTGCGCTGACCGGCGCACTGTTCGCCGCAGGCGTTCTGTCGGCGACGGGACAGACCATCGCCTGGACGGTGATCTTCTTCTTTGCCTCGGCCGCGGCGAGCTCGGCCTATCTCACCGTGAGCGAGACGTTCCCGCTCGAAATCCGCGCGCTTGCGATCGCTTTCTTCTACGCGGTGGGAACGGGCATCGGCGGCGTGGCGGCGCCGTACCTGTTCGGAGCGCTGATCGACACGGGCTCGCGCATGAGCCTGTTCGGCGGCTACCTCTTGGGCGCCGCGCTGATGCTTGCCGCCGGAATCATCGCCGCGCGCCACGGCGTTGCTGCCGAGCGGAAGCCGCTCGAAGCGGTCGCCACGCCATTGTCGGCGGCGGACTAGCCTACTCGGGATAGGGCGTACCGTCCTTGTGCACGAACCGGCCGTCAGCGTTGGCGCTCATCATGTCGATGTCGGAGCAGGTCGTCACGTCGGCGGGCACCCGTGAGCCGACCTCGAGATAGGCCGCCATCGCGTCCGACCTGTTGATCAGGTGATGGCCGTTGCCCGATCCTTTCGGAAACGTCGCACAATCTCCGGCGCGCAGAACCGTCTCACCGTCGTTTTCGACCAGAGTCAGCTCGCCTTCGAGCACATAGACAAATTCATCCTCGCGAGAATGCCAGTGCCGCTGGCTCGACCAATTGCCCGGCGGCAGGCGCATCAGATTGACGCCGAAATCAGTGAGCCCGCCCGCATCGCCAAGCCGCTGCCGCACGCGGTCGGCGCAAGCCGCGTCGAACGGCGATGGATAGCCCGAACCTTTGCGTTGGGGCACGGCAGCGATGTCGATCTTGGGCATGGTCGGTTTCCCAGCGATCCGCGACCGATACCTATCACTCGTCGCGATAGACGCGCTCGCGCCGCTCGTGGCGTTCCTGCGCCTCGACGCTCAAGGTCGCGATCGGCCGCGCATCGAGACGCTTCAGGCTGATCGGCTCGCCGGTCTCCTCGCAATAGCCGTAAGTGCCGTCGTCCAAACGGGTGATCGCGGCATCAATCTTGGCGATCAGCTTGCGCTGGCGGTCGCGCGCCCGAAGCTCAAGCGCCCGCTCGGTCTCGGAGGTCGCGCGGTCGGCGATGTCGGCGTGCTGCTCCGAATCATCGTGGAGATGCTGCAGCGTTTCCTTGGTGGAGCGCATGATCTCGTCGCGCCAGGTCATCAGCTTGCGGCGGAAATAGGCCCGCTGGCGCTCGCTCATGAACGGCTCGTCGTCCGATGGCCGATAATCGTCAGGAATTTTCTTCTGGCGACAGTCGTCAGAATTCTTCTTCTTCATCGCCCGCATGAGAGTCGTGTCCAGACGCATCCGTTTCGTCATTGGGCTCGAAGGCCCCTGCTCCCTTGACCGGCTCGTCGGTTGTCGATATCCCCGCCGGGCAGCCACGTATTTACGGAAGCGAGTCCACAAGTCAAGACGGCAGACTTGGCTTGACATGATCGTCGTTGAGCGGCAGCCGAGTCATTGCATTTTCGTCATATTTCGTGAATGTCGGGTTGTATGGGCTAGCCCATTTATTGGGCAAGGCGGGGCTAATCCCCCGGACCGCACCCGGCACAGCAACTCTTTCGCGAGTGAAACCGTCGCGCTATGAGGCGCTTGGCTTGAGGCGGGCGCACGAAAGGACATTGGCGAGGCGTGCCGATCTCCACCTACACGGACGGCATCGGCGACGCGTTTCGCAGCATCGGCGAATATGCGGGTGGCCTCGTTGCGCCGACGGTGAGACTTGGCGTCACCGGACTCGCCCGCTCCGGCAAGACCGTGTTCATCACCGCGCTCGTGCACAACCTCATGGCCTCCGCCCGCCTCCCCTTCTTCGATGCTGCCGCCGAAGGGCGAATCGTCCGCGCCTATCTCGAGCCGCAGCCGAACGAGGTTGTGCCCCGTTTCGAATACGAGACTCATCTTGCCGATCTCATCGCTTCGCCGCCGCGGTGGCCCGAGAGCACGCGGCGCATCAGCCAGATCAGGCTGACGCTCGAATATTCGTCGCGGAGATTCTGGAAGCGGCAGCTCGGCCGCGAGCGTTTGCATATCGATATCATCGATTACCCCGGCGAATGGCTGCTCGACCTGCCACTGCTCCGCATCGACTATCGCGAGTGGTCGCGGGCAGCACTCGAGCAGGCGGCGGCGCCCGAACGCAAGAAGGTCTCAGAGGAGTGGCGGAAGGCGCTGGCCGAGGTCGATCCGAAAGGCCCTGCCGATGAAGCGCTCGCGGGCAAGCTCTCGAACCTATTCAAGGCCTATCTCACCGAGGCGCGGTCAGACCAATACGCGCTCTCGACGCTGCCCCCTGGACGCTTTCTCATGCCCGGTGAGCTCGAAGGATCACCAGCGCTAACCTTTGCCCCGCTCGATCCGGGCGAAGCGACGAGCTTCTCGCGCGGCGCGTTGTGGTGGCTGATGGAGCGCCGCTACGAGGCTTACAAGACGCATGTGGTCAGGCCCTTCTTCCGCGATCATTTCGCAAGACTCGACCGGCAGATCGTGCTGATCGACGTGCTCGCGGCTCTGAATGGCGGCGCGGAAGCCGTGAGCGATCTCGAGCGCGCCATGACCGAGATCCTTGAATGCTTCAGGACCGGCGCCAACACCCTGTGGTCGAGCCTGCTCGCGCCGCGCATCGACCGCATCGTGCTGGCAGCGACCAAGGCCGATCATCTCCACCATCAGAGCCACGACCGGCTCGAAGCGATCCTCGCCAAGCTTACGGGACGCGCCATGGCGCGGGCAGAATTTGCCGGCGCCGAGATGAAGGTGCTGGCGATGGCCGCGGTGCGCGCGACCCGCGAGGGCGAAGCGCGGCGGAACGGCGAGAAACTTCCCTGCATCGTCGGCTATCCCCTTCCCGGCGAGAAGATCGGCAGGCGGACCTTCGACGGCAATGAGGAGTTCGCCATCTTCCCGGGCGACTTGCCGAACGACCCCGAGCTTGCGCTCAAAGGCTGGCAGACCGAGCATGGCGAGATGCGCTTCGTCCGTTTTCGCCCGCCGAACCCTATGCCACTCCCTTCCGGCGGCTTCGCGCCGTTCCCAAATATCCGGCTCGACCGCGCGCTTCAGGCGCTGATTGGAGACCGGCTCGCATGAGCAAGAAGGAGCATAGGAGGCCAGCAGCCTTCCGCGTGGAGGACGTCGAGGTCTTCACTCCGCCTATTCCGCCGGAAGCGGCCGAAGCGGAGGTATCGTCACTGCCGGTGGCGAAGGCGCGCGCAATGCCCGACCTGGGCCGCGGGCTTCGCTGGGGCAGCATTCTGCTCGGCGCGCTTGGCGGTCTTGTCAGTCTGGTCGCCTCGCTTTGGCTCTACGATTGGGCGATCTCGCTGATCGACCGCGACGATTGGATCGGCTGGGTCGCTGTCGCGCTGCTCGGTATCGTCCTCCTCGCACTGCTCATGATCATCCTACGCGAGGTGGCCGGGCTCTTGCGGTTGGGCCGGCTCGGCAAGATCAGGCACGAGGCCGATCAAGCCGCGCGGCAGAACGACAAGGCGCTCGCCATCGATGTCGCGGATCGGCTGAAGCGGCTCTATTCAGGGCGCAAGGATCTCTCTTGGGGTCTCACGCGGCTCGCCGAACATGAGCACGACATCATGGATGCGCACGAATTGATGCGCCTCACCGAGCGAACGCTCGTTGCTCCTCTCGATCCTTATGCGCGCGGCGTCGTCGCCTCATCGGCAAAACGCGTGTCGGTGGTGACGGCAGTAAGCCCCGGCGCGCTGATCGACATGGCGTTCGTCGCTACTGAAAATCTGCGCATGCTCAGGCGTCTCGCCACCCTCTACGGCGCGCGGCCCGGCACGCTCTCACTTCTCGCGCTCGCACGCATGGTGGTGACGCATATCGTGCTCACAGGGGGTATCGCGCTCGGCGACGACGTCATCCAGCAGGTGATCGGACACGGTCTCACCGCTAAGCTCTCGGCGCGATTGGGCGAAGGCATCTTCAACGGCGCGCTGACGACGCGCATCGGCATCGCCGCCATCGATGTGTGCCGCCCTCTCCCCTATATCGAAAGCCAGAGACCTCGCTTCCGCGAGCTCGTCGCCGAGGTTGCGGGCGTCACCTAGCTTTGCGCGCTTAGCCCAGAAGCCGGCATCCATCGACATCGACCTGCTGGTACTGGCCGTCCTTGAATTTGAGCGTGACCGTTATCTTGTCGGCGCAGGTGAGCGCACCGACGCGAATACGGAATCCCGTCTTCTGCTCGCTCGAGACTTGCACCTGCGGCATGACCGCCGGCGTGTTGAAGTCGTAAGCAACGGCGGCGAGCCGCTGCTTGATCTCGGCAGGAGCATCGAGCCAGAGCTCGAAATCGTAGAGCGGGTGTTCGCGATCCTCCCCTTTGATCTCGGTCGCCTTCGCCTTCACCCAACCTTCGACAGCGCCGGCCGCGGGAAGCTGCGCAGGGCTGATCTTAGGCGCCGGCAACGCTTGGGGGTCTGGCGTTTCGGGCCGAGGGGCGCCAGAGTCCGTCGCGGAGGTCTCAGACGGTGGGGGAACGGGTTCGACCGCATCCCAGGGAAGCTTTTCCCCTCCTTTGGCATCGGCAGATAGCGGTCTCGCCGAGACTTCGCCTTGATCGTCCGCTTTCGCCGCCTGCTTCCAGGGCATGTCGAGCGGAATCTCGGCCAGGCCCGCGAGATTAGGCTCGCCGCCGGAGGCTGGATTCCCGTCCGGAGCGACGACGGGCTTCGTCACGGGAGGAGGCGCGCTTGCGAGCTCGTCGAGCTTGGCGACGGTCGTCTCGCCGCCTGGCGTCGACTGCGCACTCGCTTCCTCGTCCGTGAAGCGGACACGGAAGAATCCAGGCAGGCCGACTGCGCCCGCGTGGAGCGCGAGCACGGCCTCGAACGCGAGCAGACCCGCAACCAACGCTAAACTGATCGTGCGGGCGCCACGGTGGTTGACCAGGGCACGCATGTACGACCCACCAATACGCCGCGAAAACGCGCGAGGAACCTTCGCGCGAAGCGTCTAGCATAGCGATCTTGGCTGCCTTGGGAAGCTAGAGTCCTCGCGGGCGCGGTTTGTCGCGGTGCATTGCGGCGCACCATGCGGTCGCCAGGGGTCGGTGGATAGCGTGGATAAGCTTCTCGCCAACGATGCGCGCGATGGGCGTTGCGATATGCTCTTAGCCGTGAGTGGCCCCGATTGTGGAACGGTGCCGGCGGAGAAATCCGAAGACATCGGAAAGCGGTCGGTAAAGCTCACAAGGCAAGGCAAGCCTGGGGTCGTCCAAAGCCACGGACGACTTAAGGTGGAGGGACGCGCAAGCGCGAAGTGCCACGGTCTTTCGGCGTCGCCGCAATACCGTGAGGCGGAGCCGAAGGGGTGCTCCGCGCTGCAAGTCCAACCGCTGAGAGGCTCCAGTCAGGCCATGGCGGGAGCCGCGTCGTAGCAACGCGACGTAAAATAAGGACCGTGGTCAGTCACGCCGCCGCTTCACGGACAACCGTGGAGCCGAGCGCGTGACAGGAGATCGAAAGGTCTCCGCGGCGCCGACCGATCGTCCCGAACGGGCGTGAGGCTCGACATCGCAACAGGGAGGCGGGGCCGCAAAGCTCCGCCTTTCCTTTTTCTGCCCCTTTTTCGCCCTTTACGATCTCTTCAGCCGGCGCCTCGAAACCGCTAAGATCGCGCCCGCCATGAGGGGAATAAAGTGTGATTAGGCGCATTATTGCCTGCGCGGCTTTACTGGCCCTTGCCGGGCTTATGGGCTGCGGCGCGGTGGAGAAGATTCGCGGGCCAAGCATAGGCGCCTCCACCGACAATGAAGCCCGCTACGTCTCGCCAGAGGATCCTTTGGCCCAGCCAATCCAAGTCGGCTGGACGTCCGCGCGGGCGAGCCATTGCGGCTTCTTCTTCAATCCTGATCAGCTCCGCGCCGACTTCCTCGCCGCCGAAGAGCGGGTGGGCACGCCGCCAGATCAGATGCAGAAGATCGAAAAGGCTTACGACTATGCGCGAGCGTCGGTGCTCTCCTCGATCAAGGACGATTCCGGCTATTGCACCAAAGATCGCACGGCAGCGATCAGACGCGACCTCAACCGTTATCTCGCCGGCGATTTCTCGCCGACGGCGCGGCTTGCGCAGTAGCTGCGTTAGGGCTTGGCACCGGCGTCTTGAGGTTCCGACCTGATCGTGTCGGCAAGTTTCAAGAGGACAGTCTCGTCGCCTTCGCCGGCGACGAGATAGGAGAATCCGTCCTCCGACCACGCCACGCTACCGATCCCACCATAGCGCCGGAAGGTCGGCTCCTGAGTGGCTACGCTCTTCTTGGCGTAGACCGCGAGCGGCGCACCGCGCGTGCCGAGATAGAGGAGCTGCACCAGAGGCTCTTCGTCAAAGCGCAGCAGTTGCGCGCGGGCGAAGCGATAGCCTTGCGCATCGAGATTGGGCAGCTTGAGGCCGGGACCGATCGCCTGGCCGAGCTCGAAGGCGATGAAGTCGGGGTTCTCCTGATTCTCGAGTCTGACCTCGAGGCTTTCGCGGCCGAGCAGTCCTTGTGCGCGCGCGGCAATCTCTTGCCATGACGGCGCGATGCTCCCCGTGTATTCGGGATCGGCGAGACCCTGAGATGAGCGCCCGAAATCAGTCAGGCTAAGGGGCCAGCCGTAACCCGCGATCATCAGCACGAGAGCCGCGACGATCCCTACGCCCGCGAGCCCGATCTTCACCGCCTTGTTCCAGGTCAGGTAGAACCCCGGCGCTTGCGGCTCCGGCACGGAGACGACGGCTTCCTCACCGGCGAGGATCGCATCGAAGGCCGCCTCGAGACGACTATGCGCATCCTTCAGCGCTTCGACGCGGCGTGCAATGACGTCATCCTGCTCGAGAACTCTCTCCACCGCACTCGACTGCTTGCGGGCAAGCTGTCCGTCGACGTAAGCCACGAGCAAGTCGTCGCTGAGCTCGGTCATGAGCGGTCTCTCGAATAACGCGCATCGATGCGCGTGCTCAGCGGTTGCTCCTCAATTCTCAGCCGGTCGGCGAACGTCGCGCTAATGCGGATCAACCGCGCAGCGACGATATCGGCCGAGACGTCGAGCACGTGGCCGGCCTCGACGTAGTCGAGCCTCTCGCCGTAGACGAGGAGCAGCGTGAGGCGTTGCTGTACAGGCAAGCTCGCGAGGAAGCCCGTCGTCAGCGCATCACTCTCATCTCCGAACAGCTCGGCGAAGCTCTCCTCGTCGATTTTCGCCCGGCCGACTGGGTCGTCGTAATCGCCGAGCTCGGCGAGCCACTGCCGGTAAATCTCGGCGAAGGCCCACGAGTTCGAGCGCCTGTTCCATCTGATAACGATGCTGCTCGGCCAGCATCAGCTGAAGCGCACGGCAAAGGAGCGCGGTCGCTTCACTCCGCTCGCCGACGAGAAGATCGGCGAAGCGCTTGAGCCGCGGCAGCATGGCAATGAGCCCCGGCCGTATCGAATCGTGGAATTCCTCTGCCTGCACCTGGCTCCCCCGCGCCGCGTCTTGAGTGAGCACCGGCTACGCAGGAACATCCGTCGCGAATCAAAAGGATAGCATATTTGCCAGTCCTCAGACGCGCGACCCGCCGGAGCCCCGCAAAAAGCTCTTGCTTTGAGCTGTAAGGTGCCCAATCTTTGCGCAAGCACGGGGATCTTCGTCGATGTCGGTTGTGCCCCATAGGTCTGATCAGATTGCGTCCAAGTCCGTCGAGCCCAAGCGCCCTGGTCTCAAGGAGCGCATAGCGCAAGCAAAAGCCGGGACAAAGGACGAGCCGAAGAGCGCGGGCGCTAGAGGCGTCGGCGCGTGGTGGAAGTCTATTATCGGTGGTGGTAACGCGGCGAAGACACCAAGCGCAGCGAAGACTGCGGCAAAGGCAGCAACCGCGACGAAGTCCGAGACGAAAACAGCAAGCGCAGCGAAGATCGCGGCCAACGCAGCCGGCGCGGCGAAGACCGCGGCCCATCCAGCGACTGCGGCGAAGACCGCGACCGATGTAATGAATGCGGCGATGAGGACGAAGGCCGCCGAGCGGATTGCTCATCTCGCCGACCAAACCAAGGCGCAGACATCCCACGCCGTCGCTGCGAGCAAAGTCGGAATCGAGCGCGCCGCCAAGATTGGACGCGAGACCGTCCTGCCCGAGATCGAACGCACCGCCGCTGAGATCAAAGAGCGCGCGCGCCCCGAGCGCCTCAAGAAGGACTATCGCGAATATCTCTTCCGCTTGCACGACCGCGTGCTCGATCCATCAACCGAGCAACTCTTCTTCAAGTCGACCAAGGATCCGGTGGCGCTGAGCGGACTTACCATTCGCGGCGCCAACCGCGAGCACGGCCATGACTATCGTCCCACGCCGTGCAGCCTGTTCGAGTGGACGATCGCGGCCATCGATTACGATCTCTCGAAGCTGACCTTCATCGATTATGGCGCAGGCAAAGGTCGCGTGCTGTTGCTCGCCTCGGAGCATCCCTTCGCCGCCGTCGGCGGCATCGAGTTCGCCGAGGAGCTGCACGACGATGCGGTGATGAACATCGCGCAATATCCCCGCTCGCGCATGAAGTGCCGCAACGTCGAGTGCGTGCTCGAAGATGCAAGCACGCTCGGGCCGCCGGAAGGCGAGTCGGTCAATTATTTCTTCAATCCGTTTTCGCGGGAGCTGTTCGCCGAGGTGCTGCACAACCTCGTCGTCTCCTATCGCAAGCGGCCGCGCCGGCTCTATCTCATCCTCATCGATCCGGTGGCGACCGATCTCGTCGATCAAAGCGGCGTGTTCGCGCGCCTGCAACTCTCCTTCCCCGAGAGCCTCAAGGTGAAGCTGTTCAGCCCTTACGAGATCGCGCTTTACCGCTCGCTGGCTTGACGCCCGAACAATGTTGTCATTGCCCGGCTTGACCGGGCAATCCAGTAACCACCTTCAGCGATTTCTAACACCGAGGATTACTGGATTCCCGCTTTCGCGGGAATGACAAAGAGGGCGTGCTTCATCGCCTCGCCGCGAGCACGCGCGAGGTCATGTCAAAGAACCTGCCCCCGTGAGGGGGATGGCGCGCCGAAAAGCGCAAACCGAGGTGTCCGCAATCCTTGCGGATCGCGGCGGGCGCCTCTCGGCGCGCCAACAAGCGCTCAAGTAGCGAAGCGATAGCGCATCAAAAGAACGCGCTACACGCCTGCGCTAAGCAAGCGCATGCTTATTTGCGGACGTCTATTCGGCGCCGGGCCGCGCTTTCCGTTGCCGGCTATGGCCGGGCGATCAGCCAGCTCCTGGCAGGGTCTCTTAGTGGACCCGGGCAGAGCCCCGGCGCCGCCCGAGTGCCCATGCCGCATGCATGAACCCGCGGGCGCCGCACCACGTCCCGCTGTCGCAACGCCTCGCGATGGCGCCCCTCAAGTGGACAAGGTGATGCGGAGTGTAAGTGCGGTTCGCGGGCCGGGGATAGAGTGGGAACAAGAGTTTCCTTATCACAGCGTCCCCGTTTGGTCTGCCGAAACGCTAGACCCTCAGCAGAATCGAGGAGCCCTTCGCGCTAAAGCATAGTCAGTTGACTATGAGCCCGCGACCTCTTCAGTTCGGAGCGTGCTTGGTCTTCCAATTTTGCCCTGAGGTCCGCGGCATAGTTGTCAACGAACCTATAAAAGTCAGCTTCGCTTTTTATGTCGAGAAACGCCTTAGCAGGGTTCACGTAAACGACAACTGTCTTATTGCGATCGACCATTCTCAGAACGTTCATCAACGTACCAAGGCTCTTGCCATCCCATATCATCAGCCCGTACGCGGCCTCCTCAGCCATCGCCTGGTCCTTAATAGAATAGAACTCACGGCCCTTTCGATTGTCAGCGGCGATTGTGCGTACCGGCCAATGCCCAATGTTGTTCCTACAAATTCGTCCGGAACAAAAGACCTCCACGCAATTATAGTTCTTGCTCCTGAGGTAGCCCTGAACGGCTTTATCGGCGCCATTGGCGTCGCCGACGACCACTTCCAAACGATTGTCAATCAGCCGATCCAGACGCTGACGCAGATCAGCGTTTATTCGGCTGATCTTTCTCGAGCCACCTAAGAAGACCTTTGTCATGATTGAGTCCGAGTAACTGTGAGCGCAAAGACCCTTTCGCAGCCTGCCTCCAGAAGCCCCTGACAAATGGCACTCATGGTCGAACCAGATTGGAACAGATCGTCGAACAGCAAGATTTTTCGTCCGCGTACTTTTTCCACGCGCACATCGTGCGCGCCCTTCAGCAGAAACGTACGCTCCTCTCGGCTAACATTCTTTAACTCCGGCAATGCATCTCGCCGAGTCACAAAATCACTGCTGAATTCGATTTTCAGCCGTTTCGCAATCTCAGCTCCCAATAGGAATACTGGCTGTTTCGCCCTAACACGCGAGGGTGTTGCTGGGATCAGCAAGTCAACATCCGGATTCCACGCGCTCACAAAACCCGCAGCAGCATCAGCAAGCTGATCAATCACACCATAATCGCTCCGGTACTTCAGCTTGAAAAGCAGCTCGCCGGCCTCGGAGCGAGTTGTGTTGAACTGCGGGTGACCAAATTCATTGTCGCCAACATATTCGCTCCTGATCGTATGGCGATCCGATGCGTACCCTTCGTCCCACGGACCCTCTATTTTCCGAGCGTCAATTTTGGTCATCTTACAAGCCACCCTCGCCGCTTATCAGTTTCCGCTCCCTTGATCTGTTTCTGCACTCCGCCACCCCGGGGAGGGAGATTGCTTTGGCCCTCAGGCGGTCAAGCCTGGCAATTACGTTTGGATTTGTCGCGCCGGCCCGAATCCACGCCCGAGCGCGTCACTTCACGCCGAGCTTCTTCTGCAGGCTCGATGACGAGGTGGTGTACTGGAAGATGAGCTTCTTGTCGGGATAGACGTATTTGTGCGCGGCCTGCGCCATCAGCGCCGCCTCGTGGAAGCCCGACAGGATGAGCTTGAGCTTACCCGGATAGGTGTTGATGTCGCCGACGGCGAAGATCCGCGGCTCGCTCGTCTCGAATTTCGCCGTGTCGACCGGGATCAGGTTCTCCTCGAGATTAAGCCCCCAATCAGCGACGGGGCCGAGCTTCATGGTGAGCCCGAAGAACGGCATCATGACATCGGTCTTCTGCTCGAAGGTCGTTCCATCGCCCCCCTTGACCGTCACCGAGGTGAGTTGACCGTTCTCGCCGTGCAGCTCGGTCACCTGGCCGAGCTTGAAGTTGATGTTCCCCTGCTCGACGAGCTCGAGCATCTTCTGCACCGAGGCGGGCGCGGCGCGGAACTCGGACCGGCGATGGAGCAGCGTCAAGGACTTCGCCACCGGCTGCAAATTCAGGGTCCAGTCGAGCGCCGAATCGCCGCCGCCGACGATGAGCACGTCGCGGCCGCGCATGGATTCCATCTTGCGCACGGAATAGAACACCGAGGTGCCTTCATATCGCTCGATGCCGGGGAGCGGCGGCCGCTTCGGCGTGAACGACCCGCCGCCCGCGGCGATGATCAGCACCTTGCACTCGAACACGGTGCCCGCGTCGGTCGCGAGCCTGAACCCACCATCCAGGCGCTCGAGTGACTCCACCCTCTGGCCGAAATGAAACTCGGCGCCGAACGGCTTGATCTGCTCCATGAGCCGGTCGGTCAGCTCCTGGCCCGACACCATGACGATGCCGGGAATGTCGTAGATCGGCTTCTCGGGGTAGAGCTCGGTGCACTGCCCGCCCGGCCGGTCGAGAATGTCGACCACATGCGCCTTGATGTCGAGCAGGCCGAGCTCGAACACGGCGAAGAGGCCGACGGGCCCTCCGCCGACGATCAGGGCATCAGTCTTGATCACGTCGTTCGGCATGAATTTCTGCTCAGAACTGCTTATCGGGAATGCGGACCACGAGCCCGTCGAGCGCCTCGGTCACCTTGATCTGACAGGAGAGCCGGCTCTCGGGCCTGATGTCGAAGGCGAAGTCGAGCATGTCCTCCTCCATCTGCTCCGGCTGGCCGGTCTTCTCGCGCCACGCCTCATCGACATAGACGTGACAGGTGGCACAGGCGCAGGCGCCCCCGCACTCGGCCGCGATACCGGGGATCGAATTCTTCACCGCGGCTTCCATTACCGTCATGCCCGGCTCGGCTTCGACAACGCGTTCGGTCCCATCGTTCTGGATAAAAGTGATCCTGGCCATGACATTGGCGAGCGAGGCGATCGTCCTAACTGGGGGCTCCGAACAGCGGCAAGGCTCGCGCCCGAGAATGAGCGCGAGAGAGGGTGCCCGCTCGCGGCCCGTGCTCTATAGGGCAATTGGGAACGAGACTCCAGCGCCTTTGACAGGGCGTTAAAGGGACTCAGCGGTCCTTGAGAAGAGATTTGATATAGGCATCGGCCTCGCGCAAAGAACTATCGATTTCCTCGATGCGCGCCGTGCGGGAGCCGGCGGGAATCTCGCCGGCCAGCGGCTCTGCACGTTCGGCAGCCTCGGCCACCCGCCAAGCGCCGACCGCGTGGGCGGAGCCTTTCAGCGTATGGATCAGGTCCTTCCAGTCCTTGTCCGAGGGACACTGCTTCAAGAGGTCGAGATAGCGAAAAGACTGTACGCAAAAGAGTTCGAGTACCTCGCGCTCAAGCTCACGTTCGCCGAGGGTATAACGCGACAGATGCACGAGATCGACGGGACGGGAGGAGGCCTTGCGGCCTTCGCGCGCACGGTCCGCTTCCGCCCACGCAGCCATTTCGCTTGCCATGGTCCTAGTGCTCCCCTTGCCTACCGAGCGATACGCCTGTTTGCTCTTGGCCGCCGAATGGGACTCTTTTTTGTTGCAGCGCGGAACGTCGAGGGGCGATTGTGTGACATTCGAGCTCCTGAAGCTGTCACCTTCCTGCAACCAAGCACCTTGATGTACGCGATTCTAGCACCCGGCACAGCCAAAATTGTCGAATGATCGGAAAAGGTTAAGCCGCGTAAACCATACCGACCGATTAAACTTTTTTTAGCCCTAAAAATTCGTTAACGATGAAGGAGAGGGGGAAATGCATCGAGGGGCCTTCCGGATACTCTATCTGGACCAAAGGGCGCCTCGGCTTAGACGCATCGCGCCTGCTGCGTGACGGGTTGAGTTCGGGGGCGCGCACATTCTCTCCAGATCTAGTCGGTGCGAGGAACGCGTGATGGCGCAAGAGCAAGCGAAGACGCCGCCTCAAGAGGCGACGGAAGGAGCCAAGGACGAAGGCAAGTCCGGACTCGAAGGCCTCTTCAAGAAATCAACCGAGAGCAAGCCCGGCGAGGCCTCAAGCCCTGAGCGCGGCCCCGAACTTCCAAGACGATCCACTCTTGCCGAGCGGCTGAGAGCAGAGCAGCGCAAGCGCGAGGAGCAGCCCAAGCGCGAGGAGGTGCTGAAGCGCGACCGTGAGGAATTTGCCAAGCGCGACCGCGACGATGTGCTGAAGCGCGACGAAGGCAGGCGCGAAGAGATCACGAAGCGCGACGAGATCTTGGGCCGCCGCGAACCGCGCGAGCCTCGCGAGGAGCCGAAGCAGGCGGAGGACGCCAAGGCCCCGCTCGAATTCGCCGAGACGACGCCCCCTCCCGCAGGCGGAGCAGGTGCCAAGCAATTCACACGCACGCGCCGCCCGGCGGGCCCTCCCCCGCAGCGCAGGCTCATGCCGCCCGCCAACGACGACCTACCCTCGATCGGCGGCCTCATCTTCGCGCTTCAGCAGCGCCCGTCGCGCACGCCCTTCCTGATCGCGCTTGCCGCGTCCGTGGTGTGGTTCATCATCGGCGGCTTCTTCGCCTTCGGCCTCATCTCGGCGCAGATTTCCGCGGGCGGCGCCTCGGGCATGCTCGGCAGCGCCTCGGCGCTGACGGCGGCCGTCGCCATTCTCGTTCCCATCACCATCTTCTGGTTCCTTGCGCTGCTCGTCTGGCGCGCACAGGAGCTTCGCTTGATGGCCTCGGCCATGACCGAGGTTGCGGTCAGGCTCGCCGAGCCCGACAAGCTTGCTGAGCAGTCGGTCGCCTCGGTCGGGCAGACCATCCGCCGACAGGTCGCAGCCATGAACGACGCCATCTCGCGCGCAATCGGGCGGGCGAGCGAGCTCGAGGCCATGGTGCATAGCGAGGTCGCGGCGCTCGAGCGGTCCTATGGCGAGAACGAGCTTCGCGTCAGGAATCTGATCAGCGAGCTCGCCACCGAGCGCGAGGCGCTTGCCAACAACAGTGCGCGGGTGAGCGATGCGTTGAAGGGCGTGGGCGCCCAGGTCGCGCGCGACATTGCCACTGCGTCGAGCACGATCGACAAGAAGCTCGCCGAGCGCGGTACACAGCTCACCGAGCTGCTGGTCGCCCGTTCGAGCGAAGCTGCCGAACAGGTGCACAAGGCCCAGACTCGCGTCACCGAGGCCGTGCCGAACCTGCTTGAGCGGTTGAGCAAGGAACAAGGGCGCCTGTCACAGGTGCTCGACAGCGCAACGCAGAACCTTGCGGCGCTCGAGACCGTGGTGGTGCAGAGGACCTCGGCCCTCGACAAGACCATGAAAGAGCGCACCGAGGCGTTACAGGGCTCGCTTGCCGCCCGCATCAAGGGGCTCGAGAATTCGGTGGCACAGGGCGCCATCCTTCTCGACAAGACCATGAAGGACCGCACCGACGTCTTCGCCGCCACCATCGCCCAGGGCGCGGCTGGCCTCGACAAGACGCTCAAGGATCGCACCGAGGTGTTCACCGCCTCGATCGTCCAAGGCGCCGATCTCTTCGATAAGACGCTTGCCGAGCGGACAGAGGTCCTGACCGGAACGATTGCCCAAGGCGCCAACTACTTCGAGAAGACGCTGCAAGAACGCACCAATTCCTTGACCGCGACCGTTGCGCAAGGCGCCGTCGCCATGGACAAGGCACTGAAGGAGCGCACCGACGCCCTCGTCCAAACCATCGGCCAGGGCGCCGTGGTTCTCGACAATACGCTGAAGCAGCGCACCGACGTCCTCACCAACACGATCGGCCAGGGCGCCGTCCTGCTCGACAACACCTTCAAGGAACGCACCGATGGCTTCGTGCAAGCGGTCAGCCAGGGTGCCGGCGGCCTCGACCGGATGATGAAGGAGCGGACAGGTCAGTTCACCAATCTCGTTTCGCAAGGCGCCGTCGCGCTCGAGAATTCGCTGAAGGGCCGCACCGAGGCCCTCACCAGCACGATCGCGCAAGGTTCGGTCTTGCTCGATAAGACGCTCAACGACCGTATCGGCCATTTCAACGCCATGGTGGATCAGCGGGCGCTGCTCCTCGACAAGCAGCTCATCGATCGCACCAACACTTTCGCCAATTCGCTCGACCAGCGCGCTGGCGCGTTGGAGAAGGCGCTGCACGACCGCACCGGTCAATTCGTAGCGGCGGTCAATCAGGGAACGAATTCGCTCGACAAGATGCTCACCGAGCGCGCCGAGAGCTTCACCAACTCCCTGCTCCAGCGCGTGCGCTCGATCGAGCAGGCGCTCACCCAGCAGACGGGATCTCTCGACAAGACCATGACCGAGCGCGCCCAGGCCGTGATCATGGCGCTCGCCGAGCGGCTGCAGGCGATCGACAGCACCTTCAACCAGCGCGTGACCGAGACCGATCGCATGCTGGGCGAGCACGCACGGCATACGCAGGACGCATTCGCCAAGCAAACGTCGCAGCTCAACCAGGTGCTCGCCAACAACTCGGCGATGATGCAGCAAACGGCGAACCAGGTCGGCGCTCAATCGAAGGAAGCCGTCGGCGTGCTCACGAGCCAGACGCAGACGCTGCGCGAGGTGTCCCGCGGCTTGCTCGATCAGATCCACGGGCTCACCCAGCGCTTCGAGAGCCAGGGCCAGGCGATCCTCACCGCCGCCAAGGCACTCAATTCCTCGAACGCCAAGATCAACTCGATCCTCGAGGGCCGCCATCAGGCCATCATCGCGCTCCTGCACACGGTCAACACCAAGGCGCAGGATCTCGACGGCATGATGCGCAACTATGCCGGCATGATGGAGAACGCGTTGTCCCAGGCGGAGCAGCGCGCCAGGCAGGTCGGCTCCGCGCTCGCCCGCGACACGTCAAGCCAGGCGCAAGCCGCGCTCAGCCAGATCGAGCGCATGCGCGAGGAGGCTCAATCTCACACCAATCGTGCCGTCGCCGATCTCAAGGGCAGCTTCGAGCAGATCATCACCCAGATCGGGCGGCAACTCGAGCAGATGCGCGGTCAGTTCGACTCCACCTCGCGCGGCATGCATGAGGTGGCGCAGAAGACCGCGAGCGACCTCGACGGACTGCGGCAGGAAATGCAGAAGCGCATGGAGACGCTGCCGGAGCAGACCGCCCAGACGACCGCTGCGATCCGCAAGGCCCTCGACCAGCAGGTGAAGGAAATCGAGCAGATCGCGCCCGCCTTGACGCGGGCGGCGACGCAAGCCGCGGCCCAAGCCGCGCCCATGCCCATGCCGAGCGCCCCGGCGATGCCGAGCCCAGCACCGATGCCGCCCGCGCCGATGCCGCCGATGCAAGGGGGAGGTGATCCCTTCCATCGCGGAGGCCCGGCAGGCGGCTTCGACCTGCCGCAGGTCGGACGCCCGGGCGGCTTCCCGCCGCGTGAGGAGGTGAGGCCCGCATCAGGCCAATACGATCTGCCGCCCATGCCGAAATTCGACGCGAGGGGGCGCCAGGTTCCCTCACATGGTCCCGAGGTCGACCAAACCGCGGGCAACCTCGCTCAGCAGCTCTCGGGTCCATCCTATGCTCCGCAAGGGGCGCAAGGGGGTGGCCGCGGATACGGCGACGTGCCCGACCAGGGCTATGGCGGCGGCCAGAGCTTCGGCACCCGCGGGGTGCAGCAGGCCTCCTCCCCGCTCGGTGCCGGCAATCAGCTGAGACTCGATGAGCTTGCGCGCGCCATCGATCAGCGCACGGCAGCCGATGTCTGGTATCGCTTCAGGTCGGGAGACCGCGGCGCGCTCGGCCGTCACATCTACAGCCTCGACGGCCAGGCGACGTTCGACGAGGTCGCACGCCGCTATGACCGCGACGCGGATTTCCGCATAACCGTCGATCGCTATATCGCCGATTTCGAGCGGCTGCTCGGAGAAGCCGAGGCGAGCGATCCGGACGGACGCATGTTGCAGAACTATCTCGTCTCGGAGACGGGCCGCGTCTATCTGCTCCTCTCGCATGCGAGCGGCCGGCTCCGGTAGGAACTAGCTCCAACCGTTACAGGCTGGCTCCCCCAGCCTTTGCCCCCCGCCCTCCCCTCGAAAAGGAGGCGGGGGGCAAATGCTTTTTGGGGCTCCACATTCACTGTCTTTGCAGGGTCTGTCATTCCCGCGAAAGCGGGAATCCAGTAATCACCGCCTGTCGATGATTTACGAGCGCAGTGCTTACTGGATTGCCCGGTCAAGCCGGGCAATGACAATCGTGGATGGCCGGGACAAGCCCGGCCATGACAGGTCCCCAATTCAAGGGAAGAGCGCTGCTAGACGCGGCGGGAGGCGACCCAGGTGGTCGTGTCTTGCAGGACCTCGGTGAAGCCCTGGTTCAGAGCAGCGATGGCATCGCGCGGAGAGTCGGTAGCCGCCGGAACGCGCGCGCTGAAGCTCTTGCTCGCCAGAGTCCGTCCCGTATTCACGTTGACGAGCTTGGCAAAGAGCTCGATCTCGGCGATCGCCTTGCCGCTCGAAACGTCGATCTGGAAGGCGCGGAGATCGGTCGCGAGGGCGTATTGGCCGCTCGTCGCGCTGACAGTTTTGACGGCGCCCGAGTTCTGGAAGGTCTCGATGATGCGCGCCTGGACGAGGCGCGGCAGCCGGTCGCTCCAGGCGATGCCCTTATAATAGGACACTTGGTCGGCGGTCGGACGAACCATCAGGCGGTCGGTCTCGAGCGCGTGGATCGCGGTCGGCTCGTAGACCACGAGCTGCCAGGACGCGGCTTTGTGCGCAGCGACGAACGAGCGTGGGGCGACGAGATCGTAGGTGGTCGGCGGCCGTGATCCGGCGGCAAGCGCGCAGCCGCCAAGGACCAGGCAAAGCAGCGCAGCAAGCGTTGGCGCCGACCGTGACATTGCGATGGCCCCCTAAGACGGAGTCACCCTATTGGTCCCCCGAGGGTGGGTTATTGTCCTTTGGGAGTGTATTCCGGGACCTGGTTTCCACCAAGCAAAAAACCTTTTGGATCAGCCTCTAGCTTCTCCAGAATGCGGTTCAATGTGACCGCTGTGCGGCGTCCTTCCTGCATGAAGGCGCTGAACTGCTGAAGGCTGTCCTTGGCCTGGCGGGTGAGCCCGTCCATGTTGTCCCCTAATGAGACTTCGAGCTTGCCGGACAGCGCCTTGAAGTTGTCGGCACCGTCTTTGACATCGCTGATGGCAACGGCGATCTCGTCCTTCTTGGCGGCGAGCATCGAGGTCACCTGCTCGACATTGGTGAGCGTGGTGTGGATCGATTCCTCATTCTCGGCCACGACGTCGTTCAGCCGGGTGAGCAACGCATTGGCGTTGTTCATCACCGCGGGCGCCGCGTCGAACAGTCCCTGCCCGCCGCCGGGGTCGGCCTTGATGGTCGGAATGGGATCAGAGTCGGTGGCAACAAGGAACGGCGAATTGGGCGTGCCTGGAGTGATCTGGATGCCGCTGCCGCCTGTGAGACCCATCGACTGCATGCTGGCGCGGGAATTCTGCCGAATCGGCGTGCTGTCGGAGACGCTGATCAGCACATGGACTTTACGCGCGTCATCGGGATCGAGCGAGAAGGACTGCACCTCGCCGACCTTGAGCCCCTGGAAGCCGACACTCGAGCCCGTGGTCAGGCCCGCCACCGAGTTCTCGAACACGACGTAATAGCGTTTGCCGCCGCCGGCGAAATTGCTCATCCAAAACACGAAGATGAAGGCAAAGGCGAGAACGCCGAGAACAAATCCCCCGATCATCAGATAGTTGGCTTTGGTTTCCATCCGACCGGTTCCTCACATCGACATTGGCACAGCAGCTAGGCGGAAATCGGTATCTTTGCCCTATCTCCGGGCGAGGCCGCGCGCGCCCTCTCCCCGCAGAAATATTCCTTGACCCAAGGGTGGTTGGGACTGCGCTGCAATTCACCGGGCGAGCCGGTGCGCACGATCTTCTTGTCGGCGAGCACCGCCACCCTGTCGCACACGGTGAAAATGGTATCAAGATCGTGGGTCACCATGTAGACGGTGAGGCCAAGCGTCTGCTGAAGCTTGCGCAATAAATGATCGAAATCCGAGGCGCCGATCGGGTCGAGACCGGCCGTCGGCTCATCGAGAAACACGATCTCTGGGTCGAGCGCCAGCGCGCGGGCGAGGCCGGCACGCTTGCGCATTCCGCCCGAGAGCTCGGAAGGGAATTTATGTGCGGCGCTCGGCGGAAGACCAACCATCGACAGCTTGAGGAAGGCGAGATCGTCCATCATCGCTTGCGGCAGCTCGAGATGCTCGCGCATCGGTACCTGGATGTTCTGCAACACGGTCAGCGAAGAGAACAGTGCGCCGTCCTGGAACAGAATCCCCCACCGCTTCTCGATCTCGAGCCGATCCTGGGTCGAGATCGTCTTGGCGTTCTGCCCGAACAGGCTGACCTCGCCCTTGTCGGGCTTTTCGAGGCCGGTGATCACACGCATCAGAACGGACTTGCCCTGGCCCGAGCCGCCGACGATGGCGAGGATCTCGCCGCGATAGACGTCGAGGCTGAGCCCGTCCCAGATCTGTTGGGTGCCGAAGCTCTTGGCGAGCCCGCGCACGCGGATCAGCACCTCGCGGCCGTTCTCGATGATCACACCCCGATCCCCGAAAGGAACATGGCAAAGACGGCGTCCAAAATTATCACCAGGAAGATGGCCTTGACCACGGCGCTGGTCACATGCTTGCCGAGCGATTCGGCGCTCCCCTCGACCTTGAGGCCTTCGAGACAGCCGACCAGCCCGATGATAATCGCGGCGAACGGCGCCTTGATCATGCCCGCCATGAAATGCTGGAAGTCCACGGCCTCATGCAGCTTGTCGAGGTAGTTCGAGGTATCGAGACCGAGAACGGCGAAGGCCATCAACCCACCGCCGGCCAGGCCCATGATGTCGCCAAGAAAGGTCAGAAGCGGCAGCGCCACCACAAGCGCGAGGATCCGCGGCAAGACCAGCGTGTCCATGGGATCGATGCCGAGCGTGCGCATGGCGTCGATCTCCTCGCGCATCTTCATCGAGCCGATCTCGGCGGTAAAGGCCGAGCCCGAACGACCGGCGACCATGATGGCGGTCAGCAGGATGCCGACCTCACGGAGCGCAAGGATGGCGACCATGTTGACGGCGAAGGGCTCTGCCCCGAACGGCTTCAGCTGCACCACGCCCTGCTGCATCACCACGGCGCCGATGAGAAAGCAGATCAGCGCGATGATCGGCACGGCCCTGAAGCCGGCATGGTCGAGATGGTGAACGAAGGAGGTCCGGCGGAAGCGCCAAGGCTGGCGGATCATGCGGCCGAGCCCCACCGTGACTTCGCCGAGAAAGCCGGTGAGCTGGACGCCGTCGCGCCAGAACCCCGTTGCCGCCGTGGTCATGTCCTCGATAAATTGGGTGATGGGATTAGGCTTCTCGAGCTTGGGCCGCTCGGCATTGCCGCGCTTTTGCACCTCCTCGATGAGGACGCGAAAGGATTCGGTCGCGCCGGCATAGTGGGTGCGGAGCCCGCCCGCCTGCCAAGCGGCGGCTGTCCGCTGCAACAGCCAAGCCCCCGCGGTGTCGATCTCGGCGATGCCGGCGATGTCCATCTCGCCTGTGAAGTCGGGCGTCGGCGGGATCGGCACGCGCAGCCGCTTCAACGCCGTGTCGAGGCGCACCGCCTCGGCCACGGTCCAAGCGCCGGTCGCAATCAGGCGAAATGTCGTGCCCCTGAGCTCGACCCTGAAGCCCGGTGCGCGGGCCTGGGTCGGGAGGACAAGCTGATGGTCGCGCTTGAGCATGGAAGAGCTTAGTTTGCTGGGTGAAGGCGAACGACGACGGCCCTAAGAACGCACTGTTTTTGAACAAAAATCCAGGAGAAAGAAAGGCGTCATGGGGGGCCCTCTGCAGCTTGCCGTAAAGGTCGAGCGATTTCCCATTCGAGGCGGATTCACCATTTCCCGCGGATCGAAGCACGAGGCCATCGTGGTGGTTGCCTCGATCGGCGAGGGACCCCATTCGGGGCGCGGTGAGTGCGTCCCTTACGCGCATTTTGGCGAGACGGTCGAAGGGGTGTTCGCCGCCATAGAAGCTTGCGCGGATGCCGTCGCGGGCGGACTGACACGACGTGGTTTGCAATCGTTGTTGCCCGCAGGTGCCGCGCGGAACGCGCTCGACTGCGCCCTGTGGGACCTCGAGGCGAAGCGGACGGGCAAGAGCGCCGCCGAGTTGGCAGGCCTTTCGCCGCTCCGTCCCGTGATGACCGCGTTTACGCTCTCCCTCGGCACGCCCGAGGGGATGGCGGCCAAGGCCCGCGAGGCGACCCACTATCCCCTGCTCAAGCTCAAGCTCGGCGGTGATGGCGACAAGGAGCGCTTAAGGGCCGTGCGTGAAGCGGCGCCGCGCGCAAGGCTCATCGTCGATGCCAACGAAGCCTGGCAACCCCATGACGTGGAATCGCTTCTTGCCGCCGCTGCCGCCGAAGGAGTCGAGCTAGTCGAGCAACCCCTGCGCGCGGGAAACGACGGCCTTCTCGCGGAGATCAAAAGACCCGTCCTGGTCTGCGCGGATGAATCCGTTCGTGACGCTGACTCGCTCCTGCTAGTTGCGGATTGCTACGACGCGGTCAATATCAAGCTCGACAAGACGGGTGGGCTCACCGAGGCGCTGATCACCGCGGCATGGGCACGGGAGTTCGGCCTGAAGATCATGGCGGGGAGCATGGTTGCCACTTCGCTCGCCACTGCCCCTGCCCTGCTGCTCGCACAAGAGGCCGAGTGGGTCGATCTCGACGGGCCGCTCCTGCTTGCTGGCGACCGCGAGCCAGGGCTCAACTACGAAGGCTGCCTCGTCTTCCCGCCTGAGCCATCGCTCTGGGGCTGAGGCGCTACAGACTGTCGACGACCCGCTTGAGCTTCCCCTGGACCTCCGTCGCCACTTCGGCGAGGGCGGGATTGTCGATCGCTTGCATCGACGCCACGGGATCGACGGCCGAGACTTCGACACCGCCGTCCGGGTGCTCCTGAACGATGACATTGCACGGAAGCATGGTGCCGATCTTGTCCTCGAGCTCGAGCGCGCGATAAGCGAGCTTCAGATTGCACGCCCCGAGGATGCGGTAGGGACGAAACTCGGCGCCGAGCTTCGCCTTCATAGTCGCGGCAATGTCGATATCGGTAAGCACGCCGAAGCCCTCGCGCTTCAGCGCTTCGGCCACGCGAGGAATGGCCTCAGCGAAGGGAAGGTCGAGCCTCTTGGAGAAGTGATAGCTCATGCGACGGACGCTTATCGCCTACCAGCAGCAACCATTCCCCATCATCATGTGGTGACCCGCCATACCCATGCGATGTCCGAACATGGGAGCAGCCCATCCATTCCAACCATAAGGACCACCCCAACCTTGGTCCTTAAGCCCCGCATAGCCGCACTGATACCAACCGGCACCATTCCAGCCGTCCTCGTACCAGCAATAATCGTGATGCCCCATCATATTGGCAGGCTCGACGATGTTGCGGTGATCGATTGCAGCCCATGTTCCACCCGGCAATCCGACTGGGCCTGCCTGGGCCGAACTTATCAGTGCCACGCCGGCTATCAGCGCGCTGGCGAGCGCGGTCTTGAGAGTGTCCATTGGAACCGCCTTCCAATTGCAGAGAACAGAACCTTACATCATTCCACAGCCACCCAGAAGCTGGTCCGCTTTCGCCTTCTGATCATCGGTGAGAACGGCGTATAGAGCTTCAGTGGCGGGCTTCAGCGCCCTCAGGCTGTCGACCATGGTCTCCATGGCCTTGATATGCGCGTCCAGGCGAGCCATCGCGTTTCCGCTTTGCATGATCTGCATCATGTCGGCGTGCATGGTCTGCATCGCCGTGCCTCTCATCCTGAAGGCAGCGACGTAGTTATCCCAGGCCTCTTCCTGAGCCGCAGTGATGCCAAGCTCGGCCTTCTGATAGGCGAGTCGGGCTTCCATCATGGGCCCGCTACCCATCATCCCCATCATGGGGCCGCCGCCCATCATCATGCCCATCATGCCGCCCATACCGGGCCCCATCATTCTTCCGGGGCCCATCATTCCCCCGGGGCCCATCATGCCGTCCATCATCCGGCAGCCGCTCATCATGCCGGGACCCATGCCTTGGTTCATCATGCCGGGACTGCCTTCCTGACCCATCATGCCGCCTTGGCCCATCATGCCGCCTGGCTGGCCCTCTTGGGCCAGTGCGGGGACTGCGGTTGCCATCGCGAGGCCGCCTACGAGTACCAACTTACGAAACATCCTCATCACGTTCTCCTTGCCGTTTGCAGTTTGCCGTAGATCTCATCAGTGGGTGCACGCCCCTGCGTCAGCCGCCACTCGCCGAGTGCCTGGCGCAATATCTTATTGGCCGAGTTCAGGAACAGAGATGCGATAATCGCTGCAACGAGCACGTCGGGCCAACCACTCGCCGTGCCCCATACAGCGAACGCCGCCAGCATGACGGCAATATTACCGATGGCGTCGTTGCGGGAGCAAAGCCAAACGGAGCGTACATTGGCGTCGCCGTCCTTGTATTTGAGTAGGATCAACACGCTTGCCAAGTTTGCCGCAAGGGCGAGGACGCCGATCAGCCCCATCACCTCGGCGCGCGGGGTTTCGAGAAAAAGCGTGTGCCACACCGTCGTGCTCAACACCCAAAGGCCCATGACGGCGAGCGTCGCGCCTTTGATCAGCGCGGCCGTAGCGCGGACGCGGAGCGAGAGCCCAATGACGGCGAGGCTCATGCCGTAGGTCAACGTATCGCCGAGAAAATCGAGCGCGTCAGCCTGGAGCGCTTGCGAGCCTGCCATCACGCCGCCGCTGATCTCGACGGCGAACATGCTGGCGTTAAGCGCGATCACCGCCCACAGCCGCGCCCTGTAATCGCGAGACAGGCCGTCGAACTTCACTTCGCCGCAGCAAGACAAGGCCCTGCACAGGCTTATTTCATTTCTCGTCATCGTCGCCGCAGCATAGACTCTCTAACAACTAGAGGTTCAAGAGGACTTTGCTTATGGCTGATATCGGCATCGGCAGGCTTGCCGAACTCACCGGGGTCAAGATTCCGACCATTCGGTTCTACGAACAGAACGGTCTCATTCCGCTGCCGATTAGGACAACCGGAGGGCAACGCCGCTACGACAATTGCGCGGTGCGACGGCTGCACTTTATCCGCCACGCACGCGAATTTGGCTTTGACGTGAAGGACATTCGTCAACTGTTGGCGGTTGCCGAACAACCAACCATGCCGTGCGATACTGCGATGGAAATTGCTCAGCATCAGAGCAGGTCGAGGCCAAGATTGTCCGACTGAAGCTTATTCGCTCGGAGCTCAAGCGCATGATTGAGCGCTGCGGGGGTGGCCTCGCGGCCGACTGCCGCATCCTCGAAGGCCTCGCTCAGAACAAGCCAATTCGTGGCAAGCAAATTGCCAGGGTTTAACGAATCCCTTGCCCTTCGCCGCTAAGCTCCGCGCCTAACCCGAATCACGTTAGCCTCACCGCCATGCCGGAACGCGCTAAAGACGGCGCCAGCCCTTCGCCAACGGAAGCTCCCAGGCGGTCGCTCTCCGCAGATTATGCCGCGATCGAGGACGCGCTTGCAGCCACGCCTCGAGGGCGCTGGTTTCTCGCCGAATATGCCCGCCGCAACCGATCGGCCGAGACCGAGATGCTGCTCGAGGCCATTGGCAAGCTCGAGACGGCGGTGCTCAGGCCGCAGCGTCAGTCCGCGCCTAGCGGCGTGTTCGGTGAGCTCGTCGAGATGAGCGAGGCGATTGCGCGCACGCGCCGCGAGATCGCTCAGATCAAGCCTCCCATGCAGTTCGATCGGCAGCTCGTCAGCGCCTCGGCGGAACTCGATCACATCGTCGAGGCGACGGAGAGGGCGACGTCGGACATCCTCGCGGCCACCGAGGAGATCCAGGAGGTCGCCTGGACGCTGCGCGAGCGGGGAACCGCTATCGGGTTTTGCGATAAGATCGATCAGCGCGCGACCGACATCTACACCGCCTGCTCGTTCCAGGACATCACCGGCCAACGCACCGACAAAGTCGTGCGTGCGCTCCGCTTCATCGAGCAGCGCGTCAACGCCATGATCGAGATCTGGGGCGTCGACGATATCGCCGCGAGAGTGGACGACATCGCAAGCCGGATGCAGAGCTTTGCTTCAAGCGCGCTCCGCGAAGAGACCGGTCCGTTGCATGGGCCGCACGGCAAAGGCCTCAAGCAGGACGAGGTTGATCGCATGCTGACAGTGCGCGAGGAGGGTGCGGCGGCTCAGCAAGCCCCGTCGGAGACGCCGGAGGAGCCGCAAGAGAGGCATGCACGCTTCGAGCGACCAGGTCCGCTGACTTTCGCCGAGTTGGAAGCCGTGAAGCGGGCCACGCTGTTCGGGTAGCTATTTTTTGTTTATGTCTTTCAATGTCTTGCTACAAAGCTGGGCAATTTTTTCACCCTGCTCTTGAAGTCTAAACGGTCGGTAACCAATTTCAGGAAGACGCGAGTTCCCCCAAAGCGTCCCCCAAACTGAAGCATGAGAATGTGACGGCCCGGTTCCCCCCCAACCCGGGCCGTCTTCTTTTGTTTGCGTCTCTGCTGCGTACGTTTGCCCGGCCAGCGGCGGAAGCGTGGGCGCCTCTCGGGCAGGCCCAAATTGTGCGCGATCAGCATGTTGTCGATGAACTGCCGGGCCGAGTTCTCCCAGCTATAGGTCAGCGCATGTGACCGCGCAGCGCCGCGGTCGAGCTTGAGGGCGGCAAGCGCCGCGGCTTTCAAGTCAGAGCCAAGGATGCCAGCGCGCGGATCAGTGATGACGTCGCGCGGTCCGCTCACCGGAAAGGCCGCCACCGGCACACCCGAGGCAAGGGCTTCGAGCAAAACCAGCCCGAAGGTATCGGTAAGGCTCGGAAAGACGAACACGTCGGCAGAGGCGTAGGCCTGCGCAAGCTCCTCGCCCTGCTTCGGCCCCGGGAACACCACGTCGGGATAGAGCCGCATCAGTTCGGCTGATTGCGGGCCGCCGCCGATGACGACCTTACGGCCGGGGAGATCGAGATCGAGAAAAGCCTTGATGTTTTTCTCCACGGCGATGCGGCCGACATAGAGGAACACCGGCTTCTCGCCGTAGAGGCGCACTTTGCGCGGTCGGAACAGCTCGGTGTCGACGCCGCGCGACCAAGGCATCAGCCGGTTGAAGCCGCGCGCGGCGAGGTCGTCGGCGACCGATTTCGTGGCAACGAAGGTGCCAGCAGCGCCGTTGTGGAAGCGCCTTTGCAGCGCATAGAACCACTCCTCAGGAATAGGCAGTCGCGCCGACACATATTCGGGAAAGCGCGTGTGATAACTCGTGGTGAATGGCCGGTGCATCTTGCGGCAATAGCGCCTCGTCATGAGCCCAATCGGTCCCTCCGTGGCGATATGGATGAAATCGGGGCGTACGGCATCGACATGGCGGGAGATCGCGCCAGGGGTGACGAGTGCCAGTCTGATCTCGGGGTAGGTTGGGCAAGGCAGCGTACGGAACAGGTTCGGTGCAAGGAAGCTGACCTCGCAACCTTGCTTCGGCGCTTCTTGAGCGAGCCGCTCATAGGTGCGCACCACCCCATTCACCTGGGGATGCCAGGCATCGGTCGCGACCAGGACCCGCATCAGGCGGCAGCCTCGAGCTCCTCGACAAGGGGTTCGGGCTTACTCATGCCCTTGGGTGTGTGCGTCCAGCGGATGATCTCGAACACCCCTTCCTCGGTCTCGGCCACCGCCGTGCAGCTTTCGACCCAGTCGCCGGTGTTGATGTAGATCACGTCGCCGACCTGACGCATGGCGGCGTGGTGAATGTGGCCGCAAATCACGCCTTGCGCCCCGTGACGCCGCGCTTCCTGCGCCAGCGCCGTCTCGAACTCGCCGATATAGTTCACCGCGCGCTTGACCTTGTGCTTCAGATAGGCCGAAAGCGACCAATAGGGCATGCCGAACCAGCGGCGCAAGACGTTGAAATGAGTGTTGGCCCACAGCGCGAGCTCGTAGCTCCAGTCGCCGAGAAGCGCGAGCCATTTGGCATAACGCACCACGACGTCGAACTCATCACCGTGGATGACGAGATAACGCCGGCCGTCAGCGCCGACATGGATGGTGTTGCGCTCTATAGCGATGCCGCCGAAGTGCACCCCGCAATAATCGCGCAGCGCCTCGTCGTGATTGCCGGGAATGAGCACGAGGTCGGTGCCTTTGCGCACCTTGCGCAAGATCTTCTGCAGCACGTCGTTATGCGCCTGCGGCCAATAGATGCCGCGCTTGATGCGCCAGAAGTCGACGATGTCGCCGATGAGATAGATGCGGGAGGCGTCGTGGCAGCGGATGAAGTCGAGGAAGGCTTCCGCCTGGCAGGCTTTGGTGCCCAAATGCAGATCGGAGACAAATAGCGCTCGGTAACGCCTCACCCCCGGCTCATGCTGCACGTCATCATCATCCTGCGTTTTCAACACGGTGAGCCGGGACTTAAAGTGATTTTGTATCAGCGGTGTGACATGGAGCAGGTCAACTGGTTAACGGCGGCGGGGTGACGAGCAGCGATCTCAAGACGCGGCTTCACCAAGTGCTCGGCTCGCGCGTGGTCGAGGCAAGACCGCTTGCCGCCGGCTTCGGGCTCAGGGGACTTGCGGTCACACTCGCCGACGGGCGTCGGCTTGCCGTCAAGGCTGGTGCAACGGATCGCGGTGGAGCGGACGGGCTCAAGCTCGAGGCCTTCATGCTCGGCGAGCTCGCCCGGCTGTCAGAGCTGCCGGTGCCGCGCGTGCATTACGCGGCGCGCGATCTCCTCGTCATGGACTTCATCGAGAATGACGGAGGCGGCATCAACGAGAGCGTCGAGCGCCACGCGGGCGAACTGATCGCGAAACTTCATGTCACGCCGCGAGAGCAATTCGGCTATGCGCGCGACACGCTGATCGGACCTCTTCCTCAGCCTAATCCTGAAGCAAGCCTGTGGGTCCCGTTCTTTCGCGACCACCGACTTCTCCCCATGGCGCGGGAGGCGCAGCGTGAGGTGAGGCTCCCCTCGCCACTTCTCAAGCGAATCGAGCGGCTGGCCGAGCGGATCGAGGACTACCTCATCGAGCCCAGCTTCCCGAGCCTGCTCCATGGCGATCTCTGGACGGGGAACGTGCTAGTTCGCGACGGCCGCATTGCCGGTTTCGTCGATCCCGCCATCTATTGCGGGCACCCGGAGATCGAGCTCGCCTTCACCACGATGTTCGGGACCTTTGGCAGGGCCTTCTTCGCGGTCTATGAGAGTCTGATGCCGTTAGAGCCGGGCTTCCACGAACTGAGAGCCGGCCTCTACAATCTCTACCCGACCCTCGTCCATGTCAGGCTATTCGGATCCGGCTACCTTCCCGGGATTGAGCGGACCCTGGCAAGATTGGGATTTTAGGCTCTCAGAGGCAAAAAAGAACCGGCCCGGGCATCGCCGGGCCGGTCTTCCCTGCGAAACGAGCCGAGCTCCAAAGGCATGGCCTTTACAGCGGGCGTCGGCTCGCCCCCCCATCGTGTTCCTGAGCCGTCAGTTTTCGGAGTTGATTCAGGTCCCTCTAAGCTCGTCAGTCGCCCCGCGTTCGGTAACCAAGGCCCCCCAGCCCCGTCCCCCATTCATGCCGCAAGGCTAGCCCAGCGCCGGGTCGTGCTTCAACCTTGTGCAAGGGGCGGATGCAAATCGGCAAGTGACTGTTGCGCAAATGCCAATGGCGGATTTTCGAGGCCGGAAAATTGTGCCGCGTCACCTGAGATTTCCATTATAAATCAATGCAATAATCTTCAATTATGCGACGCCGTGGCGAGACAACCAGGGCATCGGTGTGCTCCTTCAGATTGCATTTTTCGTCTTCTGGGACCGCAAACTTTGTGCGCTCATGTTGCAGTTGCGCAACGCACCTGCCCAAGGGCCCACGAGGTGATTTGCCTTGCCCCCTTCGAAGAACGCTGAGTGGTTGAAGAATCACAAGAAAAGAGGGAGCAGCCAGGCGTGGTGACGGGCCCGCTGACCGGCGCTCCGTCGACGAGCCCCTAACTGCGTCTTCGTCGCTCCGGTCCTAGCGGTGCAGTGAGACGCTCGCCGCCTGCCGATAAGCGCCTGACTTCGGGTCGAACTGAACGATGTTGATGGTGTGGCTGGAGCCCGAGACATTGATGCTCAGGCGCCCTGAGAACTTGTCGCCGCTGATCACGGCGTGGACCGTGTTGCTGGCAGCGGTTCCGCTCACGCTGCCAGCCGCGTCGTAGGTCGTCTCGCTCCACGAGCCGCTGATTTTGCCGCCGCTATAGTTGAGCTTGGAAGCGGTGCTGAATTTGTAGTCGGTGCCGGCACAGCGCATGTTCTGCGTAACGGCGCTGCCGGCGACGTTATAGGTGACCCTGCAGCTCACCTTCTCGGGGTTACCTTTGCCCGGGGCTATCGTGCCGCCTCCCGACCAATAGCCGCTCAAAAGATCGAACGGGTTGCCGGTCCCCTTAGGGGGCGCCTTCTTCGTCGCCGATTCGGCGGGCAAGGAGATGAGGGCCACGAGCAGAAGCATCGCGACCGGCGTGGCCTTCCCGATCCAGTTCGGAATCATGCGAGGTGCCATGGAAGCTGTTCCCTCTTGAGTTGATTGCTGAAGACTGGCGCGCCCGGCGATAGCCCGGTGCGATGCGGACGTTGCCGCCCCCCGCGCCCGTGTGCATCATGCAAAAAAACGATGGCCAGGGGAAGACGATGAAGCTGCTACGCTATGGAAAAGTCGGTGAGGAAAAGCCAGCGGTCCTTGATGCTAGGGGCCAAATTCGTGACCTTTCGGCCATCGTGCCCGACCTTGCGGGCGATACGCTCGGGCGCGAAAGTCTGAGTCGGATCAAGGCGCTCGATTTCAACGCTCTTCCCTTGGTTGAAGGCACTCCGCGCATCGGTGCCCCTGTCGGCATCGTTCCCAAGTTCCTCGGCATCGGCCTCAACTACCGCGACCATGCGGCCGAGACCGGGCAGCCAATTCCCGAGGTGCCGATCGTGTTCGCCAAGGCAAGCTCCTGCGTGTCGGGGCCTTACGACCCGATTCTCCAGCCAAAAGGCTTCGACCGCATGGATTTCGAGGTCGAGCTTGCCGTTGTCATTGGAACGCGCGCGAAGAACGTCTCGGAGGCCGAGTCTCTCGCCCACGTCGCAGGTTATTGCATCTGCGACGATGTCTCTGAGCGCAGCTTGCAGAAGGGCGGACCTGGCGAATGGATCAAGGCCAAGAGCCACGACAGCTTCGGGCCGCTCGGACCTTGGCTCGTCACCACCGACGAGATCCCCGATCCGCAAGCGCTCGACCTCACCCTCGACTTGAATGGCGCGCGCATGCAGACCGGCAATACGTCGACGATGATTTTCACCGTGGCGCAGCTCGTGAGCTACATCAGCAAATACATGACGCTCGTCCCCGGCGACGTTATCACCACCGGAACGCCGCCGGGTGTCGGCATGGCGCGGAACCCGCGGGTGTTCCTGAAAGCGGGCGATGAGCTCAGGCTCACCGTCTCAGGCCTGGGCGAGCAGCGGCTGAAGGTGGTGGCCGAAAGTTAGCCCCTGCTCAGCTTCAGGCTATTTAAGCACGTATTTTATCGCCACGGACTCGGCCGTGCCCTTGGTCGAAGGCTTCGTGACGCGCTCAAGCCGGGCCTGCGTGACCGCATCATTTGCCACGCGCTTAATTACACTGCAGAAGAGTTCTAATGGCAGTAAGACAAGCCTGTCTTCTGCTTGTCGGTAGGAGCAGAGGTACATGCCGAGGATACATCCATCGTCAGCACATTCCCACATCAGCTTGTGGCTATGGATGATTTTCCCTCCAAGGTCACTTGGCGACATGCGCACTCGATAAGGCCGCGCCAAATCGTACTCTTTGTCGAGATCACATGAGGTGGACATCGCAAAAATGACATTGCCAACCTTTTGTCTGCGGGATCCGAATGCCTTCACCTCCACCGAATGCCCAGCGACCTTGTCAGTGATCTTTTTATTCTCGATCAATTTCCGAACCACGAACGCCGCATAGAATATCGCGCGTTCGAGTTTGAACTCGCTGCGCTCGTCCATACTAGCGATGTCAATCGGCTTGGCTGTTTCAGTCCTGATCAAGCACGCCAAGCGCCGCAACTCTTGCTTCCACGGATAGCTTTCCGAGATCATTTCAACTCCTCCTCAACAAGGAGCCTTATCCTATGCATCTGATTTTGGCCACCAAGCATGGAAGTGATGGACGGGGCCTCTGCCCTTGCCGATGTGAAGCTCGTCGGCTCTCGCGATCGCGGCGGTGACATAAGCCTTTGCCTTGGCGACGGCTTCGCGGAGCATCGCCCCCTTGGCGAGCTCGGCGGCAATGGCCGAGGAGAGCGTGCAGCCCGTGCCATGGTCGTGCTTGGTCTGAATGCGCGGCGCCTCGAGCCGCAGCTCGCCCTCCCGATCGAGCAGGAGATCGACCGCCATCGGGCCTTTGGCGTGACCGCCTTTGATCAGCACGGCCTCAGCTCCCAGCCGCTTGAGCTGTTCGGCTTGCGCGCGCATCTCCTCCTCGCCGACCGCCTCCTTGGTTCCGAGAAGCTGGGCGGCCTCAGGGAGGTTCGGCGTGACGACGACGGCGCGGGGCAAGAGAACGCGCTTCAGCGACGCGATCGCCTCCGTGTCGAGCAGGATTGCGCCGGTCGCTGCGACCATCACCGGATCGAGCACCACGGGAACGCCGGGGAAGCTTTTAAGCCCCTCGGCCACGGCCTCGATGATGGGAGTGGTCGCCAGCATTCCGATCTTGATCGCGCCAACCTTGAGGTCGGCCGCCACGGCCTTCATCTGCGCGAGCACGAAGCCAGACGGCACGACATGAACGCTCTCGACGCCGAGCGTGTTCTGCGCGGTGAGCGCGGTAAGCGCGGTGGCGCCGTGAACGCCAAGCGCGGCGAAGGTCTTGAGGTCGGCCTGAATGCCGGCGCCGCCCGCTGAGTCCGAGCCGGCGACGGAGAGTGCGATGGCTGTCATGGCGCCGGTTTAGCCGATGGTGGCTAGGCCCGGAAAGAGCTGAAGCATCCAGGCGGAGAGCAGCGTCATGGCATCGGTGAGGAAGAGGATGCCAGTGAGCACCAGAAATCCACCCAGCACCTTCTCGACCGTCGCCAAATGGCGGCGGAAGCGCTGCATGGTGCTCATGAAGGGCCGGATGGCGGCGGCGGCGGCGACGAAGGGAATGCCGAGCCCAAGCGAATAGACGAACAACAGGCCTACGCCCTGGCGCACCGAATCCTCGCCAGCGGCCATGGCGAGAATGGCGCCCAGCACAGGTCCGATGCAGGGAGTCCAGCCGAAAGCGAAGGCAATTCCGATGAGATAAGCGCCGAGAAGCCCCGCCGGCCGCTCGTCGGCGTGGTAGCGCGCCTCACGATGCAACAGCGGAATACGAATGATGCCGAGGAAATGCAGGCCGGCGAGGATAATGATCACCCCAGCGATCTTGCTGAGCAGGGCGAAATTGGCGATGAGCAGCTGGCCGACGACCGTGGCGGTGGCGCCAAGCGCCACAAACACCGTGGTGAAGCCGAGCACGAAAGCGATCGAGGACATCACCACGGTGGCGTAGACGTGGGACGGCGTCTCGTCCTCGCCGGCGAGCTGGTCGAAGGTGGCGCCGCCGAGGAAGCAGAGATAAGGCGGGACGAGCGGCAGCACGCAGGGGCTGAGGAAGCTCAACAGGCCTGCCAACAGCGCTCCGACGTAAGTTACGTCCACGTTCAGGCCTCCAACCAACGAGAAGCAGTCCTACCATGAGAAGATACGGTTTTGCCGCAAGTTCTGGTGGATCACTTTCGCGTCAAATTGCGCGAGGCGGTTAATTGCCTCAGGCGGCGGCGGCGCGGGCGCGCAACGCGGCGCCCCTGATGGCGGCGATGTTCTCCTGATAGGCACCGCCCTTGAACACGCCGGATCCGGCCACGATCACATTCGCCCCCGCCTCGACCACGAGCGGCGCCGTCTCGGCATTGATGCCGCCATCGACCTCGAGGTGGATGGGCCGGGCGCCGATCGCCTTCCTGATCGCCCTAATCTTGTGGAGTTGGCTCGGAATGAAGGCCTGGCCGCCGAAACCCGGGTTCACCGTCATCACCAGCACGAGGTCGACCTTGTCGAGCACATAGTCGATGGCGCTCTCGGACGTCGACGGCGTGATCGAGACGCCTGCCTTCTTGCCGAGGGTCCTGATCAATTGCAGCGAGCGATCGAGATGCGGACCGGCTTCGGCGTGCACGGTGATGATGTCAGAACCGGCTTGCGCGAACGCCTCGATAAAGGGGTCGCAGGGCGCGATCATGAGATGCACGTCGAAGATCTTCTTCGTATGCGGGCGGAGCGCCTTCACCACGTCAGGGCCGATGGTGATGTTGGGCACGAAATGGCCATCCATCACATCGACATGGATCCAGTCGCAGCCCGCCGCATCGATGGCGTGCACCTCTTCGCCCAGCCGCGCGAAGTCGGCCGAGAGGATCGACGGGGCAATGATGATGTCGCGGGCCATCTCTAATCTCATTGTCATTGCCCGGCCTTGACCCGCCTGCGGGCCGAAGCCGAAGCGAATCGCTGTCAGCCACTAGGAATCCTTCGGCGGGGCGAAGGCCCGGGCAATCCAGTAGTCACTCCCTTCGCAGATAACCGTGGATGGATGATTACTGGATTCCCGCTTCCGCGGGAATGACAAGATGAAAGACGGCTCAAGAAATGGCGGTTGCGCGGGTTCCGCTTTGCGCGAGGGCCACGACACCCGGCAATTTCGCGCCGCCGAGCCATTCGAGGAAGGCGCCGCCTGCGGTCGAGACATAGGTCAGATCGTGGGCGACGCCGACGATGTTGAGCGCCCTCACCGTATCGCCCCCGCCGGCGACGCTCACGAGCTTCCCTTCCCGCGTCAGCCGGGCGACCTCCCGGGCGAGCGCGAAAGTCCCCTCGCCGAATGGCGCCGTCTCGAAGGCGCCAAGCGGACCGTTCCACAACACGGTCTTCACCCCGGCAAGGCGCCGCTTCAGATCGGCGACACTTTGAGGCCCGAAATCGAGGATCATGGCATCGGTGGGAACCGTGCTCACACTCCAGACGCGCCACGCGACGCCCGGCTTGAACTCCTTCGCCACAACGACGTCGGTGGGAAGCACGATCTCGCAGCCTGACTGCTTGGCACGCGCCATGATGTCCTTGGCGGTGTCGATGAACTCAGGCTCGACGAGAGAGGCGCCGGTGTTGAACCCGTCGGCGGCGAGGAAGGTGTTGGCCATGCCGCCGCCGACGGCGAGTTGGTCCATGCGGGCGACAAGGTGGGTAAGAACCTCGATTTTGGTCGAGACCTTGGCACCGCCGACGATCGCCATCACCGGACGCGCGGGGTTCTCGAGCGCCCGGCTCAGCGCATCTACCTCGGCCATGAGCAGGAGACCGGCATAGGCCGGGCGAAGGTGAGCAAGCGCCTCGATCGAGGCATGCGCCCGATGCGCCGCCGAGAAGGCGTCGTTCACGTAGATGTCGCCAAGCTCGGCAAGCGCCTTGGCGAATTCGCGATCGTTCTTCTCCTCGCCGCTGTAATAGCGGACGTTCTCAAGCACGGCGACCTCGCCGGGCTTGACGGCGGCCACCCCTCGCCGCGCTTCCTCGCCGAAGCAGTCGCCGATGAAATGGATGGTGGTGCCGGGCATCAGCTCGCGCATCTTCTCGGCGACAGGCCACAGCGAGGTGTCGGGACTGACCACGCCCTTCGGACGCCCGAGATGCGAGAGCACGATCACCTTAGCCTTCGCTTTGGCAAGCTTGGCGATGGTCGGAAGCACGCGCTCGAGCCGGGTTGCGTCGGCGACGACACCATTCTCGATCGGCACGTTGAAATCGACGCGGACGAGCACGCGCTTGCCGGCGACGTCCACGTCCTCGATCGATCTCACGCTCGAGAGGTCGAGCCCGTCGCCCGAAGTGCCCGCCTCAGCACCGGTCGGCGAAGACGCCACGCTCATATCAACCGCCCCATGGCGGCGGCCGTGTCGTTCATGCGATTGGAGAAGCCCCACTCGTTGTCGTACCAGGACACGACCCGGCAGAACGTGCCGTCGACGACATGGGTGCCCTTCAAGTCGAAGATCGAGCTCAACGGATCGTGGTTGAAGTCGCTCGACACGAGCGGCTTGTCGTTCACGCCGAGGATACCTCTCAGCGGGCCGTCAGCGGCCTCGATCATCGCTTGGTTGATCTCCTCCGCTGTAGTGGGGCGCGAGGCCTGGAAGGTGAGATCGATCATGCTGACATTCGGCACCGGCACCCTGATCGAGGCGCCGTCGAGCTTACCCTTGAGCTCGGGCAGCACGAGGCCGACCGCCTTGGCGGCGCCGGTCGAGGTGGGAATGAGATTGGCGGCGGCGGCACGCGCGCGATACGGGTCCTTATGCAGCGTGTCGACCGTGCGCTGATCGCCGGTATAGGCATGCACCGTCGTCATGTAGCCATGCTTGATGCCGACCGCTTCGTTCAGCACCTGCGCCACCGGGGCAAGGCAGTTGGTGGTGCAGGATGCGTTGGAGACGACGTGATGCTCCTGGGTGAGCTTATCGTCATTGACGCCGTAGACGACGGTGAGGTCAGCGCCTGAGCAGGGCGCCGAGACGAGCACGCGCTTGGCGCCAGCGTTCAGGTGCTTGGCGGCGCCCTCGCGGTCGGTGAAACGGCCGGTGCACTCCATGACGATATCGACGCCGAGATCGCGCCAGGGCAGCTTCTCGGGGTTCGCCTCGGAGAGGACCGCAACATCCTGGCCATTGGTCTTGAGGTGGCCATTGGCTGCGGTGATCTTGCCTCTGAAGCGGCCGTGAACACTGTCAAATTCGAGCAGATGAGCGTTCATCTCGGCCGAGCCGAGATCGTTGATCGCCACAAAGTCGAGATCTTGACGGCCCAATTCGAGGAAGGCCCTGAACGTGAGCCTGCCGATCCGGCCAAATCCATTGATGGCGACGCGCTTATTAGCCATGGCCTGCCCTACTCCTCCTTCCCGCTACCTCAATTGCTGTTGCGGCCACGGCCTCTGCCGTGATGCCGAAATGCTTATATAGGTCGTGTGCCGGAGCCGAAGCACCGAATCCGTGCATGCCGATGAAGGCGCCGTCCGGCCCGATCCACTTTGCCCAGCCGAAGCCAGACGCGGCCTCCACCGCCACACGTGGGGCTGAGCCGAGCACCGCCTTCTGATAGGCCTGCGGCTCCGCCTCGAACAGCTCCCAACAAGGCATCGAGACGACAGCCGCTTTGATCCCTTTCTCGGCGAGCTTTGCCGCCGCCTCGATCACAAGCGCGACCTCTGAGCCCGTGCCGATCAGCGTCACGTCGCGGCCGCCTTTAGGCTCGGCCAGCACATAAGCCCCTTTGGCAGAAAGGTTCTCCGCGACATCGGCTTTGCGCAGAAGCGGCACCCCCTGGCGGGTGAGCGCGAGGATCGAAGGGGTGTTCTTGGCGAGAAGCGCGATCTCCCAGCACTCGGCGCATTCGACCGAGTCGGCCGGACGCATCACGTTGAGGTTCGGCATGGCGCGCAGCGCCGCAAGCTGCTCGACCGGCTGATGGGTCGGCCCGTCCTCACCGAGGCCGATCGAGTCGTGGGTCATGACATAGATCACGCGTTGGCCCATCATTGCCGAGAGCCTGATCGATGGACGGCAGTAATCGGAGAAGACGAGGAAAGTGCCGCCGTAAGGCACGATGCCGCCGTGCAGTGCGAGCCCGTTCATGGCCGCCGCCATCTCATGCTCGCGCACGCCGTAATGGATATAGTTGCCGCCGAACTCCCCCGGCTTGATCAGACGGTGCAATTTTGTGAGCGTGCCGTTGGAGCCGGTGAGATCAGCGGAGCCGCCGACGAGCCCGGGCACGACCGGAACGAGCCTCTCCAGCAGCTTCTGCGAGGATTGCCGCGTGGCGAGCTTGGCACCCTCCTGCGCGAAGGCTGCTTTAACGGCGCCGATCGCGGCCTTGATCTTGGAGGTTACCTCCGCGTCGATCAGATCGGTGAGCGCCGCGCGTGCCGGAGGATCGAGCCGGCTCGCGGCCTTGGTCCACGCTTCATAGGTTGCGCGGTGGCGTCTCCCGGCCTCGCGCCAGCTTGCAAGAATATGCTCCGGCACCTCGAACGGGGGGCAGGGCCAATTGAGACGTTCGCGCGCCCCCTTGACCTCGTCAGGCCCAAGCGGGGAACCATGCGTCGCCGCAGTCCCCGCCTTGCTCGGCGCGCCGTAGCCGATGATCGTGCGGCAGGCGATCAGGGATGGGCGGTCGGTGACGGATTTGGCATTCTCGATGGCGAGCGCGATCGCTTCCTGGTCATGACCGTCCACGCGGGCGACATGCCAGTTCGAGGCTCTGAAACGCTCGAGCTGATCGTCGGAGACGGAAAGATCAGTCGGCCCATCGATCGAGATCCGATTATCGTCGAACAGAACGATGAGCTTGCCGAGCTTGAGATGGCCCGCGAGCGAGATCGCCTCCTGGCTGATGCCCTCCATGAGGCAGCCGTCGCCGGCAAGGCAATAGGTGAAATGGTCGACGATCTGATCGCCGTAGCGGTGATTGAGCAACCGCTCGGCGATAGCCATGCCGACCGCGTTGCCAAGACCCTGACCGAGCGGCCCCGTCGTCGTCTCGATGCCGGGGGCGTGGCCATATTCGGGGTGACCCGCGGCGTGCGAGCCGAGCTGGCGGAAGGTCTTGAGCTGCTCGATCTCCATGCCAGAATAGCCGGTCAGGTAGAGCAGTGCATAAAGCAGCATCGAGCCGTGGCCGGCAGAAAGCACGAAGCGATCGCGGTCGGGCCAGTCGGGATGGCTGGAATTGAACTTCAGGAAGCGCGTGAACAGCACGGTGGCCACGTCGGCCATCCCCATGGGCATGCCGGGATGGCCCGAATCGGCCTTCTGCACGGCGTCCATGGCGAGCGCGCGGATGGCGTTGGCCATCTCCGAGGGCGACGCCTCAGCCAAAGGCTGATCCTTGATCAGCGCGGGTCGTGTCGAAGACATGTCGTAATTTCAAGTGGTTAGGCCAAGAGCTTGGCTCGTCTGGTGGCGGGACTCGATCCTCGCCCGTCTCTATCACACAAACGCGCCGCATGGAGGAAGCCATGCGCAAATGGGAAACTCTTATGCGAATCGCCAGGGGTCGCCCGCCTTACAGGTCCCGGTCATTTGCGCCGCGAGAGTCAACCACGATGGCAAAGCCGCTTGCGCAGGCAACAGGATTGGTGGCGTCGGCCGCGTTGGCGGTCACGCTGGCGGCCTGCACCATCACGCCCGGGACGGGAGCCCCGGCCAAAATCTGGAAAACGCACAAGGGACTTGAGGCAGCGGTCGATTGCGTCCTCGCGCAGCTCAATGCGGGCATGGCGAAGGGACCTCCCCCAAACTTCACCCACGTCGTCAGTGTCGTGACCCCTGGCCAGGTCGAGGAAATCATTCCGAAGCAAATCCCCAGCGGAAGTGGAGAGCTCTATGTGGTTCGCTTCACCGCCGAGGACGACGGTACGGCCAACATGGTGCTGTTCAGCACGCTCGACGGCTTGGACAAGCGCGTCGAGCACGCCATGGATCCGTGTCTCGAGAAGTCGCACGCTCCCGCTAAGGTCAAAGCTCAATAGGCGCGCGCCGCCATGGCCGCCTTGACCGCGTGGTAACCGACGAGAAGCTGGCTCAAGGTCAGCGGATGGCTCTTGCGGTGACCATTGGCAGCGTCGATCTGACCGACCTGATCGCGCAAATGGCCGGCCTCGGGAATGAGGTTCCACAGCAGGTCTTCGATGCGCTCGGCCCTCTGGTCGGAGATATTGCCGTTGATCCCGAGCACATCGACAGGCTTGCCGTCCTTGTCGCGGGCAAGCTCAAGATGCAGTCCGGCGTTGCTCGAGCCGTCGAGCAACGGGCTAAAATCCGGATGCGGCAGGGTCGGGCGCAAGATGTGGCGCACATCGAGATGGGTGTTGTCGGAGCCATTGGCCCCATTGGGCCTTTGGAAGCGGATCACGATGTCAGCGAAGGTGCGCTGGGGATGGATGAAGGCCTGGCTGGGAGACTCGCGCCGCTGCAGCTGCGCCATCACCTCCTCCAGTCGGTAGCCACGCCTTGTGGTGTCGCGATGGATCTTCCACTTCACCCTGAGTTCCTCCTCCGGGTCGAGAAAGATCTTCACGTCATAGCATTCGCGCATGGCTCGCGTGGCGTAGCCGAGCAGCCCCTCGGCGATGACGAATTCCTTCGGCTTGACATATTGCGGAGATTCGAGCGTGCCCTGCCGGTGATCGTAGACCGGCTTCAGGATCGGCTCGCCGCTCCGTAACAGGCGCAGATGCTGCTCGAGGATGTCGATATAGTTCGAGCGCGGGTCGATCGCCGACAGTCCCGCCGCGGCGCGCTCGGCGCGGCTATAGCGGTGGTAATCGTCAGTGCAGATCACGGTGCAATGCTCGGCGCCCAGAATCTGGGCGACGCCGGCCGACAGCGTCGTCTTGCCCGACGCAGAATCGCCGACGATGCCGAGGATGGTCGGATGATCAACCCGTTTCGACATTCACAACTCCAGGCACCATTTCCTCTCCTTGCCGGCTTTACGCCACGTCGCGCGCCGCGACGGCCGCAAGCCGATCATTCGGGATGTAGCTCGTCAGTATCTGACGTTCGCCCGTCGATCCCGTTATCATCATTGTCTGCACTTTATAATGCGTCTTTGACCTCTCGACACCCTCGAGCATGAGCCCGGTGGTAATCCCCGTGGCACAGAAGAACACGTCGTCAGAGGCGATGATCTCGTCGCGATCGTACCATCTGGTGGTGTCGATCCCAGCTTCTTTGACCGCCCTCGCCTCGGTTTGCAGCTGCGGATCGAGGCGCCCCAGGAACTCGCCACCGATCGCCCTGATGGCGCATGCCGACATAACGCCCTCCGGCGTGCCCCCAGTTCCCATCAAGGCATCGATGCCGGAGCCGGGGATTGCCGCCATTAGTGCGCCTGCGACGTCGCCAGCGGGATATTGGGCCACGCGCGCGCCGGCCTCTATGATCGCATGCACGAGTTCGCGGTGGCGCGGCTTCTCCAACACGAACACGGTAAGATCAGAGATATCCTTGTCGAGGATCTCGGCGAGAACCGCGAGCTTCTTTGCCGGCGGCCAACTCGGATCGATCCGGCCGCGCGCGGGTGGGCTTGCCACGAACTTCTCCATGTAGAAGGCGGGCCCCGGGTTCATCATGGCACCGCGTGGGGCTACGGCCAGCACGGCCAGCGCGTTGGTGAGGCCACGCACGAGGTAGCTTGTACCCTCGACGGGATCGAGGGCGATGTCGGCCTTGAAGGCGGACACCGGACGGCCGAGATGCTCGCCACGCTGGGGCTGAGAGCCCTCGCCCTTGGTCGCCTCGCCGATCACCACGAGGGCGTCGATGTCGATCTCAGCGAGAGCACTGCGCATGGCGTCGAGCCCGGCGCGGGCGCCCTCACTGCCCTCGCCCCTGCCGATCCAGTTGAACGCCGCGCAGGCCGCGCGCTCGGTCACGAGGCGGAGGGAGAAAACGAGCGCCCGATTGACCGGACCCGAGGGCTCCATGACGGCTCCTTGAGGCGTCCCAATGGGGACGTCCAAACCAGGTGCCTCGCCTCTGTGGCGACGAGGCCAAACGCCCGGCACTCTAGCTTAGGGGTGTCGAGCAATCCAACCGGCAAAAGGCTGCAGGCGTTGGCGTTAGCGTCGCTTCAGCCGGGGATCGAGCGCATCGCGCAAGGCATCGCCGAGCACATTCACCGAGACGAGAATCGCAATGAGGACGAGTCCCGGGATGACGGTGACCCACCACGCGCCGGCAAAAATCAGGTCGTAGCCTGAGCGGATGAGGGTGCCGAGAGAGGGCTTTGTTACCGGCATGCCAAGACCGAGAAAGGAGAGTGCGGCCTCGTTCATGATTGCGCCCGCGACCTGAGTGGTGGCGACCACAATCAGCGGCGAGAGGATGTTGGGCAGGATGTGACGCCAGACGAGACGGAAGCCGCTCAAGCCGAGGGCCCTGCCCGCGCGCACATAGTCCTTGCCGGCTTCGACTTGCGTCGAGGCGCGCGCGGTCCGGGCAAAGTACGGCCATTCGGCAAGGCCGATCACCATGACAAGGAGCGGCACGGCATAGCGGCTCAAAGCATCGCCGCCGAGGCCGGCGCGGAACAGTGCAAGCGCGATGATCGCCATCATGAGCGTCGACAGAGAAAGCTGGATGTCGGCGCCGCGGCTGACGAAACTGTCGATTGCGCCGCCGCGATATCCGGCGAGCAGGCCGAGCGGAATTCCGATCGCCGCTTGGATGGCGACGGCAAGCACGCCGACGGTGAGCGAGATGCGCGTTCCATAGAGGATCGCGCTCAAGAGATCGCGTCCTTGCGCATCGGTGCCGAGCAGGAAGCGTGGGTCACTCCCCTCGCGCCACCAAGGTGGAAGCTCAGCGTCGAGAACGTCGAGGCTGGAAAGATCGAAGGGGTTATACGGCGCGATCAGAGGCGCGAGCAGAGCCGCGACGACGATTGCGGCGAGCAGGATTGCGGCGACGGTCGCGCCAGGCTTGTCCACGGCAAAGCCGAGTGCGCTGCGCGTAGCATACGAGGCGGCCCCCTCTCTCATCGCGCTCCCTCGAGGCTGATGCGCGGATCAAGCATCAAGCTCGCGATGTCGACGAGCGTGTTGACCACGACAAAGAGAAAGCCGACGGCAACCAGATAGGTGGTGATGAGCGGAATGTCCGAGCGTGTCACCGCCTCGAGGAAGAGAAAGCCCATGCCGGGCCATTGAAACACTGTCTCCGTGAGCAGCGTATAGGCGATGAGGGTTCCCACCTGGAGACCGCCAACGGCGACGAGGGGAATCAGCGCGTTGCGGAGCGCGTGCACGAGCCACACGCGAAGCGGCCGCGCGCCTTTGGCGCGGGCGGTCCGCACATAATCGTGACCGAGCTCGTCAAGCATGGCGCCGCGCACCAGCCTGATGAAGAGCGGCAGCATGATCGAGGACAGGGTCAGCGCCGGCAGGATGAGGTGCTTCAGCCCATCGAGGGTCAGGAGCCCCGTCTCCCAGAATCCGATGCGAACCGTCGCACCGCGGCCGAAAGCGGGCAGAACGCCGAGCCGGACCGAGAAGAGGGTGATGAGAAAAATTCCGGTGAGAAAGACGGGGACCGAGATGCCGAGCACGCTGAGCCCGAGGATCAGCCTTGCCCCCAGCGCGCGCGGCCGCACGGCGCAATAGATCCCGGCGGGAAGTGAGAGCAGAAGAACGATGAGGCTCGCGGCAAAAACGAGCTCGAAGCTCGCGGGGAACTTGGCGAGTACCACATCGAGCGTGGGCCGCTTATAGATGAGCGAGGTGCCGAGATCGCCATGAGCGGCGCCAGCGAGATATCGCTCGAGCTGCACAGGCCACGGTGCATCCAGCCCGAGCTGATGGCGAAGCGCCTCGCGCTCGGCTTCGGGCACGGCCTCGCCGACGATCTCGCGCAAAGGATCGCCGAGCGCCGAGCGCACGGCAAAGGCGATGACGAGGATCGCCAGCATCACGAGCAGAGCTTGAGCGAGACGGCGCGCGATGAAGGCGGCGCTTGCGGCAATCGCGCCAGTGGATGTCATGCAGGCAATCGGGCGAGGGTTCGAGACCGCGAATGCGGCCGTAGATTGGCGCTCCGCTCAGGGAAAGCGGCTAACATGGTGCGAGCCTCCGCTTTTCAGCGAACCAGCATAGCGCAGATTCGCCGAAAGAGCGGCCCGACAGGGAGAATCGGGGGCGACCGGTTAGGGTTTGGTTTCGTCCTGTGGCTTCGCCACAGGCGTCGCGAAATCAAAGGCAGCCGTCATGTCCTTGGAGTTCTTGTCGCGCTCGCCCAAAGGCTCAAGGCTGAAGCGGGTCTCGATCAGCTTCAGGATGGCGGTGGTGTCGTAGATTGTGTGATCGATGAAGCCCTTCTTGGCAAAGGGCGAGATGATGACTGTCGGCACCCGCATGCCGGGACCCCATTGATCGAGCTTCGGCGGGGGCACGTGGTCCCAGTAGCCGCCGTTCTCGTCGAAAGTGACGATGACGATCGACTTCGACCAAGCCGGACTCTGCTCGATCAGCTGCAAGATCTTGCCGAGGTGATCGTCCCCTTCGAGCACATTGGCGTAACCGGGATGTTCGTTGAGCTCGCCGATCGGCTTGTAGAACACGACTTGCGGCAGGGTATCGTGGACGATGTCCCAGATGAAGTCTCTGGCGTCGAGGAGATGGCGCTCGCGCATCAGCTCCTCGTAGTTGTCGAAATAGGCGAAGGGCTGATGGTGGAACTGAAATTCCTTCGCAGGATGGCCGGCGACGGCGTCATCCCAGCCTCCCGAGTACCATGCCCACGATACCTTCTTCTCGCTCAGCCGGCTGCCGATGGTGGGCACCTTCTTGGAATCGATCGGCGGAAGGAAGTTATCGAACGGCGGAGGGGGATTTTCCGGATGAGGCCCGAACTGAGGGAAGATCGTGTTCACCACATAGTCGTCCGGCGTGACGAGATCGGTCCGCAGCACTCCGGTTTGCCCGAGTTCCGAGATGTGGCCTTGAGCGTCGAATTTCGCCTTGATCGCGTCAGGCGCGTTCTCGTAGCGCGGGGTGCAGGCGCAGATCATCCAGAAGTGATTTAGGAAGGAACCGCCAAGGGCCGCATGAAAGAAGTGATCGGCCAGCGTATAGCGCTTGGCATAGTCCCAGAGCCTGGTCTGGCTTCCGTCGTAGAAGCCCATAGCCAGGCCGCGAGCATCTGAGTAGGCGGCGAACTTGTCCATCCGTCCGCCGTCGATCTGCTCGATCTGGTCATAGTAGCGATGGATCAGGTCACCCGTTGCCGCGCCGATGGGAACGAAAGCGTCAATGCTGAACGGTTGATTCGGAAGATTGTCCGGAAAGCGCGGGTCAATCTCGGAGACTTTGCTGCCGTCGGGCTTTTTCACTAAGTGCTGCACGGGGGGTAGGAACGTATAGGGATGGCCGTCCGGATCGACTTGAATTTTGGTCGCGCCAGCCGCGGCGAGGCCGTCGGCATTCGGGAAGAGCCCGAACAGGTTATCGAAGCTGTGGTTCTCCAGATAAATGACGATGATGTGCTCGACGTCGTTTAACTCCGCGGCCGAGGATTGGCCGGACACGGTCAGGCAGACTGAAAACAAAAGCGTACCGAGCGCGAAGCGACGAAACATCATAACCCCCAATCCCGAATCTGAGCGCTTGGGGTCAGTGACCCATGGGTAGCGCAAATAAGCCGCACGCCGATGTCAGTTCAATGAAGTCAGATCGCGACCGGCCGCCGCGGCAACAAAGCCGATGCTCATTTCTGTGCGAGGCCGTAGGCGATTGAAGCGGCGATGGCGGCTTGCCAGGGCACGAAGAGCAACATGACGAAGTCCACCAGGGCAGCGGGGTAGAGCAGAAGGCCAAACACTGCGCCGATAATCACAATCAGAATCCAGGCTTGGGGGCGGCGGATGGCTTCGTCCGGAACGCCGGCGCCGAAGGCCGTCAGCCCCGCTCCGACTGCGCCCCCAAACATCCCTCCCAAGATCCATCCCACCACCTCCCGGCTCGCCTTCGCGCCCTGCACTGTGCCGAACAGCTCGGAGCCGACCACGGCCTGCATGGCGTCGTTCGCCGTATTTACCGCAGCGAGCCAACCCATCAGGGTGAACGCCATGGCGAGCAGGCATTTGGCGGGATCGCGCTTCGCCCAGAGCCAGAGCATGATTGCCACGCCTGCGCCGAAGGCGACACCCGCGTGCAGCGGTATCCCAGCCGCGTTGATGAGCACATCGGGGTCATGCAGTCTGAGATCCGGCAACGGCGACGGCAGGCTGGATATGAGTCCCGTCACGACGCCGATCCCGGCCCCAATCGCGACGGCCCGAGGCTTCGGCGGCGGCCTCGGCAGAATATCCGCTCTCAGGACGTCCCACTTCATGGGCGATAGCGGGCAAATCCGAACGTGCTTCCGCCCCCTCTCGAAGCTTCCGACGGGTACCGTTACCCAAGACTATAGCTTGACTGATCAAGTCTGACCAATGCGACGACGGGAGAGCCGGTGCCCCTGTTCAAGCGGGTGACCGAGGCTGGCTAGGTCCTGCTCTGCTCGGCCACGGCGAGGGCCATGAGCGCTTTCTTCAGCATCTTGCGTCCCCCCTCTTCGCGCCGGGGCAGCTAGTTGATCACGAGATCGCCGAGATAGGGCATGTCGATGACGTTGACCACGCTACCGATGTCGACGTTCTTGCGCGAGGCCCACGAGAGATGCTGCCAATGGAGGGGAACGAGCGCAGCGTCGTCGTAGAGGATGTGCTCAATCTTTTTCAGCACCTTGGCCCGAGCGTTTTTGTCGGTCATGGTCTGGGTCGAAAGCGTCAGGCTGTCCACCTCGGCATTGGAATAGTTGCCGGCATTGTATTGACCGTAACCCGTGGTCTTGTCCGGCGTCATGGCCAGGAACTCGTAGAAATTCGCCGAGTCCTGCGTATCCGACTGCCAGCCGATCATCATGATGTCGGCGGCGCGCTCATCGAAGCGCTGCCAATATTGCGCCTTGGGCATGGTCTGAAGGTCGACCCTGATGTTGATCTTGGCGAGCATGGCGGCGACGGCCTCGGCGATACGGGCATCCTCGATATAGCGGTTGTTGGGGGCCATCATGGTGACCGAGAAGCCGTCCTCGTGGCCCGCCTCCTTCATCAGCGCTTTCGCCTTGTCGAGGTCGTAGCGTGGGGCGAGCGCCGGGTCGTAGCCCGCGTAGCTCGGGGGGCTGAGCTCCCCTGCCGGCGTGGCGAAGCCGCGCATGATCTTCTCGGCAATGCCTTCGCGGTTGATCGCATAGTTGATGGCGAGCCTGACGCGCGGATCTTTGAAGGCCGGCACGCGCTGTTGGTTGAGCTCGAAGGTGAGCACGCGCGTGCTCGGCATGGTGACGAGAGTGCAACAACGATCGGCCTTGATGCGGGCAAGATCGGTTGGCGGCACGGGAGCGATAAAGTCGACGTCCCCGGCGAGCAGCGCGGCGACGCGCGTCGCGGGCTCCTTGATGGGCGTGAATACAATCTTATCGACATTGCCGGGCGAGGCCTTGTCCCAATAGTCGGGAAAGCGCTTGAGCTCGAGGCGCACGCCAGGCTCACGTGCGGTGACAATGAACGGTCCGGTGCCGCTCGCGTGGGTCGAGGCGAAGGAGGCACCATCCTTCACGATCTCTGACTTGGGATGGCCGCGATCGTCCGTCCCCGAATAAAACACGCGGTCCATGGGGAAGATGTAAGTCGCGAGGTTCATCACCAGCGGATAAGGCTCCTTGGTGATGAGATCGACGGTCAAATCGTCGATCACCCGTGCGCCTTCGAACGGCTCGAACAGAGCCTTGAAGTCGGGACTCGTCTTCAGCCGGCTCACCGTCCACACCACGTCTTGCGCTGAGAACGTGCGGCCAGACTGGAATTTCACATTGGGACGCAAATGAAAGCGCGTCGTGCGCGCGTCGATCTTCTCCCAGCTCGTGGCGAGGCGTGGCTCGAGCGTCATGTCCTGGCCGAAGCGCACCAGGGGGTCGAACAAAAGATGCGACATCTGTAGCGTCGCTCCCGAAAGCTGCTCATGCGGATCGAGCGAAGTCGGGTCTAAATCGTAGGCCATGCGCAGCGTCTTGGCTTCGGCGGGCAGCGCCGCCAAGCCAAGGACGATCAGAGCAAGCAGGGGGAAGCGGCAAAGGGAACGCATCATGGACTGATGTTTGTCGCGCGAAAGCCGCGATCCGTCCATCCCCCCTTTGCCTGCAGCGATGGCGCTCTATACAGTCCCGCCGTCGCTGGAAATGTTAGGGAATGGGAGCCCGTGCGCGGGTTTTTCGTCACAGGCACGGATACCGATGTCGGCAAGACGCTCGTCTCGTCATGGCTGCTTACCCATCTCGACGCGAGCTACTGGAAGCCGGTCCAGGCTGGAGTGCTGCCGGAGACCGATTCCGCGCGGGTGCGCCGGCTCGCCGAGGTTCCGCCGGAGCGCATCTTGCCGGAGGCCTATGTGTTGCCTGAGCCGATCGCGCCGCATGAGGCAGCCCGCCATGCCGGGATCACGATCGAGATGGCGAAGCTCGTCCCTCCTGCTGTCGACGGGCTGATCGTGGTTGAAGGCGCCGGCGGGCTGATGGTCCCGCTCACCGACACCGCTTATGTGATCGACCTCGCCGCCGACCTGCATCTGCCCATCATCCTCGTCGCTCGCTCGACACTCGGCACCATTAACCACACGCTACTCTCGCTCGAGGCAATTCGCCGGCGCGGACTAACGCTCGCCGGCATTGTGATCAGCGGCCCCGAGACGCCGCATAACCGCGCCGCCATGGAGCGCTACGGCCAGGTCGAAGTGATCGCCGAAATTCCTTGGCTTGACAGCGTGAACCGGTCCACGCTGCGCGCCATTGAGCCGGAGCTCGACCTCATGAAGCTCGCACGGTCATGAACGACGACCCGAAAGAGAAGCCGGAGGCGAAGACATTCGCCGAGGACGTGCTGGCACGCGACCGGCGTCACGTATGGCATCCCTTCACCCAGCACGGCACCGAGGGCGATCCCATCGTGCTCACCGGCGCCAAGGGAGCTTCGCTGTTCGACGCCGGAGGCAAGGAGCTCCTCGATCTCGTCTCATCGTGGTGGACGTGCACGCACGGGCATTCGCATCCCAAGATCAACGCCGCATTGGCGAAACAAGCGAGCCTGTTCGAGCATGTGATGTTCGCGGGCTTCACCCATCAACCCGCGGTCGATCTCGCCACTGCCGTCACCCGGCTTCTGCCCGGCGACCTCTCCCGCGTGTTCTTCTCGGACGACGGCTCGACCTCGGTCGAGGTCGCCCTCAAGATCGCCTACCAATATTGGATCAATGTCGGCGAGCCCAGGCGGCGCATTCTCGTCGGCTTCGACGGCGGCTATCACGGCGACACGCTGGGCGCCATGTCGCTTGGACGCGGCTCGCAGTTCTTCACCGCGTTCCGCGACCTGATGTGCAAGGTCTATGTGCTGCCCTACCCCTCAACCTTCGAGGACGACGATGCCGCCGACGAACGGGAGGCGGGGGCGCTGTCCGCCTTCGAGGCGCTTCTGTCAGACCGGGGGCAAACGATCGCGGCACTGATCATCGAGCCGCTGCTGCAGGGCGCCGGCGGCATGCGGGTCTGCCGCCCGAGCTTCCTACAGAGGCTCGTAGCGATCGCGCGCAAGGCCGGTGTGCTCGTCATCTTCGATGAGGTCGCGACAGGTTTCGGGCGGACCGGAACGCTGTTCGCCATGGAGCAGGCGGACGTCGTGCCGGACCTCGTCTGCCTGTCGAAGGGACTGACCGCGGGCTATATGCCGCTCGCCATGACCGTTGCGCGCGAGGGTGTGTTCAAGGCCTTTGTCGGCGAGACCTTCGACCGCGCCCTACCCCACGGCCATTCCTTCACCGCCAACCCGCTCGCCTGCGCTGTCGGGCTCGCCTCTATCGCTTTATTCGAGGAGGAGAAGACTCTCCAGCGTATCGCGCATATCAATAACCGGCACCGAGCGATGCTCGCCGAGCTTGCATTGCGCGACGACGTGACGCGCCCACGCGTGCTCGGCTCGATCCTCGCTTTCGATGTGAAGACAGCAAGCAGCTATCAATCGGCGCAGAGCCGCGAACTCCGCGACTGGTATCTCGCTCATGGTCTCAATATCAGGCCGCTCGGCTCAACGCTCTATCTCATGCCGCCCTACTGCATCACCGACGACGAGCTCACCCGCGCCTATACCGGGCTGATCGAGGGCCTCGACACAGTTGGCGCTTAGGCCGTTGCAGCGAGCCGGCCGTAGACGATGTGCCAGGTGGTGGGCCGGCCACTGGCATCGGCGGCACGGATGGCCCGGCGCAAAGCGCCCGGCGATAGAGGCCGGTAGCCTTCACGTGGTGTGAGCCCTCCCACCGATTTCATGCGGCGGAGGAAGGCGAGAGACGTCGCATCGGGAGCAAGCCGCTCCTCCTCCACGATGGCAGGTAGGGACTCTAAGCGCGCAAGGCCGCTCGCCAGGCCCAGCGCATCAAGGACAGCTCGCCACTCGGCAAAACTCTCAGGCCCCAGTGCCGCATAGAGCAGAATGCCCGACGGCGCGAGCAGGAAGCGGAGCCTCTCAAGGCTCGCGCTTTGCTCGGCGAGCCAATGCAGAGTCATGCTCATGGCGATGAGGTCGAATGCCCCCAGCGTTCCAGCGCTACCTGCATCCATGACCGCGAAATCAATGCGCTGCGCTCCGGTGGCCGCGAGGTTCTTTCGGCATTCGGCGAGCATGGCAGGTGACGCGTCGGTCAGCATAAAGTGGCCTTGGGGATAGCGCTCGATCAGATGGCGGCTGAAGAGGCCCGTGCCACAGCCAAGCTCGAGCACTTTCGGACGATCGAGCGCCGGCAGCAGCCCAGCCAATCTCGCGGCAATCGCCGCTTGCAGTCCGGCATTGAGGTCGTAGCTTTCCGCGCGCGCGCCGAAGCTCGCGATGATGTCGGCGCTATGACGAGAGAGCATCGGCGAATTCAAGGACATGGCGTGCGCACCAATCCGGGTGCTTCAACGGCAGAACGTGGCCGCCGTCAGGCGACCAGATGATGCTTTCTCCCCAAATAGCCTCGCTCATGGAAGGCGGCACGATGTCATCGTCGCGTGAGGCGAGCGCCAGGACGGGACAATTTAGCCCCTCCCTCGTCTTCCGCGCGTCCCACGTCATCAGCCAATCTAACCCTTCATCGAGCCTCGCGACATTCAGAGCTTGGGGTAAGGCAAAGCCCGAAGCGCCGCAGGAGCGCCAGAAGGCCTGCAAGGTCCCGCCGGGCTCACGCTCGAGCCCGCGCTTCAATGCCGCAAGCCGCGACGGCGCCACGTGGCAAGAGAAGCAGTCAAAGCCCTGGATGCTGACGAGGCCCCTGTAACTGCCACCCCCGCGCTCGAGCAGCCACAATAGACCAAGCGAGTGGCCCACCGCGACGGCATCCTCAGGCCATTCACGCGCTCCTTTGGGGCCTCCGGCCACGAAGCCGAGATCGACCAGAGTGACGTCAGCACCCTTAAGAAAGTCCACGAAGTCGGCGAAGATGCCGCCATGGAAGCCCCAGCCATGGATGAGGACGAAACGCATCAGGGATCGACGCCGGCGTGGTGCTTTGCCGGAGCCTGTGTCGCCATATCGTCAAGCGCCTCCAGCAGGCGATCGATATCGCCCTCCGCAAGCGCCCAGGTTAAGGCGAGGCGGACGCGTGCCGTGCCCTTCGGCACCGTCGGAGGCCTGATCGGGGTCGCCCAGAAGCCTTCGGCGCGCAGACGTTCGCTGAGATCGAGGGCAGCGTCAGGAGCGCCAACGATCAACGGTACGATCTGCGTGAAGGACGCGCCCGTGTCATAGCCGAGTGCTTGCGCTCCGGCGCGGAACCGGGCCGCTAGTTTCGCCACGTAGGTGCGGTCCGAGTCCATGGCAGGAACCAGGTCGAGGGCCGCGTCTATAGCACCGAGCACTGGAGGGGGAAGCGCGGTCGAGTAGATCAGGCCGCTGCAGCGGTTGACGAGATAGTCGCGCATTGTCGCCGAAGAGGCGACATAGGCGCCGAAGCTGCCGAGCGCCTTGGAGAAGGTGCCGATGACGATATCGGCGCCGTGCGAAAGCCCACTTCCACCCTCGCCGACTATGCCAGTCGCATGCGCATCATCAACGATAAGGCACGCATCGTGCGCGCGGGCATGACGCACAATCTCCTTCAACGGCGCCACGTCGCCATCCATGGAAAAGACGCTCTCAGTCAGGATGAATTTCGGGCGGCTATCGCCTTGATATTGAGTCAGAAGCTCGCCGAGATGGGAGACATCGCCGTGCCGGTAGCGCATCTCGCGGATGCCGGCAGCCCTGCAGCCGAAATGCATGCTGGCATGGTTGAGCCGGTCGGCGAAGACGAGAGGCTCTGCTCCGAGCACGGTCCGGTCGAACAGAGCCGCAAGCACCGCGGCATTGGCCTGGAAGCCAGAGGCCATCACCAGCGCTGCGGGCTTGCCCTTGAGCTTCGCGATCTTGGCCTCGATGCCTGTGAACAGATCGAAATTGCCGGTGACGAGGCGCGAGGCGCCCGAGCCCGTTCCATAGAGCTTGGCCCATTCCGCCGACCGCTCGATGAGCAGCGGATGGAAGCGCAAAGCCAGATAGTCGTTGCTGGCAAGATTGATGTAGTCGCGCCCCGAAACGCGGATGGTGCGCGCATCGACCGGCTCGATAGCGGTCAACTCGCGCCGCAAGTTGTCGCGCGCAAGGCCCTCGAGAAAGGCCTGGTACCTGCTTTCGCTTCCCGGCATCATCCTGTATTAGCGAGGACGCAAATCCACAGCAATCAGAACACTCGGATGTCGGACATCATCGAAAGCGTGAATCCCATCAATGGCAAGGCGAGCCGAGCGGAGAGCTCGCTTGAGCCAAAGCCGGCCCGTTCCCTCCGCCATGATTGGCAAGCCGAAGAGGTGCTCGCCTTTCTGAGCCTGCCCCTGCTTGACCTCGTCGATGAGGCGCGGGCGGTGCATCGGCGCCATCATGAAGACGGCGAGGTGCAGCTCGCGAGCCTGCTGTCCATCAAGACCGGGGCCTGCCCCGAGGACTGCAAATATTGCCCGCAATCGGCTCATTACGCCAAGGAGACGGGTCTCAAGCGCGAAACCCCCCTCGACGTCGACGAGGTGCTGGCCAAGGCGAGGATCGCCAAAGAGGCGGGCGCCACGCGCTTTTGCATGGGGGCGGCGTGGCGGGAGGTGAAGGACGGCCCCGCCTTCGACAGCGTGCTCGACATGGTGCGAGGCGTGCGCGCGCTCGATATGGAGGCCTGCGTCACCCTCGGCATGCTTAACGCCTCCCAGGCGCGGCGCCTCGCGGAGGCCGGGCTCACCGCCTATAACCATAATCTCGATACTTCGCCCGAGTTCTACGCCAAGATCATCACCACGCGGACCTTTCAGGACCGCCTCGACACCATCGCTTGCGTGCGCGAGGCGGGAATCGAGGTCTGCTGCGGGGGCATCATCGGCATGGGCGAGAGCGTCGAGGACCGCGCGCGGCTCCTGCAAACGCTTGCCAATCTCAATCCCCACCCGGAGAGCGTGCCGATCAATGCGCTGGTCGCCGTCCCTGGCACGCCGCTTGAGGATGCTCCCCCGGTCGATCCGCTTGATCTCGTGCGCATGGTGGCCACGGCCCGCATCCTCATGCCGCTGTCGCATGTGCGGCTCTCGGCGGGGCGGCGCGCGCTCACCCGCGAGGCTCAGATTCTCTGCTTCCTCGCAGGTGCCAACTCTATTTTCTACGGCGACAAGCTGCTCACCACTGCCAATAACGACACGGGCGACGACCTCGCGTTGATCGAGGAGGCTGGCCTCACCATTCAGCTATCTCCCTCCTCGTGCTGACAGCGGCCGGAAATCTGGTCCCTCGCGCTCCTTCCTGAGCCATGTCCCGCACCGTCTATGTGAATGGCAGCTATGTGCCCGAGGAGGAGGCCAAGATCTCGGTGTTCGACCGCGCCTTCCTGTTCGGCGACGCGGTCTATGAGGTGACGGCGGTCCTCGACGGACAGCTCCTCGATTTCGAGGCGCATCTTGCCAGACTCGACCGCTCGCTCGCCGAAATCGCACTCAAACCCCCGGTCAGCCACGAGGCGCTGTGGGCGCTGCACACAGAGCTGATCGGGCGGAACGAGGTGAACGAGGGCATCGTCTATCTCGAGATCACGCGCGGCGTGGCGGACCGCGATTTCGTCTACCCCGAGACTGCCACGCCGACCGTCGTCGCCTTCACCCAGAGCCGCCCCCTGCTCGCCAATCCCTATGCCGAGACTGGGGTGAAGGTCGTCACCATCCCGGAGATCCGCTGGAAGCGGCGCGACATCAAATCGACGTCGATGCTCGCTCAGGCCATGGGCAAGCAGGCGGCAAAGCTCAAGGGCGCCTATGAGGCGTGGATGGTCGAGGATGGGCACGTGACCGAGGGCACCTCCTCGACGGCGTTCATCCTCGATACTAACGGCGTGGTGCGCACCCAGCTTCTCGGGCACCACATCCTTCCAGGCGTGACACGCCGCGCAGTGCTTCGCCTTGCCCGAAGCGAAGGCGTAAGGCTCGAGGAGAGGCCGTTCAGCGTGGCTGAGGCGCTCGAGGCGCGCGAGGCCTTCATGTCGGCGGCATCGGCCTTCGTGCTTCCGATCGTGGCGATCGATGGCCACAAAATCGGCGACGGTCGCCCGGGACCAATCGCTCGCTCCTTCCGCGCGCTTTATATCGATGAGGCGCGGAAAGGCTGAGCGGACACGTGGCTCGCCTGCCTGCCGCCAAAATTCCCTCGAAAATTCGCCGCATGGGCATGCAACTCAAGGGCTCCGTTGTCCGTTATTCGGCGCATGACAACCATGCTCTATTGGATCGTCTACCATCTCGACCTCGGAAGGTTCGGCCCAAAGGTGCTTCAGCTTGCGGTCCGGAGCTGGCTCAAGCGCGCGCGCAAGAACCCGCGCATGCCTCTCGTGCGGCGGCGGAAGTTCGGAGGGCTGACGGCTCTTCATCTTGAGCCGAAATTCGGCGACGAGCGGATGTGAGGCGGCTCCCCACTCTTTCTGAGCCACGCATGCGCTGATAGGGTCCGCGGCAGATTCGCGAGGCCTTCATTAATGCCGGAAGCCCCTACCCTAAACCGTTCCGCGGACCACGCCGTGCCGATAAGACGGGTGGTTGCGCTGATGAATTCCGGGGCCGGCGCCTTCAGCCAGAAGCTTGCCTCAGACGTCGAGAGTGAGCTCGCGTCAACCTTTGCCCATAACGGCGTTGCCGCCAAAATCCTCTTCGTCGATGGAGCGGATTTACGTGCATCAGCAGAGACGGCTCTGGCCCAGGCCAAGCGCGGAGCCATCGACGCCGTCGTCGTGGGCGGAGGCGACGGAAGCATCCGGACCGTGGCGAGCGTTCTTGCTGGAACGGACGTGCCGCTCGGCGTGCTTCCGCTCGGCACGCTCAATCATTTCGCCAAAGATCTCGGGCTGCCCCTGAACGCGGATGGCGCAGCCGGCGCGATCGCTGCCGGCCATGTCTGCGCGGTCGATCTTGCCGAGGTCAACGGCCACACCTTCATCAACAATTCCTCGATCGGCATCTATCCCTACATGGTGATCGACCGGGAGCGGCGGAGAGCGACGCACAGGCTTGCCAAATGGATGGCGATGATCCCGGCGTTCTTCCGCATGCTTAGGCATTTTCCGCGCAGGCGGCTCCGCATCGCGGCACATGGTTTCGAGCACCCCTACCGCACGCCCTGCCTGTTCGTGGGCAACAACGAATACGGGACTGAGCTTTTCACCTTCGGCCGGCGCCAGCACCTCAATCGCGGCGAATTGTGGCTCTATGTGGTGAAACCGCGCAACCCGCTCGAGTTCTTGCTGATGGTCTGGCGGCTCTGCTTCGGGCACTTGGACCAGTCACGCGACCTCGACACGTTCAGGCTCAAGGATGCGGACGTTTGGGCGAAAGCGAGCCGGCTGCCCGTTGCGCTCGACGGTGAGGTGAGGATTCTGCATACGCCGCTCAACTACCGCTCTAGACCTGGTGCGCTCTGCGTCATCGCTCCCAAGACGGCGCATGGCTAGCGCATGGCCGGGAGCGAATCGGTTATTCTGTAGCCATGTTCGCTCCACCGCGCCGCAATGACGGCAAGCGCAAGCTGATCGAGTTCAGGCCAGAGATCTGGCAGGCCTTGGTGCTGCTCGCGCGGGACACCGGCAAGAGCCTCGAGGCCTTGGCTGACGAGGCCTTCACCGATCTCTTGCGCCGATATAGCCGACCCTTATCGCTGAAAGAGGCGCTTCGGGAGAGCGCGCGGCGCCTTCCCGCCAATGACGACCTGCCGCAGGACAAACGCGAGCAGTCCTAGAGACCTCTTACTTCCTGTTCCCCACGATTGCTTCATTCTACGCAGACGGTAAGCCCCCGTCGCACGGCGGTCTTGTTCGGCAACCGCTATCTGCCATCAAGGCTTGCACTCGGCGAGGCAATCGGCAATCTCCCGGAATGAATTTGCTGATGGACCCGGCCGGTGTCACATCTCGATGCAGCGGACTTAAGTCTCTTCTGGTCGATCCCTTTCGCCGGGCTCCTGCTATCGATCGCGCTTCTTCCGCTCGTCGCGCCCCATTTCTGGGAACATCATTTCGGCAAGGTCGCCACCTTTTGGACCTTAGCGCTGCTCGTTCCGTGTGCGGCCGTGTTCGGCTTTTGGACGGCGGCGGCTGAGGTACTGCACGCGTTTCTCCTCGACTACCTTCCGTTCATCGTTCTCCTCTTCACCCTGTTCGTGGTTGCCGGAGGGATCAGAGTCGGCGGCAACCTCGTCGGTACGCCTGCAACCAACACGGCGATCCTTGTCTTCGGCACGCTTTCGGCAAACCTGTTCGGCACAACCGGGGCGTCGATGCTGTTGATCCGCCCGATGATCAGTGCGAACCAAGACCGCGCCTACAAGACTCACATCTTCATCTTCTTCATCTTCCTCGTATCGAATATCGGGGGCTCTTTAACGCCGCTCGGAGACCCGCCTCTCTTCCTTGGCTTTCTCAACGGCGTCGATTTCTTGTGGCCTATGCAGGCGATGTTGCCGCCCATGTTGTTCATGAGCAGTATCTTGCTTGCACTGTTCTATCTGGTCGACAAGATCCTCTGGAATCGCGAGCCAATTGAGCAGCGCCGAAGCAGCCGTCGCGCGCTTCAGCTCCGCATCGATGGCTTGCACAATGTGCTCTATTTGATAACCGTGGGGCTGACTGTGCTCGCAAGCGGCATTTTGCACACCAGCGATACGATTCCGGCCGGGCTCGGCATCGAAGTCCCGGTCAAGGGGCTTGCCCGCGATGCGATCTTGATCGTTATCGCCCTTCTCTCGTGGAAGACCACGAAGCAGTCAATCCGAGTGGAGAACGCCTTCACCTGGGCACCGATGCAGGAGGTAGCGATGCTGTTCGCCGCCATCTTCATCACCATGATCCCGATGTTGGCGTTATTGAAGGTGGGCGCCGAGGGCCCCTTCGCGTCTCTCATCAGCCTCGTCTCGACCCCCGACGGAAGACCGATCGATGCCGCGTATTTCTGGCTCACCGGCGGCCTGTCGAGCTTCCTCGACAACGCGCCCACCTATCTCGTCTTCTTCAATCTCGCCGGCGGCGACGCGCAAGAACTGATGGGGCCGCTGGCCTCGACCCTGCTCGCCATCTCGGCGGGCGCGGTGTTCATGGGCGCCAACACCTATATCGGCAATGCGCCCAACTTCATGGTGCGTTCGATCTGCGAGGAGCGCGGCATCAAGATGCCGAGCTTCATCGGCTACATGCTGTGGTCGGGCGCGATTTTGTTGCCTCTGTTCGTGGCCGTCACCTTCATCTGGTTCCGGTGAGGCCTTAGACGGACTTCGCGAAGGATGGCGTCCGGTTATGGTTCTATGGGCTGAGCAGCAACTTTAAAGCTATCGGCCTTCTCGACAGTGCCTGTGACAGTCTGCCGGTGGGGCGTCTGAGGGTTCCAACCCAGCAGCGCAAGCAAGAGGAAAAAGCCGACGACATAGCCAAGGGCTACCGGCCATCCCTCTTTCAGCCAGCGACCCGTCGATTTTGCTTCCGTCATCAGACCCGCGACCGCGACGCCAGCTGACGACCCGAACCAGATCATGGAGCCGCCGAATCCGACGGCATAGGCCAGGAAACCCCAGTCATAGTTGCCCTGGTTTATGGCAAGCGCGGTCAGCGGAATATTGTTAAACACGGCCGAGACGAAGCCTAATCCGAGCGTGGTCTCCAAGCTGGCTGGCGGCAGAGATTTGACCGGCATCATCGACGCGGCGGAGACGAGTGAGATGAGAAAGAGCGCGTCGCGCGCGGTGTGGGGAAGAATAGACCAATCCGGCCGCGCGATCGGCGCGGTGATGAGAAGCGCAGCCGCGACCGCAAGTCCAATCAGGGGGATCTTGTCGAGAATTCCGGCATCGAAGAGATGCGCCCCGACATTGGCGGCGATCGCCGACCCGAGCACGATGAGGACCACGGCGACGTGTCGGTAAGAGATATGCAGATTGGGCGGCGCATGCTTGACGATCGGCGCGTATTTTTGTTGTGCGAGTGAAGCCGGGATGCCGGAGACCAGCAGCGCACACACGGCTCCGACATAGGCATGAAGCACCTGAAGGGGGCTCACGCCGGCAATCCACAGCATGGTCGTGGTCGTATCGCCGATGACGCTGCCCGCCCCGCCGGCATTGGACGCGGCGACGATCGCCGCGAGGTAGCCGACGCGGACCTGGCCCTTGAAGACATGCCTCGCCACCGTCGTGCCGATGAGCGCAGCGGCAATATTGTCGAGGAACGAGGAGATAACGAACACCAGGACCAGAAGCACGAAACCGCCCATCCAATGATCCGGCAGCGCGACCGGCATCCAATCGGGCACCCGGCTGTTCTCGAAATGGCGGGCAAGAAGCGCAAAGCCTATCAAGAGCAGAAATAAGTTCGTAATCAGGACCCACTCATGCGCGTAGTGCGCAAATAGGCCGGCCAGACCCGGGCCTTCATTGAAGCCGGTCCCCAACAGCTTCTTGAGCGTGATGATGCCGAGGCCGATGAGGGCGGCGGCAAGCGTGTGACGATGAAAGAGGGCAACGCCGGCGAGCGTGGCGGCGAACAGCAGGAAATCGATCAGCACGGACGTATCGTGCGCGCTGAGATAAGGTGCGAGGCTAATGCTTAAATCCCCCGATTTTTCCTTACCTCCAGAAGAGTAATGGTCGAGAGCCGGCCTCAGTCAACCAGAGTGAAATAATATTTCCTGTGGTTAAAGCGCCGCTTCAGCCTTTCAGCCGGGCGATGATCGCTTCGAGCGCATGCACGGCCTCGGTCTTGTTGTGCTTGTTCAAATCGAGAAGGACCTTAAATCCGTCGGCCTCCTCGCGGATGACGGCCCCCTCTTGGGCGAGATCGTCGTAGAGGCCAAGCACCTTGTAGCAGCGGATCGGCTCGGCGAAGCCCTTCACCTTGATCGGGGAATGCTCCTCGACAGCCACTTCGTCCTTGACCAGCGAATAGGTCTCATGACCCAAAAGAATGCCATCGATCTCGGCATGAGACTGAAGCCGTGCGGTCAAATTCACCGAGCTGCCGATGATGGTGTAGTCCATGCGGTCTTGGCTGCCGAAATTGCCGACGGTCACGTAGCCGGTGTTGATGCCGACGCGGAGATGGAAGGGCTTCTCGGCGCCGAGCTCTTGCCATTCGGTCTGGAGCTGGCGCAAACGCCTCAGCATAGCAATCGCCATGCGCACGCAGGCGCGGGCGTCTTCCTTCACCCCGCGCGTCTCGGGGTCGCCGAAAAACACCATGATGGCGTCACCGATATATTTGTCGATCGTGGCGCCGTGCTCGAGCGCGATGTTCGACATCTCGGTGAGATAGCGGTTGAGGATGTTGGTCAAGTCCTCGGATTCGAGCTTGTCGGTGGTCTCGGTGAAATTGACCACGTCGGAGAAGAAGATGGTGAGCTTCTTCCGGCTCGAGGCGATCTCGACGTTCTGCGCGCCGGTAAAAATCGAGTGGTAGATTTGGGGAGACAGGTATTTCGAGAGCTTTTTCGACAGCGACTTCGAGCTCGAGATTCTTCTGCGCGATGATCTCGTTCGCTTTGCGCTGCTCTTTCGTCAAGGCATTGAGCTGTCCCTCGTTGCGGTCGCTCAAGCGCATGAGCCTACGCGTGGTGCGGAACAGCTTCTGGTAATGCTTAAGCAGCTCCCCGTAGAGTTTGCTGTCGCTGCGATCGGCGAAGTGGCCGTCATCCAGGAGCGCCTGTGCCACGGCGATCACCTGCTCCTCGGCCGCGAAGAGATCGTCGGAGGACATCAGCCCGGCATCTTCTCAAGGTGAAACTTGGCGCTCTCGAGGTCCTCGCCGAACTCCTCGCCAAGCTCCTGCATCGTGTCGTCTTCCTTGTCGTAATACCAATAGACTTCGACGGAAGCGCCCTTCTTGGCGGCGGCCTCGAGCTTGTCCATCAGCATCATGATCGCCTTGGCGCTCGACGAGTTGAGATAGATGAGCTCGAAATCGAAGCGGCAGCCGCCCCCGCCGAGCTGGCTCAGATAGGCGTCGAGCGCGGTGAAGACCTGGCCGTAGAACTCGGTGACATCCTCGGGGTAGGACTCGCCCTTGATCTTGAGGTGGTTCTGGACGAAGTCGAATGCCACCGCCGGCGTGCGGGAAGTGGCTTCGATGTCGAGCTTGTTACGCATCGATCTCGTTTCTCAAATAGTGGCCTTGAGCGCGAAGAACGCGAAGTCGCCGAAGTCTTGGAAGTCAAACTCGATCGGCTTCGAGGCGCGCCGCGCGATTTCCATGAAGCCGAGGCCTGCGCCCTTGCTGCCCGCTTCCGGCTCGGCTCTAAGCTGCTCCTTGTACATGGCCTTGAGTTCTTCTTTGCTCATGTTCCTGATCTTGTTGAGCCGACTATCGAGACGCTCGACGTCGTTGCGGAAGATGAGGTTGCCGGCGCAGACCACGTAGTCGTTGCCCTCTTTGCCGATGGTGAGGATGCCGTAGCGGATTTCCGTGAGCGCGCGTTCTTGAGCGGGCGGGGACGAATCCTCCGGCGACTTCTCGGCCGAGTAGCGGATGATGTTTTGCATCTGCTCGACGAACACGGCGAAGACGCTGCGCAGCGTCTTGGTGTCGGCGTCGTCGATGGCGAGCTTCTGTTTAAGCGCTTCGCCGACGCCGCTCAGCACGGGCTCCGTGACATAGCCGCTATAAGCGAAAATGACGCCTTGCTTGTGCAGCATCGCCCGCAGGTCCATGAGTTGAGAGGCGAGCATCCGGCATCTCCTATCGATGGGGCGTAAAGCCCAGCACCGTCAGATCGTCGCGACGGATCTGCTCGCCTTGGTGCCGTTCGAGCGCCTGCCGCAGAGATCTCTCCTGCTCGCGCATTGGAATGCCACGATTCTGTCTCAGCAGCTCTTGGAAACGCCGCTTGCCGAAGGAGCGCCCACGCGGTCCGCCAATCTGATCGATCAGGCCGTCGGTGGTGAGGTAGAAGGAGTCGCGATCGTCGAAGGGGAAGGTGTAGTCAGTGAAGGTCGTTGCCGGCGGATAGCGCCGATAGCCGATGCCCTTGCGGTCGCCCCTAATCTCGATGACCCCGTCCTGATTGGTCCGCCAGAGCGAGAAGCGCGCCCCGGCGAAGCTAATCTCGCGCTTGGTTGGCTTGATGAAGCAGACGCCGGCCTCGAGCCCGTCGTCGGTCTCACCCCCCTCCTCGTTCTGGCCAAGCAGGCTTTGTACGCCGCGATGAAGGCCGGCGAGCGCCTCGCTCGGCTTGTCGCTCGAGGCGGTCCTCAGCATGCGGTCGAGCAGGCCCCAGGCAATCAGCGTCATGAAGGCGCCGGGAACGCCATGCCCGGTGCAGTCGCCGACCATCACCGCATAACCGTCCTCGATCGGCTGGAACCAGAAAAAGTCCCCGCCTACGATGTCGCGCGGCTCCCAGATCAAGAAATGATCCGCCGCCACGGCGTCAAGATCCTGACGGGCCGGCAGCACGGCGGACTGAATGCGGCTCGCATAACGGAGGCTCTGAAGGATGAGCTGGTTGGCGGCGGCCGCCCTTTGCTCGCTCTCCTTGACTTCGGTCAGATCGCTGTAGACGGCGACGATGCCGCCGGCCTCGGTGCGGCGCTCGCCGATCTGGAGCCAGCGCCCGTCGGAGCGGCGCTGGAGCAGCGGCTCGCCGGGATGGCGATGCTCATTGAGGCGCTGGCGGAGCCACCCTTCGGCTCTGCCCCTGGCGTCCTCGATCAGGCCGTTGGCGACGGCACCGCGAACGATCTCCTCATAGGTCATACCGGGTTGAGGCGGCCCCTCGCCGAAATCGAACAGCTCGTAATATTTGTGGTTGCCGAGCACGAGCCGATCCTCGGAGTTGTAGAGCGCGAAGCCTTCGCTGATCGAGCCGATGGCATCGGTGAGGCGCTGCTCGCTCTGCTGCAAGGCCGCCTGCTCTGCCGTCTTGCGCGCCGTAACCTCGCTCCACGAGCCGATCACTTCGAGCGGATTGCCATTCTGATCTCGTACGAGATGCTGCTCGTCGCTCACCCAGCAATAGAAGCCGTCGGCCTTGAGAAAGCGATATTCGGCAAGGTGCCGACCCTCCTCGAAGAGCTTGGCTTGCGCCTCCTCGACGGGGGCGAGATCGTCAGCGTGGACGTGCGAGCGCCAGAAGTCGGGATCCTTCAGATATTGGTCGGGCTCGTAGCCGAGCACGCGCTTGATGTTCTCGCTGACGAAGGTCGGACTGAAGTCGCCGGTCGCGACGAAGCTATAGACCACGGCAGGCGCCGAATGCAGCACTAGGTCAAAGCGAGCGCGGGCGGCGTTGTTCTCCTGCTCGGCGGCTTTTCGCGAGCTGATATTGCTCCACGAGCCCACGATCTCCGCGGGCTCGCCGTGGTCGTCGCGCAACAGATATTGATCGTCGCTGACCCAGACATAGGTGCCGTTCTTCTTGCGGAAGCGATACTCGGCGACGTGGCGTCCCTTCTCAAACAGCTTCGCCTGCTCGGCTTCCACCGTGGCAAGATCTTCAGGATGCACGTTGTTGCGCCAGAAATCGGCATGCTCGAGATATTTCTCGGGGCAATAGCCAAGCAGCCGCTTGATGTTCTCGCTGACGAAGGTCGGCGCATAATCGTCCTTTGCCTTGAAGGAGTAGATCACCGACGGCGCGGTTTCGAGCAGAGTCGACAGACGCGCGCGGGCGGCGTCCTCGGCCTGCTCGGCATGCTTGCGATCGGTCACGTCGCTCCACGAGCCGACGATCTCGAACGGTTCCCCCTTGCCGTCGCTGATGAGATGCTGCTCGTCGCTGACCCAGCGATAAAGGCCATCCTTGGTGCGGAACCGGTACTCCGAAGTGTTTCTGCCTTGCTCGAAGAGCTTGACCTGCTCGGCCTCGACCCTCTCGATGTCGTCGGGATGGACGCGCGCGCGCCAGAAGGCAGGGTCCTTCAGATATTCAGCCGGGCAATAGCCGAGCAGCCGCTTGATGTTCTCGCTGATGAAGGTCGGGGCATAATCGTCCTTGGCCTTGAACGAATAGATCACCGAGGGCGCCGTCTCGAGCAGGAGTGCGAGCCGCTTGCGTGCCTCGTCTTCGGCTGCCTCGGCAGCTTTCCGCGCGGTGATGTCGCTCCAGGAGCCCACGACCCCGGCAGGTTCGCCCTTCTCGTCGCGGACGAGATGCTGGTCGTCGTTCACCCAGCAATAGGAACCGTTCTTGCAGCGAAAGCGGTATTCGGCCGTGTGCCTGCCTTCCTCGAACAGACTCCCCATCTCGCGCTCGACGCGCGCGACGTCTTCCGGGTGAACGCGGTCACGCCAGAAATTCGGGTTTTCGAGGTATTCGCTCGGGCTATAGCCGAACAGGCGCGCGATATTGGCGCTGACGAAGGTCGGGACAAAGTCCCCCTTGGCTTCAAAGCTGTAGATCACGGCCGGAGAGGCATCGAGCAGACGCACAAGTTTTTCTTCGGCAGCGGCCTCGACCTCGGCCAAATGCTGCCGTTCTTCTTCTGTGTGCTCGCGCGACGCCTCGGCCAAAACACTCTCTACGATGTCGGCTACGCCTTTGGAATCAATGCCGGGTGGCAGCACTTTACCAAGCGCCGCCGCGGCAATCTCGGCGTATTTTCGTGAAGATGTCATTTAGGTGACGATTAGATGAGCAAATTCGAAATCGGCCGGACCGAGGTTTTGGGCGACCCGAGATAGTTCAGAGGACTGAACTCCCTGTCAATGGGAAGACAGACGCACAGCCGTCGGATTTTCAGTGCGTTTCTTCGACCCTTCAGGCGATGCCGAAGTGGGCCAATCGTAGCAAGCGAATGCCGCGGCGCGGCAAAAACCAAACCAATACAGGGAGCCGGCGCGCCTTTGAGGCGCGCCGATCCCAATAAACCCTAAGCCTAAATCGTTCAGGCCTACTGGGCCGGAGCCGGGGCCGCCGGGACGGCTGGAGCTTCGGGCGCCGCCGGAGCTGGCGTCTCAGCGCCACCTGTCGTCGGAGCCGGAGCTGGAGCTGATGTTTCCCCCCCAGACTTTCCAAGCACGCAGTTGATCAAAGTGCCGTCGTACTTGCAATGGTGCCTCTGCGCCTGAACCACGACCAGGACGGCAGCAATCACGATCAAGATTAGAAGAATCCGCATTCAAACACCCTCCCTATTCCCGCGCGCGTAACGTATACGAATGTGGTGAAAACCAAAAGGGCTGGCGCGAGGCCGTCGCGGCGGGTTTTCGCGCGCCGAGGTTGATGCAAAAGCTTCGCAAGGCCCCGCCCCCTAGCAATTGACAGCGGTCAAAGCGTCGCGCTCGGTAATGATATCTTGGTCTCTCGCCGCAGCCGCTTGACCTTGCGATACATGCGTGGCGAGACGATCTAGCGCTCAAGGAGACCACGTTCTGATGTGCGGTAAAGGGCTGATCTCGCGGCAGGATTTCCTCCGGGCCGCGCTCACGCTCGCCGCGGCGCCGCTTTTGCGCCCGCTGTCCGCCCGCGCTGACGATACCGCCGAGGTAAGCGAGATCGCGCCAGGGATTTTCGTGCATCAGGGCCGCTACGAGGTGCAGTCGCCGGAGAACCACGGCGACATGGCAAATGCGAGCTTCATCGTAGGCAGCGACTCCGTCGCGTTGATCGATACGCTCGGCAGCGCCGTAGCGGGGCGCGAGCTGCTCGCAGCGATTCGCGCTGCGACCGACAAGCCGATCCGCTACGTGATCAATACCCACATGCATCCCGACCACGTGTTCGGCAATGCGGCGTTCAAGGAAGTTTCCCCCACCTTCGTCGGTCACTACAAGCTCGCGCGTGGGCTCGCCTCACGCGCCGAGCGCTATCTCACGATTAACAAGGAGATGCTCGGGCCCCAAGCCTTCGAGGGCATCGAGATCATCCTGCCGACGCTGAAGATCGAAGACAAAACGAGGCTCGATCTCGGCGGACGCACGCTCGTTCTCGAGCCTCAACGTACTGCGCATACCGACAACGACCTCACCATCACCGATAGCGCAACCAATACCTTGTTCATGGGCGACCTCCTCTTCTCGGTGCACGTGCCGACGCTCGACGGTTCGATCAAAGGCTGGCTCGCGTTGATCGAGGAAATGAAGACGCGCAACGCCGCCCGCGTCGTGCCGGGCCATGGCCCGCATGCCATGGAGTTGCCAGGGGCGCTGGAGCCGGAGGAACGCTACCTCTCGGACATTGCCACTGACGTGAGGCGGCTGATCAAGGAGGGCAAGACGCTGGAGGATGCCACCAAGACGGCGGGCTTCGAGGACCGCGACGCCTGGAAACTGTTCGACCACTATCATGTCCGCAATGTCTCCGAGGCCTTCGCAGAACTCGAATGGGAGTGATATGATGCGGCAAATGCCAATCAACCGGAGACAGCCGCCATGGCCTCTCACTTTTTGAGCCTCGCCCGTATCGCGAGCCTGGCGGCCCTTGCCCTCGTCGTATTCGGGGCCCCCGCCGCCAACGCCGACGAGGACGTCTGGCCCACGCTCAAGAAGCAGGCTTTCGGCGACCGGCCGATCGCCGCCGAAGACGGCGTGGTGACGCTCGATGCGCCCTACACCGCCGACGATCCCGCGCTCGTGCCTCTTACCGTGCATGTGCCGCCTGCGGTCAAAGAGAAGATCAAGTCGCTCACGCTCTTCATCGACAAGAATCCCGACCCCATGGTGGCCAAGATCACGTTCGGGCCGGCGGCCGGCCAGGGCGGTGAGCGCAGCTTCTCGACGCGCGTGCGCATCGACAATTTCTCGCATGTCCGCGCCGTGCTCGAGACCGAGGATGGCCAGCTTCACATGGCGACCAAATTCGTGGCGGCCTCCGGCGGCTGCGGCGCCATGCAGGCCAAAGATCCCGACAGCGAGAATGTGGATCTCGGCAAGATGATCGTGAGGACCTTCCCGCCGGCGCTGAGCTCCGATCCGATCTGGACGGCGCAGGTGATGATCAAGCATCCGAACTCGAACGGCATGCAGCTCGACATCAACACCGCGAACGTCATCCCGGCGCGCTACGTGAAGAATGTGGTGGTGAAGCGCGACGGCGAACTCGTGTTCCAGCTGGAAGGCACGTTCTCGATCTCGACCAACCCGAACTTCCGTTTCACCTTCGGGCGCGGACCAGAGAACACCCTCGACGTCGCCATCACCGACACCAGCGGCGCGGTGTTCACCGATCGGTCGATGCCGAGCGGCTCCTAGACACAAAACCTCCGGACAAGCAAGCGTGGCGACATGCTTGGAGATGCCCACACTCAGCGGGCTCCGGCGTCAGGGGCGATGACGGTGATCGATCTGCGAAACTACGGTGCCAAAGAGACGCTCGAGGACGGGACCGCCGTGACGGTACGAACCATTCGTCGGGAGGACCAGGATGCCTTGCGCGCGGTATTCGAGAACCTCGATGAGGAATCGTTCTACCGGCGCTTTCTGGGACCAAAGAAGGAGCTGACCGAAACCGAGCTCGCTCAATTCACCGATTTGGATTTCGCTCAGGTCGTTGGTCTCGTCGTCACGGTGCAAACCCATGATGGCGAGGCGCTGATCGCCGGCGGCCGCTTCGCGGAGAGCTCGGCTTCACGGGGGAGCGCCGAACTGGCCTTCACCACCGACAAGCGTTACCGCGGGCGCGGGCTCGCGAACCTCATCTTGCGCCATCTCGCCCGCATCGCCAGAGAACTGGGCATCTCACGATTCGAGGGGGATGTACTCGCCGACAATCAGCCGATGCTTGCCGTGCTGCGCCGGAGCGGCTTGCTATGCAGCAGCAGAAGGAGGGCAACGTCATTCACGTGACGCTCTCGCTCTAAGCCTCGCAACTCTCATTGCTGCGGCTTGCTGGAGTAGTAGATCTGCGCCTGGAGCAGGAACTGGTCGGGCTTCTTGAGGAAGAGCGTCTTCGCCGTCTCGTTGCCGAAGCAATAGGTCTTGCCGTTATAGACGGTGTTGATCGAGCAATCGGTGTGAATGTCCTTGCCGAGCGCGAGACCCATGACGCATTCGTTGCCGTATTCGCCTTCGGTGGCATAAGCCATGCTCGCGCCAAGACCCAAGGCCGCCGCAAGAACAATGATGCATGACGCCGTCTTCATGGTACCGCCTCCGCATTGTAGACGCCGAATTTCGGGTTGGCGTTCCTGCGCGTGGACAAATTGCTAATTCTTGAACGCCCGTATTCGCGCCATGGCTGCTCAATTCGGTTGAAGGTAAATGCGGCAATCATAACGACGACAGCGACAGCGACCAGCACGAGGCCGTCGCCAATCCACGGATTGATCGATAATCGCAAAAACCCCGCTTCATCCAGTGAGAAGGATGCTGGAGCTATCCGCTTCAATATGATTCCGAGGATGACGAAAACGAGAAAGTGCACCATGTAGAGCTAATGTTTCGACGGAGTTTGTCGAGGAGCCAATCAATCCAGCCAACCAGAACTGTCAGGCCACGCCCAACGTCGGACCCTCGACAAACCTGACTTTTGGAAGCGGTGATTTGTAGCGCACAGTTTCAAAATGAAATCCTCGATCTATCGCTCAGGTAAGGACACCCTGGACCATCCTCAAAACGGTTCGGATGACTACGCCAACGCCCTTGTCGGCACGATGCGCGCCGCGATGAAGCGCGGTTACGACAACACGTTCTGATGGGTCAGAGAAGATGACGGTGACACGGGTCCTTAACGACCGGGAGCGGACGGCAGGGCTGGGCTTCGGCGAATTTGGGAGGCTTGTATGAAGATGCCTCGGGCGACACCATCAGGGGATGGCGGCATTGTCGAAGTGCCTTTGAGCGACTTCGATATAGCCATGACAAATGTCGGCATTGCGCTTGACATTACTACAGTTACGGGCCCACCCAACGGAAGTTCTCCATGGCGATATAGCAAGGCGGAGCCTTCTCCTCACAGGCTTTCAATGCCGCCGCGCGTGCGCCTTCAAGCGTGTCGGCTACCTCGAAGGTGGCGTAATCCGTCTTCTTCGATCGGGCGAGGGCTTTTTCGGTGGCAGCGCTCATATAGGACTCAAGATAGCTGCGTCCAGCCGCCTTCCATTTGAGCCGCCGCAACAAGGCGTCCACGTCGCTTGGCTGCCACGTCGGCAGGCCCAGCCCCCGCAGAAAGGAATCCAGTTCCGCGAGCCATTTCGAGCGGCCTAGCGGGGAGCCCATCATCTCGTGGCCGTTGTCGCCGAGCGGCTCGAGCTCGACGAGCTTGAGCTTGGCGCCGCCCTCGGTGAAGGCCTTTTGCATCACCTTGACCTGCTCGGGCGGGTGCTTTGGATCATTCTTGGCAAACACCCAGAGGCTCGGGATGCGGGTGCGAGAACCGAATTCTTTGTAGTCGACGGGAACCGAGGCCGCGACATAACACGCTGAATCAATCGGCTCACCGCCGCCTGCCACGCTGATGATCGCGACAAGGCCGGGTTTATTGCGGGCTGCGAGCGCGACCGAGGCGGCGCCGCCGGCAGAAACGCCCATAGAGATCACTCGTGTCGGGTCGGCGTCGGGGCGCTGCGCAATGACAGCGAGAGCAGCCTGCACATCGTCGGCGTCCTTGTTGATCAAGCCAAAGAAACCTTCACCACAGGATTTATCCGCTTGTGTCGCGCCGTCGGAGCTTCCATAACCGCGTCGACGGACAGCAACGGCGAGCCAGCCACGATAGGCCATGTCCCTGGCCTCGACGATGGTAGGATCGGGTAAGCTTAGGCCAAGGTCGAACTCCTGATAAGCGTGAGGCGGCCGGCCATGATTGACGAGCGCAATCGGAAGGCGGCCTTGAAGATCGGCGCGTTTCGTGATGACCACCTGTAGGCGAACGGTCTGCCCGTCGATGGTGGTGCGCAGATATTGATTCTCTTCGATCAGGTCGTCGGCTTGGGCTGGTGTTGCGGCAATCAGCGGCATCACCGCAAAGAGGACGGAACAGCCGAGCACTAGCCGGCGACGGCTTCGCCCGGTGAGTGACGAGAATCGTTCGCGTGAGGGCCGTGGCGGCCGGGGGATTTCTTTGCTCATGAAGGCGGTCACGGCATGCCTCCAACCCAGCGGTTGTTTTCCATGACGATCACGCATCCTGAGGCCTGCTTCTGGCAGGCCGCCAACGCGGAATTTCGCGCGATCTCGAGCGTCGGAGCTGCGGACCACATCCATAGCCGCGCCTTGGCTGGTGCGTTCGGGGTCGTCGGGGTGGCCGGTATCGCCGAATAGGCAAGCGCCTTTTCGCCGGGCGCCGAAAGATAACCGTCACCGAGTTTACCCATCGTGTCCTCGGTGGCACGTGCTTCAGTAATGTTTAGCTTTTTCACGAGCTCCTTCACGTCATCTTCCGTCCAGGTCGGCAGTTGCAGTGCCCGTAGGAAACCATCCATTTGCGCGTACCATGACTCGCGGGCATCGCTAAAGATTCCGGTGCCGACATTCCCGCTGAGGCGAAACATGATGAACTTCACATCTCCGCCGCCGTCGAGAAAGGCGGCGTGCATCCGCTCCGTCAACGCGGGCGTAAAGATCGTATCTTTTTGTGAATAGAGCCAAAGATTGGGAACCCAACTCGTCGTCCCATAGTCCCGGTAAGCGTTCACGAGGATGTCGTTCAGCGGGCATCCCAACTCCGCTTGCAGCCCGCCCGCAATGCTGATGGCGCCGACCAGGCCATGCGGATTGCGCGCCGAGAGAGCAACGGCGGCCATACCCGCGTTGACGTCTCCGATCACAATGACCTTGTTCGGATCGGCGTCTGGGCGCTTTGCCAGATATTCAATTGTCGCCTGCAAATCGTCCGCGGCGGCTGAGGCCCAGTTGTCGAGAGCCGATGGCTGGCAAGCCACCGGCGTCGGCTTCGCGCCTTCCGAATGTCCGAAGCCGCGCCTTAGCACAACCACCGCCAGCCATCCACGCCGCGCCAGATCGCGCGCTACCGGTGCGTAGCCCTGCCCGGGCGCGCTGGTATTTTCGGTCGCAGTCGGAAAACCGCCATTCGTCAGAAGGGCAATTGGCAGCCGGCCTTGAGCGTTGGATTTCTTGACAAGGAATGCTTCCAGGCGAACGATATTACCATCTATGGTGACCGGAAGAAGCTGATGGCCTTCGACAAGTTCGGTCGCCCGCGCGGAAGCCCCAGCGCCGAAAACGACTGCAAGGATCGCAAAACCGCCTGCTGCAAGCTGTGACCAATGTCGCATTGCGCTTGGCATTAATGATTTGACGCCACTCCAACTTCGCGTACCTGGATGCTCTTGACCGTGACGGTTGAGGGGCCGGGATCGCTCTTGAGTGTACCGAAGGACAAGCCGATCAGGCTGCCGCCGTCAGGAGGCTGGCCGGTGAAGTCGACGATCTTCTTGCCGTTTATGGCAATCGTCGCCTTATTGTCATTTACTGTTACGCTAAGTTCGTTGGTGGCGCTGCTCCCCATAAAGATCGAGTCATCGTGTGTTGGAGCAATCGGCTTAAGCGCCTTCCCATGCTGATAGCGAAACACCCCGTAAGTTCCCCAGCTAGGGTAGATGTCGGCCTCGTATGTGTTGTTTGTATCGACGCCCCAAAAAGCGACGCCAATCCACGAAATCCGCCTTAGCTGGCGCGTCAGTGACAAATACTGCACATACCTCATAGTTGTCGTAGAGACTGGATTGGTTCAACAATGCAAAAGAGTAGTCTGGAGGCATCTTATATACCAAGCCTCCTGGGCCATTTGATCGGGCCGGCACATGCTTGTCAAAACCCCAAGAGGGGTCGAGCGTCTCAAACTTGTCCTCAAAGAGAAGTTTGCCGCCGCCGCAGGCGAGGGCAGAGCCTCCGCCCGCGATTATGATTCCGGCCGACAGCACCAACAGGCGCCATCCAGACATGATGGGACGCATGCTATTCCTCCCTCAGCCGCGCTTATCCTTCGAGACTGCAAAGGAGCACGATTGCGAGAAAATCATACCGCAACCGCCGCGGTTGATGCAGCCCCCGTCTCTGGCCCGCGCCTTTTCATCGCACTTTGACGCAGGAGCGCGGCTCGCGCTCATCGCCCAGCCAGCCGCGAGCGGCTGGCGTAGACAGGCACGCAATCAAACCGATGAACAGGATTGGGAGACCTTGGCGGGTGTCGGCTTTGCTAGCGGAACCAGACCATCAATGGTGCACCCATGCTCACCCACACTGTGGTTCGAACAGCGGATTTCATGCTGGGTGGTCGGAACAGCAAAAAAAATCGGACCATGCCTGATGACAAATGACGACATACCGGGGGCTATCGTCGAGCGCTCCAAGCGGTTGCGTGCACAGCCGAGAGGTAAAACGGCTGGCTTTCGCCAATATCTTCGACTTCATGCGGATCGGAGAGGGCGGCCCCAGTTAGGTGCGGCGTCGGTTTCCTCTTGAGAGCGATTGTGGCAACTCCGCCGGATCCACTTCGCAGTCCCAGTCTCATGACCAAGGTGTGCTTTCCGAAAATTCCATCCTGCCTAAATTCGCACCATAAGGCAGAATCATCGCATCATTGCGAGCGATGTTTGCGATCCTGCAAGCGCTCGGAATGTTCGTCGCCGACTTGTTCAAGTCGCGGTGCCGGCTTGAGGCCGAGAATTTGCTTCTCCGCCATCAGCTCACGATCGCTATGCGGCGGGCAAGCGCGTGGATGTCGAGGAGGCGTTTAAGGACCCAGCGCACCCACCCGCCTCGCTCCCACCCGCCGCATCAGTTCAATGTTCGGGAATGCAGGCCCATCACGCTTCCGGCATACTCACTGACGGTTGTGTAAGGAAGCATTGCGGTCGCGCCCCTTCATAAGAGGAATGTCACATCCCCTCCGCGCATAAGTCATTAAAGGCTATCACTCGTGTAGGCCTCGTCGTGATGCTCTTTCTCGTCGCGTTTCCTCAGCGTGGGCGCGTTGAGGAAAGGAAAGACCTATTGCCAGTCAGGTGTGGCCCTAACCGGGCTCAAAAGAAGTCTCATTTTCAGCGAAAAACAAAACGATCTTTGTGAAGCCAACAGAGCCAATGAAACCACCAACGCGCTACGGTATGGGGTCAAATGCTTGCTGTTTTGCGCGCATGGCGAGAGATCGGTTATCATTTTGAACCTGGTTGGACGCTGGAGGTCCGCACCTAAGAACCATGCAGTCACTGTTCCCTGCATTAGCAACCTAACCGCAGCCCGGGCCCGGAGCCTCACCTGTGAGCAACGTGTCTGCGAGCGACGCGCCCAAGTGATCTAGCGGCAGAGCGTTTCATGCCGAATTGCTCGGATTTGAGTTGGACGTCGATGAGGACGAAAAGGATTTGCCGAAGGACTTTCACGAGCCTCCACAAGCTCGACGGATCATCGATGCGGTCGCAGAGAAGTTCGAGCGATACAAAACCATCTCCAGCACGAGACGTCAAAGCCGAAGTGCCCCAAGTGCGCGAGCAAGAAGGCGTTCCAGGTACCCGGCAACGTTTTCGTGGTGACGTCCAAGAAGAGCTAAACTTCAATTTCCTTCTCGCAGGCGCGGGAGCATGATGCGGCTGTGTTTCGCCTTATCGTGTCCACGCTCTGCACGAGACCCTTCTGACATGCAGCGACAAACTCGGTCTCATCGAAATGGCCGTCGTTGTCGGGGTCGGCAGCCTGTAAGTCGCCGACGTACGGAGCCGCCTTATCGTAACTCAATCGGTCCTCGCCAGCTGCCTGCTCGGACCAAATGGCCCGGCAATCACTCTCATCGAGCGCTGCAGGGTTGGAAAGGGCACCGCTAACTCCAGCAAAAGCAGTGCCCAAACTCAGTGGCATCGCTAGTCCGACCATGATTGCGATTTTCATGAAGACAGTAGTCATTCAGTTCCCTTCCCTTGATACCCGCTTGCTGGGGCTTTCGTCGCGCACTGCGTCCCAAAAGCCACGTCGCGCGCAATTCATGTCTGCGTCAGGTACTTTTAGTGGCAGCGTGGACGGATTTTCGTGAACATTCAATAACGAACGGAAGCTGCGGGGTTCAGGTGTTAATTCTGACCAGATGGGTGGCTGCTTTAGCTTTGGCCGTCCTGCTCTGCGCAGCTTGGACCGCAAACGCTTTGGCCGCAGAAGACGAGGAAGAGGAAGGAAGTCGGAGTGCCGGACAAGAGCGAGTACACGCTTTTCAATCCGACACCGACTGATTGCCTGCGGGAGTTTGATCCCGACCGCCCGGATATTACCGACAGCCCCTTTACCGTGGATGGGGGCCACATTCAGTTTGAAACGGGCTTGTTCAGCTACGCGCTTTCAAGGCCAGACCAGCAAGGCGTTGGGACGGAAGAGTTCGACATTGCCGACACGGACATCAGGCTCGGGGTCACAAATTACGCCGAGATCAATTTGGATGTTCCGCCACTCGACATCGTGCACACCAGATTTCCTATTTCCAGGCTCGACACATGGAAGTCGGGACCGGGTGCGCTGGAGCTACACGGCAAAGTCAATTTCCTTGGCAACGACAATTTTGAGAAGCCGGGCTCGATGGCGCTTGGCTTTATTCCGAGGTTGGACATTCCGACCGTCATCGGCGGAGATCATGTCGAAGGCGGTGTTGCGGTCCCCTTCGCCATCCAGCTTTCGGAAAAGACCGAGCTTGAGATGATGACGGAATACGACTTCATCCATGATGACACGGGCTCGGGCTATCACGTCGAGTATCTCAACAGCGCCTCTTGTCCTATGACTGGACCGAAAAGCTCTCACGTTTTTGAGGTAGCGACGCTCTTTGGAACTCAAAATCCTTTAGGTGGCATTGTGACCCTAGATACAGGGGCGATTTGCAAAATTGGCCACGACTTGGCATTCGATGTCGGCTGCAATTTCGGCGTCACGCCCGCATCAGATCGCATGGATGCCACGGTCGGCCTGTCGAAGCGCTTTTGAAAAGGCGGCAGGGCCCGCCCACCCGCATACTAAAAGACACGGGAGGCGCATTATGGTGCGGATAGCTGGCTCTTTGCGCTGGTCTGTTTATCGCGCAGTCAGCAGCAGCAAATTTCTCATTTATGCCGAATGGGCCAGAATGAATGCGGATATGCGGGCGATTTATGTTGCTGGCGCTTACGATGCGCTGATTGCGTTTGCGATGAGCAATCAGCAGCGGCCGTCAACGCCCATTATAGCAACGAAATCCTCGCTGGAGCCCGAGGGCAACCGGCTTGCTGCTGCCTTCAACGACCTCGAACCACGATTTCGTTCACTGGTGGTCGAGCTCGTCGGAGGTATCACCAGAGACTGAAGGCGATTGGGCGAAGAGTTAGCTAGAACAGCGAGGATATTTTCGCCTTCTAGCCGCCTGATTTTCGGGACAGCGTAGTTTGTGTATTCTGTTATTGCAGACCTATGATCGAAAGGTGCCAAGGCAATTGTTCTCGTCACCTTTGCCGTCACCACTGTTTTTTGCGGTCCCGCTCAGGCGGCGGAAGGCAGCGCGTCGTCACTCCAAGTTACCGCGCAATATGGTGTCTATTGGGCCGGGTTCCACTTTGGCGACGTTCAACTCATCATGGAGGTGCACGGCTCCCATTATAGCTGAAGGGGACTGGCCGCTTTTCAGTTCTCGGAGGCCTGATCTACGACTGGCGCGGGAGCACAACGAGCGAAGGGAAGATTCCACCGGTGGCGCAAAACCATCCCTCTACACGCTCAGCTATTCGGGAGGGGATAAGAAGGGTGGTCGGCGGATCGAGTTTGCCGACGGAGCGGTTACGCGAGTGGCAATCTCGCACAAAAGAAACCTAACCCGCGGGACATTCCTCTCACCAAACAGGAGCTTAGAGGCGTTCTCGACCCCATGAGTGGCGCCTTTTTGCGAGCGCGCCCTAACCTCCCTCCTGTGTGACTTGAGGGTGTGCAACGAGACCATACCCGTTTTTGAGGGCAAGTTGCGATTTCATATTGTTCTGAGCCCAAAGGAGCAAAGGCGTGTTGAGAGCGAAAGCCCTGATGGCTATTCCGGCCGGGCGGCGGTTCGCGGTGTGAAGTTGTTTCCATTGCCGGTTATCGGCCGAACGACCCTGCCATCACGTATATGACGGCGAACACGGGAGCCATCGAAGCCTGGCTCGTGCCCTTGCCGAAAACGGGTTTCTACCTTCCATATCTGTGTGTCTAGTGCCGACAGCCTTCGGATTTGCCTTCGGCCAACTGACTTCATTCCAGATCGAATA
>CAVSYE010000004.1:0-900845 GCA_963732205.1 uncultured Alphaproteobacteria bacterium
ATGTCGTCATTTGTCATCAGGCATGGTCCGATTTTTTTTGCTGTTCCGACCACCCAGCATGAAATCCGCTGTTCGAACCACAGTGTGGGTGAGCATGGGTGCACCATTGATGGTCTGGTTCCGCTAGCAAAGCCGACACCCACCAAGGTCTCCCAATCCTGTTCATCGTTTGATTGCGTGCCGGTCTACGCCAGCCGCTCGCGGCTGGCTGGGCGATGAGCGCGAGCCGCGCTCCTGCGTCAAAGTGCGATGAAAAGGCGCGGGCCAGAGACGGGGGCTGCATCAACCGCGGCGGTTGCGGTATGATTTTCTCGCAATCGTGCTCCTTTGCAGTCTCGAAGGATAAGCGCGGCTGAGGGAGGAATAGCATGCGTCCCATCATGTCTGGATGGCGCCTGTTGGTGCTGTCGGCCGGAATCAGAATCGCGGGCGGAGGCTCTGCCCTCGCCTGCGGCGGCGGCAAACTTCTCTTTGAGGACAAGTTCGAGACGCTCGACCCTCTTGGGGTTTTGACAAGCATGTGCCGGCCGATCAAATGGCCCAGGAGGCTTGGTATATAAGATGCCTCCAGACTACTCTTTTGATTGTTGAACCAATCCAGTCTCTACGACAACTATGAGGTATGTGCAGTATTTGTCACTGACGCGCCAGCTAAGGCGGATTCGTGGATTGGCGTCGCTTTTTGGGGCGTCGATACAAACAACACATACGAGGCCGACATCTACCCTAGCTGGGGAACTTACGGGGTGTTTCGCTATCAGCATGGGAAGGCGCTTAAGCCGATTGCTCCAACACACGATGACTCGATCTTTATGGGGAGCAGCGCCACCAACGAACTTAGCGTAACAGTAAATGACAATAAGGCGACGATTGCCATAAACGGCAAGAAGATCGTCGACTTCACCGGCCAGCCTCCTGACGGCGGCAGCCTGATCGGCTTGTCCTTCGGTACACCAAGAGCGATCCCGGCCCCTCAACCGTCACGGTCAAGAGCATCCAGGTACGCGAAGTTGGAGTGGCGTCAAATCATTAATGCCAAGCGCAATGCGACATTGGTCACAGCTTGCAGCAGGCGGTTTTGCGATCCTTGCAGTCGTTTTCGGCGCTGGGGCTTCCGCGCGGGCGACCGAACTTGTCGAAGGCCATCAGCTTCTTCCGGTCACCATAGATGGTAATATCGTTCGCCTGGAAGCATTCCTTGTCAAGAAATCCAACGCTCAAGGCCGGCTGCCAATTGCCCTTCTGACGAATGGCGGTTTTCCGACTGCGACCGAAAATACCAGCGCGCCCGGGCAGGGCTACGCACCGGTAGCGCGCGATCTGGCGCGGCGTGGATGGCTGGCGGTGGTTGTGCTAAGGCGCGGCTTCGGACATTCGGAAGCGCGAAGCCGACGCCGGTGGCTTGCCAGCCATCGGCTCTCGACAACTGGGCCTCAGCCGCCGCGGACGATTTGCAGGCGACAATTGAATATCTGGCAAAGCGCCCAGACGCCGATCCGAACAAGGTCATTGTGATCGGAGACGTCAACGCGGGTATGGCCGCCGTTGCTCTCTCGGCGCGCAATCCGCATGGCCTGGTCGGCGCCATCAGCATTGCGGGCGGGCTGCAAGCGGAGTCGGGATGCCCGCTGAACGACATCCTCGTGAACGCTTACCGGGACTATGGGACGACGAGTCGGGTTCCCAATCTTTGGCTCTATTCACAAAAAGATACGATCTTTACGCCCGCGTTGACGGAGCGGATGCACGCCGCCTTTCTCGACGGCGGCGGAGATGTGAAGTTCATCATGTTTCGCCTCAGCGGGAATGTCGGCACCGGAATCTTTAGCGATGCCCGCGAGTCATGGTACGCGCAAATGGATGGTTTCCTACGGGCACTGCAACTGCCGACCTGGACGGAAGATGACGTGAAGGAGCTCGTGAAAAAGCTAAACATTACTGAAGCACGTGCCACCGAGGACACGATGGGTAAACTCGGTGACGGTTATCTTTCGGCGCCCGGCGAAAAGGCGCTTGCCTATTCGGCGATACCGGCCACCCCGACGACCCCGAACGCACCAGCCAAGGCGCGGCTATGGATGTGGTCCGCAGCTCCGACGCTCGAGATCGCGCGAAATTCCGCGTTGGCGGCCTGCCAGAAGCAGGCCTCAGGATGCGTGATCGTCATGGAAAACAACCGCTGGGTTGGAGGCATGCCGTGACCGCCTTCATGAGCAAAGAAATCCCCCGGCCGCCACGGCCCTCACGCGAACGATTCTCGTCACTCACCGGGCGAAGCCGTCGCCGGCTAGTGCTCGGCTGTTCCGTCCTCTTTGCGGTGATGCCGCTGATTGCCGCAACACCAGCCCAAGCCGACGACCTGATCGAAGAGAATCAATATCTGCGCACCACCATCGACGGGCAGACCGTTCGCCTACAGGTGGTCATCACGAAACGCGCCGATCTTCAAGGCCGCCTTCCGATTGCGCTCGTCAATCATGGCCGGCCGCCTCACGCTTATCAGGAGTTCGACCTTGGCCTAAGCTTACCCGATCCTACCATCGTCGAGGCCAGGGACATGGCCTATCGTGGCTGGCTCGCCGTTGCTGTCCGTCGACGCGGTTATGGAAGCTCCGACGGCGCGACACAAGCGGATAGATCCTGTGGTGAAGGTTTCTTTGGCTTGATCAACAAGGACGCCGACGATGTGCAGGCTGCTCTCGCTGTCATTGCGCAGCGCCCCGACGCCGACCCGACACGAGTGATCTCTATGGGCGTTTCTGCCGGCGGCGCCGCCTCGGTCGCGCTCGCAGCCCGCAATAAACCCGGCCTTGTCGCGATCATCAGCGTGGCAGGCGGCGGTGAGCCGATTGATTCAGCGTGTTATGTCGCGGCCTCGGTTCCCGTCGACTACAAAGAATTCGGTTCTCGCACCCGCATCCCGAGCCTCTGGGTGTTTGCCAAGAATGATCCAAAGCACCCGCCCGAGCAGGTCAAGGTGATGCAAAAGGCCTTCACCGAGGGCGGCGCCAAGCTCAAGCTCGTCGAGCTCGAGCCGCTCGGCGACAACGGCCACGAGATGATGGGCTCCCCGCTAGGCCGCTCGAAATGGCTCGCGGAACTGGATTCCTTTCTGCGGGGGCTGGGCCTGCCGACGTGGCAGCCAAGCGACGTGGACGCCTTGTTGCGGCGGCTCAAATGGAAGGCGGCTGGACGCAGCTATCTTGAGTCCTATATGAGCGCTGCCACCGAAAAAGCCCTCGCCCGATCGAAGAAGACGGATTACGCCACCTTCGAGGTAGCCGACACGCTTGAAGGCGCACGCGCGGCGGCATTGAAAGCCTGTGAGGAGAAGGCTCCGCCTTGCTATATCGCCATGGAGAACTTCCGTTGGGTGGGCCCGTAACTGTAGTAATGTCAAGCGCAATGCCGACATTTGTCATGGCTATATCGAAGTCGCTCAAAGGCACTTCGACAATGCCGCCATCCCCTGATGGTGTCGCCCGAGGCATCTTCATACAAGCCTCCCAAATTCGCCGAAGCCCAGCCCTGCCGTCCGCTCCCGGTCGTTAAGGACCCGTGTCACCGTCATCTTCTCTGACCCATCAGAACGTGTTGTCGTAACCGCGCTTCATCGCGGCGCGCATCGTGCCGACAAGGGCGTTGGCGTAGTCATCCGAACCGTTTTGAGGATGGTCCAGGGTGTCCTTACCTGAGCGATAGATCGAGGATTTCATTTTGAAACTGTGCGCTACAAATCACCGCTTCCAAAAGTCAGGTTTGTCGAGGGTCCGACGTTGGGCGTGGCCTGACAGTTCTGGTTGGCTGGATTGATTGGCTCCTCGACAAACTCCGTCGAAACATTAGCTCTACATGGTGCACTTTCTCGTTTTGGTCATCCTCGGAATCATATTGAAGCGGATAGCTCCAGCATCCTTCTCACTGGATGAAGCGGGGTTTTTGCGATTATCGATCAATCCGTGGATCGGCGACGGCCTCGTGCTGGTCGTTGTCGCTGTCGTCGTTATGATTGCCGCATTTACCTTCAACCGAATTGAGCAGCCATGGCGCGAATACGGGCGTTCAAGAATTAGCAATTTGTCCACGCGCAGGAACGCCAACCCGAAATTCGGCGTCTACAATGCGGAGGCGGTACCATGAAGACGGCGTCATGCATCATTGTTCTTGCGGCGGCCTTGGGTCTTGGCGCGAGCATGGCTTATGCCACCGAAGGCGAATACGGCAACGAATGCGTCATGGGTCTCGCGCTCGGCAAGGACATTCACACCGATTGCTCGATCAACACCGTCTATAACGGCAAGACCTATTGCTTCGGCAACGAGACGGCGAAGACGCTCTTCCTCAAGAAGCCCGACCAGTTCCTGCTCCAGGCGCAGATCTACTACTCCAGCAAGCCGCAGCAATGAGAGTTGCGAGGCTTAGAGCGAGAGCGTCACGTGAATGACGTTGCCCTCCTTCTGCTGCTGCATAGCAAGCCGCTCCGGCGCATTGCGTGTACCTCACCGCGGCAGCCGAAAGAGATTTTCGAACTCAAATCATTGAACACTAAGGCATTTTGAGAGAGCTCTTTGGGCGGCTCGAAAAGCGGTGCCACGAGACGAAGGGGCAGGTGGCTGAAGCAACGGAAGCCGCAAATCCGGATTCCTTAGCCGCCGTGTCCGCCGTCAGCACTTATGAGACAGATTTAGGGATTTGAGTAAGGGAGGATTTCTGGCTCATCGTAGCCCTTGGAGGGAGCAAAGATGAGACAGAAATCTGGGCCGGCGAGGGAGTCGGCCGAACAGGTGGTGAAGGATATCCGCCGGGCGACGCGGCGACACTTCTCGGCCGAAGACAAGATCCGCATCGTGCTGGAGGGTTTGCGCGGCGAAGACAGCATCGCCGAACTCTGCCGCCGTGAAGGGATTGTCCAGAACCTCTATTACCGGTGGTCGAAGGAGTTCCTCGAGGCCGGCAAGAAGCGGCTGGCCGGGGACACCGCTCGCGCAGCTACCTCGGACGAGGTCAAGGACCTGCGGCGCGAGACATCGGCTTTGAAGGAGGTCGTCGCTGAACTCACCCTGGAAAACCGTCTGCTCAAAAAAAGCGTGACCGGGGATGGGGAGGACGGCGCATGAGATACCCGGCCTCTGAGAAGTTGGAGATCATTCGGCTGGTCGAGCAATCGCATCTGCCGGTCAAGCGCACGCTGGAGAAGCTCGGTATCCCCAGGGCGACCTTCTACCATTGGTGCAACCTGTACCGGACCGGTGGACCGGAAGCCCTCGACGATCGTTCGCCCCGACCCCAACGGATCTGGAACCGCATCCCGGACGAAGTTCGCGAGCGGATCAAGACGCTGGCGCTGGACGAGCCGGCGCTCTCACCGCGAGAGCTTGCCGTACGCTTCACCGACACGGAAAGCTACTTTGTGTCAGAGGCTTCGGTCTATCGCCTGCTGAAGGCGCTCGATCTGATCGCCAGTCCAGCGTTCATCGTCGTCAAGGCAGCCGACGAGTTCTCCGATAAGACCACCGCACCCAACCAGCTCTGGCAGACAGACTTCACCTATCTCAAGGTTATCGGCTGGGGCTGGTTCTATCTGTCGACCGTGCTCGATGACTTCTCGCGCTACACCATGGAGGCCTGCCCAGGGGCGCACTATTGGGCCCGTGAGATCGGGAAGTTGGGGCATGACGTCAGGTTGATCGCGCCGGCTTACGTGAAGCCATTTGTCAAGCGACAGAAGAATGACGCGGCAGATGCGGAGGCGATCTGCGAAGCGGCGCAACGCCCGACCATGCGCTTCGTGGCCGTCAAGAGTGAGGCAAAGCAGGCTTCGGCCACGATCTTCCGAACCCGCGACGTGCTTGTGGGACAACGCACCCAAATCATCAATGCCATCCGCGGTCACTTGTCGGAATACGGGATTGTGGCACGCCGAGGCCCGTTCCATGTCGAGGCTCTGATCGCCCAGATTGAAGACCTGAGCTCAAACATTCCAGAAGCGGCACGGTCCTGCCTAGCTTTCCTGGTGCAGACATTACGCGGGCTACAGCCACGGATTACGGCGCTCGATGCCGAGATCACCGCGCGCGCAAAACGCGATGACGTCGCGCGCCGTCTCATGAGCATTCCCGGCATCGGTCCACTGATTGCGACGGCGATCGAGGCGCTCGCCCCACCGGTGGCGACGTTTCGATCAGGGCGCGACTTTGCTGCCTGGATCGGGCTGACGCCATTGCAACGGTCGACCGGGGGAAAGGAACGGCTCGGACGGACCTCCAGAATGGGCGAGCGCACGCTCCGCTGCCTGCTGATCGTTGGCGCCAGTGGCGTCGTGCGATGGGCCAAGCGCAAGGGAGCGCCAACTGGCTCCTGGCTCGCCCGCATGCTGGCTCGCAAGCCGCCAATGCTGGTGATCGTTGCCCTAGCCAACAAAATGGCACGCATCGCCCGGACCTTGATTGCCAAGGGTGGCATCTATCGAGCTCTGGCCGCAGCCGCCTAAGCCAACGCGGCCCGAGGCTGTCGCAGGTGTGAGGAGGTCAAAGGACAGGTATGGCGCAACGTCGGTGAGACGGGGTGGAGAACCAGGCACATGGCCAGCGCGTTCCGAGCGCGTTCCAGTGATGTGGACCTGACCCTCGGATCCCATACGGGCCCGCGGCATGTGAACCGCCGCATCAGAGGCCGACACATGGCAGCACCCGACCACGCTTCGTACTCGTCAGAAAAGATTCTTCTTGCATCAACGGGGGCGTCCACACATGGCCTTGCGGGATGCCGGCACGCAGCCGCTCGCCTTTCTGCGCCCGGCCGCGCAGGCGGGCCATGTTGGTGGCCGCGCCGGTCTCGTCGATGAAGACGAGTTTGCTGGGATCGAGGTCGAGCTGGTCACCCACACAATCGCCCTGGCGATCCCGATCTCGAATTGGACCGCCGCCCGCCGGGCCGGCATTCCGCCGAGCGCCGCATCGATCACACGATCACGCAAGTCTTGGCTGTAAGCTCGCGCCGTGTTCCCCTCCATCCCCAAGGAATGGAGGACTCGCACTGTTCGCGTGATTTGGGAATCCCTTCGGGAATCGGAAAAACCTGAATCTGCTCTAGTAGCAGTTCACGCCGTTTGACGTCGGTACGCAGGTCATTTGTTTTGGTAGAAGTGTCGCTTGTTTGCTGCCTCGCGCCTGCATCGCACGGCCGTTGGCGGCAAACTCAGGTTGCTGCATGATCTGATTGGTTAGTTCCGTGATAGCGTCTTCCTTTTCGGAATCGAACTCGGACTCGGAAATCTGACCTGCATCATATTTTTTGGCGATGGACGCCATCTTGTTCGCGAAGATCCTCGCGGAACCAGACCGCTGAATGTCTGCAAAGCTCGCATAGTAGGCGAGCGTGGCCTCGTTGAAGCATTTGACTCTTGGCGATACGGGCTTCTGGTGGCTACCAGGATATAGTTTCTCACACTGATCGAGTGCGGCATTGTTCTGCTTGGTGATTGTGAGCTCGTGGTCGTCGATAGCGGCGTCTCCGTGCCGATGACCGTGATGCGAGAAGCCACATCCCGCGAGAACCAGCATCACGCTTAAGAATACAGTGCGAGATAAAGGTTTTCCGCCACAGCCTTCATTACTTCGGACTGGTCGGGGCTGCGTCATGAGAAGCCGGTGGCCGGCTTCCTGATCAGTGTCCCTGCGAGCGCGCCAGCTGTTCATCTGCGCTCCATGGACCAGCGCCGGCGAAAACGAGATAGAGAAGTACGAAGCAAAAGAGGATGGCGAGCTGGCCTCCGTTGAGGGTCGGGAAAAAGTTCTTAGGTGCGTGTGCCATGAAGTAGGCTACGGCCATGTCGCCCGCGAGGATGAAGGCGACGGGGCGGGTGAATAGACCTATCAGGATTAGAAAGCCCCCGACGAGTTCCAGCACCCCCTGAACACCGATGAGCGATAACAAGGCTGGAGCTGCGTGCTCTGAAGGTGGAAAGCCCAAGAGCTTTTGCGTCCCGTGCTCGAGGAACAAGAGCCCCGTCATTATTCTCAAGGCGGACAGGGCCCGCGATGCCCACGAAACTAGGTTCAAAGCCATAACGGTTCCTTCTCTGCTTTGGACGCTCCCGCATCTGCGGTTCCTGCGCCCTCGGTTAGCCCCACAACAACACCCTACTTTTAACCTGCTGCTGCAGGCTGCCGGTGAGTGTTGACCACTTGTGTCCCTCATGCCCTATAGGAGCATGAGGGACCGAGTAAAGCTTGCCCGCGAGATAGCGGCACGCACCAAACCCCGCGTCATCGACACGACGGCGAGAGAAGGCATCAAAGACCTGAAGGCGCTAGCGCGCAAGATCGCCGCCGCGAAGCCGCCGAGGTTCATCGCGATACCGCGTGAGCGTGGAGGCTCCAAGGTGCCCTTCACCGAAGAGCAACTCGCCGCCATGCGCGGTGGGCTAACGGTCGAGGAGCATCGTCTAAAGCTAATCCGAAAGAGTCGCCGCAAGTGAGCGGCCGCTGCAACCAGTGTGGACAGCCACTCATCGAGATCGACAATCGCGGTGAACGGTTAGTCGGCTGCTTGGCGTGCAATCTTTGGGGGGCCGAGGGCAAACAACATTGGGTGAGACTGAGCGAGGAAGACCTTCGCGCACTGCATGAGCTACGCCACAAAGGATCTAGATAAAGGGCCGCTGTTCGTCGAGCCAAATCATGAGAGACGAAAACCGCAGGTTAAGGTGGGGACGTTGGGTTGTTCTCGCGCTAGTCATCCTTTTGTGCGCTTATCTGGCTTCGCCACTCATCGTTCTCCACGAGATGGCGTCAGCCGTCGAGACTAAAGATGCCGCGGCTGTTACCGAGCGAATTGATTTTCCCGCGCTCAAGCGATCGTTCACAAAGCAGATCGCACAAGAATACCTGAAGCTGACCGGCAAGAGACTGCCACTGAATGCGCTTGCTAGACGCTTCGTGGTCTCAGTGGCTGATCCCGTCGTTGCCCGCTTGATGACGGTGAGAGCCTTATTGGATTTACTCGGAAAGGGTAAGGCTGGAGATAATGCGAGTGTATCTGTCGAACGAGCGCCATTCGCTTCAGGCTCGTTAAGCAACTTTTGGCAGGTTTGGCTAGACTCCGACTATCTCGGCAGAGATTTCTACGTCTACCTCCCGCCGAAGAAGTCGCGCGAGGAGCAGTTTAGAGTCCATCTGCGGCTCAAAGACTGGAGATGGCAGATGGTCGGCCTCGATTTGCCAGACGATTTGAAAGAGCACCTTGCGCGTGAGTTGATCAAGCTCAGTCAGGAGCGCTCACCATAATTCAAATCTCCTATTAAGAAACATCACGGCGTTAAAGGCGACCCCTCAATCCTCGTGATGCAGGGCGCAAGCCGAGACTTCAATCCCGAATTGCCTCAGTCTGTGGTTGACGCCGCGCTGAAGCGTGACGCGCTGGCAAACTCAGCAGAGTATCTCGGCCTGTGTCGCACGGACGTCGAAGCCCTACTGACGCAAGAGGCGATCGAGGCGGTGGCGGTGGGTACGAAGACGTACCTATCCGGGCCAGCGTTGCTGCCACGATGGCGCGACGGCCGGATATCGACTGGAAGGCTGTCAACGAGGGCTTCAATGCGATCGAGGGCGACACAGGGTCTCCGCCGCTTTCTCTGAAAGAGCGCCGCGCCCTTGTGACTGAAGCACTCGGATCGGACCCGAACAGATCCAATCGCGCGATCGCTACGGACTGCGGCGTCTCTGACAAGACGGTCACAGCATTGCGTGCGGAATTGATGCGGAAATCCGCATCTAGGAGGTGCAGCAGCTTCGGCTCATTGCTGCGGAGTAGTTGGCGGGCGTTATAGCCAGCTCACTACGAGCTCTGGGCCGTGCGGCTATCCAGGCCGTTGCGAGCACCCGGATCATAATTCGAGGGCCATCGTAAGTTCCAAGCGATGCGCTCGGCAACCGAACGCGCGCTATATTCCGACGCTCTGTTAGGCTCCCTGAGCGACATCACCCTGAGAGCAATAGCAATGAAGGATTTCCAGCTCATCCACATTACGGTCGATGAGGCACGGCTAAAAGGCGCAAGCAACGGCCAGCGCAATCAGTTCGTCGGCTGCATGCACGCACACAATGAGCTGACCTTTTTAAATCGCCTTCTCATGTTCACCATGAATGACACGGGCGACGGTGAACTGCACAATTCGGCGCAGGCTGTGCAGATGTGGTGTGTGCTGCAACTCTTGGCGGCGAAGCTGTTTGAGACGTGGGTGATGCTCAATCAGCGGTTCTTCCAGTCGAGTCCGTCCGATGTCGTGCCGCGACTAGAGCTGGCGCATCAAGCAAGTCTGCAATGGCTAACCGACTACTTCGGCAATCGGCAGCCGTTCAAGGACAGCCCGCTCAAGATCATTCGTGACAAGACGGCGTTCCACTATGACCGGCTCAATCTCACCGAGGCGGCCGACAACTTGGCGGCCCGCGAGAATAGCGTGTACCTCGCACAACACCCGGTTAACTCGCTCTACTACGTAGGCTCAGCTCTCATATTCCGCTCTGCCTTCGCTATGATCGCAGACAGGGCACATGTAGCGGCCATTTGCAGTCACGAGGAGCGCGTGCCGGCTGTCCTAGTACGTCGTCCATCAGGCGCGGCTGCTCGCGGTGCTGAAGGACAAGGGCGTCCGGTCCGCGCTTGAGCTGTAGGGGAGGACGGTACGCAAAGGACGATAATCACCGCGGCCCGACGCTATTCTACAATGCCGGCGAGAGTGACCAGGATCAGGGCGAGAAGGAAGGCGATGCTGAGGAGAAAGCCGCCGGCGCGCCTCCGATGGAGTTGTCCTTGAATGTCGGTGTCCAGTTCTGGGTGACCGATGCCACGTCAGACACGGGGCTGAAGTTCCAAGGCTCGATCGGATTCTGAACGTACGCTCCCTTCACGCTAGTGCCTAATTTGCGCGCAGCAAGGGACGAAGTCAGCGTTATCGCACCGAAAGCACTTAAGAAGGCGAGCCCTAAAAAGGTCCTGAACTTGGACTCTCTTAAGCGTTCCTAACAATTGGAACGCGCGATGCCTTACCGTTTGCACCTCTCCATCGTAGCCACTTGCCTCGCTTGCGCCATAGCGTTTGCGCCGCTGGCATTTGCACAGCCGATTCCTGGATACAGTCTAACCAAGACAGTCGCATTGGGGTCGCCTGATCACTGGGACTTCGTAGTGTTCGACCCGACTTCGCACAAAGTATTCGTGGCCCATGGAGACCGCGTTACGGTCGTCAATGGTAGCACCGGAGAGATTATTGGTAACGTTGAGGGTCTGCCCGGTGGGACGCACGGCGTTGCAGTTGTGCCTGGCACTGATCGCGGCTTCACGGATGATGGACGCGCCGGAACGGCGGCATCCTTTGATATCAACAAGCTGACGCTTATCAAGTCGATCAGGGCCGACGCTGACGCCGACGCTATCGTATTCGACCCCACGAGTGGTCACATTTTTGTTGTCGACGGGGATCCGGGCAAACTAACGGTCATCGATCCCACGTCCGATTCGGTCGTTGCTACGATAGACGGTGGCGGCAAGCTTGAAACTGCGGTGGCTGGTGGCAACGGAAAGCTCTATGTAAATGAGGAGGAAAAGAAAGAGATCCTCCGTGTCGATACGGCGAATAATGAAATAGATGCTCATTGGCCGATTCCAAACTGTAAGAGCCCGCACGGCTTAGCTTTTGATTCAGAGACGCATCGGCTCTTTTCGAGTTGCGAGAATAACCTGCTTGTTGTGGTCGATACGGACACCGGCGCCACAGTCGCGACATTGCCTATTGGGTCCAGGTCGGACGCGGCCGTTTTCGATCCCAAGCGCAAACTCATCTTTAGTTCCAACGGTGATGGAACCCTTTCCGTCATCGCCGAGAAGGATGCGAACTCCTTTGAAAGTGTTGCTAGCGTGCCAACCGAGTTAGGTGCCCGCACGATGGCGCTCGATCCCGAAACCGGGCGACTTTACTTAGTGACAGCCGATATGACGATCAATCCCGCCGCTGATCCCTCCGACTTTAGGCACCGTTATGTTGTCACACCAGGTTCAGCGAAATTGTTGTTCTTTGATCCCAAGTAGGACGTAGGCCGTAGACCGCAAGCACTAGCTTTACGGCTGGCTGCGTTCGCCTAGCGCCCCTTCACGAGATTAAATCTCGGCCTGCGCAATTTGACAAATGGTCTCGAATTCACGCTTGCATTGGTCAGAAGATGAGGACGGGACCAAGCGAGCCACCCAATCCGCCCCGCTAGCTTCGACGGCAACACTGGCGACGTCCGCGCACGCCTCCCTCTCTTGCATCTGGGTTGTAAGAAAAGATTCAATCTCCCTGGCCGTCTTCCACACTTTCATTGTTGGCTTATGCCTGTCGAGCGACGGGCCACCGAATTGACGCAGGCTTTTGGCTGTTCTCGACGAGTGGGCCTAGTCATCCGCTATAGTCACTACGCGACGTTCGCGAACGGACGTTCGCATGGCAACCTTGCCCCGGTCTCCCCAATGGCCGGGGCTTTTTCTTTGCTCGCATTGTACATCGAAGCGGCGCAAACTCAGCGGGTTCGACAGTCACTGAGGGAGGGGAGCATGGTACGCAAGATTTGTATCTTTGCGGCTGTGGGTGCCGCTTTGTTCATTTCGCCCGCCGCATTTGCTGGGCACGGCCATGGCCATGGCCACAAGGGTCATGGACACGGGCATCATAATCATGGCCATGGTCACGGTCATCGTTATCACGGGCATGTCAAAAACAATTGGGACGATCGTATCAATTGGAATGCTCCGCTCCGCGGTCGTTGGTGGGGCGGTCGCTGGTACGGTTATGGCGAAGGGGCCTGCTGGCGTTGGACGCCCGGCGGCTACGTCTGGATTTGCCGTTAGAAAGTCCAGCTAATTCCAACGTAGAGGGCGTCGGCTTCGGTCGGCGCCCTTTCGGTTATAGGTTTACCGAATGAATTTAAGGCGTCCACGCGGAAATGTTTCTACAAGGCTTGTTGTCGGGATCGACCCTGCAACCAATGTCGGCCGCGCTAAAGCTTTCCGTTATGGAGGCGGCGAATGTCTGTATGGCGCCCAGAAACTGCATGATGGTTTTCCCGATCTCACGGGAGAGTACATTCTTACCTTTCACGCTCTCGAGTTGGCGCTGAAGGCATTTCTCGCAAAGTGCGGGATGTTAAATGGTGCGCTGGCTAAAAAGCCATACGGGCACAATTTGCGGAACCTCTATTCGGAAGCGCGCAAGCGCGGACTGAAGATTTCGGTTCACAAGGCAGACGAACTGATCGAATGGATGAACGAATATCACGATCAGGGGGCTCTACTTCGGTACGATTTCACCCAAACGCGTGAACTACCAAGTTGCTCAACATTGTTTCCGATAGTGGAGGCCATCTTGACGGCCAGCAAAGAATGATCGATCCCCTTCTTGCCACGCTCGAAGAGTTCGCCGCCGAAGTAAGAGGAATGATGCGTTTCAAGATTAGAGGCGTCCGGATGATGGATGCCCTGAAATCGTCTCTATCGGTGCTGGCGCTTCTATACTTCTGTCTTGTGAGCTGGACGGCGGCGGCACAGGAAGCCGACCAGCGCCAGCCGGCGGCCATCGCGCCGCAAGTGGCCGAACTCACCTTCCAGACGCTCGATGGCGGTACGCAGCAGATAAACCCGGAAGAGATCTGGCGCATCCGCGCCACCTCCACCAGCGACGAGCCGCCCGGTGCAGTCGTGATCGACTACGCCTTCGAGCGGGTCTACGTCAAAGACAGTCTCGCCACCGTGGTGAAGAAGGTGGGCGGCGTACGGCCTTTAAAGAAATTTACCCTGCCAGGTGGAGAGCCAGTCTACATCGTTGCCACCAAGGTGACCGGCGTCACCCGTGCCATCCCACACTAGTCTCACCCCAATGCCCATGCGATCATCGTCGCGCGCGAAGGCCAGACCCAGGTTCGGGAGACGCCTGAAGCCATCAATGAAACGCTGGCGAAATAGTGCCTGTCGAAGCCAATCCGGATGCAATTAAGTGTTGCCACGCGACGCTAGGATACGCGGTGCATTGGGAAATGCCAAACCAAGACACGTTTCTGTTGCTCGACAGTGAGCCCCCATCGCGGCAAGCTGTTCCTCGGTGAAGGGCACCTAGCCCCCGCCAGGCTCACGCGTGATGCGAACGAAGCTCGGCGGCCTCCTGGCAGCTATCTCTCGCGCCAGGGCCATAAGGTCCTTGATGTGTTCTGTGGTGTCGGCGCGCGGCAATCTCGCGAGCAAGCCTTACTCGGTCACTCATGGCGCTATAGGCCATGTGACCGACGGGGCGTCAACCGGGGCGTTGGCCGGTCCCGGCCCAAAAATTTCCAAACGATTGGGCTATGAATAAAACCGATTGTGGCTCACCGTTTTTTGGAGGAACCCGCGATGTCAACTACCCGCTTCTCAACTTTGCTGGTGCTCCCGGCGACCTTGTGGCTCGCCGCCAGTGTGATCCGCACAGACGAGGATTGCACCATCACTCGTCCGGGTGGAGTGAAGGAGCCTGGCGTCACAAACAACAAAGGAGAATGTTGCAGCTCCTTCTATGCAGATGATTGTGTGCCCCCAGCGCACGCTCGATTGGATGGCAACACAATTTTATACTTCAGTGTCAAAACACTGATCGTCTCCGGTGGACACCCGAGGAATGCTCTCAGGCGCAATATCGTCACCCCGCAGCCACTGGATCGGCCCAATTGGAGCCGCCATGGCAAACCTCCCCCGTTTGCCATGTTGAATCACGTCACCGCCGATTCGTGAATCACCCTCGTGAGTCACTCACTCAGGGACTTGGTATTACGTCGATCGACAGGCGCAGCGTCATCGTCGCTAATGCTGTGCTAGGCGGACTTCACCATCGCTACGAAGGAACACCCACTTCTCGGCGAGGGAGCTGCGTCAGCTTCTGGGACCGCCTTTGCGAACGCTTAGGCGTGGTAGCATCAACTCAGTGCAGTTAGTAAAGTGTTTTTTTAACACCCCACCACAGATTAAGGAGGTGCCATGAGGACGCTTACGTTCGTTCTCTTCGTGCTCTTGAGCGGTCCTGTGTTGGCCTCCGCGTGCAAGGAAGGCAGCAATCGGCCCGCTCAAGCCATAGCGGTTTCTATCGAGCAGCCTTTTGAGGAGTGGTATCCATTTAGCTTCAAGAACACTAGCCCCTGCCCGGTTTGCTTTCAGTACGATTCATGCGACGATATCGGACCCGCGCTCCCGAATGGCATTTGCTGCAAGTATCACAAGCTTCACTGTGTCACGAAAACGTTGAAGTTGAAGCCAGGAGAAGCTGTCTCGCCTGATCAAAACTACAAGCAGAAGCCCGCGGTGCAAGACCCGCACTTTTGCAAATGAGCAACCCAAGCAGTCGTCCGTGAACAATCGCGTTTTCACGTGGCCTTGAGGTGATCCGGTGCGGCGAGGGCGGTTAGCAATCTGAGCCACAGAAGCCTCAGCCAGGTGAGGAGGAGTTTGAAGTTGTATCCGGCGGCGGCGAGAATGGCGTTGATGGCGTCGCCTGAGGCATGGGCGAGGTGGTTGCGGCCCATGCGATGCTCGGCCTTGAGATGGCCGATGACGGGCTCGATGGCGGCGCGGCGCCTGAGCTCGCGTTTGATCTGCGGCGTCACGCGCCGCTTCTGGCCCGCGGTGTAGACCCTGAACTTGTAATCGGGCGGGGCGTTGTGGCCGCGATAACCGGCGTCGGCAAGGATGCGCTCCAGCCTGTTGCCGACGAGCGCTTCCATGTCGGGGATCACGCTTGCGAGGGTGTGCCCGTCATAAGAGTTGCCCGGCATCGTCGCGACATGGGCGACAAACTGGCCGCCCTTCGAGCGCTGGACCGTGGTGGCCACGCTCACCTTGACGCCGAACTCGTAAGGGCGGTGCGCCTTTGCCTTGCCGATGCACTCGACCTCCGGGGCGTGCAGGGAATAGATCTTGCGCCCACGCTGGCGACGGTCTTGTTCGAGCACGCGCCGGGCGATGCTGAGCGGCTGGGCGAAGGTTTGCCGCAACTCTTGATCGTCCGCGGTCCGCCGCGCGAGGTCGCGGATCACCCGTCCGAGATAGGTCTTCAGCTTGCGTAAGGTCTTGTTCGCCCGCTTGAACTGATGCGCATGGGCGTAGCGCTGGTGCTTGATCAAGGCCAGCTTGCCCACCCGCATATAGGATTGCCGCAGCTCCACGCCCGTCCTCTTCGCCAGCCGCACCAGCCGCACCCGGGCGCGGTTCAGCAGCTTGGCGTCGGTGGGGAACATCACCGCCTTGGGCTGCACGGTCGTGTCGACCACCACGCGCGCCAGGTCCTTCGGCTTCATCGCCTGAGTGCTGGTGGCAACGGCAAGGCTCTCCTGCAACAATGCCTGCAGCTTGTCCTCGCCCATGCGCTGGCGCCAGCGTGTCAGCGACGAGCGGTCCAGCGGCAGCTCATGCTGGAAGAACACCTCGCCGCAGAAGTGCTGATAATAGGGGTTCTCCACCCAGCGCTCGCACAACACCTCGTCGGAGAGGTCGTGAGCGTGCTTGAGGATCGCCAATCCAGCCATCAGGCGTGTCGGCAACGGCGGCCGGCCGGGGCCGTCCTCATAGACCGCGCCGAAGCGCTCCTCCAGGAAACCCCAGTCGATGGCCCGCGCCAGCTTCGCCAGAGCGTGGTTCATGTCGATGATCTGGTCGAGCCGCGAGCGGAACAAGTCCTGCTCGTCGGTTTCGCGCCGCTCGCGTGGCTTCATGGCTGGCCCCCTCGCCGTCTGCTCGCCTCAACGGCAGAGAATCACAGCTCGCGATTCGAGGGAATCCGCCGATCCGAATTGCAAGAAAACCGCCGCCCAGAGCCCCAAAAGCGGCAAAATCGAACACTTGGCTAGGTCCAATCAGCCAAGCCGATCAGAAGCTTGGGGGTTCTTCACGGGCGACCAAGCATTTTCGCCCTACGGCCTGCGCGCGATTGATGGTGCTCTGCTGATCGACTGTCTTGTAGGCTCCACTGCAAGGTACTCTGCTGATCGCACGGCCTAAGGATGCCAGTCCCGAGCCTCGCGGTAGAGCTTTACTACCGTGGCGCCATCCAACAAATTCGAGAGAGCCTTCGCGCGGTCGATCGCCTCCCGACGCAATACCGCATCAAACTCTTGCATACCGTCGGAAGCAGCAACGCGCGAAGCAAGTTGATAGAGGAAAAAACTCTTTTCGCGGTCACTTGCCGTCGTCGCTTTCTGTTCGATACTCAGGCCGAGCTGTACCAATGCAGCAAGCGCGTTACCATTCTGAGCTGCAAAAGAATAGCCGAGAGCCTCTTTCAATGCGCTGGTGTCTTTGGCCGCCATGGCAAGGCGCAGCGCCTTGTCCATTTGGGCGTAGCCGTCACCCTGCGCGGCGGCTTGATCCATCCACGTTTCGTAGGTGCCTAAACTCGAGTCGCTCCCCACCACCTTCATCTGTAAAAGCTGAGCTATTCTTCTTTTTGCGGTAGCGTGTCCCGCTGCCGCGGCCTCGCGATATTCGCGAACGGCGTCCTGGACACGGCCAGCTTTTTCCAACACGCGCCCATACTCATAGTGTGAGACTGGGTCATTGGTTGCAGCAGAATCAGATCTACAAATATCGAGGGCTGCCGCCAGATCGATCATCTCGGAGGTGATGCCCGCCGTTCGCCTATACCGATCGGTCGGGTCTGCCGCAAGCCGATCGCAGTCGTCAGCCCCGTCTGCTACGTGGTCGCCAAAATTTAAACCTACTGCTAACGCGGAGAGGTCAAGAGGGGCGGCTACTGAGTTGTCCGGCCTTAACATCAGCCGCTGTTGTTCGGAAATAGATAGATCCGTAGTTGCAGATGCGCGCGTCCAATCAATGAGGTCCTATGGCTGAGACAAGCCGAGCCAGTCCATTCGCAACGAAAGGAGGTACACGCCCGCCCGCTCCGTGAGGATAGCGGCGAAGTTATTTTTGGGACCAAACGTTATCGCCTTGACGGGCGACGCGAGGCTAGCGTTCGCAAGTGGTTTCTGCGTTCCGATATCTAACAGCCATATAACCGCATCCGCAGTGGCGCCGACCAGCAAGGCGGCGTCGTTAGAGAAGGCAATTTGCGATAGCGCCGTCCGACTAGTCTGAAGCGCAGCCACGGACTCCTTGGTCGCACTATCAAATACATAAGTTGATCCGTCTCTGTAGGAGACTGCCAGACGTCGTCCGTCCGAATTGATCCCCAGGGCGATAATCCAGCGGGGCGGACCCCTGATAACCTCGCATGGAAATTGACCACGCTCAATTAGGTGGCAAAAGATTATGCCTGGATAACCTTGCTCAGCAGTGACTAAGGCAGACCCATCTTTATCGACAGCTAATAAATCGGTGGGAAACGAAAGGGTGCCAGTGCGCCAAAGGAGCTTGCCCAATTCAGCATCCCACCCAACGTATTCGTTGACTTTTGAGTACTCAGAGCTCGCCTGCTTCATTAGCGCCCCAACAACCACTCGTCCGTTGGCGCTGAACTGAAGAAATTTAGTGTCGAATCCGGCACCGTTCAGCATGGCAATGATGCGTCTGTCACCAATGTTATATAGAGCATCGTCCGTCTCCGAGGCGAACTCACGGTAGCCATTTTCCAACTGACGATGGTGGCGATCCCTCGGCCTCGTGCTCTAGCCAGAGCCTTTTCGCTAGGGCCCTCGTTCCATCGGCGTTAACTCGCCACAGCTGATCCGCGATAAGCTGCCCGAACCACGAACTGTTATCTCTTGCCTGGGCTCCACATTCGAAGTTTCGCGGATCGAGGGGCGTGTCGAAAAGCTGAAAGCGACTTCCTTTGCCTCCCGAGATTCGCTCCCCCTGAATAGTGCATAGTGACTTGTGCTGCTTTACGTCCCAGAGCGTGAAGCCTGAAATCGCGCCGCCCGCAAAGGCCAGCAGCCGGCTCCCATCGTCTGAAAAGCGCATAAAATCCGAAAAGTGGATATTGCTTTGTGGGCCAGCTTCCAAACTCAGAGGCAGTGCGATCGAGGGAGGTAGTCGGGATGCGGCCAAATGGACAAGCCCCCGATCCTGCGTGCGCCATAAGCCGATTGATCCGTCTCGCGAGATTGAAGCCAGCATGTCACCGCTCGGAGCGAAGAATACAGAGTGAACGGTATCGCCATGCTCGCGGATTGGCGCTAAAGGTACGGTCACCCTATCGCAGTCGCTGCCCGGCCGAAGCGTACAAGACGCCAGGTCCGAGGCCCACAGTTGTATACTGCCATCATCTGACGACGACACGAGAAGCCCGTCGTCTTGATCGAAGGCGAGCGATCGAACCGGCCCATCGTGGGCCGCAAGCGCGGCTACGGGTTGTGCCTCCTTGATCTGCCAAACCCAGACCGATCCATCTTGATATCCTGCCGCAAGGAAATCTCCTGAATGGCTGACGGTCAACGCGGTTGCGTCGACCGTTCGGGGAAAGGTCGACTTAAGAGACTTGGTGCGCACATCCCAAACGGCAATCTTATGATCACGACCAGCCAAGAAAAGAAGTGAACCGTCCGGACTAAACGTCAAACGTTGGTTTCCATAGCTTGCTAAAGTTAGATTTTTCCCTCTGAGAGTACTATCGAGCTCTCCGGTCGCGACGCCGAATAGGCGTGCAGCCCCTTCCGAATCGCCGCCGCCTGCGGTAGCGAGTAGCTTGCCGTCAGGACTGAATATCACATCGGACATTCCACCGAACAACCGCCACTGTGTCTTTTCGGTCGCCTCGGCAACAGGATCGTCGGCTCGGGCCCAGAAAGTTGACACAGTTCGTCGTTGGTATGCGGCCTCAAAGTCCTTCGGACCTTGTAACTCGTACAGTAGTCTTCCCGTCGGAACCTCTCGAATTTCGGCCGCGTCCTTAAGATAGCCTAGAGCAAACAGCTTTCCATCAGGGCTAAACCGTCCTGTCCGTGCAACTCCGTTCTTGGATTCCGACAACTCCCATATGAGCTTGCCGGAACTGATGTCCCAAATGCCTGGACGTTCTCCGCCAGCTATCAGTGCAAGCCTGCCGTCAGGGCTCACATCGATTTGGCTGATAACGTCATTACGTGTCGCGATGAGCCGTCTCAACGAGAGGGTCGGTACATCCCACACCGATAAGTTTCCACCTACTGAGCCCGCTAACAAGGTCCTTCCGTCAGGCGTGAAGGTACCGGAAAGGAGGTTCTGTCTTTTTGGAAGAGTCAGCTTTGCGATAGAGCGGTCGGCACGAACAGCCCATTCAAGAGTGCTAAGAGTCACTTCGCTAAGTGGGAAGATCGGAAGCCTGCCAATCGTAAACCATGAGCGCGTAGTCTCTCCTTGGCCAAGCTCGATACGACGATCTAAATCGTCATCGGTTTCATGACCCACGCAGTCGGCGCCAGCTCAGGCACGCTCGTCGATGCTGTCCTCGCCGCGCAGGCCCTCCAGCACAATGCGGATCTTGTCTTCGGCCGAAAAATGCCGCCGCGTCGCCCGGCGGATATCCTTCAGGACCTGTTCCGCCGGCTCTCTCACCGGCCCGGATTTCTGTCTCATCTTCGCTCCCTCCAAAGGCTACGATGAGCCAGAAATCCTCCCTTACTCAATCCGCAAATTCTGTCTCACAGGTGCTGAAGCCGCTCAAGACGTGGACTCACGGCACCCTCGTCACCGGCGGCGGTGTCCAAGTGCGGCCGAGGTCATGCGCCGACAGCAGAATCACTCACCCTTTAGATACACTGTGGGGAAGTATGATCCCAGCAATTGCCGGTCCCACCATTGGCCCTTCGCCTTCTCCTCCCTGCTGGCAAACGTGTAGTCGTAGAATTGCGCGCGCACATAGATCGGCGGCTTGTCAGGGAAGGGATTGGTTTCCAGTAGCGCCGTCACTGTGGGTTCGTTTTGCAGCAACCGTTCGAGGAAATGCGAAAACCATGGCAGCCCCCTTGGGTCATCGAGAGCAGCGAACCACATTTGCCAATCCAGGCGTGGTTGATGTGGAATATTCCAGAGCGGCCGACGCGCAACATCACCGGGCTTGTACCGGAATTCATAATCACGCCAATCGACGCCATCATTTGATCCCTGGATGACGATCTCGTAGCGCTTAGTGGTCATGACGGCGAAGAGGCCGTAAGGGCTGACGATATGGAGCGGTTCGACCAAGCCATCCACAGCCTCTGCCCACGTAGGTGGATCGCCGCCGAAACGTGCATCCATCTGCACCAGGCTACAAAAGACGGCAAAAAGGGCCGTCGCACTAACGATGACCGTCGTGGCCCGTCTTGGCGGCTGATGTCTCGTTTGCAGTTGGGCCAGGCGAGGCGGCAATATTTTTCGGATTGCGGCGTCGTCGAACAGCGTCAGGCAGAGAAACATGGTTTGGAGATTGAACCAGTTGTAGTTCCCCGTGATAAGAATCGAGGCTTGGAGCAATAGAATACCGAACGCCGCGCAAAATCGCAGCCGTCGCGGGCCGAAAATCAGGAAGGGCAGAACGAGCTCGATAAAAAACGTAGCGCCCGTGGCAAATTTCAGAAGGACTGGCGGCAACTGGGCGGCGTACCAGGCAAGTGGCGTGGGCAGCGGCTGCGTCAGAAAGTGATACGACAATGCCGACAGATTCCACCAGTTGGGATCGCCGCTCAAGAGCTTCACGACGCCCGACATGAACATGAAGCGGAACAGCAGCCAGCGTAAAAGCCAGATACCGGGCGTCGTAGCGAAACTCAAAAGGAGCGCAGCAAAACCGGCCTCCAGCAGGTACGTGTCCCACTGGTAATTCATGAACGTTTGCCCAGCATAAAGTAGGGAGAGATAAAGCGCGTAAAGCAGAAACAGGCTGAGACGGGGCAACAGATTCGCGATCAGTAGCAGTGACAGTCCGGCACCGACCCAGCATACAGCCTGAATGGCGGCGTCACTGTCGTTCAGCCAGAAGACCATCGGCACCAGAAAGAAGCGCTCTGGTCCGTAATGAGCGGCAAGGGCGTCGACAAATTCCGCGAGGGGGAGGATGCCATAGCTGCCGATGAGCCCCTGCGCCTGCACTGCGAAAGAGACGAAGGCTGACAGGTAGACGAGCCCGAGTAGCCGCAGAAACAGGAACGAGACGAGATCGAAGCGCGGCGGCTCCGGGTTCCTACCCCACATCAGCTTGCTGATGTGGAAAAAGGCTGGGCGGTGTGCAGCGATAAGCGCGTAGACCCATTCCGAGACAGCCGCGAAACCGGGTACACGTCTGTAGAGAACAAGCCAGAGTCCCTTGCCGCGCGCGTGGCTCAGGGTCAGGAAGCTGGCCTCGGCAGCGCTCGCACAATGTCCGTCGGGCGCAATGAATTGCACCGCCCGCTGAAAATCCGCCTGGGCGATGGTGGGATATTGCGCCGCCACTTCTTGATATGGCCGGTATTCGACACGGTCGCCGGTGAGCTTTTGCCAGTACCGCGCCCAGTAGCCGCAGAACCCGCAATCGCCGTCATAGATCAGCAGCGGCCGCGAACTCGCGACGGGTGCTTTAGCAGCATCCGAGGACTGATTTCGAGATGGTTTCTGCACGAAATTGACAACTGCTGGCGCTAAACCGCGCCTTGACGTTTATGATCCTGCCGCCTTTCGTTCGCGGACATCGCCCCGTCGCCGCACGATATTGACCGGTTGCATACCACTCGAATGGCTTGGACACGAATCGACCGGTCGTGAGCCCACAGGCTGCCAGAGGACAAGGTGCCATTCACCGAGGAGGTGCCAAGCCCAATGGTGATCTAGCGTCCAATCAGAAGCCAACCTTTCCTCCAGCGAAGCAAAAGCGGGACCGTTTACGCCATCATGGATGACGACCATGGCGTTTTCGTCCACGTAAGCCTCGGCGTGGCGGATCGCCCACTCCTCACATTCTCTTCGGTCCTTCGCCTTGCCGTTAGCAGTGACCTCTCCGTTGGGCGCTCGCAGCACGTATGACCACAATTTCGGGTCGCGATACCAGCCTGCGAGCTGCTCATCCGTGCATTGGCGCCAATATTCGTTTAGTTCCGCCGAGATGTTCATTCTGCCAGCTTGCATCTCCCTGAACTCTCTTCGAGTTGGCGGAATTTGGGAACACCCTCGGATCGTATGCTTGCTCATTGTTCCTACTACCTGAAATGCCGGCCTCGCCCTGGCCGCCAGTCGAGCTTGCTTTCAGCGCGCGACTTCGTTTGACACGGCGCAATCCACATTGACCTGTCCCGCTTGGCTCACCGTCACTGAGGTTTTTGCACTCCTGCCCCGCCGTGCTTCGAGATGCGTGATGCTGCGCGCCATCATGCGATGGCAGCGTTCCAGAAGCGGCATTAGAACCTCTTCGAGACGGGCAATTTGCTCGGTTAGCCGCGTTCCGACGGTGTGACCCTGAAGTTGATCGAGTGGAGCTTGTCCGAAGAGCTCACGCTCGACGGTAAGACAGAGAGAACCAATCCAGCCTTGAACCCGCAGCAGGTTCCGATAGGCGACAATGGCAGTATCCGCGCTCATAGTGTCAGCCGCGGTCGGGTTGTCGATGCCGGCGAGAAGGTCCTGACGCAACTGGACCAAGGTAGCCATGAGCTCAGGTTCTAGCAGGCGTTCGGCCCCGAGCCGCTCGACAATGAAGCGGCCACTTGCGTATTCGATCTTGGCCTTGCGAAACATGCCTTCCCAGTCTTCAGGCCGCCGGATTGCGCGGCTTCCCTTAACCGCGGCGATGACAGCCCGTGCTTGGTCCCGCAGTTCTTGGAACTGCGCATTGTTCTCTTCTTGGATACGGCGCTCAAAGGCTTCAGCCGTCGCGACCTCTTCGGCTGTGACCCTTGGAGCGGCTAGGGCACGCTTAGGCATGTCTAAGGTTCCGTAAAGCTTGGCGGACTTCCGCAGGCCGTGCTGCTTGAGCGCGGCGGCGCTCCAATTCACGCATGACCTCAGTCAGTTGCTTCATGGGGACATATACCTTTCTTTGGCGGCCGTCCTCGCGCCAATGGCGGTAGGCGTAAGGGCCGTGGAGCACACCGCGTTTGCACCGGCAGTTCGGCCGGCCACAGCGCTTGAATTCTAGGTGCAGCGACCCGATCGCCGTCTTGGGTAACGCTTCGTTGTTTATCGGCTCTTCGTCCTCCTCGGGCGTGAGCGCATTGAACGTTGCGACGAGGTCCTTCCAGGAGACACAACGCTCCTCTGTCAGGCGGCGTCCCTCGCGCCGACGCTTACGGAAGTAGGGCAACTCGTCCGGGTCACGCAGCGAGGCCAGTTACAATTAGTGAACTTGATAGACCGACGCCTAACGGCTGTCTTGGGTAACGTTTTGCTCATTTTCCTTTCCGGTCTGCTTACCAGCGCCCACCCTTCAAGAGGCGACGCTACTCAGCTCCCAAGCGAGGACGATATGGTCCGCATCAAGAGGGCGGCGATAGTAGGTTTGCCGGACTCCCGTTGATGTCTCGAGGGTGGCGGGTGTCCAAGCCCGTGGCTTATTTCCTGCGGAATTGGTGGTCTCAGCATCGCCTTCCCCGAAGCCGGTACCAACGATGACGACGCGGCAGAGCTGATTGTCACCGATGCAAGGCTCGCTCGCCAGCAATGCCGGTGGTTGTCACCGCTGCTCGCTGTACTGCACAACCGCTAGCCGTTTCAGTTATCGTTGCATTTTGAAGGCAACACAGACCTTCTGCGCTCTCTACACATTCGCGCACCGGCAATCACATGACCGTCGTCAGGGGGTTTTCTTCGGAACATCGCTTTGGCTGGGCTTCCCCCGCGAAGCGGTTGAAGCAAAAGGCGAAGCGGTCGGCCGTGAACTGCTACTATCTACCGTGAATCGATGAGCACCGCGCAACGGTAAAAAGGCCGACCGCAAGCGCAACGGCCGTATCGACTTGAGGCTTCGCCAAACCACCCATCCGCGATGTCCGTTAAGTGGCTGCCGCGTCGGAACCCTACTCACATTCTGGCCACAGCACACGGCCTCCGCAAAAGGCCCGGCGCAAAGCCGGGCCTTGATGAGCATCGTTAAAGGAACTCGCGTTACCAAGTCGGCCTCAGTGGTTTAGGCGTCGTCGGTTTTTCATTCGGCCAAAGCGACAGCATGAGAATGCCATAGGCGAACGTTAGCCCCGAAGCTGCTGATGCGAGCCACGGGTGCAGGTCATTCGTGCCATACGCGCCCCTCGCAGACAGCAGCAACCAAACCATCACAAGAAGATACAAACCCGAGATAATCCAGATCAGGAAACTGGCTGACTGGTCTTTTTCTGAACGAAGATTTGGCCGCTGATTTTTCGTGTTCATGCGCCACCTGCAACCCTCAGTCGGGACGTTTGGTCAAAAAGCAGGCTAGGCTGTGATGTGATGTACTGCCGCATCGCGCCCAACTCAAACTCGGCATCCGCGACGTAAATCTTGACTAAGTCGCCAATGGAGACGAGGCCGATCAGCCGGCCTCTCTCGACTACGGGCATGTGGCGGAACCGATGCGTGGTCATTTCCGAGATCAGTTGGTCGACGGTGTCGGCCTCCCGCGCCGTGACCACCTTCTTGGTCATGAAGTCCGAGACCAACTCCTTCAAAACCTTGGCTCCAGATTGTCCGATTGCGTGCATGAGGTCGCGCTCCGATACAATGCCCGCGATCTTGTCGTCGTTCCCCACGATGACGATGCAGCCGATGCCATGCTGCACGAGCAGCTTTGCGATATCGAGCAACGACTTGTTTGCGGTAGCGGTGACGACACCCCTACCTTTAGACTTCAGAATGGTCGCGGCATTCATCTCGTTTTCCTTCAGCCCCCGGAACTTTGCACGGCGATAATAGCTGCGAGGTTCGGTGATGACCCTCAGTCCACCTGCCCGTCCGCGCCCCGGGCCATCTGCGAATTGATTCGCTCAGCGGCATCTGCCGTCACCTTCAGCGACAACACGCGGACCTCCTCGGCCTGGGCCGTCAGTGCATCGACTTGCTTGCGCCAATTGGCCTCCTGCAATTTGACTATGTCGTAGAGGTCCTTGGCTCCCGCCAAGCTCGTCGCGAGGTCGAAGTTGGAATTTACGTTGCGCCTAGCGATATCAATGATTTTGCGGTTGAACGTGGCGGCACCTTTCCCCGCAGCATCAAAGGATCTTTCAAACGCCGCCACCGACGCATCGAAAGCCTCCATCGAGCGGTCACAGGCCTCGCGGGTCTGCGTCACGGTCTTCTCGGCAAGAGCGCGCACGCCTTCCGGAATGGCGGTGTCGAGACCGAGGTGGCCAAGTTGGGCCGTCATGTCACGATAGGCGGCGCGGGCTTGGTCGGCGGCAGCTTGGGGATTGGACGTAGCACTCATCATAGTGCCTCTTGTCAGATTTTCGCAGGTGACAACCGCCGGACCCTGGCCCGTAAGGGGTTGGGTGCTGAGTGCTGTTTTTCGGGAAAGGCGGCGTGCACGAAGTTGGCACGGTAAGTCCTTACCGTCAGCGCCTAGGGATCCGGCGTGCCAGTACTCAGCTACATGGGCCTTGATATAGGGTCTTACAAGCCTTGCGCGAAAATATAGTCATAACCCAGCAACGGTTGCGGCATCGGCTGCTTGGCCCCGGCGCGCAATCTGAGGAAGGGAGGGCGCAGGGGGCAAAGAGAACCAGAGAGTCCGCTTCGGGGTCAGAAGCAGGCATCACGGCCGATCCGTCGAATGTCCGAAACGTGACCAACAACGGACTTCCCGCGGACGCGGCCAAGGGCGCTACGCAGATGAATGATCAGTCTGTCGACTTAATCAGCCGACCAGGTTTACGATTCCTGAAAATGCTCTTCGCTGTTGCGACGTCCAATGCAACACGCGTTCAGGCTGCCCATGTATAAGAGAATGCTCTGGGACACGATGACGAATCTGATATACGTCCCGACCGATGAGCAACATGGAGCCTGAAGATGGCTAAGCGCGCAGCTCGCCGCGAATGGACCGCACAGGACGAGAAGACACTAAAGAAACATTCGAAGGAGAGGGACTCCTGTCGCAGCAATCTCACAAGAGCTGAAGCGGTCGCCTGGCGCGCTAAGACAAAAGGCGCGTCATCTCGGAATTTCGATCGGCCATCGTCAGCGTCCGAAGAAGCGAACTCGGCGACCGTAAGGTTCCTTCGCAACACACCCGGTCGACCAGCCCGCAGAATCCGCTCCACGAGCTTTTAGCGTATGCGCATCCACATTAGTCCGCGCCACCAATCTGCGCTTAACCAGCCCGCTTTCTTCTGAGGCTCCGCGGCGGGGCTCGTTTTGCTCCGCGCTTTTCGCTTAGGCGGTGATGGGCGCCTCACGGGCCGGGGTACTTCTTCTTGCGCCACCACTTGTTCAGGGGGCCATGGCGTCGCCAGCACGATCAAATTTGAAATCGTATAGTCCGCGAGGCGTGGTGGCTGCTCATTTCCGCTAACCAGATCAAACCCCGTCGGGAGCCTCGTGGTCAGGTCGGGAGATGGGGATGTCTTGGTTATAACTGTGCCGAGATCATCCGCAGCCGCCCCCGACGTTGCTACAAGCAGCGCGACTCCTAAAATTCCTAAAGACAACGTGACAGCGCGTCCCATAAGAGGCTCCGAGCCCCGAGGTGCACTCGCAGAGGAATCGAAGCTCAAAAGTTCTAAAAGAGTCTGACTTCGACCGTCGAATCGCGCCGTCTCTCGGGTCGATCGGCTGCTCGCCAGATGCGCCGGTTACCTCAAGCATTGTGTATTTCAGAGGTTGAGTACGCCGCGCCGCGCTGCATGAGCGACCGCCTCGGTGCGGCCCACGGCGTCGAGCTTGTCTAGCAATGAGCCGACATGGAACTTGGCGGTGTGAACGGAAATGCCAAGCCGGCGCGCTATCTCTTTGTTTGAGGCACCTTCGGCCAGCAATGCCAGAACTTCGAGCTCGCGCGTGGAGAGCGGGATTTCCCCATCAAACGCGACTGCGGGAAGCATCAAGGTCACATCGGCGGTCTCCCCCGGACCGACCAATCGCAAGCCGGACACTCCCTCAAGCAGCGCAGCAAGTCGGTCGGCAAGCCCGCCACGTGGGATTTCCAGTCTAAGCCGGATCGGATCGGAAGCGTCGTGTTCGCTCAAGCGCGAGTTCTTTCCATTATCGTGACCGCAACCTGTCGCGTTTGACCTGCTCGGCGAATTCCAAGGGTGACCGTCTGGCCGACGCTGTCAGGTCCAAGCGCCTGCAGCAAGGGTCGCATGTGCCGGATCGGCTCGCCATTCCAAGCAACCAAAACATCTCCCTGGTATAGGCCAGCTAGAGAGCCTGGTCCTTTAGGGTCAACGCGCAAAACTATGGCGCCCGATCCTTCCTCACCGTCGAGCGCAACGGGCTGAAGGCTAAGACCGAGATAACCGCGCGGGATATGGCCGTGACTTTCAAGCTGGGCCGCGACAGGCTCGATCGTCTTCGACGGGATCACAAGAACGCGTCGACGCGGTCCAAACACGGCCATGCCCACAGATTGGCCGGCCGCATTGAGCACAACACCACCTTCGGCGCTTTTCCGTAAACGCAAATCAAGCTCGATTCGCGCATCGATCTCGCCTCCGCGAAGGGAGCGCCAGGGTCCGGCGCTGCGTGATACGACGCCGAGAGCCGCGGTCGGCGTTCCCTCCTCGGCACCCACAGCTATCGCAAGAGCACTGACATCGAGAGCTACGGCCGTCGGGGAAATAGGCTCAAGATCGGAGCGGTCGATGCGCAGCAACGCAATATCGGTGCTTGGGTCACGGCCAACGAGCCGTGCCGCAACGGAATCGCCGTTCCAAAGGCCGACGCTGTATTCGCCATCTTCCGACAATGCTTCATCGGCGGTAACCACCAATCCAGAGCGCCAGATGAAGCCGCTCGATCGCGAACGGCTGGAAGAGAGCGAAACCACACTTGGCGCGGCGCGCGCTACGAGGCTAGCAAGGGTGCTCGAGAGGTCCTGCATTTCGGTGAACGAAGTAGGTTTGCTCATGACAGACTCCGGGTGATTGGCTCACCCAGCCGCCCGCCTACTAACCAAGTGGGCAGGTGCGGAGCAAAGGACGGGCATGTCGCCACCTCTCAGCACCAAGGTCATAGAGTGATTCGCATTGCGCCAGCGGGTCTCTCAGCAGGTGACCTGCTTGGCAACTCTGGGCAGAGAACAAATATGTCTCTGAGGAAGAATACGACGATGCCCAAGGTCCTCATCATAGGTGCCAGCCGTGGCATCGGACTTGAAACGGTGAAGGCTGCCCTTCTCGCCGGTCATAGCGTTCGGGCGCTGGCCCGTTCGGCAGCAAGCATACCGATCCAAAATGCGAACCTGGAGAAGGTTTCCAGGCGATGCCCTCGACACCGACACGATTCGGAACGCACTCAAAGACGTCAACGTGGTTGTCCAAACGCTAGGCGTTGACATCTCCCCACTGGCCATCTTCGAGCCCACGACACTATTCTCACGATCAACCCATATTCTGGTCGACGCCATGAAGGCCGCGGGCGTCAAGCGGCTGATCGCGGTGACCGGTGATAGCCGCGGTCATGGTGGTATTCTTTACGACGCGGTCGTCTTTCCCTTGCTGTTAAAGCGTGTTTACGACGACAAGGATGTGCAGGAGCGGATTATCAGGTCCTCGGGCCTCGACTGGACCATCGTGCGGCCAGGCCTGCTGACAAACAGGCCCGAGACTGGCAAATACCGCGTTTTGACCGCGCCAAACGAGTGGCGGTTCGGGACAATCAGCCGCGCTGACGTCGCGGACTTTCTGATCCGACAAATCGACGACCGCGCCCTGGTCGGGGCTACGCCGCTTCTTATCAACTAGGAGAGCATCATGGCCGAAGCAAAAAAGGCGCGCGCCGTTGGTTTCAATCACGTAGCGCTGGAAGTCGGTGATATTGATGAGGCTCTTGTATTCTACGGTCGACTATTCGACTTCAAACTACGGGGAAAGAGCGCCACTTCGGCTTTCATCGATCTGGGCGACCAATTCCTCGCCCTGCAGAAGGGCCGAACTCAACCGGCCGACGATGGACGTCATTTTGGGCTTGTGGTCGACGACAAGGATGCCGTCCGCAAGACGCTGGCTGAGGCGGGGATCAAACCGTTGCCTGGCCCGTTTCTCGACTTTCTCGACCCGTGGGGCAACCGTATCGAGATTGTCGGCTACGAGAACGTTCAATTCACCAAGGCGACAAATGTGCTGCGCGGCATGGGATTGACCTATCTCTCAAAGAACGAGAAGGCGATCAGAGAACTCACTGAGAAAGGCATGGCGCCAAAATAGAAGAGCACGACGTGAAGCCATTGTTGATCGACGCAATTGCCAACAGTTGACTCGCCCGCCTTAGCCATCGGCGAAACCACATCGATAAGCCGCGGGCGCGAAGGAGGCCGTGACAAATTTTCTCGATTAGGCTGTCTTGACCAATTCGGCAACGGCAACTTCCCCGTCGGTGATGTAGTGGTTGACCTGCTTGGTGAGCAATTTGTCTCCGGTCTTGTATAACGACACGCTTTCGATCACGCCGGACTTTCTGAGTTCATCGATGATGTGGTCTCGCTCGGCATTGGTGTCGGAATCTGTGGCGTGAGTCATCTGGAACGTCAGCCGGGTGAGAGAGAATCCGGTATCCTTTGTGCCGGCACCGACCCAAAGTACGCAGTTATTTTCGTTAGGCCGGTTGGTGTTCAGCCAGAAACTGGCCGTGTTCACATCGGCTTCGGCCTCAGCGAGGCTCTTGGCCCAAAACCGGACGTGATGCCTCTTGCGTGGACTGTTATCTATCGCACGCTGAAAACCGATGTCTTGGCCTCGTCCGAAAAGAAACAGGGTGCTGAACGGGGCCGTCGGGTATGGCTCATTGAGAACGAATGCCCGAGCCATGCGCCACGAACTTGCGAGGCTCAATCGGTCTGCATTGGTCCAGCCCGCGGCAGCAAATGCAGTGCGAAGCTGACCCAAAGTACCGATCAGCGCTAAATTCACGGGGTCACCCGGCAACCCGTCACCGGTAACCGTGAAACGCGGGACATGTCGGCGCTGAAGAACCTTCGAACCCATACGAACGGCGCGCGGGAGAATCACATAGGCGGCAAGACCATAAGTCGCGCTCACCGCCAAAATCCAAGGAAGGCTGCTATCCACCCATCTGAAGACAAATACGATCAGCCATACGCTGATTACGCCTAGCCCTAAAATCGCCAGGCGCTGCAATGAGCGAACCAAAAATCTCACTTTATAAAGACCCACATTATCGCGCGGCTTGAGGCACCGCAGAGCGTACACCTTAGCATCGCCGCAACGATCTGCGGATGACCCCTCAGCGGGTCCATGTCGCGGTGCCGTGAAAGTGGGCCATTTTCCCGGGCGACCATGCGCGGGGGCACACTGGGGACGCAACGCTGAACGGCCCTCGGGATCAGGTCCATAATAAGGTTAAGCGCCGGCCTGCTGCGTGCGTAACACAACTCAGCCAAACTCCGGTGTCTGGCGGAGGAAAACAACGATGGGCGCACGCATCCTGGCGTGACTAGCCTCCATTTTTACAGTGTCTCAAAAAGCAAAAACTGAGCATCACGCGCTTCCGCGCAATTGTCCTGCCGGAAAACCTGTCACTCCGCTGAAGAGAGCCCAACGGCACTCTTTCGGAAAAGCCCAAGCGCTTGTGCAGCCAGGCGGCGCTAAGGCGAAGAGCAAAAATTTTTTTGACGCGCCTCCTCACATGAGGGTTCTGACCGAGAAGGCTTTTACAGCAACCCCAATTATCTCTGCTAAGTGGTTGTTATGCCGGTTCACAAATTTTTTTTGTTCGCGCGCGACCCTTCACGTCGCAGCAGCTGACACCACCCTCTCTGCCAAAAGCGTAGGGTCCGCAATCCAGCCTTCCAGCACGTCAACACTCTCTGGTGCGCCGAAGCATTGATCACGTCGGCTCCAAGCCCATGCCGCTTGTGTGGCACATAGGAGCGCGTCGAGTTGGTCGCCGGTTGGGTCCTCGGCGAGATTGAGCTCGCTTGGTACCTGGATCTCAAATCCGAATTGCTCCCGGAGAATGCCGCTCTGTATTTTTCTCAGCATGCTCTCCCGCGTCTTGAGCTGCGTAACGGATTGCTTTTTGGGCCTATCGCTTTTGTAGCTGGCTCCGGGCTCGATCAGCCGTCGCGCGAGAACACCTGGATAGGCTTCAACTACAATTCTATGGGGATCTCCCGCCCGCAAGAATGGTATCGTGACGCCAGCTTTGAGTAAGCGCGGCGCCCCTTCGAAAAACATCAACCCGACCGGCACGCCGTAGAGCTTTTGAGGGCTAATTGAGCGCGCCACTTTGTCGGTGTGCCGTTTGTGTTCCTTGTCGCCGTAAGGCCGACCCGCGCGGTAGTCATTGAGTGCAGCGCAAAACCCTTTCCGCCCCAGTGCGTGCACATAGGCTACATAGTCTGGCCAGCTCAGCGGCCAACCGATGCTTTCAAGAAACCGTCGTGCTTGTCCGAAGGGAAAGTCGATACCGGCGATCCACGGCCCTTGGGCTTGTAGCGTGGCGTCAAAATCCTCAAACGTGGCCAACGGAACAAGACGCTCTGCGTACAAAACTCCATTGGCGAAATTGCAATAGAGGCAGGTGATCGGTTTCCTTCGCGTCGGAGCACTCGTGAAATCCACGCCGAGGACTCTCATGCCTCTCTCGAGCAGTTCAGGACGCAGGTAACGCGGGGCGACACGCTAGGGCGTCAACCTAGAAGGCTTCGTAGCAAATCCCAATTATCTCGGAACCTCTCAAACTCTTTCGGCGAAACGGCGCAGTGCCTCGAGTCGGGATTCCGAGACCCCTCCCCTCGAGGCTTATATACGCGGTCACAATGATCCTGGAGGTCGCGCAATTGGAAAAGATAGAACTCGTCGTTCCGGGCTTCTCTGAGCAATACGAAAATGCACAGGAGCTCCGGGTGGAGAAGTGTCCTCCTCCCCCTTACCAACTGATGGCCGTCAACAAATTCGATGACGAGAAACTGGTCGGCACTAAATTGCCATGAACCGCCTCTGATCGCTTTCACTTGAACGGGAATTGCGCGGCCCTCAACATTGGCTGCTAACAAGTCGTACAGCGGAACATTTCCAGCGAAGGGCGTAGCCACGTAGCCGCGACGCCCGAGCTCTGCGGCAACGAGGTGCTCCCCAATCTGCCGTGTGACCCCAAGCACGTTGGCGCACTTTCCTGTTAGTCGATTTTGGCTGTAAGGGATTGAAAGAATTGGTGGGCGCAGTAGGACTCGAACCTACGACCCGCTGATTAAGAGTCAGCTGCTCTACCACCTGAGCTATGCGCCCTAGATTTTCCGCCTCTGCTATGGCAAGGCGCATCTTAGGATGAACCCGATCGGGCATTTGGCCCCAAGGGTCTCTCACTCCAAGGGTGTCACCCAAGGGGGCTCCCCTTAGCACTGCGCTCCTTCCCCTGTCCAGCGCCCCGGCGCAAAGGGCCCGGGGCCTGCGGCCCCCGCGCACCTACCAGAGGGGACCAAGCTCCTCGCGCCTGATGCGGACCCCTCGGTTCACGTGGGCATTCAGCACGAAGCCCAACCCGATCAATATGCTCACCATCGAGGTGCCACCATACGAGACGAGCGGAAGGGGTACACCCACCACGGGCACGAGCCCCGTCACCATCGCCACGTTGATGAAGACATAGGTGAAGACGCAAAGCCCGACACCGGCAGCGACGAGCCGCGCGAAGGTGCTTCGGCACCTGAGCGCCATGTAGGCAATGAACAGCAGAACGAGAAGATAGAGCGCAAGCAAAGAGACCGCGCCGATGAAGCCCATCTCCTCGGCGAACATGGTGAAGATGAAGTCGGTGTGCTTCTCGGGGAGGAAATTAAGCTGGGCTTGGGTGCCCTGCATGAAGCCTTTGCCCATCAGCCCGCCAGAGCCGATGGCGATCTTCGATTGCAGGATGTGGTAGCCGGAACCCAGCGGATCCCGCTCGGGGTCGATGAAAGTGAGCACCCTCTCCTTCTGATAGTCGTGCAGCCGCTCCCAGATGTGGGGCAGCACGATGATGATGCCCACGATCCCTCCGAGGTAATAGATCCAGCTCACGCCGGCGAGGAATAGGAGTCCGAAGCCGATCACGCAAAAAAGCATGGCGGTGCCGAGATCGGGCTGGGCAAGGGCGAGCAGCACGGGCGCGCCAATCATGGCGAGAGGAATGAGAAGCGCGTGCGGCCAGGAGACCTTCTCCGGCGGCAGCCATTGGTAATAGCGCGCAAGCGCAAGAATAAGCGCGATCTTCATCATCTCCGACGGCTGGAACGTGAGGTCGCCATAGCCGAGCCAGCGCTTGGCGCCTCCGCTCTCGACGCCGATCACCATCACGAGAGCGAGCAGGACGAGCGCGATGGCGTAGAGCGGATAGGCCGCCTTGAGCCACCACCGAATGTCAGACACGGCGACGGCGAAGAGGAGCGCGAGTCCCAGGCAGAAGCGCACCACCTGACGGCTCGCCCAGGGTTCGAGCGCACCGCCGGCGACGGAATAGAGCGCCGCCACGCCGACACAGGTGATGGCAGCGATCAAGAGGAGGAACGGCCAGTTGATCAGAAGAAGCTTCTCGGTGAGCTTGAACTGCCGCTTCTCGTCGCCCTGTTCGAGGAACATGCTCATGGCGTGTCCCCCGCATCGGCAACGGCAGACCCCGCGTCCACAACATTGCTCGCGACGTAGCCTGGCCTCGTGGCGGGGTCGCGCAGCAAAAGCTCCGTCATCACGTCATGAACGATGGGAGCCGCCGTCTGCGCGCCCCATCCACCATGCTCGACGACGCAGGCGATCGAATAGCGCGGCGCTCCGACCGGCGCAAAGGCGATGAACAGCGAATGGGGCTTGGCCTCGTAGCCGGTGAAGTGGTGCGCGGCACCATGGCCAAAGGCCTGGGCCGTGCCGGTCTTGCCCGCCATCAGCATGCCGGGGAGCTTGAGCGCGACGCGTGTTGCGGTACCGCCCTTCTCGTTGACCACTGCCGTCATCCCGTCGCGGACCAACTGGAGATGCACCGGATCGACGGCCAGCAGCTGAGGCTGATCGACAGGCGTGCCGGCACGTGGACGCACGAAACGCGGGACGATCGCCTTGCCAGAGGCGATCCTGCCGGCAACGAGCGCAAGCTGGAGCGGCGACGCCAGAACATAGCCCTGGCCGATCGCGCACGAGATGGTCTCGCCGGGGTACCAGGGCAGCCTGAGCGTCGCGCGCTTCCATGCCGTATCGGGCATGATGCCGGCTTTCACACCGGGCAGCTCGCTATCGTAGGCCCGGCCGAGACCAAGCGCCCGCCCGGTGACGGCCAGCTTGTCGATGCCCATGCGGTGAGCCGTCTCGTAGAAATAGACGTCGCAGGAAGACTTGATGGCGTCGTGGAGTGCAATGGGCCCGTGCCTCTTCCAGCAATGGAACAGATGCTTGCCGAACAGGTAGCCGCCCTGGCAGAGGATGGTCTCCTCCGGCTTGACCACGCCCGAGGCTAGCGCCGCCAGAGCATTCACGACCTTGAAGGTCGATCCCGGCGGATAAAGACCGTCAACCGCCCTGTTGTTGAGCGGTTCGTCCTCGTTCTTGACCAAGGCGGCCCATTGCTTGGGGTCGGGCTTGAAGGCGATGCCGTTGGGATCGAAGGACGGCACAGAGACCATCACCAGCACGTCGCCGGTGGTGCAATCGAGCGCCACCAGTGAGCCGCGGCGTTCGCCGGCAATGCGGTTGTAGGCGATCGCCTGCAGCTCATGATCGATGGTGAGCACCAAGTCTTTTCCAGGCACACTCGGGGTCGCGCCAAGCTCACGCACGATACGGCCGTGCGCGTCGACCTCCGAGGTGACGTTGCCGGCACGTCCCCTGAGCCAGCGATCGAAGCCTTTCTCGATGCCGGTCTTGCCAACACGGAAGCCGGGCACGCGCATGACCGGATCTTCGTCAATCTCGCCCTTCCCGGCCATGCCGACATAGCCGACGACATGGGCCATAGGTGGGGGGTTACTGTAGATGCGGAACGAGCCGACGTCGGTAGCGACGCCCGGGAGCTGGGGCGCCATCACATTGAGAAGCGCGAATTGCCGCCAGGAGAGCCCTTCGACCACAAGCACCGAACGGTAGCTGCTCTGGCGCCGCGCGGTCCTGAGCACGCGGTCGCGATCAGCGGGCGGTATCGGGACGATGCGTGAGATGGCATCGAGCGTCCGTCCGAGGCCCTTGGCGAAGGCCGGAACGATCACGACCCGGAGGCTCTCCCTGCTCTCGGCCAACGGCGTGCCGAAGCGATCATAGATCGCACCGCGCCTCGGTGCGGTGAGCTGCCGGCTCAAGCGATTCTCATCGGAGAGCAGCCGGTATTCCGAAGAATCAAGGATCTGGAGCTGGCGCAGCCGCCATGCCAGCAGCCCGAACAATCCGGCCTGCCCTGCCCCGAGGAGGACCGCGCGCCGGGAGAAGCGCATGCGCTGCTTGCGCGCCGGATCGCGCGCTCTCACGTCTCCCGGGGCGCGTGCCTTCATGTCCAGCTCCGGAACATGCTGGAATGATCGGGTCGGAGGCTGCCGCGTTTGATCCACACAAGACCTCGTAGCACCACCGGGAAGAGCGCGATCGAGGCGAGCGTGCCGAAGAGGATCGGCCACCAATCGATCCAGCGGAAGAAATAGAGCGAGCCGAGCAGCCAGCCGAGCAATCCAAGCGCTACGGCGAGCAAGCTCCAGCTGATCCATAGCGGCCACAGATCGCGGGGCTCAACCGTGTAGCGCAGCAGCCCGCCGACAGTTGCCGCGATCAACGTCATCAGCGCGAAGAAACCGAGAGGCCCACCGCTCATCACGTCGGTCAGGAGACCAAGCAGCATGCAGGCGGAGAGCGGCAATGCCGCGTCGGGCATGACGCGCCAACAGAACACCATCATCACCACCACGAGAGGAAGCATGAAGGTGGCGTCGGCCGGCAATCCCCATGGCACTGCGGTCGCGAGCACCGCAAACAGCACCGAAAGCGCGGGGAGGATCGTGCTCATTGCTCGGCCTGCACCGCTCCGACCGCGGTTGAAGTGCCGTCATCGGCGCCGGCATGTTTCACGGCGCTCCCGACCGGATTGATGCTCGACACCGGGTCTGCCGGCGGCGGAGGCACGACGGTCGAGGCTGCGGTTGCGGGCGTCGCCGATAGAGGACCGTCGATCGGCCCCGCCACCGGGTCGCTGCTCTCGAGTTCTGGCGTATCGAAGAACAGCACGCTCACCACGTCGAGCGCGCGGAGATCGGCATAGGGACGAACTCTGAAGGCGCCGGGGGTGCCCCTCACCGTGCCGACACGCAGCCCACGCGGCAGCACGCCGTCGCTGCCCGAGGTATAGACCTCGTCGCCCTCATAAAGCGTAGTGCCGTCGGGGAGGAAATCGAGCCGGAGCTCGGCGCTGTTGTCGCCTGAGGCCATGGCGCGAACGCCGGCGGGTCCGACGAGAACCGGGATGTGGCTGTTGAGATCGTTCAGCAGGAGCACGCGCGCGACCGAGGAGCCGGCATCGACCGTGCGTCCGATGAGACCATCGCCGTCGATCACGGCGTAGCCGACACGCACGCCATTGTCCCTACCGAGATTGATCAGCGCGCTGCGGAGGAAAGGACCGCGCGCATCGGCGATGACGCTGCCGGTGACGAAATGAAGCGCGGGCTCATCCACCGCATTCAGCAAGGCGCGGAGGTGAGCGTTCTTGCGCTCGAGCAGCTTGGCGTTCCACTCCCACTGCTTGAGTTGCTCGTTCTCGGCCTTGAGCCGATCGATCTCGTGGAAGGCATCGGCATAAGAGCGCGCTCGCGTGAGCAAATGCCGCCCTTTGATCACCGGGATCGAGGCCGCCTCAAGCAAAGGCGCGGTGAGATCGACGAAGCGTTCGCGCACATCGTCCAGGCCGTTATGGCCGATGCGGCTCAGGACGAGGAGCAGAGCGCAGAAGAAATAAAGCGCGAAAGTGAACAGCTCGCCCCTCGCCCGCCGCCACGACCGGCGGGGACTGCGGTAGATCGATGATGCCGCCCCACGCATCGTAAATCCTGTTCGAGGGAATGCCTCGCGGGCGTCTTCCTTCCCTCGTCTCTGGGGGCTTGCGCAGCCAGAAAGCCCCTCTTCGTTTATCCCCGCCTCAAGGCTTGATCAGAAGATGAGCCATGGAGTCGAGCTGCTCGAGCACCATGCCGGTTCCCCGCGCGACGCAGCGCAACGGATCCTCGGCGATCTTGAACTTCACTCCGGTCTCCTGGGCGAGCCGCAAATCGAGCCGTTCGAGCAAAGCCCCGCCACCGGTCAAGTAGATGCCTGAGTTCGCAAAGATCTGCCACGAGCTCCGGCGGCACGTCGGCAAGAGCTTGGCGAATCCCGCCAACGATCTGCTGGATGGGCAAGCTCAGGGCCTCGGCGATGTCATGCGGCTCGAGCGAGATCTCGGTGGGGAAGCCGCGCTGCAAGTCGCGACCTTTCATGTGGATGGTGACGCGCTCGCCATTGGCCTTGGCGAGAGCGGAGCCTTGCTCCTTCTTGACCGCTTCAGCGGTTGCCGAGCCTATCAACAGATGGTGCTTGAAGCGCACGTAATTGACGATCGCCTCGTCCATCGCGTTGCCGGCGGTGCGGATCGAATGCGAGTAGATCACCTCGCCCATCGACAAGACGGCGATGTCGGTGGTGCCGCCGCCGATGTCGACGATCATGGATCCGCGCGTCTCGGTGATGGGAAGGCCGGCGCCGATCGCCGCGGCAACCGGTTCCTCGATCAGATAGACGCGGCGCGCGCCCGCCGACAATCCCGCCTCATGCACCGCGCGGCGCTCGACGGGTGTGGCACTCGCCGGAACGCAGATCATGATGCGCGGGCTCGAGAACAGCGAGCGCCGTTGCACGCGGCGGATGAAATGCTTGATCATTTCCTCGGCCGCGGCGAAGTCGGCGATCACGCCGTCGCGCAGCGGCTGGATCGTCTCGATCTTGCTCGGCGTGCGGCCGAGCATCGTCTTGGCCTCACGGCCAACTGCTATGACCTTGCGCTCGCCGTCGCGAGCTTGCGTGACCGCAACGACGGAAGGCTCGTCGAGAACGATCCCCCGTCCCGGCACGTAAACCAGCGTATTGGCCGTGCCAAGGTCGATAGCCATGTCTCTGGAGACAAAGCCCGAGACCTGCGAGAACATACGCCCGCCCCAATTCGGCTCGATCGCGTGAGGGAAGGAGCCCTGAACGCCACTGAAATCGCGAGCGGCAGAAAGCTGTCACCTAGTGCTTGGCCATCTGCCGAGCGCGTTGCCATGTTGCGGCAAATCCGCGTGGCGGGCAATGCGTTCAGAGCCTGATTTGTAAAAACAATTTGCTTGCAATAGCGAAGCGCAGGATTGCGCTCCTTGAGTCTCCCGTGAACCGTCGGTCTTGCCACAATTGACCGCCGGTTAAGGGGCGGATTTAAAGATCCGACACAATGTGGCGGCTTGGCTTCAAATTCCGCGGCCAAGCTTCAATTAAGGCAGCCGGTCGCCGACGAGCCCGCTTCAATCACCGGTAGGTTTGCCGGCGATTGAAGTCGTTGCTGCTCAAGATCGGAGCACAGAGCCTAAGATGCGAGCATGGTCTCGGGCTTGCGCCGACCTTCGCGTGCGAGCAGCTTGTTCAGCGCGCTCACGTAGGCCCGCGCCGAGGCAACGAGGGTGTCGGTGTCGGACCCCCTGCCCGTCACGGTCTTACCATCCGCCTCGAGCCGCACGGTCACCTCAGCCTGGGCGTCGGTGCCTTCCGTCACGGCGCTCACCTGATAGAGCGGGAGCCGCGCCTCGTGCGGCACCAGCGCCTTGATCGCGCGGAAGGTCGCATCGACCGGACCGTCGCCAGTCGAACTCGTGAGTCTGCTGCTTGCCGTTAATGTCGAGGGTGAGCGTCGCCTTTTGCGGCCCACCAGTGCCGGCGATCACGGTCAGCGCCACCACCTTGATGCGATCATGCGCCGAGGCGATCTCCTGATCGACCAATGCCTCGATATCCTCGTCGTAGACATGCTTCTTGCGGTCGGCGAGAGCCTTGAAGCGGACGAAGGCATCCTCCAAGGCATTGTCGCCAAGCTCGTAGCCGAGCTCCTTCAGCTTCTCGCGGAAGGCGTGGCGCCCGGAATGCTTGCCCATGACCAGCGAAGACTCCTTCAGGCCCACGCTTTCCGGAGTCATGATCTCGAAGGTACCGGCATGCTTCAGCACGCCATCCTGATGAATACCGCTCTCATGGGCGAAGGCGTTCCGGCCGACGATGGCCTTGTTGTACTGGACCGGGAAGGCCGTCACCCTCGATACGAGCTTAGAGGCGCGCGTCAGGTGGGTGGTGTCGATGCCGGTCCAGAACGGCATGACGTCGGAACGCGTGCGAATCGCCATGACGATCTCTTCCAGGGCGGCGTTGCCGGCGCGCTCGCCAAGACCGTTCACCGCGCATTCGACCTGGCGCGCACCAGCGCCAACGCCGGCCAAAGAATTGGCGACGGCAAGGCCGAGATCGTTGTGGCAATGGGTCGAGAACACGGTGCGCCCGGCGCCGGGAACGCGTTCGATGATCTTGCGGATCAGGCTCGCGAACTCATCCGGCGTGGCATAGCCGACCGTGTCGGGAATATTGACGGTGGTGGCGCCGGCCTTGATCGCGGCCTCGACGCAGCGGCACAGAAAATCGTGCTCGGTGCGGGTGGCGTCCATTGCCGACCATTCGACGTCGTCGGTATAGCTTCGCGCCCGTGTTACCGATTGGGCGACGCGGACGAGCACCTCGGTCTCGTCGATCCCCATCTGGTATTTGCGATGGAGCGGCGAGGTGCCGATGAAAGTGTGGATGCGACCGCGCTCGGCCGGCTTGATCGCCTCGGCACAGCGGTCGATGTCCTTCATCTGCGCGCGTGCAAGGCCGCAGATCACGGCCTTCTTTGCCCGGCGGGCGATCTCCTGCACCGAGTTGAAGTCGCCTTCGGAGGCTATGGGGAAACCGGCCTCGATGATGTCGACGCCCATCTCGTCGAGCAGCTCGGCGACTTCGAGCTTCTCGTCGAAGGTCATGGTGGCGCCGGGACATTGCTCGCCGTCGCGCAAGGTCGTGTCGAAGATCACCACGCGGTCGCGTTCGGAGCGCGCGGGCTTCTGTTCGTTAGAGTTGGACTCCATGTCTCTCGTCCTTTGAATCTTTGGGCGTCAGTCTAGCATGACCGACGAGCCGATTGAATTTTCTGAGGTTTAGATTGCCATCCCCTGAACGCCCGCCCCGCTTCGAGCGGAGCCTTGAGGAGCTCAGGGGCGTCTAAGGACGAGTTTCAGAAGTGCGAGCGCGGCCTTCGGCGTAAAGGCGCCGGTCGCAAACCTAGTTTGGCCGTTCAACCGCTGCATGGGGCGGAAAATAATGCGGAGTGGCCCCGCGGGCAAGAGCGACCTGTCGGATAGAAACTGACCAGCCTACCCCGCGCCACAACTCAGTGGCGCGTGCTGAAGCAGGCGTGCCGCGCCGCGGCGATGAGACCGGCGAACTCACCGTGGGTCATATGGACCAGCGTCTCGTGGTCACCACCCTCGAAATAGACCTCCGGCTGCTCCTCAATGCTGTCGTCCACGAGGACATCCAGTCCATAGCACTCCCCGAGGGCAGGGATGGCGCCTCGCACGCAGTCCTCGAACAGCTCTTCGATCTCGTGCTCCCTCGCCAGCTCGACGTCGCTGCCGAACTGCTTCTTGAGTTCTGAAATTTCGATGTGGTGCGAAGCCGGAAGCACCGCGACCGCGTAGCCAATGTCGTCGCGAAGCAGAACAGCTTTGGCGAGACGGTCCCCTGAAATGCGACAGGTCTTCGCCGTCTGCATCGACGAGTTGGTAGGCGCGTGCGCAATCACGTCGTATTTGACGTTTCGTTCGTCCAGATATCTTTCCAGGGTTATGGCAATGGACATGTTCTCGCCTCCTTCCGCGAAAGCAAGCCTCGCAGTTCGTAGGCTGCAGCGCCCCGACGCCTTCCGACGCGCGGCTGCTCGAAACACAGGGCGAATAATACGCTCCGAGCGCCTAAACCACAATCCGGTGCCTAGCGGACCGGATCAGGCATTCTCGCCGGCTTTTTTCTTGTCGGCGCGGCGGCGGCGCGGAGTCACGGGCGGCGGCGGAACGAAGCCGGGGAGCTCGACGTCCGGCTGATTGACGAAGATCAGCACGCCGAGCACCGCCATATAGAAGCGGAAGGCGGGCTCCTGGCCGTTCCAGGTGGTCGACTGCCACATGGCGAACCACTCGCCGGCAACGACCATGAAGCCGAAGAACCAGACGAGGAAGGCGAGCAGGCAGGCGGCGATGGTATAGAGTTTGGCCTGGTTGAAGACCTCGGCCGGCGCGTTCCACACCTGGAACAGGCGGATGGCTCCGGCGAAGAAGAGCGTGCCCGTCACGCCTTCGGCAGCGATGATCAGCGCATAGGCGACCTGCCACAGCAGCGGGCTCGTGATCGAGCGGTACATGAGCGCGTTGCCGGGGAAGGTCGTGTCCATGCTCATGACGTGCTGCATGAAAAGATAATTCGTGCCGTAGTCGGTCAGATTGTCGAAGGTCACGAGCAGGCAGAAGGCGGCGAGCACGAGGCTCATCACGATCTTGGCGTAGCGGGTGATCAGCACTTCAAGACCCCCCTTCGCGCAGACGGCCGCTCAGCGAATGAGCTTCGTCAAGATGTCGCGGCAGTCGGGCGTGAGCGAGGCTTTGTTGGCCTCGAGGCAGCTAATGGCGCGGCCACCGCCCACGTCCACGCCGGGACAATGGGCGTTGAAATCGTCATGGCAGAAGCGCGCGATGATGAGTTTCTTGCGCGGCGGAATGAAGCCAATCACGGGCGACGCCGCGGCGTTCGTTGCGGCAGAGGCGGCTGTTTCGGCCCCTGGCGTTGTGGTGGGCTTCGTTTTGGCAGCCGCGACCCCGGCGGCCCCCGAGGTTTGCGATGCCGTCGAGGTCGTGGAGGAAGTTTTAGCGACCGTCTTTCCTGACGATGAGCCGGTTTCCGCCGTAGAGCCTTGCGTGGACTTCGCGCTCGTTGACGGCTCATTCTGGGTGGCCGTCGGCGCGGCATTCCCCGTGCCCTCTGACGCCGTGGCAGCCGATGACGATGCGGAGCCCGCGGGCGTCGACTTTACGGCTTCGGCCGGCGATGACGACGTTGCCGACGCCGCAGGTTTTGTCTCGGTTGCCGGCTTCGATGCGGTTTGCGCCGTGCCGGAGTTAGCGGGCGGCGTGGCAGTGGCCGTCACCGCCTTCACCGCCTGCTGACAAGGGGCTGACAGACTCGCGAGATGGTCCTTGAGGCATTGGAACGCCTCGGCGCCGCCTCGAGGCACGCCCCAGCAATTCGACATGAAATCGGAACGGCAATTGGCCTTGATCGCGGCGAGCTGAGCATCGGTCGGCTTCGCAGACGCCAAATCGGCGACCACGAGAGACGCGACAAGCGCGACAACGCCGGCTACGGCCGGAGTGGAAGCAAAGACCTTCATGCGACCCCCGTGTCAGCTATCAATTCTTGCTCTTATCGACCATCTTGCGCTCGGCGATCCACGGCATCATGTCGCGCAGCCGCTTGCCCACAACTTCCATGTCGTGGCTGTCGCATTTGGCGCGCATCGCCTTGAACGACGTCTGGTTGACTCGGTTCTCAAGCATCCAATCCTTGACGAACTTGCCCGACTGGATGTCGGAGAGGACCTCCTTCATCGCCTCCTTGCTGGCTTTGCCCACGACGCGCGGGCCGGAAACATACTCGCCGTACTCGGCGGTGTTCGAGACCGAATAGTTCATATTGGCGATGCCGCCTTCGTAGATGAGGTCGACGATCAGCTTCACCTCGTGCACGCATTCGAAATAAGCCATCTCCGGCGCGTAACCGGCCTCGATGAGAGTCTCGTAGCCGTTGCGCATCAGCTCGACGAGGCCGCCGCACAGCACCGACTGCTCGCCGAACAGGTCGGTCTCGCATTCCTCGCGGAAGGTGGTCTCGATGATGCCCGCCCTGCCCCCGCCGATCGCCGCGGCATAAGACAGAGTCAGGTCATGCGCGTTGCCGGTCGCGTCCTGGGCGATGGCCATAAGGCAAGGGACGCCGGCGCCTCGCATATATTCGGCGCGCACCGTGTGGCCCGGCCCTTTCGGCGCGACCATGCACACATCCATGTCGGGGCGCGGCTCGATCAGATTGAAATGGATGTTGAGGCCGTGGGCGAAGAAGAGCGCCGAGCCCTGCTTCATGTTGGGCTTCAGGTCTTTCTCCCAGATGCCGGCCTGAAGCTCATCGGGGGTGAGCATCATCACCACGTCGGCCCAGCGGGCGGCGTCGGGGACGTCCATGACCTTGAGCCCTGCCTTCTCGGCCTTGGCGATGGACTTCGAACCGGGACGCAAACCGACGGCCACGTCCTTCACGCCCGACTCCTTCAGGTTCAGCGCATGCGCATGACCCTGGCTGCCATAGCCGATGATGGCGACCTTCTTGCCCTTGATCAGATTGAGATCGGCATCCCGATCGTAGTAAACGCGCATAAGGGTGTTCCCTGCCTACAGGTTGGCTCGCTCGGCCGCGTTTGTGACCCCCGGGGCGGCACTTTGCAAGGGGTCATGCCGGGGGTCTAATCGCCAAGAAGCGAAATGGCTAGCTACATCCGCTCCGGGCCGCGGGCGATGGCGGCGAGCCCGGTGCGGGCGACCTCGACCAGGCCGAGCGGCTGCATCAGCACGATGAACTGATCGATCTTCGACTGCTTGCCGGTGATCTCGAACACGAAATGCTCGATCGAGGCGTCGATCACCTGGGCACGAAAGGCTTCGGCCAGGCGCAAGGCCTCGACCCGCTTCTCGCCTTTGCCGGCGACCTTGACCATGGCGAGCTCGCGCTCGATCGGGTTGCCTTTCACCGTGAGGTCGGTGACCGAGTGGACTGGGACCAGCCGCTCCAATTGATGCTGGATCTGCTCGATGACCATGGGCGGCCCCGAGGTGACGATGGTGATGCGCGACAGATGCGCCTCGTGCTCGGTCTCAGACACGGTGAGCGACTCGATATTGTAGCCGCGACCCGCGAACAGCCCGATCACGCGCGCGAGCACGCCGGGCTCGTTGTCCACGAGCACGGTCATGGTGTGCGTTTCGGACTTCTCCTCGCGCTTCTCGAGCGAATATGCCGATCCGGGTTGGGTCATCAGTGCCCTCCTTTTTCCGAATTGGCTCCGCCCCTCCCGCCGAGTTCGAGCATACGCAGCGCCGCCGCAATGAGAAAGATCGAGCCCGGAAGCACCAGCATCGGCCAATCGAACAGCTTTCCCGAGTTGACGGTGCCGACCACGACGCGCGCAAAGATTACGATCAGCACGACGATGACGACCTCGGCGAGGGTCGCCTTGAGCTGCCCAACGCCCCCGACCTTCATCCAGTTGGGGAGCCGCTGGCCGTAGCCCTCGGGCAGCGTAAAGACGAAACCGATGGCGATGCCATAGGCGAAGATGACGAGCACGATGCCGAACAGGAAGGCATCGACGGCTTCGAGCACGGGCACGACGACCTGCTGCCCGGAGAAGAAATCGTGCCAGGCGTGATAGAGGTAGCGGGCACCTTGCAGGAACATCAGCAGCGCGCCCACGATGGCACCGGCCGAGCCGATCAGCATGATGGTCCTGAGGCCGAGCAGGAAGCTCAGCAGATTGCGGGCGCCAGAGGTCATGGCTAGACCATCACCTTGCCTTCCTCGGTGATGGCAGCCTCGATGTCCTCCTCGGTCAGGTCGTCGCCCATCAGCATGTGATTGTGCGCTTCTCCGCTCGGGATCATGGGGAAGCAGTTGGCATGCTTGTCGACGCGGCAGTCGAAGATGACGGGCTTGGGCGTGGCAATCATCTCGCGGATGGCATCGTCGAGCTCGGACGGCTTCTCGGCCCTAATACCGACCGCCTGATAGGCCTCGGCGAGCTTGACGAAGTCGGGCAGCGCCGCGGTGTAGGAATGCGAGTAGCGGCCGCCGTGCAACAGCTCCTGCCACTGGCGCACCATGCCCATGTACTCATTGTTGATGATGAAGATCTTGATCGGCAGGTCGTACTGCGCCGCTGTCGACATCTCCTGCATGGTCATCAGCACCGAGGCTTCGCCGGCGATGTCGATGACGAGCGAGTTGGGGTGAGCGACCTGGACGCCCACCGCCGACGGCAGGCCATACCCCATGGTGCCCAGGCCTCCGCTCGTCATCCAGCGGTTCGGCTCCTCGAACTTGAAGAACTGGGCCGCCCACATCTGGTGCTGGCCGACTTCCGTCGTGATGTAGACGTCATGGCCTCGCGTGAGCGCATAAAGCCGCTCGATCGCGTATTGCGGCATGATCACGTCGTCGCGCTTCTTGTAATGGAGGCATTTCCGTGCGCGCCATTTGTCGATCGTCGCCCACCACGCTTTCAACGCCGCCTTGTCGATCTTTGGCTTCTTTGCCTGCCAGATTTCGAGCATCTGCTCGAGCACATGCGCGCAATCGCCGACGATGGGGAGATCGACAGTGACGTTCTTGTTGATCGAGGAGCGGTCGATGTCGACATGGATTTTCGTCGAGCCCGGCGAGAAGGCGTCAATCCTGCCGGTGATGCGGTCATCGAAGCGCGCGCCGATGCAGATCATCACGTCGCAATCGTGCATCGCGTTGTTGGCCTCGTAAGTGCCGTGCATGCCGAGCATACCGAGCCACTGCTTGTCGGAGGCGGGGTAGGCGCCGAGCCCCATCAGGGTCGAGGTGATGGGAAAGCCGGTGAGCCGCACGAGCTCGCGCAGCCGCGCGCACGCAAGCGGTCCCGAATTGATGACGCCGCCACCGGTATAGAAGATCGGCCGCTTGGCCTTGGCCATCAGCTCGACGGCCTTTGCCACCGCACTCTCATCGCCGACGGTTCTTGGCCGGTAGCTCTTGTGTTGCGAGTTGGTGAGCCCGGTGTAGATGCCCTTCGCGAACTGGATATCCTTGGGGATATCGACGACGACAGGCCCCGGGCGGCCGGTGCGGGCGACGTAAAACGCCTCGTGCAACACGCGCGAGAGGCTGTTCACGTCCTTGACGAGATAATTGTGCTTGGTGCAGGGCCGCGTGATCCCGACCGTGTCGCATTCCTGGAAGGCGTCGTTGCCGATGAGATGGGTCGGCACCTGCCCGGTGATGCACACGATGGGGATCGAATCGAGCAGCGCGTCGGTCAGTCCGGTGACGGCATTGGTCGCGCCAGGGCCCGAGGTCACGAGAACGACGCCCACTTTGCCGGTCGAACGCGCATAGCCTTCGGCCGCGTGAACCGCGCCCTGCTCGTGGCGCACGAGGATGTGCTTGAGGCGATCCTGCTGGAACAGTTCGTCGTAGATCGGAAGCACCGCACCCCCCGGATAACCGAAGATGTGCTCGACGCCTTGATCGGCGAGGGCCTCAAGGACGATTTGGGCGCCTGTCATCGCGCGCGACATGTCGGTTTCACTCATCTGCTAGATGCAAAGAAAGCCCTCGCGCCTAAAACCGCGGGGCCGTCAAGCTCGAGGAATAGCGCAGAAAGGGTGAATAAGGCGCGCACCCTAAGGTTTTCAAGACACAGGGTCAACGGCAAATGCGAATGAATGGGAAGCTTCCGGATGGTTTGCTTTCCAGAAATTGCTTTTTAGCCTGAAAGACGTTAGCATTTCTTGCTTCCACTCACTCTGCCGCGCCGAGCCGCGCGCGAAATTTCCAAGTCTGACGCCCCGGCGCTGGACAAGCGGGCGCGTTCCCCTTATGTGGCAAGATGTTTGATGGATCGCGTCGGCAAGCTCGGCGTTCCCGCGATATTCAACTGACGCCCTCTTCAACTTTCCGATGACGCAGGTCCATTTAGAATCTCCTGCCGCCAACGGCGTTGAGACCGAGACCGAATCCCCCCACACGTTCTGGGCGCTCACACTCGGCAGCATGGGCGTCGTGTTCGGCGACATCGGCACGAGCCCTCTCTATGCATTTCGCGTAGCACTCCAGGCGGCGACGGGCCCAAGCAATATCGTCTGGGAGGAGAACGTAATCGCCGTCCTGTCGCTCATCCTCTGGGCGCTGATCCTCGTCGTCACCTGCAAATACGTGCTGATTCTGCTTCGCGCCGACAACAAGGGCGAAGGCGGCACCCTCTCGCTCATGGCGCTTGCGCAAGGAGCGCTCGGCAAGGGGCGCATTCGCCTTGCCATGCTCGTGCTCGGCATGGTCGCCGCGGCCTTGTTCTATGGCGACGCGCTCATCACCCCGGCGATCTCGGTGTTGTCGGCGGTAGAAGGCTTGGAGGTCGGTGCGCCGCACTTGCAGGAATATGTCGTGCCGCTCACGGTGCTCATCCTGCTCGCTTTGTTCGCCGTTCAGTCGCGAGGGACGGCGCGGGTCGCAGCTTTTTTCGGACCGGTGATGTCACTGTGGTTTCTTGCCATTGCCGGCGTGGGTCTCATCCATATCGCCGATGATCCAAGCGTGTTCGCGGCATTGAACCCAATCCACGCGATCCGCTTCGTCGGGAGTCACGGGCTTATCGGGCTGGTGACGCTCGGCGCCGTGTTTCTTGCCGTCACCGGCGCGGAAGCGCTCTATGCCGATCTCGGCCATTTCGGCCGAAAACCGATCCAGACGGCGTGGCTCTATTTCGTCTTCCCTGCCCTCATCCTCAATTATTTCGGGCAAGGTGCGCTCGTTCTTTCCGAACCCACCGCCATGGCCAATCCGTTCTACCGAATGGTGCCGTCATGGGGTCTTTATCCCATGATCGCGCTCGCGACTGTCGCCACCATTATCGCGAGTCAGGCGGTCATTACCGGCGCCTTCTCGCTCACCAACCAGGCGGTGCAGCTCGGTCTGTTGCCGCGACTTCAAATCAGGCGCACTTCAGCCACGCAGGCGGGACAGATCTACATTCCCCGCATCAATTTGCTGCTCCTTATCGGCGTGCTTCTCCTCGTGCTCCTGTTCCGCTCGTCGAGCGCACTCGCCGCGGCCTATGGCGTTGCCGTCACCGGCACAATGCTGGTCGACGGGCTGATGGGCTTCACCGTGATCTGGAGGGTGTGGAACTGGTCGCTTGGCGCCGCTCTGGCGCTCATGCTGCCTTTTACCTTAATCGACGTCACCTTCCTCACCGCCAATCTGCTCAAGGTCCCGCAAGGCGGCTGGGTGCCGCTGCTCATCGGCTGCTGTCTCGTCACCGTCATGCTCACCTGGCGCAGGGGCGCGCAGATCCTCGCCGCCAAGACGCGCAGGCTCGAAATGCCGGTCGACGAGTTGATCAAGCTCTTGGAGAAGAAGCCGCCGCCACGAGTTCCCGGCACGGCCGTGTTCCTGACCGCAGCGCCGGAAAGCGCGCCGACTGCGCTGTTGCACAGCCTCAAGCACTACAAGGTGCTGCACGAGAACAACGTCATCCTCACCATCGTGGTCGAGAACGTTCCGCGCGTCGCAACCCAAGACCGCGTGGCGATGGAGAAGATGGACGACAACTTCATGCGCGTCGTCCTGCATTTCGGCTTTATGGAGACGCCGAATATCCCGAAGGCTCTGGCGATTGCGCGCAAGGCCGGCTGGAGCTTCGACATTATGTCGACGTCGTTCTTCCTGTCGCGGCGCGTGGTGCGCCCTGACGTGCGCTCCGGCATGCCAGCCTGGCAGGACAGGCTCTTCATCTTCCTGGCGCAAAATGCCGATGACGCCTCGAGCTATTTCCAGCTTCCCACCGACCGCGTGGTCGAGATCGGCACGCAAGTCACCGTCTGAGGCGCGAGCTTTGCCAACTTATCGACAATTCATCGTCTGGACAGACGGCACCGTTTGGGTCTATGACCGCGACCCTATTAGCGCCCCTCTTGCCCGCGCCTTTGCTACGGTCGCGATCTTCCAAGAAGCGATCACTCCCCAACCAACATGACGCTCGCCGCCAACGTCGCCGGGGTCGACCTCGAGCCCGGACAAGACGCCTCTCACCGACCGAAATTTTGGGGGCTGATGCTCGGATGCATCGGCGTCGTCTATGGCGATATCGGCACGAGCCCGCTCTATGCCTTTCGCGAGTCGGTGCTGGCTGCGGGCGCGGACAAATACGCGCCGGCGAGCCACGAGATCGTGCTCGGCATCCTCTCGCTGATCATCTGGGCGCTGATCCTGATCGTCACCGTGAAATACGTGATGATCCTGCTTCGCGCCGACAACAACGGCGAAGGCGGGACGCTCGCGCTGATGGCGCTCGCCCATCGCGCAATCGGGGGGAATGCCGGCGTCATCATCTTGCTCGGCATGATCAGTGCGGCGCTGTTCTATGGCGATGCCATGATCACGCCGGCGCTGTCGGTTCTATCGGCGGTCGAAGGCCTAGAGGTGATGACGCCAGCACTCGCGCGCTACGTCGTGCCGCTCTCGGTGGTGATTCTATTCGCTCTATTCGCGGTGCAATCGCGCGGCACGGCACGGGTAGCGTCATTCTTCGGCCCCATCACCCTCGTCTGGTTCGCCGTGCTTGCGGCAGGCGGCGCCTGGCATGTCGCCCAGAATCTAAGCGTGCTCGCCGCCTTCAACCCGCTGCACGGCGTGAACTTTCTCCTCAGCCATGGCGTGATCGGGCTGCTCACGCTCGGTGCCGTGTTCCTCGTGGTGACTGGCGCAGAGGCGCTCTATGCCGATCTCGGCCATTTCGGCAGAGGCCCGATCAGAACGGCCTGGCTTACGATCTGTCTCCCCGCCCTCACCATCAACTACCTCGGCCAGGGCGCGCTCCTGCTCGGCAATCCGCACGCTATCGAGAACCCATTCTTCCTGCTTTATCCGAGCTGGGCGCTCATGCCGATGGTGGTGCTCGCCACCGCCGCCACGGTAATCGCGAGCCAGGCCGTGATCTCGGGTGCCTATTCGCTCACCGCCCAGGCGATCCAGCTCGGCCTCCTGCCGAGGCTCGAGATCCGCCATACTTCCGAATCGCAGTTCGGGCAGATCTTCATTCCGCGCGTCAATTTCGTCCTGCTCATAGGCGTGCTGCTGCTCGTCGTGCAGTTCAGATCTTCGGGCGCGCTTGCGTCAGCCTATGGCATCGCCGTGACCGGCACGATGGTGGTGACGGCGATCATGGCCATTATCGTGATCTGGAAGTATTGGAAGTGGCCGGTCTGGGGGGCGGCTGCGCTGATGGTCCCCTTCCTCCTCATCGACCTCATCTTCCTCGGCGCCAATCTGCTCAAAGTGTTCCAAGGCGGATGGGTGCCGCTGATGATTGGCGGCATGATGATGGTGCTCATGCTCACCTGGCGTAAGGGCGCGCGCATTCTCGCCAACAAGACGCGCAGGCTCGAGACGCCCATGAGTGACCTAATCGAGGCGCTCGAGAAGCGCCAGCCGCACAAGGTTCAAGGCACGGCCGTATTCCTCACCGCCGATCCCGACAGCGCGCCGACGGCGCTGTTGCACAGTCTCAAGCACTATAAGGTGCTTCATGAGCACAACGTCGTGCTCACTCTTGTCACCGAGGACACGCCGCGGGTCGCATCGGCCAAGCGCATCACCGTCGCCCCGCTCGGCAACATCTTCACCCGCGTGCTTCTCCGCTTCGGCTTCATGGAGACGCCGAACATTCCAAAGGCTCTCGGACTTGCCCGCAAGCAGGGTCTCAGCTTCGACATCATGTCGACGTCGTTCTTCTTGTCCCGCCGATCGGTGAGGCCGGACACGAAATCGGGCATGCCGGGGTGGCAGGATCGCCTGTTCATCATCCTCGCCAAGAATGCCGACGACGCTTCGAGCTATTTCCATCTCCCCACCGACCGCGTGGTGGAGATCGGCACACAAGTCACGGTGTAAGCGCAGTTGCTTCGGTTGCCTCTGTCGGCCCCGGGAACCAGTCCCAGTCGGCCATGTAGCGCCGGGCCCAGGTCATCTGCCGCTTGGCATAGCGGCGCGACTCGGTCTTCGCTTTGGCCTTCGCGTCTTCGAGACTGCTCATACCCGTGAGATAGGCTCTGAGTTCGCGCGCCCCATGCGCCCGCATGGCGGGAAGGCTGTCGGGAAGGTCGAGCGCGAGCAACGCTCTCACCTCGTCAAGCGCACCATTCTCGATCATGCGGTCGAAACGCATATCGATGGCGGCATAAAGCGGCTCGCGCTCGGGGGCGATGACGAGCCTCGCCACAGAGGCCTGATCGAGCACGGGAGCGGCGGGCGCGCCTTGCCACTCCGATAGCGAGATGCCCGTCGCGTCAATCACCTCGAGCGCGCGCACGATGCGTTGCGGGTCGCTGGCCTTAAGCTTTGCCGCCATGCCGGGGTCGCGGGCCTCAAGCTCGCGATGAAGCGCCTCGGCGCTAAGGCGCTCGGATTGCTCGCGCCAATAGGCACGCAGCTCGGCGGGAATATCAGGGACTGGAGCCAGACCTTCGAGTAGCGCCTTGAAATAGAGACCGGTGCCGCCGACGAGGACCGGCACCCTGCCCCCGCCTCTTACTTCGGCAATGGCCGTTCTCGCCTCGTCAAGCCAGCGCCCAACCGAGAAGGCCTCGGTTGCCGAGACCGTGCCGTAAAGCCGATGCGGCACACGGCTCTCTTCCGTCCCGCTCGGCCGCGCAGTGAGCAGGCGAAGCTCGCGATAGACCTGCATCGAATCGGCATTGATGATGGTACCGGCGAGCCGCTCGGCGAGGGCTAGGGCCACGGCCGACTTGCCGCTCGCCGTCGGCCCGGCAATCAGGATCGCGTTCGGCGTCACGTCGTCGGGACAGCGACGAATCTGAGCTCGCCCTTTGAATCCGAGAGGAGCAAGAGGACCGTGCGGCGGCCCGACTTCTTCACCGCCTCAAGCCGCGCCAGCACGTCGCTCGGCTGCTTCACCTTCTCCTGCGTCACCTCGACGATGACATCCCCCGGCTTGACGTTCTTCTGCGCGGCGGGGCTGTTGGGTTCGACGTCGGTAATGATGACGCCCTCAACCGTCCGCCCGATACCGAATTGGTTGCGCAGCTCATCGGTCAAAGGCGCGATGGCGAGGCCAAGGAACTGCTCTTTGTCGGGCGCGTCGCCCTCGTCGGCGCTATCATCGTCTTGCGTCGTATCGTCAGCCGCCTCCTCGCTCGCCGGCAACTGGCCGATGGTGACATTGACCGACTTGTTCTCTCCCTTGCGCAGAAGCCCGACCGCAACGCTCTTGCCGATCGGCGTCGAGGCGACCGCGCGCGGCAGAATGCGCACATTCTCGATGGCTTGACCGTCGAAGGACAAGATGACGTCGCCCGGCTCTACTCCGGCAGTGGCAGCCGGGCTGTCGGGCGACACGGTGGCGACGAGAGCGCCCTTCGGCTCATCTAGCCCCAGGCTCTCGGCGATCTCGTCGGTCACGTTCTGCACGTGCACGCCGAGCCAGCCGCGCCGCGTCTCGCCGTATTGCTTGAGCTGATCGATCACCTGTACGGCGCTGTTCGACGGCACGGCGAAGCCGATGCCGATCGAGCCGCCGGTCGGCGAGATGATCGCCGTATTCACGCCGATCACCTGCCCGTCCATGTTGAACAAAGGTCCGCCGGAATTGCCCCGGTTGATGGCTGCATCGGTCTGCAGGAAATCGTCGTAAGGACCGGCATTGATGTCGCGCTTGGTGGCAGAGATGATACCGACTGTGACGCTGCCGCCGAGCCCAAAGGGATTGCCGATCGCCATCACCCAGTCGCCGACGCGCATCTTGGCGGAATCGCCGAAGGTCGCGGCGTGGAGCGGCTTCTTAGGCTCGACCTTCAGAAGCGCAAGGTCGGTCTTGGGGTCATGACCCAGGATCTTGGTGACTTTCAGCTTGGTGCCATCGGTAAAGCTGACGATGATCTCGTCGGCGCCCTCGATGACGTGGTTGTTGGTGACGATCAATCCCGAGGGGTCGATGACGAAGCCTGAGCCAAGGGAGCTTATTTTGCGCGGGGGCCCCGCCTTCTCCTCGTCGTCGAAGAAGTCGTCGAAGAACTCCTCGAAAGGCGAGCCCTTGGGACCTGGCCCCACGGCGCTCTCGTCCTTCGAATCCTTCAGCGTCTGAGTGGTGGAGATATTGACGACGGAGTCCTGGAGACCTTCGGCGATGTCGGCGACCGATGCCGGACCGCGCGCGAGGCTCGTTGCGGGGAGCAGTGGCACCGTGCCGAGAAGCAGAAGCGCAAGACACCCTGCAGACAGGAAGGCCTGCCTCGCTCGCGAGGCGACGCTTGAAGGTGCCAACCTGACCTTTCGCTCAGACATCGATCGAACTCTCCCGCATCACGTCCCGGTGAACTCGCGATTTGCCGTCATCTTAGCGGAAAACGGCTCGGTAAAGTACGCGCCGGTTACCTCTTGTGCCTAGCCGCGTACAAGCCAAATGATGAAAACGCCGCAGGCGACCGCAACGGCGCCGGCGAGCCGCAAGGAGCCCTCCTGCATCCCTGCCGATGCCTCAAACAGCTTGCGGCCAAGCCTTGGCGAAAGTGCCCATAACGACCCTTCAATGACGAGGACGAGCCCCAGCGCCACGGCAAGATCGCTCATCGTGCCTGCGGGTTCCCGGCGCCTCAGGGCGAAGCTTGCGCCTCGGGCGGCGTCTCGCCAGCGGAAAGCTTATGGTCGGGCGCCGGCTGCGGCGGGACGGTCGCAGCGCCCTGCTCGGGCTCAGGCCCCTGATCTCCGGGAGCTTCCGGCGACCCTGAAGGCTTGGCTGGAGGCGGCGTGGCTGACGTAGAGCTGGGCGGCTGGGCCTTGCCGGTGTCGTCATTGAAATATTGGAAGAATTGCGAATTCGGGCTCAGCAGGAAGCGCGTATCGTCGCCCTTCAGCGCCGCGGTATAGGCCTGCATCGACCGGTAGAAAGCGAAGAAGTCCGGATCCTGACCGAAAGCCTCGGCGAAAATGCGGTTCTTCTCGGCATCGCCGGTGCCCCTGATCCGCTCCGACTCACCCGTCGCGTCGGCCTTGATCACGGTGACCTGGCGGTCGGCGGTACCGCGGATGCGTCGTGCGGCGCCCTCGCCCTCGGCGCGGAACTCCGCCGCTTGTCGTTGCCGCTCGGTCTGCATGCGGCGATAAATCGCCTGCATGTTCGCTTCTGGCAGGTCAACGCGCTTGATTCGCACGTCGACGACGTTGATGCCAAACGGCGCCGCCTCCTGGTTGACCTGACCGAGGATGGTGCGCATCAGCTCTTCGCGCTTGTCGCGTACCACGGTCGCAAAGCTCGCGGCGCCGAGCACGCGCCTGAGCGAGGATTTCAAGAATGGCCCCGAGGCGCGAGTTGGAAGCCTCCTCGCTGCCCAGGCTCTGGTAGAACAACAAGGCATTGACGATCTTGTAACGCGCGAAGGCATCGACCACGAGCCGCTTCTGGTCAGAGGCGATCACCTCCTGCGAGGCGGTGTCGATGTCGAGGATACGTTTGTCGAACAACACAACATTCTGAATGAACGGAATTTTGTACTGAAGCCCAGGCTCGGTGATGATGCGCTTGGGCTTGCCGAATTCGAGCACGATCGCCTGCTGCGTCTGACTAACGGTGAAGAGCGTCAGGTAGCCGACGAGAGCGATGAAAGCGAGCAGGACAATGCTCACGGTGAGAGCGGTGCGGTTCATTGGGGCTGGCCCTCCGGCGCAGGAGGCCGTTTGGAGAATTCCGGAAGCGGCAGATAGGGGACGACGCCTGTCCCCGACTTGCCGTCGATGATGACCTTGTCGCTGTCGCCGAGCACTTTCTCCATGGTCTCGATGAAGATGCGCTTGCGCGTCACATCGGGCGCCTTCTTGTATTGCTCATAGACGCTGAGGAAGCGATCGGCCTCGCCCTTGGCCTCGGCGATGACCTGGTCGCGATAGCCTTGGGCGGCCTGCAGGATGCGCTCGGCTTCGCCGCGCGCCTCGGGAATGATTCTGTTGGCATAGGCTTCCGCCTCGTTCTGCAAGCGCTCCTGATCGGCGCGCGCCGCCTGCACGTCGCGGAAGGCGTCGATCACTTGCGCGGGCGGATCGACCTTTTGCAGTTGAACCTGGGTAATCAATACGCCTGCGCCGTAGGAATCGAGGGTCTTCTGCATCAGAGCCTGCGCATCAGCCTCGGTCTTGGCCCGCGCCCCGGTGAGGATCGGCTCGATATCGCTTTGACCCACGATTTCGCGCATGGCGCTTTCTGCCACGTCCTTCACCGTGCCTTCGGGGTTCTGGATGTTGAACAGGAAGTCGGGGGCATTGCTGATCTTCCAAAACACGACGAAATCGACATCGACGATATTCTCGTCGCCGGTCAGCATCAGAACTCTCTTCGGGCACGTCGCGGATCGCGCCTGAAGAATCGCGCACGTCGGATGAGCCGCGCATGCCGATCTCGATGCGATTGATGCGCGTGACCTTCGGCAGCTCCACCTCCTCGATGGGATAGGGCCAGCGGAAGTTAAGGCCGGGTGGCAGCTGGCGCACATATTTGCCGAATCTGAGCACGATGCCGAGCTCGTCGGGGTTGACCCGCACGGTAAAGCCGAAGAAGCCGACGAGCAGGATGAGCACCACGGCGGCGAAGGCCATCAAGGGTCCGCCAAGCCCTCCGCCCGGCATCGCCTGGCGAAGACGGTCCTGACCGCGGCGCAGAATCTCTTCAAGGTCGGGTTGCTGGCCGGGGCCGCCAGGACGCGGACCCCAGGGTCCGCCCCCGCCGCCTTTCCAGCCGCCGCCTCCGCTTTGATTGCTCCAAGGCATATCGAATTCTGTCCTGATGTCTTGTGAGGGTGGCGCGAGGACCGGCCTAAGACGGTGAGCTTAAGACGGCAAGTCTAGCCGCATCAAAATGGCGGTCCTGCGACAAGATCGGAGCCTTATAGGCCAGTGATCCTTGCGGCGCAATGCAATGAGGCTTTCATGGTGAGCAGCGCTCAAGCACCACGAAGCTGAAGGCATGCTCGTCCTTTGGACCCGGCTCATGGCGCTGGCGCGACACTTCATGCCATTCGCCCCGGTCGAGAGGAGGAAACCATGTGTCGGCATGGGGGGTGGCGTGGACCTCGGTGAGATAGATGCGGTGAGCTTGCGGCAGCGCGGCGCGGAACACATCCTCTCCGCCGATCACCATGATCTCTTCGGCGCCAGTCCGCGCGGCGGACTCTCGCGCAAGCTGCAAGCCTTCCTCGAGGCTGTGCGCCATCACCGCGCCGCCCGCAACGAAGCCGCTATCGCGAGACAATACGACATTGAGGCGGCCATCGAGAATGCGCGGCAGCGACTTGAAGGTGCGCCGTCCCATGATCACGGGTTTGCCCATGGTGACTTTGCGGAAATAGCGGAGGTCGCTTGAGAGTCTCCAGGGCAAGTCCGCGCCTCTGCCGATGGCGCCGTTCTCTGCCATCGCCACGACGAGCGCGATGATGGGCGTCACACCGCGACCTCGGCGCGGATCGCCGGATAGGGGTCGTAGCCCACGAGCTTGAAGTCCTCATAGGCGAAGTCGAACAGCGAGCGCACATCGGGATTGATCTCCATGAGCGGCAACGCACGCGGCCTCCGCTTCAGCTGCTCATCGGCCTGATCGAGATGGTTCAGGTAGAGATGAACGTCGCCGAAGGTGTGCACGAACTCTCCGGGCTTGAGCCCCGTCACTTGCGCCATCATCAGCGTGAGCAGCGCGTAGGAGGCGATATTGAAGGGCACGCCCAAGAACATGTCGGCCGAGCGCTGATAGAGCTGACAGAAGAGCCGCCCCTCACCCACATAGAACTGGAACAGGCAGTGGCAGGGCGGCAGCGCCATCTTGTCGAGTTCGCCGACATTCCAGGCGCTGACGATATGCCGGCGCGAATCGGGATTGCGCTTCAAGCCCTCGACCACAGTGCTGATCTGATCGATGTGCCTGCCATCGGGCGTAGGCCATGAGCGCCACTGCCGTCCGTAGACCGGACCGAGATCGCCATTCTTATCAGCCCACTCGTCCCAGATGGTCACGCCATGCTCGTTGAGATAACGCACATTGGTCGAGCCTTGCAGGAACCACAGCAGCTCATGGATAATTGATTTGACGTGCAGCTTCTTGGTGGTGACGAGCGGAAAGCCGGATTTCAGATCGAAGCGCATCTGCGCGCCGAACAGACTGAGAGCGCCGGTGCCGGTGCGGTCACCCTTTTTCAGCCCTTCGTTACGAATGCGGGCGAGAAGATCGAGATATTGATGCAAAGGTGGGCTTCTCCCGTGGTGACCTTTCCGTATGATCTGGCCTCAGCGAGACGACCCGGCAAGGGCTCAGACCTCTTATGCACAGCCGGTTGAGTGTAAACCCGCAAACCAGGAAAGTGAGGGTATATGCGTCTCTTCCCCATCCTGTTCGCTTTGAGCCTCTGGATTGCGCTTCCCGCCGCCGCTCAGCCGCGCGTCACCATCGACGATGTGCGCAACATGGCCTTCGCCAAGGGTATCGTAACGATCAAGGACGTCGACCTTGATGATGGTGTCTGGGAGGTGGTCGGCTTCGATCCTTACGGAGCGAAAATCAAGATGAAGGTCGATGCTTGGAGCGGGGCCATCATCAAGCTGAAGCGCAAATACTGAGGTCTCGCCGCACGGATACGCCCTTGGGGGTATCGAAACCGTCAATCTTTTTTTTGCCGCCGTGGAGGCCTATATTGAGTTCTCGTCGGCGTAAGCCGACTATGGCGATAAACGGCCTTCGTAATAAGCCATTCGGACCCGGGGGCGGTACCCGGCGGCTCCACCATCAGTTCACCAGGCTCTTGCCGCAGCCATAAGGACAACCGTGGACCACTCGTTCCGGTGAACTGTTGATGGGGCCGAAATAGGATCGACGAGGGTGTAAAGGACGCGCTTTCGCTCGGCATGGTTCCGCCGTTATCGGGCCAACCAAATAGTTGCCAATGACAACTATGCGGAGGCTGCTCTCGCTGCGTAAGCGGCGCGATAGCCTGAAAATGAAGTCCTCTCCTCTTCGCAGGGGTTAGGCGCGGTTTCGGAGGGCACCGGGCAACAGAAGCCCTCCACTTCGCGGTGTGACTGCCTCACGTCGCAAGAGGGCGGGCGGCGATTTCCATGGCAGACGACGAAATCAGGTACGACCTTCTCACGCAGGATGCTCTCCGCGGCGTGGTGCGCCAGGTGCTGGCGCGCGTGCAGCGCGAGGGCCTGCCCGGCGAACATCATCTCTATATCGCCTTCGACACGGGCGCCGACGGCGTCTCGGTGTCGAAGCGGCTGAAGGAGCAATATCCGGAAGAGATGACGATCGTCCTGCAATACCAATTCTGGGATCTGCAAGTGACGAACGAGCAATTCGAGGTGAAGCTCTCCTTCTCCAACGTTCCCGAGCGGCTCGTGGTGCCGTTCAACGCGGTGAAGGCTTTCTACGATCCCTCGGCGCAATTCGGCCTGCAATTCGGCAAACCTGGTGCCGCGAACGACTCGGCACGCCAGCATATGGCGGCAGCGCTTCCCGACCTCGTCGGCGAGGCCGAGGAGCCGCGCGGGCCGACAGAGCCTCCGCAAGAGGACAGCGAGCAGCCGCCCGCCGAAGTGGTGATGTCGCGGCCTCCCGCCGAGGTTGTCCATCTCGATCGCTTCCGCAAGAAGTAGGTCGCACGCCTCTCCCTTAATCTTTCCCTTGCTCAAGGATTGAGCAGACGTCTGTTGTTGTGCGCCATCGACGTTGATTTCGCTTGGCTTTCCACATGGCATGATTTCTGACTAGAGTTTCTCGCCTATTGCGCGAAGCCAAGCGGGGAAGCGTTTGAACAAGATCGATACCATCCAGCGCGCGTCTCAGGCTGGACATGCGGCGCTGGCGCCCGTCGAAGACTATCTCGGCGAACTCCATGCGCGCCTGGCGGCGATCTCAGGTGGAAGGCCCGCCGACTACATCCCCGAGCTTGGCAAGGTCGATCCCGAGCTGTTCGGCATCGCCATCGCCACCGTCGACGGCCAGGTCTACGCCGTGGGGGATGCGGCGGTCCCTTTCACCATCCAGTCCGTATCGAAGCCGTTCATGTATGGCTACGCGCTCCAGCATTACGGCCGGCTCGCCGTGCTCGAGCAGGTCGGCGTCGAGCCTACTGGCGAAGCCTTCAACTCGATCGTGCTCGATGAGGTCGCCAATCGTCCGTTCAACCCGATGGTCTATGCCGGCGCCATCGCCATCGCCGAAATGATGCCTGGCGAGACGCAAGACGCGCGCGTCGCCAACATGCTCGGGCTGTTCTCCGACCTCGCCGGGCGCAAGCTCGACATCGACCAATCCGTGTTCAACTCAGAACTCGCCACCGGCCATCGCAATCGCGCCATCGCCTATATGATGCTCGACACGGCGATGATCAGCCGCGATCCCAACGAGGTGCTTGACCTCTATTTCCGCCAGTGCTCGGTCAACGTCACCTGCCGTGATCTCGCCATCATGGCGGCGACCCTCGCCGATGACGGCAAGAACCCGCTCACCGGCGGGTGCGTGTTCGACGCCCAATATGTGCGCGATGTGCTGACGGTGATGAACTCCTGCGGCATGTACGACTATGCCGGCGAATGGGCCTACGAGGTCGGCATGCCGGCCAAGAGTGGCGTGTCGGGCTGCATCATCGCCGTCATCCCCGGCCAGATCGGCATCTGCGTCTACTCGCCCCCCATCGACAAGCAGGGCAACAGCGTGCGCGGCATTCGCGTGTGCCAGGAGATCTCTGGCGAGTTCGAGCTGCACGCCTTCAACAACCGCACCAATGTGCGAAGCGTGATCAGGCGCGATTACGGCGCCGACCTCGTGCGCTCGAACCGCCTGCGCACGCCGGAGGAACGCGGCATCCTTGCCAGGGAAGGCGGCAAGATCGCGGTGCTTGAAGCCCAAGGGGCTCTGTTCTTCGGCTCGACCGAACAGCTCTTGCGCCGGCTCATGCAGCTCGCCGCCGAGACCCACTACGTGATCGTGGACTTCAAACGCGTGCATCTCGCCGACACCTCGGCGCGCAAGCTGATCGTGCGGGTGGCGCGGTCTTTCGCGCAAAGCGGGACCGAGCTCGTCTTTGCCGGGATCGCCGAGAACGGCCCGCTCGAAAGCCTGGTCAAGGCGCTTGCCGAAAGTGACGAGGAGCGCGTGAAGCTGTTCCGCGACACCGACACGGCGCTCGAATGGTGCGAGGACAAGCTGCTCGCCGGCGCATCGTTCAGCGTCGGAACCAAATTCAATGTTTCCGAGATCAATCTGTTCAAGGGTCTTTCCCCGGCCGAATGCCGCTTGATCGAATCCATCATCAGACCGCTCGTGTTCGAGAAGGGTGAGACCATCATGCGCGAGGGCGACGCGGCCAAGCTCTTCTTCGTGCTCGCCCGCGGCACGGTCAGCGTCCAGATCAAGGTGCATGGCCACGGCGACCGCCGGAAGCGCGTGGCCTCGATCGGGCCCGGGCTCACCTTCGGCGAGATGGCGCTGCTCGATGGCGGCAAGCGTTCGGCCGACATCGTCGCCAATGAGCGGGTGATCTGTTACGGGCTCGGCGTCGAGGAGCTGCAAGAGCTCGCGGTCGAGCACCCCAACGTCATGATCACCATCTTGAGCAATCTGACGCGTGAGTTCTCCGAGCGCTTAAGGCACGCCAACGAAGAGATCGGCGTTCTCGAATAGGCGCTAGACCAACTCGGTCTGGAGCGGCTGCGGCTTGGCGCGCGGCTCCTTCGACGGCTCGAGCGGCACGTTCATCTCGACATAAAGACCCGTCGGTCTGAACTCGACCTTGGTCTCGCCGCCGAGATTGTGGCGGATGCCCTTGTCGATCAACTGCATGCCGAAGCCGCTACCGCGCTTTGCCGGAAGCGAATGGAAGGTGCCCCTCTCCTCCCAGGTGAGCAGGAGGCGGTTCGAGCGATTGGTCTTCCAGCTGATGCCGAGTTGTCCGTTGTTCTGCGACAGCGCTCCATATTTCACGGCGTTGGTGGCGAGCTCGTGGAGCGTCATGGCGAGGATCGACGTGGAGGCAGGTGGCAAGAGGACATCGGGTCCCTTGATCATGATCTTCGGTCCATCGGGGCGCTTGTAGGGATCGAGCTCGCGCTCGACCATGGCCTTTAGGCTTGCGCCGGACCATTGCGATTCGAGCAGCAGGTCGTGGGCGCGATGAAGCGCCTGAAGGCGCTCGGCAAGCGTCTGCGCCATGGCCTGGGCCGGGCGGCTCGTCGCTTGGCGCAGGCTTGCCTGCACCAGCGACTGCACGATGGCGAGCGCATTCTTGACGCGGTGATTGAGCTCGCCGACCAGCATCGATTGGCGCTGAGCCGTGCGTCGCCGCTCGGTGACGTCACGAAAGATGAGGACGGCACCGGCGAGAGAGCCGTCGAAGCCCAAGATCGGCGCGCCGCTATGCTCGACCGGAATCTCCCTCTCGTCGCGGGTGACGAGGAGCGCGCCAGATTCGAGCCGCGTCACGGCGCGCTCGCGTAGCGCCTTGAGCGCCGGGTCGTCGACCGGTTTCCGCGTATTTGCATCGATGACGCGGAATACCTCCCAGATCGGCCGCCCGCGGGCTTCGGCGACGCTCCAACCGGTCATCTGCTCGGCGATCCGGTTCAAGAGCAGAACACTGCCGCTCGGGTCGGTGGCGATCACGCCATCGCCGATCGAGCCGAGGGTCGTGCTCAGCCATTCCCTCTGCCCGCGCAGCTCCATGAGCGCGGCGTTCCTGTCGCGGTCGGCACGCCGCACTGCGCCGATCGTGGTCCAGGCGAACACGGCAAGCACGAGAATACTGGCAACGGCGAAGATCGCGAGCGTCGCTGCGCTGTCGTAGTAGGTGTGGGCCTCGGCCTGATGGGCGAACCAGCCGATCACGAGCGGCAGCACGAGAATGCCAGGCAACAGCCGCCTGAGCATCTCGCCGGCCGGCGACTGCTCGACGATGGCCGCGCCCACACCATATTCCGGTGAGGCCGCGATCAAGCCGAAGGCGAGCAGGAACGCGCTCGTTGCGCCATAGATCGAAAGCGAGGTGAACGGGAACGGATAGTAGTAGGTGGCGACACCGTATGCATAGCCGGCGAGCACGATTAGGACCTGCGCCAGAACGATGATGGTCACCACCTGGCTGAACGCCGAAGATGCCCAGCCGCGCTTGGCATAGAGGAGCGCGAGCCCGAACAGGATCAGAGAATCCGGTGATCCCGGGCGCCATGCGCGCATGCGCTGCCGTCACGTCGTCAGGGACCGTGCTCGGGAAAAGCGCACGGTCCAAGCCGAGATCGAAGCCGAGCAGGTCCTCGCACAGAACGAGGAGACCGAGGATGATCAGGGCAAAACCAATCAGCCGAGCGAGCGGCCTGAGCGGGCGGAAGGTGAAGCAGAAGAGAGCAACGCCCGCAGCCATGGTCCCGACCGAAGCGTTGGGCGTCATACCGGCAACACCGGGGAGGAACTCGGTCAAGCCGGAGGTGAGCTGCCAGGCCCCGAGTGCCAGGGCGCCGATGGCGAACACCAAAAAGGCGGCACAGCGCGCCAAGAGCAAACACATGCGCTCGGCGCGCGGCGCTGGCAATGCCAACTTCGCTGGTACTTCAGCCACTAGCCTTCCTCACCCACGCTCACGGGCCGCATGGAACCGCAAGCGCTGGGTGCTCCTCGGCAGAAGGCCGCAACGCAGTGTACGAGCGCGTTCTCCCACCCTTTCGAGCGATGTTATAGCCTAGCCCCCCGCAATCCCGATAGACAACCGCCAGCGCCCCGTGTCCAACGGCGCTTGACCAGAATGCCATCGATAAGGGAAACGTCAGCATGGCCGCCTCCCCCAAAGGTCTCAACCCCTCCCCCTCAACGCGCACCGAGAGCGATTCGTTCGGTCCGATCGAGGTGCCGGCCGATCGCTATTGGGGCGCGCAGACCGAGCGCTCGCGCCGGAACTTCAAGATCGGCGAGGAGCCGATGCCGAAGGCCCTGATCAGGGCCATGGCGATGGTCAAGAAGGCGGGGGCGCTCACCAATCTCGAGCTGGGCCTCCTCGACAAGCGCCTCGCCGAGGCCATCGCTGGCGCGGCCGAAGAAGTGATGGAAGGCAGGCTCGACGACCATTTCCCCCTGGTCGTCTGGCAGACCGGCTCCGGCACCCAGACCAACATGAATTTGAACGAGGTCATCGCCAACCGCGCGAGCGAGATGCTCGGCGGCGCGATCGGCTCCAAACGCCCGGTTCATCCCAACGATCACGTCAATCTCGGCCAATCGTCCAACGACACCTTTCCTACGGCCATGCATATCGCCGCGGCTGAGGAGATCGCCTATCGGCTCAACCCGGCGCTCGCCCGCCTCTATCAAGCGTTAAAGGACAAGGCGGCGGCGTTCCAGGACATCCTCAAGATCGGCCGTACCCATATGCAGGACGCCACTCCGCTCACGCTAGGGCAGGAATTCGGCGGCTATGCGGCGCAGATCGATCACGGCATCGAGCGGATGAAAATCTCGCTTCACGGGCTTTACGAACTGGCGCAAGGCGGTACCGCGGTGGGAACCGGGCTCAACACCCATCCCCGCTTTGCCGAGCTGTTCGCGGCCAAGATCGCCGAGATGACGAGGCTCCCTTTCGTGAGCGCCGAGAACAAGTTCGAGGCGCTTGCTTCACATGATGCTTACGTGTTCGCGCATGGAGCGTTGAACACCGTGGCCATGGCCATGTTCAAGATTGCCAATGACATAAGGCTCCTCGGCTCAGGTCCCCGTTCAGGGTTCGGTGAGATCCTCTTGCCCGAGAACGAGCCGGGCTCGTCGATCATGCCGGGCAAGGTCAATCCGACCCAATGCGAAGCTGTGACCATGGTTGCCGCCCAGGTCATGGGCAACCATGCGACGATCAGCTTTGCCGGCAGCCAGGGCCACCTCGAGCTCAACGTGTTCAAGCCCCTGCTCGCCTATGCCATGCTGCAATCGATCCGGTTGCTCGCCGACGTCGCCGACAGCTTCACCAGCAATTGCGTGATCGGCATCGAGGCCAATCGCGAGCGTATCAAGGACCATATGCAGCGCTCGCTGATGCTCGTCACGGCGCTCGCGCCTCATATCGGCTACGACAAGGCAAGCGAGATCGCCAAGGCCGCGCACAAGCGGGGAACGACGCTGCGCGAGGAGGCGGTCAGGCTCGGCCACGTCACGGCCGAGGATTTCGACCGGCTGGTCAGACCAGAGGACATGATCGCGCCTAAGTCCTAGCGCCCCCACGATGGCCCGACCGAAGAACAAGCGCTCGCTGACCATCGCGCGGCATCGCACCAGCATCGCGCTCGAGGACGCGTTCTGGCAGGCGCTTGCGGACATCGCCCGCGAGGAAGGCAAGTCGATCGCAAGTCTCGTCGCCGAGATCGACAAAGGGCGTGGCGAGGCGGAAAAGACCGAGACGAGCCTTTCGGCCGCGATCCGTGTCTATGTCTTAGAGCGGATCAAGGCCCGGCGCGATGGGCTCTAGCCGCCGCCGAAAACGCTGTAACCCTTCTTCCAGTCATCGGGCGCCGCCGGCGCACGGCGATGCCGCCGCGGGGCAACCGGCGGGGCGACCTCAACGCCTGATGGCTCGGCAGGAGTAACCTCACTATTGGCGCCGACGGTCGCGTCGTCGGGGGTGGGCTCGGGCGTTCCGGGTTCGCCATCAGGACTGAGCTGCGGCGCGGGCGCCGAGTTCGGCGGGGAATCCCACCGCGGCTGCGCCGGAATCGGTGCTAGTATTCTGTTTTGCAATTGTCTGTTGCGCGGCGGCTGCTTCGGCGGCGCCGTTTGCTTCGGCGGCGGCCTTTGCATCGGCGGTGGCTTTGGCCTCGGCAGCGGCGTCTGCCTCGGCGGCAGCTTGCTGCCTGGCTGCTCTCTCAGCCGCCGCTCTCGCCTCGGCTGCAGCCTTGGCCTCGGCGGCAGCCTCTGCCTCGGCGGCAGCTTTTTCCTTCACCGCCCTTTCTGCCGCGGCCTTGGCCTCTGCGGCCGCCTTTGCCTCGACGGCCGCCTCTACCTCGGCGTCAGCTTTTTCTTTGGCGGCTCTAAATCGCGCTGCTGCCTGCTCCGCAGCCATGGCTTCCGCGTCGGCCTTCTCCTTCGCAGCCTTTTCTGCCGCAGCCTGGGCCCTCGCCACGGCCTTCGCTTCGGCGGCAGCCTTAGCTTCGGCGGCAGCCTGGTCTCTAGCCGCTTTTTGCGCAGCAGCTTTCGCTTCGGCCGCGGCCTTGTCCTGAGCAGCCTTCTCCGCAGCTGCCTTCGCATCTGCGGCGGCCTTCTCCGCCGCAGCCTTGGCCTCAGCGTCGGCTTTCTGTTGAGCCGCCTGCTCCGCCGCAGCCCTCGCCTCTGCGTCGGCTTTCTCCTGGGCCGCCTGCTCCGCCGCAGCCTTGGCCTCTGCGTCGGCTCTCTCTTGGGCCGCCTCCTCCGCCGCAGCCTTGGCCTCTGCGTCGGCTTTCTCTTGGGCCGACTGCTCCGCCGCAGCCTTGGCATCTGCGTCGGTTGCGCCCGATTGCGCAGCAGCGGTGTCCGCCGCTGGTTGGTCTTTGCCGCTCATGTCGAGCGTCTCGAGACGCTCGACGTCCTCCTGCATGCGGCGCATGGTCAGCGAGTTCTCGATAGCGGCGGTATCGATCGAGGGCGCAATCTCGTTTGCTTTGGCGAGGGAGCCGGTGAAGACGACGCTAACCGGCGGCACGGATTTGTAGTCGGCGCCGGTCAGCGACATGACCCACTCGCTGTCGAGCTTGAGGCTCGCAAGCTCGAGATAGAAATTCACTTTGGCCGCGGCGCCTGCCGTAGAGAGTCGCCGGCACCGCGCGAAGCGTCCCGTTCTTCACTTCAAAAGCGATCTTCGTGGGCGGGTATTTGTAGATTCCCTTGGTGAGGGTATCGCGCACGGTGCGCATCTCGGCCGCGATCTCTTCCTTGTCAACCTTATCGGCCTTCTTGGCGATGAGCGCGACCTTGCGGAGCGGCTCTGCGCTCAAGGCCTCTATGGATCCGGGGCCAAGCGACAAGGTCCCCTCGCCGCTCAAGCCGGCGGCAAGGCCTGGCGGGCTCAAGCCCTCGCCTTGCACCGAGAAGGCAAGATCGAAGGGACCGCTTGCAACGTCACGGCCAAGAATCGCTTCGGTCGCGTCGTCGAGCTTGCCACCTTTCAAGTCAGCCTTCGCTTTCAGCTCCGCGCCGGCGCCGCGCGGCGACAGGCCCCCCGAAGCAGCAAGCGTGCCCCCGAAGAGACCGCCACTGAGACTGGCGATGGAGAGGCCGTTGTCGTCAACCCTGCCGACAAGCGTCGCTGCGGAGACCTGGAAGGGGGTTCCGAGCGAGAGCGTCTTGGCGGTGAGCTTGATATCGCCCTCAGACTTCTCAAGAACGCCAAGCGAGAAGCCCCGTGAAGGCCAGACGGGCGACGCTTCCGCGCCGATCGCTCCCAGCACCTCCTCGGTCGAGGGCGTGCGCTGCCAAGCGACCAGCATGCCGAGCAGGGCCGGCAGCGACACATAGTCGGCATTCGCGCCAATGGCGAAGCGAGTCTTAGGACCGCCGGTGTCGAAATGGGCACTGCCGGAGAACGGCTGGTCTCCGACCGTGCCGGTCACGGCGCTGAGATCGACGCTTGCGATGTCTTTCACGATGTCTGCGTGGAGCGTCAGCGGGACGCTCGCGGAAGACGGCGGCGCCTCGAAGCCGAGCAGCATCAGCGCCAGGCTCGCATCCTGGCTCGCGAGCGACACCTTGCCGTTCAAGGTCGCGCCTGTCTCTTGTGCCGTCCCCTGCCCGTCGAAGGACAGCTTCATCATCCCCGTCTCAAGCGATGCCTTGCCCGCCAATTTGGTCTTAGGCACCCCATCGAGCTGAACGGTCAGCTTGCCGGGCCCTCCGCTTGCCGCAGCAAGCCGCTCGGCCGGAAGGTCGGGAAAGAGCAGGACGAGGAGCGCTTGCGGCCTGGCGCCGGCCACCCGGCCGTCGAGATCGATCATCGCGTCGGAGAGCTTCGCCGGATCGCCGACCGCGCGGCCGATCAGGCTGACATCAGAGCCACCAGCCTTGCCGTCGAGGTCGATGGACGCCTTGGTGCCGGTTCCCTCCTTGGCTGCCACGAGGCCGACGTGGATGTCGAGAGGCGCGAGCGCTGAGAGATGCTCCGACTGGCTCACGTCCTCCGGCAATCCCAACAGCTGAGCGGCGAGGCGCAAGCCGTCGGTCGTGGTGGCCTTTAGCCCGAAATCGACGCCACCGGACGGCGCCTCGCTCAGACGCTCGATATGACCCTTGCCGTTCAATGCGATCACGTCGGCGACGGCAAAGTCGAGCTTCTGCAGGTCGAGCGTGTCGTCGATGAGGGTGAAGCCAGCTTCGAGCTTGCCCGAGGGGACCTTCGGCAGCAGCAGCTCTCCCACCCGCAAGGTCACCCGCACGTCGTCGTCGCGGAGCTGCGCGAGCATGGTGCTGCCGGCATCGGCCGGACTCCCTGACTTCCCTGCCGCGTCCGCGGCAAGCCAGGACTGCCAGATCGAACCGTCGCCAAGAAACTCGCGAAGATCAAGCCGGTCGCTGTCGAGGGAAAGCTCGATCAGCTGTCTCTTGCCGCCCTTGAGCTTCAAGGCCCCGTGGAACCTGGTGTCGCTCACCATGCCTTCGGCGTTGGCGAGCGTGAGTCCGCCGTCACCGACCGTCGCATTCGCCTGGAGCGTGAAATTGCCCATAGAGGCTTGCGACGGGACATCACGATCGCCGGAGCCCCAGCGGCTCAAAGCGCGCAAGCCAGAGCCTTCGAGCTTGACGGGACCGGAAAACACAGGCCCGAACGTGCCGTGGGTGAGACGGCCTCCCACCTCGATGCGATTCTTGCCGGGCAAGGTCGCGGTCAAGTGATCGATGGTCACGCCGCCCTCCCCGGTCGCAAGCGCAGCATCGAGGTTGCCGACAATGTCGCCGCCAAGACCGGCCTGCTCGATATCGACCGCGAGTTTGGCATCGCCGAATTCGGCCGCGTCCGACAGGACCTCCTCCGCGAACAGATAAAGCGCCTCCGCTGGCGAGGGACGGTCGCCGGTATCTGCGCTTGAAGCGCCGAACAGCGCGTCGAGATCCACAAAACGTGCCTCGAGTGCGACGTCAGCCTTGAGCTGCTTGGCGAAGTCGAGGCCAAGACGCCCTTTCATGATCTGCGGGCGTCCCTTGGCATGGATGGTAAGATCGAAGTCGGGAATCTCCGCGTGATCAGGCGTGGCCTTAAGCGGGCCCTTCAACTCGAAGAACGAGGCAGTGTCGGCGGGCACCGCAGCCGTGGTCTCCTGGTCCTGGTCTTGCTCCGTAGGTGCGGGTTCAGGTGCGGGTTCAGGCGCGGCGCCCGACGGAGCATTCGTCACGCGCACGATGATGGTGCCATCGTAAGACGGCTGCGAGGCAAGACCCGACACGTCGCCATCGAGCATGTAGGTCGTATTACGCTCGGGATCGCGCAGCGCCGACTTGATGCGGAAGAGGCCCGCTGCGTCCGGCGCGCTCGTCGAAAGGCGAAGCTCCTGCGTTCGATCTTCGTAGTTATAGGTGGCCTTGACCTTATAGGGGCCCGACAGGGCTGCAGCGCTTGCCTCTCCCGAGATGTCAGTGAGGGTAAGCCGCGGCGAGCCGCCCTTGCTGATCTCGATCCTGCCTCCGCTTACGCTGATCGCATCGAGCGTGACGTCTTTCGGCGCGAAGGGAAGTGCCACGCCGCGCCGCCCGACGTCGCTCCAATTGCCGGTGCCGTCCTCTCTCACGTCGAGGCGCAGCACGGGATCGACGATGGCGATCTTGCGCGCCTCGAACGTGCCGGCGAGCATCGCGCCGAAATTGAGCCACGCTTCGAACGAGCGCGCCTCGAGCAGAGGCTTGTCGAGACTGCCCGTCTCATCGGCGACCTTGACGTCATCGAATCTGAGCTCAGGCGCGGGGAGCAGCACGAGATGGACGTTGCCGCCGACCTTGACCTCGCGGCCGAGCAGCTTAGAGGCTTGCGTCTCGAATGCTGGACGATAGTCGTTCCAGTCGATGAACAGCGGCGCGGCGAACAGCGCGCTGAGCACCAAGATCAGCAATGCCGTCAAAGCGAGCAGGAACGAGTTCAAGTCTTTTGCCCAAGGCCTGGATTTGAGCGCGCAGTCACCCGGCAACGCCAAAGAGCGCCGGCCGGCCCTGGCCCCCGCGACGCTGCTTTATGTTAACGCAAAAATCTTGCCAGGATTGAGGATATTCAACGGGTCGAGCGCCTTTTTTATGGCAATCATGACCCCCACTCCGAGCCCGTGTTCGGCGGCAAGATAGGCGATCTTGCCTTCGCCCACGCCGTGCTCTCCGGAGCATGTGCCCTCAAATTTCAGCGCTCGCTCGATCAGCCGATCGAGGAATTCGCGAGCCTTTGTCCGCTCATCGGGAGCGATGAGCGGCATCACATGGAAATTGCCGTCGCCGACATGGCCAACGATCGGTGCCACCAGGCCGAAGCGATCGACATCAGCGCGTGTCTCGACGACGCAGGCAGCAAGTGCGGAGATGGGAACGCAGACATCGGTGGTCAGAAGCTCGGCGCCGGGCCTTAGCGCACGCGCCGCCCAATAGGCGTCGTGGCGCGCCTGCCAGAGCTTGCTGCGGTCCTCAGGGCGTTCGGCCCAGATCAGTTCCCCTCCCCCTTCGGAGCGTGCGATCTCCGCGAACGTCTCGACCTGCTCGCGCGCGCTGGCGGGAGTGCCGTGAAACTCCACGAAAAGAGTGGGCGTCTCGGGAAGCGTGAGATGCGAATAGGCGTTGCAGGCGCGGACCTGCACCTCGTCCGCGAGCTCGATGCGGGCCAGCGGAAGCCCCATCTGCAGAGTGGCGATGGTGGTATTGCAGGCGCCTTCGATCGAGGCGAACGGACAGATGCCTGAGAGGATCGTCTCGGGGATGCCGTGGAGCTTCAGCGTGAGCGAGGTGATGATGCCGAGCGTCCCTTCGGAGCCGACAAAGAGGCGGGTGAGATCATAGCCGGCCGAGGACTTCCGTGCCCTCCCCCCAGTGGCGATGATGCTGCCATCGGCGAGCACAGCCTCTAATCCGAGCACGGCGTCACGCATGGTACCGTAGCGTACGGCGTTCGTACCTGATGCGCGCGTCGCCGCCATGCCGCCGAGGCTTGCGTCGGCGCCGGGGTCCACCGGGAAGAATAGGCCCATGTCGCGCAAGTGACCGTTCAGGGCTTTCCGCGTGACGCCGGGCTCGACGACGCAATCAAGATCGCCTTCGTGAACGGCGATGACGCGGTTCATGCGCGACAGATCGAGGGAGAGCCCGCCATGAGGTGCGTTCACGTGACCTTCGAGCGAGGTTCCGGCACCAAAGGGAATAATCGGCACGCGCGCTTCGGCGCAGAGTTTCACCACCTCGGAAACTTCGGCCGCATTCTCGGCGAACAGCACCGCCTCGGGTGGCTCGAGCTTGAGCCAGGTCAGCGTGTTGGCGTGCTGCTCTCGCAGCGCCCGGCTTCTTGAGAAGCGGTTGCCGAAACGGCCGGCAAGGCGCGCGAACAGGGCCTTTTTACCCTCGCCGCTTGCGCGCATGTCGGCCGTTGCGACGCTCATCGTCATGGGGCGCATTCTATAGAGGGATGGTTACGAAAAGCTCGGGCTTTTGCGCTCAAGCGCCCACCACGCCGAGCACGGCGGCGTAATGGCAGCATGCCGCCGTCAGCACGAAGCCGTGCCAGATCGCGTTCTGATACGGCAGCCGCTCCCAGAGGTGGAACACGACGCCGATCGTGTAGAGCAATCCGCCGACCCCGAGCATGATCGCGACCCAGGCGGGAACCGCGGTCACGAGCGGATGCCAGGCGGCGACGATCGCCCAGCCCTGCACGAGATAAAGCCCGACCGTCACGCCTTCGAGAAAACGCGGGACGACAAGCTTGATGAGGATGCCGATCGCAGCGATGGTCCACACCACGGCGAGGAGCGCGAGGCCCCAGGCATTGTTCATTTTGATCAGGATGAAGGGCGTGTAAGTGCCGGCGATCATAAGGAAGATCGCCGCGTGGTCGAGGCGCCGAAAGACTTCTTTCAGCTTCGGCGGGTGCATGATGAGATTGTAGCCTGCTGAGCAGCTGAACATGGCGACGAGGGCCAGGCCATAGATGGCGAGGCTCACCACCCACAGCGTCATCTGCGATTGCACGCCGATGACGAGCAATATTCCAAGTGCGATCAGGCTCGCGGCGATGCCAATGGCGTGAATGCACCCATCGGCCACCCGCTCACGGAAGCTGTAATTAGGAAACACGACGCAAACCTTCGGCCTTGCTGAACCATTCAAGCATGTAAGTTTGAACAATGAGCTTACCAAGCGATGTGGCAAGGATGGGGCGCCAAAATGAAGCGGCGTTCACACGCCCTTGCGGCGCGTCATTCCTGTCCGCAGGCCGCCGACCCGGTGGTGCATACGTAGGGCACGACCACGCCCGTGAAGCAAGTCGTGTAAAAGCGTGTGGTCACGATATCGGGCTTGAGTTGAGCGTAAGCGGGGACACCGTTCGGTCTGACCGCTTTCCAGAAGGGATCACCCTTCACCTTATGGGCATAGAGGGTCAGGTAGGCCCATCTCCGTGTACGTTTCAGCTCATTGGCGCCCTGAACCACGAGCGCCTGAGAGGTGCGGGCAGCCTGGGCGGGGGAAGATTCGCTCGCCGTGGCTTTGACCAATTCACAAGCGGCTTCGGCTGGTGCAAGGCCACACCACCCTAACCCGAGAGCGCCCAAAACAAGGAATGCGGGGCTTGCCGCGCGAAGCCTGAGCGTCGTACGAGACATCGGGCGCCCCTACCGAGCTAACGGCTGCCGCAGACCGCAGACCCGGTGGTGCAGACGTAAGGAACGACGACCCCTGTGAAACAGGTCGTGTAGAAGCGGGAAGTGACGAGGTCAGGCCTGAGCTGTGCCTCGGGCGGAACGCCGTTGGGACGAACGGCCTTCCAGAAAGGATCGCCCTTCACCCTCCGGGCACTCAAGCTGACGGAGCTCCAGCCCCGCGAATGCTTCAAGTCGTAAGCGCTTTGCAAAGCGAGAGCTCGAGAGCTGCGAACCGCCTCGGCCTTGGAGTCGGCGCTATGGGTGGCGGTCACAAGCTGGCAAGCAGCCTCAGCTGGCCTAAGGCCGAACGTCGCGAAAGCAATACCCGCAGCAGCAAGCAAAACCGCACCCATCCTCGAAACGTGGCGCATATCCCTCTCTCCCGATTAGCGTAGTGGCGAAGCCCTTTTTGGCAGCGCGTTTGCTGCACTGCAACTTCTATTAACAGCGTTGTCCTGCGATTTTTTGTCGGTTTGATCGCCAGGCCACGGGCCACCTTACCGAGGGTTGCAACCGATGCCGGCAGGACCTAGCTCCGGATGACCCTCCCCCCACGCGGCTTCCGCTCTTTTTTTGTCAGCCCGCGCCAATGGTATAGTTTCAAGCTCGATGACAAAGATTCGCGCCTCAGCCGCACAAGCCGCCCTGCCCCCTCCCGAGGATGACGAAGAGGCGCGTCCGATCTCGGAGCGCGCGATGCGGAAGCGCGCGAGCCACTATCTCGATGCGCTCAACGAGGAGCAGCGCGAGGCGGTCGAGACGCTCGACGGTCCGCTTCTCGTGCTTGCTGGCGCCGGCACCGGCAAGACGCGGGTACTCACCACGCGGATCGCCCATATTTTGAGCTTAGGCAGGGCGAGGCCCTACGAGATCCTCGCCGTGACCTTCACCAACAAGGCAGCACGCGAGATGAAGGCGCGCGTGGCCGAGCTGATCGGCGGCGTGGTCGAAGGCATGCCTTGGCTCGGCACCTTCCATGCCATCGGGGTGAAGATCCTACGCCGGCACGCCGAGCTGGTCGACCTCAAGCCTTCCTTCACCGTGCTCGACACCGACGACCAGATCAGGCTGCTCAAGCAGCTGCTCGAGGCCGAGAACATCGACGAGAAGCGCTGGCCGGCACGGGTGCTCGCCGCCATGATCGACGGCTGGAAGAACCGCGGGCTTACGCCTAGGCGCGTACCGGAGGGCGAGAGCTTCGCCTTTGCCAATGGCCGCGCGCGCGACCTCTACGCGCTTTATCAGCGCCGGCTGAAAGAGCTGAACGCCGCCGATTTCGGCGATCTCTTGCTCGAAAATTTGCGACTGTTCCAAGAGCACCAGGACGTGCTGGAGAAATACCAGCAGCGCTTCCGCTACATGCTGGTCGACGAGTACCAGGACTCGAATGTCGCGCAATATCTGTGGCTCCGGCTTCTGGCGCAGGGTAACGGCAATATCTGCTGCGTCGGCGACGACGATCAGTCGATCTATGGCTGGCGCGGAGCCGAGGTCGACAACATCCTCAGATTCGAGACCGACTTCCCCGGCGCCAAGATCATCAGACTCGAACGCAACTATCGCTCGACCGGGCATATCCTCGGCGCCGCCTCAGGGCTCATTGCCCACAACAAGGGACGCCTCGGCAAGACGCTTCATACCGACGGCGATGACGGCGAGAAGGTCGTGGTCGAAGGCTGCTGGGACGACGAGGAGGAGGCCCGCGTCATCGGCGAGGACATCGAGCAGCTTCAGCGGCAGGGCCACTCGTTGAGCGAGATCGCCATCCTCGTGCGCGCCTCGTTCCAGATGCGCGCCTTCGAGGATCGCTTCATCACGCTCGGCCTCCCCTATCGCGTCATCGGCGGCCCGCGCTTCTACGAGCGCCAGGAGATCAAAGATGCGACCGCCTATTTCGAGGTGACGCTCAATCCGGCGAACGATCTCAAATTCGAGCGCATCGTCAACACGCCGCGGCGGGGGCTCGGCGAGTCGAGCCTGAAGTTGCTGCATCAGCTTGCGCGGGCGCGCGGGGTTCCGCTGATGCAGGCGGCGCGGCTGATCGTGGAGACCGAAGAGCTGAAGCCAAAGCCGCGCAAGGCGCTCGCCGACCTCCTCGCCTCGTTCGACCGCTGGCGCTCGCTGATCGAGACGATGCGCCATACCGAGCTCGCCGAGGCGATCCTGGACGAGTCGGGCTACACCGCCATGTGGCAATCCGAGCGGTCGCAGCAGGCGCAAGGCAAGCTCGAGAACCTGAAAGAGCTGATCCGCTTCATGGAAGAGTTCGACACGCTTGCCGGCTTCCTCGAGCACGTGTCGCTGGTGATGGACGCGGCCACCGAGGAAGGCGAGACCCGCGTCAATCTGATGACGCTACATAGCGCCAAGGGGCTCGAATTCGACACGGTGTTCCTCCCCGGCTGGGACGAAGGGCTGCTCCCCCATCAGCGCAGCCTCGATGAGTCGGGTCGCGCAGGGCTAGAGGAGGAGCGCAGGCTCGCTCATGTCGGGCTGACGCGAGCGCGGAAGCTCGCCAAGATCACCTTCGCCCAGAACCGCCGCAATCATGGCACCTGGCAGCAGGCGCTGCCCTCGCGCTTCATCGACGAACTCCCGGTCGATCATGTCGAGGTCGCTGAGGATAAGGGCATGCGCGGTTATGGGCCGAGCCGCTTCGACACGGCCGAGAATCTGTTCGCCGCGGGCTTCTACGAGACGCCGGGTTGGCAGCGGGCGCAGCGCAACCGCCCGCGCGGGGCCGAGCAGAAGCGCTCGCGCGAGCCCATCACCATCGACGGAACGCTCGTCGCCGCAAGCACGGCAGAGGGTGCGGGCCTCGAAATCGGCGCCCGCGTGTTCCACCAGAAATTCGGCTATGGCCATGTCACCCATGTCGACGGCAACAAGCTCACCGTCGATTTCGACAAAGCCGGGCAGAAGAAGGTGGTCGACACCTTTGTGGAGCGCGTCTGAGCTTGGTGCGACCTGCCTTCCCGCTTGCGCTGGCGACGACGCTGGCCGCTGCGATCGCAAGCGTTCCCTGCGCGAGCGCAGAGCCCGGTTGGAGCGTGGAGCGGTCTGAGGTCGCCTATCTCTTCTATGGCGAACCAAGCAAGCCGGTGCTGACCATCACTTGCGGCCAGGAGGAAGGCGAGACGGGCAGAGACGAGACCCGCATCGAGGTCGACACCGACAAAGGCACCACCACCAAGTCGGACAAGGTCGTGCTCGTAATCGAGATGAAGGCTGGGCGTAAGGAGGTGCCGCTCACGGCTGATATTTGCGGCGGCGACAATGAATGCCCCAATCTCCCCGACGGCGAGATCTATCGCTACGAGACGAGCGTGCCGGGCAAGCGCCTCGCTGTCGAGATTGCCGACAAGGGCGAGAGGATCAGCATCGATGCGCCAGGCGCCGAACTCGCGGCTCCGCGCGACGCCAAGGCGTTCAAGAAATTCTCCGCCATGTGCCTCAATTGGTGAGGGTTGAATCCGGGCCCTCCGCGCCCCTTCCATCATCATGGGAACAAAACGTGTACATTGCTGGCGTGTGGGTCTGAAGAGGGAGTATCTCCATGCGTGCCATCTCTACGGTTCTCATTCTGTTCTCGCTTTGCGCAATCTCGCCCGTCCTTGCCGACGATGCCTGCCGCTGCCAGGGCTGCGGCTGCAAAGGCGGCACCGGCTGGCGCGGACCCGACGGCGCCTGCGTGCCCCGAGCATCGCTCGCGCAAGTTTGCGGGACGCCGGCCGGTGCGCCGTGCAAACAGGAGAACGCGCCGCGCGTCTGCTTCGGCAAGCAGGCGTTCTCTACCGCCAAGACCACGTCTCAGGCGCAGTAGGGCTCGCCATTTGCCCGGCTGAGTCAGGGGCAAGGCGGACGCTGCGACCCATTTGATTGTGAAGGGGCCGGTCGCCTAAGCTCGCCCGCCATGCAGGCTCTGGTGGACAGCGTGCCCCGCGTTTATCCCTTGACGGCATTTTGAGGTGGCCCGCAAACACATTGATGCAAAGCGGAAGACCGAGGTTGTCAAGGGATAAACGGGGCGTGCCCTCTCGCGCAGCAGGCGGGAAAGAGAAGCCGGCGAGCGTCCCGTCGAAGGTCCTGGATCTCCCAGGGCTGTCGGCGACGCCGGAGAGTCAGTATTTTATTCCCCTCAGCCGGCATGGGCTCAGGGCCAAGCTCGTCGCCATGCTGAAAGACGATGGCGGCGAGGAGCGCGACTGGGATCGCGCGCTCGATTGCCTCGCCGCCTGGCGCCATCAATCGTACCGGATGCGGCTGCTCGCGCTCATCGACGACTATTTGCCCTTCAGCCCCGACAGCGACACGGTCAACCTGATCGAGCTCCATGCCGAAGCCAGGCAGAAAGCTCAGGCCGAGTTCATCAAAGGCATCGAGGCACTGCTGAGCGAAGCCAATTACGTGCGGCTGAGCCCCGAGGATGTGCAGCGCCTGCTCATCGCGCGCTCGCCGCATGGTCTCTATCTCGAGGTCGACATGAGCGATTTCGATGAGGCGCTGCTCTATTTCCGCGGCGCCTCGGCCGAGACGCGCGAAGAGCGCAATCCTTGGCGGCTCTACCTCACCAAGGATCGCTACAAGGTGCACATCTTTCAGCGCCTGTTCCTGCTGTTGAAGCTGAAATCGACCGAGAGGCGTGCCGCCGAGATCATGGCGGCGACCGGCATGAGCTCCAATCGCGCGCGGCAGATGGTGATGAAGCGGCGCCGGCATTTGCCGGTCGGCGTCTCGAGCGACCACATCTATGTCAAGGTCTTCAAACGCATCCCGCAGATCGATTTGGAGATGCTGTTCCCCAACACGCGGATTGAGTTCCGTCCGTTCGACAAGCTGAGGCTGATGCTGACTGCCGGAGGCGGCACTGCGGCGGGCGTCGTGGGAACCGCGACCAAGATTCTGGCCGCCACCAACCCGATCACGCTCGCAGTCGGGCTCGTGGGCTTCAGCGCCGTCATCTTTCGCCAGGTGATGAGCTTCTTCAACACGCGCAATCACTACATGATGGTGCTGGCGCAGAATCTCTATTTCTGCAGGCCTCGCCAATAATCGCGGTGCGCTGACGTTGATCGCCGACAGCGCCGAGGAGGAGGATGCCAAGGAAGACATGTTGCTCTATGCCTTCCTAGCCCGGCGGCCCTCGCATTATGACGCGCTCGCCGACCTCAAGGGCGCGATCGAGGGCTTCGTGGCCGAGCGTTGTGGGGCGACCATCAATTTCGATGCCGAGGACGCTTTGGGCCGGCTGATCGCTGACGGCCTCGTGCGCTCGGACGCGGCAGGGGAACTGACCGCGATCGCGCCTGAGGAGGCGCGCGACCATCTCGACCGGCTGTGGGACCGGCTGCTCGATGTCGATGCGCTCGACCAGGCTGCATCGCACCGCACGGCATGAGCGAGACCCCCGCATCAGCATCGTCCGGCACGCAAGCGGGCTATCAAGTCACCCTGCTTGCGAAGGCACCACAGGCTGAGGCGATCGCGTCGCGCCTTGAGGAGGCGGTCGAGCCGCCAGCCCTTGCCGTCTCGCTGTTCGAGCGCGGCGACGGACACTTCGAGGTCTCTGCGCTCTACGCTGAATGGCCGCGTGAGGATGCGCTTAGTGCGGCGTTGGAGGGCGCCGCGCACGCAGCGCTCAGCATCGAGGAGCTCGCCGCGGCCGACTGGGTGACGCTCTCGCAAGGGAAGCGCGGGCCGGTTCGAGCGGGCCGCTTCCTCGTCCATGGCAGTCATGACAGGGGCCGCGTGCCCAAGCGCCCCCTCGCCATCGAGATCGATGCAGGCCAGGCCTTCGGCACCGCGCATCACGCCAGCACGCGCGGCTGTCTCATCGCGCTCGATGATCTCCTCAAGCGCGAGCGTCCGCGCGTGATCGTCGATATCGGCACGGGCACGGGTATTCTCGCAATTGCGGTGGCAAAGGCACTTCAGCGCAAGGTGCTCGCGAGCGATTCTGACGCGGTCGCGACGGTGACCACTGGCGACAACGCCAGGAAGAACCACGCAGGACCCCTCCTCAGCGTCGTGACCGCGCACGGCTTCGCGCACCCGCGCTTGCGGCATATCAGCGCCGATTTGCTGCTCGCCAATCTTCTCGAGCGCGCGCTCTGGGCGCTCGCGCCTCAACTCTTGCGGCACGTTGAACCGGGAGGCATTGCCATCCTCTCGGGACTGACCCAAACCCAGGCGCGAACGATCGAGGCGCGCACGTCAGCCTTCGGCTTCATGGTCGAAAAGCAAGTCATTCTCGATGGATGGACGACGCTCGCGCTAAGGCGTCGCAACAACCGGAAGGTCGGCGATTGATCGGAGCTCCGGTTTAAGCATACAAAGCGGCGATGTATCAGAGTTTCGAGGAGGCAGCCGCGCCTGCCGCAAGCGGCGAGCGGATCAAGGCGCTGATGCGCGAGATGCGGTCGCGGAAGCTCAAGGGCTTCCTCGTGCCGCACAGCGATGAGCATCAAGACGAGTTCCTGCCGCCTCCTGCCGAGCGGCTTGCCTGGCTCACCGGCTTCACCGGGTCAGCCGGCGTCGCCATCGTGCTCGACAAGGCCGCGGCTCTCTTTGTCGATGGACGCTATATCCTGCAAGCGCGCGCCCAGGCCGATCCCACGCTGTTCGAGGTGCTGCAGACGCCCGAGGCCAAGCCTTCGAGCTGGATCTCGGAGAAGCTCAACAAGGGCGCGGCCGTCGGCTACGACCCGGCGCTCCATACCATCAAGGAGATCGAGCGTCTCACCGAGGTCTTGAGCCGGAGCGGCATCAAGCTCGTGCCGGTGGAGACGAACCCCATCGACGCCCTGTGGGAGGACCGCCCGAAGCCCTCAGCCGCTCCCCTCATCCCGCACGGCCTCGAATTCTCCGGGCGAAGCGCGAAGGACAAGATCGGCGACGTCCAGGACTTGCTCAAGCAGGAGAAGCTCGACGCCGTCCTCCTTACCATGCTCAATTCGATTGCCTGGCTGTTCAATGTCCGCGGCGGCGACATCAGACACACGCCGGTTGCGCTTGCCTATGCGCTGGTGCCGGCGAACGGGCGGCCCACCCTCTTCATAGATGCGGACAAAGTCGGCGACAATGTGCGTGGCGATCTTAGCGACCTTGTCGAGATCGCCGAGCCCTCAACGCTTGCCGACAAGATCAGAGACTTCTCGGGCAGTCGCGCGCGCGGGTGCGGCTCGATCCCGAGACGGCGCCGATGCGCTTTGCCAAACTGCTCGAGGCCGAAGGCGCCAAATTCGTCCCGGGCACCGATCCTTGCACCCATCCCAAGGCCATCAAGAACGCGGTCGAAATCAAGGGCGCGCGCCAGGCGCAATTGCGCGACGGCGTGGCCATGGCGCGCTTCCTCGCCTGGCTCGACGAGACGGCCAATTCGGGGCGGATCGACGAGGTCGAGGCGGCGCTGAAGCTCGAAGCCTGCCGCCGCGAGTCGGGTCAGCTCAAGGACATCAGCTTCGACAGCATCTCGGCCGCCGGTTCTAACGGCGCCGTGGTGCATCACCGTCCTACGCTCGCCACCAAGCGCCAGCTGAAGCCTGGATCGCTCTACCTCATCAACTCCGGCGGCCAGTATCTCGACGGCACCACCGACGTGACCCGCACGCTGGCTATCGGCACGCCTTCGGCTGAGATGCGCCGGCACTACGGCCTCGTGCTGAAGGCGCATATCGCCATCGCCACGGCGCGCTTCCCCAAGGGAACGCGCGGACAGGATCTCGACCCGTTCGCCCGGCGCCCGCTGTGGGACGCGGGACTCGATTACGACCACGGGACGGGTCACGGAGTCGGCAGCTATCTCGCCGTGCACGAGGGACCACAGCGCCTGTCGCGCCTCGGCACGGCTGAGCTCGAGCCTGGCATGATCTTGTCCAACGAACCCGGCTTCTATCTCGAAGGCCAGTACGGCATCAGGCTGGAAAATCTCGTTTTGGTCACGCCGCCGGAGCCAATCCAAGGCGGCACACGGGACATGCTTGGATTCGAGACGCTTACTCTCGCTCCTTTCGACCGGCGTCTCATCGACCCCAAGCAACTCCTTCCCGTCGAGCTTGCCTGGGTCAACGCTTATCACGCGCGCGTTAGGCGGGAGATCGAGCCGGTGCTGAGGAGCGACGACCGAGCCTGGCTCCGCCATGCCACCGCTCCGATCGGCTAGCCCCATCCGTTTGGTTGTCATTGCCCGGCTTGACCCGCCTGCGGGCCGAAGCCTCGAAACTCTCATTAGAACTCTGTAAAAGCCTTCGGCGGGCGAAGGCCCGGGCAATCCAGTAAGGCCAGACCTAACAACCCAGTAGGACAGGGGTTACTGGTTTCCCGCTTTGGCGCGCTCGACACCCGCATCTGCACTTACGAATGCACCTTCTGCGCCGCCTGCGTCGAGACGGTGCTGCACAATGTCTGCCCGAATTGCGGCGGCGGCTTCATGCCTCGCCCATCCGCCCCGCGACCGAGCGGCGTCCAGGCCTCTGCCTCGCCAAGCGGCCCCCCTCGTCCACGCGCGTGCATCTCTCCTACCCGAAGCTTTGCCGCGATGCTGCGCGACATCCCGGCCGAGACGCGCTAGTCAGGCTGCATGTCGCTCGAGATTCTCGTGTCGGCCACGGCGGCGACGCTCACCACCACGGCCTTCGTGCCGCAGGCGCTGCACATCATCCGCTACAAGGAGACGCGGGCAATCTCGCTTTATATGTACGTGACGTTCGCGATCGGGGTCGCGCTCTGGCTCGTCTTCGGCTGCCTGATCGACAATCTGCCCATCATCATCTCGAATGCGATCACGCTTGGCTTGGCGCTCGCCATCATCGCCATGAAACTGAGATACGGCTGAGCCCGAGACTATTGGACGGCGTCAGGCTCGACTTGAAAGGGATCCACGATGACAAGCCCATCAAGATCCTGGCCATGTTGCAGGTCTTCAGTAAGGACGTAGCTGCAGTCGCTTAAGCGCGCAGCCGCGATGATTAGACAATCCCACCAGTTGAAAGCGAAACGATCCTGTACGCCCCAGGCAGCCTCGATGACGATGTGGTCGATCGCAAGCGGGTGCCAGTGGTGAAAGTTCGCGACGTACTTTCTAGCCGCAGCGGTCGCCATGTGCGGCTTGTTAGGACGCGTCAAAGCCGAATAGGCCTCAACAAGAACCTGATAGCTGAGCCTCCCTGCATTCGCGATCCCCAGAGTTTCGATCCATAGCGTCGCGCGTTCCTGCTTGTCGGGCTCGGTTACGTCGCGAGCGTAGACCAGAACGTTGCTATCGACGAAACAGCTTGCGGTCATAGAGCTCGTCACGAGTGGGGAGCTTCTCGCCGGTCTCGCGCAGACGAACGGGCTTGACCGAGCGAAACGTCTTCAGGAATTCGGCATAGTCACCCAACTCGCGGCGCATGCGCTCTTCGAGCAGGTCGGCCAAAAAACGCGACAGGCTCTTGTCTTGCTCGGCGGCCTTAACCCGCGCCCAGCGGGCAACGCTCTCTTTAAGGCTTAGCGTGACGTTTTTCACGACACGAGCCTAGTGTTTCCGTGTTTTCGTGTCAATCGATCAGCTTGAGCCATTCCTCCTCGGTAAGAACTTGAACGCCCAGCGCTTCGGCATTCTTCAGCTTTGAGCCGGCACCAGGACCTGCCACCACGTAATCGGTGTTCTTGGATACTGAGCCAGCGACCTTGGCGCCGAGCCGCTCGGCCCGCGCCTTCGCCTCAGAGCGGGTCATGCGCTCGAGCGTGCCGGTGAACACGACCGTCTTGCCGGAGATCGGCGAGGCATGGTCGACCGCCTCGAGCGGCTCGGGGCTAACCTCCTTCAGCAGGTCCTCGACCACGGCGACGTTATGCGGCTCGGCGAAGAAATCGGCGATGGCCGCCGCCACCGCAGGGCCGATCTGCTCGATATTGTCGAGCTCGGCGAAGGCCTCCCCTTCCCGACTGGCGGTTGCGTCTTTCATGGCCGCAAGGAAGGCATCGGCGGTGCCGTAGTTCCGCGCCAGCAGCTTGGCCGTGGTCTCACCAACGTGGCGAATGCCGAGCGAATAGATGAAGCGGTCGAGCCTGATGTTGCGCCGTGCCTCGATGGCAGCGAAGAGCTTGGCGGCGGAGGTCTCGCCCCAGCCTTCGCGCATCGCAAGCTTCGAACTCGCATGCTTGTCGCGTGCCGCGAGGGTGAAGATGTCGGGCGGAGACTGGATCAGGCCGTCCTCGTAGAACGCTTTGATATGCTTCTCGCCGAGCCCCTCGATGTCGAAGGCATTGCGCGAGACGAAATGCTTCAGGCGCTCGACCCTTTGCGCCGGGCAGATCAGCCCGCCGGTGCAGCGTCTGACCGCGTCCTCCTTGCCGGTATTAGGATTGATCTCGCGCGTGGCGTGGCTCCCGCAGGCGGGGCAGACATCGGGAAAGACGAATCGTTTGGCGCCCTTAGGCCGTTTCTGTTGAACCACCCCGAGAATCTGCGGGATGACGTCGCCGGCGCGCTGCACGACCACCGTGTCGCCGATGCGGATGTCCTTGCGCGCGATCTCATCCTCATTATGCAGGGTCGCGTTTTGCACCACGACGCCGCCGACGGTGACGGGATCGAGCTTGGCGACGGGGGTCAGCGCGCCGGTGCGCCCCACCTGGATATCGATGTCGCGCAAGGTGGTGGTCGCCTTCTCGGCCGGGAATTTGTGAGCAACGGCGAAGCGTGGCGCGCGTGAGACGAAGCCGAGCCGTTCCTGGAGGTCGAGGCGGTCGAGCTTATAGACGATGCCGTCGATGTCGTAATCGAGGCCCGAACGGCCGCTCTCGATGTCCCGATAGGCCACAAGCATCTCCTCGATCGAGTGGGTCAGCCTGATGAGCGGATTCAGCGGAAAGCCCCAAGCGTGCATCACCTGGTAGACGTCCCACTGCGTCTCGGCCGGAAGCTTCGCAACCTCGCCCCAGCCATAGGTGAAAAAGCGCAAAGGGCGCGAGGCGGTGATGCCCGAATCAATCTGCCGGAGAGAGCCCGCCGCGGCATTGCGCGGATTGGCGAACACCTTGTCGCCGCGGCTTTCCTGCTCCTCATTCAGGCGCTGGAAGGCGGCGCGGCTCATATAGATCTCGCCCCGCACCTCGAAGGGATCAGGAAAACCCTTGGTCTTGATAACCTTCGGCACGTCGGCGATGGTGCGGACATTGGCGGTGACGTTCTCGCCCTCGTAGCCGTCGCCCCTCGTCGCGGCCTGAACCAGCTTGCCATGTTCGTAGCGGATGGTGATGGAAAGGCCGTCGATCTTGGGCTCGGCGGTGAAGGCCAAGCCCTGGAGCGAAGAAAGCCCCAGGAAGCGGGAGATGCGGTCGAGGAAATCGCGCAAGTCTTCCTCGTCGAAGACGTTACCGAGCGACAGCATCGGCACGCGATGAACGACCTTGCCGAAGGCCTCTACGGGGGGCGCGCCGACGCGCAAGGACGGGCTGTCGTCACGGATGAGATGGGGGAAGCGCGCCTCGATCTCCCCGTTCCGCGCGCGCAAGGCATCGTAGGCAGCGTCGGAGATTTCCGGCTGGTCCTTGCGGTAATAAAGCTCGTCGTGATGGGCGATCTCGGCCGCGAGCCTCGCAAGCTCGGACGCTGCCTCGGTCTCGTCAAGCTCGGAGACCGGCTTCGCCTCTGTCGTATCCCTGGCCTTATTCTTCGCCTTCATTATCTTTTCGTCACGCCGAGCGGTTCATGAGCCTCGCCGCCGCCGCCCGCGCTTCGTCGGTAATCGTTTGCCCCGCGAGCATGCGCGCGATCTCCTCGCGGCGATGCGCCCCTTCGAGCACGCTCACGCGCGTCGCCATGGCCTCACCCTCGGGTCCAAGCACGGCCTCTTTGGCGATCAGCATATGACCGCTCGCGAGCGCCGCGACCTGCGGGGCATGGGTCACGGCCAGCACCTGGACGCGGCTCGCAAGATTTGCCAAGCGCTCGCCGACGGCCGCAGCGGTTGCGCCGCCCACCCCGGCATCGGCCTCATCGAAGATGAGGGTGGGGGCCGAACCGCGTGCGGCAAGCACGACCTTGAGCGCGAGGATGACCCGCGCGAGCTCTCCGCCCGAGGCTACTTTCATCAAGGGGCCCAGCTCGGTGCCGGGATTGGTCCTGACGAAGAAGGCGATGCGGTCGATGCCACTCGGTCCGCCTTCGGCTAGAGGAACCGTCTCCATATGGGTGAGGAAGGATGCTTTTTCGAGCTTGAGAGGCGCAAGCTCACGGGTCACCTCTTCATCGAGCCGGGCGGCCGCAGCCTTACGCGCCTTGCTCAGGGAAAGGGCTGCAGATTCATAGGACTTGCGCGCTGAGCTTGCGGCCTTCTCGAGCTCGGTGGCGCGGCCTTCGCTCACATCGAGCGCGGCAAGCTCGGCCTCAAGCCGGTCTCTTAGCGCCGGCAAATCGTCGACCATGACCTTGTGCTTGCGCGCGGCGGCACGCAGCCCAAACAGACGCTCTTCCACGCTTTCGAGCTCCTTCGGCTCGAAGGACGTCGCGGCCAACGCCTCCTCGACCTTGGCGCGGGCGGCATCGGTCTCGGCGAGCACGCGCTCGAGAGCCTCGGCCACCGGAGCGAGCAACTCGCTGGCGAGCTGAGCCTGCCGCTCGATGCGCCTAAGCGCCGCGGCCAGTCTTGCCCCGTCGGTCCCCTCTCCTTGCAAGGCATCGAGTGCTTCAGCGAGCTCGGCGGCGATCTTCTCGGCGTGCATCATCATCTGGCGGCGGGACGCTAAGGTCTCCTCCTCGCCGGGCTTAGGGTCGAGCAGGCGAAGCTCCTCGAGCGCGTGGCGGAGATAATCAGCATTGGCAAGAAAGGCTGCGATCGCCGATGCGTGACGCGCCTGCGCCTCCTCGGCCTCTTGCCAAGCCGCATAGGCCTCGGCCACGCGCGCGGCCTCTCCGCCCAATCCGCCAAAGGCATCCACGAGGTCGCGATGCCCGCTGGGGTCGATCAGAGCCCTCTCGTCATGCTGGCCGTGAATTTCGACCAGCGCGCGCCCAACCTGGCGCAACAGTTGAGCACTCACGCTGATGTCATTGAGAAAAGCGCGGCTTCTCCCGTCAGCGCCTTGCACCCTGCGGAGGATGACGGCCCCCTTGGCCTCGATGCCGTTCTCGGCGAGCAGCACCAAGACCGGATGCGACGGATCGAGCTCGAAGCTTGCCGTTACATGGCCTTGGGCGGCGCCCTGCCGCACGAGGGAGACATCGCCGCGCGAGCCGAGCGCGAGCGAAAGCGCATCGAGCAGAATCGACTTGCCGGCGCCGGTCTCGCCGGTGAGCACGAACAATCCTTGGCCGAATTCGAGATCGAGCTTGTCGATCAAAACAATGTCGCGGATCGAGAGCGCCGCTAGCATGACGCAAGGATCAGGCCGGAGGGGCGTTGCCTTTGAAGGTCTGAGTGATCCACGATCCCTCGTGTTCCTGCGGCTGCACGCCGTATCGCTGCAGGATATCGTAAGCGTGGCCGTACCACTTGCTATCCGGGAAGTTATGGCCGAGCACGGCTGCCGCCGTTTGAGCCTCGTTGACGATACCTAACGCCATATAGGCCTCGGTCAGACGCATCAAGGCCTCTTCCACCTGCTCTGTCGTCTGGTACGACGTTATGACGACGCGGAAGCGATTGATGGCGGCAAGATAGTTGTTGGTGCGAAGATAATAGCGCCCGACCATCATCTCGTTGGCAGCCAGAAGATCGCGCAGAATGCGCATCCGATTGGAGGCTTCGGCCGCGTAGCGCGAATCGGGGTAGCGCTGGAGCAGGGTCTCATAGGCGGACAGCGACTTGCGGGCGAAGGTCTGGTCGCGCTTGGGATCCAGTACCTGGTTGTAATAGGACATGCCGATGATGTTCTGGGCGAGGTCCGATTCCTGCGTGCCCGGGTGGAGCGTGAGGTAGCGGTCGGCCGCGGAGACGGCGTCCTCGTATTTACCCGCCTTGTAATAAGCGTAGGCCGCCATGACGATGGCCCTGCGGGCCTCCTGCGAATACGGGTGATTGATGTCGACTTCTTCGTATTCCTTGGCGGCGTCGGCATAGGCGCCTTTGTTGATCATCACCTCGGCCTTGCCATAGCTGACGTCGGGAGGATCGTTGTCCTCGACGATCTCCTTCTTGCCCCACAAGGACCCGCAGCCGGCCAGGATGCCTGCGGTGAGCACGATGCCGAGCAGAGCCGCCGGCAGGCGAAGAGACTGCGCCCGCGAAGGCGTCAGAGATCGCCTCGTCGCTCCCTGACCGGACATGCCACCCCTCAAGAGCCGTCCCCTCGCGCACGGCCTCGCACGAGGTCATCGCCGCCGACGGTGAAACTAGCGCAGATGAGCCCCAACCAACTAGCTGATTATGGTGTTTTTTTGCCCGGTTTCAGGGTGATCGGACCTGAGCCAGCAAGCGAGACCCTTCGAGCGCGCAAACGCCGTTCATTCCCGCAGGGCTACGGCCAATGAGCGCGAAGCGCCGATCAGCTCCGCTCGGGCGCAAAATTAGCAGCGGCGAGACGGTGGCTGAGCTCCGCATGACGGACCTCGCGGTAACGCGGAGCTTCGATCATGGTCCACGCGTCGGCATCGGCGAACAGGGCCTTGAGCACCAGTGTGTTCAGGCGATGGCCGCCCCGACGGGATTGGTAGGCGCCGAGGATAGGGGCGCCGGCAAGGGCGAGGTCGCCGACCGCGTCGAGCGCCTTGTGGCGCACGAACTCGTCGCGATAGCGAAGGCCCTCGCGGTTAATGATCCGGTCATCGCCGATGGCGACGGTGTTGTCGAGCGAAGCGCCCAACGCAAGGCCAGCAGCCCAGAGCCGCTCGACGTCCTTCATAAAGCCAAAGGTCCTCGCGCGCGCCAATTCGCGGCGGAAGGAGCCGGGATTGACGTCGATTTCGATGCGCTGAGTGCCGATCAGCGTCGTATCGAAATCGATCTCGACGTCGAGATGGAAGCCGTTATAGGGCGTGAGCTCGCCGAAAGCGCCGTTCTCCTCGATGCGGATAGGCTTCAGCACTTTGAGGAACCGGCGCGGGCTTTCGAGTTCGGTGAGGCCGACTTCGTCGATCGCCTCGACGAAGCGCGCAGCGCTGCCGTCCATGATCGGGACTTCGGTGCTGTCGATCTCGATCAAGGCGTTGTCGACGCCAAGACCGCGCAAGGCGGCGAGGATATGTTCGACCGTGGCGATAGAGGCGCCGTTGCCGTCGCCAAGCACGGTGCACAGCGTAACCCCGGTCACTGAGCGCTGGTCTGCAACGATCTCGGTGCCGTCGGCGTCGCCATTGGAAAGGAGGAAGCGGACCCCCGTGTCCCCATCGGCGGGACACAACACCACGGAGACTGGCGCTCCGCTATGGACTCCGGTGCCGGTTAGTGAAATCTCGTCGGCAAGCGTCGTTTGCCGTGCCCCTATGAATCCCCTCATGGCCCCCGTGCCGTCTTTTTGAGTTCCCTAGCTCAAGGAGAGAACCCCGAGCCCCCCATTGATCAGCGCTCCCTGGCACTTGGAACCGGACCTTGTCAGCCCTTGGCGCGTGCCTTTTTGGTTCCGCTGATCAATCTATGAGGAACCTTAACGCTCGGACCAAGGGGCGACAAATCACGGTTTCTTTCACTGTATTACCGTCTGCGCGTCCTTATAACTGTATGATTCTATTAGCTTTTCTGTCATCGTCGTCAGGCGTACTGGCATCTTGGTTAACGCCGTCACCTGCGCTCAGTTGGCTCTCCTACGCAGAAAGGCGGGAATTTCCAGGTCGTCGTCGCCCTGCGATTCGGCCAATGTGACGCTCGTTTCGTTCATGGCGACACGCGTCTGGGGCTCGACACGCTTGGGGTTGAGCGGAACCGGGGCTGCCATGCGCGGACGCTCGATTCTCACCGGTCTCGATGCCGCCTGCGGCTGAGGCTGAGGCATGGGATCGGGCTCAAGCTCCGGCTCGTCCTCGACCACAGGCTGCGACTGCATCTGCGGCCTGGGCTGCATCCTCGTCGTCTCCTTGGATTGCCACTGCTGGCCGAACTCGGGTTCCCGCTTCGGCGCCGGAGCCATCTCCGCATCCGGCTCTTTGCGCCCGCGGCCGACATTCGCGAGCCGCTCGAGGAAGCCCACGCGCCGTTTTTGTGCGGCAAGTCCAAGTTGAGACTCATCGCCTGCCTTGGCCTTGATCTCGTTCTGGGCAATGAGCGGAAGCTCTTCCACCGCCGGCATGCGCCGCACGGGACGCCGGATCGTGGCGGGCGGCGCGGGCTGGAAGGCCCGCTGCGGCGCCACGGGCTGTGCCGGCTTGGCCATGCCCATGGGAAGCGGCGCCGCCTGCATTTGCATGGGGCGCTTCTCGATGGTGACATTGCCGGGAGCGCGCCACACGTGCGGCTCCTTCACCATCTCGTTCGGGCCGAGCACGAGGCTAGGCTCGTCCGATGCGACGGGCGCTGGCCCCTGGTGCGGCATGGCGCTCAACCCTGCGAGCCGCTCGCTCAGCCTGCCGCGATCCTGCATTGCAGGATTTTGGACGGACATCGGCGGCGCTTGGACTGAAAGCTGCGGCGCAAGCCCGATGCCGGTCGCAACCACAGACACGCGGATCGTGCCGTCGAGCTCATCATCGAAGGTCGCGCCGACGATGATGTTGGCGTCGGGATCGGCCTCGGCGCGGACGCGGCTCGCCGCCTCGTCAACCTCGTAAAGGGTGAGGTCGTTGCCGCCGGTGATGGAGACGAGCAGCGCGCTCGCCCCCTTCATGCACACATCGTCGAGCAACGGATTGGAGATGGCAGCTTCGGCCGCCTCGATGGCGCGCCGATCGCCGGTCGCTTCGCCGGTGCCCATCATCGCCTTGCCCATGCCCGCCATGATGGTGCGGACATCGGCGAAGTCGAGGTTGATGAGGCCCTCTTTCACCATCAAGTCGGTGATGCAGGCAACGCCGCCACGAAGCACGTCGTCGGCCATGGAGAAGGCGTCGGTGAAGGTGGTCTTCTCGTTGGCCACCCGGAACAGGTTCTGGTTCGGGATGATGAGAAGCGTATCCACGTATTTCTGCAACTCATCGATCCCGGCCTCGGCAGCACGCAGGCGCCGCGAACCCTCGAACTGGAACGGCTTGGTCACGACGCCGACCGTGAGGATGCCCTCTTCGCGTGAGGCGCGCGCGATCACGGGAGCCGCACCTGTGCCGGTGCCGCCGCCCATGCCGGCGGTGATGAACACCATGTGGCAGCCGACGAGATGGGCCTTGATGTCGGCCATCGCCTCCTCTGCCGCGGCGGCACCCACCTCGGGCTTTGAGCCGGCGCCGAGACCTTCGGTGACGTTGGCGCCCATCTGGATGCGGCGTTCGGCAGTCGAGCTCGCCAAAGCTTGCGCGTCAGTGTTGGCGACCACGAACTCCACGCCCTTGAGACCGCATTCGATCATGTTGTTGACGGCGTTGCCGCCGGCGCCGCCGACACCGAATACGGTGATGCGCGGCTTGAGTTCTGTCAGATCAGGAACTCTGAGGTTGATAGACATGGTGGCCTTCCGATCGTTCATTGCCCTTGCTCCGGCTCCCCTGGCAGCGCGTCCCCGCGATGCGCTCGCCCCCGAGCCTCACTCGTCCGACTAAAAGTTGTCCCTTATCCACTCGCCGACCCTGGCGAAGTAGCCAGTACCGGTACGCAAGAAACGCTGTTCCGCGCGCGTGCTCAGACTGTCGTCGCCGCGCGACCAATGCAGGAGGAGGCCGATCGCCGCCGCAAAATCTGGCGCGCTTGCAGCCGCTGGAAGACCGTTCATGCCGCGCGGCCGGCCAAGCCGAACAGGACGCCCGAACATGTTCGCGGCAAGTTCGGAGAGCCCGGTGAGCTGGCTGCCGCCACCCGTCAGCACAAGATGTTGAGTGACCTCAGCGGCCAAGCCGCTCGCGGCAAGTCGTCGCCGCATCAGATCGAGGATCTCCTCGATGCGCGGGCGAATGATGATGGCGAGTTGCGCTTTGGTGATCTGGTTCAGGCTCCCTTGCGTCAGCCCGCCGACGCACGGGTAGGTGATGATCTCGCGCTCGTCGGAGAGCGTGGCAAAGGCGCTGCCATGCAACGTCTTCAGCCGCTCGGCATGCTCGATGGGAGCGGCCAGCGTGCGCGCGATGTCGGTGGTGATGGCATTGCCGCCAAGCGCGATGGCGTCAGCATGAACGAAGTGACCATCGGCTAAGACCGAAAGCGTGGTCGTACCGGCGCCGAAATCGAGCAGTGCCACGCCGAGCTTGGCTTCGTCGGGCGTAACAACCGACAGCGCGCTCGCATAAGGCGCTGCGACCAGGCTTGCCACGCCGAGATGGCAGCGCTCGACGCAGAGCATGATGTTGCGCATCGCCACGTCGTCGGCAGTCACGGTGTGAAGATCGACCGAGAGTTGCTCGCCGCACATGCCGTGCGGCTCGCTGATGCCGCCATTGTCGTCGAGGCGGTAGCTCATCGGCAGGGCATGCAGCACAGTCCGCTTGTCGCGGCCAGCATATTGTCGCCCGCCGGCAAGCAGCCGCATCACGTCCTCATCGCGCACAGCGCCGGAGGGCAGTGCCACGCTTGCCGAGAAGCTCTCGCTCTTGAGGCGGCCGCTGGTGACGGCGACGTGTACGTCCTCGACGGTAACCCCCGCCATGCGCTCGGCGGAATCGACGGCCTGGCGGATACAATGCTCGACGCTGTCGAGATGGGCGATCATGCCGGCCTTGAGCCCTTCGGCGCGGCCGTGGTCGCAGCCCAGTACCTCGAACTGCACGGCATCACCCTTGCCTTCGAACCAGTCGGGCGCCGGCGACGTCTTGGCGATCAGGCAGCAGATCTTGCTGGTGCCAATATCAAGCGCAGCGACAATGCGCTGGCGCTTGCTCCTGATCGTGGTCGTGTATCCCATCCCCCTGCCCTTTTATCTAGGTCTTGCCTTTGACCGTCTTGGTGCTCGATGTCGGCGTCTCTTGTGCTGCTTCGGCGCCTGGCGGCGAGGCGTCGGCTTCCTCGCGGAGGCGCACCGTGATGCGGTCGAGTAGCCTCAGGTCGACCGAGGCGATGTCGCGCTTCAGCAGACCGCGCTGTTCGTCGAGCTTGGTCAGCGAGGCGAGCGCTTCGCCGACATTGTCGTCGGGCAGCATGATCTCGAGACCGGAGGCGAGCTTCAGCGTCCAGCGGCGGTCGCCCACACGGATCGCGGCGATCATTTTCTGCTTGAGATCGCCATAAGGCTTGAGCGCCTCGTAGAGGGCAGGCGCGGCCTTAGGCGCGCCATCGCCCACCACAAGCGGAAGATTGGGGTAAGCCTCGCGCAGCGCCGGAGCGAGCGTCACGCCCTCGGCGTCGACGACATAGGTCTGTCCGTGGGTCTGCCAGATGGCGTAAGGAACGCGTTCCTCGATCTCGACCTGGAGCGTCGACGGCAGAAGCCGCATGACCTGCGCGTGCTCGATCCAGGGAACGGCTTCGAGCCGCGCCTTGGCGGCATCGGTGTCGAAGCCGAGCATCATCGTGTCTGGGCCGGCCTTGAGAGCCGCAGTGATCTCGGCATCGGTCGTGTGTTGCTGACCTTCGACGATAATGCGCTTGGCGCCAAAGCCGGCCGCCACCGCGAGTTTCTCGACGCCGCCGCTCAGTGCGCCGAAAAGCCGTTCCGTCTCGCCCCCGATCCAGGCGCCGTAAAGCAGCGCGCTGGCGAGGAAGAGGATCGAGACGACGAGCCACTTGCCGCGGACGCGATCGCGGCCGAGCTTACCGAGCCGCACCGATCTCGGTCTCCGGGTGATGAGGCGGCGCGCGCCGGCGAGCACTGGCAAGCCACGAGAGGATGAACGGCGAGCGGCGATGCCGCGCTTCAACAGCGCATCGGCCGACCTCCTTCTCCTGGCCTCACCCCTTGCGGAGCCTAGCGATTGCACGATGCATCCTCCACGATCCAGCGCACCAGCTCGCCGAACGAGCGGCCGCTATGGGCAGCGAGCTCGGGCACAAGCGACGTCGAGGTCATGCCAGGCTGGGTATTGACCTCGAGGCAGATCAGTTCCCCGGTGCCTTTCGGCCGGTCGTCGTATCGAAAGTCGGAGCGACTGACCCCCCGGCAGCCCAGTGCCCTATGAGCCGCTAGCGACAGCTTCTGTACCAATTGGTAAACATTTGGTTTAAGCGGGGCCGGCAGGACGTGAATTGACCCCCCGGGGGCGTATTTCGCGTCATAGTCGTAGAAGGCCAATCCTTCAGCCGGACGTATTTCGATCACCCCCAGCGCCTCATCGCCCATGGCGGCGCAGGTGAGCTCCCTCCCGGCGATATAGCGCTCCACCATGACCTCCTCGCCGAGGGTCCAATCGGCCCTTGTGAGCTCCTGGGGCGGGTGGCGCTGATCCTCGCGCACGATGAAGACGCCGACGCTGGAGCCTTCGGTCGGGGGCTTGATCACGTAAGGGGGCGGCATGACGTGCGCCTTGGCGGCCTCGGCGCGCGAAACGACGCGGCTCTCGGCGACAGGAACGCCAGCGGCAGCAAGCACGGCCTTGGCGCGCTCTTTATGCATGGCAAGCGCCGAGGCGAGCACGCCGGAATGAGTGTAGGGAAGGCCAAGCGTCTCGAGCACGCCCTGGATGCAGCCATCTTCGCCGTAGCGCCCATGCAAGGCATTGAAACAGACGTCCGGCTTGATCTCAGCGAGTCTCGCGGCGATGTCGCGACCGACATCAAGGCGGGTCACGCGGTAGGCTTCGCCTTCGAGCGCCGCGGCGCAAGCCGCGCCTGAGCGCAGCGACACCTCCCGCTCGGACGACCAGCCACCCATCAGCACGGCGACATGAACTTGCTTGGACATGGCAAAGGACCCCTCCTCACAGACCGTGAGAGGGCTTTAGCTGAATCGGAGCGATTTAGGAATCCGCCTTCGGCGGCGAAGGCCAAGATCCCGTGGCCTTGCGCAAATCACCGATTGCCGCTAACGGCCAGGCGGAGGGACCCCGAGGCGCTTGATCTCCCATTCGAGCTCGACGCCGCTATTCTCCTTCACCCGCGCCCGCACCGCCTCGCCAAGCTCCTCGATATCGGTGCCTGACGCATTCCCCTCATTGATGAGGAAGTTGCAGTGCATCTCGGAGACCTTGGCGTCGCCGACGGAAAGCCCGCGGCAACCGGCAGCATCGATGAGCTGCCAAGCCTTCTTGCCCGGCGGGTTCTTGAAGGTCGAGCCGCCGGTTCTGCTCTTGATCGGCTGCGCCTGCTCGCGATATGCGGCGATGTCGTCCATCTCGGCAAGAATCTTGGCCGGGTCGCCGGGCTCGCCCTGGAACAGAGCCTCGGTGAAGATGAAATCGTCGGGCGCGCCGCAATGGCGATACCCATAGTGAAGTTCTTCTACTGGCAGCACACGCACTTCACCCTTGCGGTCGACAGCGCGCGCTTCGATCAGGACCTCCTTGGTCTCGCGCCCATGCGCGCCACCATTCATGCGGAGCGCGCCGCCGACGCAGCCGGGGATGCCGCGATAGAAGGAAAGACCCGAGATGCCGGCGTCGGCCGCGGCGCGGGCGACCTTGACGTCGGGGACGGCCGCGCCAGTTCTGAGCCGGGAGCCCTCTTCAATTGCGATCTCGCCGAAACCTTTGCCGAGGCGGATGACGACGCCTTCGATGCCGCCGTCACGCACGAGAAGGTTCGAGCCGAGACCGATGACGGTGATGGGAATGTCGGAGGGCGTGCTGCGCAGGAAGTAGGCGAGGTCCGTTTCATCGGCCGGCGAGTAGAGGACTTGCGCCGGGCCGCCAGCCCTGAACCAGGTGTAGTCCCTGAGCGGCGCATCAGATTTGAGCTTGCCGCGGAGCTCGGGAAGGCTCGCGGTGAGCCGATATTCGAGATCGACTCCGCTCACGGCTATGTCCCCCGCGCGGCAAGCCGCTTCGGTAGAGCATTCATCCAATCGGTGATGGTGCCGGCGCCGAGACCAACCACGAGATCGCCTGATGTGGCGAGTTGCGCTACCGCCTCGGCGAGAGTCGCCTCGTCATCCACCGTTAGCACATGGGGATGGCCGTGACGGCGGAGACCAGAGGCAAGCTCGTCGCGGTCGATGCCGGCGATCGGCGCTTCGCCGGCCGAATAGACCGGGGTGACAAGCACGATATCGGCGTCGTCGAGGCAGGCAGAGAATTCGTTGAACAGCGACTGGAGGCGCGTGTAGCGATGCGGCTGGATCACGGCGATGATGCGCCCTTTGCCGGCCATGCGGGCAGCGCGGAGCACCGAGGCGATCTCGACCGGGTGATGGGCGTAGTCGTCATAGACGGCGGCGCCGTTCCATTCGCCGACCCGGGTAAAGCGCCGCTTCACGCCCGAGAAAGCAGAGAGCACCTTGCGGATCACTTGATCGCTGACGCCGGCTTCGGTGGCCGCCGCCAGCGCGGCAAGCGCGTTCAGCGCATTGTAATGGCCGAGCACCGGAAGGGTCAGATCTTCGAGCTTGCGCGCGCCGCCCTTCACCGCGGAGCCGAGTTCGGCATCGAAGGTGATACGATTGTGATCGGGCCGCAGATTGATGAGCCTGACATCGGCATCGCGGGCGACGCCATACGTCAGAGTGCGGCGCCCATTGGCGGCGCCACCAAGCTTGGCGAGAAGCTCGCGCACCACCGGATGATCGATGCAGGCGACGGCGAGGCCATAGAAGGGGATCGCCTCGATGAATTGGCGAAAGGCCTGGTGCAGCGCGTCGAGCGATGGCCAATAGTCCATATGCTCCGGATCGATATTGGTCACCACGCCGATCTGAGTCGGGAGCTTCAAGAACGTCCCGTCGAACTCGTCGGCCTCGACCACCATCCATTCGCCTTTGCCGATGCGAGCATTGGTGCCCCAAGCATTGATGATGCCGCCGGCGATCACCGTGGGATCGAAATCTGCGCCCATCAAGAGATCGGCGATGAGAGAGGTGGTCGTGGTCTTACCGTGCGTGCCGGTGATCGAGACGGTGGCGCAAGGGCGCATCAGCTCGGCCAACATCTCGGCGCGGCGGATAATGGGAATGGCGCGCTCCTTGGCTGCCTCGAACTCGGGATTGCCGGGTTTCACCGCGCTCGAGATGACGAGATGCCCGGCGCCGATCACGTTGGCCGGATCGTGCCCGATGAGGCATTGGATGCCCTGGCGACGCAGGCGCTCAAGATTGGCGCCGTCCTTGAGATCGCTTCCCTGCACATGGTAACCGCGCGTGTGCATCACCTCGGCGATGGCGCTCATGCCGATGCCGCCAATGCCCACGATGTGGAACAGCCCTGCCTCGTCGGGATCCGGGAGATGCATGGCTCGAACTCTACAACACTTGAGCGTTCTCTCGCGCGAGTTCCTCGACGAGATCGGCGAGCTTCTTGACGGCCTGAGGCTGAGCCATCGCCTTGGCCTTGGTAGCGGCCTTGGCCAAAATCTCGGGTGCACCGAACAACCGTTCAATCTCCCGCGCCAGCCTTTCGGGAGTCGAGATCCTCTTGCCTGATGCACCAACCGCCCCCGCCGTCCTGCAGGCGAGTTGCATTTTCGAGCTGATCATTGTCGAGGGCGTGCGGCAGCGGCACGAGAATGCACGGACGGCCGATGGCCATCAATTCGGCGACGGTCGAGGCGCCGGAGCGGGCAATGACGAGGTTGGCGGTGGCGATGCGCTCGGGGAGATCGCGAAAGAAGGTCGCGACATGTGCCGCGACGTTGATATCCTTGTAGGCCTCGCGCAACGAGGCAATATCCTCCTCGCGCGCCTGCTGCACGATGGTCAGTCGCCAGCGAAACGGCGACGGTAGGCGGCCGAGCGCTTGCGGCAGGACCTCTGAGAAGAAATGCGCTCCTTGGCTTCCTCCGAAGATCAGGATGAGCAGCCGGCTCGCGGGCTCTGGCACGGGGTAGGCGACGTTGCGATAGCTTATCACGGCGTCACGCACCGGCGTGCCAGTCACCCGCACCTTGGCTTGCGCGCTGCCATGCAGCTTCTTGGTCTCAGGGAATGAGAGCGCGACCCGGTCGACAAAACACGCGAGCAGTCGATTGGCGCGACCCATCACCGCGTTCTGCTCATGGATCGCGGTGGGGATCTTCAAACTGCGCGCGGCGAAAATCGGCGGTAAAGTGGGGTAGCCGCCGAAGCCGATCACAGCCAAGGGCTCAACGCCCTTCAGCAGATTGAGGGCGCCGAGATAGCCCTGCCCGAGCTGCCAAAAGGTCCGCGAGAGCGCTACCGGGCTTTTGCTCGTCATCGTCGCCGAGGGAATACGGTGAATGGCGCGCGCAGGAAACTCGACGCCATACTTCTCGGCGCGGATATCGGTCGCAAGCTCGATCGAGTAACCCCGCCGCGCGAGCTCTTGCGCAAGCGCCGCCGCGGGAAACAGGTGCCCCCCGGTACCGCCGGCGGCGAGCAAGATCGGGCGTAGGCTCATGCGGCCTTCTCCCTCACGCTCTGCGCTTCGGCCTCCGGCTCGGCCGTTGGACTTCGCTTCAATTGTCCGGCCCTCGGCCGCTTGCGTGTCAGCCCAAGAGCGAAGCCCATGGTGAGAGCCATCGCAAGCAGAGACGAGCCGCCGTAGCTGATGAAGGGCAAGGTCATGCCCTTGGCCGGGAGCATGCCGACATTCACCGCCATGTTGATGAGCGCCTGAAGCCCGAACAGCATGATAAGGCCGGCGATCGCATGCCTGATGAAGCCGTCGGGCTCTTGTGAGGCTTTTGACAGGCCCCGCAGCACGATGAAGGCGAAGAGAGCAACCAGGACGAGGCAGGCGATCAGCCCATATTCCTCGGCCGCCACTGCAAAGATGAAATCGGTATGGGAGTCGGGAAGCACGTCTTTCACCGTGCCCTCGCCGGGGCCTCGCCCGAACCAGCCGCCATGCAGGAAGGATTCGAGCGAGCGGTCGGTCTGGTAAGTGTCGCCCGATGCAGGATTGAGGAAGCGGTCGATGCGCGAGGCGACATGGGGAGCGAGGACGTAGGCCGAGACGATACCGACCACGCCGGCGGCCCCGAGCGCTCCAATCCATATGAGATTGATGCCGGCCATGAACACGAGTGCGCCCCAGACCAGGGTGACGAGAAGCGTCTGGCCGAAATCGGGCTGCATGATCAGCAGCACCGCGAACACGGCATAGAGCACAACAGCAAGCTCGATGCCCGGCACGTCACGCCGTTTCTGCGCCTCGTTGAACAGCCAAGCGGTGAGCACGACGAAGGCGGGCTTCACGAACTCCGACGGCTGAATCGAGAAGGGCCCGAGCTCCAGCCAACGCTTGGCGCCCTTGATCTCCGGACCCGTCACCAGAATCACCGCCATCAGCGCGATGCCCACGAGAAAGATGATGAGGCTCGCGCGTCTGATCTGCTTCGGATTGAGCGTCGATGCCGCAAACATGATGGCGATCGCCGGCAGGAGCATCGCCGCCTGACGCCGCACGAAATAGAACGGCTCGAGATTGTAGCGCGCGGCGATCGGCGGGCTTGCCGCGAATGACAGCACGAGCCCGGCTCCCATGAGCAAGAGAAGGGCGAAAAACATGAGACGATCGACTGTGAACCACCAGTCCGACAAGACGCTTCTATCGGCGCGGGTGAGCCTCATGCCGCGCGACCCTCGACGGAATTGAGGCTTTCGACACCCTTCAGTCCCATCACGATCTCGCGGAAGGCCTCCCCTCGCTTCTCAAAATTGGCGAATTGGTCGTAAGAGGCACAAGCGGGTGACAGCAATACGACCGGCTCTTTCGCCAGCGACATGCTGGCGTCCGACGCGGCAGCCTCGACGGCGCGATCGAGCGTGCCGCATTGCGTGCAGGGCACGGCGTCGCCGAGCTGGCGCGCAAAGGCTTCGGCTGCTTCGCCGATAAGATAGGCGCGGGCGATTTTCGGGAAGAACCGCTCGAGCCCCGCAAGTCCGCCCTCTTTGGGTCTGCCGCCGATGATCCAATAAATGTCGGCGAAGCTCGCGAGCGCCTTACCGGCAGCGTCGGCGTTGGTGGCTTTGGAGTCGTTGACGAACATCACCTTGCCGCTCCGCGCCACCTGCTCCATGCGGTGCGCGAGCCCGGCAAAGCTCTTGAGCCCCTGGGCGATGGTCGCAGGCTCGAGCCCTTGCGAGCGCGCGAGCGCATAAGCTGCGGCAGCATTCTGCCAATTATGCGCGCCTCTGAGCGAGCCGATGCCGGCAAGCTCGATGCGGGCCATTTCCTTGCCGCCCTCCATCTCGACGAGCATACCATCGTTGGCCGAAACGCCCGTCACGACGGGGCGGCCAACGGCGATCCGCTTCACGGCGAACGGTCCGCGCAGGCCATCGGCGATGGCGCGTGACGGCTCGTCGTCGACGCCGATCACGGCCGTGGCGTCGGGACCGAGATTGGCAAAGACCTGCGCCTTGATGCGGGCGTAGTCCCGAAACATGCCGTGGCGGTCGAGATGATCGGGGGTGATGTTGAGCAGTGCCGCAGCGTCGGGCGTAAGCCCCCGCGCGAGGTCGATCTGAAACGAGGACAGCTCGATCACATACGTGAGGTCGGGAGCGAACGGCTCGAGATCGAGAACCGCCTTGCCGATATTGCCGCCGAGCTGCACACGCTTGCCGGCGGAGGACAAGAGATGCGCGGTGAGCGCGGTCGTGGTCGATTTGCCGTTGGTGCCTGTGATGACGACGACTTTTCCCTGCGCCTCTTGCCCCGCGCGCGCGCGAAAGAAGAGCTCGACGTCGCCGATCACCTCGACCCCTATCTCTCGCGCCTTCTTCACGCTCCAATGAGGCTCGGGATGAGTGAGTGGAATCCCCGGCGCGAGCACGAGCGCAGCAAAACGCGACCAGTCGGCATGGCCAAGATCGGTAAGAGCCAGGCCCGCACCTTCAGCTTCAGCCCTTCCCTTCTCCTTGTCATCCCAGGCGAAGACGCGGGCGCCCCCGGCCAACAGCGCACGCGCCGAGGCGATGCCGCTCAAGCCCAAGCCCTGAACCGCAACATCGCGGCCGGCAAAGATGCTCACTGGAATCATACCTTAGGGAACTTAGCGCAATTTCAGCGTGGCGAGGCCAGCAAGCGCGAGCACCACGGCGATGATCCAAAATCTGATGACCACGGTCAATTCAGGCCAGCCTTTCTGCTCGAAATGATGGTGCAGCGGCGCCATGCGGAAGACGCGAACGCCGAACAGCTGGAATGAGGCAACCTGCACGATCACCGACACCGCTTCGAGGACGAACAGGCCGCCGACGATGGCAAGCACAAGCTCGTGCTTGGTGGCGACGGCGATGGTGCCGAGCGCGCCGCCCAAGGCAAGCGAACCGGTGTCGCCCATGAAGATCAGCGCGGGTGGTGCGTTGAACCACAAGAACCCCAGACCTGCCCCGACCAAGGCTCCGCAAACGACGGCAAGCTCGCCGGTGCCGGGCACGAAATGAATCTGCAAATAGTCGGCGAAGAGGACGTTGCCGACCAGATAGGAGATGAAGCCGAAGGTCGCCGCGGCAATCATCACCGGAACGATGGCGAGGCCGTCGAGACCGTCGGTCAGGTTCACCGCATTACCCGCGCCGACGATGATGAAGGCGCCGAAGGGGATGAAGAACCAGCCGAGATTGATGACGAGATTCTTGAAGAAAGGAATGGCGAGCTCGGTGGCGAGCGGTGGCTCGCCGACGTCGGCGATGATGGCGGCAGCGACGACGGCGGCGGCCGCCTCGATGATGATCTTGATGCGGCCGCGGAAGCCTTCGGCCGACTGCCGGGTCACCTTGAGATAGTCGTCGTACAGCCCAACGGCGCCATAGACGAGGGTGAGCAAGAGGACGACCCACACATAAGGGTTGCGCAGGTTGCCCCAGAGCAGCACCGCAACCGTGACGCCGGAAAGGATCATGAGGCCGCCCATGGTGGGCGTGCCCTGCTTCTGCAGCAGGTGCCGCTCAGGCCCCTCTTTGCGGATTGGCTGGCCCTTGCCCTGGCGTACACGCAAGGACTTGATGACCCTCGGGCCAAACAGGAACACGAACAGAAGCGCGGTAATCAGCGCCCCTCCGGTGCGGAAGGTGATGTAGCGAAAGATGTTCAAAGGCGCGAAGTCGGGGGCCAACTCCGCCAACCAATAGAGCATCGCTTTTCCCCCACTGAGGCCAAATTAGGCCCTGCCGCTATCGGTCTCGAAGCGGCGTTTTAGCACATCGACCAGCGGCCCCATGCGGCTGCCGAGCGAGCCTTTGACCATGATCACGTCGCCCGGCCCTACCCCCGCCGCGAGCATTGGCGCAAGCTCTTCGGCGGTCTTGGCATAGGCACCCCGGCGGCTTGTTGGCAAAGCCTCGTAAAGCGAGCCCATCAGGTCGCCGCAGGCAAAAACAACATCTACCCCCGCCCCGTCAACGACCTCGGCAAGCTCCTGGTGAAGCTGCGCGCCCTGAATTCCGAGCTCGAGCATGTCGCCGAGCACGGCGACGCGGCGCCTAAATTCATTGCGGGGGGTGAGCCCCAGCGTCGCAATGGCCGCCCGCATTGAGGCAGGATTGGCATTGTAGGACTCATCGATGATGGCGATTTTCCCGCCCTCGCGCGGGTAGATGGTTCGTCCGCCGCGTCCCGCCTGGGCGCGCAGATCGGCATAAGCGCGCGCCGCGGCGGCGAGGTCGGCACCGGCCAGCTTCACTGCCGCAAGCACGGCCAGCGAGTTCTGCACCAGGTGGCGTCCCGGCGCGCCGAGCCGATAGCTCAGCCTCTCGCCGAGAATGTCAGCCTTGACCTCAAATCCATCCGGCTTGAGCTCAACGTCGAGCAAACGAGCATCGGCGTCCTTCGCCTCGCCGAAGGACACGATCCTGGCCCCGCATTCCTCGGCATGGCGCTTCAGCCGCTCATAATGCGGATTGTCGCGGTTGATGATCGCGCTGCCGCCCGGCTGGAGCCCGTGGAAGATCTCGGCTTTGGCGTCGGAGATGTCTTCGACCGAGCGGAAAAAGCCAAGATGAACGGGTGCGACGGTGGTGACGATGGCGATCTGCGGCCTGACGAGACGCGTGAGCACATCGATCTCGCCTGCATGGTTCATGCCGATCTCAAACACGCCGAAGCGGATGTCCCTCGGCATGTTGGCGAGCGAGAGCGGCACACCCCAATGATTGTTGAAGGACTTGACCGAAGCATGCACCGAGCCTGACGGCGCGAGCGTGAGCCTCAGCGCTTCCTTGGTCCCGGTCTTGCCGACACTGCCCGTTACCGCGATCACCGTGGTGTCGGCCGCCCGCGCCCGGCCGGCACGTCCCAAAGCATTCAGCGCTTCGAGCGTGTCGGCGACGCGCACCAGGCGCCGCTCTTCGTCGCCGGGCGGGAAGGTGCGAGCGACGACGGCGCAAGCCGCTCCCGAGCCAAGCGCCGCCTCGACGAAACTATGACCATCACGGTTAGGTCCGCGGATGGCGATGAAGCCCTCTCCTGGCGTAAGGCTCCTCGAGTCGATGGAGAGACCGTTGACGGGCCACGCGGTATCGCCGAGACAGGCCCCGCCCGTCGCCGTCACGATCTCGCCAACCGTCCAGAGCGGCTCAGCCATGCTTGGTCTCCCGCCGCAACACCGCGGCCACGGCCTCGTGATCGGAGAAAGGAATGACAGTCGCCCCTATGGTCTGGCCGGTCTCGTGACCTTTGCCGGCCACGAGCAGAACATCGCCCTTGGCGAGCATGGCAATGGCTTCGGAGATCGCCGTGGCGCGGTCGCCGATCTCGATCGCCCCGCGGGCGCCGGCGAGCACTTGGCGCCGAATCTCGGCTGGGTCCTCGCTCCGTGGATTGTCGTCGGTGACGACGGCGATGTCGGTCTTCTCGGCAGCGACGCGTCCCATCTCTGGCCGCTTGCCCTTATCGCGGTCTCCGCCGCAGCCGAACACGACGACGAGACGGTTCTCGACATAAGGGCGCAAGGCGTCGAGCGCTTTCTCGAGTGCATCGGGGGTGTGGGCGTAGTCGATGAAAACCGGCGCGCCGGTTCTCGATGTACCGGCATGATCGAGCCGGCCGGGCGCCCCACGCAGATTCGCCAGCATCGGCAGCACGGTGCCTGCGTCTCCACCTGTCGCCATCACCAGGCCTGCGGCAACCAGGGCATTCGATGCTTGGAACGCGCCGACCAGCGGAAGACGCACTTTATATTCCTTGCCCTCATGTTCGATGACGAGGTCTTGGGCGAAGCCGTTCGCTTCAGCCGAGATGAGCCGCAAGCCGGTGCCGGCACGACCGGCAGTGATGAGAGAGAGGCCGCGTGCCTCGGCCTCGGCGGCGACCGTCTTGCCGCTCTCGCTATCGACATCGACGACGGCGGTTGCACCCTTCGGCAACAGCTCACGGAACAGGCGGAGCTTCTGCGCGAAATATTGCTCGAAGCTCTCGTGGTAGTCGAAATGATCGCGCGAGATATTGGTGAAGGCACCGGCGGCGAGCGTTATGCCGTCGACGCGGCGCTGCTGCAGCCCGTGGCTCGACGCCTCGATGGCGAGATGGGTGACGCCGTCCTCGACGAGATCGGCGAGGATCGCGTGTAGCTCAATCGGGTCCGGCGTCGTGTGCTTCAGGAGCGTCGTGCCGCGCGGGCCGACGACCCCGACCGTGCCGAGGCTCGCGGCGCTGAGCTTCTCACCCGCCCAGATTTGGCGCACGAAGGAGGCGACCGAGGTCTTGCCGTTGGTGCCGGTGACGGCGACCACCGTCTTGGGCTGACGGGCGAAGAAGCGCGCGGCCATGAGGGCAAGGCGTCGGCGCGGGTCCTTGTCCTCGATGATCGGAAGCGAATTCGAAGGCCGCGCCGCCCCCTCGGGGATGAGAATCGCGGCTGCGCCCCGCTTGACGGCATCGTCGATGAAGCGCGTGCCTTCTGTCTTCACGCCGGGAAGCGCGGCGAAGAGATAGCCCGGCATGACCTGCCGGCTGTCGGCAGCAAGGCCCGCTATCGGCACGGATGCCCAAGGCTTAGGCAACTCCGCCTCAGGCCCGGCCAAATCGCCCAGAATCATTCCCACACGCGACCCCGAAAAGCGCCCATTTCCTTGCGGAACTCAAGGGCTTGCCAACCCCAATTGGGGACGCGTCTCTAATAGGAGGCGAGCACCTTGGCGTCAAACTTGCGCTGGTCGTCCTCGCGGCGCGGCGCTACCCCGAGAATCGGACCGATCCGCTCGATGATCTTACCGGCGGTCGGCGCGGCATTCATGCCGGCGGTCGCCTGGAAGTGGGTCGCCTCCACCCGCTGCGGCTCATCGAGCATGACGAGCACGAGATATTCCGGCGCGTCAGTGGGAAAGGTGCAAAGGAAGCTCGTGAGCACTGCAGAATTGGAATAATGGTGCCCCACCACCTTGTCGGCCGTCCCCGTCTTGCCGCCGACGCGATAGCCTTCGGCATTGGCGCGCTTGCCGGTGCCCTTCAGCACATTGAGCCGCATCAGCTTCAGCATCGCGGCACTCGTCTCGGGCTTGAGCACGCGGGTGGCACTTGCCATCCCCGCCTCGCGCGAGCGCGGTAAGAAGGTCGGCTGTACCGCATAGCCGCCATTGACGAGAGGAAGGGCCGAAGCGGCGAGCTGGAACGGCGTGACCGAGAGGCCGTGGCCGAAAGCAATGGTCATGGTGTTCAGCTTTTGCCAATGCTCGGGGACGAGCGGGGCTGCGGTCTCGCCGATCTCAGTCGAGACGCGGTCGAGCAGGCCGAGCTTCTTGAGGAAAGCGCGGTGGCGGTCGACGCCCAACTGCAGAGCCATCTTGGCGGCGCCGATATTAGACGAATAGATGAAGACCTCGGGCACGCTTAAGGGGCGGCCCTGGGCATGAAAGTCGTGGATGGTGAACGACGCGTAATGGATCGGGCTCGAGGCGTCATAGACCGAACGCAAATTGGCGAGCCCCGAATCGAGCACGCCGGCGACGGTAAAGACCTTGAACACCGAGCCCATCTCGTAGGTGCCGAAATTGATCCGGTTCAGTCGGTCCTTGTCGAGCGCCTGCTCGCGGTGGTTGGGATCGAAGTCGGGCAGCGACACGAGGCCGACCACCTCTCCGGAATGAACATCGATGACGAGGCCCGCCGCGGCCTTGGCGTGGAAGCTCGACAGTGCATTTGAGAGTTCCTCGCGCAGCACGTGCTGCACGCCGAGATCGAGCGAGATGGTAACGGCCTCATTACCCGCCACGGTCTCAGGATGCGACATGGCGAGCGCAGGATTGTCGTCGATGAACTTCTCGATGCCCGACAGCCCCTTCGAGTCCACATCGACCAAGCCGACGACGTGGCTCGCAATCGGGCCCATGGGATAGACGCGCCGATATTCTTCGATGAAGCCGAGGCCAGGCAAGCCAAGCTCGTGGATCTCTTCCTGTTGCCGGGGCGTCAGTTCGCGTCTGATGCGGACGAAGCGCCGTCCGGGCTCCCTCAATTGCTGGCGAAGCTCGGCAGCGTCGACGTCCGGCAGCACGCTCGTCACCTGCTCGACAAGTTCATCGATGTCGATGACCTTGGCGGGGTCGGCATAGAGCGTCGCGCCCTTGATGTCGGTCGCAAGCAGCCTGCCGCCGCGATCGAGGATGTCGGGCCGGTGAACCGTGGAGGAGATATCGCGCAGGCTGCCGCCGCTCGGTTCCTGTCCGGCGAAGCCGAGCGTGACGAGACGGCCGCCGATCAAGACGAAGGCGAGTGCAAAGGAAAGGCAAGTGAGGCGAAAGCGATAACGGCAGCGCGCGAGGTAAACGCGCTCGGCGCGTGCTGTCCCGGCATCAGATTTGGCGGTCTCACGCAAACGTGCTCTCGCTTATTGGGCGCTGGCTTGAAGGGGGGTGACGACCTCGGCTTCGGGCCAGGGTGCGGCGGCAGGTTCAGCGGCGGCGACGGACGGTGCCTTGGGTGCGGGCTTTGTCCCCTGCGCCGCCACCGCAGGCGTCGTTGCCGCGACCTCGTCGCGGGGGCGGCTGAAGTCGCGATCGGTAACGGTGTCGAGGGTCACGAGCTGGCGGGGATGGATGGGAGCGAGCTTGAGGTATTTCTCGGCGAGCCGCTCGATGCGCTCGGGGCGATTGAGCAGGCTCCATTCGGCGCGGAGCACGGCAAGAGAGTCGCGCTCGCTGTCGATCTCTTTGTTGAGGGAGGCGATCTCATCGTCGAACCCACGTGCCTCGTATTTCACCTGGTAGATGACATAAGCGAGCGCGACGAGGCCAAGAACGAGGCAGATATTCACGAAACGCAACATCTCGATACTCGCGAACTAAAGCGTCGCTCCTCACATGCAAAGACCAAGCCGCGGGACGCCGAGCGCGGTAAGGTCGAGGGGATGAGCGGGCGACGCGGTGCGCTCGGCGGCTCTGAGCCGAGCCGAGCGCGCCCGCGGATTGGCAGCGATCTCCCTCTGATTTGGTTCTAACGGACGCCGGTTAAGAAGCCGGAAGCTCGGGGCGAAGGTCACGGTTCCGGACTGAGGCAAATGGCGCGAAGGTTGGGCCGGCGGAGCGCTGCGGCTGGCGAAGAACCGCTTGGCGATGCGGTCCTCAAGCGAATGGAAGGTGACGACAACGAGCCGGCCACCAGCCTTGAGCAGGCGTTCGGCGGCGGAAAGCCCGCGGGCAAGCTCCCCAAGCTCGTCGTTGAGATAGAGCCGGAGCCCCTGGAAGGTCCGCGTCGCCGGATGCTTGGCCTCGTCGCGCTTGCGACCGAGCACGCGGGTCACGATCTCGGCGAGGTCGCTGGTGGTCAGAATCGGCGCCTCGGCCCGGCGCGCGGCGATGGCTTTTGCGATTGCCCGGGCCCGCCGCTCCTCACCGAGCTTGCCGATGATCTCGGCAAGCTGCTGCTCCGGCAGCGTGTTGACCAGATCGGCAGCCGTCTGCCCATGCCGGCTCATACGCATGTCGAGCGGCCCCTCTTTCATGAAGGAGAAGCCGCGTTCCGCCTCGTCGAGCTGCATGGAGGAAACGCCGAGGTCGAGCACGACACCCGAGACGGCGCCGATCGCCTCGTGGGTGGCGATGTCGCCCATCTCGCTGAAGCGCGCGTGGACGGTGACCAATCGATGGGGATAGCGCTCGACGAGCGCCGCGCTTAGGCGGAACGCTTCGGGGTCGCGATCGATGGCGATGACCTTGCAATCGGCCGCTGCAAGGATGGCCTCGGTATAACCCCCTGCCCCGAACGTCCCGTCGACGATGATCTCGCCGTCTTTCGGCTCAAGCGCTTCCAGAACCTCCGAGAGCATCACGGGAATGTGGCGGGCCGGTCCGCCGGCGGCAGACGTATTTCTGCCGCGACCCGCCATCATTCCCGTGCTCCCTCTGGCCCGCCGCTTCCGCGGCGCCCCGCGCCGAGTAGTTTGCGGAGATCGCGCACCTTCTGGCGTGCCTCCGACAGATGGGCTTCGAAGCGTCCTGGTTCCCACATCTGAAATTTCTCGCCCAGTCCGACGAAGGTGATGTGGGTGGTGATGCCTGCGTGCTCGCGCAGGCGCTCGCTGAGGACGGTGCGTCCATCCTGGTCGATGGTGAGAATCTCGCTCGTACCAAAGAGAGCCGTCGCGAGTTGGTCTTTCTCGTCAGAATAAGGTGCAAGGTCCTCGACGAGGGCGTTGATCTTGTCGACCAGCCTTTGACCTCCTGCATCGAGCGCAGGGGCGTCGAGGGACGGGTAGCAGTAGATACCGTCGAGTCCGTCTTTGGCGAGCACAGAGCGGAAAGACGCCGGGACCGAAACGCGGCCTTTGGTGTCGATCTTATTGGTGAACGTGGAGACAAACTGGTCCATCTCCCCCTCATGCGCGCCCTGACCGACGAATGACTGATGAGGCTTGGGCGCGTGGCCCCCGGGTCCGAAGACCCTTTGGTCCCAGACCGTCGATGACGGTCAGAGACGCGCCCGTGCGTGAAAAGATGGGAGAGGCGGCGCAAATCCCCCCGTGGCCTCGTAGGAAGCGCTGCCAGCCTCTCCCATTTACTCACCGAACGGGCATTTATGGGATAACATGGGAATCTATGGGCGTCAATGGAAAGTACCCGGGCTGTGATCGTTAGCAAGCGGGATTTTTGCAGCCGGCCGCGCGCAGCCTGCTTCACTTCGCGTTAACCATCGGCGATTGGCGCATTCGCGCGAAGCGCGCTAACGTGTGGACGAACGGGGACTGGCGCTAACGGACTGATTCGCGGGCACGCTCGCTCGGAAAGCGCGAGCGCTGCCGTGCCCCCCGCTTCGATCGGTACGAGGGAATCGACATTCGCCCAATAGCAAAGCGAAGGCTCGCGGCAACGATCATCTTCGCCATGATCGCGCTTGCGCTCGGCTCCTGCGGGCTGAGCGCCGGCGATGTGGATTTCGATGGGCCTTATGCGCAACTCGGCCCGCCCGATGCGCCCGTAAAACTGTTCTACGAAGAGGCCGGCAAGGGCTCGCCCGTGCTCCTCATCCATGGCTTCGGCACGAGCAGCTTCACCTGGCGGCACATCGCGCCGGAGCTTGCCCTGAACCACAAAGTCATCGCCGTCGATCTCAAAGGCTTCGGCCAGTCGGACAAGCCGTTCGACACGCGTTACTCGGTGTCCGATCAAGCGGAGCTGCTCGCCCAGTTCATCGAGGATCATGACCTGCACGATCTTACCGTCGTCGGTCACTCCTTCGGAGGAGGAGTGGCACTTCGGCTTGCGCTCGACCACGAACAGCGACTCGAAGGGCGCATCAAGAGGCTCGTTCTTCTCAACTCGATCGCCTACCCGCAGCACATTCCGGTGTTCTTCCGCCTGCTAGATCTGCCGATCGTCTCCAATCTCGGCCTGCGCATGGTGCCGCCCGTCGTGCAGACACGCCTTGCGCTGAGCATCGCCTATTTCGACGACAACAAGATCGATCCCGAAGAGGTCGAGACCTACGCCGCGCCGCTCAGGACCGCTGCCGGCAAGCACGCCATCGTCTATAGTGCGCGACAGATCGTGCCGCAGGACCTCGAGACAATCGCCGAGAGCTACAAGTCGATCACGCTGCCGACGCTGATCCTTTGGTGTGACCACGACCGCATCGTGCCGCTCGAGGTCGGTCTCAAGCTCAGGCGCACGCTGCCCAATTCGAGCCTTCGTCTCGTCCCGGAGTGCGGGCACATGCCGCAAGAAGAGCAGCCCGAAACCACCCTGAAGCTGCTAGAAGGCTTCATCGGCGGCTAAGCGATGGGCCGCCCCTCATCGAGATATAAGCCCTCCTTATCGGGCCTATAGGCAAATCCGATTTGCGCTTATTGCGCGGCGCAACCAATGTCCGGCTTTCGGCGCAGCGAAGACCAAGCAAGACTCCACGATCGGAGAGAAACATGGACGCAAAGACTGACGAAAACGCGGGCAAGTGCCCGTTCACGGGTGGCGCCCGCGGACCTGCGAACCGCGACTGGTGGCCAAACCAGCTGGACCTCCAGGTCCTCCATCGGAACTCCAATTTATCCGATCCGATGGGCAAGGATTTCGACTACGCCAAGGAATTCAAGAGCCTCGACCTGAACGCTGTCATCAAGGACCTGCGTGCCTTGATGACCGACTCGCAGGAATGGTGGCCGGCCGATTTCGGCCACTATGGCGGACTCTTCATCCGCATGGCGTGGCACAGCGCGGGCACGTATCGCATCACCGACGGCCGCGGCGGCGCCGGCGCCGGCCAGCAGCGTTTCGCACCGTTGAACAGCTGGCCGGACAACGCGAACCTCGACAAGGCGCGCCGGCTGCTGTGGCCGATCAAGCAAAAATACGGCCGGAAAATCTCCTGGGCCGACCTGATCGTTCTCACCGGCAACGTTGCGCTAGAGTCGATGGGCTTCAAGACGTTCGGTTTTGCCGGCGGCCGGACCGATGTCTGGGAGCCCGAAGAGCTCTATTGGGGTCCCGAGGGGACGTGGCTGGGCGACGAACGCTACAGCGGCGAACGCCAGCTTCAGGAACCCCTGGGCGCGGTGCAGATGGGCCTCATCTACGTCAATCCGGAAGGCCCGAACGGCAAACCGGACCCGGTCGCGGCGGCCAAGGACATCCGTGAAACGTTCTTCCGCATGGCGATGAACGACGAGGAGACCGTCGCCCTGATCGCCGGCGGCCACACCTTCGGCAAGACCCACGGCGCCGGCGATCCGTCATTCCTCGGCGCTGAACCGGAAGCGGCCGCCATCGAGGATCAGGGCCTCGGCTGGAAGAGCACGCATGGCACGGGCGTCGGGGCCGACACCATCACCGGCGGGCCCGAAGTCACCTGGACGCAGACACCGACGAAGTGGAGCAATCACTTCTTCGACAACCTGTTCAAGTACGAATGGGAGTTGGAGAAGAGCCCGGCAGACGCCTTCCAGTGGAAGGCGAAAGGCGCGGAAGCCACGATCCCGGATGCTCACGACAAATCGAAGAAGCATGTGCCGACCATGCTGACCACGGACCTGTCGCTGCGTTTGGACCCGGCCTACGAGAAGATTTCGCGGCGCTTCTACGAGCATCCGGACGAGTTCGCTGACGCCTTTGCCCGCGCCTGGTTCAAGCTCACGCACCGCGACATGGGCCCGATCGCGCGCTACCTCGGCCCGCTCGTTCCGAAGGAAGAACTGGCGTGGCAGGACCCGGTCCCGGCGGTGAACCACGAACTGGTCGGCGACAAAGACATCGCCGATCTGAAGGCCAAGATCCTCGCCTCCGGTCTCACCGTATCGCAATTGGTCTCGACCGCCTGGGCATCGGCCTCGACGTTCCGCGGCTCCGACAAACGGGGCGGCGCCAACGGCGCGCGCATCCGCCTTGAGCCCCAGAAGGATTGGGAGGTGAACCAGCCGTCCCAGCTCAAGACGGTGCTGGAAAAGCTCGAGGGCATCCAGAAAGCGTTCAACGCCTCGGCAAATGGCGGCAAGAAGGTCTCGCTTGCCGACCTCATCGTTCTCGGCGGTTGCGCCGCGGTGGAGAAGGCCGCGAAAGACGCCGGGATCGATGTGAAGGTGCCCTTCACGCCGGGACGCATGGACGCGTCACAGGAGCAGACCGACGCCCCCTCCTTCGCGCCGCTCGAGCCGATTGCCGACGGCTTCCGCAATTATGTGAGCGGCAAGCCGCAGTTCATGGCGCCTGAGGAGGCGTTGGTGGATCGGGCACAATTGCTGAGGCTGACCGGACCTGAGATGACCGTGCTCGTTGGCGGCCTGCGTGTGCTGGGCGCCAACGCCGGCGGGTCCAAGCACGGCGTCTTCACCAAGCAGCCCGGCAAGCTGACGAACGACTTCTTCGTCAACCTGCTCGACATGAGCACGCAATGGCAGCCGGCCAGCGATGGCGTGTACGAGGGCCGCGACCGCAAGACGAATGCGGCCAAGTGGACCGGCACCCGCGTCGACCTGATCTTCGGTTCGCACTCGCAGCTCCGCGCTTTCGCGGAAGTCTATGCGTGCGCGGACTCGAAGGAGAAGTTCGTAAAGGACTTCGTGGCGGCGTGGACCAAGGTGATGAACGCCGGCCGCTTCGACCTCGCCTCGCCGCAGCGCGTCGCTGCCGAGTAGTCGCCGAGCGCAGACGCAAAGAACTGGAGACCGGCGCGAGGGGATTTCCCCCGCGCCGGCCGTATCATGTCACCAAGCCTATAAGCCGGGTTCTGTACCGCTTCACGCGGCGATGGCCATTCCTCTTGGGCGTGTCTTGCGACGCGCCTCATGCAACCAACCCGGGCGGCTCATCTGGAAACGAGATTGGCAAGTCTCCCTGCCGCGCCGCCCCTACTCGGTCTTGCTCCCGGTGGGGTTTGCCGTGCCGTCCTTGTTACCAAGAACGCGGTGCGCTCTTACCGCACCCTTTCACCCTTGCCCGCCTCCGCCAAGGCTTCGGCAGGCGGTTTGCTTTCTGTTGCACTGTCCCTGGGGTCGCCCCCGCCGGAGGTTATCCGGCACCGTGCTTCCGTGGAGCCCGGACTTTCCTCTCCGCCATTGATACGCAACACCGGCAGAGCGGCCATCCGGCCTGCTGACAGGGGTAATAAGGGGTTTTGCTTCAGCGGCGTCAAGCGGCGTGCGGGGAGCATATTTGACATATTGCTGCTAACCAATATATGTCTTGACATATGGCAGAGCGAACTACGGTCAGGCTCCCTCAAGAACTGATCAGGCGCGCCAAGCGCAAGGCGGCGGCCGAGGGCCGCACGCTGACCTCTCTGATCGAAGACGGTCTGCGTCTGGTCGTGTCGGACGATCGGAAGCGTGCAAGGCCCAAACGCGGCGTGCTTCCCGTCAGTAAGGCCACAGGCGGCTTGCGGCCCGGCGTCGATTTGACATCGTTTTCGTCCGTCCAAGAGATGGATGACCTCGAATACATGGAGCGGATGAAGCGTCTCAAATGATCCTGCCGGATGTGAACGTCCTGGTTTACGCATTCCGCCAGGACATGCCGCAACATTCGCTCTGCCGCGATTGGTTGGGGGGCATTGTCGCTGCTGATGCCTCATTTGGCGTGTCTCCTCTTAGTCTAAGCGCCGTCGTGCGCATCACCACCGACCCGCGGATCTACATCACCCCAAGCACACTCGACGAGGTCTTCCGCTATTGCGCCTATCTTTTGGCACAGCCCCACTGTCGGGTGGTCGAGCCCGGCGAGCGCCATTGGGGCATCTTCGAACGTCTGTGCATCGACGCGGACGCACGCGCGCGGAGGGTGACAGACGCGTGGTATGCAGCCCTTGCGCTCGAGTGGGGATGCGAGTGGGTCACACTCGACCGCGACTTTGCGCGCTTTCCGGGGTTGAAGTGGGCCGTTCCCACGGCCTAGGCGCTAGGCCGTAACGGCATTTTGATCGCCCATGACCACTTGTTCCCCTATCTTTGGCCGGCAGGTGCCCGGGCGCTTGGGTCACCTCTCCTTCAGGCACTTCTCGTCTTCGCGCACCCGGACGCGGCGGCGAGCGAAGATGTAGAAGAGTATATGGCGTCGATGACCGACCAGACCTTGATCTCGCGCTGGCTTGCCGCGTTCCCTGAGCTTGGCGAGCTCGAAGATGTGCAGCGCGGCGAACTTCTCGGCGCCACGCAATTCAGCCGGTTGCGCGAAGGCGATATCGCCTACCGGCAAGGCCAGCACTGCCACAACTACGTCATGTGCATCGAGGGGCAGACCCGCGTGTTCAAGACCTCCGAGTCAGGCCGCGAAATCCTGCTCTATCAGGTCGGCCCCGGCGAGACCTGCGTGCTGACCACCTCTTGCCTCATGGCAGGGAGCCCCTTCCCGGCCGAGAGCACTGCCGAGACTGACGTGCTGCATGCTGCATTACCGGCAAGCGCGTTCAACCGGCTGATGAGCTCCTCACCGCGGTTTCGCAAATTCGTCCTCGATAATTACGGCGACCTCCTCTCCAGCCTGATCATGCTGGTTGACGAGGTGGCGTTCGCGAGCCTCGATCTCAGGCTCGCGCGGCGATTGCTGGCCGAGGCAGACGCCAGGGGCGTCGTCGCCAAGACCCATCAGCAGCTCGCGCTCGATCTCGGCAGCGTGCGCGAGGTGATCAGCCGCTATCTCTCGGAATGGGAGCGCATGGGATGGGTGCAGGCCTCGCGCGGGTCGATCGAGGTCAAGAACCGCTCGGCGCTCGCAAGCTATGGCAGCGGAGAGGCCGCTCGGTGAGGCATTCGTGAGGTGACTTCAGGGTGACTTGGGTCACATATCTTTGCCTACCGAGCGCCTAAAAAAGTTCAGGAAACGCGAATCCCAAGGATGAAGGCAATGACAGGCACCCCCACTGATCCGCTCCTTGCCTCTCTGGCACTGAGCGCCGCGCTCGCCGCCCTGTTGTGCGTTGCGCCAGCATTCGCCGGCGACGAGGCCATGACCCCTGCCCCACAGGCGACGCCGTCCACCCAGGCCATGACGCCAGCTCCCACCAATGGCGAGTTCGACGATTATTGCGCCATGGGCCTGGCCCAGGGGCAGACCGCTAAAACCGACTGCTCGGTCAATTGGATCGACGATGACGGCAAGGTCTATTGCTTCTCGAGCGAGGAGTCGAAGCAGGCGTTCCTGAAAAATCCCAAGGGCAATATCGAGAAGGCGCGCGAGTTCTTCGCCTCGAAGCAGGAGGCGGCATCAGGACCCGCCAAGACCTTCACCGAGGACGACGTCGACAAGCGGGTCGACGAGGTTATCGCCGAGCGCTCCAAGGACGGCGTGTTCGTGTTCCACGATCCCAAGCTCGATGCCGACCTCGACCTGATCAAGGACGAGATCAAGATCGTGCGCGGCATGGAGGGCTACGGCTGGTTCGCCAATGTCATCTTCCACGACAAGGACGAGCCCAAGAAGCAATACGCCATCGATTTCTGGTTCAAGCCCGAGGGCGACAAGCTCACCCTCATGGACATCAGGGTGCAGAAGGGACCGAAGCAGGAAGGCAACGAGTGGATCATGATTACGCGCCTTCCGGTGGCTTGGTGGTGGCTCCCGGTGCAGGAGCATCCCGGCGATATGGAGGTCACCCGCGCTTGGCAGGTGATGGCGGCCATCCACAGCTACATCGCCACCCACAAGGACCAGAACGGCGACCTTGACGTGAAGGATCAGAACGGCAATCCGGTGCCGCTCGAGTTCGTCGAGATTCACCAGCCGGTGCGCCACCTCAAGAAGGAGGGCGAGTATTTCGTCTGCACCGATTTCCGTAAGCCCGGCAGCAAGGACGAATATTACGACATCGATTTCTGGGTGAACCAGAAGACCGGCAAGCTCGAGGTCGACAACGTGAAGATGCACAAGATCCCGGTGCAGGAGGACGGCATTTGGACGCAGAAGCCGCTCTACACCTTCGAGGGCATGGATTTCGACATCACCAACTGAGGCTTGGCTTGGCTTAAGGCTCCACAGCCCGAAGGCCGCCCCTGACGCCTGGACGTTCAGGAATACGCGTCGTCGCAGGGTCGGCTCGTCACGCCGACGAGCAGAGTGAGCCGTGATAGATTGGAAGCCTGTCTGCGCGGGAGAGCAAAAATGAAATCCCTCTTGATCGTCTTAGGAGGTGTATTCCTCTCCTCTTCAGCCGTGGGTGAATCGGTCGAGTGTACCGCGACCGCCGAAGTGACAATGGGCATGTCATCTTTCACGTTGAACCAAAGCAATGTGCCAAAGTTCTTTATACCGTAGGGGGAGAGCTGACCTCGCTTACAATTCAAGGAGGCTATGGTGGATCGGACCACCTTCTCTCTTATTATGATAACCCTAAGACTGCCGTAGTGTCTTGTACCGCCTGTTAGTGTTCCCAAGCGAACTCTCTTTGAGAGGCACGGTCGTGTACGTGTGGTGGTTTGCCACGGCCGACGGGGTCGCCGCCATCATCAGTCAAGTCGATATCGTTGCCGCGCGCGCCGCAAGCAAGCGTTCCAGCGTTTGACGCGTCGATATGTCGGCGCGGCCATCGATTTTCGCGGGCCGGAAATGGCGCTGGAACGCCTCGACGATCTTCTCGAGCCCGGTGCCGTAGGTCGAGGTCACCTCGACGCCATAGCCGAAATCGCGCAGGTTCCGCTGGAGTTCGGCGACACTCTGCCCCTCATCGCCTGGACCTAGGCCCTGGTCTTCTCCGACTGGCGCCGGCTCGACCCAGAGCCCGACCCCTTTTCGCGCAAGCCGCGCCCAGTCGAACTTCTCGCCGGGATCGCGCTTGCGGCCCGGCGCCACGTCGGAATGGGCGAGCACGCGGTCTGCCGGGATCGCGTGACGGCGCAGGATGTCGAGGCAGAGCGCCTCGACCGCCAGCATCTCGGCTTCAGGAAACTCCGGATAGTCGAAATCGTGGCCGGGATTGTGAATCTCGATCCCGATCGAGCGGGAATTGATGTCGGTCTCACCCGCCCACATGCTCTGGCCGGCATGCCACGCGCGCTCGCTCTCGGGCACGAGCTGGGCGATGCGGCCCTCCTCGTCGACGAGGTAATGGCAGGAAACCTTGGCCTCCTCGCGCGTCAGCCAATCGAGCGCCTCCTCGGCCAACTCCATGCCCGTGTAATGCAGGATCACCATGTCGGGAGACGATACGCCTTGCCTCGGCTCTCGATTGGGCGACGGGCACCAAAGCGTTGCCAGCGGGCTGTCAGGGGCTGCGGTCATATCGTGAGAATTTATACCTCATGCTGAGGAGCGGCCATAAGGCCGCGTCTCGAAGCATGACGGCCTCATCCTTTGAGACGGTCGCGTCCCGCGACCTCCTCAGGATGAGGAACAAGCCGCGCGCTCAGGCCCAAGCCTACATCCCGCGCTCTTTGGCGATCGCCTCGTACGCCTCGTTGATGGTGGCGACCTTCTCGGTGGCGAGCGAAACGAACTCCTTGGGCACGCCGCGCGCCATCAGCTTGTCGGGATGGTTCTCGGCGACCAGCTTGCGGTAGTGGGACTTAAGCTCCTCGTTGGTGACGGACGGCTTGACGCCGAGCACGTCATAAGGATTGCGCTTGGCGGCGACGATGTGGCGCGCCTTGATGTAGGCGAACTCGGTGTCGGTAAAGCCGAAGCGCTTGGCCACCTGGTGGAGGAACTGCTCCTCGTTGGGATGCAGATGCTCGTCGGCCTTGGCGATATGGAACAGGCCCTCGAGCACGTCCTCGAGCAGCTTGCGGTTGCCCTTGAACATAGTGGCGAGCTGCTCGGCATAGGCCTCGTAGCCGGCGACGTCCTGCTTGGCGAGATTGAACACGCGGGCGACGTTCTTCATCTCGCCCTCGGGCACCTTGAACACTTCCTTGAAGGCATCGACCTCGTCCATGGTGACGACGCCGTCGGCCTTTGCCATCTTGGCACCGAGCGCGATCACGCCCACGGTGAAGGCTACCTGGTTCTCGGCCGGACCGTCCTGCTCCTGATCGCGGTCGATGACGTAATGCCCCGCCACGCCGCCGAGCAGTGCGCCGATCGGCCCGCCGATGGCGAGCCCCGCCGCGGCCCCTGCGAGCTTCCCCCAAATCGACATTGCCTGAGTTCCCCTAAGACCTGTTGCTTTCGCTAGAGCATAAGGACTTTTGCGCGAGCCCGCATGCAGAGAATCAAGGCACAGGGGTCGCGCCCCGTGCGACACAACCCCTAGGTCGAGCCGCGGAAATTGGCGAGGATCGAGAGCTTGGGCTCGTCGACCTCGAGCCCCTCCCGGAGACGCCGCTCGACATGCCAGGACCGCGCGAAGGTCCACACGGCGAGCCAAAGGGTCGCCGCAGCGTTAAGGACGCTGCCCACGACCACGAACATGTGGTCAAGGCCGAACAGGTTGGCGGTGGCCACAATGAAGGCCTCGAACACGATGCCGAAGCCGCCGGCCATGACGATAGCCGCGCAGAGCGAGGTGACGAACACGCCGAACAGGCTGCTCCGGCGGTGCGGTGGTTTGGGGGCTTCGCTATCCATGATGTCAGCTTACGCTCTTACCCGGCCGATATGGCGACCCTCATAGCCCGGGCGGGGTGGACGTTACAAGGGCTCGCAGGGCCGCGCCGGGGCCTAGCGGAGCGAACGCTAGGCGAAGATGAGCTTGAGCAGGAAAGCCGCCGCAATGACGGCCACCGCGGCATTGATCTCGCGGAATCGTCCGGTGAGCGCCTTCAACGCCACATAGGCGATGAAGCCGAGCCCGATGCCCGTGGCGATGGAGTAAGTGAGCGGCATCAGGAGGGCGATGATCAGCGCCGGGATGTAGTCGGTCGCATCGTCGAAGCGGAGCGCGCCGAGGCTCGCGGCCATGAGGCACGCGACGAAGAACAGCGCAGGCGCCGTGGCATAGCCCGGCACGCTCGCGGCGAGCGGAGCGAGGAACAGGCTCAAGAGGAAGAGAACCGCCACCGCGACAACAGTAAGTCCGGTGCGACCGCCCTCCTCCACGCCGGCAGCGCTTTCGATATAGGCGGTCGTCGTCGAGGTGCCGAGCAACGCACCGAGCATGGCGGCACCCGAATCGGCAAGAAGCGCCTGGCGCAGGCGCGGCAGCCGCCCATTCTTGTCGAGCAGTCCCGCCTGGCGCGTGACGCCGATCAGCGTGCCGGCCGTGTCGAGAAGCGTGACGAGCAGCAGCGTGAGCACGATGATGACGGAAGCGAGCTTCGCGATCCCGGTGAGATCGAGCTTGAGCAAGGTCGGGGCAAGAGAGGGTGGCGCCGCCGCAATTCCGTGCCACGGCTCGAGGCCCAGCGCGGCAGCGACAATCGTGACGGCGAGCACGCCGATGATGATGGCACCCGGCACTTTGCGGACGGCAAGCGCCGCGATGACGAGGAAGCCTGCGGCGGCCAGCAGCGCTTGCGGCTTCGACAGGTCGCCGAGCGTGACCAGCGTCACCGGATGATCGGCAATGATGCCGGCGTTCTGCAAGCCGATCAGCGCAAGGAAGAAGCCGATGCCGGCGGCGATGCCGAGCTTCAGACTCATCGGGATGGCGTCGATCAGCCAAGCGCGTAATGGCGAGAGGGACAGGGCAAAGAACAATGCGCAGGAGACGAAGACCAATCCAAGCGCAAGCTGCCAGTTGCCGCCGAGCTCGGGCACGACGGTGAAGGCGAAATAGGCGTTGAGCCCCATCCCCGGCGCAAGGGCGATCGGATAATTGGCGTAGAGTCCCATGATGGCCGAGCCCGCCGCAGCGGCGAGGCAGGTGGCGACGAACACCGCGCCATGGTCCATGCCGGCCTTCTCGAGGATGGCCGGGTTGACGAACATGATATAGGCCATGGTGAGGAAGGTCGCGAGCCCGGCGCGAAGCTCGGCCGGAACGCTCGTCCCTTGCTCGGACAAACCGAAAAAGCGATCGATGGCGCCTCGCGGGTCCGCTGCCGGCTCGGCCGCCGCCTTCGTGTGCTCAGCTCGAACAGTCTCGGAATGCTTGGTGGCCATCAGAGCGCTCCCGCCAGATCGTCCAATTGACGCGCCACTACGCGCTATTGTCTATGATGATTCTGCCTCCGTCGAACGAACCCGGCAAATGATCCGCAACCGAATCTTGGTGATGCTGCTTGCGCTCTGGGGGCTCGCCATGATCGTGCCTGACTTCGTGCGGGTCGTGCAACCGCTCGGATCGTTCGGCTTCTACGCCGACAACGACGGGCTGATCTACAGCGTGTCGGGGGCGTTCGAGGATCGCGAATCCTCGCCCGCGTGGAATGCCGGGATTAGATCGGGCGACCTGATCGATCTCGAGCGACTGAAATGCAGACTGTCCGACATCGCCAGCTGCGGCCCGGCGCTCGCCGTGCTGGGCGGGCTCGAATTCGTCTTGCCGGGCAGCACGGTGACTATCGATCTCCTTGCCCACGGTGACCAGCCGGCGCGGCAAGTCACGCTTGTCGCGGTGCAGCGCCCGGCGAACTTTCTCGTCCGCGCCGTGAACCTCGCCTGCCAGATCGCGGGCATCGCGGTCGTGATCGCGGCCGCCTGGCTCGTGTGGACCAGGCCATCGGCGATGAGCTGGGGATTCTTCCTTTACGCGAACTGGTTCAATCCGGGGCAGGAATACGCCTTCTACGCAATCCTCGAGCAGTGGCCCGCAGCGCTGCTCGCACAAGACATCGCCTCCTGCTTCGCCGAGGGCGCCGCCTATGCCGGTTTCCTCCTGTTCATGTTGCGGGTTCCCAACAACACGACGGAGCCACGCTGGCGTCCGCTCGAACGCGCGCTACCCCTCGTCGGCATTTTCTTCTCGCTGCTTTTGCTCGCCTCCTATGTGAATCTGTTCGGCTATCGAAGCGAGGGCATAACCCGCACCACCATCTTGGCCGGCTTTGCCATCGACCTCTTGGCCCTCGGCATTCTGCTCGCCCGGCGCCATACCCAAGCGCCGGAGGATTACCAGCGCGTTCGCTGGGTCATCTGGGGCTGCCTCATTGGGCTTCCGACCTTCCTCCTCGCCGAGCTCGCATCCGAGACGACATTCTTTGCCAATCACGATCACTTCCGACCGTCGGAGGACGTGATCGGGCTGCTCTATCTCGTCAACGGCATTCTCTGCCTGTTCGTGTTCCAGGCGATCAGGCGGGAGCGCGTGGTGAGCGTGGCAATCCCGCTCCGCCGTGCGACGCTGCTCGGCCTCACGCTCAGCATCCCTGCGCTGCTCATACATCAAGAGGTCGAACACCTGCAGAGCACTCTCGAGCTTCCAGGCTGGGCGTGGCTTGCGCTCGGCGCTGTCGCCGTGTTCCTCATCACTCGCCTGCATGAACGCGCCGTGCATGCCATGGACCGCTATTTCAATCGCCAGCTCGACGCCGCCGAGAGGAGACTGATCGCCGCGATCAAATCGGCCAAGAAGGCGACCGAGATCGACCGGCTGCTGGGAGACGATGCCTCCGAGGCACTCGATCTTGCCTCAGGAGCTGCTTTCCGCAAACGCGGGAGCTCCTATTTTCGCGACGAGAGCGGCACGGGCTGGAACGAATGCGCGACGCGTACGCTGAAATCCGATGCGCCGCTGCTTGGGCCGCTCGCGCAGGGCAAGCCTTTCGACATTCCCGACGAGGAGGATGACGGGCTCGATCTGCCTCAAGGGCTGGCGCGACCGATTTTCGGCGTGCCGGCAGTCAATCCGGTTCGTTGCTTCGCCGTCTCGCTCTATGGTCCGCACAGCTCGGGAACCGACCTCGATCAGAACGAGCGGGCCATGCTTGCTCGCCTCGCCCGCGACGCCGCGGCGATGTATGCCGAGCTTGAAAGCATCGAGCTTGGCCGCAAAGTGGCGACGCTCGAAGCCGACCTCGCGACGGCACAATCCGAGCTGCAAGAAGAGGGGAGCCCGCATGGCAATCTATGAGCTCGACGGACAGAAGCCCGAGTTCCCTGCCGACGGCCTCTATTGGGTCGCCGAGACCGCGGCGGTGGTCGGGCGGGTGCGGCTCCATTCCGATGTCAGCATCTGGTACGGCTCGGTCTTGCGCGGCGACAATGAGTGGATCGAGATCGGCGCGCGGAGTCAAGATCCAGGACAATTGCACGCTGCATACCGACCCGGGCTTTCCCCTCATGATCGGCAAGGACTGCGTCATCGGGCATAACGTCGTGCTGCATGGCTGCAGCATCGGCGATCAGAGCTTGATCGGCATGGGGGCGATCGTGCTGAACGGCGCGAAGATCGGCGCGAATTGCCTGGTCGGCGCCCACGCGCTGATCACCGAAGGCAAGAGTTTCCCCGACAATTCGGTGATCCTGGGATCGCCTGCCAAGGCGGTGCGCGAGACCGACGAAAAGGTGCGCGCCATGATCGCGCGCGCCGCCGCTGTCTATGTCAAGCGCTGGAAGCAATATGCAGCGGGATTGAAGCGCATCGGCTGATGATGAAAGGGACGTGGCAATTCTTCATCGATCGCGGCGGCACATTCACCGACATCGTCGCGCGCGCGCCTGACGGGCGCCTTCTCACTCACAAACTCCTGTCGGAAGACCCCGACGCGTATGCCGATGCGGCCATTGCCGGCATCGCCGACCTTCTCGGGGTCCCTCGTGGGATACCGCTGCCCGTTGCGTCGATCGCAAGCGTCAAGATGGGAACGACTGTCGCCACCAACGCGCTGCTCGAGCGCAAAGGCGATCCCGTATTGCTCATCGTCAGCGAGGGATTCCGCGACGCCCTTGAGATCGGCTATCAGGCGCGGCCGAAGATCTTCGCCCGGCGAGTCGAGAAGCCCTCGATGCTCTACGCCAAAGTCGTCGAACTGCCGGAACGTGTGCGCGCCGACGGCACGATCGAGACGCCGCTCGATGCCGGGGCCCTCATCACGGCGCTGAGGGAAGCAGGGGCACACGGCATCGCCTCGGTTGCGATAGCCTTCATGCACTCTTACGCCTGGCCGGAGCACGAGGTCGCCGCCGCGGAAGCGGCGCGGCTTGCGGGTTTCACCCAAATCTCGGCGAGCCACGAGGTGAGCCCGCTGGTGAAATTCGTCGGGCGGGGCGACACGGCGGTGGTTGATGCCTATCTCTCGCCGCTGCTGCGCCGCTACGTCGACCGCGTCGCTGCGGCGCTTACTCCCTCCCCTGCAAGGGGAGGGTCGGACCGACAAAGGCGGTCCGGGGAGGGGTCAAGTGTCTCGATTCAGACCCCCACCCGGTCGGCGATGCCGACCGACCTCCCCCTTCCAGGGGGAGGAAATCCGCGCCTACTCTTCATGCAGTCGTCCGGGGGGCTGACTTCGGCTCATCTCTTCAGGGGCAAGAACGCGATCCTGTCGGGTCCGGCCGGCGGCGTGGTGGGAGCGGTCAAGACGGCAGCGCTCGCGGGCTTCGCCAAGATCATCGGCTTCGACATGGGCGGCACATCGACCGATGTTTGCCATTATGACGGCATCTACGAGCGGAGCTTCGAGAGCGTGGTCGCGGGCGTGCGCGTGCGCGCGCCGATGATGCTGATCCACACTGTCGCGGCGGGCGGCGGCTCCATCATCCATTATGACGGCACGCGCTTTCGCGTCGGGCCAAACTCGGCAGGCGCAGATCCAGGTCCCCTCTCCTATCGGCGCGGTGGACCGCTCACCATCACCGACGCGAATGTCATGACGGGAAAGCTCATCCCCGATTTCTTCCCGCGCATCTTCGGACCGGGACACGACCAGCCGCTCGATCGCGCGGCGGTGCGCAAAGGTTTCAAGGCGCTTGCGCGCAAGGTTGGCGACGGCAAGACGCCGGAGGAGCTGGCCGAAGGCTGCATCAGAATTGCGGTCGAGAACATGGCGAACGCGATCAAGACCATCTCGGTGCAGCGGGGCTACGACGTCACCGAATATGTGCTGAACGCTTTTGGCGGCGCGGGCGGCCAGCATGCCTGCCTCGTGGCCGACGCGCTCGGCATCTCGCAGGTCTTGATCCACCCGCTCTCAGGCGTGCTCTCGGCGTATGGCATCGGGCTCGCCTCGATCACGGCGACGCGCTCGAAGGCCGTGCTTGCGCCGCTCGACGCTGAGGGTCTGATGGCGCTTTCAGGCATTCGCGCTCCGCTCGATGAGGACGCGCGGCAAGAGCTCGTGCGCCAGGGCGTGGCCAAGGACGCCATCACGCTGACGGCTCAGGCGCATCTCCGCTATGCCGGCACCGACAGTGCCATCCCCATTCCGGTGGCCAGTCTTGCCGGCATGCGCGCTCTATTCGAAATCGCTCATCAGAAGCGCTTCGGCTTCGCGAGCCCCGGCAAGGACATCGAGATCGAGGCGGTCGAGGTGACGGCCGAGGGCGGTGGCGAGCAAGCGAGCGAGGCTGAATATCAATTGAACGACGCGCCGTCAGAGGTCGAAACGCAAGCGGCGATCTTCACCCATGGCGCCTGGCAAGAGACGCCGGTCATTCTTCGCGCGAAGTTCAGGCCGGGAATGAAAGTCGCCGGACCCGCCCTCATCATCGAGGACCATCAGACCGTCGTGGTCGAGCCCGGCTGGCAGGCCGAGGCCACGGCGAAGAACCATCTCTTGCTCGCTCGTGTCGCCAAGAGGCGCGAGGCGCGCGCCAGCCGCCGTGCCGATCCCGTGCTGCTCGAAGTGTTCAACAATCTCTTCGTCTCGATCGCCGAGCAGATGGGCTATGCGCTGCAGAACACGGCGCGCTCGGTCAATATCAAGGAGCGGCTCGATTTCTCCTGCGCCATTTTCGATGCGCGCGGGCGGCTGGTGGCCAATGCCCCGCATATCCCGGTGCATCTCGGATCGATGGACCGAAGCGTCGAAACGGTGCTGCGCCAGGCCGATGCGCTGAAACCTGGCGACGTGTGGATGCTGAATGCGCCCTATAATGGCGGCACGCATCTCCCGGACATAACCGTGGTCACGCCCGTGTTCGCCGAGCAGGGGCCCGATCTTCTCTTCTTCGTCGCCGCGCGCGGCCATCATGCCGATATCGGCGGCATCGCGCCGGGCTCGATGAGCCCCAAGGCCAATTCGATCGTGGAGGAAGGGATCTATATCGATCCGTTCAAGCTGGTCGAGGCCGGGCGTTTCCGCGAAGACGCGGTGCGCAAGCTCTTGACCGATGCCCCCTACCCTGCGCGGAACCCCGAGCAAAACATCGCCGATCTGAAGGCGCAGGTCGCCGCCAACGAGAAGGGCGTCGCGGAGCTGAACAACATCGTGCGTCATTATGGGCTTGCCGTGGTGCGCGCCTATATGGGGCATGTGCAGGATAATGCGGCGGACGCGGTCGCCAAGGTCATCGCCAAGCTCAAGAATGCGCGCTTCGAGGTCGAGACCGATCAGGGCAACGTCATCAAGGTTGCGCTCAAGATCGACCGCAAGACGAAAACGGCCGTTGTCGACTTCACCGGGACGAGCCCCCAGTCGCAAGACATGTTCAACGCGCCTGAGCCGATCACGCGGGCTTGCGTGCTCTACGTGTTCCGCACGCTGGTGGATGACGACATTCCGCTCAACGCTGGATGCCTCCGCCGCATCAAGATCGTCGTGCCGAAAGGCTCGATGCTCAGGCCGCGCTTCCCTGCCGCCGTCGCCGGAGGCAATGTCGAGACGAGCCAGACGATCGTGAATTGCCTTTACGGCGCGCTCGGCGTGCTAGGCTCTGCACAAGGGACGATGAACAATCTCACGTTCGGCAATGAGCGCTTCCAATATTACGAGACGATCTGCTCAGGCGCGCCGGCCGGCGAAGGCTTTGACGGAGCGGCGGCGGTGCAGACGCACATGACCAACTCCCGGCTCACCGACCCGGAAGTGCTGGAGCTGCGCTATCCCGTCCTCCTCGAGCGCTTCGCCATTCAGCGCGGCTCAGGCGGCAAGGGCCGATGGCATGCCGGCGACGGGACACTTCGTACTATCCGTTTCCTGGAAAGGATGGAGTGCGCCATTCTTTCGGGCTTCCGCAAGGTCAAGCCCTTTGGATCGCACGGCGGCGCCGAGGGCCAGCTCGGCGAGAACTGGGTGCGGCGCAAGGACGGGCGGATCGAACGGCTCAAAGGCTCCGACCAGACGGTGCTCGAGCCGGGCGAAGCCATTATTATCAAGACACCGACCGGCGGCGGCTTCGGCACGGCGCAATGACGCGCGAGGCTGACCCGTCACCGTTTGCGGTTAAGCTGCCGGCATCACCCTTGGAGACGGGCATGGCTGCATCTAAGAGTGGGGTTGTCGCTGCGACCCTCGATTACGAGGATTGGCTCCGTAGCCAGGTCGATGTCGTGGAGGCGGATATCAGCCTCAAGCATCGGCAGATGGCAAGCTCGCTTTTCGCCTTCCTGCGCGGGACGTTCTATCGCTGGGGGCCCCTCTTCGCGGAGATCTGTGGAGATGTCGTCGAGGCTCCGCGGGTTCTTGCGGTGGGCGATCTGCACGTGGAGAATTTCGGTACGTGGCGCGACAAGGAAGGAAGGCTGGTTTGGGGGGTGAATGACTTCGACGAAGTCGCCGAGATGCCCTATGTCGTCGATCTTGTGCGGCTCGTGACGAGCGCCATCCTCGCCGGGCGGGAGAACAAACTGGCGATCAACGCAAGCGACGCCGCGACGGCGGTGCTCCAGGGCTATGCGGAATTCTTGGAAGCGGGTGGCAAGCCGTTCATCCTCGAAGAAAGCCACCCCAATTTGCGCGAGATGGCACTCGGTGCGGAGCGCGATCCAGTGAAATTTTGGTCGAAGCTAACCGCTGCGCCCGCCGTGACGCCACCGAAGCGTCTGCGTCGGCTGCTCAGTCATTCGCTGCCCGATGGCACGGCGGCAGTCGCCTACTCACATCGCATCGCAGGTGAAGGGAAGTCTTGGCCGGCCGCGCTATGTAGCGACCGGCTCCTGCAATGGGGGGCTGGTCGCACGCGAGGCAAAGGCGTGGCTACCCTCGGCATGGGGCTGGGCCAAGGGAAAGCCCAAGCAGCACGCATACGCGGATCGGCTGCTGAACCACGCCGTCCGCCAGCCGGACCCCTACTACGCGGTGAAGAACAGCTACGTGGTTCGCCGCATAGGCCCGCATTGCGGGAGAATCGAGCTGGCAGACTTTGCCAAGCGGCGCGACGAACGGCTCATCCTCAAGGACATGGGACGCGAGACTGCCAATTTGCATCTGGCGACGCCTCGCCAGAAGGCGAAGCTGCTGCGCGATCTCGGCGCGAGAGGGCCGGATTGGCTCTACAAAGCGGCGTACGCGATGGCAAACGCCACCAAACAGGAGTGGGAAGATTTTCGCTCCTCCAAACTGGCGGAAGCCGGCTAGCTCACCAGACTCATCAAGACGTTGTCGCGACAAAGCGCCGGTGGGATAGGGCAAAGGGAAATGAGCGACGGAAAAATCCTCATCTCCGGTGCCGGCATCGCCGGGCTGACGCTTGCCATCTTGCTCAAAGACCAAGGCTACAACTCCTTGGTGCTCGAGCGCGACCAGGCGCTCCGCTCCGAAGGTTATATGATGGACTTCTTCGGCTCGGGCTGGGACGTCGCCGCGCGCATGGGGCTCGTTCCCAAGCTCCGTGCCATCCGCTACCCGATCGATCAGCTCCAATTCGTGAATGCGGAAGGTGCCGTCTGGGAATCGGTCCCCATCGATCGGGTCCGCCGTGCGCTTGGCGGGACCTACGTCTATCTCCGCCGCTCGGACCTCGAGCGCATTCTTTACGACCGGGCCGTCGCGCTTGGCGTCGCGATCCGTTTCGGCTGTCAAATAAGCGCGCTTCGCGACACCGGGGATGGCATCTGCATCACCTTCGACGACGGCAGCGAAGATGCATTCGACCTCGTGTTCGGCGCAGACGGCGTCCATTCCCGCGCGCGCAATCTCGTCTTCGGCGACGAAAAGCAATTCGAGCGCTTCCTCGGCGGGTATGTCGCCGCGTTTCATCTCGATCATCATCCCTTCGACATCGGCCGGGCGGTCAAGCTCTATGAAGAGACCGATCGCATCGCCATGTTCTATTCGCTAGACGCCACGCGCATGGACGCGACCTATGTCTTTCGCCATGAGGAGGCGCGCGTGCCGGCCGACAAGCGGCTTAATTTCGTGCGGGGAGAATTCGAAGGCGCGGGCTGGATCTCGGAGCAGATGCTCGATCTCTATCAAGAGAAGGAGCCGATCTTTTTCGACTCGCTCACGCAAATCGTCATGCCGCATTGGTGCAAAGGCCGTGTCGCCCTTCTTGGCGATGCCTGCGGGTGTCTCACCCTGCTCGCCGGGCAAGGCTCGCACATGGCCATGGCCGGGGCCTATGTGATCGCCCGCGAGCTCGATCGGCATGAGGGCGACTACCGGCTGGCGTTTGCCGCTTACGAAGCGAAGCTCAAGCCGGTCGTGACCGCCAAGCAGAACGAGGCAGCGCAGTTCGCACGCTATTTCATTCCCTCCACCCGCTCACGGCCGTGGGTTCGCCGGCTCTTCATCAGGCTGATGTTCAGCCCGCTCCTCTTGCCGCTCGTCTTCCGCTGGTTCGGGGCGCGAAGCGCGCTCGAGGGCTACGACTAGGGCATCACTGGCGCGAGCGGTCAGAAGCGTGGCGATGTCGGTCGAGATGATGGTGATGGTCTTGCCGGGCTCGAGCGTGGTCGAGGTCGAGACGGATTGCGGCGTGAAGCTGATCTTGGCGCGACAGAAATCGCTCCGCTCGACGACGTCCAAGCCGCCGCAATTCTCCTCGATCTTCCTGATGGCAAAGTCGGGCTTGATCTCCGGCGTCGCGATATAGAGGTCCCCCTCCGTCGAGCACTGATAGCCGTCGATGTCGCCTGTGACACCGCCCTCGGCGCAATAGCCCAAGACTTCGACCGGCTTGCCGATAAAGCTCTCCGGATCATCGGCGAGCCTCTCCCAATCTATGAGGCCGGCAAACGCGGCCGTCGGCAGGAGGAGAAGGGCAAGCAGCGTGGCAAGCCGCATCATGACGGGCCGCGCGGCGTTCAATCGACCTGAATACCGGTGATGTCCATCACGATCGGTGCATGATGATGGGCGGTGTGAGCGCCGAACGGGCTGCCCTGCACGAAAATGTCCTTCCCCACGAAATCTTTGATCTTTGGCGCGATTTGATCGTCGGAAGAGAAGATTCTGGATCTCGCCGATCTTCTCGTTCTGGTCGACATTCTCGTCGCCGGCGAGGCAGGTCGGCAGCAGCGGAGTGAGAATGAAGGCCTGCTCTGGCTGGTCGTTAGCGTCAGGGAAGGTTTTCTCCGACAGGACGCCCTCGATGATGGTCGTCTTCTCGTTGGCTTGCAGGCAACCGGCCAAGGCCAAGCCGGGGGCGAGAAACAAGAGGATCAGCGTGGTGGCAAGAAACAGTCTCATGATGTGCTCGCGAGTGAACTCTGAAGGATGGGCCGACGTTTTAGCACATCGCTATCAGCATCCATCCTCAAGCCAAAGATAAGGTAAGGGCGCGAGACAAAATCTCGCGCCCTCTCTTTCGTTGCCTCTCTTCTCGCCGCTCGTTCGCGAGCAACGCGCCAATATTACGTCGTGGGAGCGGCTCCCCTACGCTCGGCCATGAACTGGTCGAACTCGGCCTTGTCCTTGGCGTGCCGCAGGCGCTGCAAGAAGGCCTGAAACTCCTCGACTTCCTCCTCAAGGCGCCGCAACGTATCCTCACGATACTGATCGAAGGCGCGGTTGCCGGTCGATTTGAGCGGGCTCATGCCCCGCCGCCAGCGCATCACCTCACGTCCGAACTCGCTGTCTTTCCACTCGTGTTTCCAAGCTCCGCATCCCATGCGTCCACTCCAGATCAGATAAGCCAAAACGCCAAGGCCAAGGGGCCACCAGAGAATGAAGCCCACGATCATGGCTGTGATCCATGCCGGCTTCCCGTATTCGTCCAAGGTCGCAACCAGGTGCATCGAGGCTCCTTCCTTCAGTGTGAATGTAATTTACATTCACATAGATGATCCCTCTTGGCAAGCGGTCAAGGGGCACCGCCATAAATGTGATCGACTGTCATGGTTTGCAAAGACATCCGCGGCGCGGCAAAAATATCTTAAGCCCTGACTGATTAGCTTTCGGGTGGCGAGCACGGCGGAGGGAAAGCCGCGCCACGCCCGCGACGGGGAGATCAAGTTGGGTCAGCGTCATTTCGTCCTAGCGATCATCATTGCTGCGGCCCTGCTCGGGGCGGCGCAACACGCCCGCGCCCAGGCCCTCTCCGACGGCAAGCCCCATGCGGGGGTGGCGGCGGCACGCGCCATGCCGATACAGGGTATCGATGTCTCCTACTGGCAGGGCGATATCGATTGGGCGAAAGCGCGCGCGGCCGGTGTCCGCTTCGCCTACATCAAGGCGACGGAAGGCGGCGACCATGTCGATCCAAAGTTCCTGGAAAACTGGCAGGACGCCAAGAATGCCGGCATCGTGCGTGGCGCCTATCACTTCATCTATTGGTGCCGACCCGCCAGCGAGCAGGCGCTGTGGTTCATGCTGAACGTGCCGGCGGATCCCGACGCTCTTCCGCCGGTGCTCGATGTCGAATGGAACAGCGCTTCCAAGACCTGCCCGCATCACGTCTCACGCGAGGTGGCGCTCGCCAAGATCAAGATCATGCTCGACGCGATGCAGGCGCACACCGGCAAGCAGCCGATCATCTACACCGATCCTGTCTTTTATCGCGACGTGCTCGACGGCGAGTTCACCAACTATCATTATTGGTTGAGATCGGTTGCCGCGGAGCCGGAGCTGAAATATCCCAGCCGCTCCTGGGCGTTTTGGCAATTCACCACCACCGGCAAAGTCCCCGGCGTTGCAGGCCGGTGCGACCGCAACAGCTTCAACGGCACGGAAGCGGATTGGCAGCGCGTCCTGCAATGGCTCGAGGCGAGCCGCTGAGACGTCTGAACCCTGGTCCATCGCACGCTGACTCGTCATGGCCGGGTTCGTTCCGGCCATCCACGTCTTGAAAGTTCGTCGAGGAGAAACCGTGGATACCCGATCAAGTCCGGGCATGAGGGGCGTCAATTCTTGGCGGCTTTGCCAGCAGGTAGAATGCCGAGTCCTTTCAGATAGATGAGCATGGCGCTTTCGAGGATTTCCTCAGGGCTCATCGGCACTTTGCGCGCTTGAAGATCGGCCTGGGTGAAGAGCGTGGCGACGCCGTGAGACAGCGCCCAAATGTGCAGGCTCATCAACTTGATCGGCGGCCGCTCGCTTTCCGGCAGAGCGCGGCAGAGCGCGGCCGCAGCGCTCTGCAACACATCGAAGGCGCGGTCGGCCGCCGGAAGGGGCTGTCCCTCGCTTGCATCGAAGCCGCTCTCGAACATTACCGCATAGCTCGCGGGCTCATCCCGCGCGAAGGCGAGATAAGCCTTGCCGAGAGCATCGAAGGCCGAGAGCGGGGTCGGCACGCCATTGTTCCACGCCATGTCGAGCCGCGCGGCGAAGCGCTCGAAGCCGTGTCGGGCGACCTCGGCAAGGAGAGCGTCGCGATCGCGGAAGTGGCGATAGGGCGCTGCGGGGCTCACGCCTGCGAGCCGCGCGGCCTCGGTCAGGCTGAAGCCGAAGGCGCCGTGCTCCTCAATGAGCTTGCGCGCCGCTTCGAGCAGAACCTCTTTGAGGTTGCCGTGATGATAGGAGCGCGGCCGGCGCCAACCGGAATCGTCTGACGAATTCATGTAAAAGGCTTTTACATGAAGAGCAGCGCTGCGACTAGGACAAGCGCCATTGCCTCCTGAGTTGTCACTCAGTTCGAGACGGACGGTGCATCGTCTTTATCATTCGAGCTCGCCATCTGCCGCTCGGTGGCGGTGATCGGAACCCATCCGACTGCCACAGCGACAGGCAATCCGACGACGATGGTGAGGACGGCGAGCGCGAGAGCGCCAATAAAGAATCTCATCACAACCCACTCTTTTTAGCACAAAACGCGTGAATGGCTACCGCTCGGTCTGCGTTTCAACAGCCGAAGGGCTCGTCAGTCTCATGACCGGAAAGTCGTAAGGCTCCTTCGCTGCGCAGGCGCCGAGAAGGAGTGTCGAAGCCACACACAACACGGCAGTCGTGCCGGCGAACGCGGCTCGAATACCTTCTGATGCGTGCTGGTCCATGCGAGGCTCCAAACTAGGCGAAAAGCCTCGCATTCAAGTTGCAAAAAAGAGACCTACGCGGTCGAAGCGGGGCGGCGAAATTCACGAACGCGGTAAACGAAGTCTCAGCAATTGTCGGAATTGCGCGGCTGATGCTCACCGATCGAGCCCACGGGCGCCCTGGCACTTGGCGTGGATGGCGGGCAAAGACAAAGGGCTAGCGACCAAACGACGCCGTGTTAGTTTGGCCCCAACAGCGCCGTTTCGGCGTGATCATACGAAGGCCGGGCCGGGGATCGACGGGAACTGCATGAATCAGCGCGAGACCTTCGAGCCGGCCGCCCCGACAGCGTTAGATTGGCGCTCCGTCCTCAAGATGGCGAGCCCGGCGCTCGCAGGATTCATCAGCGTCGTCATCGCCTATCTTTACCAAGACACGCTCTTCGCCGACCTCACCAACTACCCGCGTACCGTCCTCCTGTTTGTGTGGCTGTTCGGGACCATGATGTGGTGCGCCTTCGCCGTGGTGCGCCACGCCGAGGCCGTAGCGGAGCGCCTCGGCGAACCTTATGGCACTCTCGTGCTCACCCTGTCGGTGATCGCTATCGAGGTCTCGCTGCTCGCCGCGATCATGCTGCACGGCGCGAACAACCCGACGCTCGCGCGCGACGCAATGTTCGCCACGCTGATGATCGTGCTGAACGGGATGGTAGGGGCGGCACTGCTGATGGGCGCGCTGCGCTATTGGGAACAGGAATACAACCTCGCCGGCGCGCAAGCCTTCCTCATGGTTATCGCTGCGCTGGCCGTGTTCGCCTTGATCATACCGAACTATACCGTGACGGCGCCCGACCCCATCGACGCACCCTACAAGGCGGTTCTGTTCGCCGTCATCACCGTGCTGTTCTATGCCATCTTCCTGATTATCCAGACGATGCGGCACCGCGCATTCTTCGCCGAGCCTGCGGGCAATGGCCGGCACGAGGTGCCCGGCGAGGAGCGCGGACCACGATCGGTGCGGAGCGGCTCGCTCGCCCTTCACGTGGCCATGCTGACGCTCACGCTCCTTCCCGTCGTGCTGCTGTCGGAGTATCTCGCCATCATCGTCGATTTCGGGCTGGAGGGGCTTCAGCTTCCCAACTCGCTCGGCGGCGTTCTCGTCGCCACCCTCGTGCTGTCGCCCGAGGGGCTCACCGCGTTCCATGCGGCGCTGCGCAATCAGCTCCAGCGCGCGGTGAATGTCTGTCTCGGCTCGGCGCTCGCCACCATCGGGCTCACCATACCCGCCGTGCTGGTGATCGGTCTCGTCACCGGACGCAACGTGCATCTTGGGCTCGACCAAGTCCAGACGGTGCTTCTGATCCTCACCCTGTTCGTGAGCGCGCTCACCTTCGGCGGCGTGCGCACCAACGTCCTGCAGGGCACGGTTCACCTGCTGCTGTTCTTCGTCTACCTCGCGCTAATCTTCAGCCCTTAGACCGGCGAGGATCGTGGCCGTACGCGTTGCGGGCGCGGATCAGCCCATTCTTGCCATGCAGGAGAGCTTCGGTCCGCTCTTTGCGGGCGATGGCCTTAGCCTTCTCCCAAGCCTCGCTCTGGGTCTTGAATACGGCTGACGGTCCTTGAGCCCCTTCGGCCGTGACCGCCCAACGGCCTTCGTAACCCACCACGTGCTGGTTCTTGCCCATGCTCTCTTCCCCCTCGAGCCTGGCTCCCTTCACTATAATCGAGGCGGGAGCCCGATAGAAGCACGCCACCTTATTGGCGGGGCTCGTCATCGAGGATAAGACTTGAAGCGCACGCAACCTCTCAGCCTGCGACCATGGAAGCACGCATCACCAAGGAGCCGCTCACGGTCGGGTGGCGCGAATGGGTCGGACTTCCCGATCTTAGCGTTCGCCCGATCAAGGCAAAGATCGACACCGGCGCGCGCACCAGCGCGCTGCACGCCTACGCGATCGAGCCGTTCCGGCGCAGCGGCGTGCTCTGGCTCCGCTTCGTGTTGCAGCCAATGCAGCAGAGCAATGCCTTCAAGGACGCCTGCGAGGCGCGCGCCATCGACCAGCGCGCGGTGCGGAATTCGGGAGGCGGCGTGGAGAAGCGCTACATCATCACGACGCTGCTCAAACTCGGAGAGGAATCCTGGCCGATCGAGCTTGCCCTTACCAATCGCGACCAAATGGGATTTCGCATGCTGCTCGGCCGTACCGCCCTCGAGAGCCGTGCGCTGATCGAGCCCGGCCGCTCTTTCCTGCTCGGCACGCCCGCGCGACTTCGCCGCAGACGAACATCCTCCTCTCCATAGCCGGGCAAATCGCTGCCATAAACCGCCCGCAAGACGAAACCCTCAAGGCCAAGGGCCTCCCCCATGAAGATCGCGTTGCTCGCGCGCAATCCCTCGCTCTACACCCATCGCCGCATCTGCGAGGCGGCCCGGGCGCGCGGGCACGAGATCGAGGTCATCAACACGCTGCGCGTTTCGATCAACATCACCTCGCGCAGACCCACGCTTTATTACCGCAGGCGGCAGCTCGAAGGGTTCGACGCGGTGATCCCGCGCATCGGCGCATCGGTCACGTTCTACGGACTTGCGGTGCTGCGCCAGTTCGAGGTGATGGGCATCTATCCCTTGAACAAATCCGTCGCCATCGGACGCTCGCGCGACAAGCTGCGCTGCCTCCAGCTTTTGGCGCGCCGGGGCATCGGCCTCCCCATCACCGCCTACACCCACGATCCGCGCCAGGCCGAGGACATTATCGATCTCGTCGGCGGGCCGCCGGTCATCATCAAGCTGCTCGAAGGGACCCAAGGGATCGGCGTCGTGCTCGGCGACACGATGCAGTCGGCGAAGTCGGTGATCGAGGCGTTTCAGGGCGCCAATGTCGACATCCTGGTGCAGGAGTTCGTCAAGGAGGCCGATTCGACCGACATCCGCGCGCTCGTCATCGGCGAAAAGGTGGTGGCGGCGATGAAGCGCCGGGGACCACAGGGCGAGTTCCGTTCAAATTTGCATCGCGGCGGCTCCGGCGAGAAGGTGCGCATCACGCCACAAGAGCGGAGTGCCGCAGTCAAAGCAGCGCGCACCCTTGGCCTCAATGTTTGCGGCGTCGACATGCTGCGCTCGAAAATCGGTCCGCTCGTGCTGGAGGTCAATTCCTCGCCCGGCATCGAGGGGCTGGAAAAGGCGACGGGAGTCGACGTGGCGGGGCTCATGATCGACTTCTTGGAACGGAACGCGTTGCCCAACCACACGCGCACCAAGGGCAAGGGGTGATGAAGAGGCCTCAAGGTGGATTGGTACTTTTTTTGCCAACCTCCGAATGCGACGCGACGGCTCAATGCACCCTCGTATTTTGTGCTAGGTATTGGCTCAATCGTCCAGGAGCATTGAGCAATGTCTTTGCAGTCAGCAGGCAAGTTACCTGTGTTTCGGCACGTTGCCGGTGCGGTCCTGGTCCTCACGCTGCTTGGTGCCTTGGGGCAGGCCGAACTCCATGCCGAGGACAAGAAGCCCAACCCTTGCACCGAAGACGCCATGATCGTGTTCGACGCTTCCGGTTCGATGTCGGGCAACCAGACGCTGGGCATCCCCAATTCCGAGGCGCGTATCGATCAAGTTCGCTCGGCGCTTGCCGAGGTACTGCCCAGCGCCACGAAGTTTCGCAAGGTGGGCCTCATTACATTCGGTCCAGGTCCCTATAATCAGTGCAACGTCAAGCTCGAGCTGAAGCCGACGCCCGATGCTGCCGACGCGATCATGAATGCCGTGAACGGGCTCGTCCCTGCCGGCAAGACTCCTCTCACTTCGGCCGTCGAGCAGGCGGCCAATGTGCTCGACTACAGGAATAAGCCAGGCGTGATCGTGGTCGTAACCGACGGCGAGGAGACGTGCGGAAGATCGCCGTGCGAGCTCGCTAAGATGCTTCATGCCACCGGCGCCCAGCTCACCGTCCACGTCATTGCGTTCCGCTACGAAAACTTCTCGTGGACCGGAGAGGGTGCGGCGCTCGAGGTTCAATGCCTCGCCGAAACGAATAACGGCCTCTACACCAAGGTGAATACCGACGAAGATCTGGTTCAGGCGCTGGAGAAGACCCTCGATTGCCCGATGGTCTCGCAGGCCGACCTCACGCGCGTGACCAAATAAACGATCCCCCCTAGCCGCGTGGGTTGCCGCGACCCTTTGTCGGTTGACGCTGGGGCCTCGGGACGCGCTCTATGCGCCGCCCCCGGCAACCGAGCGCAGCAAAATGCGTCGCCACTTTTTCCTCATTGCCCCGGTCCTCGTCTGTGGACCCTTGCTATCCGGCCCCGCTTTGGCCGAAGACCAAAGCCTGCTCAATCGGTGCTGGACACCTGAAGCCCTTGCCGGTTCTGACGGCGAGCGGCAGTCGCTCCATAACCATGCGAGGCTCGACCTCGCTCCTTTGCGGCAGGAACCTCTGCCAGCAGCAACGCCAGTACCGCCAGAGCTTCGTGGCTCGATCAGGGGCGTCACCCTTCTCCCGGGCGAGAAGCTGATCGCGCTCACCTTCGACCTCTGCGAGACCGACGGCGACGTCGCCGGCTACGATGGGCGCATCGTCGATCTCCTCCGCGCGCAAGGGGTCAAGGCCACGTTCTTCGCCGGTGGCAAGTGGATGGAGACCCACAAGGAGCGCGCCGAGCAACTGATGGCCGATCCGAATTTCGAGATCGGCAGTCATGGCTTGCGCCACTACGATCTGTCGCGTGTGGGCGATCCCAACCTCAACGACGAGATCGTGCTGACGCAAGCAGCTTACGCGCAGACGCGAGCGAACCTGCTTGCCAAGCAATGCGCGGCAGACGTCACGGCAGCAAAGTCGGTGCCTGAGCGCATGAGCGTGATGCGTTTCCCTTACGGGCGCTGCAGCGCGAAGTCGCTTGCCGCGGCGGCTGATGCGGGGTTCATCGCCATCCAGTGGGATGTCGTCACCGGCGATCCCGACCCAGGCCGTTCGGCCAAGGCCATCGCCAATACCATTCTCACGCAGGTCCATCCCGGCGCCATCATCGTGATGCACGCCAATGGGCGCGGCTGGCATACCGCCGATGCGCTTGCGCTGGCGATCCCCAAGCTCAAGGAAGCGGGCTATAGTTTCGCCACGGTGAGCGAGCTGCTCGCGGCGGGGAAGCCGGTCATCGCTGCGAAATGCTACCTCAACCGGCCCGGAGACACGCCGCGCCTTGCGAGGTTGCAGCCGAAGGGTGTGCCGCATGACATCTTCAGCATTCCCGGGTTCGATCAATGAGCTCAAAGGCGCGCGAACTCGTTCCACTCCATTTCGAGGCCATAGGGCCACTCGCGCAGGCGGTCGTGGCGATCCCGCCTTGGTCGGTGATGCACTACTCCGCCGATGTCCTGGCGCGGTTCCTCGCCGCTCCCGATGCCGGGGTCTCGCGCTTTCTCGTAGAGATCGATGGCGAGCAGGCCGGCGCAGTTTCGGTGCGCTTTCCTTGGCTCAAGGGACCCTATCTCGAGCTTCTGGCGCTGCTGCCTCCTTTTCAGGGACGAGGCATTGGCACCTCAATACTTGCCTGGTTCGAGGAGGAGGGCATAAGGCAGGGTGCGCGCAATCTGTGGGTCTGCGCCTCGTCTTTCAACTCACAGGCGATCCGCTTCTACGGGCGCCACGGCTTTCAACCGGCGGCGATGCTCTCGGGCCTCGTGGCCGATGGCTATGACGACATCCTGCTGCGCAAATTCCCGCTTAAGGGCGCGCGCTGAGACGGGCTGCTACTTGGAGTTAGAAGGCGCGGCGCTGTCGTCGCCCTCACCGTTTCCGGGTGTCGAGTTCGACGAAGATTACCCCCTCCTCGATCGAGACCCCTTCGCCACCTTGCATCTCATATTGCTCGCCGCTCTCGAGCTCGACGGTGCAGCCCTTGTCGCAAGGAGGTTCGACCTCCTTCTGCGGCTCGATCTTGAAGTCTTTACTGTCGCCTCCCGTCTTCACCGTGATGGTGTGAGGGTCGGGATCGGAGTTGGTGATGGTGAGAGCTTCCGCCGGAACGGCGAAAAGCACGCCTAGAACGCAGAGGCCGATGAGCTTTGCCACCCTCATTGCGATTGCCCTCTCAAAGCGCCAAGTTGAGCGTCGGCCCCCACCTGCTCGGCCGCTCCTTGCCAGGGGGGTAGCGTAGAACAGCGCCTTCATTGTGTTACGCCCGCGGCCAAACTTTGCCGGCTGGTTATGGTTTCCGCAGCCGGCCGAAGAGGCCTGCCGCCAACAATTCCGCCTTTTACCATCCTTGCCGGGAGCGTTTGCAACTGTTTCGCGGCCTTCGGACAATGGCCCGTTTGGTGCTGTGAAACCAAAGAGGCGCGAGCCGCGTTTATTGGCTTGCGCTGCGGTGCGAAGGAGTTGTGCAGTGCAAAAAGGAAACGTCTTGGCCATCAACGAGGGGCCTCGTACAGTCGCTCATCGCGACGAAAGCACCCCTCCGATCGGAAAGGAGCTTCCGGTGGAACTCACAGCCACAATGACCGCGATCATGGCGATCATCTCGTTTGGTTTTGTCGCCGCCGTGATCCTGGGGATGATCTAAGGCTCGGCCCTAGCCCCCCTTTCTCCAAACTCAACAGCCAGCCGCCGCGGATCACTCCGCAGCGTCGGCGATGCGTCTTGGATCATAGTTGAGGATCGGCGCGAGCCAGCGCTCGGCCTCCTCAACGGTCCAGCCCTTGCGTACGGCATAGTCAGCGACCTGGTCGCGGCCGATCTTGCCCACGCCGAAATAGCGGCTCTCGGGATGGGAGAAATAGAGCCCCGAGACGGCGGCAGCCGGCCACATCGCGTAGCTTTCGGTGAGCTTCAGCCCAGTAGCCTTCTCGGCGTCGAGCAGGGTGAACAGCGTGCGCTTCTCGGTATGGTCGGGTTGGGCGGGATAGCCGGGTGCCGGCCTGATGCCGGCATAGCCTTCGGCGATCAGCTCTTCGTTGGTGAGCTTCTCTTGCGGCGCATAAGCCCATAGCTCGCGGCGGACCTTTTCATGCAATGCCTCGGCGAAGGCCTCGGCCAAACGGTCGGCAAGCGCCTTGACCATGATCTTGGAATAGTCGTCATTTGCCCGCTCGAAGCGTCGCGCCACGTCCTCTTCGCCGATACCGGCAGTCACGGCAAAGCCGCCAATATAGTCGGCGAGGCCGCTATTCTTCGGCGCCACGAAATCGGCGAGAGCGAGATTAGGTCGTCCCTGGTCTCGGGCCATCTGCTGGCGCAGCGTATGCAGCGTCGCAAGCCGCTTGGTGCGAGTGCCGTCGGTGTAAATCTCGATATCGTCGCCCACGCTGTTCGCCGGCCAGAAGCCGACCACGGCGTTGGCGGTGAGCCATTTCTCGGCGATGAGCTGTGTCAGCATGGCTGTCGCGTCCTCATAGAGGTGGCGCGCAGCCTCGCCATATTTGTCGTCCTCGAGGATGCGGGGGAAAGCGCCTTTAAGCTCCCAGGCCTGAAAGAAGGGCGTCCAATCGATAAAGCGGGCGAGCTCGGCGAGATCGTAAGCCTTGAAAGCGCGCGTGCCGAGGAAGGTCGGCTTGGGCGGCGTGTAGCCCGACCAATCGATCTTGAGCCGGTTGGCGCGCGCGTCCTTGATCGCGGTGCGGGCCTTCTCCGCCTGGCCGCGGGCATAGGACTCCGCCATGCGCGCATACTCTTCGCGCACCTTGGCGATGGCCTTGGGCCGCTCGTCCGGCGACATGAGGCCCGACACGACGCCCACGGCACGGCTCGCATCGGTCACGTAGATCGCCTGGCTCCGGTGGTAGTTCGGGCTGATCTTCACTGCCGTGTGCACGCGGCTCGTGGTGGCGCCGCCGATCAAGAGCGGCAAATCGAAGCCCTCCCGCTCCATCTCGGCAGCGACGTGGCACATCTCGTCCAAGGACGGCGTGATCAGCCCAGACAGCCCGATGATATCCACCTTCTTCTCGCGCGCCGTATCGAGAATTTTCTGCGCCGGCACCATCACGCCGAGATCGGTGACCTCGTAATTGTTGCATTGGAGCACGACGCCGACGATGTTCTTGCCGATATCGTGCACATCGCCCTTGACGGTGGCGAGCAGAATTCTGCCGGCGGGCTCTCCTTGCGCGAGGCCAAGCTCCTCCTTCTCCTTCTCCATGAACGGCATCAAATAAGCCACGGCCTGCTTCATCACCCGCGCCGATTTCACCACTTGCGGCAGGAACATCTTGCCGGAACCGAACAGATCGCCGACCACGTTCATGGCGGTCATCAGCGGTCCTTCGATGACGTGCAGCGGACGAGCGGCCTTCGCCCTCGCCTCCTCGGTGTCCTGCTCGATGTAAGTGCCGATGCCATGAACGAGGGCATAGGTCAGCCGCTCGCCGACCGGCTTCTCGCGCCAGGAGAGATCGACTTCCTTCTTCTGCGCGCCTTCACCCCGGTAGCGCTCGGCGGCTTCGAGCAGACGGTCGGTGGCATCGGGGCGGCTGTTGAGGATCACATCCTCGACGAGCGTGCGGAGCTCTGGATCGATGTCATCATAGAGGGCGAGCTGCCCGGCATTGACGATGCCCATGTCCATGCCGGCCTGGATCGCGTGATAGAGGAACACCGAGTGCATCGCCTCGCGCACGCGCTCGTTGCCGCGGAAGGCGAAGGATAGGTTCGACACGCCGCCCGACACATGCACGTAAGGCAGCTCGGCCTTGATGCGGCGCGTCGCCTCGATATAGGCGCTGGCAAAGTCGTTGTGCTCCTCGATGCCGGTGGCGACGGCAAAGATATTGGGATCGAAGATGATGTCTTCCGGCGGGAAGCCGACCTTCTCGGTAAGCAACTTGTAGGCGCGCTGGCAGATGGCGAATTTGCGCTCAGCGGTCTCGGCCTGCCCCTTTTCGTCGAAGGCCATGACCACGACCGCAGCGCCATAGCGGAGAACCTTGCGCGCATGCTCCAGGAACGGCCCCTCGCCCTCCTTCAGGCTGATGGAGTTCACCACCGCCTTGCCCTGCATGCATTTGAGCCCAGCCTCGATCACGGACCATTTCGACGAGTTGATCATGATCGGCACGCGCGCGATGTCGGGCTCGGCGGCGATGAGATTGAGGAAGGTCGTCATCGCCTTCTCCGAGTTGAGCAGCCCCTCGTCCATGTTGACGTCGAGCATGTTGGCGCCGTTCACGACCTGCTGGCGCGCGACTTCGAGCGCGGCGGCGTAGTCGTTGGCCTCGATCAGCTTGCGGAAGCGGGCGGAGCCGGTGACGTTGGTCCGCTCGCCCACCATGACGAAATTCTGGGCGCCGTTGGTCATGTTCACTCTTCGGCCGCCGGGGACTCGGTTCTCCTCTCCCCTCGGGGAGAGGACGGCGCGCTCTGCGCGCCGGGTGAGGGGGAACATCGCTGCGATAAGGCCTCAGCGATTAAAGTGAGAACACCATCAATATTGCGGAGAATATCCCCATTCCAGAAGCGCAAAACGACAAGACCGTCTTGCTCAAGCTCGGCGGTCCGCCGCCGATCCGCTTCACTGCGTCGATCGGCATGATGGCTGCCATCAACCTCAACAGCGAGTCCTCCTTCGACGCATAGGAAGTCGAGGATGTACCGCCCACGCGGCGCCTGTCGATTGAACTTAAACCCCATCAACCGCCAATCCCTGAGGCGCGACCATAGCTTCCTTTCCGCTTCAGTCGAGCGGGCGCGCAGCGAACGCGCGGTGTCTGTAAGCTCGATCTTCATGCCCCACTCACCCTTTCCGCCATGCGACTTGCGCGACTTTCGCGCGCAAGGTCGCGGCGGCAAGCCCTCTCCCCAAGGGAAGAGGAGAAATCCCCGGGCTCGAGCGGATCTCTTTACGAACGCCATAACGGCTTACCCGTGGATGAAGGGCTCGAGTCCGGAGAGGCGCAGAGCGTGCGCCACATGCGGCACAGGCCGCGGCTTATGTTTGGCGACGGCCAGGCGAATGGCGCGGATATGGTCGGGGGTCGTGCCGCAGCAGCCGCCGACGATATTGATCAGCCCATCCTTGGCCCACTCCTCGAGAAGCCCCGCCATGTACGCCGGCGTCTCGTCATAGCCGCCCATCTCGTTAGGCAGGCCCGCATTGGGATAGACGCTGATCAGCGTGTCGGCTGCCGCGCCCATATCGGCGATAGGAGGCCTGAGCTGCTCGGCGCCAAAGGAGCAATTGAGCCCGACCGAAAAGGGCTTGAGGTGCTGCATCGAGTACCAGAAGGCCTCAGGGGTTTGCCCGGAGAGATTGCGGCCGGACAGATCGGTGATGGTGCCCGAGATCATGATGGGAAGCTCGACGCCCATCTCGTCGAACACCTGCTCTACGGCGAAGCCGGCCGCCTTGGCGTTCAGCGTGTCGAATACGGTCTCGATGAGGATGATATCGACGCCGCCGTCGATCAGCCCGCGCGTCTGTGTCGTGTAGGCCGCGACAAGGTCATCGAAGCTCACGTTGCGGAAGCCGGGATTGTTCACGTCGGGCGAGATCGAGGCGGTCCGGTTGGTCGGGCCGATGGCGCCGGCGACGAAGCGCGGCTTCTCCGGCGTCTTCTTGGTCCACGCGTCCGCCGCCTCGCGTGCAAGCTTGGCGGCGGCGACGTTCATCTCATAGGCGACATCCGCGAGCCCGTAATCCGCCTGGCTGATGGCCTGCGCGTTGAAGGTGTTGGTCTCGATGATGTCGGCGCCGGCTTCGAGATAGGCATTGTGGATCTCGCTGATGATCGTGGGCTGGGTCAGCACGAGGAGATCGTTGTTGCCCTTGAGGTCGCGCTTGAAGTCCTTGAAGCGCGCGCCGCGATAGCCCGCCTCGTCCAGCTTGTAGCGCTGGATCATGGTGCCCATGGCGCCGTCCAGCATGAGGATGCGCTCCCTCGCCTCGCGCTTGAGGGCGGCAATGCGTTCGTCGCGGGTCATGACGCTACCTTGGTCTCGGTGAAGGCCTTAGCGGGACGAAGGCCGAGCAGATGGCAGATGGCATAGACGAGGTCGGCGCGGTTCAGCGTATAGAAGTGGAACTCGGTGATGCCCTGATCGACAAGGCCGAGCACCTGCTCGGCGGCGACGGCACCCGCCACGAGATTGCGCGTCTCTTGATCCTCGTCGAGACCTTCAAATCTGTGGCCGAGCCATTCCGGCACACTCGCTCCCGACTTTGCCGCGAAGCCCGAGACCTGCTTGAAATTATGGATGGGGATGATGCCGGGCACGATGGGAATGTCGATGCCGCAGACGCGGACGCGGTCGACATAGCGAAAGAACGCCTCGTTGTCGAAAAAGAACTGGCTGATGGCGGTGGTGGCACCCGCATCGATCTTCGCCTTCAGCATGTCGATATCGGCCTCGACCGAAGGCGATTCGGGATGCTTCTCGGGATAGCAGGCGACCGAGATTTCGAACGGCGCGATCTCTCTGATGCCCTTAACGAGGTCTGCCGCGTTGATATAGCCGCCGGGCGTCGGCTGATAGCGGTCGCCGATGCCGCCGGGCGGATCGCCCCTGAGCGCCACGATATGGCGCACGCCCAGATCCCAATAATCACGGATGACGTCATCGAGCTCTTCCTTGGTCGCGGCGACGCAAGTCAAATGCGCGGCGGGCTTCAGCGTCGTCTCGCGCAAGATGCGGGCGACGGTCGCGTGCGTGCGCTCGCGGGTCGAGCCGCCGGCGCCGTAGGTCACCGAGACATAGCGCGGGCGAAGAGGCTCGAGCCGTCTGATCGAGCGCCACAGAGTCTCCTCCATCGCCGCGGTCTTGGGCGGGAAGAACTCGAAGGAGACGTCGATCGCGCCGCGTCCGAGGATGCGGCGCTTGGGCTCGGTGTTCGCCAGCATCAGGCAGCGACCTCCACGTTGGGTTGCGTCTTTTTCTTCTTGGCGACTGCGACAGGCTTAAGGCCAAGCCACAGCGACACGGTGAGCTTGCCTTGCGCGGGGCTTGGCGCAAGCTCGCTGAAGCGCTCCACCTTGAGGCCGGCGCTTTCGAGCCAGCGGCCGAGCTGATCGCGCGCGAAGCCGAGGCGGCGATGCGCGGACTGATCGCGCAGGAACTCGAGCTCGTGCGGCGCGAAATCGACCACGAGCAGTTTGCCGCCCGGCTTGAGCAGCCGCGCGGCTTCTGCGACCGCGGCAGCCGGATCGTCGAGGAAATGCAGTACCTGATGCAATACGACAGCATCTGCAGCGCCGTCAGGCAGCGGTACGTTATAGAGATCGCCGTGGCGCACTTGCGCATGCGCGAGCCTTGCCCGCTCGAGCTTCATGCGCGCATAAGCGAGCATGTCGTGATTGAGATCGAAACCAAGCGCGTGGGCCGCTCGGTGGCCGAACAGCTCGAGAATGCGACCCGTGCCAGTGCCGAGATCGACGAAGAGCGAGAAAGGCCCCTCCCCCAGCGCCTCGTCCATGGCGCTCTCGACCTCCTTGTCGGACACATGCAGGTTGCGGATCCTGTCCCACTCGGAGGCATGCGCCTTGAAATAGGCTTGGGCGGCCTCGGCGCGGGCCTGTTGCACCGAGGCCGCGCGGGCGCGGTCGCGGGCAAGCGTAAGGTCGGCAGTGTCGAGGCTCGCGACGATGCCGCTCGCGAGCGTGCCTTCGGCACCGCTCTCGGCGATGCGGAAGAAGACCCAAGAGCCTTCGCGGAAGCGGGTGATGAGGCCGGCCTCGGCCATCAGCTTCAGATGCCGGCTGATGCGCGGCTGGCTCTGGCCGAGGATCTGGGTGAGGTCCTTGACGTTCAGCTCGGCAGTGGCGAGCAGCGCGAGGATGCGAAGCCGTGTCGCCTCGCCGGCGGCTCGGAGAGCCGCGAGCGCATGGGCACGGGAAAGGCCTGGGTTTGTGGCTCGGGCGCCGGCTTCACCTGACATAAAGATATGTTTATACGTTTACACAGGATCCTGCAAGCCCGCGAAGGTGGTGTCTTCCTCCGATCAACAGAGGCCGTCATGGCCGGGCTTGTCCCGGCCATCCACGATTGAAGAATTGCTTATCGCTGAAGAATTCGTGGATGCCCGGCACTTCGGCCGGGCATGACGAGCTTAGGAGAATGAGCGGTCAGACGCGGGCGAATTTCTTGTATTTGATGGGCTTCGGCAGCACGGAATCCTCGCCCAACCGCCGCTTCTTGTCCTCCTCGTAATCCTCGAAATTGCCCTCGAACCACTCGACGTGGCTGTCGCCCTCGAAGGAGAGGATGTGGGTGGCGATGCGATCGAGGAAGAAGCGGTCGTGGCTGATGATCACGGCGCAGCCGGGAAAGTCCTCAAGGGCCGCTTCGAGCGAGGATAGCGTCTCGACGTCGAGATCGTTGGTCGGCTCATCGAGCAAGATCAGGTTCGCGCCCGACTTCAGCATCTTGGCGAGATGCACGCGGTTGCGCTCGCCGCCCGAGAGTTGCCCGACCTTCTTCTGCTGGTCCGGGCCCTTGAAGTTGAACCAGCCGACATAGGCGCGTGACGGCACCTCGCGGTTCCCGAGCTTGATCGTGTCGTTGCCGCCCGAGATCTCCTCGAACACCGTCTTCTTGGCGTCGAGTGCGTCGCGCGATTGATCGACATAGCCGAGCTTCACCGTATCGCCGACGCGGATCGAGCCGTCGTCGGGCTTGTCCTGGCCTACGATCATCCGAAAGAGCGTCGTCTTGCCGGCACCGTTAGGCCCGATCACGCCGACGATGCCGCCGCGGGGCAGCTTGAAGGAAAGATCGTCGATCAAGAGCTGGTCGCCGAAGCCCTTCTCCAGGTGCTCGGCCTCGATAACCATATCGCCGAGTTGGGGGCCCGGCGGAATGGTGATCTGTGCCTTGCCGCTCTTGTCGCGGGTGGACTCGGCAAGCAGCTCCTCATAAGCGCGGAGGCGCGCCTTGGATTTCGCCTGGCGCGCCTTGGGGCTCGCCCTGATCCAGTCGAGCTCGCGCGAGAGAGTCCGCTCGCGCGCCTCGTCCTGCTTGCCCTCGACTTGCGCCCGCTTCGCCTTCTGCTCGAGCCATGAGGAGTAGCTGCCCTTGTAGGGAATGCCCGCGCCCCGATCGAGCTCGAGAGTCCATTCGGTGATGTCCTCGAGGAAGTAGCGGTCGTGGGTGACCATGATCACGGTGCCGGGATAATCGCGCAGATGATGCTCGAGCCAGGCGACACTCTCGGCGTCGAGATGGTTGGTTGGCTCGTCGAGCAGGAGAATGTCGGGCCTGGACAGCAGCAGTTTGCACAGCGCGACGCGCCGCCGCTCGCCGCCAGACAGCGACTTCACGTCGGCATCGCCGGGAGGGCAGCGGAGCGCATCCATCGCCTGCTCGACCTGGCCATCGAGATCCCACAGGCCTTGCGCGTCGATCTCGTCCTGGAGACGCGCCATCTCGTCGGCGGTCTCGTCGGAATAGTTCATGGCGAGCTCGTTATAGCGATCGAGCTTCGCCTTCTTCTCGGCGACGCCCTCCATGACATTGCCGGTCACGTCCTTCGAACTCATCGAGACGCGGCTCCTGCGGCAGGTAGCCGACCGAGACGCCGTCCGCGGCCCAGGCCTCGCCCAGGAACTCCGTCTCCTCGCCCGCCATGATGCGGAGCAGGGTCGATTTGCCGGCGCCGTTCACGCCGACCACGCCGATCTTGGCGCCAGGCAGGAAGGCGAGCGTCACCTCCTTCAAGACCTGTTTGCCGCCAGGATAGGTCTTGGACAGCTTGTTCATGACATAGACGTATTGGGGCGTGGCCATTGGGCGTGCCGATGCTCCTCGGATTTCGCGGGGGAAGGTTTGCGCTCGCTTCTAGCCAATCGGCACGCGCGACTCAACTCTTTGCCAGCAACTCGGGCAGGCGCTCGCGCAGCTTGGCCGCAAGACTATCGAGCGGATTCTCTTGTAGCGGGGCGATCTCCGCCAGCGCCTCGGCGAATTTCGCGGGCGAAAGCTCGGCGATCGGCAGCACGCGGCACCAATCGTTGCGAATGAGAAAGTCCCGATAGTCCTGCTCCTCATCGGTGAAGCGGTGGGCCTTGGGCGCGACGCCAATCACCGGCAGCCGCGCCGAGACGGCCTCCGAGATCATCGTGCTGGAATCCTCGGTGCACACGATCACCTCGGCCTTGCCGAACACCTCGGGCAAGGTGCCGGGCCCCGCCGTGCGGTAGTCGATGAAGCGCGCGATGACGCTCTTATCCTGGGCGGCCTTGGCGATCATGTCGGCCACACCGTCAGCCGTTCGCCGGGAGGTCGACACCAGCCAGCGCGTGCCCCATTCGCGTGAAACCTGCGTGATGAACCTTAGCAGGCGCTCATATTCCGCGTGCTTATACCGGAACGGCCCGGCGTTGCCGCCGATGAGAAGGCCGGCGAGCTTCGGATAAAGGTCAGGGCCATAGCGCGGCACGATCTCGGGCCGGCCGAGCTTGTCGGGGTCGATGGCAGAAGGCTTGAGCGTCACGATATGGCGCGGGCTCGTGGCGTCGCGATCGTAGGACGAGATGATCAGGCTGAAATTCTCCGGTGCGAGCCCGCGCAAAAGCGAGCCGCAAAAGATGCTGGGGATGCCGCCCAGGAAGCGTGACACGCAGACATTCGGCATCTGCGTCTCTCCGCCGGCGGACACCACGAGATCGGCGGGTGGCAGTGCGTAAGCGTCGATGCGATAGGACATGCGCAGCATGCGCGGGGGGAAGAAGCTCTTGGCGTTGATGCGGGCCCTGAGCCAGCGCGTCGGCACGATCCATTTGCGCTTCACCTCGATGCGCGAGACCTCGACTGGGCGGATGCGCTCTAACGCCGCGATCACGCCTCGGGCGAGGTGATAGTGGCCTGGCCGCGTATCGGCGAGGAAGATGACCCTGAGCGGCGTTCTTGTCATATTCGACTTGGGCTCTCGCGCTGTGCCAAAAGTGCCCCGCGTCATAGCGCACCCTTAGGCGACGCGCACCCTGGGCCGCGCTTCAAAGCTTGAGTTTTTGGCTCCGGCTTGGCAAAGGGGCAGGCCCTTTGCGACAATCGGCGGCGCGGGGCCAAAACGAGGGACGAACCCAAGGAGCGGAACGTGGCGGACACTCCGGTTGAAGCTGATTACATCCTCAAGGCCATGGTGGCGGTCGCCGCCTCCGACGGCAGGCTCGATTCGCGGGAGATCGGGCTGATCCAGCAGATCTACAAGGACCAGTCGGGCCGCATGCTGACGGCAGACGAGGTTGCCCGCGCGGCCGACGCCAACGCCAAGGGCGACGTGATCGCCGAGTTCGGCGCCGCCTCGAAGCTTCTCGACGAGCATGCCAAAGAGGAAATCGTGCGCGCAGCCTATCTCGTTCTGCTTGCCGACGACCGCATCGCCGGAGAGGAGCGTAAGAAGCTCAAGGACATTTCATTGGCGCTCGGTATCCCCGAGATCCATTTCGGCGCGATCCTCGAGGACCTGGCCATCTGGCTCGCGCAGCAGAAGGGCTAGCGCGTCAGCATGATCGTCAGCCACGAGCACAAATTCATCTTCCTCAAGACCAAGAAGACGGCGGGCACGAGCATCGAGCTGGCCTTGAGCGCGCTGTGCGGCGAGCGCGACGTCATCAGCCCGCTCACCGAGATCGACGAGGCGCTGCGGGAAGGCCGTCGCGGTGCGCAGAACTGGCGGCTTCATGGCTGGTGGGGAAGTCCCCGTCCCTTCTTCGAGCGCCGCTTCCTGAAATTCACTGCCGAGGATTACGGCTTCTACAATCACATGCCGGCAGAGCAGGCGCGCGCGGCTCTCGCCGACGACAAGGCGTGGCGGAGCTATTTCAAATTCGCCTTCGACCGCAACCCGTGGGACCGGCAGGTCTCGTTCTATCACCACCGCTATCGGCGCGAGGCCACGCCGCCGCCCTTTGCCAGCTTCATCAAGGGCGATGCACGCGCGCGCATCAACAATTACGAGATCTATTCGATCGGCGGCGATGTCGCGGTCGATTTCGTCGGGCACTACGAGAGGCTGGAGGAGGATCTGAAGCACGCGCTGTCGCAAGTCGGGCTAAACCTCGATCAGCCCCTGCCCCACGCCAAGACCACCTTCCGCAAATCGGACAAGCCCTATCGCGACTATTATGACACCGACACGCGCGCCATCGTCGGCGACTGGTACGCGCGCGAGATCGATCTTCTCGACTATGCATTCTGATATGAGCCTTCGCCCTGCATGATCATCAGCCACCAGCACAAGTTCATCTTCTTGAAGACCAAGAAGACGGCTGGCACCGCGATCGAAGCGGCACTGTCGGAGCTGTGCGGCCCGCGCGACGTCATCACCCCCTATCGCGAGGAGAGCGAGGGCGACCGCAAAGGCCTCCCTCCGCAGAACTACCGCATCGAGCACCCGCTGAAGCCGAAGCGGCCGCTTCTCAAGCGCCTCTTGCTGCGCCCTGAGCGCTACTACCACCCGAGCGTGGGGTTCTACGAGCACATGCCCGCCTCGACCGTGCGCGACTATGTCGGCGAGGAGGTGTGGCGGAGCTATTTCAAATTCGCCTTCGACCGCAACCCATGGGACCGGCAGGTCTCCTGGTATCTCTACAAGACGAAGTCTAGAGCCACGCGGCCCTCCTTCGAGCGCTTCATGGGCAGCCGAAGGCGCGCTTATGTGAACAATCACGAGATCTACATGCTCGGCGATGCGCTCGCCGTCGATTTCCTCGGCCGCTACGAGAGCCTCGAGGAGGACCTGAACACGGCGCTCGCGGGCGCAGGCGTCAAGCGGCGCATCAATGTGCCCAAGGTCAACGTCACGCCCAACAAGGACGAGGCCCGCGACTACCGTTCTTGTTATTCACCCAGGATGCGCGACCTCGTCGCCGAGTGGTATCAGCTCGAGATCGCCCTGCTTGGCTACGGGTTTTGACCGGGCCGGCCCCGGCTAGGCGGACTGTAGCGGAACGACGCTGTAAAGCTCGGACGGCTTCAGCACGAGCTCGAACAGCAGACGGACGGCGACGGCAAGCACCATCAGCGCGAGCAGGAAGCGGATATGCTCGCCTTTCAGCTTCTGACCGGCATTGGCCCCCAATTGGCCGCCGATGACGCCGCCGACGATCAGAATGAAGGCGAGCACGATGTCCAGCGTCTGATTGAACACTGCCTGCATCAGGGTGACGGCGGCGGTTATGAAGATGATCTGGAACAGCGAGGTGCCGATGGCGACGCGGGTCGGCATGCGCAGGATGTAGATCTTGGCCGGTATCATGATGAAACCGCCGCCGACGCCGAGCAGCGAGACCATCACTCCGGCCACCGAGCCTGTCAAGAGCGGCGGGATGGCGCTGATATAGAGCTTGGAGCGGCGGAAGCGCATCTTGAAGGGCAGACGCTGGACCCAGGTGTGCTGGCCGGGGCGCTTGCGGCCGACCGGGATGCCTTGCCGCGCGCGCCTGAGCGTCCGGACGCTTTCGATCAGCATGAGCGAGCCGATGACTCCGAGGAAAGAGACGTAGATGAGCTGGATGACGACGTCGGCCAGCCCGTAAGCCCTCAACACTTTGAGCAGCAACACGCCTGGAAGCGCTCCGCACAGGCCGCCGATGATCAGCACGATGCCCATGGTGACATCGACATTGCCGCGCCGCCATTGTGCCAGCGCGCCGGAGAGCGAAGAGGCAACGATCTGGTTTGCACCCGTGGTGACCGCGATCGCCGGCGGAACCCCGGAGAACATCAACAACGGTGTGAGCAGGAAGCCACCGCCGACGCCGAACATGCCGGAAAGAAAACCGACCGCGGCGCCCAGCCCCAGCATGACCACGAGGTTTACATCGATGTCGGCGATGGGCAGATAGATCTGGAACATCGGGCCGGGCGTTGACTGGCGTGGGCGCATCGGCAAACTGTTCGCCGCGCGGGCGCCTGTCAATATGTCAGCCTGACACTTGCTGGGCGGCACGATCGAAGGCGGCCTCGCGGTCGATTTCGCCGGCCGCTATTACCGCCTCGATGAGGACCGGAACACGGCGCTGGCCAGTGCCGGCGCGAAGCGGCGCACGGATCATTTGGTCGTGATCGTCATCGTGCTGGGGGTGCTAGTCCTGGCCATGACCGTGACCAACCTGATGCTCCAGCTATGGACCATCGCCACCGAGCCTCGCGAGAAGGGCAACCCCGGCTGACTGGTAGAGGCCATCGCCTCATGAGCGAGGGGTTGCAGGTTCGAGCCCTGCCGGTCCTATCGTTTTCGGCGCTGACTACGGGCTCGGAGAGCCAGCCGGTGCCGCCGGTGCTTCCGTTTTAGCCTGCGGTGCAGGCGGTGCAGCATGTGGGCGGCTGGCGAAGTAAAGAACCGCAACAAGCATAACGGCCGACACCAGGCCCAAAATCATCACAGACGTTGTGCCAGCCCTCGAAGCCTCTGCTTCCGTAACCATGGCGTTTCCTCCCGAATTGCGCTTTTCAATAGAGCCGCAGTCTGGTCCTCGAGCGGGTTCAAGGTCAAATCCGATTAAATACCCGATCCCCTTTTGAAAGAAGTCGTCTCCGAGTTTCTGGCGGACCGTCTGGCGGCTTGCCAAACAACAAAGTGGAAACGACCCTCCCCGGCTATTGGGCACTACCGGAGGCCCCCCAAAACGAGGGGAACTGGGCAGCGTCGGTCTGGAACACGGCACACGCTACGTGACCATCCCTTCAGCGCACGTGCGACGAAGTGATCACCGATAAGTCATGATCACTCGCTATAGAGTTTATCTCACTTCGTAGGAACTCGAAGGAACGGGGGATTTCCACATGCCGCATATTGCGCTTGGCACTTCGGCGATAGCTGCGTCTCTGTTGGCTGCCACCGCCTTGACTGTTCTACCCAATGAAGGCATGGCCTTTGATCTGCAGAATGCAACCGTGGATACGGGGAACCCGACCGTCAAGCCAAACGACGGCACTCAATTGCAGGACCCAGACGAAAAGCTGACGGCACCATCCAACAACGGTTCTTTGCCACTGCTGACGAACGATAGTTCAGACAGTCAGTCCTCATCACCGGGAACCACTCTTCAGCTCGGGTCAGGAGCAACTCTACAGATAATGGGCGGGACGGGTCCGACGCTGGGGCTCCAGTCCGGGGCTCCTATGGGGCCAGTCATTGACACTAACAACCCGGCGGATAATCGGAGCCTTATTCCGAGCCCGTGATCCCTGAGCTAGTTAGGAAGCTTTCGCTTACCCGCCGTGCGAGGAAGGCAGCGGGCTGCCCTTTCTGCCGCAAAGTTGCGAGCTTGCCCCGGTCGCAGCTTGATCGCCTCCGCATAGGCAGCGCGTGCAACAGCGTAATCACTGACAAGCGCGATCACTTCCTCTATATGGCTGTCGCCGTCGTCCCACATCTCCACGCCGAAGGGAAGATCGTGCTCTTGTCCCGTCATGGTTGTCATGAGAGAACAGAGTGAGAACATCGTCGAGGGCTGAACGGCTGTGCTCCCTACAATTCCAGATTGGCTAGCGTGGTTGTGGGATCGGCTCGTATGCGTGTTGAACTCAAATTTCGGCATGTCAGCCGTGGGGGCATTGGCTGGAGCAGCGGGTGGCGCATGGGCGGCCCAGAGAATCGCGGAGAGGGGCAAAAAGCGCGAACAGCTCCTGCAAGAGCTGCGGAACACCAACGAAGCAATCGATCTGGCGGCTGGAATTTGCACCACCTATCTGGGGCTCAAGGAACAGCTCGTGCATGGTTTGCGGGCGGAGTACGACGCTCAGAAGGCTGCGGTGCTTCTGCACCAACAAGGATTGGATGAAGGCACGATACCGGCAGGGACTGCGTTGGACTTGGGAGCCTTGGACCTCAAGGTCCTCTCAAATCCCTTGGTCCCGATTAGCCGGTTGGAGGACGTGATGAGCAGGGTTTCCGTCTCGGGAAGGCCCAGGATGCTTGTAGGCGTACTCGCCGCGAGCATTGCGTCGCTAACCGAAGCCATCGCCACCTGGAAACAATTGGTCGCAGACTTTCATGCGATAGGCGGCCCACTCGATGATCGCAAGATCGCGTTGGTGTTCGGCTTGCGGCGCGGGGGAGTAGTCGACGAAAGGTACGGAGACACGGTCCGCGCGCTTTACGATCAGACCGACTACTGCATCGTTTTCAGTAAGTTCTTGACGTCGGATTTGACGAAGCACGGGCAACGGGTGAGCCGGGATTTCAAGCGCCGATTTGGTGGTGAGCTTTCAGTTCGGAAGGTGTTTTGGCACCAGGCGGAGAGCAAGGGGCTGCTTCCCCCCGAACAAGACTATGCTTCCTGGTCTTCCAGCTTTCCCGAGAGTGTCCGCCAGACTTACGGTCGGCGTCTTGAAAAGCTGCATTCCGCCGCGAGAAATTTCTGGCGCCGACATATCCGCGTAAAGCCAACGAGCGGCGGTTACCCAAGATGGTAATCCTAGCGTAGAGTCAGGACGCATGTACGATCCTGGCGAGTTCTTTGATTAAGCCGTTATAGTGGCCCGACTCCACCACCCGCATCGCTCATACCGCTAGGCACTTAGCCCGTGCACGCCGACATCTCCCGGAGTCCACAGCGAGCCGCCAGAGCCTCGTAAGGCCCTTGGCCGGTGCCAAAGTACCCCCCAAGCCAAACTGCCTTGCCTGCGCAGGGCAGTTTGCCCTGATCGGTGCAATGCCCCTTGCAATGCCTATTGCCGCTTTTGCCTATTGGACCAGCTAGCCAAACCACCTGGAAAGCCTTGAAAACCATGTGGTGGGCCCGGGAGGGCTCGAACCTCCAACCAGACGGTTATGAGCCGCCGGCTCTAACCAATTGAGCTACGGGCCCCACTCCTGTCATGCCCGGACTTTGATCCGGGCATCCAAGCCGATACGTCTCAACGCGTCGAAGCGCAATTGGAATGGATCGCCGGGTCAAGCCCGAGGACGGGTCCGGCCATGACCGGTTGCATTGGCGAATTCGCCTTCGCCACCAAGGCGGGATCGGCATCTCCCAATTTCCGCCTCATAGCAGGATTCCTCTTCCGCGCGAACAGAGCGAAGCAGGGGGCGCGGCCTCTCGGGGAGCTTCGAGCTGGCTCACGTCCGACGGCCACCATTCGCGAGGATCCCCCATGACATCAGGCTTCCGCAAAACTCTCTTCGGCGTGCTCGCCCTTCTCGCCGCCGCGGCGCCCACTGCCGGCCAGGCGCTCGCCGACGAGCACGACGAGCTGCCCAAGCGCACCATCACCATCCAGGGCAAAGGCAGCGTCAAGGCAGCGCCCGACAAGGTGAGCGTGAGCGCAGGCGTCGAGAGCCAGGCGCCGACGGCCAAGGAGGCGCTGGCCAAGAACAACGCCGCCATGACGAAGGTGGTCGAGACGCTGAAGGCGGCCGGCATCGATGCCAAAGACATCCAGACCACGACCTTCACCGTCGGCCCGCGCTACGACACTTCCGACGACGGCAAGCCGCCGCGGATCATCGGCTATAGCGTCGTCAATTCGGTGTTCGTGACCAGCCACGACCTCGACAAGCTCGGCACCATCCTCGACCAGCTGGTGAGTGCGGGCGTCAACTCGATTGGCGGCATCTCCTTCGACATCGACAAGCCGGAAGAGAAGCAGAACGCGGCGCGGAAGCTCGCCATGGACGATGCCATCGCCAAGGCGCGGCTCTATGTGGAGGCCGCGGGCGCTGAGCTCGGCCCCGTGATGACCATCAGCGAGCAAGGCGGCTATGTGCCCCGCACGATGGGCGCGCCGATGATGGAGGCGACCGCGGCCAAGCCGGTGCCGATCGAGCCCGGAACCGAGAGCGTCGACATCGAGGTGCAGGTCACCTGGGAGCTGAAATAACTGGCGGGCAGGCGCCAGGGCAATCCTCCCCCTGCAAGGGGGAGGTCGGCTCGCTCGTCGCTTCGACGAGAGAGCCGGGCGGGGGTCGTACGATCTCGCGATGGACCCCTCCCTTACCCTCCCCTTTCAGGGGAGGGAGGAAACTTATCCCCGCGTCTAGAAGCTCACTTAGACTGAACGCACCTCGTCCACGTGAAGGGCGCATCATGAGGCGTTCGTGAGGCGGGACGAGGTGCGGCGCCCGCGGGCTCATGCACGCAGCATCGGCACTCGGGCGGCATCGGGGCTCCCCCCGGGACCACTAGGAGTCCCTGCCAGGAGGACCTGGCTGATCGCACGGCCATAGCCGGCAAAGGAAAGCGGGGCCCGGTGCCGACAAGACTCCGCGATATGGCGCGCCGAGAGGCGCCCGCGTGCCGCAAGGCACGAGCTACTAGATTGCGCTTTTCGGCGCGCCATCCCCTTCTCTTGGGGGCTTGCTCTTTGACACGACCTCGCGCTTTCTGGCGGCGAGGCAATGAACCTTGCCTGAGCGCTGCAATCTTGTTTGAGCGGTGCAACGAACTCCATCCCTCCCCTTGATGGGGAGGGAGTTGCGCCTCTTGGCGCGACGGGTGGGGTGGAGGGCAACGCAGTTCCGAGCGTGCAAACGTTAATAGGCTGCCCCCACCCCGACGACGCGTTTGCGTCGTCGGACCTCCCCGCAAGGGGGAGGTATGAAAAGGGGCCGAGCGAAGCAGCAAACTCCCTGCTCTCCCCTTGGGGGAGAGGAGAGACCAGCCCGAATGACAACAGGCTGATCCAGATCAAGGCGAAACCGGGTCCCCCTTCGTTAGTTTTGCTTTCATGGCAGCACCCCAGGCCAAGCCCTCGCACCATGCAGACCGCCATGCCCGCGACCGTGCCTTCATGGTGGCGCGGCATCTCGAGGCACGCGGCATTGACGATCCGCTCGTGCTCGCGGCCATGGGAGAGGTCCCGCGCGAAGCGTTCGTGTCGGAGCCGCTGAAGGAGTTTGCCTACGAGGATTCGGCTCTGCCCATCGAGGCGGGCCAGACCATCTCGCAGCCTTACATCGTGGCCCGCATGATCGAGCTCGCCGAGCTCCGGCCTGGCGACAAGGTGCTCGAGGTGGGCGCCGGCTCGGGCTATGCCGCGGCGGTGATGAGCCGCATCGCTGACCGCGTCTACGCCATCGAGCGCCACGAGGAGCTTGCCGGCTACGCCCGCGCGCGGCTGAAGGACCTCGGCTACGCCAATGCCGCGATCATTTTCGCCGACGGGACCAAGGGGCTTCCCGAGTACGCGCCGTTCAATGCCATCATCGTGTCGGCCGGCGGCCCGCGCGTGCCCGAGGCGCTCAAGAGCCAGCTCGCCGTCGGCGGCAGGCTCGTCATCCCGGTCGGGCGCGATGTCCATCAGACCTTGCTCCGCGTCACGCGTCTCGGCGAGGCCGACTTCAAGGAAGAGGATTTCGGCGCCGTGACCTTCGTGCCGCTGATCGGCGAGGAGGGCTGGGCCGAGCCCGGCGCAGCAAAGAAAGAGACCAAGATCGATGCCGAGACCTCGGGCTTCGCCGACGGGCTGCTGATCCCCTCACAGCGCGCGAGGGCGATCCGCTCGACGCTCAGCCATCTTATCGCCGAGGCGGCCGAGCCCTTTGGCGATCTCGACGAGCTGACGAGCCTCGCCGAGCGCTTCGCCAAGAGCCGCGTGGTGCTGCTCGGAGAGGCCACGCACGGCACGGCCGAGTTCTACAACGCACGCGCGGCGATCACGGCGAAGCTCGTGAAGGATCACGGCTTCAATATCGTCGCGGTGGAGGCCGACTGGCCAGATGCCGCCATCTACGATGCTTTCGTGCGCGACCTGCCCCGGCCGAAGGTGCCCAAGGCGGCCTTCACCCGCTTCCCCACCTGGATGTGGCGGAACAGCGAGGTGGTGGCCTTTCTGCGCCGGCTCAAGGACATCAACAACGCGCGCCCGCTCGATCGGGCTTGCGGCTTCTACGGGCTCGACGTCTATAGCCTAAGCGCGTCAATCGAGGCCGTGCTCAATTATCTCGACAAGGTGGACGCGGAGGCCGCCCGGGTTGCGCGCGAGCGCTACGGCTGTCTTGCGCCGTGGCGGGCCGAGCCCGTGCGCTACGGGCGCATGTCGCTCAGCCGCGGCTATGCGCTGTGCGAGAAGCCGGTCACCGACGCACTCATCGATCTCCTGCACAAGCGGCTCGACTATGTGACGAGGGACGGAGCGTCGTTCTTCGATGCCGAGCAGAATGCGCGCATCGTCGCCGCGGCCGAGCAATATTACCGCGTCATGTATTACGGCGACGCCGAGTCGTGGAACTTACGCGACCAGCATATGTTCGACACGCTCGAGCGGCTGCTCGCTCATCGCGGTCCCGATGCCAAGGCCGTGGTGTGGGCGCACAACTCCCATATCGGCAATGCCGAGTTCACCGAAATGGGCCAGGTCAGGGGCGAGCACAATATCGGGCAGCTCGCGCGCGAGCGCTTCGGCGAGGATGCGGCGCTGATCGGCTTCGGCACCGATCGCGGCACGGTCGCTGCGGCGTCGGATTGGAACGGGCCGATGGAGATCAAGCGTGTCAGCCCGGCGCGCGACGATTCCTATGAGGGGCGCTCGCGCGACGCGAACATCCCCGCCTTCTTCCTCGAGACAGGCCCCGGCCAGAAACAGCACATCCGCGTCGAGCTGGCCGAGCCTCTGCTCGAGCGCGCCATCGGCGTGATCTACCGGCCCGAAACCGAGCTGCTGTCGCACTATTTCCAGGCCGAGCTGTCGAAGCAGTTCGATGCCTGGATTTGGTTCGAGGAGACGCGCGCCGTCGCCGCCCATGGCGAGGTCCATCCGCACGGTCCTGACGAGACCTATCCGTTCGGCCTCTAGCTCCCCTCCTCCCGCTCCTGACAGTTTTTCCAAAAGAAAATCAGGATCCTGAAATAAGTCCAAGAGCAGATGGCGAAGGTGCGCGACCGGCAATGGTTGATGCCGGCCGAGTTGCAGGAGAAGTGAGGCCGAGCCGTGCGGTAGCCATCTGCCTCTCCCTCCCGCGCTAAAATCATTGCCGTTTTGTAACGATATCGGCGCGCTCCCGGATGCTAAAAACGCTAGCGTGGAGGGACAGCGGAAAATCACAAGATGACAGCGCGCTTTCTGACCTTCCTCCTTATCGCGGGAGTGGCGGCTGGAGCCGGATATTACTACTGGCAGCACCGCTCCGACGGAAAGCTCGACATTCAAACCGTTGCCGCGACGCGCGGCGACGTGCGCCGCGTGGTTTCTACCTCCGGGGCAGTGAGCGCGCTCGTGACCGTCGACATCGGGTCAGCTTTCCGGCAATGTCGGCGCGGTCAATGTCGACTTTACCGACGAGGTGAAGAAGGGCGACGTGCTCGCGCGGATCGAGCCTTCAACCTTCGAGAGCAAAGCAAGCGAGAGTGAAGCGGCAGTTGCCGTCGCCAAAGCGAATGTCGCGTTGCAGGAGGCCGCAGTCGAGCGGGCGGAAGCCAATCTTCACAAGGCGGAACTTGACCTCCATCGGGCGCAGGAGCTTGTCGCCAAAGGGGCCGGCGCCCAGGTCACCCTCGACACCGCGCTCGCGGCACAGCTCAGCGCCAGCGCCGACCTCGATAGCGCCAAGGCACAGATCGATAACGCGAAAGGAAACGTCGCGCTGAGCGAGGCGACACTGGATAGCGCTCGCATTGATCTCGAGCGAACTTATATCCGCTCGCCCATCGACGGCGTCGTCGTCGACCGCATCGTCCAAGTTGGGCAAACCGTGGCGGCAAGCCTCCAGGCTCCGAAGCTGTTCACCATCGCGCAAGACCTCAACCATGTGCAGATCCAAGCGCAGGTCGATGAGGCTGATATCGGACAGATCACGAGCAGAGATCCGGTGACCTTTACGGTCGATGCCTATCCCGACGTGACTTTCCAGGGCACCGTCTCGCAGATCAGGCTCGCGCCGACGTCGCTCAACAACGTGGTGACCTACACCGTGGTGATCGACGCCGAAAACCCGCTAGGGCGTCTCCTCCCCGGCATGACCGCCAATGTCGCGATCGTCACCGGAGAGCACAAGAACGTGGTCACGGTGCCGAACGAGGCACTGCGCTACCAGCCGCGCGGACCGGCGCAAGCCGCTCTCGTGCGCGATGGTCTGTCGACCGGGGTCGTGTCTCTTGGCGACCGAGGCGGCCGTCTGCTTGGGCACCTCAAGAGCGAGCTCGAGCTCACGCCGGAGGATATGGCAAAGATTGAAACGGCGATCAATACCGAGCTTGCCGCCTTCGATAGCGCCGCGCCACCAGGCACCGGGTCCGCTCCAACGGAGATCCGCGAGCAGGTGCGCATGCGCATCGCCAAAGTGCTCCAGTCGGTTCTTAGTCCCGAGAAATACAAGAAATACGAAGAGATGGCGCGGCAAAGGCCGAATGGACCTCGTCGCGTCACGCTCTGGACGTTTGAGAACGGAACGCTTGTGCCGCGCGAAGTTAAAATCGGTCTTGCCGACGGGAACGTCACCGAGGTGGCCGAAGGCTTGCCCGAAGGCAGCAAGGTCGTGGTGCGCGTGCGTGAGGCAACGCCGTGAGCGGAGACGTGCCGCAGATCGTCGCGCGCGATCTGGTCAAGACCTACCATCTCGGCGGCAGTGTCATCGGTGCTCTGCAAGGCATCAGTGTCGCGGTCGCGCGCGGCGAATATCTTGCGGTGACGGGCGCCTCCGGCTCCGGCAAGTCGACCTTCATGAATTTGGTCGGCGCGCTCGATACGCCGACAAGCGGATCGCTCAAGATCGAGGGCCGCGAGCTCGGGGGTCTCGGCTCGGACCAGCTCGCTGCTTACCGTAACGAGAAAATCGGCTTCGTCTTCCAGACCTTCAATTTACTGGCGCGGACGAGCGCGCTCGACAATGTGGCCCTCCCCCTGCTCTATTGCCATCGGCCGCATCCTAACGCGCGCGAGAAGGCGAAAGAGTGCCTGGCCAAGGTCGGACTTGCCCATCGCGAGGCGCACCAGCCCTCGGAGCTCTCGGGCGGGCAGCAGCAACGTGTGGCGATCGCTCGCGCGCTCGTCAACGATCCGCATATCGTCCTCGCCGACGAGCCGACCGGCGCGCTCGACAGTCATACGACCGAAGAAATCATCGAGATCTTCGAGGGGCTGAACGAGAGCGGCATCACCGTGATCCTCGTCACCCACGAGCCCGACATCGCCAGGCGCGCGCATCGGCGGATTACCTTTCGCGACGGCAAGATTGTGGACGACGTCTCGTGAACCCGCTTGCCTCGTTCAAGGTTGCCCTCGCCGCGCTGAAGGTGAACGCGCTCAGAAGCTTTCTCGCCATGCTCGGCGTGATCATCGGCGTCGCCTCGGTGATCGTGATGGTTTCGGTGGCGAGCGGGGCCGGCGAAGCGATCGAAGCGCGCATCAAGGCGCTCGGCACGAACGTGCTCGTGATATTCCCGGGCTCCTTCACGTCCGGCGGAAGACGGGCCGGCGAAGGTACCGCACTCGCACTCTCTGAAGGCGATCTCGCGGCTATTCGCGCCAGCGTGCCGAGCGTGGTCGGCGCTGCCGGAATAGTCACCGGCTCGGCGCCGATCGTAGCCGGCAATTCCAATTGGACGACGCAGGTCAATGGCGTGAACGCGGATTACCTCGACGTCCGCGACTGGCCGCTCGCCGACGGCCGTCCCTTCACCGACGCCGAGCTTCGCTCCGGCGCCAAGGTCGTCATCCTGGGGGCCACCACCCAGCGCGAATTGTTCGGCAATGTACCGGCAATCGGGGAACAGATTCGCATCAAGAACGTCCCCTTCACCGTCATCGGCACGCTCACGGTCAAAGGTCAAACCGGGTTCGGCACCGATCAGGACGATACCGCGCTGGTTCCGGTCTCGACCGCAAGGCGGCGACTGTTCGGAGCCGAGCAGACCGTGCCGGACAATCTTCGCTCCATCATGGTCGAGGTGGCTGCCGCCGACGAGATGAACGATGCTCAGGAAGAGATCGAGACTCTCTTGCGCGAGCGGCGCCATGTCAGGCCCGGCACGCCCAACGATTTTCAGGTGCGCAACATGGCCGAGTTCATCCGGGCGCGGAGCGAGACGCAGAGTATCCTCTCGGTGCTGCTCGGCGCGACCGCCGCCATCTCGCTCGTCGTCGGCGGCATCGGCATCATGAACATCATGCTCGTCTCGGTGACCGAGCGCACCAAGGAGATCGGGTTGCGTATGGCAGTCGGCGCCAGGCGGCGCGATATCTTGAGTCAGTTCTTGATCGAGGCAGTGACGCTGTGCGTGACGGGAGGGTTGATCGGGCTTCTGATCGGCGGCAGTGCGGCGATTGCCATGTCGATCTGGGGCGATTGGCCGATTGCGCTCAAGCCGGGCCTCGTCCTGATTGCGCTTCTGTCTGCCGGACTGGTCGGGGTGTTCTTCGGCTATTACCCAGCGCGTCTGGCGTCGCTGATGAACCCGATCGACGCGCTGCGCTACGAGTAAGCTGCGCGCATTAGGCGGCGGTCTCGATCCTGTTGTCGTCGCCGAGAATTACGATAGACGGCCGGTAATTGCGCGCCTGCTCTGCCGGCACCTGGCAATAAGAGATGATGATCACCCGGTCGCCCTTGTGCACGAGGCGAGCGGCGGCACCATTGACGGCAACATCGCGCGAGCCGCGCGGCGCCTCGATGACATAGGTGGTGAAGCGGCCGCCGGTATTGATGTTGAGCACGTCGACCTGCTCGTGCGGGAGAATGCCCGAGGCATCAAGCAGGTCGCGGTCGATGGCGATCGAGCCCTCATAGTGCATGTCGGCGCCGGTCACCGTGGCGCGGTGAAGCTTCGCCTTCAACATGGTGAGCAGCATCGGTCCATCACCTCGCTACGCAGTCGCTTATCCCGATCGCCGCATATAGGTCACGGCGACTTCTGGTGCAATGCAGCATCGGAGCGCACCTCACCAACGTTTCGCAGAGCCTTCCTGTCTCTCCAGGGCAATTGCGTTATGGTCTTCGCCGCGCTGCGCTCGTATCGCGCCAGGCCCCGAGGAGCAAGATCATGTCTCTGCCAGAAATCGACCCCCTCATTGCACTCGCCGTCATGGCCGCAACGGCGGCGACCGACGCTATCTATGTGATGTTCACCAACGCTGTGGTACGGCGCAAGCGGTTACCGGCGGCCTCGCTGAGCAGCTTCTGGTATTTGCTCTCTTCGTTCGCCGTTATCAATTACACCCACAACTGGTTCTATGTGCTGTTCGCGGCCGCGGGTTCTTTCGTCGGCGCGTTCGTGACCATGACCTTTTTGCATCCCGGACCGACCTATCCGCCGCCGCCGGTCGGGTCTTCTCCCTCTTAGCCGTGGTCGTGGGCTACGCTTCGCTCGGACATGCTGAGCCGCTGCTTGTTCGCCCGCACGAGCTTGCGATAGCGGTGCATGACCCTATCGATCGAGGCGCCCGACGCAAGGCTGAGCGCCGCGTCGGTGAAGGCGATGCTCTTCTCGGCGACCATCAGCCGCGCCTCGCGCTCGGCGTGGATGCCGCCGCCAGCGATCCGCATCAGCCGTAACCCCATGACTTCCTGCGCTTCGGCACAGAGCAGCGCCGAATCGAAGGCAAAGTTCATCCACATTTTCAGCATGATTGTCCCCCCGCCAGCGGCCCGCCTCTCAAGGGGCGAGTCCCAGACGAATCATACCTCTAACCCGCCATCCTGTCGCGCGGGTTGCAGGACGGCTCGCGCGCCGTTCGGGCCCATCGCTGCGAACGGCCCGAAAATCGCCCTTTTTGCCGGCCCTTTGGCCCCTCGGGGAACGACTCTTGCTCGCCCGACGTTGAAAGAGGGTTAACAGGGAACAGAAAGAAGAATGGCCGACGCGTTTGTTCTGCGTGCGCTGAAGGACCGTTCGTTTGCCTGCATGGCCGCCGCCATCGGCACGGCCTCGCTCGCGAGCCTTGTCATCACCTATCCGTATCTGTGGGAGCATCAGCAGAGTGCGCCGGTCCCGAGCTCGAGGCTCGCGCCCGCAACGGAGCACGTCCACGAGACGTCGATCGTGCGCGTGAGCCGCATCGAGACGATCGCCGCCGGCATGTCTGCGCCCCGCTGATTTTCCGCTCCACAAATACTTGCCTCCATGTCTTGTCATCGCCCGGCTTGAGCCGTCTTCTCCTCTCCCCGGTGGGGAGAGGGCTTCCCGCCCGACGCGCGAAGCGCGGCGCATTGGCGGGAAGGGTGAGGGGGTGACTTTCTTTCTGACGCGGCAGAGCCGCTGACCCCTCACCGCGAGCCGAAGATGCTCGCGTGCTCTCCCCAAGGGGAGAGCAGTAAAGAGGGCATGGCGAAATTTCTCGCCGAGATTTTCATCTCGCGAGGGAGCCTGCCCTAGAGCTTCCCCCGAGGGGCTAGCCCGGAGGGGAATGGCGCGCCGAAAAGCGCAATCTGGTAGCTCGTGCCTTGCGGCACGCGGGCGCCTCTTGGGGTCTCGTAGTGGACCCGGGCGGAGCCCCGGCGCCGCCCGAGTGCAGGCTTTGGCTAACGCCTGCCCGCGGGCACCGGCCCCATCCCGCATCCCGCGCGCCTCGCGAAAGCGCCCCTCGGCGGATGAGGCGAGGCGCAATCTAAGCGCGCCGCTCGCGCCGGGGATAAGTTTTTGGCAGGGCGCAAGATTTCCCTCCCCCTAAAAGGGGGAGGGTCAGGGTGGGGGTCATCCACGATGCCTGACTTGGACCCCCACCCGGCTCACTCGTCGCGAGCGACGAGCGAGCCGACCTCCCCCTTTCAGGGGAAGGATTCCGCCGCGTTGCCGCGAGTGGAAAACAAATGCCGCTTACACAGCGGAGGCGGTGGCGGCGGGCGGCTCGCGACCGTTGGGGGCCGGGAGCTCCTTGCGCAGCTTGAGGCCGTTGAGCTTCTCCGGAGCAACGGTCCGCCGCACATTGGTCGGGGCGGCGCGCACCGAGCGCCCGTCGAAATAGGCGCCCGCCTCGACCGCCAAGGTTTGATGCTGGATGTCGCCGACGACATGAGCGTGGCTCTTGAGCACGACCTCGCCGCCGCGAATGGGGCCCTCGACGCGCCCGTTGACGACGATGGTGTCGGCCTCCACCCCGCCCGCGATCGAGGCTTTGGGCGAGACGACGAGAGAGGTGCAATGCAAATCCCCCTCGATATGGCCGTTGACCTCGACCAGGCCCTCGGCCGTGACCGAGCCTACGATCTTGAGCCCTTCGGCGATGATGGTGCCGCGACGCTTGAACAAGCTGAACATGATGACCCCCTGACGCGATACGAGTGACGCGGAACATGACGCCGCTCCCCTCGTCTCGCGGCCTATCGCGCAGCGCCCGGATGACAGGGGAGCGTGAGAGGAGAACTTGGCCGATGGAGGAAGGTTCCGGAGGGCGTGGATGCCCAGCAAGAATTGTGGGGCGAACCACCCAGTTACTCTAAAATCCCAGCGTCCTCCGCGAAGCGCTGGGGTGGGGATTTGCGCGCCCCACCCAGCGCGCTCGATGAGCGCGCCACCCCCCACGGGGAGGGATAAAGCAGCAGATCGCGCCGCCAGTCTCGGCTCGCCCCCCGCGGCGAGGCGATCGCGACGGCAGTAAGCGGCGGGCCTAGAAGCCGTCGCCCTCAAGGTAACGGTAGATCGTGGCCCTCGACACGTTGAACTTCCTCGCCACGTCATCGAGCGTCTTGCCCTCCTTGATCAGAGACCGGGCGGCCTCGAGGTCGTTGGGTGAGAGCGATCGGGGCCGGCCGACGCGGCGATCCTGCTTGCCGACGGCTTCGCTTTCGCGACGCGACAAGAACTCGCTGCTTGAACTCCCTGAGCTGGACGAGGGTAGCTCTTATCGCCACCCGCTGACGTCCATGCGTGTCGAAGCCCTCGCTCAGCGAGCGAAAGCGCACGTTGCGATCTTCGAGATCCAAGGCGAGATCAATCAGCTCGCGCAGCGACGCGGCAACGGAGTCAAAGCTCCACACGGTCAAAGCATCACCATCGGCAAGCCGTTCCGTAAGTGCTTTCAGCATCCCGGCCCCGTCGGAGGGCCGCCCGTTTTCGACAACGATGCGCTCGCAACCAGCTTCCTCGAGCGCGGTCATTTCCACCGAGAGATCATCCACGGATCTCAGTTTTCTTAAGAAGCCTACGTGCAAGTCGAGAACTCCGAGAATTGTGGTGGCTGGGAAGGAGACGTTTCCGGTGGTGGGTAGCTCCGGAGCTACTGTTGCGGAGGGGCCACAGAGGCGATTTTTCTCATCAGTGTCGCTTGGTCGCGGCATAGTTAATCGGAGTTCCGTGAATCTTTTTGCCCAGCCAACGCTGAATGTAGCAGAAACTTGGTACTTGAAGGGCATTTTCTACGTAATGTAAGCACTCAACGTCGAGTAAAAATCGTCGCAATCTAATCGATTTAGTTAATTTTAGTTAATTTCTTAAATTATTAAATAACGCTTTTTGCTATTTTGAGACGAACATATTGTTAAATAGACGGCTAGGTTGCGCCGCGGTGTACTTCCCCTCGAATTTCGCGATCCCCGAGTCCGGCGGGACCGCCCAAAAAACAGGGGGACGTACAATGAAAATCAGCAGGTTTGGTCTGAGGTCTTGGGTATACGGCAGCGCCTGCCTCGCCGCCGGGGGCGTAGCGGCTGTCGGCTATCCCGGCACGGCGCACGCCGTTCGCCTTCATGGCAGCGTCAATTGCGACAACAATTTCGGCAACGTCGCCGGCGGCCTCGATTGCGGCAACGTGGTGTTCGGCTTTGGCAACACGGCGCTCGGCAGCGGGGTCGGCAATTTCGTGTTCGGCTTCGACAACACCGCCCTTGGCCACGACAGCGGCAATTTCGTGGGCGGGCTGGGCAATACGGCTGTCGGCGACGGCGTCGGCAACTTCGTCTTCGGCGTCGGCAACTCGGCGTCAGGCTTCTTGAGCGGCAACGGCGTGATCGGGTTCGGCAATCAGGCGAGCGGCGCGCTTTCGGGCAATCTCGTCGCCGGGCTCGGCAACCAGGCGAGCGGCATCCTGTCCGGCAATCTCGTGCTCGGGATCAACAACCAAGCGAGCGGGTTGGGCGTCGGCAACCTCGTGTTCGGAGCCAACAATCAGGCGAGTGGCGCCTTTAGCGGCAACAATGTCAGCGGCGACAACAACATCGCCAGCGGCAATGGGGCGGGCAACGGCGTCACCGGCGACAACAATATCGCCTTCGGCACCAACGCCGGCGGCGGCATGAGCGCCGACAACACCGTCGCGATCGGCACGGGGGCAAAGGCTGCCGGCAGCTCGGGAGTCGCGATCGGCGATGCTGCCTTCGCTGCTGGACCGAATGACACGGCTCTTGGCGCTGGCGCATCCGTCACCGCCGATCACAGCACCGCTCTCGGTGCCGGCGCTCAGGCGACCCAACCCAATCAATTCGTGATGGGCACCAAGAGCGATACGTATAAAGCTCCGGGCATCACCTCCGGCTTTAGCAAGAGCCGGCAGTCCGGCCCGCTCGAGGTGGTGACCTCCGATGCTGGCGGCAATCTCGCCACGGACGGAGGACAGAATCTTCAAGAATATCGACGAGAATCAGTCCGGCGTGGCCTTGGCACTCGCCGCGGTCAACCCGGATTTGACCGGAAATGAGCGTTTCGGCGTGACCGCCAACTATGGCAATTTCGAAGGCGCCAGCGCCTTCGGCATGGGCTTCGAAGGTGTCGTGGGTCACGACTTCGTAACGAAGGGCGACCGAGTCGCCGTCACTGGGGGTTGGGGCGTGGGCTTCGCTCAAGGCAGTGGCGATGACGTGTACGGCGGCCGCGTCGGGGCTCAGTGGACCTGGGGCGCCTCGCCGGTCGTGGTCTCCGCCATGAAATAACCAAATGGATGTCTGCCGATAGGACAGACGTCCATTTGTTGGACATTCGTCAAGCGATCGGGCTTCTCCGTCCTCGGGCGGGGAAGCCCAAACTTGTGAGTAGCTCTTTGCGGATAGCGGACCTTTGTCGCCTAGCGTGCGCGGCCTCTGCATTGTGCCTATGCATGCCGATGTCCGGTTCGCTCGCCGAGCAGGCTAAGCCGGCCGCGCAAAGCGCCCAGAAATTCACGAGCCAGCCGCCAGGCAAAGACGCCCAGCCGAACACAGCCAAGCCGACGATCCCTAATGACGATCGGCTGGTCATGCTGATTTGCTCCACTCTGGTTGCGCTCAACCAAGCCAACGCGACCGGCAATTACAGCGTTTTCAGGGAAATAGGGGCGCCGGGTTTTCAGATCGCCAACAGCACGGGACAACTGGCAAACACGTTCGCGGAGCTCCGCAGCCGGAATTTCGACCTATCGCCAATTCTAGTGCTACAGCCGAAGCTCGTGCGCAAACCGGAGATCGGTGCTGCCGGCATGCTGCGCGTTACCGGCTTTTTTCCCACCGCCCCCGAGCAGCTCAACTTCGATCTGATGTACCAGTGGGTCAAGGGCCAGTGGCGTCTATTCGGCATCGCCGCCGACACCAAGCCGGTATCAGCGGCAACTGCCGAGGCCGCGACGCAAGGAGCCTCAGCTCCAGCAACCTCGAAAGTGCCGTAGTCCGTCTCGCCCCTTCCCCTTGTGACTTTTCGGCAACGCGGCCAACTTATTCCAGCCTGCTTCCAGTCTGCCTTCAAGCCGCCCGAGAATCGCCACGCTCGCGCGGCTAACGTGGGTGCACTTGGATTCGCGCGTACGAGAGGGAAAATCGTAAGCCTGAAACGGGGGAAGCCCGGCTTAACCGCCGGGCTTCACTTTTTTCCGGCCCTGCGGGCCGCGCGAGACTTCCGGCAATCAGTCGCGGGGCTCGGGCCCCTCATCATTGCCGGCAAAGGCCGGCACGCCAGCGCCTGCCCGGTCAGCCGAAAAAGAAGAAGCCCCGACGGGGGGACGGGGCTTCTTCGGTTCCTCGGGGGAACAAGGTGACGGGAGGGAAGCCGTCACTAGCGTCTTGCATAGCACTCCGGAAGTTGAGAACAAGCCCTGCAAACCTAAACATTTTGTCATGAGTTAAGGAGAAGCTCCGGTCCATGGGGACGAGCTTGCGACCAGAGCCGCGGAGGCGCCTCGACATGAGGGTCCTCCTCATCGCGCTGAGCGCGCTTTCGATGGCCGCTTGCTCTCTGCAAAGCCCGGCGCCCGAAGTGCCATCGAACATGCTCGGCTTGACCGAGAAGCAGATTTCGTCGTGCTTGGGCGCCCCGGCCCAGAAGTCCACGGAAGGCGGCGCCGAGGTCTGGTCGTATCCCGACGGCCAATCCTGCTCGGTGCGGATCTCGTTTGTGTACGGGCGCGCGAGCCATGTGGGCTATGCCGGAGCCAACGGGCAGCCGCTCGCGACGGGGGCGTGTCCCTTGGTGGGCGAACAATGCGCGCTGCGCTGAGGCGCGCTCCCGCCTCCCTTGGCGCGTGGTGTCATGCCCGCGCCTGCCTGCGCGAAGCCGAAGCGCCAGTGTGCCGACCTACGAGCGAGGCAGGGCTTCGCTTCGGCGAAGGCAGGAACGCGGGCATCCAGTAAACGCCGCTCGGCGCGATCATGAAGACCGGTGGTTACTGGATTGCCCGGTCAAGCCGGGCAATGACACATCCTTTTAAAGCGCCGCCTTCGCGAAGCCCGCTTCGGCGGGCGAAGGAAGGTCGCTGCTTGAGCGCGTCTTTTGATGCGCTACCGCTGCGCTGCTTGAGCGCGGGTTAGCAGCGGGTGCCGAGGGTAAACAGGCAGACCGCGCCACGGCCAACGCTGCGGGCCGCTGTCACCGTGCCGTGAGCGACGCCTTTCGCGGCGGTCGTGGTGCCGTGGACTGCACCCTGGACCGGATGAACGCGCGCTTGTGCCGGAAGAGCTATGGCGGCGAGCAGGAGCGCCGCGAGAATCGATGCACGCATGGTCGTTGCCTCTCATGCTGATGATGCTCTTGAGGAAACGGCGAGAGGTTATGAAAAGTTCCGGGATTATTCGACCACCGCGAGAGACCACAGCCGGCGGGCCGAGGGAATGCCGCGCAACTCGTGTTCGCCAAGGTCGGTGAGCGCCGTGGCGGCGCGGGGTGAGCTTACGCGCGCGGCGACGGCGTCGCTCACCACCACCGGGAACTTCAGCACCTTGGCCATGTCGGCGGTGCGCGCCACCTCGTTCACCGAGCGGCCGAGGATGCCGAATTTGAGCCGCTCGCGCGTGCCGGCATTGCCGAACACGACGTCGCCGAAATGGATGCCGATGCCGAAGGAGATGGCCTCAGCGCGCGCGTTGCCTTGCGCTTTCAGCTCGGCCAGCCGCGATTGCGCCCGCGAGGCGGCACGAAGCGCAGCCGCGCAAGCCTCGGCTTCTCCCGGGCCGCTCGCGGGAAAGAAGGCGAGGATGGCATCGCCGATGATGTCGAGCACCTGGCCCCCCTCCTCCATGACGGCGCCGGCGGCGCAATCGAAATAGACATTGAGCAGGTCGAGGAAAGTGTCGACGGGGAGCGCGTCCGCCAAGCCGGTCGAGTTGCGCAGATCGCTGTACCACAGAGCGGCGGCGAGCCGCTCGCCGGCGCCCCGCTTGATCAGACCCGACAGAATACGCCCGCCGACGAGCGGCCCGTGAAAGGTGTTGAGCGCGTTGCGCGTGATCTGGTCCTTGATGACGACGCGAAGCGCGAGCGCAAGCGGCGACAACACCTGGCGCATGGCGGCGATATCGGAGGCACTGAAGCCTTGGGGGTCCTTCGTCGACCACGAGGTGCCGAGCCCCTGGTGGCTTTCGGGGGTCATGGCCGCGCCGCCGAACGATACGATCATGGCGAGATAGTCGGTGAAGCCGCGCTCCTTGAGATCGGCCAGCACCGGAAAGCGCTTGCAGGTCGCCTCGTCGTCGATGCGGAGCCTGAGCTCGGAGAGCCCGTTCCCGAGCATGTAATAGAAGGGGCTCAAGCGGTAGGAGGAGCCGTCGACGTCGATCTTCTCGTAGTAGGAGACATCGACGCCAGCCGGTTCGGTCCAGGTGATGCTCATGCCGTCGAACAAAGGATGCAGGATGCGGAAGCCGACCTGCATGCGGTCGAGCGGCACGCCGGCCGAAACGAGGCGCTGCATGGCGCCTTCGACCAGATGCGTCACGGGCTCGTCGGCGATCCCTGAAGCGATGATGGCGGTGGCGAAGTCGGTTTCGACTGCGCGTGCGGCGGCTTGCTCCATCCCATTCTTATCCAGGCCGCACGTGGCGATTTCGAGACGGTTGCCTGCGGTTTCCCTAGGACATCTCGGGCCGGCCCGCCACCTCTCACCGGGCGTTGTGGCGAGGCCGGTGCCGATCGTCTCGCGCGGCAAGAACTCGTCGATCGAGATGAGATTGAGAAGCTCGCGTTTGTGTGCTGCAAAGAAAGGGTAAGCGGCCGAAGGGTCTCTGCATTCAGCCTCCCAGTGTCGAAGCAGGCGGGCACCTGGCCGCCCGGCCCCGCCGCCAAGAGCCGTGCTCACGCCTTCAAGCGCGCGGGCGAGCGAAGATGGCGCCTTCTTCTTAAGGATCACGCCGCAGCCATAGTCGGTGTCGACAGTATAGTAGCTGAGATTGCGCCGGTCGGTGACGAAGTCGATATAGGCCTGGTGGCTCACGCCGCACCATTCGCCGGGCGTGGGATCGGGCCGGGCAATCTCGGCGCGGGGCGGCAGGCAATCATGTACTAGGAGCATGCCCCCTTCCCCAATCAGCTTGAAGGCCTCGTCAAGGTCGCGCCAGGAGGACTGATATTCGTGCCAGGAGTCGATGAGGATGATGTCGAAGACGAGACCTTCTGCGGCGATTTCTCCGAGACAAACTCCGATGTCAAGCGTCGTGCTGCGATAGTCGATCGGGAGGCCGTCGTAGTCGAAATCCCCTGGGCATCGATACATCAACCGCCGGCAAAAGGTGAGCTTGGACCGATCGATCTTGCCGTAGAGCCAGCCCGAGGCGGCGGTGCACAGCTCAAGGTAGCGGCTGAACCCCCGCATACGTGCGAGATGATTGATGAGATCTGCCTTGGTCCAATCCTTTGGCACGCCCCGGAACGCCGGCCGTTCGGACGGCTCCTCAGCATGAACCTTAGTTGTCGAGGAACGAGCGGAGCTTGCGGCTGCGGCTCGGGTGCTTCAGCTTGCGCAGAGCCTTGGCCTCGATCTGGCGGATGCGCTCGCGGGTCACCGAGAATTGCTGGCCGACCTCTTCAAGCGTGTGGTCGGTGTTCATGCCGATGCCGAAGCGCATGCGCAAGACGCGCTCCTCGCGCGGCGTCAACGAGGCGAGCACGCGCGTCGTCGTCTCGCGCAAATTCGACTGGATCGCGGCGTCGATCGGCAGCACGGCGTTTTTGTCCTCGATGAAATCGCCGAGATAAAGTCCTCCTCGTCGCCGATCGGCGTCTCGAGGCTGATCGGCTCCTTGGCGATCTTCAAGACCTTGCGCACCTTCTCGAGCGGCATCGCCAATTTCTCGGCGAGCTCTTCGGGGGTCGGCTCGCGGCCGATCTCGTGCAGCATCTGGCGCGAGGTGCGCACGATCTTGTTGATGGTCTCGATCATGTGCACGGGGATGCGGATGGTGCGGGCCTGATCGGCGATCGAGCGGGTGATCGCCTGCCTGATCCACCACGTGGCGTAGGTCGAGAATTTGTAGCCGCGGCGATACTCGAACTTATCGACGGCCTTCATCAGGCCGATATTGCCTTCCTGAATCAAATCAAGGAACTGCAGCCCGCGGTTGGTGTATTTCTTGGCGATCGAGATCACGAGACGCAAATTCGCCTCGACCATCTCCTTCTTCGCCTGGCGCGCCTCGCGCTCGCCTTTCTGCACGATATGCACGATGCGGCGGAACTCGGAAATCTCAAGCCCGGTCTCGGCGGCGAGCCGATGAATCTCGGAGCGGATCTCCTTCACCATGCCGCGCTCGTCGCGGATGAAATCGGCCCAGCCCCTCTTCTTGAGGCGGCCTACGCGGCGGAGCCAGTTGGGATCGAGCTCGTTGCCCTGATATTCGCCGAGAAAATCCTCGCGGTTCACACCATAGCTTTCGGCGAGACGAAGCAGCCGCCCCTCATAGCCGAGCAGCTTCTTGTTGATGTCGTAAAGCGTCTCGACCAGAGATTCGATACGGTTCTGGTTGAGCGAGAGCGATTTGATCTCGGCGACGATCTCGTCCTTGAGAACCTTGTAGCGCTTCTCCTGGCCGGACGAGAGACTGTCGTTCTTGAGCGCCCGCTCGACGACTTGGTCCTGCAATTTGCGGAGCTTCTTATAGTTGGTGGCAACGAGGTCGAAGGTCTCGAGCACCTTGGGCTTTAGCTCTGCCTCCATCGCGGCGAGCGAGAGCGAGTTCTCGAGGTCGTCCTCGTCCTCCTCGAATTCCTCAGGCGCGGGCTCTTCGGCCTCTTCATCGTCACCACGCGCAGGCGCGCCTTGGGCAGGTTGCGCCTCGCCGTTCACGGCTTCGCCAGGCAGGGGCTGCGAGGGGGCCGGCTTCGCGTCAGGGCCCTGATAAGTCGCTTCGAGATCGATGATGTCGCGGAGCAGAATCTTTCCCTCGTTCAGCTCGTCGCGCCAAATGATGATGGCCTGGAAGGTGAGCGGGCTCTCGCACAGGCCGGCGATCATGGCCTCGCGGCCGGCCTCGATGCGCTTGGCGATGGCGATCTCGCCCTCGCGTGAGAGAAGCTCGACCGAGCCCATCTCGCGCAAATACATGCGTACGGGATCGTCGGTCCGCTCAGTGGGCTCTTTCGTCGTCTCGGTCTTGGCGATGGCGGTGACGGTCACCACGGGGCGTGCGGGCGCAGCCTCGGCGTCGGGTCCACCTTCGGGCGCCTCCTCGGCTTCGTCAGTGTCGATCACGTTGATGCCCATGTCGGAAAGCATCGCCATGGTATCCTCGATCTGCTCTGAGGATACCTCCTCAGACGGGAGCACCTCGTTCAGCTCGTCATAGGTCACAAAGCCGCGCGCCTTGGCGGTCTTAATGAGCTTCTTGACGGCAGCATCGGACATATCGAGCACGGGGCCATCAGTCGGCTCGGCTGGCGTCTGCTCTTGATCCTCGGCTTCAGCGGTCTTCGTTGCCATTCTCTCGTTACTCCGAAGCGCAAATTTGTCTTTTTGAGCCGCGCCTCCCCTCCCTTACGGGAAAACGCATCTCTCTACGCCATGGCGCTGCTCCAAAGCGCTTAGTCCACAAGCGATTAACGGCCCCACCGTTAATCGTCAATTAAGCATGACCGCCGTGCCAGCCTGCCGCCAGATTTTCTTATACTGGCGCCAACTTTGGCTCGACTGTCGTACTCCCTGTACTCTTTCACCCCTAAAGGCTCGACAGAGACTTAAACGTGCCGTTACTTCGGCTGGATTGCCCCCTTGACAGTCATCAAGGGGTCCGGTCAATCGTCGCGGGCGATCGGACTTATGCCCTCCTGCCAGCTCAAAGCACGCGTCCGGCCCCAAAAATCCATGGCCGCGCGGTGGTTGCACGTCTTGGGCATGAGGTGGCGAGGGCGTTAACGCCTGTCAAGGTGCTAAGCCCTTTTCCTTGAGGATTTTCTTGCTCCTTACCGGCGATTTGCTGGCCATTGCTGTGCAAGATCGATGCCTAGGACAGCTCCCCAAGCCGCATTCATCTCTTAAGGCTCTACTCCTCGTCCGGATAGGACTTGAGGAGACGTAATTCGTCCAGGTAGCGGCTTACCAAGGCGCGCAGCGTTATCGGCTGGGCGCCACGCGCTCGATTTTCCGCGCCGACGGCGTAAAGGTATCTCAGATGCCCGAGCAGCCCGGCATAAGTCTCGACGACGCTCGTGCGCGGATCCCAGACATGGGTCGGCTCCCCGCCCGCACCATTAACCTCGACGATGGCGAAACCTTGCCCGCACTTCAACTCCTCGAGGCTCGAATAACGCACGTCGAACCGGCCGACGAAGAAGCCGGGCACTTCCCGCGCGATGGTGTCGAATATCTGCTCCAATGCGGGTGTGATGTGCTCAGAGCCGTCGACGAAGGCAGCGCCGCGGACATGGTTGCCGATCGACACAATGCGCTGGCTTTCGCCGAACGGGACCACGCGATCGAGGACCTTCTGGTTGCGCCTGAAATAGACCTCGGCGAAGGCGTACGCGCGATCGTCGCGGAGGATAAGCTCCCGCAGAGTCGAGGTCCCATCGCCGACCACCTCAGGGAAATGCTTGATGGTCAGGGAGAGAATGCGTCCCCGCTCCTCCGACGGCATGCGCAGGTAGAAGAGACCCGCTTCGCCAGGACCGTTCGCATAGCGCTGTATCAAGAGCCGCACGCCGTAGGGGAACTTGCGAAGATGCTCGGCGAGTTCGCCGCTGTTCCGCACGGTCCGCACCCCAAAGCCACGCCGGCCGATGTCGGGCTTGATCACGGCCGGAAAGGAAATGCCTGTCGCCGCCATGGCGGAACCGGCCTCTTCCACCATCGCAGGTCCGGTGCTGATGGTGACGAACGGGGGCAGATGAGTCCGGCCAACCGGTCCGAGCAGGCTCAAGAGCTCGGTCTTGGATTCGTTGGTGAGGCCGCTTCCGTCGAGGCCGGGATTGGCGACCGTCGGCAGAGTAAGGCCGCCGTGGCGGAGGGCGAGGTAAAGTGCATAGGGTCCATGAAGTGCATAGATGACAAACTGCGGCGCCCGCTCCATAAGCGAGACCGCTCGCTTCTTGGGCGCCAACTTAATGCGGCTGACCTCCGGAGCGAGCTGGTCCATCATGATTCGCGGCTCGGGAGAAAAGCCGGGCAAGACGGCGATGAGGGTGAAAGTGCGGAGGCGGTGTAAACGCTCAAGCCGCGGCTCCTCCCAACATTGCCTCGTGTAAAGGCGCGCCGACCCTCATGCACCCTTCGCTGGAAAGCTTGCCTTGGCTTCCGATTCCCTTGGACAACCCGTGGCTGCTTGCGCTCGCCATCATCGTCGGAACCTTCATTCATGAGGACATCGCCACCGTGGCGACGGGCATGCTCGTCGCCGAGGGCGTTACAAGCGTCGACGTGGCGCTTCCGGCGCTCTATGCGGGAATCATCGCCGGAGATCTCGGCCTCTACGGGATTGGAAAACTCGTCGCCCTCAATCGCATCTCCGAGCGCTTCGCGGGCGGCAGCCGCTTCTCGGCGCTGAAGCTCTGGCTCGACGAGCGGCTTGTGGCAGGCGTCTTCCTCGTGCGTTTCCTGCCGGGCCTCAGGATGACTGCCTACACGACCTATGGCTTCTTCGCCATGCCGTTCCGGCGCTTCGTAGTTTCGGTCATCCTCGCGGCGAGCATCTGGACGACCGGACTCTTCTTCCTCGCCTACGAATTCGGAACTCTGACCGCGGATTGGCTCGGCGTCTTGCGCTGGCCAGCTATCATCGTTGCGGCAATCCTTCCGCTCATCGCTATCGAACGCATGGTACGCGGACGCATCCCGGCAGACGTCAAAGGCCAGCCGGGTGGGCCTTTGGACAGCGTGCATGACGGATAAGCGGCCCATCACGTCACAGTCAGCGGCTGCTGTGACGCGTCGACGTCGTGGAGCGCCGAGCGCACGGCAGCGACGATATAAGCTAAATGCGCCTCCTCGAGTTGCGAGGACAGGCGCATATCGCAGGTATTATCGATGACCTCTTTCGTCTGCGGCAGGTCGGGCATGTCCTCGCCGAGATAGCGCCAGTTATAGAAGGCCCGGGCGTTGTGCTTCTCGGCAAAGGCTGAAAGCGGCACGCCGCTTTCCCGCACGCGCGCGGCGAAATTCTGCATCTTTGCCGCGCTGTAGCCCGGCACCCGAAATTGAATGGAATCGGGGATGCGCTCCTCGTGCGGATATTCCTCGGGGAAGGCGATACGGTTGGTCGCGGTAAGCTCGCGTTTCAGATAGGCGTACATCGCCCGATAGCGCTCGCCTTTGCGGTCGACCAGATCGATCTGCGGACGAGCGATGGCTGCCACCAGGTTCGCCATCCGGGCGTTGTGCGCGGGAAGCCGGTCGATAAACTCCTCGAACGGCGCGCCGTTGGCAAAGTGCTTCTTGTAATTCGTCTCGTAGGCGCCGGAGAGATAGGTGGCTTTGACGACGATCTCCTCGTCGTCGGTCGTGAGCATGCCACCCTCGCCGGCGTTGATGACCTTGTTGGATTGGAATGAAAAACAGCCGACCTTGGCGAACGAACCGATCCGCTTTCCTCGCCAGCGAGCGCCGAGCGCATGCGCCGCATCCTCGATAAGCGTGATGCCGTGCATCGCGCAAAGCTCGGTGACGGCATCCATATCGGAGATATGGCCGCGCATATGCGAGAGAAGCAGAATGCCGGTCTCCGGCGTTATCTTGCGCCTCAGATCGTCGATATCGAGGCGATAGTCTTCGGTGCATTCCACGAAAACGGGGATCGCATTGACGTTGACGACGGCACTCGGCACGGCCGTGAAGGTGAAGCCTGGCACCAGCACCTTGCTCCCAGGCGTGGCGCCGCAGGCAATCAGCGCGAGCTCGATCGCCGCGGTGCAGGAATTGACCGCAAGAGCGTGGCGCACGCCGAGATAGGAAGCGAAATCGCGTTCGAGCAGGGCGACTTCCAACTCTTCGGCGCGGTTGTCGCTATATCTGAACAATTTGCCGGTGCGCATGATGGCGACCGCCCGCTCGACCCCCTCAGGCGGGACCGGGTCGCAGCGGGTGAAGTCCGCGGGATCGATCCGTCTGTTGTTAAAGTCATTCATGGATGACCAAAGGAAATAAGGAAATTGGGCCAGCGGCATGAGCCCCCGTCAGGCAGTTTACCGCAGACCAGAGTTCGATTCCGGTAGATTTCGAGCACGGACGAATTGGACCCCCCAAGGCAGGCGAAAGGGTCATAGCATATGGCGGGGGACACGCCGTCGCAGAAAATTGGGATTAAGCGGCGCGACCCTTAGTCTCGCCTTTGGGGCCGGTGGCCGCGGCGCCACGTAGCTTTTTCGCGCATCACTTGGGCGATCTTTTCCTTGAATCTCTCGACGGCATCGCGGTCGCCGGCATCGTCTGCCGCATGCTGGTTGCCGACGCTCGCCACCTGCTGCTGGAGGGTTGCGAAGCGGTCGAATTCGGCTTCCGAGAGTTCGGCCAGTTGGTCGGCCCCCTCGGCCAGCTCCTTGGACAGGGCCGGCAGAGCTCTGAAGCGGTAGATGAGATCGGCGAACTGCGCCTCGACGTCGGCTCGCTCAGACTCGGGCTTCAGGAAGCCGATGCGCTTGAAGGCGCTCTCGCGCGAGATCCCGGCGAAAAGCTTCGCATGCGGGCTTGTGTTCAACGCGTCAAGCAATTGGTCGCGCGCAATGCCGTCATGGTCGAAGATGGTGCGGGTGACGAAGGCAAGCAGCGCGGCGAGCCTCTTGTCCCTGAACTCGAGGGTGGCGACCTCCTCGGCGAAGTGGTCGAGAAGATAGGGATGATTGATGAGGGCGAGCGTGATGGCGGTGGCGAAGCCTCGCGGTGATGGCGGGGGCATGGCCGTGCCTTGCGCAGGTCTCACCGCGGCGGGACGCGTCCCATGCTGCCGAGGGGACGGTCGCTCTCGCCAAAGCGCGAACAGCCGGTTCCTCACCTCGCGGCGATAGTGGTCGCGCACCCGGGCATTGCCGATCTGCGCGAGCAGCGCGTCGAGGCGCGCTTCGAAGGCGGCGCGGCGCTCAGGCGTATCGAGCGGCTGTTCGGCGCGCTCGCGAAGCCACAACACGTCGATCAGCGGTCGCGCGGCCTTGAGGCATTGGGTGAAGGCTGCGGCTCCCTGGCTTCGCACGAGGTCGTCGGGATCGAGCCCTGCGGGAAGGAAGGCGAAGCGGAAGGAATGACCTTCGCGGAGCATCGGCAGCATGCGGTCGATGGCACGCGCTGCCGCCGCCTCGCCCGCCCTGTCGCCGTCGAAGCAGATGACGGGCTCGGGCGCGAGCAGCCACAGCTGCTCCATCTGGCGCTCGGTGAAGGCGGTGCCGAGCGTGGCGACCACGTTGGCGAACCCGGCCTGGTGCAAGGCGATCACGTCCATATAGCCCTCGACCACGACGAGCTCGCTCTTCTCGAAGGCTGATCTGCGCGCCCGCGCGAAGTTGAAGACGGTCGAGCCTTTGTCGAACAGCCTGGTCTCGGGCGAGTTCAGATATTTGGGCTCGGCGTCGGGATCGAGCGCACGCGCGCCGAATCCAATCACGCGCGACTTGTGATCGAGGATCGGGATGGTGAGGCGGTTGCGGAAACGATCGTAGCTCGGTCTGCCGTCGTCGGGCTTGATCAGAAGCCCTGCCTCGAGCAGCTGCTCTTCGGCAAATCCGCGTTTGGTTAGAGTCGTTTTCAGCGCTTCCTTCGCGTTCGGCGCGAATCCAATGCGGAACTCCTTCAGCGTCTCGGATTTCAGCCCGCGCCGCTCGGCATAAAGAAGCGCGTCGCGCCCCTCGCGCGCCACCAGCTCCTCCTCGAAGAGCCGCGCCGCCGCCTCAAGCGCATCGAGCAGGCCGAGACGTTCCCTATTGGCGCGCTCGAATTGCGGGTCGGGCTTCGGCATCGGCAGGCCCGCGTCGCCGGCTAGCTTCTCGACCGCTTCGGGGAAGCTCAAGCCCTCCGTCTCCATGAGAAAGGTGAAGATGTCCCCGTGCTTTCCGCTCGAGAAGCAGTGATAGAAGCCTTTCTGATCATTGACCGTGAAGGACGGGGTCTTCTCCCGATTGAAAGGCGAGAGACCTTTCCATTCGCGGCCGGCCCGCTTCAGCGGCACGCGGCGGGAGACCACCTGCGACACCGGCAGGCGGGCCCTGATCTCATCCAGGAACGAATCGGAGAACTTCATCGCAAGAACAGTGGACTGACCCGGGGTGCTGCGCTTTCCGCGATTCGCGCTCATCACCACTATCCACCGTTTGCGAACGAATGGGGAACTTTCCTCCCCCTCCATCCAACGCAAAACGCCCTCCCCGTTACCAGGGAGGGTGTTCGTCTAGCGGCTTGCCTTTGGGGCAAGGAGTGGCAGCTCGTTCAACTACTCGCCGATATTGTTAGCGGTCTGCGCCGTGAGCTCCGTGCGGTTGAGAACGGTGAGCATGTCACCCTTGAACCCACACAGGAGCACGACCGGCCGATCCTCAGTCCCGTCGACGTGGAAAAGCTCGCCAGGATGCAGCGCCACACTGATACGCGTCGAGGCAAATCCGCCGCCGGCCGAGGGGGCCGCGTCAAAGACCACGGCGCTGACGAAGCAGTTGCCGCCATTCGGCACGTAAGAAGCGATCATGCGCTTGTTGCCCATCTTGACGAGGATGGGCTCGCGCGGCCCAACCGGTCCGAGATTGACTGTGTCGTCGCCGGCGCTGGCTGGCGCGGCGGCAGTGGCTAAAGCGAGAAATGCGCCGGCTGCCGCTCGGGCCGGGAGCTTGAAACGTGTGAACCGGACCATTGAATTGGTCTCCTTTCAATTTCAGCAGGGAATCATATCCCGTCGCTGCAGTGCACAAACATTGCTGCAGTGCAGTGACAAGTCTATGTTGCAGTGCAAGACAAGTCGTCGCGGGGCAAAGCCGAACGATCAATCGGACATTCAGATCACTGATTTTCTCCGTCGATTCTCGTCATTCCCGCGCCTGCCTGCGCGAAGCCGAAGCGCACATCACACCAAGCCTCACGCGAGGACGGCTTCGCTTCGGCGAAGGCAGGAAAGCGAGAATCCAGTGACCCGCGAGCTCAACAACGGCGCTCAGCGGTTACTGGATTGCTCGGGCCTTCGCCCCGCCGAAGGGGTTTCGCGGTGTCGATCCAAATTCGGGGCTTCGGCCCGCAGGCGGGTCAAGCCGGGCAATGACAGGGATTACTGTAGCTTGAAGTCTCAGCCGGAGAGCTTGGCCTTCGCCGCGGCGCTCGCCTTGCCGAAGTCCATCTGCCCGGCATAAGCCGCCTTAAGCTCGGCCATCACCTTGCCCATGTCCTTGACGCTTGTGGCGCCGGTCTTCTCGATCGCCGCGGCGATCGCGTCCTGCATTTCCTTCTCTGACAGCTGCTTGGGAAGGAACTCGCGGATGATGGCGATCTCCTCGCCCTCTTGCTGGGCAAGCTCGCCGCGGCCGGCGTCGGCGTAGATCTTCTCGGACTCCTCGCGCTGCTTGATCATCTTGGCGAAGAGCTCGAGCAGCTCCGCGTCGGTCGCCTCGCCTTTTCCGGCCGTGCGCGCGGCGATGTCGCGGTCCTTGATCGCGGCCGAGATCAGGCGAAGCGTCGAGATGCGCCGCTTGTCCTGCGCCTTGGTGGCAGCCTTCAAGGCAGCGTTGATCGTCTCGCGCATGAGAATCCATGTGGGGCTTTCGAGGAAGAAGTTCCCAAAGTAATCGACGAGGATCGGCCAAGCAAGCGAATTTGCCAAGCTAAGCTATTGTTTTAACAAGAAAATATTTTCATCTGTGGATTGACCGCGAGAGGCCCCTCACTTAAGAGTGCGGTGGAAGCTCAAGGCGCGATGCCTCATCACGCCTTGGCTCTTGACGCGACTGCCGTCGCACCCGACCTTGCCAACAGCCGGCGCACGCCGAGCGGTCCGCCCATAAGAGACGATGAACGATCACAGGGACATTCCGGCCAGTGAGGCCGTGCAGTCGCGCGCCCGCGCGACCGATGGCTGGGCCGATGAGGCCCCGACTGCGCTGCTCGTGCTTGCGGACGGCACGATCATCGAGGGCCAAGGCGCCGGCGCGGTCGGCATCGCCGTTGGCGAGGTGTGCTTCAACACGGCGATGACCGGCTATCAGGAGATTCTAACCGACCCGTCTTATGCCGGGCAGATCATCACCTTCACCTTCCCGCATATCGGCAATGTCGGCACCAACGCCGAGGACATGGAGGCGGCGACCCTTGCCACCAACGGCGTGCGCGGTTGTGTGCTGCGCGCCACCATCACTAGGCCCTCGAACTGGCGCGCGGCGCAGAACTTCAACGACTGGCTCAAAGCCCGCGGCATCATTGCCATCACCGGAATCGACACCCGCGCGCTGACCGCGCTCATCCGCGAGAAGGGTATGCCGAACGCGGTGATCGCCCATGCGCCAGACGGGACATTCGACATCGAGGCGCTCAAGCGCCAGGCGGCAGCCGCTCCCAGCATGGAGGGACTCGATCTCGCCAAGGACGTCACTGCCGGCCAGAGCTACGCGTGGGATGAGACCGAGTGGCTATGGGGCAACGGCTATGGCCGGCAGGAAAGCCCGCGCTTCCATGTCGTTGCCATCGACTATGGCTTGAAGCGCAACATCCTGCGCGAGCTTGCGACGGCAGGCTGCCGGCTCACCGTCGTCCCAGCCACCACCACGGCTGAAGAGATTCTCGAGCGAAAGCCGGACGGCGTGTTCCTGTCGAACGGGCCAGGCGATCCGGCAGCGACCGGCGTCTACGCCGTGCCGGAGATCAGGAAGCTCGTTGCGTCAGGCACGCCGCTGTTCGGCATCTGCCTCGGCCATCAGATGCTCGGCCTCGCCCTCGGTGGAACCACGCAGAAAATGCATCAAGGTCATCACGGCGCGAACCACCCGGTGAAGGACTTCACCACCGGCAAAGTCGAGATCACTTCGATGAATCACGGCTTCGCCGTCGACCGCGAAAGCCTGCCCGCGAATGTCGAGGAGACGCACGTCTCGCTGTTCGATGGGTCGAATTGCGGGCTCAAGGTGAAGGACAAGCCCGTGTTCTCGGTGCAGTACCACCCTGAGGCCTCGCCCGGCCCGCAGGACAGCCATTACCTCTTCGCCCGCTTCGTCGAGATGATGGAGAAGCGGAAGGGCCCCGGCAGCTGAGCCCATGCCCAAGCGCACAGATATAAAGTCCATCCTGATCATCGGGGCTGGGCCGATCGTCATCGGCCAGGCCTGCGAGTTCGACTATTCCGGAACGCAAGCCTGCAAGGCCCTCAAAGAAGAGGGCTACCGCATCATCCTGGTGAACTCCAACCCGGCCACGATCATGACCGATCCGGGCGTGGCCGACGCCACCTATGTCGAGCCGATCACCCCCGATTTCGTCGCCAAGATCATCGAGAGAGAGCGTCCTGACGCATTGCTGCCGACCATGGGCGGGCAGACGGCGCTCAACACCGCTCTCAGCCTTCAGCGTGGAGGCGTGCTCGAGAGATTCGGAGTGAAGATGATCGGTGCGCGGGCCGCGGCGATCGACAAGGCCGAGGACCGCGAGCTGTTCCGCAAGGCGATGGAGAAGATCGGGCTCGAGACGCCGCGCTCCCGCCTTGCCGACGCCGCCGTGCTCAAGCGCGCGGACCGCGAGAAATATAAGAGCGAGATCGCCCGCATCGAGGCCGAGAACTCCGGATTCGGAGGCGCGTGCTGCGGCACGCGCCGCGTTCGAGGCCGATTGGGCGCGCCACGAGGGCGAGCGGCGGCGGCGCTATGTCGAGAAGGGTCTGATCGAGGCGCTCGAGGCGGTGCAAGAGATTGGGCTGCCGGCCATAATCCGCCCCTCCTTTACGCTCGGCGGCACCGGCGGCGGCGTCGCCTATAACCGCGAAGAGTTCCTCGAGATCGTCGAGCGCGGACTCGACGCCTCGCCCACCTGCGAGGTCTTGATCGAGGAATCGGTGCTCGGCTGGAAAGAGTACGAGATGGAGGTGGTGCGCGACCACGACGACAACTGCATCATCGTCTGCTCGATCGAGAATGTCGACCCGATGGGCGTGCATACCGGCAATTCCATCACCGTGGCACCGGCGCTCACGCTCACCGACAAGGAATATCAGATCATGCGCAACGCCTCGATCGCGGTGCTGCGTGAGATCGGAGTGGAGACCGGCGGCTCCAACGTGCAGTTCGCGGTGAACCCGGCCGACGGGCGGCTCGTTGTCATCGAGATGAACCCGCGCGTGTCGCGCTCGTCCGCGCTTGCCTCCAAGGCCACCGGCTTCCCCATCGCCAAGGTCGCGGCCAAGCTCGCCGTCGGCTACACGCTCGACGAGCTCGCCAACGACATCACCGGCGGCGCCACGCCGGCTTCCTTCGAGCCGACCATCGATTACGTGGTCACCAAGATCCCGCGTTTTGCCTTCGAGAAATTTCCGGGGTCGAAGCCGGTGCTCACCACCTCGATGAAGTCGGTGGGTGAGGCCATGGCCATCGGCCGCACCTTCCCGGAATCGCTGCAGAAGGCGCTTCGCTCGATGGAGACGGGGGTGACTGGGCTCGACGACATCGCGCTCGAAGGGATCGGCCAGGGCGACGACAAGAATGTGATCCGCGCGGCGCTTGGCACGCCCTCCCCAGATCGGCTGCTCAAAGTGGCGCAGGCGCTCCGGCTCGGCTTCGACGAGGAGCAGATCTACAATTCCTGCCGCATCGACCCTTGGTTCATCCGCCAGATCCAGGAAATCATCGATGGCGAGGAGCGGGTGCGTCAGCACGGTCTCCCCCAGACCGCCCCTCAATTCCGCGCGCTGAAGGCGACGGGTTTTTCCGATGAGCGGCTCGCCAAGCTCGCCGGACTCGAAGCAGCCGAAGTGTCAGCCAGGCGCCGCGCGCTCGATGTTCATCCCGTCTATAAGCGCATCGACACCTGCGCGGCGGAGTTCGCCTCGCCCACGGCCTATATGTACTCGACCTACGAGGCGGGCTTCGCCGGGCGCGCGCAATGCGAGGCGCGGCCTTCCGAGAAGGAGAAGATCATCATCATGGGCGGCGGCCCCAACCGCATCGGCCAGGGCATCGAGTTCGACTATTGCTGCTGCCACGCGGCCTTCGCACTCTCGGCGGCCGGCTACGAGACCATCATGGTCAATTGCAATCCCGAGACGGTCTCGACCGATTACGACACGTCGGACCGGCTCTATTTCGAGCCGCTGACCGAGGAGGACGTGCTCGAGATCGTGCGCACCGAAGAGACCAACGGCACCGTCAAGGGCGTGATCGTGCAGTTCGGCGGCCAGACGCCGCTCAAGCTCGCGCAGGCGCTCGAAAAGGCGAACGTGCTCATTCTTGGCACTTCGCCTGACGCAATCGATCTCGCCGAGGACCGCGACCGCTTCAAAGCGCTGATCGAGCGGCTCGGCCTGCGCCAGCCGGAAAGCGGTGTTGCCCGCTCGGCGGAAGCCGCCAAGGCGATTGCGGGCAAGCTCGGCTTCCCGCTCATGATCCGCCCCTCTTATGTGCTCGGCGGCCGCGCGATGGAGATCGTGCATGATGAGGCGCAGCTTGCCCGCTACATCGCGGAAGCCGTGGTGGTGTCGGGCAAGAGCCCGGTGCTGCTCGACCGTTATCTGCGCGACGCGATCGAAGTCGATGTCGACGCGATCGGCGACGGCACGGGCGACGTTTTCATCTGCGGCGTGATGGAGCATATCGAGGAGGCCGGCGTGCATTCGGGCGACTCGGCTTGCTCGCTGCCGCCGCATTCGCTGAAGCCCGAAATCATCGCCGATATGGAGCGGCAAGCGGTCGAGCTTGCCCGCGCGCTCAACGTCATCGGGTTGATGAACGTGCAGTTCGCCATCCAGAACGACGACATCTATGTCCTCGAGGTCAATCCCCGCGCTTCGCGCACGGTGCCGTTCGTCGCCAAGGTGGTGGGGCTGCCCATCGCCGGTATTGCGGCAGAGGTGATGGCAGGCAAGACGCTCGCCGACTTCCAGCTCAAGCGGCCGAAGCTCGACTATATTGCCGTCAAGGAGGCGGTGTTCCCCTTCGCGCGCTTCCCCGGCGTCGATCCGGTGCTCGGGCCAGAGATGCGCTCGACCGGAGAGGTCATGGGCATCGACCGCGACTACGCGGTCGCCTTTGCCAAGAGCCAGCTCGGCGGCGGCGCCAAGCTTCCCCTCTCAGGCACGGTGTTCGTCTCGGTCAAGGACAGCGACAAGGAGAAGGTGGTGGCACCGGTCCGCGAGCTCGCCGAGATGGGCTTCCGCATCATCGCCACGCGCGGCACCAAGCGCCATCTCGATTCTTATGGCATCCCGGCCGAGAGAGTTAACAAGGTGCTGGAAGGCCGCCCGCATATCGTCGACGCCATCACCAATGGCGAGGTCGACATCGTGTTCAACACCACCGAGGGGGTGAAGGCGCTCGCCGACTCCTTCTCGATCCGGCGGTCGGCCTTGCTCTACCACATCCCTTATTATACAACGCTGGCCGGCGCGCTGGCCGTCACCCAGGCCATCAGGGCGCTCCGGGCCGGGGGCCTCAAGGTCGCTCCTCTACAGAGCTACGTCGGCAAGCAGGCAAAAGAGTTCTGCTTGAAAAGCCTCCGAATCGGCCCAAATCATCAGATTCTTGACTTAGACTGGGCAATTCCTGGACAGTAGTTCGGGGGGTCCCAAGGAGCCTATAACGAGATGGACAAGGTGCCGATGACCGCCGAGGGCTTTGCGGCGCTTGAGGCTGAGATCAAGCATCTCAAGACCGTCGAGCGCCCGCGGATCATCAAGTTGATTGCCGAGGCGCGCACCCACGGCGACCTCTCCGAGAACGCCGAATATCACGCCGCCAAGGAGCAGCAGGGCATCACCGAGGCGCGCATGGCCGACCTCGAGGACAAGCTGTCGCGCGCCGACATCATCGACGTCTCCAAGCTCAAGGGCGATCAGGTCATGTTCGGGGCGACCGTGACCCTGGTCGATGAGGATACGGACGAAAAGGTGAAATACCGCATCGTTGGCGAGGTCGAGGCCGACGTGAAGCAGGGCAAGATCTCGATCACCTCGCCGATCGCACGCGCTCTGCTCGGTAAGCGCAAGAAGGACGTCGTCGAGGTGTCAACGCCTGGCGGCGGCAAGTCCTACCAGATCATCAAGGTCGAGTACAAATAGTCACGCCCGGGGGCGGCGCTCAATTCACCGCGCCAGGAGATAGCTTTGGGGCATTCTGGGCAGGCGTGCTAAGGAAGCCTTGCGGGCCCCGAACCAAATCGATGATGGGCGATGTCTCAAGTCTTGCCATTCATCTTGTGCGGTGGCGCCGGCACGCGGCTCTGGCCGCTGTCGCGCGAGGCTTACCCGAAGCAGTTCCATAGGCTGACCGGGCCCGACACGCTTTTTCAGCAAACCTGCCAGAGGCTCTCGGGACCTCTCTTCGGTGATCTCCACGTTCTCTCCAACCACCGCCACCGCTTTCTGGTCGTCGACCAGCTCGAGGAAATCGGCAGGCCGGCCAGCCGGATCGTGATCGAGCCCGAGGGACGCAACACGGCGCCAGCGGCGTGCGTCGCCTCGCTCATTGCGGCCGCCGCCGACAAGGACGCGCTGGTATTGCTTGCGCCTTCGGATCACATGATCGGCGACAAGGAAGGCTTCGCCCGCGCGGTCGAGAGTGGGGTTGAGGCGGCAGAGGCCGGCGGCCTCATCGTGTTCGGAGTCGAGCCCGACTGCCCGCACACGGGCTATGGCTATATCGAGACCGAGGCCGGCAACCGCATCGATCTCAAGGTGAAGCGTTTCGTCGAGAAGCCTGATATCGCGACGGCGGAGGAATATCTCGACGCGGGAGGGTTCTACTGGAACGCGGGCATCTTCCTGTTCAAGGCGAGCACCATGCTCGATCTCATCGCCGCCCATGCGCCCAAGATCCTCGAAGCCTGCCGCGAGGCGCTCGAAGGCGCAAGCGAAGACCTCAATTTCCGGGTCCTCGGCAGCGCCTATCGCGGGGCGCCGTCGATCTCGCTCGACTATGCCGTCGCCGAGAAGGCCGGCAACGTGATGCGCTGCGTCCCCCTTAAGACAACTTGGAACGACGTCGGCTCGTGGTCGGCGCTGTGGAACTTCATGGACAAGGATGCCGACGGCAACGTCGTGAAAGGCGAAGGCGAGATTATCCTGGAGGGCACACGTGACAGCCTCGCCTATAGCGACCATGCTTGCGTGGCTTTGGTCGGCGTCGAGAATGTCGTCGTCGTGGCGATGGATGATGCGGTGCTGGTCGCCTCCAAGGATCATGCCGAAGCGATCAAGCGCGTGGTCGACTATCTCAAAGGCAATGGCGGCGAGCTCGCGCTTCAGCATAACCGCGTCTATCGCCCCTGGGGCTGGTATCAGAGCCTCAATCGCGGCGACCGCTACCAGGTCAAGTGCATCATGGTGCGACCAGGCGGCAAGCTCTCGTTGCAAAGCCATCATCACCGCTCGGAACATTGGGTGGTGGTGACGGGCACCGTCGAAGTGACGCGAGGAGACGAGGTCGCAATGCTGAGCGAGAACCAGTCGACCTATATCCCGATCGGCGAGAAGCATCGCCTCACCAATCCCGGCAAGATCCCGGCCTTCCTCATCGAGGTCCAGTCGGGCGCCTATCTGAACGAGGACGATATCGTCAGGTACGACGACATCTACCGGCGAAGCTCGACCGAGTAGCGACGACTAGGGGTCGCCGACGGCGCGTTTCAGCTTTTCTCGTTGCTCGGGTAGGTGAAGGTCCAATGCGCCGTGATCGGCTTCCACCATTCCGGCACCCCGGTGGCCTTGTCGACGTGGCGGATGAAGCCGTTCGATGAGGGCGGAAGGATCTTGTAGGTCAGGTCGTAAGTCCCCGGACCATCCATGGCGACATTGTTGGCATAGTGCGGCCCGTCGCCGGCTGTCATCGCCGCGAGCGTCCCCTTCTTGACGAACTTCGTACCCTCCTTCTTGAGCGTGAAGTGGATGGTCAGATACGGAATCCACTCATCTTCGTGAAAGCCGTGCGTCTCCCCCTTCGTGGCGTGAACGTCGACTTCGAGGTGAATCGCAGCTGGACTCATATCCATGCCCTTCGGCATCCGGTCCATTTTGATGCCGGTCAGATAATTCGGTACGATTTGGAGATGATCCTGCACGACGGGCTCGCCGACGTAATATTCGTGCGCGCCGGCTGTGGCCGGCAGAAGGAAAATCGATCCTGACAGGCCGAGCAGCAGCGGCCCTTGGCAAATGCGCATGATTGTTCCTCGAAGGCGGCTGTTGGTCATCGCCGTGCAGATTACGGCCGGCCCGGTCTTGCCGAAAATGAATGTTGGGCAGGCCGATAGATGCAGCGTCTGCATCAATCCGAGCGATCGGTGCTGAACACGTTGCCGCTCACGATGCGCCGCGGAGCACGGCGGCGGCGCCCTTGAGCGCGGCAAGCTCGGCCAGGATCACGTAGATAGGAATCGGCGCGAGATAAGCCGTCATGCGCCCCTTCTGCTCGAAGGCTGCGCGGAAGGTGCCGCTCGACAAGATACGGGCGATCTTGGGCGCGATGCCGCCGCCGAGATAGACGCCGCCGCGGGCGCCCACGAGAAGAGCCGCATCGCCGGCAAAGCGGCCGAGCAAGGTCATGAACAGCTCGAGCGTCTCGCTGGCGCGAACCTCCCCGTTCAATCCTGCGTCGACTACGTCGTTCGGTTTGGGCTCGCCTTCGTCCTCCCCATGCGATGCCGCTACTGCGCGGTACAGCTCGGCGATGCCGGGTCCAGAGAGCACGCGCTCGGCGGAAAGATGCTTACGTCCCTTGCGCACCCTTTCCAACAGCGCAAGCTCGCGCTGGTCGCTGGCGCCGAGCGTGGCATGACCGCCCTCCCCCGGCATGGCGACGAAGCGCTCGCCAGACCAGACGAGTGTGGCGACGCCGAGTCCCGTGCCTGGACCAAGCACGAGCTTGGTCGCATGCTCGACGGGCGCCTCGCCGCCGATCTGATGGAGGTCGGCGGCGGCGAGGTGCGGAAGCGCGTGCGCGAGAGCGGCGAAGTCGTTGAGCAGCATCACCTCGGCGAGCCCGGTCGCACGGCAAAGCTCCTCGCGGGTGAAGGACCAGGGCGCGTTGGTGAGGCTGATCTCATCGGAGTTGACGGGGCCTGCGACGGCGATGACCGCCTGCGACGGACGCTCGGTAAGCGTAGCGAGATAGGCGCCAAGCGCAGCGTCGAGGCTCTTGTGTTCGGCGCAGTGGACCCGGTGGCAGGCGGCAAGCTCAAGCGTCGCGAGGTCGGCGAGCGCGAAGCGCGCATTGGTGCCGCCAATATCGGCAACGAGCGCTCGTCGTCCGCCGGTCACTATCTCCTCCTTGGAGCTCGCTTTTGCCTTGGTAACGCATTTTGTGATGGATCGCGAGCTTGCCTGTGCCAGGTCGCAAACGCTGGTGCGCAAACCAGTGCTCGGCAAATGTTGCGGCGCACCGGCCCTTGATGCGGGATCGGGGCCGTGCTTATTGTCCACCATGGGCCTAGCGGGATTTCATGGGCGGCGGAGACCGGCCGCGATCTCTGCCCTTATCGGCATGGCGTTCTACGCCATGCTGTTCCCCTGGCATGCCGTCTCGCAAACCTCGATAGCCCTCGCGGAGGCCGGGTTTGCAACGAACCCGGTTCCTATCTGCCATGCGGAACCGCTGGGCAATCCCGCCAAGCCCGCGCAGCCGGCAAAACAAACCCATTGCCCGATCTGCAACGGCTTCGCCGCCTTGCAACTCGCTTTGGCCAGTGCGCCAATCGCGCTTCCGCTGCCGCCTCACGTCACCGGCAAACATGTCTTCGGCAGCGAGGATCATCTCACCGACGCACTCGTTCTCGCAGCGCAAAGCCGCGGGCCCCCTCTACGCTCTGCCTGATTTCCCGACTGCACTGACCCGCGAGCTTTAATGCGAGCTGCGTTGGTGCTGCCGGCATTGGCGCGCCTGCCTTAGGGCTGCGCTCCCTGCCGGTCAGTTTAGGCACAGATTCTGGGGGATGTGATGAAACCGATTTTCACGCGGATCGCTTTCGCGACGCTGCTCATAACTGGCTATCCGGTCGCTGCCGAGGCGCATTGCTTCGTCGGCAACCGCTTCTTTCCGGCAACGCTCGAGATCGACGATCCGTGCGTCGCCGACGAATTGTCCATGCCCACCGTCGCCGGGTTCAAGAACGGCGACGATCCGTCGGCCGACAAGATCGATATCGGAGGGGAGTACTCAAAGACGATCACGCCGAATTTCGGCATCTCCTTCGAAGAGACGTGGATCCATCTCGACACGCCCGGCGAAGGTACAGCCTCCGGCTTCGACAATCTCGGCACGAGTTTCAAATATCAGTTCGTCAGAGATCCGGACCGCGAGCTAGCCATGTCGGTGTCGCTCGACGCCGATTGGGGCGGGACCGGCGCCAAGGCGGTCGATGCCGAATCGTTCACCACGCTGACGCCAACGCTATTTGTGGGCAAAGGCTTCGGCTTCATGAACGCGCCGCTCTTGAAGCCGTTCGCGGTCACGGCGCAGGTGGGCTATGCGATCCCCACCAAGGACTCGACGAACCAACCCGACGAGGTGACCGGGCTCATCGACACGGTGCCCAATCCGCACTCGATCATATGGGGCGGCACGCTGCAGTACTCGATGCCCTATCTCAAATCGAGCGTGCGCGACTACGGCCTGCCCGAATTCGTCAACCGTCTCATCCCCATCGTCGAGCTGAGTTTGGAGAGCGAGGTGAGCAATTTCGACGGCGAGGAAAAGACAACCGGCACGGTCAATCCCGGCGTGATCTATGCCGCCGATAAGTTCCAGCTCGCGGCCGAGGCCATCATTCCGATCAACCGCGCGAGTGGCGACGATATCGGCGTGATCGGCCAGATGCACTTCTACCTCGACGACATCTTCCCGCATTCGCTGGGCAAGCCAATCTTCGGAGGAAACGGAACGGAGCACTATCATGACTAGACTCAAGATCATCGCGCTCGGCGCATTGCTGGTCTGTGCGGCAACCGCAGCCCAGGCGCACGCACAGCTCGATCACGCCGTCCCCGCGGTCGGCAGCACGGTGGCCTCCTCGCCGGGTCAGGTGACGCTCTATTTCACCGAGAGCCTCGAGCCGAAATTCAGCGGCGGCGATGTGCGCAATGCTTCGGGCGCTCGCGTCGATCACGGCGCAAGCGTCAGCGGCAAGGTGATGCGACTTAGCGTCGGATCGATCCCGGCCGGGAGCTACAGCGTGAAATGGCACGCGCTTTCGGTCGATACGCACAAGACGCAAGGAAGCTTCAGCTTTCAGGTCGGACATTGACATGGCGGTGCCCGGGGCCTGCGGGCTCCGGGCATAGCTCCGCGTTGGGAGGATGAAATGAACCGCTTATCGTTTCTCGCGCTTGCGCTCGCAGCGCTTCTCCTCGTTCCTCGCTCCGCTTCGGCCGAGCAAGCGGGGCCTGGCGCGATTACCGTCGAGAAGGCCTGGTCGCGCGCGACACCGGGAGGCGCCGAGGTCGCCGCCGGCTATCTCACCATCGTCAATCACGGCGACACGCCCGACCGGTTCATGTCGGCGAGCACGGCGGTCGCCGGCAAGACCGAGATTCACCAGATGAAGATGGCCGACGGCAAGATGGAGATGCGCCCCGTGCCCGACGGCATTCCGATTCCCGCCAAGGGCAGCATCGTGCTCGAGCCCATGGGCTATCACCTGATGCTCATGGAGCTCAAGCACCCGTTGCAGAAAGGCGAGACATTCGCCGGCACCCTGACCTTCGAGCATGCGGGAGCGGTCGACGTCACCTTCAGCGTCGAGGGCATCGGAGCGTCAGGACCATCAGCACCGTGATCTCAGACCCGCTCGATGCTGCTCGTGCTGCCGCGCGGTCTGTTCGTCGCATGTGCGCTCTCCGGTTTCGGAGCCGCGTTGTTCGCGGCGACGGTGATGAAAGGCGGCGCAGTTCATCTCGACGCGAGATCACGTGCGCTCATCGAGCAGCGCGTGATCCGGGTGATGCGGTTGAGCCTCGCAGCGGCACTGCCCATCGCCATTGTCTGGCTTGCACTCGAAGCGAAGGACATGTCGGGAGCCACCAGTTTTTCCGAATGGTCCACAGCGACGCCTGTAGTGTTGCTGCATACAAGCTTCGGACACATCCTTGCGCTGCAGGTCTTGGCCATCGCGGCGGCATTGGCAGCGACCGCGATGATGCACAGGCTGGGCCTGCTGGCCGCTACGCTTGCCGGTCTCGCCGTATTGCTCGAAACGGGTCATAGTCACGCTTACGCCATGACTGACGACGTTCTCTTCTTATCGCAGGCGCTACACCTTCTCGCCTCAGGAGCCTGGCTCGGAGCGCTCGTCCCGCTCCTCATCGTGGTGCGCGATGCTCCCCTCACCGTGGCACTGGCCGCTGCACGACGATTCGCAACACTCGGATCGGTCTTCGTTGCCGTACTCGTCGCCACCGCGCTCTTTCAAGGCGTGGAGCTCTCGGGTGGGTTAAGAGGTCTCACCGGAACAGCTTATGGCGGCGTGCTCTTAACCAAAGTGGGCTTGTTCGCGCTGCTGCTCGCGCTCGCAGCACTCAATCGCTGGCGGCTCACGCCTGCACTCGCCGCGCCTGGCGGCGAAACCGGGCGCCAAGCGCTTGCCGCAAGCATCGTGGCGGAGACGGCGATCGGCCTCCTGGTTGTCCTTGCCGCTAGCCTACTCTCGAGCCTCGAGCCAGGGATGCATATGATGGCGGGAAACTCATGAACCGCAAATGACAGCGAGTTGATGCGGATGGCCTCTGGCTCTCGCCGCGGCTTCTTGCGACAATAGGCCATGCTGGAAAAACTCGAATTCATCATCGCGCTCGCGCGCGAGCGGCATTTCGGCCATGCAGCCGAGGCTTGTGGGGTGAGCCAGCCGACGTTCTCGGCCGGCATCAAGCAACTCGAGGATCAGCTCGGCGTCCTCTTGGTCCAGCGCGGCTCGCGCTTCCAAGGCTTCACGCCCGAAGGCGAGCGCGTGCTCGATTGGGCGCGGCGTATTGTCGGCGATGCGCGCGCCATGCGACAGGAGGTCGATGCGCTGAAGCGTGGCCTTGCCGGGCATATCCGCATCGCCGCCATCCCGACGGCTCTGGCCATGGTCTCAATGCTGAGCACGCCCTATCGCGCCAAGCATCCCGACGTGAGTTTCACCGTCCTGTCACGCAATTCGATCGAAGTTCTGGGGATGCTCGAAAATCTCGAAGTCGACGCGGGCCTCACCTATCTTGACAACGAACCCCTGGGCCGGGTGCAGACGGTCCCGCTCTATAGTGAGCAGTACCGGTTGCTCACCTCTTCCGAGAGCCCGCTCGGCAATCGCGACAAGGTGACCTGGGCGGAGGTAGGAAAGGTGCCGCTCTGCCTGTTGACCCCCGATATGCAGAATCGCCGCATCATCGAGCAGCTTTTGCGGCAGGCGGGCTCAGATGTCGCACCGACGCTCGAATCAAATTCCGTGGTCGTGCTTTTCGCGCATGTGCGCACCGGCAAATGGGCCAGCGTCATGCCGGCAAAACTCGCCGAGGTTCTCGGTCTGACCGAGAAGGTGCGGGCGATCCCGATCGTCGATCCCATGGTCACCCATTCGATCGGGCTCGTGGTGCCGCATCGCAACCCGTTGACGCCGTTGATCAACGCGCTTGTCACCGAGGCCAAGCTGCTGGCGCCGATTCTCGGTGGAGAAAGTCCGATTGGAAGCGTTGCGGGCCCAAAGCGGCGCGAGGCTGTGTCGGCTTGAGCGGATGCAATTCTCTCCGCACAGATCGCTGTCGATAGAGATTCTCAATCGCCCGATAGATATTTGTAATCAAAGAGAATTTCGGCGTCTGCGGTTGCTTAATCGCGTCGTCCGGCCTATCTCTTGGAGAGAGACATCGGGGCCTTTTGAGCGAGGTCATAGGTTGGCCAATCGATAAGAAATCCCGATCGGGTGATTGGGTAGCTTTATTGATTTCGCATAGGTTTTTTCACATTTTCGGATCAGCTAGAGAGCGGCTCCCAAATGGCGCGATATGAAGCTTGGACCGCTGAGCGCGCGAGCGAAATCATCGCCAGCCGCGCTCACATGGAAGGCGCCGTCCTTCCCATCCTGCACGAAATGCAGGAGACGTTCGGCTGCGTGCCGGAAGAGGCCGTCCCGCTGATCGCCAAGGCGCTTAACCTTTCCCGCGCCGAGATCCACGGTACCGTCACTTTCTATCACGACTTCCGCAAGGAGCCGCCTGGGCGGCGTGTGCTCAAGCTTTGCCGCGCCGAGTCCTGCCAGGCCGCCGGCGGCGATCGACTTGCTGCCCGCGCCGAGGAAAAGCTTGGCGTCGAGATGGGCGGCACCACGGCCGATGCTCGCGTCACGCTGGAGCCCGTCTATTGTCTCGGACTTTGTCATTCCTCCCCCGCCGCCATGCTCGACAAAGACGTGTTCGGGCTTCTCGACGACGAGAGGCTCGATCATTTGTTGAAGGAGGCGCAAGCGTGACCGCGCGCATCTTCATCTCCCGCGATTCCGGCGCGCTGTGCGTGGGCGCTGAACAGGTGGCGACTGCTTTCCGCAAGGCCTTCGAGAAGCGCGGTTTGAACGTCGAGATCGTGCGCACCGGCTCGCGTGGGCTTTATTGGCTCGAGCCTCTGGTCGAGGTCGAGCGGCCGCAAGGGCGCATCGGCTATGGACCCGTCCATGTGGGCGATATCGACAGCCTGCTCGATGCGGGCATGCTCGACGGCGGCAAGCACAAGCTTGCGCTCGGTCTTGTCGAAGAGATTCCCTGGCTCAAGCGGCAGACACGCCTCACCTTCAAGAATTGCGGCATCATCGATCCGCGCAGCCTCGAGGATTACAAGGCGCATGGCGGCTATAAAGGCCTCGCCAAGGCGCTGGAGGTCGGGCCGAAAGCGATCGTCGAAGAGGTCGTCACCTCCGGCCTTCGCGGCCGCGGCGGCGCAGGCTTCCCGACCGGCATCAAATGGCGCACCGTCGCCGATACCCCCCCGCAACAGAAATATATCGTCTGCAACGCCGACGAAGGCGATTCGGGCACGTTCGCCGACCGCATGATCATGGAAGGCGATCCGTTCGTGCTCATCGAAGGCATGACCATTGCCGGGATCGCGGTCGGCGCCACCAAAGGCTACGTCTATATCCGCTCCGAATATCCCCACGCCATCGAGGCGATGGAGATCGCGGTGCGCGAGGCGCGCAAGGGCGGCATGCTCGAGCGCCGCATCGCAGGCTCCGGGTTCGATTTCGACATGGAGGTGCGGGCTGGTGCCGGCGCCTATGTCTGCGGCGAGGAGACGTCGCTGCTGGAGAGCCTCGAAGGGAATCGCGGAGAGGTTCGCGCCAAGCCTCCCCTGCCCGCGCATATCGGCCTGTTCGGCAAGCCGACGGTGATCAACAATGTCTTGTCGCTCGCGAGCGTGCCGATCATCATGAGCGAAGGCGGACCGCATTACCGCGACTACGGCATGGGCAAGTCGCGCGGCACGATGCCGATCCAGCTCGCCGGCAACATCAAGCATGGCGGACTGTTCGAGACGGCATTCGGCATCACGCTTGGCGAGCTGGTCGACGATATCGGCGGCGGCACGCGCTCGGGCCGCCCGGTGCGTGCGGTCCAGGTCGGCGGACCGCTCGGCGCCTATTTCCCGCGCGAGCTGTTCGACACGCCGTTCGACTACGAGGCCTTCGCCGCGCGCGATGGCCTGATCGGCCATGGCGGCATCGTGGTGTTCGACGACACCGTCGACATGGCGAAGCAAGCGCGCTTCGCCATGGAGTTCTGTGCCATCGAATCGTGCGGCAAGTGCACGCCCTGCCGCATCGGCTCGGCCCGCGGCGTGGAGCTGGTGGACAAGATCACGGCTGGCGAGGATCGCGCCGCCAATCTGATCGTGCTCGAAGATCTCTGCAACACCATGAAGTTCGGATCGCTTTGCGCTCTTGGCGGGTTTACCCCCTATCCGGTGATGAGCGCGCTCACCCATTTCCCCGAGGATTTCGGCGCGGAAAAGAAGCGCCTGCAAGCTGCTGAATGAGGAAACACGACATGTCGATGATCCGGGAGATCGATTACGGGACCCCAGCCTCCAAATCCAAGAAGGAGGTCACGGTCACCATCGACGGCATAGAGGTGAAGGTGCCTGAGGGCACCTCGATCATGCGCGCGGCGATGGAGGTCGGCAATCAGATCCCCAAACTCTGCGCCAGCGACATGCTCGAGTTCCTTCGGCTCGTGCCGGCTTTGCCTGGTGGAGATCGAGGGCCGCAACGGAACGCCGGCCTCCTGCACCACACCGGTCGCGCAAGGGATGGTGGTGAAGACGCAGACCGAGCGGCTGAAGCGGCTTCGCAAGGGCGTGATGGAGCTCTATATCTCCGAGCATCCGCTCGACTGTCTCACCTGCTCTGCCAACGGCGATTGCGAGCTTCAGGATATGGCCGGTGCGGTGGGCCTGCGCGAGGTCCGCTACGGCTATGACGGCCAGCGCCACCCTAATCCCGGTCTCGACACTTCCAACCCCTATTTCACCTACGAGCCGTCGAAGTGCATCGTCTGCTCGCGCTGCGTCCGCGCCTGCGAAGAGGTGCAAGGCACCTTCGCGCTGACCATTGCCGGGCGCGGTTTCGATTCGGTGGTTTCGCCATCGCAAGAGCAGCCCTTCCTCGATTCTGAGTGCGTGTCGTGCGGCGCCTGCATCCAGGCCTGCCCCACGGCGACGCTGAATGAAAAGAGCGTCATCGAGATCGGGACGCCGGCGCATTCCATCGTCACGACTTGTGCCTATTGCGGCGTGGGCTGCGCCTTCAGGGCCGAGATGCGCGGCGACGAGCTCGTGCGCATGGTGCCGTGGAAGGACGGCAAGGCCAATCGCGGCCATTCCTGCGTCAAGGGGCGCTTCGCCTTCGGCTACGCCACCCACAAAGACCGCGTCCTGAAACCGATGATCCGCGCCAAGATCACCGATCCGTGGCGCGAAGTCTCCTGGGAGGAGGCGATCAACCACGCGGCCTCGGAGTTCAAGCGCATCCAGGCGAAATACGGCAGGGGCGCGGTCGGCGGCATCACCTCCTCGCGTTGCACCAACGAAGAGACTTTCCTGGTGCAGAAGCTGATCCGCGCGGGCTTCGGCAATAATAACGTCGATACTTGCGCGCGCGTCTGCCACTCGCCGACCGGTTATGGCCTCAAGACGACTTACGGCACCTCGGCCGGAACACAGGATTTCGACTCGGTCGAACAGGCCGACGTGATCCTCGTCATCGGCGCCAATCCAACCGACGGTCATCCGGTGTTCGCCTCGCGCATGAAGAAGCGTTTGCGCGAGGGCGCCAAGCTCATCATCGTCGATCCCCGCCGCATCGATCTCGTGCGCACGCCGCATATCCAGGCCGACTACCATCTCCCGCTCAAGCCCGGCACCAACGTCGCCGTGGTCACCGCGCTCGCTCATGTGATCGTGACCGAGGGGCTCTACAACGAAGCCTTCGTTCGCGAGCGCTGCGATTGGGACGAGTTCCAGGACTGGGCTGCCTTCGTCTCGGACGTGCGTCACAGCCCCGAAGCGGTCGAGAAGATCTCCGGTGTCCCCGCCGACCTCATCCGCGGCGCGGCGCGCCTCTATGCCACCGCCGGCAACGCCGCCATCTATTACGGCCTCGGCGTCACCGAGCACAGTCAAGGCTCGACCACGGTGATAGCGATCGCCAATCTCGCCATGGCCACCGGCAACATCGGCCGCGAGGGCGTGGGCGTGAACCCACTTCGTGGGCAGAATAATGTTCAAGGTTCCTGCGATATGGGGTCTTTCCCGCACGAGCTGCCGGGCTACCGCCATCTGTCCGAATCCGCGACGCTGCAGATGTTCGAGACGTTCTGGGGCAAGCCGCTCGATGCAGAGCCCGGCCTGCGTATTCCCAACATGATCGATGCCGCGCTCGACGGTTCGTTCAAGGGCATCTACATCCAGGGCGAGGACATCCTCCAATCTGACCCGAACACGCAGCATATGGCTGCGGGCCTCGCCGCCATGGAGTGCGTGGTGGTGCAGGACCTTTTCCTGGTCGAGACCGCGAACTACGCGCATGTGTTCCTGCCCGGCTCGACCTTCCTCGAGAAGAACGGCACCTTCACCAATGCCGAGCGCCGCATCCAGATGGTGCGCAAGGTCATGGCGCCGCGGAACGGCTACGAGGACTGGCAGATCACCCAGATGCTGTCGAACGCTCTCGGCTATCCGATGAACTACACGCATCCGTCGGAGATCATGGACGAGATTGCCGCGCTTACGCCCACCTTCGCCGGCGTCTCATTCAAAAAGCTCGACGAGCTCGGCTCGGTGCAGTGGCCGTGCAACGAGAAGGCGCCGGAAGGCACGCCGGTCATGCACATGAACGGATTCGTGCGCGGCAAAGGCAAGTTCGTCATCACCGAATATGTGGCGACCGACGAGAAGACCGGCCCGCGCTACCCGCTCCTCCTCACCACCGGCCGCATCCTTACCCAGTACAATGTGGGCGCGCAGACCAGGCGCACGGCGAACGTGGTGTGGCACGAGGAGGATCGGCTCGAGATCCATCCCTTCGATGCCGAGAATCGCGGTATTCGCGACGGCGATTGGGTCAAGCTTACGAGCCGCGCCGGCGAGACCACCTTGCGGGCCTTGATCACCGAGCGCGTGGCGCCCGGCGTGGTCTACACCACCTTCCACCATCCCAGCACGCAGGTGAACGTGGTCACCACCGAGTTCTCCGACTGGGCCACCAACTGTCCCGAGTACAAGGTGACCGCCGTGCAGGTGATGCCGTCAAACGGGCCGTCGGAGTGGCAGGAGGAATACGAGGAGCTGTCGCGCCAGGCGCGGCGGGTTGCCGAGCCTCTGATCGCGGCGGAATAACCTCCCGCCCTCTCCTCGGCCCACTGGAGGGTTCCGCGCATGCAACCCGACCGTCTCGTCTATATGGCGAACCAGATCGGCAAGTTCTTCGAGTACCAGAAGAAGGACGAGGTCGTGCGCGGGATCGCCGACCACATCAAGAAATTCTGGGATCCTAGAATGCGCCAGGCGATCTTCGCCTATATCGACGCGGGCGGCGAAGGACTCGATCCGCCCGTGCGCGAGGCCATCGTTTACCTCAAAGAGCACACCGGAAAGCCTGGGCACACGACCGAAACGAGCTTCCAAGGCACGTAGCTCCCGCCTAAGATACGAGCTGTATAGCAGTCGATATAGGACGGGAACGAGAATGCTCTTTGCGACAGGACGTGCCTTGCTCGGCCTTGCCGCGCTCGCGGTGATCGGCCTTCCCCTTCTCGCCGACGACAAGGGTCCGCTCGTGTTCGCCGCGGCGAGCCTGAAGGACGGCATCGACGCGGTCGATGCCGGATTCGCCAAAGAAAGCGGCAAACAGCCCGTTGCTTCCTACGCAGCGTCCTCGGCGCTCGCCAAGCAGATCGAGCAGGGCGCGCCCGCCGACATCTTCATCTCGGCCGACGAGGACTGGATGAACTATCTCGCCGATCGGAAGCTGATCAAGCCCGACACGCGCTTCGATCTCCTTGGCAATACGCTCGTGCTGATCGCGCCGAAGGACTCGAAGATCGAGGCCAAGATCATGCAGGGCTTCCCGCTTGCCGCATTGCTCGGCGACGGCCACCTCGCCATGGCCAATACCGACTCGGTGCCAGCCGGCAAATACGGCAAGGCGGCGCTGACCAAGCTCGGCGTGTGGGATCAGGTGAAGGGCAAGATTGCGCAGGCCGACAATGTGCGTGCGGCGCTCAAGCTCGTCTCGACCGGAGAGGCGCCGCTTGGCATCGTCTACGGCACCGATGCGAAGTCGGACCCCAACGTGGAGGTGATCGACACCTTCCCGGAAGGAACACACCCGCCGATCATCTATCCGATCGCCATCACCGCGTCCTCGACCAACGCGGACGCACCGGCTCTCCTCGCCTATCTGAAGTCGTCAGCGGCGCAGAGCGTGTTCAAGGACCAAGGATTCAGAATCCTACTGAACTACTGAGTGTCATTCCCGCGAAAGCGGGAATCCAGTAACCACCGTACTCTCGGAAGAGCCAATGCCGAGATTACTGGATTGCTCGGGCCTTCGCCCCGCCGGAGGTGCTTTGGGAAGTGAAGCGCGTAAAGGCTTCCGCCCGCAGGCGGGTCAAGCCGGCAATGACGAGGAATTATGAGATGGTGTCCTCAAACAGGCCCTTTCAGTGCTGACGCTCACTCCAGAAGAACTCACCGCAGTAAAGCTCTCGCTTCTCGTGGCGAGTTCTTGCGACGGTGGCAAGCCTCCCGTTCGGCGTTCTCGTCGCTATGATCCTGGCGCGCGGGCGGTTCTACGGGCGCGGGCTGCTGAATGGACTCGTTCTCCTTCCCCTCGTCCTGCCGCCGGTCGTAACCGGCTACGTACTCCTGCTCCTGTTCGGCAAGCACGGGCCGCTCGGCCGCTTCCTTGCCGACACGTTCGGCATCGTGCTCGCCTTTCGCTGGACGGGTGCTGCTCTCGCCTGCGCGGTGATGGGCTTTCCGCTGATGGTGCGGGCGATCCTGCTCTCGGTCGAAGGCGTGGACGTGAAGCTCGAGCAGGCGGCGGCAACACTCGGCGCGAGCCGCATCTTCGTGTTCTTGACCGTCACCCTGCCGCTGATCATGCCTGGGATCGTCGCCGGCGCTATCCTCTGCTTCGCCCGCGCCATGGGCGAGTTCGGCGCGACCATCACCTTCGTCTCCAACATCCCGGGCGAGACGCAGACGCTGCCGACGCTGATCTATACGTTCACGCAGATCCCCGGCGGGGATGTGGGCGCACTCAAGCTCACGCTGCTCTCGGTCGCGATCTCGCTCAGCGCGATCCTCGCTTCAGAGGCTTTCGTGCAGGCCGTAGGTCGGCGCGCTCGGGCCGGATAAGGTTCCGGCGAGTTTGAGCCCTACGACTTGTTGTCGTCCGGCGTAACTTGCGGCTTGCCCGGCATGATGGCGACGCCCCAGGGCAACCGGCCCACCGGCACGGACTTTTCGGCCTTCTGCGAGTCGACGTCGATCACGGTGAGATCGTTAGTGAGCCCGTTGGCGACATAATATTTCTTGCCGTCGGGGCCCATCTCGCCGTGCCAGGGACGCTGGCCGACCAGGATGTAATTCTTGACCTCTTTGCTGGCGACATCGATGACGGCGATACGGTTGCCAGGACCGAGCGCGACAAAGGCGTATTTGCCATCCTTGGTGAAATCGATGCCCACGGGCTGAAGCTGCTCGGGGCGCACGCCGGGAACTTCGAAAGTGATCTTCTTGACCACCTTCCAGGTCTTGGGATCGACGATCGAGACGGTGCCGCCGACCTCAGAGGAGACCCACAGCTCCTTGCCGTCTTGCGTGAATTTCGCCTCGCGCGGGCGGCTATCGACCAGAATGTTCGCGATAAGCTTCATCGAGGCATTGTCGATGACGTGCGCCATGCTCGTCGATTCGGAGGTGGCCACGGTATATTTGTTGTCGGGGCTGACCGTCATGCCCTCCGGCTCAACGCCGACCGGAACCTCGCCGAGAACATCGCCGCTCTTTATATCCATGATGGTGACGAGCGAATCGTCCTCATTGGCGATGTAGATCTTCTTTCCATCGGGATCGATGGCCATCAGCTCGGGATCAGGACCGGAGTTGAGCTCGCGCGTCTTCTTCAACGTGCTGGTGTCGATCACGTCCATGGTGTCGCCGTCGCCGGCGGCCACGAACAGCTCCTTGAAATCGGGGCTCAGCATGATGCCGCGCGGACGACGATCGACCTTGATCGTAGCGATGGCCTTCAACGTGTCCGTGTCGACCACCGTGATGGTGTTGTCCTTCTCGTTCGACACGAAGATGGTCGCGGCAGAAGCTGGGGCGGCAAAGGCAAGCAACACCGCTGGAATGGCTGCGGCAAGGGGAATGCGCGTCATGGGGGGTCTACCTTCGGTCGATGGTTATTTGAACTTGCACTTGGTTTCTGGCTCGTCGTAGCCAAGCGTGTCGGTGGTATAGGTCGGGTGCAGGAAGCCCTCCTGCGGCGAGGTCGATACGGGGACGCGGGTGCCGCCGAGGACGATCGGCTGCCGCATTTGGTGATCCCAAGGGCGGAAGGTAAGCGAGATGCGCTTGTAGCCCTCGAGATTGAAATCCTTCGACAGCATGAAGTCTTTCACCTCTGGCGGCTTAACCTTGGCCGACCTCGTGACCGCGTCGGTCAGCACCCGAACGCCAAGCCAGCCGGTGTAATCTCGCTCACCCATATCGCGCTTCGCCTGCTTTTTGAAATCGCCTTGAATGCGGTTGGCGCCCGACTCCGTATAGGCGGGATCCCAGGCCTCAGCCTTCAGGCCCTGCGTGCCGACCACCGGTCGCGGCAAATAGGTGCGATACATGAGGTAGTCCCCGAAGTCGTCGTTGGTGTCGACGACCCACAGCACGTCGTGATCCGGGGCCTCTTGCGTAGCCATTGGGATCTGGCCCTGCACCTGCTGATAGCCCGAAGTTAAATTCCTGGCGCCCGGCGGGAAGGGATAGACCGTTTCCTGGACAATCTTGGCGCCGTAACGCTTGGCCGTGCGCTCGATCTGCGCCACGTAATCCTTGTCCTCAGGCGTATCCCCTCTCAGGATGTACCATCGTGGCCATTTCTTCCAAATGAGATACTGCCCAAGGGCGTCGGCGCGCATGGCCCAGTCCGGGATGACGTGAAAGACGTTCTGCTGGCACTGCTCTTGGCGCAACGACTCGGCGCTCGAACGGACATTAATAATGACCGAGTTCTTCGCCTCGGGCAGCGCTGCGACGGCGAGCAGATCGGCCGGCTCGAGATCGGCAACGATGAAAGCATCTCCCTTGGCCAGAAGCTCCTTCGCTTTGGCGACGATGTCGCCGTCCTTGGGAAGGAACGCCTCGACGAGATTGAAGTCATATCCGGTGAATTGGCTCGCTCGCTTTGCATCGCTTATGGCGAGGCGCGCGCCCTGAATGCCCTTGTCGATGATGATGGGCTCGACAATTGAGAGCGGCAGAGGCTCGTCATAATGCTTGCCGAGATAGATGATCGGAACTGTGGCTTTGATCTCCGGCCCGCCAGGATTGGGGCTCGCGTCTGACGGTTTTGGAGTCTCAGACGGCGTGGCAGGCGTCGCCGGTTGCGCTGGAGAAGCCGCGGGTGTCGTCGCTGGCGCTGGGGGAGAAGGTTGATCGGTTTCAGCACGGGCCGCAGAGAGCGGCAGGGAGACGAGAAGGGTTGCGATGAGGGCGAAGACCGCCACGCCGCGACTTGAACCGAAGACTGATGAACTCACCATATGACTATGCTTTGCTTCTTGAACGCTTCGACGAGCGGATTTTTGAGAACGGGGTAGCGCACGACTTGAGATCAGGGTCGCACGCCTTGCGGGCGGTGCCTATGTTCCAGAGATGGTGTCGAATGGCAATGCGCACTGCACAATATCGCAAGCGAACTGACAGCTTTCAGGGGGCGGATTTTCCTTAAAATTCAGAGGATTGGCTCCAGGCCATTGCCATGAGTGGCAATCTTTTCTGCCATCTCTTGCAAGATAAGACGCCGCCAAGCTGAAGACCAGCTTGGCGGCTCATCGCGACAATTAAATTGCAGTAATAATCCGCCCTACCGCACCGGCTTGTCGACCTTGCTCTCGGAACTCGGATTCACCGTGCGGATCCAGGCGATGACCTTCCATAGATCGTCGGAGGTCTTGATGATGCCTCCGAAGGGCGGCATCGGACCGACGACCGTCTCCTGGCCGTGGCGGGTGTAACCCTGCTTCTTCAACTCGTCGCTGCCGAGCGAAACCAAGCGGAACAGCGTGTCGTCATCGGGGCCATAGACGCAGGTGTCGTTGGTGAGCGGCGGGCACATGCCGCCGCCGCCGCCGCCGCCATGGCAGCCGTTGCAGCCAAGGGAGAGGAACTTCTTGTGCCCTCTTCGGCGACCTCATCCCATTTGCCATTATAAGGATTGTGCAGGCCGCCTTTGGGGCGTGTTCTTGACGAGATCGAGCGGCGGCGAGGTGTCGCCGGCCTTGCAGCACTCGCCACCGGGGGCGGCGGCGGTGTCGGCCGGAGGTGTCTCGGTGGACGCCTTGTCGTCGGTCTGCTTCGCCGGCTCATCGGTCGCGCAGGCTTTCCACGCGAACGCGCCCATTCCTGCGATAAACGCTACAGCCAAAAGTCCAGTGGTGAGTTTGCGCACAGTCGGTTTCCTTACCCTAGTTGCCGTTCTAGTTGACTCTGTCGGAATGGGGTCGGCGAGCTCTTCCCTTAGGCACCTGACGAAGCCGAAAAGCTTCCCAAGCCGGTTTTTGCCACGGAAAACGGCGCCGGGAAACCCACAAATGCAGTCAAGATATCCACTGGCAATGGCAAAGACGCCAAAGACTTAGGCCCGCGACACGCGTCCGCGCCGCGGGCCCTAAAGCCGACGCGCCTCACACCAAGAGGCGGTCCGAGACTGGCTATTTCTGCTCGTCGGCCATCCTCCCGGGGATCATTTTCTCAGGCGGGTTGGCGCCAGGAGGATTGATCGAACGAATGAAGGCGATGATCTTCCAAAGCTCATCAGAGGTCTTGATGCTGAAGCCCATCGGCGGCATCGGCGCACGCACGCTGCCATATTGATAACGTACGAAGCCGCGCTTCTCGAGCTCGGCTGAGCCGAGCGTCGCCAGTCTGAACAGTATGTCGTCGGTGTTGCCCCAGAACCAGACGCCTTGCGTCAAGGCCGGGCACATGCCCCCGCCGCCGGTGCCGCCGTGACACTCGTTGCATCCCGGCAGACGGAACTGCTTGACGAGATCGGGGTCGTCCTTCGCGAGCTTGGCGTAGTCCTGATAGGGGCTGTGCAATCCGCCCGGAGGGACCTTCTCCACGAGCTCGGTCGGCGGCGTCTGGTCACCCGCTTTGCAGCACTCGACCTCGGCCGAGCCTTTATCCTCCGTCGTCTTGTCGGGCTCCTCCGCGGCGGCTCGCCACGCACCCACGCTCAAGGCCCCGACGAAGGCGACAGCCAATACTCCGATGATGAATTTGCGCACAGCTCTGTTTCCTTACCCTGATTGCCGTTTTGGTTCGAACCTGTCGGAATGGAGGTCGGCGAAACGCCTTCCAAAGGCAGCCGCAAAAGGGCCGCGCGCATATTGCTTCGCTCGCCCCAATTTGTCATGGAAAACTGCGCCGGAAAGCCCCACCAAAGCCCTTAAGATTACCCCCTGTTACGCTAACCGTCTCAAAGGCTTACGCCTCGACACCTCTCATAATCCATAAGGACGCCCGTGCCAAAGGAGGCTTCGTCTGCTGCGGCATTTTGCCGTGGTTCGGAGGTCAACTCGCCCAAGGTCAGTTGGTGATGTCGAAATCCATGCCCTCGAAGGTGTAGAGCGGCTTCTGCGTCCAGATGCCGTCCTCCTGCACCGGGATCTTGTGCATCTTCACGTTGTCGACCTCGAGCTTGCCGGTCTTCTGGTTCACCCAGAAATCGATGTCGTAATATTCGTCCTTGCTGCCGGGCTTACGGAAATCGGTGCAGACGAAATACTCGCCCTCTTTCTTGAGGTGGCGCACCGGCTGGTGAATCTCGACGAACTGGAGCGGCACCGGATTGCCGTTCTGATCCTTCACCGGCAGGTCGCCGTTCGCGTCCTTATGCGTGGCGATGTAGCTGTGGATGGCTGCCATCACCTGCCAGGCGCGGGTGACCTCCGTGTCGCCCGGATGCTCCTGCACCGGGAGCCACCACCAGACCACGGGTAAGCGCGTGATCATGATCCAGCCATCACCTTCCTGCTTCGGTCCCTTCTGCACCCTGATGTCCATGAGGGTGAGCTTGTCGCCCTCGGGCTTGAACCAGAAATCGATGGCGTATTGCTTCTTGGGCTCGTCCTTGTCGTGGAAGATGACATTGGCGAACCAGCCGTAGCCTTCCATGCCGCGGATGATCTTCACGTTCTCGAATACGAGGGTGAGGTCGGCATCGAGCCTCGGGTCGTGAAACACGAAGGCGCCGTCCTTGGAGCGCTCGGCGATCACCTGATCGACGGCCTGCTTCACGTCGGTCTCGGTGAAATCCTTGGCGGGCGCATAGGCCGGGAGCACGCAGCAAAAAGCCACGGCAATCGCCGTGGCTCCTGCGAGTCTCAGCACTGGGGCGAGAAGAGCGAGCATCACTGGCTCGTGCTCTTGGGATCGCTTGCCGGCGTAGCCTCTGCGGCTTTCGCCGTTGCGAGCACCTTGATCGCCTGCGCCGCTTCGAAATTGTTGTTGATCTTGGCAATGTCGGCAGCGCTCTGCCCTTGATTGTTCTTGGCATCGGCATCGGCGCCAGATTCGATCAGGAGCCCGATCATCGGCGGGTTGTTGTGGGCCGCAGCGATCATCAGAGCGGTCATGCCGGTCGAGGACTTGGCGTTGACGTCAGCCTTGCGATCGACGAGCTCCTTGGCGACGTCGATCGGCCGCGTGCTGCCGGGAAGGAAGCGCTCCCCTTCGGCCGGCTGCGTCTGGCTCGCCGCGATCATGAGAGGAGTCGAGCAATTCATCGCCCGAGGTGGCATTGGGATCGGCGCCAGCCTCAAGCAGAGTCTTGGCCGCCTCGTAGTGGCTCTCGGCAAGCGCAAGGGAGAGTGGCTTGAAGCCTTGTGGCCCCGGCTCCTCGATATTGGCCTTGGCACCGATCAGCACCTTGATCGTAGGCACGGCCTCACGCATGGCGGCCGTGATGATCGGCGTCATGTTGTTGCCATCGGCGAGATTGGGGTTGGCGCCCAAGTCGATCAGCAGCTTCACGGTCTTATCCTGACGCTGCCGCGCAGCGTTCGTCAGTGGGGTGTAGCCGTTGCTGTCCGGCTTGTTGACGTCGGCGCCCTTGGAGACCAGGAACTTGATGCGCTCGTGATCGTCAGCGTTCACGGCATTGCTCAACTCCTGCGTGATATCGGCGCCTTCTGCGAGCCACTGCTCGACCTTCTTCTCGGTCACGATCTGATCAGGCGACGCGAGGTCGGGACGCGGCTTGAAGTCCTGCTGATTGACGGCGATGTAGCTGCCGTGGGCGGGAAGGTCGCCCTGAACGAGGCATTTCGAACACTGCACCAGAGGCACGCCGTAGTCGCGCAAGATCTTCTCGATCTCGTCCTTCTTATCGTCGAGGGCGAATTCGAGCATGTATTTGAGGAAGGCATCGGTCTTGCGCACGCCGATGCCAAGATCGAACTCGAGCGGAACGGTGTCGTCGTCGAGATTCACCGGAAGGATGGTGAGCGGCTCGTGTTTCTGGGACACACGCCAACCGGCGAAAGGCCCGAACACGCCGGCGACGTCGAGCTTGCCGTCGGTGACATCTTGGATGATGTGCCAGGGCTGATGCTCCGGCACGAGATCGCCGTCGTGGCTTTGCACCTGAAGCGTGACATTGTCGACGATGCCGCGCTTGGCGAGCGCTGCGCGCAAGGCCGAGGTCTGGAACACGCCAATCTTGAGATCCTTGAGCTTCGGATCATCGAGACCGGTCAGTTTAAGCCCCTTGTCATTGCGATAAACGAGCACGTAAGGGGTCTTGTAAATCGGGAAGGTCGTCAGCATCGGGCCGTAATTGGCCGGCATGTCCATCAGCAAATCGCACATGCCCTGATCGAAGGTCTGGCGCGTCAGCCCGCGCTCGATGAAGGGGCGCCAGTTAAAGGTGACGTGCGCGCCCAACGCCTCGCCGAGCACCTCGGCCATCTTGTTCTGGAACCCCTCCCCCTTGATGTTCGAGAGCGGCATGTTGCCGGGGTCGGCGCAGACCGTGAGCTCCTTGATCTTCTTCTGCTTGTAGGCTGCCTTCGCGGCGGCACGGATGGCGATCTGCTCGCTCGGGGTGAGGTCGTCGAAATCTTTGCTGAGGTCGCGCTTGATCTCGCTGGTCGCGGCCATGGCGGGAAGCGAAGCCAAGCCAAAGCCGGCCACGCACAATAAGACTGTGGCGATGCGGGGTGTGATGGCGGACACGGGCGTTTCTCGGGTTGTTTCTTGGGGGGCGCGAAGGGTCAGGGGGCCCTAAAAAGCGCGATCTTCGCATTAGATAAGACGAAAGCGCCCGGTACCACAAGGGTACCGGGCGCCTTTTAATCTTCCCGTAAGGTCAGACCTTACTCCATGACACGGAAGACGTTCAGCTCGCCACCCTGCGGAATCATGTTCAGGCCAGCAGCCTTGGTCATGGCCGTGGCGCCGATAGCGCCGAACTTGTCATTGAGGTCAAGACCAGCAGTCACAGGCAGGCCAATCCAGCCACCGATGCCCGAGTAGATGCCGATATACTCATGGCCACCCACCTTGTAGGCGATCGGGTTGCCGATGATGCCGGAACCAAGCTTGCGGCTCCACAGGATCTTACCGGAACTCCGGTCGACCGCGCGGAAGTCACCGCCGAGCGAGCCATAGAACACCAGACCACCGTCCGTGTTCATGGTGCCGCCCCAGTTCGGATACGGATCCGGGATCTCCCAGATCGTCTTGCCGGAAAGAACATCGTACTTCTTGATCTTTCCAGTCGTGCCGGGCTTCTCAGGATACATGTACACGTTGGCGAACACGTAGACCGTGCCCTGGTTCGTGTGCGTGCGCTCCTGGGGTTCCAGCTCCATGCACCAGTTGTTGGTGGGCATGTAGAAGACGTTCGGCTCCTTGGGATCGACAGAACCAGGCTGCTGGTCCTTGCCGCCCATGGCAGACGGGCAGGCTTCCACATTGCGGCCAACCTCAAGCGGAGAATGGTCGCGCACTTTGACCGGACGGCCAGTCTTCATGTCGATCTTCTCGGCCCAGTCCACCGTCACGTATTTCGTGGCGCGGAGGAGAGTACCGTCGGTACGATCGAGCACATAGGCAAAGCCGTTACGATCGAAGTGGGTGAGAGCCTTCACCTTCTTCCCATCGATGTCCATGTCAGTGAGCATGTTCTCGTTGATGCCGTCATAGTCCCACTGATCAAACGGGGTCATCTGATAGGCCCACACTGCATCGCCGTTATCGACCTTGCGGGCGAAGATGGTCATCGACCACTTGTTGTCGAATGCACCAGTGTTGCACTCCTCTTGGCTCTTGTCCGGGCAGCGATAGGCCGGGCTCCACAGACCGGGGTTGCCGGTCGAGTAGTAAACGATCTTCAGCTCCGGATCATAGCTGTACCAGCCCCAAGCCGCGCCACCGCCGATCTTGTAGTCCTCGCCCGGGAAAGTCTTGATACCGAGGTCGGAACCGGCAGTGCCGTACTCAGGATGAGCTTTGTTGGTGTCAGCAGTCAGGCAGACGTCCTTGTCGGAGCCCGTGCTCTGGCAGGTCCAGGCCACGGAGCCGTCCTTGAGGTTGTAAGCCGTCATGCGTCCGCGAGCTGCGAACTCGTCGCCACCGAAGCCTTCGAGCACCAGATCGTCGGCAATCAATGGAGCGGGGGTGATGGTCTCGCCATGCTCGGGATAGGCGAGCTTGACGACCCAGACTTCCTTGCCGGTCTGGCCGTCAAGGGCAATCAAGAAACCGTCGAGAGTGCCATAGACGAACTTGCCATCGGCATAGGAACCGCCGCGATTGACCGTGTCGCAGCAAGCCCGCGGAACAGCGGACTCGTCACGGTCGGTCTTCTTCACGTAGTTCCACATCTCCTTCGGGTGGTCGGGATCGGTCAGGTCAAGAGCCTGGACCACGTTGCAGTTTGACATGGCGGGACAGCCGGAGACCATGAACAGCACGGTCTTGCCGCCAACGTCCTTGATCACGAGGGGCTGACCCTCATGGCCACGGAGGGCGTTGGTGCCCTGGAGCCAAATCATCTGCAGCTTGCTGATGTTCTTCGTGTTGATGTCGGCCAGCGGGCTGTGCCGGGTCAACGAGAAGTCACGACCAGGGGCAGGCCACTGGTCGGGGTCTTTCATTCTGGCAAGTTGCTCCTCATCGGAGTTTGCCATGGCCTGGCCAGCAAGACCCACCGTCATCGCGACGATGGCGCCAGCCAGAACACCATACTTCATTTTCATGTCTTTCTCCTCTCCCTAGCTACTCAGTTCACCGAACGAAAGCTGAGTTCTTCTCTAAATGTGCAGGGGGTACGTTTCTCCCGAGGCGCGAATGCCGAAGAAGCACCGAGCCCTTGCATTTTGTAGTTGTCACTGTGGATATGGGGGGGTGATCCCGAAAGCGCCGAAGCAAAAAAAACCGCCTCGCGCCCGCTCCTGGCGGCGGGTCCTCCGATGAACACATCACGCGGTGACACCTCACGAGGAAATGCAGACCGACTTAGAGTTTGACGCGGGTAATATCGAATTTTCGATGGAAACCAGCATCCCACCCCTTGCTACGCTGCCCGCCCATAATTGCCAAATGTAATGGGTTTGCAAGTGAAAAGTGCTCGCGGCAATAATTTGTGCCAAAGGGCCAAGTGCGTTTGCTGCAGTGCATCAAGAACGCGCGCTCGGCGGACTATAGTGTCAAGCGAAATCTTCCGCGATTTGTGTGCGGCGCACCTCTAGGCTCATCCGCACTCTTAACTCACCGAGAAACCGATCGCGCAAATCAGAATCAGCGTCTCGCCAAGCGATTTCGATCGCGCGATCAACGTTGCTACGACCACTCGCGCGGCGTCTTGGCGCTCGCCGAGGGAAGGTGCTGAATGGCGATGCGCATCAATTCGGGAAGCGTGCGCACGCCGAGCTTCGCTTTCAACTGCGTGCAGGTATTGGCGACGGTCTTGTAGCTCACATGAAGGTGCTCGGCGATGACGCCGTAGGGCTTGCCCTCAGCGACGAGGGCGAGCGTTTGCAGTTCGCGCACGGTCATGCGCCGCAAAGGATTGGTGGTGCCCCGTGCCTCCATGAAGGCGACCTCAGACGCGAGGTCGTGGCTGAGATAGGGACGGTTCTCGCGCACGCGCTGGAAGGCCTTCACCACCTCGCCCGGAGAGGTGTCCTTGAGGACATAGCCGGTCGCACCGACCTCTAGCGCGCGGCTCACGATCACAGGGTCAGAGTGCATGGTGAAGACGAGAATCGGCGTCTTCTGATCGTGAAGGCGCAGCCGCCTGATGAAGGAAAGCCCGCCGAGCGCGCCCGTGCGCATGGCGAGATCAACGATGATCACGTCTGGCTTCTGCGTGCGGTAGATGCGGAAGCCATCGGCGAGACTCTGCGCCTGAACGATCTGCTCGACGCCCGCATCCTCGAGCAATTGGCGGCAGCCCTGCAGCACGATCGGATGATCGTCGATGACGAGCACGCGGGTCATCGCATCGCTCCGACCAGCTCTGGGGTTCTCGTTTTGCCGGCGCTCGACCGTTGCACCGGAATCTCTACGCGAATCATGGTTCCCTTCGATGGTGCGCTCTCGATGGTGCAAGACCCGCCGAGCGAGCGCACGCGCTCGGTCATGGTGGAAAGCCCGAAGCCTCTCGGTGTGTCGGGCGCGAAGCCGTTCCCGTCATCGCCGATGGACAGGCAAAGCTTGGCAAAGGAGCGCTTCCCGCCCTTGCGCGCCAAAGGCTGCTCGGCGAGATCGACGGTAAGGTGCGTGGCCTTGCCGTGACGAATGGCGTTGGTAATGGCTTCCTGGATGCAGCGATAGAGCGTGAGGTCGATCGTCTCGCCATAGGATTCGGCGAGATTGCCGAACGACGTCGTCACATGCATGTCCGGATGGCGGCTCTCGAAGCCGACGATGAGCTCGTCGAGTAGGTCGGCGAGCTTGACGCGGCCCAAGGGACCCGGACGGAGCTTCTTGAGCAAAGCGCGATTGAGCTGCTTGAGGCGGTCGGCGATGGAGAGGATCTCACGCACGCGCCGCGAGATCTCAATGGTGCGATTGCCGGGAAGCTGATCGGCGAGAGTTTGAATGGACGAAGCATTAGCGGTGATGCCGAACAGGCAAGGCCCGGCTTCGTCGTGGAGCTCGTTGGCGATCGCGCGCCGCTCCTCCTCCTGCACGGTGATGAGCTGGCGGTAGAGGCGGCTGTTCTCCTCACGCGCGGTATCGAGTGCGCCGGCAAGCGTGTTGAAGCGATCAGTGATGGCCGCGAACTCCTTGACCTTCGGCTTTACCAACCGCGTCGCGTACTGCCCGTCCTCCAGTTTGAGCATGCCCTTGGAGAGAGAGGCCAGCGGATCGAGCACGCGGTCGAGGACGACATAAAGAATGGCGAGAACGAGCGCATTGAGGGTCAGCCAGACGATGGCGAGCGATGAGAAATCGTGCCAGGCTTCGGCGATCTCGTCGGCGGGCTCTCCGACGATCACTACGGGACTTGCTCCCTGGACGGCGACGACACGCACCGCGCGGCCGACGAGTTGTGGTCTGACGAGGCGGGCGAACCAAGTGGGCACGTAGGGCTCGACCCCAGCCCCCTCCCCGTTCGCCGACCAAGGCGAGATGAAGGTGAGCTGCCCGATCTCGTCCATCAACATGATGCGCACATGGCGCAGATGCTTGAGCTGAAGCGGCAGCTCCTCATTGAGCTGGTCGGCCTTGCCTTGCGCTTTCAGGTCCGTCACGGTCGCTTCGACGAAGCGCTGAGCAACTTCGAGAGCGGCCTCGATCTCGACCCTGGTCGCGGTCCGCGTGTTCAGGATCGAAACGCCGCCGGCAACGAGGGCGGCGAGAAGATTGATCGCTCCAATGGCGAGGAGAAGCTGGGTTCGGACCGGCCGGTCATACCAAAGTTTTTGCAGCACGACTGTTCCGTCTCCACAGCGGCAAAGCCCCGCATAACCTCACGCGGCCTTCGCGCCACCCCCGATGTAAGCCGAGTTTCTCTTTCCTAAAGCATCTCGGCTTTTTCGTCTCTTACTTCGCAATCACGTTGTTTTTGAACGCCTTTGACGGACTGGGGCGTCGCCGTAGCGCTTCACTGCATGTCGGAAGGGGTGAAAAAGCAATGCCAAGCGTGGCAATATGATTGCCAAATCTTCCCGATCACTCTTGCGGTGCGCGCTAGGGACGGCGCGGGCTCGCGCGCTCTAGCCTCAGTCTGTCCACTCCGGGCGATGCCTCACGAGGTCGCCTGGACGGCTGCGGACAAATTGATCTCGCCGGCGAAGACGTGGCTCTTGGGTCGCCTCCTTCCCGTGAGCTGCGGCTTTTCGCGATCCAGGCATCGCCGTCGCGGGGTTGAGGGTGCGGCAATTGCTGCACCCTCCGCCTTCGAGCTCGTTTGCGATCCACCTCGTTCGTTCGATTGTCATTTTGACAAATTGTCTGAACGTTCTTGGGGAAAATAGCCGTTAAAGAACACGATGCCGCCTTGCGCGGCATCGTGCAGAGGCATACGTCGTGCCTCGTTGTCGGTCAGGCGGCGAATTTGCTCCCGCGACAGAAGGAGCGTAATGCGCTTCCGGCCGTTTCCCTTGACGTGCCTGAGACTACCAATCTGCCCATAGAATTCGGAATCCAAGGAGGCCCGAGGATGAAACTTTCCACAGTCACATATTTGATTGCCCTGGCAGGCGCCGGGCTCGCCGGCACCGCCGCTTTCGCGGCGAACGTCGCCGTCCCCGCCGACAAATGCGATGCGGCTTGGCACATGGCCTCGCCGGGAGGCGACGCCATCGCCAGCGGCGCGAGCGTCCCGCTCGTGCTCGACTTTACCATGGTCGATTCGAACAAGGATGGATCGATCGACAAGGACGAGTTCAACAAGGCTTGTGCTGCGGGTCAGGTCCAGGCTGACGAATCCACCGTCAACGACATGAAGTAGCGCGATCTCGTTTTTCGCGACGGAGAGCGAAATCGAAAAGGGCCGGGACTGCGCGTGAAGCGTGTTCCCGGCCTTCTCGTTGCGAAGCCCCTCCTGCGGGGACCGGGGGTTCGGTTGCGCCGGCGCTATTCGATCACGGCGACGCGGTTGCCGGGCCCGAGCGCCACGAAGACATATTTGCCGTCCTTGGTTGCGGCGTATTGGCTCATCGAGAGTCAGGTCGCGCGTTTGCCGAAAGCGAGAATGCCGGCGACCGGAACGACGAAACCGATCGTCACGGCGGCGATGGTGAGCGCGGCGAGATTGGCATAAGAGCCGCGGCCGACCTCGAACAGGAGGTTCAAATATTTGGTCTCGAGCTGGCCGGCGACCAGAGCGACATTCATCAGCGAGGCCATCAGAGCGAACCAGGTCGCGCGCCGCCCCGCCGGCGCATTGACGGCGACGAGGGTGAGAGCGGGAATCATCGAGAGCTCGGCGAACGGAGAAGCGACAGTGGTGTCGACGAGCGCGATGGTGCGCGCGCCGAAGCCCAATGTCTCCTTGGTCCATAGATCGAGCCGAAGGGCAAGCGCGATATTGGGCAACGACAGGATGGTGCCGATGATGGTGACCCAAAGCAGCACCTTGGCGATCGGGGCCCGGGTGATGACGTCCGAGAACAGCCACGCCCCGGCGAGACTCAATGCCGCGCCGATCTGAGCGAGCGTGCCGTAAAACGCCTCATCGAAGCCGAGAACGTCGATGGTGAACCAGCGGTAGCCCTCGCCGACGCCGGGCGTCGCACGAAACAGAAAGATCACAAGCGCCGCAAAGAAGAAGCGCTTGCGGTGCACCTCGTCCACATCCTCGGCGACGCGGTACAGCATCAGAGCAATCACGCTGAGCGAGATGAGGAAGACGATCTCCTGGCCGAGCGGGACACCGCCCAGCCCGATGGCCAAAACCGCGACGCCGATAGGAGACCGCCGCCGAGAATGCGCCAATCGATCGGCTTCGTCTCGGTGGCATCGAGGCGGACGAGCATGGCGCCGGTCAGGGACACGACCGGCACGATGAGCCCAAGCAGAAACACCGTCTCGTAGCTGTAGACTGCGCGAGCCAGCCCGAGAGCCCCGCCACCGAAAGAATTCCCGACCACAGCGCGAGCCTTCCGAGCACTTGGACGAGTCCGAGCTCGCGTTGAACCTCAGCCTCAGGTTTCGGCGAACCATCGGGATTGGTCCGCTCCACGACTTCTGTGGTCATCGCATCGGCAATGACGTCCTGGAGCACAACGCCGATCGTGATGAGAAGCTGCGCTGTCACGTAGAGCGCGTTCTTGCTCATGACCGTGATCCAGCCGCCGGCCGCGCCGGCAAGAGTTACCATGCCCGAGGCGACGAGACATGCCCCGATGAAGACGTAGGCGCGTCGCTGCGAGCCGAGGATCGGCACCGAATCGGCGAGCTGCCCGAACACCATCTTGATGGTCCAGGGAAGCGTGAGCCACACCGCGATCGCCGCCAGCTGCGCAGGCGAGAGGGTGAGCGCGTCCTTGATCCAGAAGGCCTGCGCTATACTGACCAGGCCGAGCGCGCCATAGGCGTAATAGATCATGAGCAGCGGCAAATAGCGGAGCCGCATTGCCCTGATCGGCGTGAGAAAGCCGCGCTTGAGCTTGGCGAGAAGCGAGCGCTGTTTCACCGCGCCGCCCGTCGATGAACGGCGGTCATGGCGTTTTCCATAGCAGCTTTCACGCGGGACAGCCGCCTACCACCTCTCGGACTCGAAGAGGGGCTTTGCTTCACGAAGAGTCAGGATTTTGCTCAAAGTCTTGGCAGAAGCGACCTGTTGGCCGCTTGTCATGAAATCTTCACCTTGGGGCCCGTAAGGGAACGAAATCTCTCCCAAACAAGAGCGTGACGACATGCTCCAGACATGCCACGTCGTCATGATGCAAGCGCTGGAGTGATGCGACCAGTGAGAACAGCAGGTGGAATGTCGCTCGCTCTCTCCCTACTTGGATGGGAGCGTGCCCTACGCGGCTCTTTTAACGTAACCGGTTATGACCATTCGCAATCTCGAACATGCTCTCGCGCCTCGCTCGGTCGCGGTGATCGGTGCCTCAGCGGAGAAAGGCTCGATCGGCAATGTGCTGACCGAGAACGTCCTCGGCGGCGGTTTCGTGGGCAAGGTGTTCCTGGTCAATCCGCACGACAAGGAAATCGCAGGCCAGCCGTGCTTTCACTCGGTCGCCGCGCTGCCCGAGGCAGCGGAGCTTGCGGTGATCGCAACGCCACCCAAGACCGTGCCGGATCTCGTGGCTCAGCTCGGCGCCAAGGGCACGCGCGCCGTCGTGACCATCACCGCGGGGCTCTCCGCCGAACAGAAGCAAGCGATGCTCGATGCGGCGAAGCCCTACTGCCTGCGCATCATCGGCCCAAATTGCCTCGGCATCGCCGTGCCGGGGATCGGGCTCAACGCGACATTCGGACTTGGCCGTCCCCTCCCCGGCAAGCTCGCCTTCCTCTCCCAGTCGGGCGCGCTTATCACTGGCATCATCGACTGGGCGATCGCGCAAGGAATCGGTTTCTCTCATGTCGTGTCGATGGGGGATATGGCCGACGTCGATGTCGGCGACCTGCTTGATTTTCTCGCCGGCGACGTGTCGACGAATGCAATCCTGCTTTATCTCGAGACGATCCCCGCCGCACGGAAGTTCATGTCGGCCGCGCGCTCGGCCGCACGCGCCAAGCCGGTCGTCGTCATCAAGTCGGGCCGTTACGTTGAATCGGCGCGCGCTGCTTCGACCCATACCGGCGCTCTCGCCGGCGGTGATGCTGCCGTCGGCGCTGCGTTCCGCCGCGCAGGTCTGGTCCGCGTCGAGGAGCTCGAGGAGTTGTTCGCCGCCGCCGAGACGCTGACCGATCTCAAGCCCGTCGCCGGCAATGAACTCTTGATCCTGACCAATGGCGGCGGCGCCGGCGTCCTTGCGGTCGATGATCTGATCCAGTCGGGTGGCCGTCTTGCGCCGATCAGCAAGGACCTCGTCGCCACTCTCGACAAGATCCTGCCCGCCAACTGGTCGCGCGCAAACCCGATCGACATTATCGGCGATGCTTCGCCAGAGCGTTATGCGGCTTCGCTCGAGGCGGTGCTCGCCGATAACGACGCCGATGCCATCCTCGTCATCAATTGTCCGACGGCGCTTGCCTCATCGAGCGATGCCGCGCGAGCGGTGATCGATACGATCGCAAAATCCGCCAACGTCAAGCGGCAGCCCCCGATCCTCACCACCTGGCTCGGAGAGGCCGCAGCAGAAGAGGCGCGGCGCAAGTTCCAGGAGGCTTCGATCCCGAGCTATGGCTCGCCGAACGATGCGGTCAAAGGCTTCTTTTATCTCTGGCAATACACCAAGGCGCAGGAAGCGCTGATACGCACCCCGCCGCGCGAGACCGAGCGCACGCATGTCGCCGAGGAGGCGGCCCGCACCATCTTGCGCGCAGCCGCCTCTTCCGGCCGCTCATTGCTGACCGAGCCCGAGGCCAAGGCGGTGCTGTCTGCCTATGGCATTCCGACCGTGCCGACGCGTGTCGCCGCGACAGCGAAAGACGTCGAGGATATCGCCAGGGGGCTCTTGGCGCAGTTCCCTTCCGTCGCCGTCAAAATCCTGTCGGAGGACATCTCGCACAAGTCGGATATCGGCGGGGTCAGATTGAGCATCCGCTCGGCCGATGAAGCCGCGCGCATCGCCGAGCAGATGCAAGCGCACGTCCACGAGCTTCGCCCCAAAGCACGTCTGCAAGGCTTTACCATTCAGCCCACCGTGGCGCGATCAGGTTCGCACGAGCTGTTGATGGGCATCTACCAGGATCGCCTGTTCGGTCCGATGATCCTGTTCGGAGCCGGCGGAACGGCGACCGAGATCATCCACGACTCGGCCGTGGCCCTGCCGCCGCTCGACGCCGAGCTTGCCCACGACCTCATGAGTCAGACGCGCATCTTCAAGTTGCTCGAAGGCTATCGCGACCAACCTGCGGCAGATGTCGCTGCCATTGGCGACGCGCTGGTGCGGCTATCACAGCTCGTAGTCGATTGCCCGGCGGTCAAGGAGCTCGACATCAATCCCCTGCTCGCCGACGAGACGGGGATCATCGCGCTCGACGCCAGGCTGCGCATCGACCCGAACGAAGTCGAGATGGAGGGCCCCAATCCGCGCCTCGCCATCAGGCCTTATCCCAACCAATGGGAGAAATGGGCCGCCACCGACAATGGCTATCGCATCTTCATCAGGCCGATCCGTCCGGCCGACGAGCATCTCTATGGCGATTTCATCGCCAAGCTCTCGGCCGAAGATATCCGCTTCCGTTTCCTCGCGCCGCGCAAGGAGTTCTCGCACAAATTCATCGCCCGCTTCACGCAGATCGATTATTCGCGGGCCATGGCCTTCGTCGCGCTGAACAAGGACCAGAACGAGTTGCTCGGCGTGGCCAGGCTCGCGGCGAACCCTGATTATACCGGCGGCGAATATGCCATCATCGTGCGGAGCGACCTCAAGGGCTCAGGCATCGGCTGGGCGCTGATGCATCACCTGATCCACTATGCCGAGAAGGAAGGTCTGCGCGAACTGGTCGGCGACGTGCTCGCCAATAATCAGCGCATGCTCGGCCTGTGTCAGACGCTCGGCTTCGAGATCGCCGCCGACCCAGAGGATGCGTCCATCTGCAAGGTGAAACTCAAGCTTCCCGCTGGGCTCAAGGACGCCGCGCGGTTAGAGGCGGAGCCCGCGCTATAAGTTAGTCTGAGTTTCCCTTGCTATTTCAGCGGGGACATCAGGTGCTCGGCGAGATCGTGATCGGGAACCTTGGTCAGGTCCTTCTGCAGGCTGTCGCCGGCAAGTTCCGCCATCGCCTTTGACAGCTCGTCCTTGAGCTCGGTCAGCACGCGGGGCGGCGCCACCAGCACGAGTTTGTCGAATCGCTTGCGCCCATGCTCGACGTCGATCTCTCCAGCGACGTGCTTGACGAAATCCTCCTTGGCGGAGACATGCAGATCGCGGCGGGGCTCCACCGCGTGACGGGCAGTGTTGGCGCTCTCGTTGACGCGCGCCGGCCGGTCAAGGCCGAGATCGTGAGAGCGCTGATGCGCCTCGGGCGAGACGAAGCTCGCGATGGTGCGGAACGTGCCCATCTCGTCGCGCTCGACAAAGCGCGCTCTTCCGCCGTCGGCAATGACATAGAGGGTTTTGATTGGCTTCATGGCTGCATGTCCTCGCTGGAAAATGGCGGCGAAGTTCAGACTAGCACGCTCAGCACGGCGCGCGCGCGCGCGAGATGGCATCGCTTAAGCGTTGGTCGATCAGGGCTGGTCGCGCAGGCTGACGATATAGGCGGCAAGATCGGCAAGCTCGGCCTTGGTGAGCGGAATCTCGGGCATCGGGTGCTTGGGCAGAATGATAAAACCGATGATGTCGCCGGCGGTCCGGCCCGGCACGTTGGCGATCTCGCGGAAGCTTGGCACGTCGGCGTTCACATGCTCCTGCGTTCCGGCCCCGACGAGATGACAATTGGAGCAGAGGCTCTCGGCGAGCGTCTTGCCGTGCTCGGGGTCGGGTTGGCCGGGGATCTTCGCGGCAAAGGCAGCCCCTGCCATAAAGAGAGAAAGCAAAGTGGAAACGAGCACCAATAGTTTCATGAATTCCTCGCCCCTCCTCCGGCGCGCACACTCTTATACGTATAGAGATGCGGGTATATAGAGATGCGGGCCATGCACAAAGAGCAAGGTGCCTGCCCGGCCAAGCTGCGACACAAGGCCCTCAGGCGGTCATGGCCTTCAGCTTATCGATGTCGAGCAAGTGCACGCGGCGGGCCGATTCGAGCTTGATCTGTCCCATCTCCTTGAGCTCGGCGAACATGCGCGAGACGGTCTCAAGGGTCAGGCCGAGATAGTCGGCGATGTCGTGACGCGGCATGGCGAGATCGAGCACCTCGGTTGTGCCGGTGCGGTCAGCCATCTCCAGAAGGAAGGCGGCAAGACGCTCGAGCGCGTTCTTGCGGCCGAGCAGAAGGAGATGATCCTGGGTGTGACTGAGGCCGATCATGGTCCTGGTGAGAAGCTCGCGAACGAGGCTCGTCGAAGCGCCCGCACCAAGGAGGCCCTGCCATTTGAAGGCGACGACCTTGGCGGGCACCACAGCTTCGGCCGAGCAATGATGCACATCGTCGATCTCGAAGCCGAACATGTCGCCCGGCAGATGGAAGGCGCTGATCTGGCGACGCCCATCAGGCAAGAGCTTGGAAATTCGCACCACGCCCGACACGACCTTATAGACGTAGCCGGACGTCTCACCCTCCGCGAAGATTTCCTCGTTGCGGCCGAAGTTCATGGACACGCCGGCTGGCGAAGAGGATACGGATGGTTTGTGGCTCGACGGGAATGCGCCGGAGAAATGAGGATGAAGTGAATCGGCTGTGGCGAACTCTGTCAGCATGTGATTCTCCCAAGATTCGGAATGCCCGACGTGATTGGTACGCCTGACCGGGGAGCGCTGAAATTCGTGACGGCCGCTTAAGGAGAACTACGTAGGAACGGAGGGAGATGCCACCCAGTCCGGCCCTTTTCGGACACGCGCAACCGTCGCGCTCCGTCGATCGTGTCCGCGATCGCATCGAGCAGATCCTTGCCGAGAATGGGCTTCTCCACGATGCTTGCAATGCCAGCTTCGTTGACGCGGCCGAGAAGGCGCTGCGTCATTGCCTCGACCAGGAGAACGACGGGGATGGCGCTAGCGGCGAGCAGCCGATCATTGCCGCCATCGACGATGCGCTCGAACACATCCTGGTCCAGCAGGAGGCAGCTTGGCATCTCAGCCGAAGCGAGGGCACCAAACAGGCTGAGCTCGTCGCAGAGCTTCGCCTCGAAGCCTTCAAGCTCAAGCGAGAAGCGCAAGGAATCGGCAAGCACTCCATCTTGGGTGGCGATGAACACGGTTCCTGCCTTTGGCACTTCGGGTCTCCGGAACGCGCAAGCATAATGCGAGCGACCTTTCAGGCGAGAAACTACGCTGCCCCGCCCCACGGACCTTGAGACACGTCAAGAGTTGGAAATTGCACCGGCAGGCGGTGCGGAGGACTTACCCGCGCCCCGAGGGCTTAATATCGGCGAGGATCGCCATGCGGATCAGCTGGGACAAGCTCTTCGCCTGCATCTTCGTCATCAGATTGGCACGATAGACTTCAACCGTGCGCGGGCTGATGCCAAGACCACGAGCGATGGTCTTGTTGGGATTGCCTGCGACCAGTCCGTCGAGCACCTGCCTCTCCCGCTCGGAAAGAGTGGCGAGCCTGGCCGCAACCACAGCACCATCCCCGTTCTCATCAGAGCCCTGCTCAAGGGCACGCTTCACTGCGTTGAGGATCGCCTCCTCCTCGAACGGCTTCTCGATGAAATCAACTGCGCCGGCCTTCATCGCTTCCACCGCCAGCGGCACGTCGCCGTGGCCGGTAATCACGATCGCCGGCATGGATAAGGACTTTTCTTGTAGTGCTTTAAGGAGCTCGATGCCGGTCATGCCGGGCATGCGGATGTCGGTGATGAGACATCCGCTCTGTGGCGCGGAAAGTCCGGCAAGGAACGCCGAGGCAAATTCGTAAAGGCGAACCGGCAGGCCCGCAGAGCTCAGCAGAAAGGCAAGCGACCGGCGTACTGCGTCATCGTCATCGACGATATGCACGACACCGTTTGCCGTCATTCGGAGCAGTCCTCCTCATCCACTGCTTCCACGGTAAAGCGGAACCTGGCCCCGCCCCCCGGATTCGGCTCAGCCCACATCTCACCGCCGTGTGCCTCGATGATGCGCTTGGAGATGGACAGCCCGACCCCCATCCCGGCAGGCTTCGTCGTCACGAAGGGCTGGAACAAGCGGTCGGCGATCTCCTCCGAGAGGCCGTAACCAGTGTCGGCAACACTGATCTCTATCATGCCGTCACGGGACGGAGACGTGGTCACCAGCAGCTCCTTGCGATCATAGCCGTGCATGGCTTCCATGGCATTGCGGATCAGATTCAAGAGAACTTGCTGGATTTGAACCTTCTCGACCAGCACCATGTCGGTGTGGCTCGCGTAGCGGAGCAAGGTCTTGACCCCCTCCTCCTTGGCGCCGACAAGGGCAAGCGCGCTCGCCTCCTCGACCAGCTTGCTCACGTTCTCAGGGCGCTTTTCGGTCTCTCCACGCGCTACGAACTCCCGCAACTGGCGGATGATGTGGCCCGCACGCAGCGTCTGCCTGGTGGTTTCAGCGAGTGCGTCGCGGATTTTGGCGGCATTCGGATGATCGACTGTTTCGAGCAGACGGTTGCAACCTTGCAGATAGTTCGAGACGGCCGACAGCGGCTGATTGATCTCGTGCGCGAGCGTCGAGGCCATCTCGCCCATGGCCGTCAGCCGCGACAGGCGCGCAAGTTCGGTCTGCAGCCCATGCAACTGGTGCTCGGTTTCCTGCCGCTCGGTGAGGTCGCTGACAAATCCGGTGAAGAAGCGCCGGTCGCCCGACTTCATCTCGCCGACTTCGAGCTTCATGGGAAACGTCGACCCGTCCTCGCGTAAGCCAGTCACAACCCGGTCGATGCCGATGATGCGTTTTTCGCCGGTCGCGAGATAGCGGGAAATATAGCGGTCATGTTCCTCGCGATAGGGCGAGGGCATCAGCAGGCTGACATTGCGGCCCACGACGGCGGCCTCGCGGTAACCGAACAGTCGCTCGGCCGCGGCATTGAACGATTGAATCATACCCTTCTCGCAAATGACGACGGTGGCATCCGGCACCGTATCAAGGATCGAGCGAAGATGCGCCTCCCGCGCCTTCAGATCGTTGGCGTTTTTTTGGCTCCTGATCCTGGTGCGGCGAAGCTGCTCGCCGATCCAGGAGATGCCGCCTCCCTCGACGATAAAGATGAGTGCCGTGAGGGGCGTCGAGTGGGGCAGCCCGCTCATACCGATGAGGAGAGCGCTGAGCGCGGCACTGAGAAAGGTGGCAAGCAGGCCCGGACCCAGCCCGCCGAAGCCCGCTGCGATCAGCACTGCGGGAATGAAGATGAGGAACGAGGCGCGGCCCTGAAGCCAGGGGTGCAAACCCCAGTCGGCGAGCAGCATGAAGAAGACGGCGGCGATTGCCGCGGAATAATGTGCCTGCGAGGTGTGGGGATCGTTGACGGCACGCCACATCCGGTCGAGCCAGCTCCTCTCCTCTGTTTTGGTGCCCGGTCCATGCATGTCGAAATTCTAGCGGTTAGCACCGCCGGGCGAAACACCTCCAACGAGCCTTGACGACTTATGCTTTAGCGCTGCCAAATGGGGGAAATGCCCGAGGGGCCAAGGAGGATCTAAATGGCGACCAAAGACGCTGAAATGCCGAGCCACGTGGAGCTCAAGGAAGAGGTGCAGAGGATCGCCAAGCATCTGGCGACGCTCCGCCAGGATGTCGACGCCTTGACCTCCGCGCTCAAGAGCGCCGGTGATTACCAATTCCATCGGGCCCAGGATAGAGCCGGAGATGCCTTGCACAATGTCGAGGATGCGGTGCGCCGCGATCCTCTAACCTCGCTCGGGATCGCGGCGGGGATCGGGCTCCTGCTCGGCGTCGTCATCAGCCGCTAGCGCCCGAGGCGGACTGCCCGTAATCCGATGCGCGGTGATAGAGGAACCGCTTAACGGCTTCCACGATGATCAGGTACGCCGCTATGGCGGAAACGAGGAACAGATAGAAGGCAGGCGGCGGCTCGACAAAGCCGAACAGTGAGCCGACAGGCGTCAGAGGAACAATAAGGCCGATCAGCACGACGCCCAGGGTGAGCGTCGTGAGAACTTGGTTGGGCAGGCTCTGCCACGGGACCTTTCGCGTTCTGATCACGAAAATCACCAGGCACTGCGTGGCTAACGACTCCACGAACCAACCCGTTTGAAACATTGGCTCGCTCGCGCCGAAGAGCTTGAGCAGGACGAAGAAGGTGAGGAAATCGAACAGCGAGCTGACCGGGCCGAGCAACAGCATGAAGCGCTCGATGAAGGCGATGTCCCAACGTGCCGGCTTTTGGATGGATTTCAGCATCGACATTGTCGAACGGCACGCCGACTTCCGAAATATCGTAGAGCAGATTGTTGAGCAGCACCTGCGTCGGCAGCATGGGCAGAAACGGCAGGAACAATGCCGCGCCCGCCATGCTGAACATGTTGCCGAAATTCGAGCTCGAGCCCATCAAGATATATTTGGTGACGTTCTCGACGGTGCGCCGGCCCTCGACGATGCCGTCATGCACGACGTCGAGACTGTGCTCGAGCAGGACGAGATCGGCCGCCTCCTTGGCCACGTCGGCAGCACTGTCGACGGAGATGCCGACATCAGCGGCATGAAGGGCCGAGGCATCGTTGATGCCGTCGCCGAGAAAGCCCGTGATTTTGCCGCTTCGCTTCAAGGCCAGCAGCACGCGCTCCTTTTGTTGCGGCGTGATGCGGCAGAACAGATTGACCGAGGGGAGGCGCGCGTGCAGCAATTCCTCGGGCATCGACACGAGTTCTTGGCCGGTAAGCACGCCGTCGACCGTCACTCCGATCGCCGCGCAAATGTGGCGCGCGACCCGCTCGTTGTCGCCGGTTGCGATCTTGACCTCGACGCCGATCTCGGCGAGCGCATGGATAGCATCGGCTGCATCCGCCTTCGGGGGATCGAGGAAGATTGCGAAGCCAGCGAAGGTGAGGCCCATCTCGTCGCTTACAATGCAGCTGCTATGTTCCCGACCGAGAGTCCGGGAAGCCACACCGAGCACGCGATAACCCTCTTCGCCGAGCTGCTCGAATCGTTGCAGGAGCCGCTGGCGCTCTTGCTCAACTAGGGGGAGCCGGTCACCTCCCGTCGCGGCGTAGTCCACCGATAGACCGATAATGTCCTCGGGCGCTCCCTTGACCACGAGCAGCCGGCTCGACCCATCATCGATCAGGACCGACACGCGACGACGCTCGAAATCGAAGGGCGCCTCATCGATCTTGCGCCAAGCGCCGATATCCAGCTTCTCATGGGCCAGGATCGCATCGTCGAGCGGGCTCTTGATGCCGCTTTCAAACGCGCTGTTGAGGTAAGCGAGCCGGAGGGCGGCGTCGCTATCCTTGCCGCTGACGTCGATGTGGCCGGTGAGACGAATCTCGGCCTCGGTAAGCGTGCCGGTCTTATCGGTGCACAGCACGTCCATCGCGCCGAGATCGTGAATCGCGGCGACGCGTTTCACAATAACGTGGCGATGCGCGAGCCGCCTGGCACCATTGGCGAGCGTCACCGTAACCACCATCGGTAGAAGCTCTGGGGTAAGGCCCACGGCAAGCGCGAGGGCAAACAGGAGAGATTCGAGCCACGGCCGATGGAACACCACGTTGGTGACGAGCACGAACAAGACGAGAAAAATCGTCAAACGCAGCATCAGAAAGCCGAACCGGCGGATGCCATGGGCAAAAGCGTCCTCAGGGCGATGCGCCGTAAGCTCGCCCGCGAGCCCTCCGAGCTCGGTCGCGCGCCCCGTCCGGCACACCAGCGCCCGGGCGGTTCCGCTGATCACAGAAGTGCCCATGAAGAGAAAGTTCACCGCCGCCGAGACGTCTTCGGTGGGGCTCGGGAGATCAGCCGCCTCCTTCTCGACGGGGAAGGACTCGCCGGTAAGGAGCGCTTGATTCACGAAGCAATCGCGAGCCGCGATCAGCCGGCTGTCTCCCGGCACGATGCATCCGGCCCCGAGCTCAATGATGTCGCCGGGCACCAGCCGGTCAATGGGGATCTCGCAGCTCGCTCCACCGCGCACCACTTGCGCCTTAAGCCCCACCGAGCGGCGCAGCGCATCGACGGTATTCTCGGCCCGACGCTGCTGCACGACGTCAAGGACCACGCTCAAGAGGATGATCACGACGATGATCGTGAAGCTCGCCACGTCGCCGGTCCAAGCGGACAAGCAGCTCGCAAAGAGCAGGATCAAGATCAGCGGATTGCCGAGACGATCGAAAATCTGCCGCCACAGCGGATTGTGGCGGCGAACCATCGCATCGTTCGGACCATATTGGGCAAGGCGACGGGCCGCTTGACGGTCACTAAGGCCGTCGCGGGTTGTGGCCAATTCGCTCAGCAGCCTGTCGAGGGGAACGTTCCAAGGCAGAGTCTCAGCGGTCATGTGGATGGGTAGCAGCTCATCACCGGCTTACATTGCATGCGCAACCCGACGCTAGTGCGACATCAGCACGGGCACCTTAGTATTGCGCATGACGTGTCGCGTCGCGCCGCCGAGAACGTATTCCCGCCAGCGCCAATGGCCATAGGCGCCCATGACCAAGAGGCTGTCCTCGCCGCTCGAGGCCTCAACCAGCACCTCGCCAACGTCTTGGCCATGCAACGCCGGCGTCGCGAGCTCGACCTCGATGCCGGCCCGCTTCAGATAGTCTGCCATCATGGCGGCCGTGTCGTCCTGGTTCGCATGCTCGACGACACTGAGCAGCTCGACGCGCTTCGCCGCGGCGAGGAACGGCATGGCAGCGGCCAAAGCGCGCACCGCTTCGACCGTGTCCTTCCAGGCGATCACCACGGTCGCGGCGTTGAAGCCACGCGTTTCGTTCGGCACGAGGAGCAGGGGACGCCCGGAATTGAACAGAGCCGCGTCGCGGGCAAGGTCGAAAAAGGCGTCTTCACTCGCGCCGGCGCTTGGCAGAACAGTGAGGTCGGCGCCTTTCGCCCTCGTTTCCACGGTGTAGGTCACGGGTCCTTCGATATGCAGGAAGGTCGGGCGCAGATTGGGGAAGACGCCGGCCATCTTGGCAAGCCAGACCTTCGCCTCGCGCTCTTCGAGCTCCGCCTGCTTCTTGCCGACATCGACGAGCTCCTCGAAATAGACCGGGCCAAGCTCGGTCGAATACGGCAGCCGGTCCGCAGGCGCCGGGCAAGGATGCAGCACCTCGAGGCTCGCGCCCGAGCGGCCGGCGAGGCTGAAGGCGAATGCGGAGCAGGCATCGGCCGTGCCGCGCCGATGGATGGGAAGCAGGATCTTGACGAGCTTCACCGCGACGTCTCCTCCCAGACTAGTTTTGGTTCTGGTCCTGGTCGCGGCCTTTGAGGCTCAGGATATAGGCGATGACATTCAGCATATCCTGTTTCTCGACGACGATGTTGGGCATGGTCGGATGCGACGTCTCCATCCACACTCTGAGCGCGGTGCCTGTCACGCCGGGCCGATCGGCGACCTCGCGGAAGCGGGTCGCCTTGGGCACAGGCGACTTCTCGGCGGAGATCCCGTGACAGCCCGAGCAATATGTCTTGGCGTATTCGAACCCGGCCTGGGGATCGCCGACGTTCTCGGCCGCAAGCGCCACGGGAGCCGTCGCCAACGCGAGGATAAAACCCACAAGAAGAAGCCTCATTGCTAGTCCCTGGATCGTTTGCCACGCCCCCGCGTTGAGCATTGGGGGACCGGCGGCCGACCTCCGGCCTTGATGCGGGTCAATAGAGGTCGCTGAAATTCGACGCTCTTTGGCCTCTTGACGCAACTCAATGAACATTTACCGGGTTTGCGCATGCTAGAGCCGGCTCGGGTGGGTCAAAGCAAGCTTCTAATGGAGAAGGACGGCACGATGCAGATCCCGCTGCAAATCAACTTCCGCAACATGGATCCCTCGCCGGCAGTCGAGGCGCGCATCCGTGAGAAGGCGGCGAAGCTCGAGCGCTTCCGTGACCGCATCGTCGGCTGCACCGTGGTGGTCGAGGCGCCCCATCGGCACCACCACAAGGGCAAGCTCTACAGCGTGCGGATCGACATCAGCGTGCCGGGAAAGAATGTGGTTGTGGATCGCGCCAAGCCCATCGACCAGGCCCACGAAGACGTCTACGTGGCGGTGCGCGACGCCTTCGATGCCGCGGTTCGGCGGCTTGAGGACCAGACCCGCAAGATGCGCGGCAGCGTCAAAACTCATTCAGCTCCCGTGCACGGCAAGATCGAGAATTTGTTCGACGACTACGGCTTCATCACGACCGCGGAAGGCGATGAGGTCTATTTCCACCGCAATAGCCTGGTCGGCGCCAATTTCGATGCGCTCGAGGTCGGCAACGACGTGAGCTTGGTGGTCGCCGAACAAGAAGGCGAAAAGGGCTTGCAGGCAAGCACGGTAAAGCCGATCGGCAAGCATCACATCGTCGAATAAGGCTGCGTCCTCAGTCCTTCCAGAAGGCCTTGGCCTCGGCGAAGCGCGTGAAGGCCTTCTCGGCGTCCGCAAGCAGCCGGTCGCGTGAGGCAGCCTCTCGCGCCGGATCGGGAATGGCCGCGGCCATCTCGGCCGGAGGCTCTTCGCCTTCCGTTGCGTTCATCAGTCCGTGCCGCGTCTCGAGATCGTTCAGACCGCCGAGGGCATCCTGCAAGTCCTTGAGTGCCGAGAGCAACTCATCGCGCAGCTTGAGATTGCTTTCGCCGGGGAAGGTCTTGGCGAAGAACTCGGTGGCATAGCGGAGCCTTTTCGCCCGGATGCGAAGCCTGTGGCGCTGATGGGCGCTGGCATGGCGGAGGTCGCCGCCCCGCTTCTTGATTCCCTTGCGCAGCCGCACAAGCTCATTTCTTGCGAGGCCCGTGACCGGTTCGCGCGCCTTCTCGCGTTGGGCCCAGTCGCCGACCTCGATCCAGGCGGCGAGATCGAGCAGGTCTTTGCGGAAGCGCTCCGATCTGAGCGAGTCGATAGCGCGAGCGTAAGCAACCTCGCGCCGCTGTTCGAAATCGCGCCGGGCGGCGCCGACACCGGCATCGTTCGGACGAGCCTTTTGCAGCGGCTGCAGCACGTCGGCGGCGAACACGTCGAGATCGCGCGCCGGCCCAAGCTCCTGGGTGATCCATTTGAGCTCAGCCTTCACCCGGTCCAAGTCGCCGTTGGCCACGACGTCGGCGAAAATCGAGATGGCCGCGCGCAAGCGCCTAAGGCCTACGCGCATCTGATGCAACGCCTCGGCGTCACCGGCTAGCACCGCCGGCTCATTGACCACGATCTGCCTGAGGCAGCTCCGCGCGATGGCACGGAACGCCTCGGCCGCCGTCACATCAGGTTTGATGTCGACGTCGCCGGCCTTCTCAACGGTGAAATCCGCCTTGGAGAGGAGCTCGAAGCCGCGCTCGGACTTGGTTTTGAACGCAAGCCTGAGCGGCAGCGTCTCGGAGAGAATGCGAGCAAGAGAGAACAGCTCGGCGGCGTTCCCCCCTTTCAACTCGAGCTCTAGCTCGCTGACGGGGACCTTTCGCTCGCCGGCAACGATCTCGCCCTCGTCCACGGCAACTTCGATCTCGGATCCGCCATGCGCCACGCGGCGAAGCGTCCGGTGCATGCGCGTCTCGAAAAGCGGACACAACGATGCACGCCGCAGCCGCGTCAATAATGTGTGCAGCGGCGTGCCATCGACCACTGTGAGATCGGGAGAAGGCCCAGAAATTTCGCGCTCCCACTCGAAGCGCTCAAGCAGGTCGGCCTTGCTCTGCATCGCCTTGACGGTCTGCAGGTAACGGCCGCGAACTTTACGCACGCGCAAGAAAACTCCGGCCTTGCTGAGCGCGAGGTCGCGCGTGTCGAAATAGGTCGAGACGAGGTGCTGCGCCTCGGGCTGCCCTAGGCTCTCGGCCTTAAGAAGCGGATCGGACTTGATGCGCTGAGCGTCGATGGGATCGAACTCAAGCTTGAGCTCGATCTCCTTGGACTCTTGCACCGCCTCGCCTGCAACCACAATGAGTAACTCCAGCTAAGGGACGCACCTTCAAGGGCCTAGGAACGCCTCCCGCGACGCGGGGAGAGTTTCGGTGGCCGAAGCGAAGGGATGCCAATCTGGGAGCTGGACGAGCAGCCCGCGGCGACAAAACGTACATATTACTGTCACAATCAAGAGTGTTCTCAACCACTGCAACCACTTTGGATTGCTCAAAAAAGCCGTCGACAGGACCTAGCTCACACGACGCTGCGGGCGGGACGCTCGAACTCTTTCCTCATGCCACGACTCGACCTCTGCCAGCATCGCCTCGGGCCGCTCCGTCGCGATCTCAAGCTGGCCGAGGAAGACCTCACCCGTGTCGCCGTCGACCGAAATCCAATCCCCTTCGTTGAGCGGCGTGCCGCCAATGTCAGCGCGATGGGCCGCGGGGTCGACCACCAATCCAGCACAGCTCACGACACAGGCCTTCCCCATCTGGCGCGCGATCAGCGAGGCATGAGCCGTGCGTCCGCCCATCGCCGTGAGTGCACCGGCCGAAGCAGCGAGGCCCGCGACGTCGCTCGTGTCGATGTCGGGGCGCACCAGAACGACGGATTCGCCCGTGGCCGCGAGGCGCTTGGCGCTCTCCGTGTCGAACGCCGCGCGCCCCACGGCGACCCCACCCGCAGCACCTATGCCCCGCGCCCTCGGCGCCGGGCGCGAGGCAAAGCGCGCGACCACGAGATGGCGAAGATCGAGCGAGCCGAGACGCCGTAACGCCTCATCCGACGAGATGAGACCCTCGTGCACGAAGTCTACAGCGATCTTGAGCGCGGCGCGCGCCGTTCGCTTGGCTGAGCGCGCCTGCAAGATCCACAAGTGGCCCTCCTCGATGGTGAACTCGACGTCCTGAATGTCCTTGAAATCGCGCTCGAGAGTTTTGAGATGCTGGTTGAGAGCGGTCGCGATGTCAGGTGCGGCCTTAGCAAGCTCTCTCTCCGTCAGCGGACGGCCGCGGCCCGACACCACGTCCTCGCCTTGCGCCTCGAACAGGACATCGATCACGGGCGACGGCGCACCTGTCGATGGGTCGCGCGAGAAGGCAACCCCTGAGGCAGAATTCGTTCCGCGATTGCCGAATACCATGGCCTGCACCATGACGGCGCTGCCTTTCAGATCCTCGAAGCCCTGAAGGCGGCGATAGGTGGAGGCGCGGTCGCTTTCGAATGAGCCATACACGGCGCGTGCAGCCTCCGTCAGCTGCTCCATCGGATCTTCGGACAGGTCCTCGCCAGCGGCGGTGATGAGGTCCTCGTAGATAAAGGAGAGGCGCTCCAACTCCTCGCTATCGAGACCGAGGTCGCTTACCGCCGAGGCCCCCTTGATCAAATCGTCGCGTTTCTCCCTAAAGGGAGCCGGATCGAGACCAAGCACCGTGCGGCAGTCCCAAGCAAAGCGCGGATTGCCGGTCATGCGCATGAGCCCACGCGTCGCCTCGCTGGTGCAGCCGACATCGAGAACGGTGTCAAGCATTCCGGGCATCGAACGCGCGGCGCCGGAACGCACCGAGACGAGCAAAGGATTGCGCCGTTGATCGAAGCGCTGGCCCGTCTCCTCCTCGAGAAAGGCGATTCCCTCCTCGAGACAAGCGGCGAAAGCGCGCCCGGCATCCTCATCGCCCTGCATCAACGCAGCGCCGAGATCGATGGGAAGAACGAAGGCTGGCGGCACGGGCAGACCAAACCCAGCGACTCGGGCAAGCGTTGCCGCTTTCGCTCCGATCGTTTCGGGCGAACGCTCTTCACTTGCTCCAGTTTTGATCCGCACGATGTTCATGGCTGCACTCGGCTATTTGGACAGCTCAGTCACGACATGGGTGTGCAGCACGTGGCCGATATGAGAGAGCTGGTCGGTCGATCGCTCGAGAGCGCGGGCAAGCTCGAGCGCGACGAGGCCACCCTCACGCGCGACCCCTCCCCCAAGCACAAGCCGCGTGACCGCGCGTTCCGATTCGTCCGCCGCATGTTCGAGATCGACGAGGCGAGCGGTTGCTTGCAACGCATCCTCGCTGTCGGCGCTACCGCCATCGCCCTCGGCGAGACTTACCGCAGCCTCGAGCCCACGGACGGCGGCCTCGGTGCCGGAAATCGCCGCGACGCTGAGCTCGTTGAGCGGCGCGAGCAGATCGGGCTCGATCTCAAGAGGAAGCAGCGAGACGAGGAACGCCGCCTGCTCCAGCTCGTCGATCGCGTTCTCAGCCGCATCGACGAGAGCGGTGATGGTGGGGGCGGCCTCGGTGCGCGTCACGACCTGACGGGCATCGACCGCGATGGCGTCAGCCTTCTCCTCGATGCGTCTCGCTCTACCGGCATCGCCTTCGGCCTCGCCCCGGCGCACATGTCCGCCGGCCATCGCGGTTGCGATCCGCGTGGCGATGTCGCGGGCAAGCCCGAGTTGCCTGACGACGATCGTCAGGAGCGCACTGTCGTTACGTTCGATCCGGCGCACGAGATCGACTTCGAGCATCTCGTGCACCGAGCGTGCCGACCGTCTCTGGCACAAGGCTTCGGTGGAAAGCCTCAGCGCCGTCTTCACCAATTTAAGCGCCGCCTCGCGTCCAAGCAGATCCGTGAGCTGCTCGCCGAATCCGAGCCGCGCCGGGGCTGCACGGTGTACCGCTGAGGCGATCAGCTCAATCCCACCGAGCTCGAGAAAGGCGCGGTGACCGATCTCGCGCCGCGCCGCCCAATCGAGCACCTGGATGGCGTCGCTGTTTCCGATCAGCCTGCGCAGCGCCTTGCGCGCCTTGTTCCAATCGATGAGGAACACAAGCGATGCACCGACCGCTTCCAGGAAAGCGCACATCGCATCCCTCGTCTCGGCATCATAGCGCCCGGTGACGAGATAAAAGGCTTCGCCCTCAGCGAGCCCCTCCGCGCTGGTCTGATGCATGCGGCTCCAGTTGACCTTGAAGCGATCGAACAAGTTCACGAAGAATTTCGCGCGCGGGGCATGCACGTCGCTATGCGTGACCGTCACGCTCGATTTCTCGATGCTGATGACGAGGACGTGGGCATCGGTGGTGCCGATGTCGTTCTGGATGATGAGGCGCGTCTCGCCGCGAACCGCGGTGGTATCGAGACCAGGGTGATCGAATTTGAGCCCGCGCGTGCGCTCGACGCCGCGCATGAAGGCGGTGACCAGCGGCTTGTCCTCGGGGTGAAGGCCATAGGTCAAAGCGCCCGCCACGCTCTCCTCAGCGCATTGCGCTATCATGCGGTTGAGCGCCTTGTGCAGATCCATCACCAAGCGATGCAAACTGTCGGTCTCCCCGACGGCAGTGAGCTTAGCGATGCCCGCTTCCGAGATGCGTTCGCTGGCAAGATCGAGTGCGGAGCGAATCGCATCGAGGCGCTCGCCTGCCGAAACGCCAGCGGCGGCATCTCCGGCCTCCACCGCCTTGATCATCGTCTTGACGTCGGCAAGCAAAGCCTCGTTCAGCTTCGAAAGGCCGGGAGCCTCGATGAGGCCGTCCCCATTTGCGCGGGCTCCATCGATCAAGCTACGCGTGGCGGCGGCGTCGATGCCGGCGCTGCTGCATTCGCCAGTGAGATCAGGCAGCGGCGTGCGGGGATCATGAGCGTGCTGCACGGAGGCTTGAAGTACGCTCATGCGAAGCTTGGCGCGCTCGTTAGCCTTGAGCGCTCCCGCGAGCAAATTCGGCAACATCAGCTCCGACTGGCCGAGCTGCTCGATGATCCGCGACTTCATGAATTCTCCGGCGAGGATGATTATGAAAGATCGGCAGCAGCCTGCCAGTCTTATGTGGCGTTTGCATTGCGCCAGATCAGTCGTCTTGCTGTCACAATCAGGCCCGGCCTAGGGGGCATCGGGGCAACGGCCCTCAGAGTGGTTAGCCAAGCAGGGTTCCGCGCTTGTTCAGGCCCCCAATTTGGCCTCGACATAGGCGGCAGCGGCGGCGGCGGCGGGGCGTGATGGAGCGGCGCGGCGATCAGGGTTGGCTCGAACCGTGCCGCCGACGGCCTCGGTCGATCTCGTGTCCTCGGGCGCCAGATACTCGACCCGGTTGCGCCCGCCGCGCTTTGCCACATAGAGGGCGGCGTCAGCCCTGCGGAATAGGGCATTGAGGTCGCTCGAGAGGTCTGCGTCGGAGGCCGCTCCTACGCTTACGGTGGCACCAACGGGAAGACCATCGACGAAGGCGGCAGACTTGGCGAATGCGTGGCGAACTGCCTCGGCGGACTTGACCGCGGAACTAGCATCGGCGCCAGGCAGTATGGCGGCGAACTCCTCCCCGCCGAGCCGTGCGACGATGCTGGTGCCATTCAGAAACTCCTTGGACTTGGTCGCGAACAGTTTGAGCACGCGGTCGCCCTGAGCATGGCCAAAACGATCATTGACCTGCTTGAAGTGATCGAGGTCGAAGATCAGCACCGAGAGCGGGGCGCCTAGGATCCCCCTCTCATGCCCGAAATTGTCGGCCGCCTCGAACAAGGCACGCCGGTTGGGAAGACCGGTGAGCGGATCGGTCAAGGCGTCGGTGCGCTGCTCCAGTTCCTGACGCTCCTTCGCCATCGAGAGCACGACGAATGCCAAAGCGATGCGGAGCAGGAGCGTGAGCAGGATGACGGCCGGGAACCAAGTAGAGGAGAATATGGCGATTACTTCGTTGATCGGCATGATGATGTTGAGCGGCAGCCAGGAGAGCCAGCTCAGCCCGGTGACGATGAGAAGCCCAACGGCAGGCCAGCGCGACGCCAGATACTCGCCATCGGCACGCGAGAGCTCGAAGGCCGCGGCGAAATTGTAAAGTGCCGCCATGCTGCCGATGACGAGAAGCCTGCCGTCGAACCCGTCGAGATAGCCGGCATAGGCTGCACAGAGAAAGAGGACCGGACCGAGCAGAGTCGAGCCCATATCGACCGCGTGCCGGGAAAATTGACGGGCGGCATGCCATTTGATGGCCTCCGACAGTACGATGGCGGCGGAACCAGCGGTGACAAGCTTGGCATCGTTTTGTAGCGACGACGCCGAAGAAATAACGATACCCGCGCTTTGCAACAAAAGGGCTAGGCCCCACCACCCAACGAAAATGCTTTCCCGCTCCCGGGCCCAGGTGAAGACGAGCACGATACCAAGCACGCCGGTCACGGTGATGCTCGCGGCCGACATCGTCAGCATGTCGAGATGCATGTTCGTTGCCCGAAACGACGCCGCTGTACAAGAATCGGTTGGGGACCGGGATCGCTGCCTCGGGGCAAACTAATCCAGGCTTCATCACAACGAGCTTTATGGCCCAGCGACAAATTCAGCGAAATTTTAGCGAAGGCGCGGGCGCTCAGGTGTTGAGCAGCTTCATATACAAGCGCTTGGCCGCACGAACGCCGAGAACCAGCTCGGCGACCATGCGCCCCGTCGTGCTGCCAGAATACTCGTAGTCGACATTGGCTTCGACGATCCGCCCTTCCCTTCCGACCAAGCCGCGCTTGAATTGACGCAATCCCTCGCTCAGGCTCTCGCCGCCGAGGTCGTACCACTGATGGCCACGGGCGGAGAGACGCTCGACCAGCGACCATTGCAGCGCGTAGCCCGCGTTCAGCTTCAGCATCGCTTCGTCGCTGCCGCCGAAGAGATAGTGGGCGACATCGCCGGCGAGCAGAAGAGCAGCGCCAGCGACCGGCTGACCGCGATGATAGACGAGAGCGATTTGCGGCCGGAGCTTGGGCGGAAGAGCGCGCGAAAGCTCGGGCAACAAGAGCGCATGGCCGTGATCGTGAAAACGCTTGCGCCGCTTGAGCGAGGAGTTGAGGTCGATGAAGCGCTCCATGTCGGCCGCGCTATCGCCAAGCGTGATCTCAAGAACATGTCCCAAAGCCTTGCGAAGATTACGCCGCCAGCCCTGGTCGAGGCTCTCCAGCTGGCGGTCGCGGCCGATGCCGAGATTGACGAAATAGCGGCAGGGGTCGGGCGAGGCGCCGCGCACACGGAATCCCTCAGACTGGAGTATGCGTGACTCGCGCGGGGAGAATTCCGGGTGGAAGCGGGGAGTGACGACGAGATGATGTCCGCGGTGGTCGCAATACTCGGCCCTGATGGCCTTGACCGCCGCGCGATAGAGACGGGCATCGGGGGCGACGCCATGGCGGCGCCAAAACGGTCCGCCACGGAGATATGCCAACCCCCTGGCAATTCCAGGCTGGGTGAGGATGACCACGCGGGCACCTGCCACCACCTCGCCATTCCTCACCAGTACGAGCCGGCTGAGACGCCCCTCCCCCCATCGAAGTTTGGAGAACGCTCCCGTCTGGTCGTAGCTCACATCGTCGAAGCCAGAGATGAGCTCGTCCCCACCGCAAGCGGCGTGCTCATCGACAAGCACCTCGAGCCCGTTTGCCGCGAGCTCGTCCTTTCTCTCCTTATGTCGCGGGACATGCGCGATGCTCATGGCTGAGGCCTCAGGCTCCCTGCGCCGAGGCGCCGTTGTCTTGCCCGCGATCTTGCCCGCGCCAGTGGCGGCCCGGCCCGGCGTGCTTGTCGTCTGGTCTCGCCTTGCGCGCTAAAAGCGGCGGCAGCGGACCGTTGCGCATTCTCCGGCATGCGCGACGCGGACGCCCGCTCCACGCATAGGTGTCGAGACCGGGATCGACCGTCCAGGGGCCTGGGCGATGATCGCCTGCGGCATGAACGTCGAGCAACGTCTGGAAAACATCACGGCCGACCATGTGAACCGGCGCAGCCCATCGCGCCGAGCGGAGCGCAAAGCCCCAGTGGCTCAAATGATGGTGGAGCACTGCAAGGGCAAAAGTGGAGGCCTTTCTGACGTGCTCGAATTTCGCCTCGGCGAAGAAAACCTTGCCGATGGCAACTCCGTAAAGGCCGCCCGCCAGAGCGCCGGCGGCGGTGCGAACCTCGACCGAGTGTGCATGGCCCTCTCGGTGCAATGAGATGAAGGCGGCTGTAAGTGCGGGAGCGAGACGTGAGTCTACAGGCGAGGTTGCCTTGCATGCAGCGAGCACGGCGGCGAAATCCTCATCGAAGCTCACACTGAAAATTCCTTCTTGCAAGAGGCGCCGGAGCGGAGGGCCGAGCCTGAACTCGTTTGGAGCGATAACCTCACGCTTTGCCGGGCTCAACCATCCGCTCCGATCCGGATGATGCTCGGCCAAGAGCCCGCGGCGATAGGCGGCAAGAATGCTCGCGACATTGAGTGCATCATCGACCGCAGCAACGTCCGGCGGCGCAACTTCGCACGATTCGGTTGACGGTTCCCCACCTGACACGCTCGGATTCGGCGTGCTCTCACCGCTTGCGGCGGCGCGTGTCAAAAAATGCGCGGGTCCGCGGGCGAAATTCTCAGCCGCTCCTTTCCGCCACTTCGCCAGCTTCGCGCGCAAAGGCTCGCGCAAAACGGGCTCGGCAGGACTGGCAACTGTTGAATGATCGAGATTGACGCTGCTCACGTGGCCGCCTCCCCATCGCCGATCAAGACGCGGCCAAAAGACCTCGCAACCGCTTCCCCGGAAAAAATGTACCGGGGGCGCGTCTTGATCGTGCCGCCGAGTGAACGATAGACAGCCGGAATGGGCGGCGTCAGCCTTATCCTTTCCGTCTGGTAAACGGGCGGGACGACGCTTGGGCCGGAGCAACTACGGCTCGGTCTCAGCCACGGCGCGCTCGTCAAGGGCCACGGTCTTAACCAAGGCGTAAACCCGATCGCCGCGGGCGAGCTTTAGCTCATCGATCGCCTTGCGCGTGGCAAGGGCAAAAAGCCGGCCATGATCATCGAGATCGATGGCGACGCCGGCGAGCGGGCCGTCGTCGGACTCAATGCTTTCGACCGTGCCGGCGAGAGTGGTGCGGGTGCTGAGATCGTGCGCCTTGGTCTTAGACAGCGTCACATCGGTCGCCTTGACCACGACGCGCGCCTCGCGTCCCTCAGGTCCCGCAACTCCGGAAAGCCAAATTGTGCCGGCGGGATGCTTCAACTCGGTGAGTCCGTAGACCGGGTCGGTCACGCCGAGCCGGCCGGCGACGACCGAAGAGCGCGCGAAGCGGCTGATCCCAACTTGGCGAAGGCCTGGTCCAAGCACGTCATCGACCTTGCCGACGGCAACGACACGACCGTTATCGAGCACCACCACAATGCCCGCGAGCCGCGCCACCTCGTCAACCGCATGCGAGACATAAACGATTGGGATCGCGAACTCATCGCGTAAAGACTCGATCAGCGGCAGAATCTCCAGTTTGCGCTCGATATCGAGCGAGGCGAGCGGTTCGTCCATGAGTAGCAGCTTCGGCGACGCAAGCAGCGCCCGCCCGATCGCAACTCTTTGCTTCTCGCCGCCAGACAAGCTGCCTGGCCTCCGTCTGAGGAGATGGCCGATGCCGAGAGTCTCGACCACCTTGGTCAAAGCGACGCTCTCAGAGTCTTTCGGCGCGAACCAGCGGCCGAGGAGGAGGTTTTGCCTGACCGAGAGATGAGGAAAGAGGCGCGAATCCTGAAACACGAAGCCAATGCGGCGCCGATAGGCGGGGACGAAGATGCCTTGCGCCGCGTCGACGAGAATGCGGTCGTCGAGGACGACGCGGCCGCGATCGGGCCGGGCCAGTCCAGCAATCAAACTGATGGTCAGCGATTTGCCGGCCCCCGAGCGGCCGAACAGCACGGTTATGCCGGCCTCGCTTGCAAACGCGACATCGAGATCGAAGGCGTCGAGCTTCATGGCGACATCGACGCTGATCATTCGGCGGTCTCCCTGCCTTGGCTGAGTGGGGCGACACGGCAGACATACATGTACCGCCCTCGATGAGCCACTCCGGGTCTCCTCACAAGCATTTTGCGGCTCATTCTCAACATCTCGACTGGCGTCGCCCGATCTTCGCAAACATCAAAAGGCAAATCGTAAGAGAGGTTCGCACTCGCCAAGAAGGTAAGCAATCATTCCACGTCGGGCTCGCCACAAGATCAAGTACTGCGGGCTCGAGCTCCCCCGCATCCGCCAAGGCACGCGATGCACAAATACCCTGCGCTCGCGGGTCGCGCCCGATCGAGCGCATCGCGGGCGATGGCGCCAAGGCGTCGTTGCTTGCTATCAAGGCCGACTCCGGTCACCATCCACGAGCATGACCATGCTCATGAAGACGGCACGAATCACGGCCTTCCCCATGGGCATGAGCACGCCCATGGAGCGACTCATCGCCACGAGCATGAGCATGTTCATGCCGGCGGCGCTTGCAATGCCCACTCCCATGTGCATGGGCCTGACCACACCCATGGCGAGGTTCATCGCCGCGAGCATGAGTGCGTTCATGCCGATGGCACGCGGCGCAGATATCCCCACCCTCATGGTCATGAACATGCGCATGGACATGACAATGGACATGATAACGAACAGGCCGCTGGGGTGGTCGGCCTCGAAGCGGGCGTTTTGGCCAAGAACGATCTACTCGCCGCCAAGAACCTGGCTTGGGACAGCTCCCTTTCTCAGCTTCCAATGAAGCCGCCGTTAGCGACGGAGTTGGGAGAGGTCTGCATCGTAAAGCGCCGACGTCTCGGGGTTGCTCTCGCTAGCAGCACGCTGGAGCTCGGCAAGAAGGGCTAGAGACGACCCGAGCCGGTCGGCTGGAATCGCCCCGTCCCGATCGAGCCGGCGGCACCTCTCATTTGATGGGTGAGACACTGGGCTTCGACGATTGGGGCTCGCCTAAGCTTCTCGCTCTGATCGCGCTCCGCCAGCAACTCAGTCAAGGTCGCAACCTGATCGAGCAGCCTAGCGTGGTTTCGCCCGACCAACGCGCGAAGCTGCTCCTGCAGGGTCATTATGCGGCCTGCCTTGCTGAATGTGCCTCTTGCCAGATTTTCTGGACGCGAGCGGAAAGCGAAAGCGGATCGAAGGGCTTCGCGATCACTTCCGCGCCCAAGGCGCGATAGCGATCCACTTCGTGATTCATGGCCTTTGCGGTCATGAACACGACTGGCGTCTGGGCGAGATCATGACTCGCGCGCAGCCGTTTGTAGGTCTCGATGCCATCCATCCCGAGCATCATGACGTCAAGGATGATGAGGTCAGGATGGAAGCGCGGAGCACGCTCGAGTGCTTCGGCCCCGCTGGTGCAGACATCGAGGCTATAGCCTCCGATCTCGGTCAGCGCGAACTCGGTAATCGAGCGAATGTCCGGCTCGTCTTCGACATAGGTAATACGCTCAAGATGATCAGACATTAATGCCCCCCCGCGTGATTCTGACTGGCTCACGCCTCGCATTGTGCCGAGATTAGCAAGGTCTGCCCTCGCCCCACCAGCCGCTCGCGAATAGCCGAGCCCGTGTCTTTTTCTTCATCGTTAGGCCCATCTATTACACCACAATTATCAATAAAGGCTGCACTTGCTTGCTTAAGCCGAAACTGCACCGGTCGATTATAATTTGAAGTATATTTTATAGTCTTGATAACTTCCGAGCCAAATCCCGTCCTGTACGAAAGGAGCGGCAAGTTTTTGACTGGTCTTAGCGCCCGCGCACCGCCGCCAAATGAACCAAAAAGATTGGGCGCGCTAACCTTACGTTCACGCCGAACGTGCAGCCTAGGATTGCCGCACTATCTGCCCCTGAAGTGGGTGAGGCAGACAAGGGCACTGGGCTCGGCGCCAGAAAAGCCGACGGTCAGAGCCGCAAAATGCTTCCATAACGGGAAGGTGTCATGGCTGGGATGAGTGGCATAGAAGAAACGGCCGTCAGGCTTCCTTCTCGCGAAAACATCGCGCCGCTGAATATCTTGGTGGCTGACGATAGCGTCGTCACCCAAGAGCTCCTCAATTTTCTGCTCACGCAGCGCGGGCACCGGGTCGACATCGTCGACGACGGTGAGAAGGCGCTCGAGGCTCTGCGCGACAAGCACTACGCCATCGTGCTCATGGATTTTCGCCTGCCGAAGATGGACGGCTTGCGTGTCGTCTGGACATTCAAATCCACCGGCGGGGATGCAAACAACACGCGCTTTATCGGCATAACGAGCGATGTCGAGGGGTTCATGAGCCGCCCCGACAGCTGGCATACGTTCGATCTCGTCATCGCCAAGCCGATCGACCTGGCCCATCTGTGCGGCGTGGTGGAGAATTTCGAGCGCTACATGTCGTGGCGGGACCAGACGGCTGGGCGCGCAGAGCGGGAACCGACGCCAGTGGTTCTTGCCGATGAGGAAGATCGGGCTACAGGCATTCCCGGTAAGGACCGGCGTTCGCCCAACAAGCGGGTGAGCATTGCCCGCGGAACGACGCAAATCACGCTTGGCAATGGCCAAATCTTCGATTGCAAAGTGATCAATCTGTCGTTGAGCGGCGCTGCGCTCCAGCTCGACGTGCAGCCTGCGATCGGCGAGCGGGTTCGCGTCGGACGGACCGAGGGCCGTGTCGTTCGGCACACCACTGACGGCATCGCCGTCGAGTTCGCGCGCTCTGCGCGCTAGCCTCAAATCCAATCGGCAGATTGATTTTGCGCGTTGCTGTCAGACGTTACACTTTCGCCGGCGGATCTTGCCGGCAGGGTCTCCGTTAGGCCGGCGATAACGGCAGGTCGAAATAGAAGGTCGTGCCTTCTCCTTCTTTCGACGTGAAGCCAATGCGGCCGCCATGAGCTTCGACGATCGACTTGCAGATGGTTAGCCCAAGACCGACGCCGCCTTGACGGCGGCTTGCCGATGGCTCGGCTTGGGCGAAAGCATCGAACATTCGGCCTTGGAAATCCCTGGGAATCCCCGGACCATCATCAGCAACCGAGACCCGTAGCGAACTTCTGCGCCGCTCGACACTCACCGCGATATGTCCGGCGGCAAATTTCATCGCGTTCGACACCAGGTTGTCCAAGACCTGCTGAATGCGGACGGGATCCGCATCGAGCTTAACGCCTTTGGCACTGGGCGCGATCTGGAAGTCGATGTCGGGGGCGTTGGCTTCGATGCCCTTGCTCTGCAAGACTTGGTCGAGGAATGGCTCGAGATCGATCATCGTGCGACTGAGGCTGAACCGGCCTGTGCCGATGCGCGTGAAGTCAAGCAGGTCGTTGATGAGGACATCAGCCGCACGCAGTTGCGGTTCGCCAAATCGACCATCTCCTCCAGCTTCTCAGGGAGTTGCGCGACCTTGCCGCACTTCAAGATCGCCAGCGCGCCCTGAATCGGCGTGAGCGGCGTACGCAGCTCGTGGCTGACCTTGGCCAAGAACTCGTCCTTGGCGATCGCCGCCCTCTTGAGCATCACAATTTCTGCTTGGAGCTCGCGCGTGTTCTCCTCGAGCTCCGCCACCCGCTCACAGCTCGCCATCAACAAGTCGAAGATCTGAGAGCGGTTGGCTTTGATGAGATGACGCTTCCCGCCGACCACAATGTCGAAGTCGGCGCAGACAGGCTGCGCAATGCGCGGCGTGCCAGCCTTGATCGGTCTCTCCTCGGCGAAGACGGGTGCGGCCTCCGCGGAGATCGGAGCAATCGGATCGAGCATGCTCTCTCGCTTCCTTTCCGCCGGTTCGCCAAAGTCCCGAGGCGGCAAACGCTCAACCCGCAAAGAGTGAAGCCGCAAAATCGGCTTATTTTTTTGGAGACGCATTAAGCTTACCTTACAGTCGCCAGCCAAGGATTATTCACAGTAAACGCAGCGTTTATCGCTCCCCGTCGACCGCCCGGAAACCGGCGTTTTTCTGGCACGCTAAAAGCCGACATCGTAAACGTCGAGGCAAGGTCAATACGGAGCTTCAAGCGGCAACTTTCCTGCGATTGGACAATCGCCGCGCGGGCAGGCAATTTGCCGACCAAGGGGCGCCGGGGCGGCTGCAGCGGGCATGCGCAAAGACAAAAAGCTCATCATTACGGCCGACGATTTCGGCCTTTCGCGCCCCGTGAATGAGGCGGTCGAGAGCGCGCATCTCGACGGTGTCCTGTCCGCGGCGAGCTTGATGGTCGGCGCTCCCGAAATGGACGACGCTGTCGAACGTGCCCGCAAACTCCCCACATTGGGCGTGGGCTTGCATGTGACATTGCTTAACGGGCGCCCTGTCCTCCCGCCGGAGAGGGTGCCGGGTCTGGTCCGGGCTCGGGGGCGATTTCCAGACGATCCAATCCGCTTCGGCGTGGCGCTCTATGCATCGCCCGAACTGCGCCGCCAGGCGAATGCTGAGATCGAAGCCCAATTCGAATGCTTCCGCGCGACCGGGCTCGTCATGGATCACATCAACGGGCACCAGCACTTCCACCTGCACCCAGTCGTGATGGAGGCGATTGCGCGGCTCGCACCTCGTTTCGGCCATCCGCCTTTGCGCCTGCCGCTCGAGCCCTTCGCGGCGTCCTTCGAAGCCAATCGCGACCGCATGGCCGGGCGCTTCTCAGGCTGGTTGTTCTATTCCCTGCAAGCCCGCCTCATAAAGCGCCGGTTGATGAGAGATGGCATGACGGCGAACGACCATGTGTTCGGGCTCTACGACAGCGGGGCGATGACGGAAGATCGTGTGCTGCGTTTCCTCGAGCATTTGCCGCAAGGGGTCACGGAGATCTATTGTCATCCAGCGACGCGGCGCTGGGAGGGACCTGACACCCTTCCCGTCTCCTATCAGCCGGAGGCCGAGCTCAGCGCGCTCCTTAGTCCTGCGGTCAAAGCCAAAATGGCCGCGAACCATCTCCAGCCTCTAACCTATCGGGCGGCGCTGTCGTGAAGCTCGGCCTGATCATAGGCGCGCTGGTCGGTCTTGCGGTCGCGATCTTCCTTATTTTCCATTTCGGCTGGCATCAAGTCGTCGAGGCTCTTCTCGCAGTGGGCTGGCGGGGATTTGCTGCTCTCATCGCCATCTATCTTGTCTGCCTCCTTCTCTGCGCCGTCGCTTGGCGCATTGTGATTCTCGATGCTCCCCGCCACGCCGTTCTGATCTGCATTTGGGCCCGCTGGCTGCGCGAGAGCATCGGCAATCTCGCTCTGATCCCGACGGCGGGAGAGATCGCCGGCGCGCGCGAGCTAAACCGGCTTGGCGTTCGCTCGGGCATGGCGGGAGCAAGCACCGTCGTTGATCTGACGCTCGAGCTCTTGAGCCAGATCGTCTTCACCCTGTTCGGCCTCGCACTCCTCCTCACCTGGTATCGGCGGCTCGAGATCGGGCCCTGGCTCGTCACCGGCATAGCGGTCTCGTTGCTCGCAGCCGCAGGCTTCATCCTCGCCCAACGCAAAGGTCTGTTTCGCTTCCTCGAGCGGTTGCCTGAGAGGCTGGACCTCAAATGGGCGTGGACCGTGCTCCCCGACGCGGAAGGGATTCATGCCGGCATCCAGACCATCTACCAGTATGGCAAACGCGTGCTTGGCGCAGGCGCGGTTCATCTTGCCGGCTGGGTGGTCGGCGCCGGAGAGGCCTATGTCGGCCTTTATTTCATGGGTCACGCGATCGCCTGGTCTGACGCCTTGATCCTCGAAAGCATCGCCTTCGCCTTGCGCACCGCGGCCTTCGTCATCCCCTCGCAACTCGGCATCCAGGAAGGCGGCTATATCCTGCTCGGTACGATGTTCGGTCTTTCGCCGGAGGTGGCACTTGCGCTCTCCTTGTTGAAGCGGGGCCGGGAGATCGCAACGGGGGTCCCCTGCCTCGTCATCTGGCAGAGCGTCGAGACGCGACGGCTGTGGGCGAGTGAGCGCCGCGCCAAATCGCCGGGCTAGAGCAGATTCAGGTTTTTCCAATTCCTGAAGGGATTCCCAAATCAAGCGAACAGTGCGAGTCCTCCATTCCTTGGGGATGGAGGGGGACATGGCGCGAGCTTACAGCCAAGACTTGCGTGATCGTGTGATCGATGCGGCGCTCGGCGGAATGCCGGCCCGGCGGGCGGCGGTCCAATTCGAGATCGGGATCGCCACGGCGATTGTGTGGGTGCGCCGGGCGCGCACGAGCGGTGAGCGGGCGGCGCGCCGTCAGGGCCAGCCGCGGCGTTCCAAGCTCGATCCGCAGCGCGCCTTCCTGCTCGGACTGGTCGAACTGACGCCGGACATGACGATCGTGGAGATGCAACAGCGGCTTGCCGCGGAGCGTGGCATCAAGGCGAGCGTGGGCACCATCTGGACCTTCCTCGACCGCTGCGGCCTGACGTTCAAAAAAAGTCCGCGCATGCGGTTGAGCGGGATCGGCCCGACATCGTGAAGCGGCGCGAGGCCTGGTTCGAGGACCAACTCGACCTCGATCCCAGCAAACTCGTCTTCATCGACGAGACCGGCGCGGCGACCAACATGGCCCGCCTGCGCGGCCGGGCGCAGAAAGGCGAGCGGCTGCGTGCCGGCATCCCGCAGGGCCATTGGAAGACCACCACCTTCGTGGCAGGCCTCAGGCTCACCGGCATGACCGCGCCGATGGTGCTCGACGGTCCGATGAACGGCGCCGCCTTCCTCGCCTATGTGCAGCAGGTGCTGGCGCCGGAACTCAAGCCCGGCGACATCGTCATCATGGACAACTTGTCCGCTCACAAGAGCTGCCAGGTGCGCGACGCAATCGAGGCGGCCGGCGCGCGACTGCTCTACCTTCCGCCCTACAGCCCCGACTTCAACCCGATCGAGAACGCCTTCGCCAAACTCAAAGCGCTGCTGCGCAAGGCTGGCGAGCGCAGCATCGAGGGCCTCTGGCACCTGATCGGGAAGCTCCTCGATGCCTTCAGTCCACAGGAATGCGCCAACTACTTCGCCGCCGCAGGCTATGATCCGGATTAACCCGAAAATGCTCTAGCGTCTATCAGAGGCGGTGGATGGGCGCTATCGATGCAGCGAGATAGTGCGTCTCGGTCGCATCGCCGAGAGCGTCCATCGCTGTCTTGGCGATCGAAGACGCATTCAGTCCGGCAATCTCGTACATCTGATGCGGCTGACCGTGGTCGATGAAGACATCGGGGAGAACCATGCTGCGAATCTTCATCCCGCGATCGAGCAAGCCAGCCTCGGCGAGGCAATGCAGCACGTGGCTGCCGAAGCCGCCAATGGCGCCCTCCTCCACCGTCACCAGCACCTCGTGATTGCGGGCAAGGTCGAGGACGAGATCGCGGTCGAGCGGCTTCATGAAGCGCGCGTCGGCGACGGTGGTGGAAAGCCCAAAGCCGGCGAGCTGATCGGCAGCCTTAAGCGCCTCGGCGAGCCGCGCGCCAAACGACAGAATGGCAACCGAAGTGCCCTCGCGCATGATCCGGCCTTTGCCGATTGGCAGAACCAAGCCCTCCTTCGGCAACTCGACGCCGGTGCCCTCCCCCCGCGGATAGCGCACGGCGGACGGGCGAGCGCCGATGGTCACTTGAGTCGCGACCATATGCTTGAGCTCCGCCTCGTCGCTCGCCGCCATGAGGACGAAATTCGGCAAACAGCCGAGATAAGCGAGATCGAATGAGCCGGCATGGGTCGGTCCGTCGGCGCCGACGAGGCCTGCGCGATCCATGGCGAACCTGACCGGCAGGCTTTGGATGGCCACGTCATGAACGACCTGGTCATAGCCGCGCTGAAGGAAGGTGGAATAGATCGCGGCGAACGGCTTCATCCCTTCGCAGGCGAGCCCGGCGGCGAACGTGACCGCATGCTGCTCGGCGATCCCGACATCGAAGGTGCGTTGCGGAAACTCCTTGGCGAAACGATCAAGCCCTGTGCCGTCCGGCATTGCCGCGGTGATGGCGACGATCTTGTCGTCTTTCTTCGCCTCGGCGATAAGGCTATCGGCGAACACCCGCGTATAGGTCGGCGCCTTGGCCTCGGACTTCGCTTGCGCCCCCGTCATCACGTTGAACTTGCCGACGCCGTGATATTTGTCAGCCGAGGCCTCGGCCGGCGGGTATCCCTTGCCCTTCTTGGTGACGACGTGAAGGAGGATCGGCCCATTGTGTGCGTCGCGCACGTTGCGCAGGACCGGCAGGAGCTGCCCGAGATCGTGCCCGTCGATCGGGCCGACATAGTAGAAGCCGAGTTCCTCGAACCAGACGCCGCCTTGCCAGAAGTGGCGCGCGAACAACTCGAGCCGCTCGAGCCTCCGTTCCCAGCGCTTGGGGAGGCACGTGGCCAGCCGCTTGAAGAAACCACGCCAGAATAGATAAGAGCCGCTCGAGGTGATGCGGGCGAGATAGGTCGAGAGCGCGCCGGTTGGCGGGGCGATCGACATGTTGTTGTCGTTGAGGATGACGATCAGGCGCGAGCCGAGAGCGCCGGCATTGTTCATCGCCTCATAAGCCATGCCGGCGCTCATCGCGCCGTCACCGATCACACAGACGATCCGTTTGTCGCCGCCGGTGAGATCGCGCGCCACGGCCATGCCGAGACCGGCCGAAATCGAGGTCGACGAGTGTGCAGCTCCGAAGGGATCGAACTCGCTTTCAACCCGCCGCGTGAAGCCCGACAGGCCGCCCGGCTGCCGCAGCGTGCGAATACGGTTTCTCCGCCCCGTCAGAATCTTATGCGGGTAGGCCTGGTGGCTGACGTCCCAAATCAGCCGATCGCGCGGCGTGTCGAATAGATAATGCAATGCGACCGTCAGCTCGACCACGCCGAGGCCAGCGCCGAGATGCCCGCCGGTCACCGAGACCGCGTCGATCAATTCCTGCCGGAGCTCGGCGGCGAGTTGCGCGAGATCAGACTCCGGCAAAGCGCGGAGATCTGCGGGCGTATCGACCCTATCCAGAACAGGCGTCTTCGACGCCCGCGCGACCCCTACCTCCATGCCCCCCCCCTGCCCCCACTACGCCCGCCTCCGTCCCCCTTAAGACCGGCGGTGCAGACTCATCCAAGCCCTCGATCAGCTCCCGGTCAACAATTTATCGCCCTGTTTGTTGAGAGAGGCCACCAGAGCGTCGGGCCCACCGGACTTCAAAATCGCGCCAAATTCCGCCCGGCGGTTGGCCAGCTCGCTGATCGTGCCATCGAGATAGATGTCGACGATCTTCCAGTCGGGGCCGGATTTGCGCATCAAATAATTGAGCGGCACGGTGTCGCCGTCAGACTTGACGATCTGCGTCTGCACGATCTTGTCGCCATTTGCCCGATCGTTCGTTTGCAGGACCTGGAACTGCTCGCCCGAGAAGCCATCGAAGCGGCTGGCATAGGTGGCGACGGTCATGCGGGTGAAGGCATTGACGATGGCGGCCTGCTGCTGCGGCGTCAGCGTGGCCCAGGCGGGGCCAACGGCAATCTTGGACATGACAGGAAGATCGTAGGTCTTGGCCAGCACCGGCGAGAGCTTGTCGTAGCGCCCTTTGAGCCCAAGCTGCTTCGCCTGCTTCATCGTGTCGAGCAGAGTGCCGTAGAACACGGTAATGCTTGACGCTGCCGGGTCCGCAGCGAAAACCGGCGCGTGGATCAGCACTGCAAGGCAAAGCGCAACGATGAATGTCTTGATGGTCGACGGCGACATATGACCTCTACTCACGATTCTTTTGGCCGTTCGGCGCAAGTCGGCGTTTTGCGATTTCGTCACTGCACCATGGGCAGGACGTTGTTCAGCAGCTCCTGTTCCTTGGCGCCTCCCGGCGGCTCCCGGCCGAGGAGCATGCTCGGCGAGGCCGGTGCCGTCTGGCTCGGGGGCGGCGCCGTCCATAGGCTGGCGGCAACGGCCTGATCCAGCTCGGCCTGGCGCTTCTGCTCAACGACGCTGCGCAGCATGGTGTAGAAGTCGAGCGAGCTGTCCTCGAGCGTTTTCATCTGCTCCACGTCGTCGAGCTTGGTAATCGGAGTCGCGACCGACCCGGCAACGGCCAGCGTATTGGCGGTGTTGGTGACCTGAGTCGCGTATTGCGACGCCACGAGCCCGGACTGCAGCAAACCGCCGGCCGGAATGGTGGCGACGAAGTCCACCATGGTCCCGATCAAGTCGCGGACATTGGTCGGCCCGATAACGGGCACGATGAGATAATCACTCTTGCGCATGCCCAAGACGTAAAGCGTCTGGCCGAAATCGCCGGTCTGCTGCTCGAGCTTCTCTTTGCTCGCGACGTCGAACAGTCCGCCGACGCCGAGCGTCGAGTTCATGGCAAAGCGCCCGGCCGTCGTTGCTGCTGCACCCAATCTGAGTTGCAGGACGTCGTTGGCGAAGACCATCGGCTCGCCTAGATTGCTGGCGAAGTTCGCCACTGACTTCCGCACCTCGTCGGGGACATTGTTGTGATAAGCCTTGGCCACGGGATAAATGACGGCGTGATTGAAGCGCTGATTGCGCTCGAACATCGCGCGATTCATTTTCTCGTAGGGGTCGGCAGTCGCGCCCTGATTGTCAGGCAAGTCAGCCACGTCGGTCGGGGCCGCGACAGGAGCTGCCGTGTTCTTCTCCATGCCGGCAGAAGGCTGGGAGGCGAGAAACTCAGGGGACGGAGCAACGCCTCCCGACGCGCAGGCCGAAAGCCCGCACGCAAGCGTTAGCGCCGCCACGCGGCTCGCGATGATAAGGTCTCTAACCCTCATACGCCCCACCCCGTCGGCAGGGGCCCCAGCGCCCAACCCCAGGGCTCGTTAATGTTCGAGTTTACCCCGAAACTGCTGATCTCGCTGTGGCTAATCTGCACTACCGTTGCGGTTTTAGGCTGCCTCTACGCCCTGATTGCGGCTGGGCTTCTACGGCAATTTGCCCAAAAACGCGCCTTTCCTACATCTTGTAGCCAAGCCGTCTCGGTTCTCAAGCCCCTTTATGACATCGAGCCTGAACTCGAGGCAAATCTCGCTTCGTTCTGCCGGCAGGAATATGGTGGAGAAATCCAGCTGATTTTTGGCCTTCACGAGGCAAGCGACCCCGCACGGCTCGTAGTGGAACGGCTCCAGAAGCGCTTTCCCGACCGCGATATTGCGCTCGCAATCGAGACCAGACTGCATGGAGCTAACAGAAAAATTGCAAATTTTATCAATATGTTACCGCAAGCCAGTCACGACATCCTGGTGCTGTCAGACAGCGACATTAGGGTCGGGCCGACCTATCTCGAAAATGTGATCGCTGCGCTCAAGGATGAGGGTATCGGGGCCGCGACCTGCCTCTATCGCGGGGTGCCTGGCAGAGGGATCTGGTCCTGGCTCGCCGCGGAGGGGATCAACACCCATTTCCTGCCCAATGCGCTAGTTGGACTCAAATTGGGCCTCGCCAAGCCGTGCTTTGGTGCCACCATCGCGCTGCGCAAGGAGACTTTGGCCCGAATCGGCGGATTTGAGGCTTTTGCCGATCAGCTCGCGGACGACTATGCGATCGGGATGGCGGTCCGCCGGCTTGGGCTCGGGGTGGCAATTCCTCCCTTTCTCGTCAGGCATCTCTGCTCCGACCGTACCTTCACCGATCTCATCAGCCATGAAATCCGCGCGGCGCGCACCATCCGCGGCATTGACCCGTTGGGATATGCCGGCCTGGTGGTGACCAATCCCACGCCATTCGCCCTCGCGGCGACAGTGCTTGCCGGATTCAGCCCTGCCAGTCTCTTTGTCCTCTTGCTCGCGCTTGCCTCAAGGATGATTGTTTCGATACAAGCAAGAAGGCTCCGCGGCGAGGATTGGGGGGGCGGCGCAATTTGGCTCAGCCCATTTCGCGATCTCTTGAGCTTCGTCATCTTCGTGGCGAGCTTCTTGCCGGGGCCCTTGGTCTGGCGCGGCCATCGCTATAAGCTTCGCTCCGATGGAACTCTGACGCCGAGCTGAGGGACGGTCATGCGAACGCTCTTCCTGCAGGCTCCATCCTATGATGGATTCGATGGTGGCGCCGGTGCGCGCTATCAGATGCGGCGCGAGGTCCGTTCCTTCTGGTACCCGACCTGGCTCGCGCAGCCTGCGGCGCTCGTTCCCGACTCCAAGCTCGTCGATGCGCCGCCGCACCGTCTGAGCTTTGACGACATCTCACCCTATGCGCGACAATACGAGCTTCTCGTGCTGCATACCTCATCGCCATCGTTCCTGAGCGACGTGAAGACGGCCGAGGCGATGAAGGAGCTGAACCCCGACCTCAAGATCGGGTTCATCGGCGCCAAGGTGGCCGTCGAGCCGAAGGAGAGTCTCGAGGCCTCACGTGCGATCGATTTCGTGGCGCGCAACGAGTTCGATTTCACCATCAAGGAGGTCGCCGAGGGCCGGGACTTTGCCAAGATCGCCGGCCTCTCTTATCGCAACCGCGACGGCGTCATCGTGCACAATCCCGAGCGGGCGATCCTCGAGGACATGGATCAGCTACCTTTCGTCACGCCCGTCTATAAGCGCGACCTCACCATCGAGAACTATTTCGGCGGCTATCTCAAGCACCCTTACATCTCCTTCTACACGGGACGCGGCTGCAAATCGCGCTGCACCTTCTGCCTGTGGCCGCAGACAGTCGGCGGCCATCGCTACCGGGTGCGAAGCATCGGCCACGTCATCGAGGAACTGCGCTGGGCCAAGATGGCCTTCCCGCAGGTGAAGGAGTTCTTTTTCGACGACGACACGCTGACCGACAATTTGCCGCGCGTCGAGGCGCTCGCTAAGGAGATCGGCAAGCTCGGGCTCATCTGGTCGTGCAACGCCAAGGCCAACGTTCCCTACGACACGCTGAAGGTGATGCGGGACAACGGACTGCGCCTTCTGCTCGTCGGCTACGAGTTCAGGCAATCAGCAGATCCTGCACAACATCAAGAAGGGCATGCGGGTCGACGTCGCGCGGCGCTTCACCAAGGATTGCCATGACCTCGGCATCGTCATCCACGGCACCTTCATTCTTGGCCTGCCGGGCGAGACCAAGGAAACGATCGAGGAGACGATCAGCTTCGCCAAGGAGATCAATCCGCACACCATCCAGGTGTCGCTCGCGGCGCCCTATCCCGGCACGTTCCTGCATAATCAGGCACGCGAGAACAATTGGCTGCATTACGACGACGAGGAGCTCCTGACCGATCTCGGCACGCAAATCGCGCCGATCTCCTATCCGCATCTCAGCCACACCGAGATCTTCGAGTCGGTCGAGGACTTCTACAAGCGTTTCTATTTCCGCGCGCCCAAGATCGCTGCTATCGTCGGCGAGATGGTGCGCAGCCCCGAGATGATGAAACGGAGATTGCGCGAGGGGCTCGAGTTCTTCCGCTTCTTGCGCGAGCGCCGCGACCTGCCGGCCTGAGCTTTAGGCCTTCCCCGAGTTTTGAGATGCGGGCTCCGGAATCTTTTTGGGCGGCGGTGGCATTCGGTCCTTGGACTGACGCGGGGGTCCCATCAGGATCGGCTGAAACAGCACGGCGGCGACGAGGGTGGTGACGAGAGCGAGGCTAAGCAGCTTGCCCATGCTCGACGTTCCCGGATGGTTCGACAGCCAAAGGCTGGCAAATGCCGACGCCGTGGTGGCAGCGCTGAACAGCACGGCGCGCGTGAGCGATGAAGCGAGCAGGCTCGTCACGCCCTCCCGCCACGCCATCACGTAATAGATCTTGAAGGCAACGCCGACCCCAAGCAGAAGTGGCAGCGCGATGATATTGGCGAAGTTGAGGGGAAGGCCGAGGAGAACGGTCAGCTCGAGGGTGACGACACCAGCGAGCAGCAGCGGCACGAGCGTCACCAGCACATCGGTGACCCGGCGCAAGGCAAAGAACAAGGTGAGCGTTATGAGGATGAGCGCGAGCGTGCCGGCCTGAAGGAAAGCGTGAACGATGGTCTTAGCCAATTCCTGGATGAGGATCGGCGTGCCTGTCGCATTCGGCGCGACTTCGAGCACAGCGGCGGCAAAGCGACGCATCGTTTCGTTGTCGTTCTGATCGCCTTTCGGCCTGACCTCAACCCGCGCCTGCCCATCCTTGCTGATCCAGTCTTGGCGCAAATCGTCAGGCAGACTGGCGAGGGTCACGGGCTGGGGATGAAGGCTCACCCTGACCTCATCAAGCCGGAGCTTCAATCCGCCGAGCAGCATGGCCTCGATGGCCGCGCGCTTCGTAGCATCCGCCTCTCCTAGCGCCTTCAGCGATTTCCCGATCGCCGAGTTCTCGTCGCCGGCGAGGAAGGCGTCCGCTGCATTCTTGAGGGCCGCTTGGGTCTCGGCGTCGCGCGGCGGAGATTTCACCTCGAGTGGATCGAGCGTCGGATCAAGGATGGACGCCGCGTCGGCAATGATCGCGAGCTTCTTGTCCTGGTCCTTCGGCACGAAGCTCTGCAAGGTGAGCGTGCTCGAGACCTCGGGCAGCCGGTCGAGACGCTTGGAGAGCGAGACTGCAGCGTCGAGCGAAGGCGTGAGCACGTTGATCACATTGGGCGAGGTCTCCGGCTCCTTCATCAGGTCAAGCAGGGTTGCAACCAATTCGACTTTGGCGCTCCGCAAGTTCAGCGGGTTAAAATCGAACTTCAGATCCCTGAAGAGCGGCAGCCCTGCCGCGACGGCGAGCGCGGCGATGACGAGGATCGGCACGCGGTGGCGCGCCATGAAGCGATCGACGGGAGCCAGTTGCCGATAGCCCACGCCTTCGGGCTCGGGCCGGGGCTTGAGCAGGAGCAAGAGCGCAGGCAGAAGCGTGATGCTGATGATGAAAGCGATGATCATGCCCGTGCCCGAGATCAGACCGAGCTCCGATACGCCGCGATAGTCGGTGGGCAGGAAGGCATAGAAGCCGGCGGCGGTCGCGGTCGCGGCAAGCGTCAGAGGCTTGGCGATGCGCGCGGCGGTCGAAGCGAGAGCAGAATCAAGATCGCCTCTGACGTGCCGCTCCTGGCGATAACGCACCGCGACCTGGATGCCGAAATCGACACCGATCCCAACGAACAGCACGGCGAAGGCGACAGAGATCAGATTCAACGCGCCGACCATGGCAAGGCCGAGCGCGGCGGTAATCGCCAAGCCGACGAAGAGGGAGAGCATCACCGCGAACATGAGTTGGCCTGAGCGGAGCGCGAGCCAGAGGATGAGCAACACCGCAGCCACTGTGAGCATGACGTTGCGCAGAGCGCCGTCGGCGACCGTTCCGAATTCGTCATCGGCCATGGCAACAGGTCCGGTGAGGCGGACAGTCACGCCGTTCTCTTTGATGAGACCGAGATCGACGGCCTCCTTGCGGATCGCGTCCGAGGCCGCGGCACCGGGCTGAAGGTCTTCGAAATCGAGCACCGGCTTCACGTTGATGAAGCGGCGAAGCTCGCGTGGGCCTGGTGCCTCGCCGGTCATCAGCTCTCCCCAAGAGAAGGAGGCCGGGTGTCCGGCCAGCAGCGCATCGATCGCGTCAGAGAGGCGAGCGAGCGGGCTCTCGAAATCCCTGGCTTCGATGGCGCCTTCCTTCACGCCTTTCGGAATGTAGGAGAGCGCCTGAGCCAGCCCCCGCAGAGTGGGGTCGGCTGCGAGCGTGCCGAGAAAGGGCTGAGCGCGGATGAGCTGCTCGGTCGTATGCTGCACGTCCTCGGTCGAGAGGAAGAGGAGGCCGTTGTGCTCGAAGAATGGCCCTCCCGCCGTCTCGTGGACCGCCGCGAAGTGCTGATGATCATCGGCGAGAGCCGCAGTCAGCCGCTTGGCAGCGCCATCGGCAAGCTCAGGGGTCGCGCCATCGACCACGACCAGCAGGGTGTCAACCTGTTGCGGAAATGCCGCATCGAGCTGCAATTCGCGCTGCCGCCACGGCAGGCGCGGAGAGATGAGCTGGCTGGTGTCGGTATGAATGGCGAAATTATCGACAGTGAAGAGGATGGCGCCGACAGTGAGGAGCAAGTAGAGAAGAAGCGTGAGCGCAGGCCGCACAGTGCAAAGCCTGAAGATCTTGAGGATTGCGGTCTCGATCATGATCAATCGGCCGGCATCGCCATCAAATTCGCCAGCATTTTCGATCGCATCGCCTTCGCTTCGCGCGGGACGATGATTTCAGTCCTCATGCCGCTCATGTGAGGAAAGATCATGCAGCGCTTCTAGTGCCAAGCTGGGCAACCTCGTCCTCTTGCTCGCCGGCGACTAGCACCTGCCTCTTTGGTTAGATTGAGGCCATCTAACCGAAGTGGCAGTGCTGGCAAGCGATTTCCGCAAATTGTGACCGAACAGCGACGGGGAAGTATCTTGACCCCGCGCTTCCTTGGCGAACTAATGACAGCGAAGGGTGGCAACCGGGCTCGGGGGCCGGGTCATGAAAGTCATTTTGGCGCAGCCGCGCGGGTTTTGCGCGGGCGTGGTGCGCGCGATTGAGATCGTCGAGCGGGCACTCGAGAGATATGGCGAGCCCGTCTATGTGCGCCACGAGATCGTCCATAACCGCCACGTCGTGCAGAGCCTCGAGGCGAAGGGCGCGCGATTCGTCGAGAGCCTTTCCGAGGTGCCGCCCGGCGCAGTTACGATCTTCAGCGCTCATGGCGTTTCGCGCGCGGTCGAGATCGATGCCGAGCGGCGCGGGTTGTCGGTGCTCGATGCGGTCTGTCCGCTCGTCGCCAAGGTGCATCACGAGGGCCAGCGCTACCTCGACAACGGTCGAATCGTCATCCTGATCGGACATGCCGGCCATCCCGAGATCGAAGGAACCATGGGCCAGCTCAAGGGCGGCGTCCATTTGATCCAAAGCAAAGAGGATGTCGAGCGCCTCGATATCCCGATCGATGCACCGGTCGCCTATATCACTCAGACGACGCTCAGTGTAGACGACACGCGCGCGACCATCGAGGCGGTCAAGCGCCGCTTCACGGACGTCGTCGGACCCGAGACCCGAGACATCTGCTACGCGACGCAGAACCGCCAGACGGCGGTACGCGATCTCGCCACCAAAGTCGATCTCATCCTCGTCGTCGGGGCCAAGAACAGCTCGAACTCGAACCGCCTGCGCGAGATCGGTGAGGAATCGGGCGTGCCGAGTTATCTCGTTGCCGACGGCAGCGAAATCAGGGACGAGTGGTTTGACGGCATAGTGACGGTGGGGCTGACGGCCGGCGCCTCGGCCCCGGAAGTCCTGGTCGACGACGTAGTGGCGGCGCTCGCTCGGTTTGGACCGCTCGAGGTCGCGGCCCTTTCCGGCACGGAGGAAAAGGTCTATTTCCGGCTTCCACGCGAACTCGTGGACGCTTAAACCTAGTTCGGCGCGGCGGCGTCGACGGCTCAAGAGGCCCTCATGGGAATTCCGCTCAGTCAGGCAATAACGATCGGGGCCTATGTGGTCGGCCAGCATTTGCGCGGCCGTAAGCGCTACCCCCTCGTGCTCATGCTCGAGCCCTTGTTCCGCTGCAATCTGGCTTGCGCGGGCTGCGGCAAGATCGACTACCCCGACAAGATCCTCGACCAGCGTCTCTCGGTGGCCGACTGCATGGGAGCGATCGACGAATGCGGCGCGCCGGTCGTGGTGCTCGCCGGCGGCGAGCCGCTTCTGCACAAGGAGCTGCCCGAGATCGTGATGGGCGCTCTCGCCAAGGGCAAATATGTCACCGTCTGCACCAACGCGCTCCTGATGGAGAAGAGGCTCGATCAGTACGCGCCGCATCCCCGCTTCAACTGGTCGGTCCATCTCGACGGCGACAAGGAGATGCACGACCGCTCAGTGTGCCGGGCAGGCGTCTACGACAAGGCCGTCGCGGCGCTGAAAACCGCCAAGGCCAAGGGCCACCGGGTCAATATCAACTGCACGCTGTTCAACGATGCTAGACCTGAGCGCGTCGCCGATTTCTTCGACACTGTGCGCGAACTCGGGGTGGACGGCATCACCATCTCGCCGGGCTATGCCTATGAGCGGGCGCCGGACCAGCAGCATTTTCTGAATCGCGCCAAGACCAAGCAGCTGTTCCGCGACGTCTTTCGCCGCGCCCGGGGGCGGGTCAAATGGCCGTTGTTCCAGTCCGGCTTATTCCTCGATTTCCTCGCCGGCAATCAGACCTATCACTGCACGCCGTGGGGCAATCCGACCCGCACCGTGTTCGGCTGGCAGAGGCCTTGCTACCTGCTCGGCGAAGGCTATGCCAAGACCTTCAAGGAGTTGATGGAAGACACGGCCTGGGAGCGATACGGCACCGGCAATTACGAGAAATGCGCCGACTGCATGGTGCATAGCGGCTTCGAGGCGTCGGCCGTGGTCGATGCGGTGAAGAAACCGTGGAAGGTGGCGGCACTCGCGCTCAAAGGCATCAAGACCGATGGGCCCATGGCGCCTGAGATCCCGCTCGATGGGCAAAGGCCCGCTGAATACGTCTTCTCGCGGCATGTCGACCAGAGGCTAGCCGAGATCGCCGAGGGCGAAGCGCGGTCCGAGAAGATCTTGGCAGCGGAGTAACTCGGCGAAGGCTCGCCTCGTATCGAAGGCCAGCCCCATAAGCGCCCGCAACTGAGTCGGATTTCTTGCCAGGGCCGCGATCACCGCGGCGATATCGATCTCGCCATCTGGCCGCATTCCGACAAGAGCGGCGGCAGGGAGTTGGCGTTCGACGGGATCGGCGATCACGCGGAGCGCGGCGAATGGCAGCCCGTGCCGCGCCGCAAGCTCGGCGGCGGCGTGGCTCTCCATGTCAGCCGCGACAGCTTGCGTCCTGCCATGAAGCGCCAATTTCTCCGCGGTGGCGACCAGGGGCTGATCGACGCCGGCCACCGGAGCAAACTCCGCCCTCACGAGTTGCGATCTTAGCTGGGCGGTCCAGGCTCTAGTGACGGCGTAGCGCGTGCGGTCGCCTTCCGAGACGACCTCGCTGGCGACGACGCATGTCCCGGCGTCGAGACCCGGCGCCAGGCCAGCGGCGAGACCGAAACTGATGATGGCCTTGCCGCCGCGGGCGATCTGTTCCTGGATCAGGCCGCCTAACCGCCGCGCGTCCCCACCACCGGCGATCGCTTTCACCTCGTCCGACCGCGCAGCGATGCGTGCCTCGGCGCGCAGGCCGCACGCGGCGATGACGAAACCTCGATGTCCTTTGCCCTCGCTCACATCCCGACCAAAACTGAGGTGGTGTTGGCAGACTTCAGATTGCGGTAGCGGGCGAGCGCCCAAAGCGGGAAGAACTTCGCGTAGCCGTGGTAGCGGAGATAGAAGACGCGCGGGAAGCCGGTCGCGGTGAAATAGGCCTCGGCCCAGAATCCGTCGTCGCCTTGGTTGTGCAGCAGATAGGCGATGCCCGCGGCGACCGCAGGATGATCGACCTCGCCCGCGGCCATCAGCGCAAGCAGAGCCCAAGCCGTCTGCGACGCCGTGCTCGGCGAAGGCTCATAGCCGCGATAGTCGAGCCTATAGCTGTCGCCCCCCTCGCCCCAGCCGCCATCTTGATTTTGGATGGAGACGAGCCACTCGACCGCCTTGCGAAATGCAGGCGCCGCGGATGGAAGGCGCGCGGCGTTGAGCGCACACAGAACCGACCATGTGCCGTAGATGAAGTTCATGCCCCAGCGACCGTACCAGCTGCCGTCCTCCCTCTGGGTCCGAAGCAGATAGGCGATCCCCTTGTCGAGCGCATCGTTCTTACCTGTGCTTGCGCCAAGCTGGGCCAGCATCGACACGCAGCGCGCGGTGACGTCTTCCGTCGGCGGATCGAGAAGCGCCCCGTGATCGGCGAAGGGGATTTCGTTCAGATAATAATATTCGTTGTCGGCATCGAAGGCGGCCCACCCGCCGTTCTCACTTTGCATGCCGACGACCCATTCCTGTGCGCGATCCATGGATTTTGCGAACGCGTCGCGTTCTTCCTTGGGAATGCGGCCAGCGCTGCGATCCATGGCCATGACCACGACGGCGGTGTCGTCGAGATCGGGATAATGTGGATTGGCATATTGGAAGGCCCAACCGCCGGGCGGTACGTCGGGACGGGTGGCGGCCCAGTCACCGACCGTGCCGAGAACCTGGAGCGGGCGAAGCCATTCGAGGCTCGCCAAGGTTCGACGTTCGCACTCCTCGCCGCCGACTTCGAGCAGCGTATGCGCCGTGAGCGCGGTATCCCACACCGGCGACAGGCAAGGCTGGCAATAGGCCTCGTCCTCCTTGATCACCAGCAATTTCTCGATCGCGCCCCGAGCCGTGCTCACGCGCCAGTCGTCGGGCGGAACGCCGAGCGCATCGAACATCAGAAGTGCGTTGACCATGGCCGGGAAGATCGCCCCGAGCCCGTCATCTCCGTTCAGCCGCTCGGTCACGAAAGCCGCGGCGCGTTCGATGGCGCGGTCGCGAGTCGCTTGCGGGAAATAGGCTTGTGTCGCTTGCAGCACCTTGTCGATCGCACCGAACACGCCAGACCACGCGCTCGTCTGATGGGCACCCTTCGGCCAGCGCTTGATCTCCGAGGGCGGCGTTGCAAACAGCTCGTCGATACGCACGCCCTTGGCGTTGACGGCGCGGGGCTTCAGCGTACTCAGCACCATCAGCGGCACGAGCACGGTGCGCGCCCAGTACGACACCTTGTCGAGATGGAACGGGAACCAGCGCGGCAGGAGCATGATTTCGACCGGCATCACCGGCACGCCGCGCCATGGGATCGCACCGTAGAGCGCGAGAAGGTTGCGGGTAAACACGTTACTGCCGGCGGCGCCGCCATGATCGAGGATCCAGGCGCGGGCGCGAGCCATGTGCGCGGCATCGATCGCATCGCCGATCATCTTCAGCGCGAAATACGCCTTTACGCTCGCGCTGATGTCGGATTTGCCGGCATGAAACAGCGGCCAGCCGCCGTCAGCCGATTGGATGCGGCGGAGATAGCGCGCGATCTTTTCTTCGAGTGCGGCGTCGACGGGCTCGCCGCGATAATGCCGCATCAGCACATATTCGGCCGGGATGGTGGCGTCGGCCTCGAGCTCGAAGACGAAATGGCCGTCGTCGCGCTGCAAATCGAGGAGCGCACGTGTCGCCGAGGCGATCGCCGCGTCGAGCTTTCCGCCCGTTGTGCTGGTCGCCGTTGCTTTTGTCTCAGCCGTCAAGTTCACAGCGACTTCCCCGTCGCACCGCTGCCGTTCAGCCCGCGCCGTTGCTTCGCCAGCATCACATTCGCGGCGGTCTTGCCTGAGAGAACGGCTCCCTCGATCGTGGCGGGTAGGCCGGTTGCCGTCCAGTCGCCGGCGAGAAAGAGATTGGCGAACTCCGTCTCGGCTCGCGGCCGCTTGGCATTCTCCTCAGGCAGAGCGGCAAAGGTCGCGCGGCGCTCCTTGACGATGTGCCATGGCGGCATCTCGCCATTCGTGCCCGTGAGCCTCGCCACGTCATTCCAGATCGCTTGCGCGAGCTCCTCGCGCGACGTCTCGACGAAGCGATCCGCAGCGCTGATCGTCGCGGAAATCCTGTCGGGATAGGCGAACAGCCATTCGGCGGTGCCGTTGACGATGCCGAGCAGGCGCGGAAAGTCCTTGGGAGGAGCGATCTTGAAATGGGCGTTGATGATCGCGCGGAAGGTGCTGGGAGTATCGATGTTGCCCAAGAGAATCCGGGCGACCGCGGCCGGCACGGCCAGAACAACCGAATCGCTTGAATCAAGCTCGACTTTGTCGTTGCCGAAATCGAGAAGAGCGGCTTTGCCGGCAGCAACGTAAACGCCGCGCAGCTGGTGCATGAAGCAAATCTTGGCCCCGTTGCGCTCGAGATAAGCAAGCGCCGGGTCGATGAAGGCGCGACCGAGACCCTCGGAGGCAATCAACGGGTGACAGGCGCGGCCGCCGCGCGCGAGAGTCTTGCGCAAGATCGCGCTCGCGAGCACGGCAGACGCTTCGCGTGGCTCGGTGTTGAGCGCGGCAAGGAAGATCGGGCGCGACAGGCGCTCGTACACCGGCCCGCTGCAATCGATGATCTTGTTGATCCTCTGGTCTCGCCCCGGGAACAGCAGGCGTGTCATCGACAGATAGTCGATTGGGCGGGTGCCAGGGACGCGGCGGTGCTTGGCGAAGATCCACCAAGGGAGGAGGCCCTCATTCGGGTGGAAGACCCAACGTTCATCGGACGCCAGATCGGCGAAGGCAAATTCCGCCTCGTTCGGTCCGGCCAGCTTACCCTCGCTGCCGATCGTCTTGAGAAAAGAAAGCGCGTTATCGTTTGCCGACAGCAAGAGATGATTACCATTGTCGATGTTAAGACCGAGCGCCGGCTCGAAATAAGAGCGGCAGCGGCCGCCGGCATGGCGCGCCAGCTCGTGCACGACGACTTCGCGGCCTGAATCGACGCAAGTGACCGCGGCCGAGAGCCCGGCCAGGCCGGCGCCGATGATGTGGACCGTGCCGCCTGCCATCACACGATGCCGTAGAGCAAGACGGCCCACAGGAATTGCAGCTTCGACGCGCTGACGTCTGCGCGGGGCGCTCGCCAGCCGCGCTTTGCGAGCTTCTCAAGCAGCGCGCGATAGACCGAAGCCATGACACGAGGCGAGCGCACGGTTTCCCGGTCGCAGTGCTTCATCACCGAAGCGGACTCGGCGAAATGGCGTCGCGCACGTGTGACCAGCGCGGCGCAAGCTTCGCCCAGGCGCGGATGCGCCAGCACCACATCGATATCTTTGCCGGCAATGCCGGCATTGGCGAGCACCTCATCGGGCAAATAGAGCCGGCCCATACGCGCGTCCTCATCGAGGTCTCTCAGGATATTTGTCATCTGCAGCGCGCGGCCGAGATGATGCGAGAGCGCGCGGCCCTTCTCCTCCTCGATGCCGAAGATCTTGATCGAGAGCCGCCCAACCGCAGAGGCGACGCGGTCGCAATAAAGATCGAGCGCCTCCCAATCAGGGGCCTGGATATTTCGGCGCACGTCCATCTCCATGCCGGCTATGACGGCAAGAAAATCATCCTGCTTCAAACCGAACGTCTTGATCGGTTCGGCAAGGCCTCTGGCCAGCACTGTCGGGCCCTGCCCGGCATAGAGGCGCGCGAGGTCGGCGCGCCAGCGATCGAGCATGGCGATGCGGGCGGCGCGCGCGCCGCCATCGTCGGCGATATCGTCGACTGCGCGGCAAAAGGCATAGACCTCATACATGGCCTGGCGCTGCTCAGGCGGCAGGATGCGCATGGCGAGATAGAAGGAGCTTCCTCGCGCCACGGGCGCGGGCGCCTTGGGGACCGGTGTCTTGAGATCGATCCGGTTCATCGCCGCTTTACCGCTGCAAGCCGCTTGACCATCGTTGCGACGGCGCCCCGCGCAGCGTGCAGCGCTGCACCAGGCTTGGTCAGATGCACCGTCTCGCTGAGTGGATCGCGAACCATCAGAATGGCGATGAGCGTGTGCGCAAGCTGCACGATGGCCCCCGTCTCGAGACCCAGACGCGTATCGCGCACGGCGAGCGGAAGTTGCGAGGCCTCTGGCATGAGGGTGGCCGTCTTTGCGGCAATCGCCTTGAGCCAAGCGCTGAGAGCAGGCGTGGCGCGTGGTTCGGCCAAATCCGCGACGCTTGTCTCATGCCCCGCCATCATGTCGAGCGGGAGATAAACGCGGTCGAGCTCACAATAGTCCTTGGCGCAATCCTGCAGGTGGTTGATCACCTGCAAAGCCGAGCAGAGGGGATCGGAATACGCCCAGGTGGATTCGTCCTCGCCGTGGAGATCGAGCACGAAGCGGCCGACCGGCATGGCCGAGTAGCGGCAGTAGTGCATCAGCTCGTCCCAGTTCGCGTAACGGCGCTTCGTCACGTCGGCGCGAAAGGCGGTGAGAAGATCGAGCGGATGCGTCGGCGCGAGTTTCTTCGCGGCGAGAATGCGACGGAGAGGCTGAGCAGCCTGGGCGCTGTCGGACTTGCCGAGCAGAGTTTCTTCCAAAGCATCGAGCCGCTCGAATTTGCTGCCCACGGACAAAGTCGGATGATCGGCGATGTCGTCGGCGGCGCGCGCGAAGCGGTAGAAGCTCAAGATGAGCGGCCTGAGGCGAGGCGCTATCAACAGCGACGCGACGGGAAAGTTCTCGCCGTGCTCGGTCTTGCTCGCAGCAACTTCGGGAGCGATCCCTATCATTGCTTCGCTGCAAGCGCCTGACTGCGTCCCTTCCATGCCCCGCCCCTGCCCCGCCAATGCTGGTACGCCGAATCGAATGTGAACGCCAAATAGGCCGCGGCAATCAAGGGAAGCCCTACGGCCCATAGCGGTGACACGCGATAGAAACGCAGGATCGGCAAAAAGGTTAGCGTCATCAAGGCCCACGCCGCAATCGCCACGGCATTGGCCGGAAATGGGCCGAAAATGGCGAGAATTGGCACTGCGATATAGGTCAGAACCATGCCGATTAGGGTCGTAGCGAGCAGCGCCGGGGAATAGTCGAGCTCGGCATAAGCCGAGCGGGCGACCATGCGGCGGATATCGCCAAAGCGGGGATAAGAACGGTGGCTCAAGATGTCGGGGCTCAAGCCGAGCCAGATCGAGCCCTCAGCCTTGAGCAAGCGCGCCAGCGCGCAATCGTCAATCAGAGCGTCACGGATGTTGCCGATACCTCCGGCGCGAGCGAGCGCCTGCCGCCCGACGAGCATGCAGCCGCCGGCGGCGGCGGCGGTCTTCGCCTCTTTCCGGTTCACCCAGGCGAAGGGATAGAGCATCTGGAAGAAATAGACGAAGGCCGGGATGAGCGCGCGCTCGGCCAAGCTCTCGCAATTGAGCCTCACCATGAGAGATGTCAGCACAGTGCGTGATGCCTTGGCGCGCGCCACAAGCCGGGCGACCGCCTGAGGCGGATATTCGATATCGGCATCGGTGAGGAGGAGATAGTCAGGCGCAGGCTCCATCGCCTCGGCGTGGGCGATGCCCTGGTGCATAGCCCAGACCTTCCCGGTCCATCCCAGCGGCAGCAACTCGCCGCGAAGCACCGTGACCTGGCGCGCGAGAGAACCCGCGAGTTCGCGAACGATCGCGCCGGTGCCGTCGCTCGAAATCGTCATCGACCACGACGATCGATAACTTGCCTGGATAATTCTGCGCCGACAGTGAGGCGAGCGTCCGCGGCAACGCGAGAGCCTCGTTGCGGGCCGGGATCACCGCGACGACACTCGGCCAGTCGCCATCTTCCAGCGGCGCCGGCCGGTCGCGGTCCTCGCGCTCCCGCGCAAGCCAGAACAAGCCGCGAAGCAGCACGAGATAGATCCAAATGCCGAGCGCAAGCGAGGTGACGATCAGAGCGCTAGTCACGAGAGATAGCCCGCCTGACGAAACCAGTCGACGGCGTCGCGAATGGCCTTCTCGGCGGGCCGCGGCTTGTATCCCAGCTCGAGCTCCGCCTTGGCAGACGTGAAATACATAAAGTGCTCGGACATGCGGAGCCCATCGACGGTTGCGAGGGGCTCGCGCTTGGTGAGCCGCGCAATGGCCTCGGCGGCGTAGGCGATAGGGTAGAGCGGCCAGCGCGGCAGGCTGATGCGCGGCGGCGCTCGGCCGACGAGCTTGGCGATGCGAGCGAGAAGTTCGGCGAGGGTCATGTTCTCGCCGCCGAGAATATAGCGCTCGCCGATCCGGCCCTTCCCCAGCGCCAACACATGACCGGCGGCGACATCATCGACATGTACGACATTGAGTCCGGTATCGACGAATGCTGGGATGCGGCCGGAGGCTGCCTCGACGATCAACCGCCCGGTCGGCGTGGGCCTCCGGTCGCGAGGCCCGATCGGTGCCGATGGATTGACGATGACGGCAGGGAGGCCATCCTTGACCATGGCCTCGACCAGCCGCTCGGCCGCGACTTTGCTCTTCTTATAGGCGCCGATCGCCTCGCTTTCGGTCAGCCGCCGCGTCTCATCGGCCGGCTTGCCATCGCCGCGCGGATTGAGCGTGGCGACGCTCGACGTATAGACGATGCGCTCGACGCCAGCCGCCGCAGCGGCCTCCATCACCACGCGCGTGCCCTCGACGTTGGCGCGCATGATGTCGTCGGGATCAGGCGCCCAGAGCCGATAATCGGCGGCGACGTGGAAAACATAGCGCGCGCCTTCTACGCCGCCGCGGACGGCGGCGGGATCGCGCATGTCGCCTTCGACCAGCTCCACGGCGAGGCCGTCGAGATTGCCCTTTGCCGACTGACGGCGGGCAAGAGCGCGCACGCCGATCCCGGCAGCCAGAAGGGCCCTTGCGACCGCCGACCCGACGAAGCCGGTGGCTCCAGTCACGAAGGCAAGATCGTTTTTGGCCACGGGCACCATCCGGTAGAGCCGCAGCTTGCGGCGCTAGAGGTTTAGCAGGTCTTGGGCGGAGTTTGAGCCGATGGTTGGCGGCTTTGCCGAGATCACTGGACCCGGTTCCAGGTCTGGCTCCTGCCGAAAATCTCAAGCCCAATATAGCCGCGCACGGTGAGCTTGCTGCCGTCGGGGCTCAAATGCATGCTCGCGTGGTAGGTCTTGCCCGTCTCGGGATCGAGGATCGTGCCTCCCTCGTAATCGAGGCCCGACTTCTTCATTCCCTCGATGAAGACGAGGCCGAGTATGGGCAGATTATGCTTGTCGCCGGAGCACTCGGTGCAAATCGGGTTGGGGTCGTCGCCGGGCTCTGGGAAGAGTTGCGAAAGGCGCCCGACATAGACGCCCTCTTCCTCGCTGATCGTCACCAGCGCGCCCACTTTGCCGTCGTCACCGACCTGCTGCCATACGCCCACGGCCGTCGGGGTCGCCGGCTCGACGCTGGCAAAGGCGGGGGCGTTAATCAAAAAGAGGCTGAGGCCGAGCGCAACTATTAGGGAACCCCGTCTCATGTGACTCTGAACCAATGGCTCCAGGCGCCGGGCTTGCCAAGCTACAGCGAATTCCAGCAGCCCTGATGGAATTTCATTGTGACCGGTTGGTGACGGGAAATTCTGTCAATTCCAAGCCGCGGCGCAAGTCCTGCGCTCGCGCGCGATAAGTCCGCTTCCGTTCCGCGCGCTCATTGGCTATCACCCGCCGATGACCTTCGTGCCATCGTTTGCTTTTAGAGGACGGCGCGGCGGAGTCGTAGGCATCGCGCTCGGTGCCGCAGCTTTGGCAGCGGCAACTCTGACCGGAGGGCGCGCTTTCGGGCAGCAGACGAAGGCTCCGCTCGAGGTGACGGCGACATCCGTCTTCGTGGTCGATGCCGACACCGGGCAGGTTCTCTACACGAAGAACCCGGACAAGGTGTACAGGATCCTCAGCATCACCAAACTGATCACCGCCTATGTGCTGATGCAGCGTCTGGGCGGCGAGCTGTCGGACCAGGTGACCGTCACTCAGGCCGATCTCGTGCCCGGCTCGACGGCGGGTTTGCGCAAAGGCGACATCTGGAGCTTGCAGGACCTGCTGTACGGCACGCTGCTCGTCTCCGGCAACGATGCGGCTCTGGCCATCGCCGATTTCACCGGACGCAAGATGCTTGCCGGGCAAACGAAGCGCGGCAGCGCGATCAAGCCCTTCGTGCAGGAGATGCGGCCGACCGCCGTGGCGCTTGGGGCAAAGCACAGTCAATTTGCCGACCCGTATGGTATCTCGGCGGCAAACGTGTCGACCGCGCGCGACATCGCCATCATCGGCAGCACGGTGTTCCGCGATCCACGATTGCTGCCGTTCTGGCAATGCGCGCGCCGAACCGTGAGCATCGGCGGACCTCAGGTGCGCACCGTCACTATCAACAGCACGATCGAGATGCTCGGCGACGACACTATCCTCGGCGCCAAGACGGGATCCTACTTCAGCAAGAACATCTACCATCTCGTGGTGGGATGGCGCGCGCCCAACGGACAAACCATCGTTGCCGTCGTGCTCGGGGCTGCCGACCACCCTTCGCGCTACAAGGACATGCGCGCGATCTTGGCCGCGTTGCCGCAGGACTTCCCCGAGCTCGCCGAGCAATCAACGTCGTCCACCGCAGCGGCGCCTAAGTGCGATCAGTGAGACGCCGCGATTGGAAGAGGGAGGGGCCGGGAGCGCGGCCCGACCCGCCCTGCCGGCTCGTGAAACGCGAGCCTTAGCCCTGCTTCGTGGCCGGCATCCAGACCTTCTTGCTGCTGTCGTAGACGTAGCCGGGTGCGCTCTGCAGCGCCTCTTTGTTGGCCTCCAGCACTAAGTAGCGGCTGCCGTCCTTGTCGGCGACCTTCAGCAATGAGAAAGGCACGGCCACATTCTTCTCGCCGACGCCGAGAAAGCCGCCGACGCCGACGATCACCGCGTTGATCTTGCCGCTGTTGTCGAGGAGCATGTCGTTCACGTCGCCGATCTTGTTATCGCGGTTATCGTAAACCGTCTGATTGTAGTAGTCGCTGATGGGGAGCGCTCCGTTGGTCAGCGCCCCGATGTCCTCTGAGCGCGCGGTGGGCGTCTCCTCCGAGGGCGTCGCCGCCTGATCCTGCGCAGCGGCACTCGGCTGGGTCTGATCGGACTGCGCGGCATTCGGCTGAGACTGATCGGACTGAGCGGCATTCGGCTGAGTCTGATCGGACTGCGCGGCATTCGGCTGAGACTGATCGGACTGTGCGGCATTTGGCCGAGTTCTGATCGGACTGCGCGGCATTCGGTTGAGTCTGGTCGGACTGAGCGGCACTCGGTTGGGCGGCATTCGGCTGAATCATATCAGGCTGAGCCGCATTCGGCTGAGCCGCGTCCTCAGCGGCAAGAGCCGAGCCGGTTGCCAAGAGAAGGGCAACCGTCGTGCAAGATATCAATCTCTTCATTGGGTGGTCCTCCGAGGGATTGAAGGGGTTCGCAGGAGACTGATCGAACGAAGAGTCAGAGAGATTGTTCCGGTTTGACAGGGTGAACCCAACGGGCGCGTGGCGCGTTACATCCCAGCGCGGATCACACGCGTAAGCACGCACATCTTTCCCGCCGGTCTTCACGGCGGGGCGGGAGGATCGCGTTGCTCGGCAGACTCTAAGCCGTTAGGCTTTTTCGCTGCCCACCATTAGGCTTCTTCGCTGCTCACCAGAGCACCCGCTGAGCCATGCCCGCCAATCGCCAAAGGCGGTTATATCTTCGGCCCCCTCCATCGCGTAGGTTTCGCAGAGGAAGCTCTTGACTGTGCGGCCATCGGCGAGGCTCAGCGTGCCGATGGCAAGCGGCGCAGGAATCGCGGCGACGAACGAACCGAACGACGCTTCATCCATTTCCCAGATCTCGACCTCGATGGCGCCGGCGCCGGTGCCGTCGAAGACAAGGCCCGGCTTGGGAGGCGAAGTGTCGGCAAGCGCGTAGAGGCGATAGCCAGCAGCGGTACGCGTTGTCTCGACGAGCTTAGCCTTGCGCTCGAGGAGTTGGATATTGAGCGGCTGGCCGGAGAGATGCGCGCCGACGACTGCTAGTCTCACTTTCTTGCTTGCTGCGGGTTCGATGCTGACGGGCGGTGTGTCGCGCAACGGGAAGACGGTGGCGCCGAGCTTTGCGTCGGCCAGCGACCGTTGCACCACATCGCCGATCGAGGCAAGCATACCGTCGGACAGCGAGGGCCCGATCAGGGTCACACCGAAGGGAATGCCGTCGGGCCGGAACCCCGCCGGAACGGCGAGCGCGGCGAGGTCCATTAGATTCACGAAATTGGTGTAAGTGCCGAGCGCGGTGTTGAGCTTGACAGGCTCGGCGAGCATGTCGGCGATCTTGTAAGTCGTTGCAGCCGTCGGCAGCAGCATGAGGTCCATCTTCGCCCATTCGCGGCTTGCCTCGCGAACGAGCTCGGCGAGATCGTAGAAGGCCTGGAAGGTTTCGAGTGCCGTCTTGTTTCGTGCGCCGAGAATGATGCCGCGCACCACCTCGTGGAGCGCGTCAGGATTTCGCATCGCCAGCTCAGCCACGGCGGCAAGCCGTTCTGCCACCCACGGGCCGCCATAGAGCATCGCCGCGGTCTTGGCAAAGGGCGCATAGTCGATCGGCACGATCTCGGCGCCGAGTGCCTGCATGCGGCCGACGGCCGCGCAATAGAGCCGCTCGTAATCGCTATCGCCGAAGAACGGGATCCCTTTTTGCGGGACACCGACCTTAAGCGCTACGGGAGCAGCTTCCACGGCGAAACGCGGCGAGTCGATGCGGGCATAAGGGTCGTCTTGGTCCGGCGCAATGACGACTGCCGCCACTTTGGCGGCATCGGCAACGGTCAAGGCCAAGATCGAAACCGTATCTTGCGTGCGGCAGGCGGGGACCACGCCGCGCATCGAGATCAGGCCTTTGGTCGGCTTCAACCCTACAATGTTATTGAACGCAGCGGGGATTCGCCCAGAGCCTGCCGTATCGGTGCCGAGCGCAAACGACACAAGGCCTGCCGCGACGCCCACTGCCGAGCCAGAACTCGAGCCGCCAGAGATATAGTCGGGGGAGAAGGCGCTCGTGGGAATGCCGTAAGGCGAGCGCGTTCCGTTCAGCCCGGTGGCGAATTGGTCGAGATTGGTCTTGCCGAGGAGGATCGCGCCGGCCTGTTCCAGACGCTCGACCACGGTTGCCGAGCGTTCCGCGACATAAGCGAACTCAGGACACGCGCAGGTCGTGGGCAATCCGGCGACGTCGATATTGTCCTTCACTGCAAACGGAATGCCGTAGAGGGACCCGCGCGGCGCCGTGCGCGCTTTGGCGATTGCCACATCTTCATCGACGAGCGTGATCCAATCGGGGCGCACGCCTTTCTTATCGATGCGCGCATAGACCCCGCGGATGATCAACTCTGGTGTCGCTTCGCCCGAGACGTAAAGGCGAGCAAGATTTCCGATGTCGAGGGAGAGGATCATGCGCCCAACTCCGCCATGATGACGAGAGCTTGGCCGAGCTCGACCGCCCTCCCCTCGGCGCAGCGCACTTCGTGGATCAATCCGCTCGACGGCGCGCAAACTGCGATCTCCATCTTCATCAATTCGACGATGATCAGAAGTCTCGCCTTCGCTGACCTGGTGGCCTGGCTCGACGAGAATCTTCCACACGCTGCCGGGCACCGGGCTTTCCACCGCGGTTGCGCCTTCAGGCACCAGAGTAGTGCCATTGACCTCTTCCATCGCCTCGACGGCAAGGGTCGTGCTGTCGGCCGTCTCCTGCCAGCGGGCACGCTCGGCCTCGAAGGCCGACTGCTGGCGAGATTTGAAAGCGGCGACACTCGCTGCGTTCTCGTCGAGGAAGGCGAGATAGTCCTTGAGCCGGAACCGTCCGGGCGTGGTCGCGATCTTGGCCTTGCCGTGCAGGAAGGAGTCGCGAAAGTCGAGCAGCTCGTTGCCGGAGACGGGATAGAATCTGATGCGGTCGAAGAAACGCAACAGCCACGGCTTGCCGTCCGCGAAGGCATCGGTGGCGCGGTAGGTGTTCCACATCTGGCAGGTGCGGCCGAAGAGCTGATAGCCCCCGGGCCCCTCCATGCCGTAGATGCAAAGATAGGCGCCGCCGATTCCGACCACGTTGTCTGGCGTCCAGGTGCGCGCCGGATTGTATTTGGTGGTGACGAGACGATGGCGCGGATCGACGGGCGTGGCGACGGGAGCGCCGAGATAGACATCCCCCAGCCCGAGCACGAGATAGGTCGCGTCGAAGACGATGCGCCTGACCTCCTCGATTAACTCCAGGCCATTGATACGACGTATAAATTCGATGTTCGAGGGGCACCAGGGCGCGTCGGAGCGCACGCCCTTTATATATTTGTCGATCGTCTTCTGCACCGCCTCGTCGTTCCACGAAAGCGGCAGATGGACGATGCGCGAAGAGACCTCCATGTTCGATATGTCGCCGAGCTCGTCCTCGATCGACTGAAGAGCCGCGATTAGATCATCGAGCGAGAGCAAACGCGGGTCGTAGTGGATTTGGAGAGAGCGAATGCCCGGCGTCTGATCGATAATGCCGGCGAGACGCCCCGAGGCAATGGCGTGCTCGACCGTTTGCATCAGCGCATGCACGCGAAAGCGCAAAACCAAGTCGAGCACGATGGGACCATATTCGATCAGGAGATAGGAATCGCCGGCGCGGCGGTAGGCCACCGTCGGGCTTGGCGGCGTGGCGTCGCGAGCCCCGACGATGCAATCGTCGATGCCCTCCCCTCCACGCGATTTTGGCGTCGTGACGGGCGCGAGCGCAGCAATCTCGGCGTCCTGCCGGGTGAGACTCCGCGTAGCTTCTTCAGGCGTGAGACGGACGAAGCGCACTTTATCGCCAGACCTGAGCTGGCCCATTTTCCATAGCTCGGCTTGCACGATGGTGGCGGGGCAAACGAAGCCGCCGAGCGACGGACCGTCGGGCCCGAGGATCACCGGCATGTCGCCGGTGAAGTTGATCGTGCCGACGGCATAGGCGTTGTCGTGGATGTTGCTGGGATGCAATCCGGCTTCGCCGCCATCCTCGCGCGTCCAGATAGGCTTCGGGCCAATCAGGCGAATTCCAGTCGGGTTCGAGTTGTAGTGAACCTCCCAATCGGCGGCGAAGAATGCAGCGATGTCGTCGGGCGTGAAGAAGTCGGGCGCGCCGTGCGGGCCGTAGAGCACGCCGATCTCCCAGGTGTGGGTGAGTTGAGGCTTAAGTTCTGAGTCGAGCGGTGTCTCGTGCGAAACCATCTCGCTTACGACGCCGATGTGAAGGACGTCTCCGGCGCGCAAACTGCGTCCGGCATGGCCGCCGAACTTGCCGAGGGTGAAGGTCGAACGGCTGCCGAGGTAGCGCGGCACGTCGATGCCGCCTCGCACGGCGATATAGGCGCGGACGCCCCCGCCCGTCACATTGCCAAGCTTCAGCACCTGTCCAGCCCTGACGGCAAGCAGTTGCCAATAGGCGACGGGCTCTCCGTCGAGCGTCGCGGCAAGCTCGGCGCCGCCGAGGCAGACCACCGTTTCGGCATTGAATTTGAGTGTCGGGCCTGAGAGCGTCGTCTCGATGCCGGCTGCGTCCTCCTCGTTACCGACAAGCCGATTGGCGAGGCGAAAGGACAACGCATCCATCGGACCTGACGGCGGCACGCCGACGGCCCAATAGCCGAGCCGCCCCGGCCAATCCTGGATCGTGGTCTGCGTGCCAGGAGCAAGAACCTCAATGGTATCAGCGCGATAGGCGACGCTTTGCAGGCTCCGCGTCAGCATCTCGCCGCGGGCGAGGATGTCGAGGCGTGAGAGCTGGCGGAGATAATCGAGATTGGTCTCGAGCCCGCCGATCTCGGTCGCGTCGAGCGCCTTTTGCAGCTTGCGCAACGCATCCTCGCGCGTTGCCCCGGTCACGATGATCTTGGCGAGCATCGGATCGTAGAACGGCGAAACCTCCGCCCCGCTTTCGACCCCCGTCTCGATACGCGCGCCTTCAGGCCAAGCGACATGGCTGAGGAGCCCCGAGCTCGGGCGGAAGTCGCGCCCCGGGTCTTCGGCATAGAGTCGCGCCTGGATCGCCGCGCCCTTCGGCTTGACGTTCGCCTGGTCCAGCGGCGGCGGCAGCTGGCCCGCCGCCTGGCGCACCATCCATTCGACGAGGTCGATGCCATTCACCTCTTCGGTCACGCCGTGCTCGACTTGGAGGCGGGTGTTGACCTCGAGGAAGTAAAACTCGTCGGTCGCGGCGTCGTAGAGATATTCGACCGTGCCCGCGCTCTCGTAATTGACCAAGCGGCCGAGCCGGCAGGCCGTGTCCCACAGCGCCGCGCGGGTCTTGTCGGGCAGGTTCGGCGCCGGTGTCTCTTCGATGATTTTCTGATTGCGCCGCTGCGCCGAGCAGTCGCGCTCGCCGAGCGCGATGACGGTTCCCTTGCCGTCGCCGAAGATCTGCACCTCGACATGGCGTCCGCGCGCGACATATTTCTCGACGAAGATTCCGGCGTCCTTGAAGTTGTTGCGCGCGAGCCGCTCGACGCGCTCAAACATGGGCGCAAGATCGCTGCGGGTGGCGGCAAGCTGGAGCCCGATCCCTCCCCCGCCCGCCGTGCTCTTGAGCATGACCGGATAGCCGATGCGCGCGGCCTCGGCCTCCGCATCGGCAATATCGCCGAGCAAGCCAGACCCCGGCGCGAGCGGAACCCCTGCCTGAAGCGCAAGCTCGCGCGCTTTATGTTTCAGCCCGAAGGCGCGCATGTGCTCAGGCTTGGGACCGATGAAAACGATACCGGCGCGCTGGCAAGCTTCGGCGAAGTCCGGGTTCTCCGACAAGAAGCCGTAGCCCGGATGGATCGCCTCGGCGCCGGTCTTTCGCGCGGCGTCGAGGATCGTATCGATCTTCAAATAGCTTTCCGCGGCCGGCGACGGGCCGATCGCAACCGCCTCGTCCGCCCTCGCCACATGCATCGAATGCCGGTCCGCTTCCGAATAGACCGCGACGCTCGCGACGCCCATGCGGTCGAGCGTGCGGATGATGCGGCAGGCGATGGCGCCGCGATTGGCAATCAGCACCTTGCGAAACATGTCAGCGTGTCGCGTCCCAGATCGCGACCTCGATCGGCGTCGGGTTATAGGCATTGCAGGGGTTGTTCAGCTGCGGGCAGTTGGAGATGAGCACGATCACGTTCATCTCGGCGACCATCTCGACATATTTGCCGGGCGCGGACAGGCCGTCGACGAACTCCAGTTTGCCGTCGGGCGTCACCGGCACGTTCATGAAGAAGTTGATGTTGTGGGGGATGTCGCGTTTGGAGAGCCCATAATGATCGTTCTCGGCGACGGCGAGCAGGAAGCTGTCGCGGCAGGCATGCATCGTCTTCTTTTCCAGCGCGTAGCGCACGGTGTTGCTCTCGGTCGAACAGGCGCCGCCCAGCGTGTCGTGGCGGCCGACCGTGTCGGCGGTGATGGTGAGCATCGGCCGGCAAAGCTCGGACATGAGCGTGGTGCCCACGGTGAGATAGATGTTGCCCTGCTCGCGGATGGTATCCGAGGCAGAATAGTGCTCGGCGGGGTCGTCGGCATTGAAGAACAGCGTGTCGACCGCCTGATTGCCTTCGAGGTCGACGATGCGGAATGTCTCCCCCTTGCGCACGACATCGATCCAATAGGCGCCGGCAGGCACGATCTTGTGGCAGTGTGTGGCGGCAATTTTAAGCGGGCTTTCCTGGATCATCAGTGGCCTCGCGCGCAGCAGCCGGCCTGGAAGATGCGGTTGTTCTCGAAACCGCGCATGTTCTCGGGCGCCGAGAGGCGGTTCGGGTCGTCGGCCGCGGCCGGCGGACCCTCGAAGATCTCGTAGCGCACGGGCTTCCACGGAAATGCGGGTGACGTGTTGAGAGGATGCGGACAGGTGTGGAGCAGAACGAGCGTGTCCATCTCGAATCTGAGCTCGACCGAGGCGCCAGGCTTTGCGGCGCTCTGATCGAGCGACAAGGCTCCGTCATCGGCCACGACAACCTTGCTGAACCAGTTCACGTTGGCCGGAAGATCGCGGCGGCCGAGGCCGTATTTCGCGCCTTCGACCAGGAAGCTGTCACGGCCGTTCTGGTGCCAATCATTGCGCTCGGCCTGGTAGCTCGTTTCGCCCCATTTCCGCGCGGTGGACGCCTTGGTGGTGTTGCCGCACACGGTGTCGTGCCAGCCGAAGCTGTCGGCCACGATCGAGCAGAAGACGCGGCCCATATCCGAATAGAGGCAGTGGCCCGCGGTGAGCTTGAACGTATGCTGGCATTTCAGCGTGTCGGGCGCGTTATAACGCTCGAGCAGGTTCATCGGATTGAAGAACACCATGCCGACATTGGCGCCGCCGTCGAGGTCGGTGAGCTTGAGGCGATTGTTCCGCCACAAGATCAACGACCAATGCTTTCCGCCGGGAAGCGTATCCGATGTGATGGGTGTGGTCATGACAGGAACCTCGTAACGCGCGCTCGCGCATGCGCCTCCCTAAGTCCGGGCCGTCCCGGGATCGAATTCAGCGCACGGAGGCCGTCCACCGTGCGGTTTGCACCGTCGATCAATGTCGTTCGACGCCGCTCATGACACCTTCTCTCGGGTGAGCCTGGGCTTGTCGATGAAGGGATGAACTTGCGGGATGAGCGCTGCGACCAGGTGGATGCGGCCGGAGATCACGCCGCGCTTAGACGTCATCTCGTCGGAGATCATCTGCAATGTCGGCGCCGGGCCCTGCACCAGGACCACCTCCATGGTCTTGTTGTCCATGAGGTGCACGTGCAGCGAGGAGATCACCTCGTCGATATACCGCACCTGCAAATCTGCCAGCTGCTTCTGCAGCCCGGGCACCGCGTTGTTGTAGAACAGCGCGATGATGCCGACCATCACGCCGTCGCCGATGTCGTTGCTATGCTCGGTCAGCGCGTTGTGCAACATCTCGTTGACGGCCTGCGAGCGGCTGCCGAAGCCGCGCTGCTTCACCATGCGATCAAGATCGCTGAGCAATTTCTCGGGTAGCGATATGGAAATGCGACTGACCGGCCGGCCACGACCCTCCGCTGACACGCTCATGGTCAGCTCCTAGAAGAAATGGGTATAGCGGTCGACCTCCCACTGGCTGATCGAAAGATGGTACTCCTCCCACTCGGCCGTCTTGTATTTGATGAATTCATCTTTGAGCTCCTTCCCTAGCGCTTTTTCGATCAGCGGATCGGCGGCAAAGGCGGCGACGGCTTCCTGCAAGGTCTGCGGCAGGAAGTCGATGCCGCGGCTTTTCCGCTCTTGGTCCGAGATGGTGTAGAGATTGTCGTCGTTGGGTGCGCCGGGATCGATCTTCTCGCACACACCTTCGAGCCCGGCAGCAAGCGCAAGCGCGGCGGCGAGATATGGATTGACCGAGCCGTCGGCATTGCGCGACTCGCAGCGCCCGCCTCCCATCGGTACGCGCACCGAGTTGGTGCGGTTGTTGGAACCATAGGAGTTGAACACGGGCGCCCAGGAGAAGTAGCTCATCGCCCCCTGGCGCACGAGGCGCTTATAGCTGTTGACGGTGGGCGAGAAGGCGGCGCACAGCGCGCGCCCGTGACGCAAGATGCCGCCGATGAAATTGTAGTTAATCTCAGTCAGCCCCAAACCGCGGGGGTCCTCGCTCGGCGAGCAGGTGAAGACGTTGCTCCCGCTCTCAAGGTCGTAAAGCGACATATTGAAATGCGCGCCGCAGCCGGTTTTGTCGGCGAATGGCTTCGGCATCATCGTCGCGATCAGCCCCTCCTCCTTGGCGTAGTGCTTGGCCATGTAGCGGAAGAAGATGTAGCGGTCGCAGGTGGTGAGCGCCGGCGCATAACGGAAGTCGAACTCGTATTGGCCGTTCGCGTCCTCATGGTCGAAGGAATAGAGATCCCAGCCGAGCTGGTCGATGCAGGTGGCAACCTTGTCGAGCCAGGTGAAATTGGCGAGGAAGCCGGCGATGTCGTAGCAGGGCTTGGTGAGCTTATCGTCGGGATTGGGGACCTCGATCCTGCCGTCGCCATTCTTCTTGAGCACGAACACTTCGCACTCGATGCCGAGATTGAAGCCGAAGCCGAGCTCGGCGGCTTGCTTGAGCATGGTCTTGAGAGCAACTCGAGTGCTCAAAGGATAAGGCTTGCCCCTGAAGGTGATATCGGCCGGCATCCAGGCGACCTTTGGCTCCCACGGTAGTTGGATGATGTGACCGAGATCGGGAACCGAGGCGAACTCGTCCTCGTTCGGCTCCTGGCCGAGACCGTCGAGCGCGTAACCGGTATAGAGTTCCGAGCCGTGCGCCATGTGATCGAGATGGGAGAGCGGCACCACCTTGCCTTTAGGCACGCCGTGGATATCGACATAGGCGCCGATGCAATATTTGACGCCTTTGGCGCCCAGTTCCTCCTGCGTCTGCTTGATGTTGTCGCCGACATACATTTCCATCGAATATCTCTCCGCTTACGTTCAATACGCAGTCAGTTGGCAATCTCGAAATAAGAGTGCTCGAGCGGCGGCGTCTCGGTCATGCCGCGGAGGATCACCGTGCTCAAATCCTCGACCATCCATTCGAACAAGGTGCGTCCTTTCTCGGCGGTGGCTTGGCTCGGCGTCCCGGTCACGCCATTGAGGCTGGTGCGGTTGACGGGATGGGCGAACACGCAATCTCCGGTTCGATCGTGATCGTCGGCCTCACCGAGCAATTCGGGGCGCACCATCTTCGGGGCGACGGCAAGCATCAGCGAAGTCTCAGCGTCATTGGCGTGCCAGTCCTCGGCGTCGGCGAAGCTGATTTCGCGCACGCGCGGGCTCAAGGTCGCCGTGTTGACCAGCCCAACCATGAGGTCGTCGTGCTGTGCGCGCAGCAGCTCGAGTGCGCATCGCAAAGGCGCGGCGTTGGTCACATGGGTGTTGACGATGAAAAGCCGCCTGACACCCGAGGCGTAGGCCCAATCGCCGATCTCCTTGACGAATTCGATGAGGATGCCAGGCTTGATGGCGATGGTGCCGGGCCAGCGCCGGCTGTGCCCCAGCGAACAGCCATAAGGAAGCGTGGGAAGAGCCGGCACCTTGGTTCGCGTCGCCACCGCGGAGCAGAGCCGGTCGGCGAGGACCGAGTCCATGCCGCAGCCCATATGCGGCCCGTGCTGCTCGGTGGCGCCGACGGGTAGAATCGCCGAGTGCGCGGCGGTCTTGAGATCGCTCGGCAGCTCAGCCCATGTCCGCTCAGCCCACTGCATGGCTATTCCACATTGTCGGACGCCTCGGCGAGGCGCGGCACGACCGGATAGTTGTCGATGTCTTCGTCCTCGTCGTGAGGCGTATGCTGATGGATCAGCTCCTCGAGCCGGGCCTTGGTGGCGATGAACTCGGGTGAGACGAACTGAGCGGTGCTGCGCGGGCGCGGCACCGGCACCTCGATAAGCTCCTGCACCTCGCCGGGATGGGCCGAGAGCACGAGAATGCGGTCGGCGAGGAAGATCGCCTCGTCGAGGTCGTGGGTGATGAAGACGATGGTGATATCGATCTTGCGCCAGATCTCGAGCAAGTGCGCCTGCATGCGGCCGCGCGTCTGTGCATCGAGCGCGCCGAACGGTTCGTCCATCAGGAGAATGCGCGGCTGATTGGCAAGAGCGCGCACGATGGCGACGCGCTGCTTCATGCCGCCCGATAGCTGATGCGGATAAGCGTCGGCGAACTTTTCCAGGCCGACGAGCGCGAGCCATTGCAGCGCTTCGCGCTCGGCAATCTCCCTGCCGTGACCGTTCACCTCGGGGCCGAACATCACGTTCTTCTTGACCGTCAGCCAGGGGAACAGCGTGTAGCCCTGGAACACCATGCCGCGATCGCTGCCTGGCTCGGTCACGGGCTTGCCTTCGAGCAGCACCTCGCCTTCGCTCGGCTCTTCGAGGCCGGCGAGAATGCGCACCAGCGTGGACTTGCCGCAGCCGGACTGCCCGACAATGCAGAGGAACTCGCGGCGATGGGTCGAGAAGTTGATGTCTTTCAGCGCGAGCGTCGAGCCTTCGCGTGTGTGGAAGGTCTTGGACAGATTTTCCACGCGCAGGATGCCGTCGCGCCCCTTCATGCGCTCGAAGCGATCGCGCACAGCTTGCGACTGGTGGAGATAAGACGGCAAAGGTCGCGATACGACGAGCTGGTTCATGGCCCTGTCCTCACGCCGTCTTGCCAAGGGAGCGATCCCACGGGAATAAGCGCCGGCCCATCAGCGCGAGCAGCATGTCGGTGCCAAGACCCAAAATGCCGATCATGATGATGGCGGCGTAGACGTTGTCGAAATGCTGGTAGCGCGCCTGCTGAGTGATGAACCAGGTGATGCCGGAAGTGGTGCCGATCAGCTCAGCGACGATCAGATAGGTCCAGGCCCAACCGAGAAGGATGCGCTGGTCGCGGTAGAGATCGGGCAGGATGCCGGGGATCACCACGCGGGCATGAAGCTTGCGCGCATCCTTGGCGCCGAGCGTAAGTGCCGCCTCGACCAGACCGATATCGAGCTTGCGCGTCGTGTTGGCGACGATCAGCACCTGCTGGAACAACGTGCCGATCACGATGATGGTGATCTTGGGCCCGTCATAAATGCCGAGAATGGCGACGGCGAGCGCGCCGAAGGCAGGCGCCGGCAGATAGCGGAAGAACTCGATGAACGGTTCGTTGAGACGGGCGAAGGCGGCGTAGGTCCCGCACATGATGCCGAGCGGCACGCCGATGGCTGAGGAAATCACGAAGCCCCAGAAGATGATCTGTATCGAGTGCCACAGGCTCTGATGCAGCCAGTTGCCGTCTTGCGTGGCAGGAGGGGTGGTGAAGGAGGTGTAGAGCGCGCGTGCCACCTCGTGCGGCGCCGGCAGATAGATGGGATTGGCCGGAACGCCTTCTGGCGGCTTGCGCTTTCCCGCAATCGCGTCATTCACCTCGCCCGCGAAAGCATCCTTGTCCATGCGCATGCCGACTTGAAGATAGTCGACAGAGCCCGGATCGGTGATGAGCACTTGCGGGTGCCAAACCCACGGCACGTAGCTGACCAAGGCCCAAATCAGCAGCGGCACGACAAAGGACATGCAGCCGATGATGAGATTGGCGCGCGGCGAGATGGGCCTCAGGACCTGGAACCATCGTTTGCGCTGAAGCGTCATCTGCGCCGCGCCCGCGAAGTCAGCCGGATTACGGCGTTGCCGACGCCATCGGCTTCACGGCCTCGACTAACGACGCGTCGATATAGCTGTCGACGTCCTGAGGCTCCTTGTAGACGTCATTCTTGACGTTGAAGTCGTCGGAGACCTTGCTCGAGCCGTACATCGAATCAAGCCCCGGGCCTTTCTCGAAGACTTTCTTATTCTCGGCGAGCGTGAGCAAGCGCGTACCCTTGAGCAGCGGCTTGAACTCCTCAGGCGTGAGCCCGTCGCGCTGGCTCATGATCTTGAACGCATCCTCTTGGTTGGCCGGATCGTTGACGTATTTGACCACACGGTCCCACACCGAGATGACCTTCATCCAATCGTCTTTGTGAGCGGCGAGGCTGGCCGGCGACACTGAAAGGACGTCGTAGATGAGACCTGGCGCCTGGGCGGAGGTGAAGATCGGCTTTGAGCCGGGAAGCGCTTTTTGCGCAAGATACGCGCTCGGCGGCCACGCGGCGATGGCGTCGACCTGACCCGAAGCCAGAACCTGCGGCGTATCGTTGGTCTTGGTATTGACGAGAGTGACGTCCTTCTCGGTCATCTTGTTCAATTCGAGAGCCTTAAGAATGAGCAGGTGATCGACGAGGCCAATCTCGACGCCGATCTTCTTGCCCTTAAGCTCCGGCACCGTCTTGATGCCGGGCTTGGCGACAATCTGGTCGTTGCCGTTCGAATAGTCGGTGGCCATGATCATGATGGCTTTGGCGCCGCCGGCACCGGTCACCAGCGTGTCGCCATTGGTCATCAAATCCGCGTCGAGCTTCCCGGCCGCGTAGGCTTCCATCGAGGCCGAGTAGTCGAACCATTGGAATTTCACGTCGACGCCGGCCTCCTTGAACCAGCCCTTGTCGATGGCGATTTGCCAGACGACCCAACCCGGCCAGTCGCTATAGCCGATGGTGAGCGGCTCGGCCGAAGCCGGCCGCATAGCAAGGGTCAAAAGGGAAAGTGCAAGCGACACGGCAAAGAGCGAAGTTCTGATCAGCGTGCGGCGCATCCTGGTCTCCATGATTTACGAATGAAAGCTGACTTCCCCGGGCGAGCCTTGGTCACGGCGTCGCCGCGGTCATCGGGGCCACCTCCTTCATCAGCGACGGGTCGATGTAGCTGTCGACGTCCTGCGACTCCTTGTAGACGTCGTTCTTGACGTTGAAGTCGTTAGCGATCGCGGTCGAGCCGTAGAGCGAGGCGAGGCCTTCGCCCTTCTCGAAGGTCTTCTTGCCCTCGGTGATATCGATCAAATGCGTGCCCTTGAGCAGAGGCTTGTAGGTCTCGGGATCAAGCCCGACGCGGGCCGACAGGATCTTGAGAGCATCGTCTTGGGTCTTGGGATCGTTGATGTAGTGCACCACGCGATCCCAAACCTCGATCAGCTTGATCCAGTCGGCACGATGCTCGGCGAGGCTCTTCGGATTGACGGCAAGCACGTCATAGATCAATCCCGGCGCATCGGCAGAGGTGTAGACCGGGCGCGATCCCGGCAACGCCTTCATGGCCTGACTGGAGATCGGCTGCCAGGCGCCGATCGCGTCGACCTGCCCTGAGGCGAGAACCTGCGGCGTCTCGTTGGTCTTGGAGTTCACCAAGGTCACGTCGCTCTCGGCCATGCCGCATTTCTTCAGCCCGTTGAGCAAAAGCAGATGCTCGACGAGACCCTCCTCAAGCCCGACCTTCTTGCCCTTGAGTTCCGGCAGAGTCTTGATGCCGGGTTTGCCTACGATCATGTCGTTGCCGTCGGAGTAGTCGGTTAGCATGACCATGATGCCCTTGCCGCCGCCGGATCCAGTGACGAGCGTGTCGCCATTGGTCATAAGATTGGCGTCGATCTTGCCGGCGGAGAAGGCATCCATCGAAGCCGAATAGTCGAACCATTGGAACTTCACGTCGAGGCCGGCCTCTTTGAACCACCCTTTGTCGATGGCCACCTGCCATGCGACCCAACCCGGCCAGTCGCTATAGCCGACGGTGACTGGCTCGGCTGACGCCGGCCGCATCGCGAAGATCGCGAGGGACAAAGCGAAGGCAAAAAAAGGCATCTTGATCAGGCTGCGGCGCATCCCGGTCTCCGTTATTACGAATGACAAAAAGCGTAATACTCCTTTGCAAGCGATGTGCCGGAGAGAGAAGCGATTGGAGTTTTTTGGGAATCCGGGTCAGCAGCGAAGTTTGCGCTGCGGCTCTGCCTGAAAAGCATGCGCTCTGAGTGGCAGAACGCCTAATTTGCTCTCACCCAATACGCGCCCGCGCGAGGCTGCTCAGGCGGCAGCTTCGGCACGCTCCAGCCGGACTTCGGTGCTGTGCACCGTCGTGCTTTCGGCGAGGTCGCTCTTGCGGCCGAGGACCAGCGCATTGACATTGGCGTCGGCTGCCGACGCGCTCGGCCAACGCCCCTTATAGACGATGCCGACCCCCGGCTGCGCCGAAGCGGAAATCGTCACCGCGAGCGGCAGACGGCCGACATCGTTGATCAGGACGACCATGTCGCCCTCGCGCAAACCGCCGGCCGCCGCATCGTCGGGATGGAGCGTGACCGTAGGCGGTCCGAGCCGTTTGCGAATGACCGGGTCATTTCCGTAGCTCGAATTCATCTGCCATGGAGAGGCCGGCGAGAGGATGCGCAAATGCCCGGGCAGGGGCCGCGCATCGGCGTGCGGGGTCGGCGCGCGCGGAAGGCCAAGCTCGACGGCCTTGTCGCTGGCGAGCTCGATACGTCCTGAGGGTGTGGCGAATTTGAGGTCGCCAAACTGCATTTGCGGCTCGGCGAACAGCTCGATAGTGCCGACCTTGGCGAGATCGGCGAAGCTGCCCTTGTAAGGCGTCGCCGCCAGCAGGCGGTCGATGATCTCGGTCTCGCTCTCGAACAATTCGGGGTCGTTGTAACCCATGGCGCGCGCGAGCCGGCGGAAGATCTCATGATTGGAGAGAGCCTCACCCAAAGGCTCGCGCGTCTTCACCTGAGCCGAGAGAAGTCAAGTCGAAATATGGGAGCACGAGATCGTTGCATTCGAGGAAGCTCGCAGCTGAGAGCACGATGTCGGCATAGGCGGTGGTGTCGGTGTGAAAGAGGTCGACAGCGACGTGGAACAAATCCTCGCGCGCGAGTGCCTTACGCAATCTCCCCTGCTCCGGCGACGACGCGGCCGGGTTGTTGTTCCAGTTGACGAGGGCTTTGGCACGAGCTGGGTTTTCGAGGGTCGCGGCGAGATCCATATGACTGATCGACCGTGTGCCATCGCGCGCAAGCTGCGGCATGGTCAGCATGGCGCCGTCGATGCCACGCCCGCCGGTGCCATTCATATAAAGAAAGCCTGCGCCCGGCTTGCCGAGATTGCCGGACAAGGCGACGAGCGCGGCCAAGGCGCGGAACACGTTGCCGCCTTGGCGCTGACGCTGCACGCCCTGGCCGAGCCAAAGCAGAGACGGGCCAGCGTATGCGATTGCCGCCGCCTCGATCAGCCTGGCGGGAACGCCGCAGAGCTCGGCCGCCTTCTCGGGCGGCATGCTGTCGATCGCTGCGTCGAGCTCCTCGGCACCAAGCACATGCGCCTCGATGAAGGCTCGATCGAGCAATCCTTTCGCCCGCATCACGTTGAGCATGGCAAAGGCGAGCGCAGCATCGGTGCCAGGCAAAAGCTTGAGGTGCATATCCGCCGACGTCGCGGTCTCATGCCCGATCGGATCGACAACGATGATCTTGGTTCCGGTTTCGGCCGCCGCGCGGACGAACACCTTGTCCTGATGCGGCGCTGAATGGGAGGGATTGCCGCCCCAGATCAGAAGCGTGCGCGCATTCTTTGCGGTGCGCGGGTCAAACCCTTCGAGCGAGTTGCCGAAGGTGAGTTCGAGCGCGACGTGGCCCGCCTTGTTGCACACCGTGTCGGGGTCGACCTCGGTCGCGCCCATGCGGTTGAACAGGCGGATGGGGAACCAGCCGCCGATCAGCCCCACGGTGCCAGTATAATGAGTGTGAATGATCGAGCGCGCATCGCCGGCGTCGATGATCGAACGGAAGCGCTTGGCGATCTCGGCGAGCGCCTCGTCCCAGGAGATCGCGACGAACGTGCCGCTGCCCTTCGCTCCCGTGCGCCGCAACGGGTGCTTAAGCCTAAGTTCCTGGTCGCGCCACGCGCCGTTATAGGCGATGGCGCATTTGCCGCAGAGCTTGCCGCGCGAGATGGCGTGGTCAGGATCGCCAAGCACTTTGGTGATGACGCCGTCCTCGCGGTAAACGGCAAGCCCGCAAGCATCGTAGCAGTCACGCGGGCAGGTGCTCTTGACGATCTCTTCCGTCATGGTCGACCCCGGCTTGTCTCAAGCCTCGCCACACGATGCCACATCCTGAGCGCGCGTCAACGCCGCACAAACGGGAGAAAGCATGCCTTGGGGCACCGTCCTCTCCCTAAGCGTCCGGGGGCATCGGGAGCTGACAGACCCGGAAGACAATGCGAGCCCCCACCTCATTCAGAATGCGGCATCGAAGGCGATCGGCAGCCTGATGGCGCCGGTATTGCCGCTGTCAGGTAGCCAGATCGGCTCGCCATAAAACCGCGGATTTCCGAGGCACCGCGACAGTACCTTCAACGCCTCGGTCATATCGGCGCGGGCGATGAAATGGCCGAGGCAGTGATGCACGCCGCCGCCGAACCCGAAATGCGGCTTGCGCTCTGCAGTGATGTCGAAACCCGGGGCAAAGACGCGCGGATCGGTGCCCGCGGATTCGGAAAAGAGGTGGAGGGTCGTGCCGCGCTTGATCTCGAGGTCGCGATGGACGAAATCCTCAATCGCCTCGCGAGTCACCCAGGTCACCGTCGGACGCACCCGCATCATTTCCTCGACCGCGCTCCTCGCGAGATCGGGCCGCTCAGCCAGGAGACGCCATTGATCCGGATGCTCGATGAACATGCTCATCGCCAGGCCGAGTTGATTGCGCGTCGTGTCGATGCCGCCGAACACGGCAAGCACAACCATGTCGTAAAGCTCCTGATCGCTGAGCGTGTCCTTGTCTTCATTGGCCTGCAGCAACTGGGAGACAAAATCGTCTCCGGGCGGCTGCGTGCGTCGCTCCTCGATCACGCAGTGGGCGTGTTCGAACAGGGCGACGGTCGCAGCGTCGATCTTTGCCACGTCCCGCTTGAAGGTGACGCCGAGCGCCAAGCCCATGTCGGCGGTAATGTCGGCCAGTCGCCGCCACTCGCCCTGATCAAGGCCAAGCAGGATGCACGTGACCCGAGAAGCATAAGGTTCTGAGAAATCCGCCACAAAGTCGCAGCGGCCGCTCGCGGTGAACTTGTTGACGATGTCTTCAGCGAGCGTGGCGAAGCTTGGCTGTAGCGGGATGATGAGTTTCGGCGAGAACGCGGGATTCACCAGCCGCCGCAGCCGCGCATGATCTTCGCCAACACGGTTCAGAACGATGCGCAGCCACCAATCGGCAAAAACTCCCGTCACGTCGTTATGGGCTGGCCAGGCATGGCTCCCTTGGCGGAGCCGCGGATCGCGCAGCAATTTCCCGACATCATCGTAGCGCAGGACCGCGATGCCATAGGGGGTGCGCGCATACCAGCTTCGCTCGCGCGCTTGGCGCACTTCCTGCGAGCGAGTTGAGAAGGTCGGGTCGGAAAGCTTGAGAAACGGAATATCGACGGCGTCCACCAGTGCCATTGGTGTCCTCCCGGCCGATGCTTGGCCGCGCGGCCGCTTCGCATTCAGGTCGCAGCCAAACTAAGGAACTCCGGCCACGGTAAAGGGTGAGCCCGTGGCCGGAGTTTCGACCGCTTCGTTCCGCGTGCCTAGCTCGTGGCCCAGTAGTGCGTGACCAGCACGATGACCACACCCGCAACAAGCGCCAGGTAGGGAAGCATTCCAGCACGCTTCTCGACCTTCTCCTCCTTCCCAAGGTGCATGTCTTCCACCATGTCCTTGGGGAACACGCCCTTGTCCTGAACGTAGTGGCGGAATAGGAACACCGGGATGATCAGGGCCGCGAAGATGAGCCCGGTCCACAGCGTGTGTGCGCCCCACACGTCCGCGCCGGCACCCATCAGAGCCGCGTTGACGTAGGCGAGCACGCCGCCGATCACGATCAGGATCGTCGGCGCTCGGTAAGGCCGCTCCCAATTCGGCCGATCCTTGCGATGAATCCAGCCAGCGTTCAGGTTGAGGAAGTTGAAGATGATGTAGCCGACATTGGACGCTGCCAGGATGAACAGGTAGTCAGACATCATGAGTAGGATCAGATTGAACGTGAGGTCAGTCCACATCGCCCGCGTGGGAGCGCCCTGCTCGTTCACATAGGACAGATAGCGCGGCAGCCAGCCGTCGACTGACGCCTGATACAGCGTGCGCGAAGATCCCGCCATCGCCGTCATGATAGTAAGCATCAAGGCGAAGATCAGCAGAATCGCGACGATTGTCTCAATGAAGGGCCCGCCGCCGATCATCTGCGCCATGGCTTTGCCGACACCCATGCCGCTATAAATGTCGGGCGCCAACATCCCCTTCAACCCGAGAGCACCCTGAAACGCCAACGGGACGAGGATGAACACTGCGAGACATAGAAGCCCCGAATAGAAGATGGCTTTGAACGTATCGCGCTTCGGGTCCTTGAACTCCCGCGTGTAGCAGACGGCGGTCTCGAAGCCGTAGGTCGACCAGGCGGCGATGAACAGACCTCCGAAAACCAGGATCCAGCCCGCCTTGTCCCAGGCGCCGTCGATGGGGTTGCCCGCGGCATCGTGACCGAGCGGAACGAGCGGCAGGAAGTTCTCGCGCGGCAGATCGCCGGTCAGCAATGGGACGATACCGATCAGCATCAGGGGCAGCAGCGCCGCCACGCCCATGATCATGGTCGCGCGCGCCGAACGCAGGATGCCGCCATGCTGGATCAGGAAACACGCCAGCATCAAAATCAGGCCGATGAAGAAGGTCGCATTGATGCGGAGCGTCAGTCCTTCCTTGACCGCGCCGAGATCGACAAGCGTGATCTGCCACGTGTTGATGGCCGCATCAGGCGCGAAAAACAGGCTGAGGATGTAGCCGGCACCGAGTCCCGACCCGATGGCAAGCACAGGCGACCAGGCGAACCAATTGCACCATACCGAGGTCGGCGCGATGAACTTGGCATAGCGGACCCAGGCGACCGCGCCATAGATCGATGCGCCGCCCGATTTGCCTGGGAAAAGTCCCGCGATCTCGGCGTAGAAGCCAGGACGCTTTACCGACCGTAGCGGCGATACCGCCGATCGAGAAAAGAACCAGCGCAGGAACACCGCTCGCAACCCAAAACGCTCCCGTCCAATCAATCTTTCGGTGCAGGGATAACCCGGCGCCTTCTGCACTTTCAGCTGTTATTGCGGTGCTCATTTGGGGCGATGTTCCCTTACTTGACAGAAACCCTTAACCATGGCAATATTCTTCTACGTTAGAGGGAGATCCGCCATGGCTAGAGCAAAGCAGCCCCGCCAAATTCATCAGCTTACGCTTCCTCAGTTCGAGCGAATGTTCCCCGATGAAGATGCCTGCAAAGCCTATTTGAAGGCCCGTAGGTGGCCGGATGGCGTTCGCTGCCCGCGTTGTGGCAACCCCGCCGTCTATGACCTTCCCTCGCGTAGCTGGCATTGGCAGTGCGAGAAGTGCGCCCCGAACGGGTATCGCTTCTCCATCATCGCCGGAACGATCTTCGAGAACACCAATAAGCCGCTCCGCGACTGGTTTCGCGTCATTCACCTGATGCTGACCAGCAAGAAGGGCATCAGTGCTCGCCAGATTTGGCGCTACATGGGTTTCGGATCGCTCAAAACTGCTTGGTACATGGCGCATCGCATCCGCGCCGCTCTGGTCGAAGCACCCGAGAAGCTTGGTGGCATTGTCGAGGTTGACGAAACTTTCGTCGGCGGGCTCGCCAAGAACCGGCATTGGGACAAGCGCGGTGGAGGTGGCGGGACTGGTGGTATCGGCTCTGGCAAGACGCCTATCGTCGGAGCCGTAAGCCGCAAGGGCAATGCCGTTTGCCGCGTGATCGAGAATGTTCGCGCTTCGACGCTCGAAAGTTTCGTGAATGAAGCCGTCTCCAACAAGGTGAGTTTGCTCTGCACGGATCAGTGGATCGGCTACCGGAAACTCGCAGCGACTTACCCGCTCGGCGTGGTTGACCACTCCAAAGGGCAATACGTGATCGGCGCAATCCACACTCAGACGATCGAAGGTTTCTGGTCGATCTTCAAACGGGGTGTGGTCGGCACGTTCCACAAGGTCAGCCGCAAATACATGCCGCTCTATGTGGCCGAGTTTCAGTTCCGCTATAACAACCGTCAGAACCCGGATATTTTTGGGACGGCGGTTGCCGGATGCTGAATTGGCGCTCATAGCCATGGGGACCCGCACAACAAAGCGCTGATAACAGGGCTTCGATAGCTGTTGCTAGGCAGTCTGCCTATGCAGCCGAAATTGCAGCCCAAGCAGCTCAGACAGCAGCCAAAGTCCAGATTGGGGCGGAAAGAGCTTGGGTCCTGCTTGTTATTGATAGAGAAAACTTTGAAGATGTTTTGGAATCTAGACTTAATCCATCTGACTTCCTTCCAGCTCCAGATCCAATATTTAACTTCCACTTCGAGAATTTTGGTAGATCTCCTGCTTTTGTAGAAGAAATCTCCACCGAAATTCGAGTTTTGGAAAAATTGCCAAACCGCCTCATATACACTCCCAATGTCCCATGGAATGAAGAAATTGCCGTTCCGGCCGGTGGAAGAGTTCCGAATTGGCGAGACCCAAAGGGGGATTTGGCGCTCTTTAGTCACACTTTGAGTCTGTCAAGTAAGGGAACATCGCCCTCATTTGCCACCCCCAGAGGCTGCGACAAAGGACTGACATGTCACAAACATGTAGCGGAGCAGCCAAAGAAAAAGCCTAGCCTGATGCGACGAGTCCAAAGTGGTTCCGCAGATGAGCCCAAAGTGGTTTCGTCGCCAAGCTCCAAGTTGTTTCACCGCTGTATTTTTTTAGGCCGCTGAGCTTAGACTGGTTGCTGATCGAGGACAATACCAATCCGCTTTACTTTGACAAATTGGTCCGGCATCGGTCTAGAATGGAGTGCTACTCGACAAATTGGTATCGGCATTAGTCGTTGAGCATGTGCCGATTGTGTGCGGTCGAACCGAGCGAGGGAGTGAGTCATGACTGTTCGTGTTGCCATCATCGGTGCGGGGCTGTGTGGCCTCGGTCAAATGCGTGCATTCCAGCAAGCGCAGGCTAAAGGCGCAAGCATCCCAGAAATCGTTTGCTATGAGAAGCAGAGCGATTGGGGCGGCTTGTGGAACTACACCTGGCGCTCGGGTCTCGACGAGAATGGAGAACCGGTGCATTGCAGCATGTACCGATATCTGTGGTCGAACGGACCGAAGGAATGTCTCGAGTTCGCCGACTACACGTTCGATGATCATTTCAAGCAGCCGATCCCCTCCTACCCGCCGCGCGAAGTGCTGTACGACTACATCGTCGGGCGTGCCAAGGACGCCAATGTGAGGCCGTGGATCCAGTTCTCGACGGCCGTCCGTTACGTCTTTTTTGACAAGGGCACCGGCAAATTCAACGTGGCGGTCGAGCACCTCAAGAACCATACGTTGCACACGGAGCAATTCGACTACGTGGTCGTCGCGAGCGGCCATTTCTCGGTGCCGAACGTCCCGTTATTCCCGGGCATCGAGACCTTTCCAGGCCGCGTTCTCCACGCCCACGATTTCCGTAGCGCCAACGAATTCACCGGCAAGGATCTGCTCGTCGTGGGCGCGAGCTATTCGGCCGAGGATATCGGGCTCCAATGCCACAAATACGGAGCGAAGTCCGTCACCATGTGCTGGCGCTCCGTGCCGATGGGATTCAAATGGCCGGCAGGGATGGACGAGCGGGCGCTCCTCACCAAGATCGAGGGCAAGACCGTCCATTTCAAAGACGGGTCAAAGAAGGATTTCGACGCCATCATCCTGTGCACCGGCTATCAGCACCACTTCCCGTTCCTGGCCGACGAGCTGAAGCTGCGCACCCATAACCGCATGTGGGCGCCCAACCTCTACAAAGGAATCGTTTGGATCGACAATCCGAAGCTCATGTTTCTCGGCATGCAGGATCCCATGTTCGATGCGCAGGCCTGGTATGCCCGCGACATCATTCTTGGCCGCATCAAGTTGCCGTCGAAGGCCGAAATGGCCAAGGACGACGCTGCGTGGCTAAAGCGCGAGGAGGCGTTGAAGGACGCCTTCGAGAAGATCGACTTCCAGGCCGATTATGTGCGCGACCTGTGCGAAGTGGTCGACTATCCCAAATTCGACATCCAGATGACGGTCGATGAGTTCAAGGAATGGGAGCACGACAAGGTCGACTCGATCCTCGGCTACCGCAATAAGGCCTTCAAGTCGCCCTGCACGGGAACCATGGCGCCGGTACATCACACGCCATGGATCGAGGCGATGGATGATTCAATGAAGACGTTCCTGGCGGTGAAGGGCAAGGCCGCCGCTGAATAGAAGAAGCGCAAGCGACGCAACTCCAAGGCCGCCAATAGGCGGCCTTTATTTTTGCAAGCAGGTTCCTTGCCCAAACCTCAGGCGCGCACCCGCGTCTTCTCCGGATCGTAATGCGGGAAGCGCACAATGCGCGCCGGCAAGCGTTTCTGCTGGCCGTCGAGCTTGCCGACTTCGACTTCGGTCCCAAGGGCTTCGTGCGAAACATCCACGCGGGCAAGCGCGATCGTTTTTCTTAGAATCGGCGATCGCGTGGCACTGGTGATGACGCCGATCTGGGCGCGGCCGACATGCACGCAGTCGCCATGTCCGACCGTCTCATCGCCCTCCATCTCGAGCCCTACCAATTTCTTCTGCGGGTGCTCTTTCCGGCGGATGAGTGCGTCGCGGCCGGTAAAATCTTCGTTCTTGGAGAGCGCCACGGTGAAGCCGATGCCGGCCTCGAACGGATCGGTCTGATCGCAGAATTCATAGCCGGCGAAGGCGAGCCCGGCCTCAATGCGCAACATATCGAGCGCCTGCAGACCGAGCGGCATCAGGCCGTGCGGCTCGCCCGACTGCCAAACCGCATCGAACACGGTGAGCGCGTCCTTAGGATGACAGAAGATCTCGTAGCCGAGCTCGCCCGTATAGCCAGTGCGCGACACCACGACCGCCGGTCCTTCGAACCCGCCGATGCGGCCGACAGTGAAGCGGAACCAACCGAGCTCGTCGAGCGCGGGGCGCGCAGGCGGAGTCCAGATCACTTGCCGGAGAATGTCGCGGCTCTTAGGCCCCTGCACCGCGATGTTGTGCATCTGATCGGTCGAGGAGCGCACCCAGGCCTTCAGCCCGAGCTTGTCCGCCTGCTCGCGCAGCCAGATGCCGCTATAGTCGTCGCCGCCGACCCAGCGGAAATTCTGATCGCCGAGACGGAACAGCGTGCCGTCGTCGATCATGCCGCCATGCTCGTAGCACATGGCGGTATAGACGACTTGGCCAGTCGCAAGTTTCCGCACATTGCGGGTGAGCGTGTATTGCAGAAGCGACTCGGCATCAGGGCCCGTCACCTCGAACTTGCGCAGAGGCGACAGATCCATGATCGCCGCCTTCTCGCGGCAGGCCCAATACTCGGCGACGGGACCGTCGTTGTTGAACGCAACCGGCAGCCAATAGCCGCGATATTCCGTGATGTTGCGCGTATGCGCCGAGAAGCGCGGATGAAACGCAGTCTCGCGCGTGAGTTTGGGCTCGGCATCGGGCGTCATTCTATAGGCCACCGCTCTGGAGAAGCTCTGCTTGTCGGAATAGGTGCGCACATGAATGTCGGTCGGATCCCATCCATTGGCCGGATCGATGTCGTCAGGACAGGCCGAGGACACGCAAACAATATCAGTGAGTGCGCGCAGCATCACGTAGTCGCCGGGGCGCGACCACGGCTCGTCGAAGTAAAGCACGTTATGGGCGTCGATCCCGGTATTGTAGAAGAAGTTGAGCGCCATCCAGCCGTTGCGATCGGCGATGCCATATGGCGCGAGCGCGGCGTTGAAATTGTCGGTGCAGTTGACGTGGCCGGGGTAGCCCTGATCGGCGTAGTAGCGCGCGTGGCACGCCAGCCCGAAGGCGTCGTGGCGTCCCACCGTGTCGCGCACCACCTCGACCAGCGGCTGCATGTTCTGATCGAACGCCTTCGAGAAGAGGCCGGGACGCGGATAGCTTTGGCCCGTCAACGTGCGCGTCGTGGTGACATCGAGCGGATGCGCAACGCCCTTATCCAGGGAGCGCGCGGCGAAGCACTGGAAGTCGGTGCACTGGCGCCCGGCCACGTCGAGGATCTGGATGTATTCCCCGGCGCGCACGACATAAGCCTCGGCCGTTGCCCTGTTGACACGAATGTCCTGGAGAGGATCGGCGAGCGGCTCGGGCAGGAGCATTTCGTTGGCTGGGCGGATGCGGCTCCGCTGGATGTGAAGGCGTATCGGGGTCGCCGTCTCTTGCGCGCCGACATCCATGATGGCGCCCGGCGCGGCCGCAATCAACAGGCCGTCGCGCGAGACGGTGAATTCGGCTCCAGCTCCAGGGCGTGACTCGCCGCCGAACAAGGTGATGGCACGGGCGTGCGCGAGATCGATGCCGCGCCGCTCGAGGCCCGCGCGCAAGATCCGCGCACTCTCATTATCTTCACTTAAGATGCGTTTCAGCCCGCTCGCATCGCCGTCGCCGCGAACGCCGAGAATGGCAGGGTCGATGACGCCAGATGCATCGGCCACGATCAGCTCGCACGGCTGCATGCCTTCGAGATCGACCACGCGTAAATTATCGCCGGCCATGATGGGAACGGCGATCGCGCCTCCGCCCGGCACGGTGTAACGCTCTTCACCCGGAGCAAGCGCGAGCAGGCCCGGGCGCCGCACGGCCGATGGCCGCGGGGGTCCTTGGCGAAACGTCTGGTCGCTGGGAAAAACCAACACTGCCGTCCAGTTTCGGCGAGCAACTCACCTAGGCTAACCGACGCAAACACGGGGTTCAACACTGTGCTCCGGAGCAGGACAAATAAAACTTGATCCAAGTCATGCCCGCTAAGCATGAACCGGCTCAGGGTATAAGATGACGCGTTGAAGGCGCGAGCTCCAAGCCTCAGGATTTTCGCCGATGGAGGCCAAACGCGAAAAGCAACCCACTTCGGCTGCAGCCGGAACGATCATTGGCGTGGTCGGCTCGATCGTCGATGTGGAAATTGCCGGAGCGCCCCTCCCCTCGCTCAATCAGGCGCTGGAAATCGACGGCGGCGATGGGCGGCGGATCGTGCTCGAGGTGCAGCAACACCTCGATACGAGCACGGTGCGCTGTGTCGCCATGGGTGACACGTCCGGCCTGTCGTGCGAGGCGGTCGTCGCGGACACCGGCAAGCCGATCACCGTGCCAGTCGGCGAGACGTTGCTCGGCCGCATGGTCAACGTCACCGGAGAGCCGATCGATGGCGGCCCGCCATTTGCCGCCGATACGCCGCGTCTGCCGATCCATCGCTCGCCGCCGCCCTTGGATGAACAGACCGGCGCGCCCGAGATTCTGCTGACCGGGATCAAGGTCATCGATCTCTTGGCGCCGCTTGCCCGCGGGGGCAAGGCGGCGATGTTCGGCGGCGCGGGCGTGGGCAAGACCGTGCTCATCATGGAGTTGATCCACACCACGGGCGAGAAATATGCCGGCCTTTCGATCTTCGCCGGTATCGGCGAGCGCTCGCGCGAGGGTCATGAGCTGTGGAAGGAACTCAAGCGAACCGGCGTGATCGACCGCACCGCGCTCGTGTTCGGGCAAATGAACGAGCCGCCGGGCACGCGCTGGCGCGTCGGCTCGAGCGCGCTCACCATCGCCGAATATTTCCGCGATGCAATGCACAAGGATGTGCTGTTCCTGATCGACAATGTGTTCCGCTTCTTGCAGGCGGGCGGCGAGGTCTCGGGCCTGCTCGGGCGTTTGCCGTCGCAAGTGGGTTATCAGCCGAAGCTCGCGACCGAGATTGCCGATCTCGAGGAACGCATCACCTCGGTGCGCGGCGCCGCAGTGACCTCGATCCAGGCGGTCTATGTGCCCGCCGACGATTTCACCGATCCTGCCGTCGCCAACGTCTTCACCCATCTCGACGCTTCGATCGTGCTGAGCCGCGACATGGCAAGCCAGGGGCTTTACCCCGCCATCGACCCACTCGACTCCACCTCCGTGATGCTCGACGCCAAGATCGTGGGCGAGCTCCATCACCGCGTCGCCGAGGACGTGCGCCGCCTGATCGAGCATTACCGCGAGCTGCAGGAGATCATCTCGCTGCTCGGCATGGGCGAGCTCAGCAGCGAAGACCGGCTCGCGGTGCAGAGGGCGAGGCGGCTGGTGCGGTTCCTGACCCAGCCCTTCGCCGTCACCGCCCAGTTCACCGGCGAAGCGGGTGTTTCGGTCGCGATCGAAGATACGCTCGCAGGCTGCGAGGCGATCCTCAGCGGCGCGGCGGACACATGGGATGAGAGCTCACTTTATATGATAGGCACGTTTGACGATGCGCGCCGCAAGGAGCAGGCAGCGAAGGGCAAGGCGGCATGAGGCTCCAGATCGTCACGCCTTTGTCGGTCGAAGCCGATCTCGACGGCGTCGTCTCGGTGCGCGCCGACGACAGAACCGGCTCGTTCGTCGTCTGGCCGCATCATGCGGACTTCATCACTGCGCTCGCGATCACGGTTATCGAGTGGGTCACTGAGGCTGGCGAGAAGGGTCATATCGCCGTGCGCGGTGGTATCTTCCGAGTCGAGGGTGGAGAGCTCGTGCAAATCGCCACCCGCCAGGCCATTTCCGGACCGACCTTGGACCGGCTCGGCAACGCCGTCCTCGACCAGCTCCGCGACGAGGCCGAGGCTGAGGCACGGACGCGCGTGGCGGCGACACGGCTGCAGCTGGGGCTGATCCGCCAGCTCGATCGCTATTTGCAGAGCGGTCGCGGCTTTTTCCTGCCCCGCGCGGCCGGCGCATACCGGGGTCAAGGTGAAGAGATAGAGGCCACTGATGGCCAATGGGACTGAGGACGACGATCAGCAAGACGGCCTTTATCGCTCGGTCGAAAAGCGCGCCGAGCGCCGCGCGCGTTGGGAGCGCGAGGGCGAGCGGCCGCTGTGGCAGAACCTATCGATGATCGGCGCTCTCGGCTGGCTGATCGTGACTCCAACCGTTCTCGGCGCGCTGATCGGGCGGTGGCTCGACACCCTCATGGGGCAGAATGTGTTCTGGACAGGAAGCCTGATCTTTCTCGGCGCGGTGATCGGCTTTTATCTCGCCTGGCAACGGATCGAAAGCGAGCGGTGATGGAGGTAACGCTGCACATCATTCCCTTCCTCCTGCTCGGTATCTTGCTCGGGGCCGGCTATTACGGGCTGCTGTTCGTCGAAGTCGGCCAGCATGTGAGGGGCGCCTCGGCGCGCTACGCCATCATGACGCACCTTGTGCGTCTTGCTGCTGCCGGCGTTATGTTTTGGCTCATCGCGCAGCATGGTGCGGTTCCCCTGCTAGCCTCTTTGGCCGGCTTTACGCTCGTGCTCGCGATGCTCAAACCACTCACGACGCCATGAAGCTACAGCTCCATCCGCTGCAAACCGAGGTCCTGTTTCACGCCGGTCCCGTGCCCATCACCGCCGAGGTGATGACGACATGGGTCATCATGGCCGTTCTCGCCTGCATATCATGGCTCGCCATGCGCAGGGCTGAAGCACGGGGCGGATGGCTACAATCGACGGTAGAGGTGACGGTTGAAGCCATCGCCGACCAGATCAAGGCGATCCTTAGCGCCGATCCGTGGCCTTATCTGCCGCTGCTCGGCACTCTCTTTATATATCTCGTCTTCGCCAACCTGTCGGGGGTGCTGCCGGGGGTCGTGGCGCCGACCGCCCATATCGAGACCCCGGCCGCGCTCGCGCTGATCGTGTTCTTCTCGGTCCAGTTCTATGGGCTGAAGGAACAAGGGCTCGCGGGCTATGCCAAGCGCTATCTCGAGCCGAACCCGCTGCTCTTGCCGCTCAATCTCCTGTCGCAGATCACGCGCTCGTTCTCGATGATGGTGCGCCTGTTCGGCAACATGATGAGCCACGAGTTCATCATCGCCATCATTCTGTTTCTTGCGGGCCTGTTTGTCCCCGTCCCCTTCATGCTGCTCGGCATTCTGATCGGCATCATTCAGGCCTTTATCTTTACGGTTCTGGCCGCGGTGTATGTTGGTGGGGCGATCGACGCCACCGAGGCAGGATAGGAGCGCCCATGACGGTTGAAATGCTCAGCATCATCGGCGCGGCCGTTGCCGTGTCAGTTGGGGCGATCGGCCCTGCCTTTGCCGAAGGCCGCGCCATCGCCGCGGCCATGGAGGCGATAGCCCGCCAGCCCGAGGCCTCGGGCACCATCTCGCGCACCCTGTTCGTCGGTCTCGCCATGATCGAGACCATGGCCATCTACTGCCTCGTGGTCGCGTTGCTTTTGCTCTACGCCAACCCCTACGCATTGAGATGACGATCGACTGGTGGACACTCTTCCTCCAGACGGTGAATTTCCTTCTCCTCGTCTGGCTGCTCCAGCACTTTCTCTATAAGCCGGTGCGGGCCGTGATCGAAAAGCGGCGCGCGCTCGCCGAGCAGGCGCTGCTCAAGGCCGAAGCTTCCGAGAAGGAGGCAGAGACGGCGAAGACGACGTTCGAGGCGAAGTCAGCCCAGCTGGATAAGGCGCGCGACGCGGCAATCGAAGCGGCGCAAGAATCGGCGGAAGCCGATGCGAAGACCATCGTCGCGCAGGCGCGAAAGCAGGCGAATGAGATTTTGGCCGCGGCCAACGCGGCTGCCGCTAGCAGTCATGATGCGGTTCTCGCCAATCTGAAGCAGGACATCATCGCCACCGCCGTCACGATCGCCGAGACGATTCTGCGCAAGACAGCCAGCCGTGACCTCAACGACGTTTTCCTCGCTCACGTCCTCGACGAGATCGGCGCGCTGGGCGACGATGACCGGGCGCGCATCGACGCCGACCTCGCCAGCAAAGGCAGCGCGGTGGAAGTGGCGACTGCCATGCCGCTCACCAAGGATGAGCGCGATACCTGGACCAAGACGCTGCGCGAGCGGCTCCATCTTAAGGCCGCACCCAAATTCACCACCGTGCCGGATCTGCTCGGAGGAGCCGAGATTCGCTTTCCGCACGCGACCGTGCGCTTCGCCTGGTCGGATCAGCTCAAGAAGGCGGCTGATATGCTCGCGAGAGCCGAGGGTGTGAAGGTTGACTGAATATGCAAAATGGCTCGCCTCGGCGCGCTCCGAGCTGGACAAGCTCGATGTGGCGGCAGAGTTCGAGCGCGTCGGCATCGTCGAGCGTTGCGGAGACGGCATCGCCACCATATCGGGGCTCACGGGGCTCAAGCTCGGCGGCCTCATTCGGATCGGCGAGCAAGGACTTGCGCTTGCGCTCTCGCTGACCAAGGACGTCGCCAATTGCGTGCTGTTGTCCTCCGGCGCCGCCGTTACCGCAGGAATGAAAGCGGTCGATACGCGCGAGGTGGTGCGCGTTCCCGTCGGCGAAGGCTTGCTCGGCCGCGTCGTCGATCCCCTTGGGCGGCCGCTCGATGGGGGCGACCAGGTCAAAGCCACGGGTTTCGATCCCGTCGAGCAGCCGGCGCCCACGATTATCGAGCGTGATTTCGTCAGCGAGCCTCTCGCTACCGGGCTCACCGTCATCGACGCCATGATCCCGCTCGGCCGCGGCCAGCGGCAGCTCGTCATCGGCGACCGCAAGACCGGCAAAACCGCAATCGGCGTCGACGCCATCCTCAACCAGCGCAGCAGCGACGTGATCTCGATCTATGCCGCAATCGGCCAAAAAGACTCGACTGTGGCACGGGTGATCGAGACGGTGCGCCGGCTCGGCGCGCCAGAGCGCTGCATTTTCGTGGTGGGCGAGGCCGACGCGCCCCCAGGACTGCAATGGCTTACCCCTTACTCGGCGTGCGCGGTGGCCGAGTATTTCCGCGACCGCGGGAAGCATGCGCTCCTCGTCATCGACGATCTCACTAAGCACGCCGCGGTCTATCGCGAGCTCTCGCTCCTGTTGCGCCGGCCGCCGGGACGCGAGGCCTATCCCGGCGATGTCTTTTATATCCATTCACGCCTGCTCGAGCGCGCCGCCAAGCTCTCGCCTGAAAAGGGCGGCGGCTCGCTGACGGCCTTGCCCATTGCCGAGACGCAGGCGGGCAATCTCAGCGCCTATATCCCGACCAATCTCATCTCGATCACAGACGGACAGATTTACCTGGAGCCGAAACTCTTCTACGAAGGCCAGAAGCCAGCGGTGAATGTGGGCTTGAGCGTCTCGCGCGTGGGCGCCAAGGCACAGCCGCCGGTTCTCAAGGACTTGGCGCGGAACCTCCGTCTCGCCTATGCCCAGTTCCTCGAGCTTGAAGTGTTCATGCGCTTCGGCGCGATCGTCGACGAGCGCACGCGCCGGGCGATCGAGCACGGCCGCCGGATCAGAGCCGTGCTGTCTCAGCCGGAGAACGCGCCGCTCAGCCTGGCGGAGCAAGCGGCGCTTTTGCTCGCAGTCGAGGAGAACCTGCTCGATCCTTTGACGCTAGATGTCGTTGCCGCGCTCCAAGCACGCCTTGCCGCGTCACTCACCGAAGACCTCCCCACAGTCGTCGACCGCATTAATCAAACCGGCAGCATGGACGACAAGGACCGGGCAGCGCTGCTCGGCCACGTCAAACAGCTCGTCGTTTCCCTCACCCAATCCGCGCCGCAAGAGGATCGTCACGATGGAGCAGCTCGCCAGACTTAGAGCGAGGCTCGCGACGCTAACCGAGCTTGGCGACATCATCGTCGCGATGCGCGCGCTCGCGGCGGCCGCGTTGCAGGAAAGCCGCCAAGCGCTGCCCGCGGTCGGCCGCTACGCGCTCCTCATTGAAAGCGGGATCTCCGACGTTGCCGCGATGCTGGACGCGACCGCCGAATCTGTCCCCGAGGACGAGGCGGACGAGACGCAAACGGTCTGCATCATCGGCAGCGAGCATGGCTTCGTCGGCGATCTCAATGCCGAACTGTTGGCCGGCATCGACATTCCGAGGCGGAGCCAACTCATCGTCGTCGGCCGCCGTTTGCATGGTGCTGCGGTCGAACGCGGGCTGCCGATTTCCACCGTCCTCCCCATGACCACGCATGTCGCGGGTGTTCCCCTCCTCGCCCGCAGGATCGTCGAGCGCATCGGTGCCGCCACCCATGTCCGCCTCATCACCGCTAAACGCGAGGCGAACCAGGCAAGTATTCGGGCGCAAGTGCGCCAAGTCCTGCCGGTGAAGCTGCCGGCTCCTAGGAGCAGGACTTCTGCCCCGCCACTCTCTCAGCTCGAGCCGCGGGAGCTTCTGACCGAGCTTGCCGGCGAATACCTGCTCGCTGAGATCAATCGTGTCCTCATCGAATCCTTGGCCGAGGAGAATCACATCAGGCTCGGCGTGTTGACGGCCGCCAACAAGAACATCGCCGACAAGGTCGACGATCTCCACCGCAAGGAGCGCAGCCTGCGTCAGGAGACGATAACGACCGAGCTCCTCGACGTGGTGGTGGGTGCCGAGGCCGTCATAGCTTCGGAAAGGCGTTAGCGAGACGCGAGACGCTCAATCGCCGCGTCGAACCGAGACTGTTCACTCTTGCACCGGTTTCATCGTCAGACCGGCGATGATAGTCGCTATGGCGCCGCCAAGGCCGCCGGCGACGAGATGGCCGATGATCGCGACCGCGCCGAGACCGCCGGTAATCCCCGCCGTATCCGGCATGAGCAGGCTGAAGATCTGGCCGACGAGGAAGCCGCCGAACGCGCCAGCGAGACTCGTTACGGCCGGACCGAGATTGACCTTCTCAAACACAGCACCGACAACATTGCCAGCACCAATGCCGGCAATGATCTGAATGATCAAACTGATGATCGTGGCTGGCATGAGAGCTCTTCCCTTCTCCTGCAAAAATCTACGTCATTTACTGTCTCAATATCCCACTCATCCCGCAGCTCATGCGAGCCGCTGCAACAGGCGCTCGCCCACGCGAATGGCGTTGGCAATCGCCGTCAGCGACGGATTCACCGCGCCGATGCTGACGAAAAAGCTCGTATCGACCACGTAGAGATTGTCAAGCTCGTGCGCCTTGCAGTTCACGTCAAGCACGGAAGTCTTCGGGTCGGAAGCGGCGCCTAATGTGCAGGGCCATGCGTTCAATCTCGCCGACCTCCTTGACGCCCAGGATTTGAGCCAGAAAGACGTAGATCCCCAGCCCGATCGCGCATAGCGCAGAGGTTCGTGCAAGCAGCGACAGGAAGTCGTTGCTGGGAAGCAGTTGGAGAAGCATAGGCCGCGACAACAAACCTATGGCGATGGCGACGACCGTCGCCAGAGCCAGTCGCATGGCAGTGTCGAGCATGCCGGGCACGCCGTCGAGCGTGGTGCCTTTCTCCACAGCCTCGCGTTCAAAGCGGCGGCGCTGCAGCCAACCGAGCAGCATCACATAGATGAGAATCGAGACCGAACTCGCGCCGGCAAGCCCCACGGCACCGAATTGTTGGCGAAGCATCACGTAAAGAGGAATGAGCGCAAGCGTGACTCCGGTCCCAACTAGAGTAGGGAGCCAGGTGCTGCCTAAGGCATAGAAGCCGCGACTGATGACGGTTTGCGCCGCCCAACCAGCAAGGCCGATGCAAAGAAACATGAGAACGGTTCCGGTAGCGTGCGCGTCGACGACGGTGAAGCGGCTGGCGTAGAGGCCCCATATCAAATAACTGAACTCGAAGCCGGCCAGGGTCAGGCAGATTTGCGCGGCGAACGTCCCGAACAGCATGAGGCGGATTGCCCGCGCGAGCACGCCATAGGCCTGAGGAATCGATTTGGCCGCGATCATTCGGCTCACGCTGGGATAGGCCCCGACTCCGATCGCCATGCCGAACACGCCGATCGGAACCTTCATCAAAGTTCTGCCGTATTGCAGAAAGGAGAGATCTCCGGCGGCAAGGTACGACGCTTGGTTCTTAATGATCCACTCGTCGACAATCACGATCGAGAATCCGACCATGATGGGAAGAGACAGCCAGAGATAGCGCTTGAGATCGCGGTTGCGAAACGACAGCTGCGGCGACCAGTGGAGTCCGGTCCTAAGGCAGCCATAGAGCGGAAGCCCGAACGGCCCAAGGATCGAACCGGCCAGCACCCCCCAAGCAAATCCTTCGGCTCCCATCCCGCTATATTGCGCTCCCCACACGCCGCCAACGATGATGGCCGCCGAATATGCAAGCGGAGCCATCGCCGGAAGGAAGTGCCGATCCTGCGCTTGCAGCACCGCGGACAGGAGACCGCCGACGATGAGGAAGAATTGGGCCGGCAAGACGATGCGGACGAGATGGACCAGGGTGTCGACCTCAACGGGATCCGTGAACCCGGGCGCCACGATGCTGGTCAAGGGCCGCGCGAAGACCATCAGCAGCGCGATCAAACTCGTGCCCACGATAGCGACGAAATTGGCAACGACGCTGAATGCCCGCCACCCCCGTTCCTCCTCGCCGCGCTCGAGATATTCGAGAAACATGGGGATGAAGACGATCGACAGGGCTCCGGCCGCCAGCAGGTAATTGAGGAAATCGGGCAGCGTGAAGCTTGCGAAATAGAGGTCGGTCTGGCGGCTCGCACCGAGCGTGCGCCCGATGACCTGCTCGCGCACGAGGCCCATGATGCGGCTCAAGAAGATCGAGCCGGCCCAGATCGCCGAAGCAATACGAACGGCACGCGCGGGATTGGCCGTGGGCACGCGAACCCGTTCTCGATGCCGATGATCAGCGCCCGTCACCGTGTGCCGATCTGCTAGTTAGGATAGGGATCGTGACTTAAGCCGCCGTTGAGCGGTTCCGGGGGGAAGTCGAAATGCGGTCCGAAATCGGTCGGCGCTGGAGGCATTTTGGCCGGTCCCCACAAATCCCGTTTCAAATGCCGGTAAGCGGCTCTTTGCTTCGCTGTCAGGCCGTGCCGCTCCCTAGCCGCCAAGTTTTCCATCGGGATGGCAAACGTCATCGCCAGCAGGACCAAGAGCCAAACCCGAAACGCCTGCATTTTCACCTGTCTTGCCCTGGGTCTCGGGGCCAAGAGCTACCGCAGCTAAAGAGCGGCACCCCTGAGGTTTGTCAAACTCGCACTCGAGAAGTCCCGGCTCAAGCGGCCATCTTGCCTCATTCGGTAACGTCCGGAAGTACTGGCTCATCTTGCTCATTGTGTCAGTGAAGCGCCCAGATTGCGCAAAGTTCGACCGTTTACGGCAAGCCTTCCCAAGTAATTCCTCAGCAAGATTTGTACTGGTCCGGTGTCGGCTGGTGCCTAAGCGACACTGGCGGACTCAGCAACCCCTCATTTCCAAAGGAGACGATGAAGGACTAAGACATTCATTCTCACGCTCGTCGTGGTGATGATCGGCGCAAGCCCGGCCTTTGCCGCCTCCGGCGAATACAATAACATGGACGCATTGGGCCTTGCCAACGGCAAGGGCATGCGGACCAAGTGCGACATCGCCGGGCAGTACCAAGGCAAGACCTATTGCTTCGGCAGCGAAGACCGCAAGGTCGAGTTCATGAAGCAGCCCGACAGCTACCGCACGAAGGCCGACGCTTTCTACACTGCCAAGGCAAGCGACCCGAACTGGCAGCCCTGCGACTACAACCCCGTTGACCCAGACTCCCCCAACTCCTGCAACTAACATCCCTCGCAACCTAGGCGACTACGGCAAGGGCGCCCATCCTCTGAAACGGGCGTCCCTTTTTTTGACTCCAATTCTCGAACCGAGTACGTCAATCCCGGACAACGATCGTGATGGCGACGCGAACGATGGTATGTCGGGGGACGCAGGCGTGAGCTCCGATTCGGTGCGAGAGCATGCATCGAACTCGCGTCGCTGCGCTCGAGATCTGGTTCGGGAGCGTCGATCCCTCGCCGCTGACAGGCGGGATCACCAACCAGAACTTCCTGGTCGAGGATCGCGGCCGCCGCTGCGTCGTGCGAGTCGGTAGCGACATTCCCGTTCACGGGGTTGTGCGCGCGAATGAGCTGGCTGCGAGCCGGGCGGCGCATCTCGCCGGATTGAGCCCCCGCGTCGTGCACACCGAGCCCGGCATTCTCGTGCTCGACTTCATCGAGGGACGCACCTTCACGCCAGAGGACGTGCGCAATCCGGTAAATCTCGAGCGCCTGATCGACATGGTACGGCGCTGTCACCGGGATATTCCGCAATTCTTGCGCGGGCCCGCGGCGATGTTCTGGGTGTTTCACGTCGTGCGCGACTATGGGCATACGCTGTGCGAGGGGACGAGCCGGCATTTGCCCCTCCTTCCCGGTCTTCTTGCCCGTGCAGCGCGGCTCGAAGCCACCGTCGGTCCCATCGAGGTGGTGTTCGGCCATAATGACCTGCTCGCGGCCAACTTCATCGATGACGGACAGAAGCTGTGGCTGGTCGACTGGGAGTATGCCGGGTTCAACTCGCCGCTATTCGATCTCGGCGGCCTCGCCTCCAATAGTGAACTTTCTCCGGAGCAGGCGGAACGTGCCTTGAGCCTCTATTTCGGCAAGCCCGTTGACGATGAGTTGCGGCTGCGCGCCGCCGCCATGACTGCGGCGTCGCTGCTGCGCGAGACGATGTGGAGCATGGTGTCGGAGATCCATTCGACGCTTGATTTCGACTATGTGGCCTACACCGCGGAGAATCTGAGACGCTTCGAGGCCGCGTACGCGGCCTATCTCGCCATGGACCGCGCATGAGCGAGCTCCCGTCCTCAGCCAAGATCGTCATCATCGGTGGCGGCATCGTCGGCTTCTCGGTGGCCTATCACCTCGGGAAAATGGGCCTGACCGACGTGCTTCTGCTCGAGCAGGGCAAGCTCACCTCCGGATCGACCTGGCATGCGGCCGGGCTCGTCGGACAGTTGCGCACGAGCGCCAACATCACCCAGCTGCTCGGCTATTCAGTCGCCCTCTACGACAAGCTCGAGCAGGACACCGGCCTCGCCACCGGATGGAAGCGGAACGGAGGCTTGCGGCTCGCCTGCAACCCTGAGCGCTGGACCGAGGTGAAGCGGCAGGCGACCACCGCCACGTCGTTTGGGCTCGAGATGCATCTCCTCGACGCCAAGGAAGCGCAAAAGCTGTGGCCGCTGATGCAAGTCGATGATGTCGTCGGCGCTGCCTTCCTGCCCACCGACGGACAGGCGTCCCCGTCCGACATCACCATGTCTCTGGCAAAAGGCGCACGCCAAGGCGGCGTCACCATCGCAGAAGGGGTGAAGGTCAACGCAATCGAGGTCGGGGGTGGCTGCGCCCGCGCTGTCGTGACCGACAAGGGCCGCATCACCTGCGACAAGGTCGTGATCTGTGCCGGCCAGTGGTCGCGCGAGCTCGGGCGCAAGGCCGGGGTCAACATCCCGCTCGTCTCGGTGCAGCATCAGTATCTGATCACCGAGGCAATCGACGGCGTCGCGTCGAACTTGCCGACGCTGCGCGATCCCGATCGTCTGACTTATTGGAAAGAGGAGGTCGGCGGTCTGGTGATGGGCGGCTACGAGCCCAATCCGAAGCCGTGGGCGGAGGGCGGCATTCCCGACCGCTTCGAGTTCCAACTGCTCGAAGACGATCTTGAGCATTTCGAGCCCCTGCTCGAGCTCGCCATTGGCCGCGTTCCCGCCACGCAAACGGCGGGCATCAAAGAGTTCATCAACGGGCCGGAGAGCTTCACGCCCGACGGGAACTTCATCCTCGGCGAAGCGCCTGAGGTGCGCGGCATTTTTGTCGGGGCAGGCTTCAACGCCTTCGGCATCGCTTCGGGCGGTGGCGCCGGCATGGCACTCGCCGAGTGGGTCGCCAAGGGTACTCCGCCCTTCGACCTTTGGCCAGTCGATATCCGCCGCTTCGGCAAGAACGCTCTCGATACGAACTGGGTGCGCACGCGCACGCTCGAGGCTTACGCCAAGCATTACGCGATGGCCTGGCCGTTCGAGGAGTACCGGTCGGGGCGCCCGCTTCGCCGCTCGCCGCTTTACGACAGGCTCAAAGCGCAAGGTGCATGCTTCGGCGAGAAGCTCGGCTTCGAGCGACCGAACTGGTTTGCCGATCTTGCCCGCGGGGAGATAGCCGAAGATCGCTACAGCTACGAGCGGCAGAACTGGTTCGCCGCCGTCGGCCGCGAGCACGAGGCCGCGCGCGAGCGCGTCGCCGTGTTCGATCAGACATCGTTCGCCAAGTTCCTACTCGTCGGACGCGACGCGCAAGATGCACTCTCGTGGATTTGCGCCAATGACGTCGCCAAACCCGAAGGTCACCTCGTCTACACGCAGATGCTGAATGAGCGCGGCGGCATCGAATGCGACCTGACTGTCGGACGCTTGTCGGAAACGGAATACTACATCGTCACCGGCACCGGCTTTGCCACCCACGATTTCGACTGGATTTCGCGCTCGATCCCGGGCGGCCTCGACGCCCGTCTGTTCGATATCACTTCGTCACACGCCGTTCTCTCGGTGATGGGCCCGCGCTCGCGCGACGTGCTTCAAATTCTGACCGACTACGACATGTCGAATGCCGGCTTCCCCTTCGGCAGGATGAAGCGGATAACACTCGCGAAAGCACCCATGCTTGCGTTGCGGGTCACGTATGTCGGCGAACTCGGCTGGGAGTTGCACATTCCCGTCGAATTTGCCTTGAGCGTCTATGACGCGCTGATGGCCGAAGGACAACGCTACGGCATCGCCAATGCCGGCTATCGCGCCATCGAGTCGCTCCGCTTGGAGAAAGGCTACCGCGCCTGGGGCGCGGATATCGGGCCGGACCACTCCCCGCTCGTCGCCGGGCTCGGCTGGGCGGTGAACCTGAAATCGAACAGGCCTTTTCAGGGACGCGAGGCGTTGGAGGCTCAGGCTAAGAGCAAGCTGCCGCGCCTGCTCGCCGGCTTCACCGCCGATCCTTCGGTCGTGCTTCTCGGCCGCGAGACCATCTACCGCGACGGCAAGCGCGTCGGCTGGCTCTCGAGCGGGGGTTTCGGCTACACGGTCGACCGCTCGATCGGCTACGGCTATGTGCGCGATCCGGAAAACGGCGTCGATCGCGCGGGGGTTCTGTCAGGCGATTACGAGCTCGAGGTCGCGACGGCGCGGGTGCCCGCCGAGGTCTTTCTCGATCCCCTCTACGACCCGACGATGACGCGCGTGAAGAGCTGATGCCGGTCGGGTGGGCCGAACGCCGCCCCGCGATGCCAATCTGGGCCCCTTGCAGCGGTGACGCTTTGCCATCGCGGTCGCAGTGGGTGTAGAGTGGTCGTGTTTTGCGGGTGTCGATATCAAACGCCCGGACAACTCGGGCGTCAGACGGCTCTTATGTCTCTGTTTCGACGGAATAACTCCTCGAAGGCTAACGGGAAGCAGACACGTCTCTTCTTCGCCTCCGATTTCCACGGCTCGCAGCGCATCTTCCGCAAGTTCATCAATGCCGCCAAGCATTACGAGGCGGACGTCCTCGTCATGGGCGGCGACGTGGTCGGCAAGCTCGCTATTCCCGTCATCCGTGAAGCCAATGGCGGCTATCGCGCCCATCTCATGGGCAAGACCCAGCACCTCGAAGGGGAAGAAGACCTCAAGGGCTTCGAAGACCGCCTCGGGACGCTCGGCTTCTACAGCAAGATCATGGATGAGGACGAATACCAGGCGCTCCGGTCTGACCCTGCGGCCGTCGATCGCCTGTTCCACGAGCTCGCCCGCGAACGGCTCGCGTCCTGGATCGATCTTGCCGAGACGCGGCTTAAGGGAAGCGGCGTCAAATGTTTCATGATGGGCGGCAATGACGACGAGCCCGAAGTGCTCGAGCTGCTCAAGGACACGAACACGCAGTCGATCGTCTTCTGCGAAAACAAGGAAGTGCAGGTCGACGATCACCACACGATGATCACTGTCGGCTTCAGCAATCGCACGCCGTGGAAGACGCCGCGCGAGGTCGATGACGAAGAGCTCGGCACGATGATCGAAGGATTGGCGGACAAGGTCGCGGACACAGAGCGCGCGATCTTCAACCTGCACGTCCCACCGGTCAATTCGACGCTCGATACCTGTCCGATGCTGGACTGGACCACCGACCCGCCGACACAGATCGTCAAGGCCGGCCAAGCCGTGATGCATGGCGCCGGCAGCAGAGCGGTGAGACGGGCAATCGAAGCGCATCAGCCGTTGCTCAGCCTGCATGGCCATATTCACGAGTCCGGTGGGGTGGTGAAGATCGGGCGGACAACTTCAATCAATCCCGGCAGTGAATATGGCGAGGGCGTGCTGCGTGGCTGCCTGCTCACTTTGGCAAGGGATGAGGTGAAGAATTATCAGCTGACGGCCGGCTGAGTTCGGGGGCCGAGAGCGCAACTCTGATTGGGCAATGGAGGGGTAAAATGGCAGTCGCTGCAGCAAAGCCGGAGGTCTTCACCCGCAAGTCGTCGGGGCTGGTGCGGGTGATGTCGCCCTATTCGGCGTTCATCTACAACATTCTTACGATGGGTCTGATCTTCCCGTGGACCTATCTCTGGGCGCCAGGTGCGCTGCCGGGCGGGCGCCTCGTCTGGGGTATCCTGCTCGCGATGATCTTCGAGATCCCCATCGCGCTCACTTACGTCTGGCTGTCGACAGCACTGCCGCGCTCGGGCGGCGACTATGTGTTCCAGAGCCGGGTGTTCGGCGGCGGGGTCGGCTTCTCGATCGTGATGTCCGGCTTCGTCATCTGGATTCTGCAATGGGTTGCGCTATCCGGCTGGCTGCTCTCTTACCTTGGGTTCGCATCGCTTTTCCTCGGGCTCGGCGGCACCATGGGCAATCCGACGCTCACCAGCATCGGCGTCTGGTTCACCACGCCATGGGGCATCATCATCGTCAGCATCGCGAATGCGTTCCTGGCGATGCTGCTCTTGGTCAGCGGTTTCAAGAACTACGTCAAATTCCAATATGTGATGTGGTACGCGACGCTTCTGTCGTTCGGCATCATGCTGTACCTGATGTTCACCGCGACGCCCGAGAGCTTCGCGGAGAAGCTCAACGCGTTCGTGGTCGCCTCGGGCGGAGCGCCGAACTTCTACCAGACGGCAATCGACGCGGCGAAAGGCGCCAATATCGATCTCAACCCGCCGTTCAGCTTGCTCGCCACGCTCTTGGTGGCACCGATCGCCTGGACGTCCCTGCAATGGGCGACCTATAGCGCCGAGCAGAACGGCGAGATCAAGGGCGCCCGCTCGTTCCAGAACCAAATCATCATCATCCTGGGGTCTCTGATCGCGACCGGCGTGCTGCTGGCGATCTTGGCCGCGGCCTTCGAGCACGCCATCGGCACCCAGTTCCTGTATGTGGCTGGCGCGGGTTATTGGGCTGGATTGGACGCCGGCAAGTTCAACGGCGTGTTCCTGTGGCCGAATATCGTGGCCATGGCGCTCGCCAGCAGCCCGATCATCGTCGTGCTGATCGCCTTGGGCTATATCCTCAACGCGTTTCAAATCGTCAACAACTGCTATATCGGCATGACGCGCGTGATGGTCGCCATGTCGCTCGATCGGCTGTTGCCGGAATGGGTGAGCCGCGTCTCCGACAAATTCCACACGCCGGTCAATGCTCACGTCATTTATTTCCTGGCGAGCATCCCGGTGATCCTGGTCTACAATTTGTGGGGCCAATGGACGGCGCTGACGCTCGGCGTCACCTTCGCCTGCGGCTACGTGTTCGTCATCACCGCGCTCGCCGGTGCGCTGATGCCCTATCGCGCCAAGGCGCTTTACGAGGCCTCGCCGGGTGCCGCCTACAAGATCGGAAACATCCCGCTGGTCACCATCTTCGGCCTGATCGGCGCCATCGTGGGCGGGGTCATGGTGCTAATGTTCATGTTCTATAGCGCGCTCGGGCTCACCAGCGTCCTTGCCTACCAGGTGGTGTTCGGCGTGCTGGCGGTGTCGATCATCTGGTATTTCATCGCCAAGATGATCCAGCGCTCTCGCGGCATCAACGTGGACTACGCTTTCAAGGAGATTCCGCCGGAATAGGCGCTAACGCGGTCAGATCTTGATTTCAACATCCGAAAGAGCGGGCGCGGGGTCACTTCCCGCGCCCGCAATTTTCCCTGCGGCGGAACGCGGATTTCATAGGCTCCTCGCTTTGCCTATGATTGGCTGCGGCTTGGGATGAGTTTGCCGCCAATAAGGACCGAACATGGTCGATCGCAGCGCGCTTGAACTCGAGGCCGATCGCATCCTGGACGCGCTGAATGAGGCGGGGCTCACCGTGCGCCTGGTGGGATCGATGGCCATCCTCAGGCGCTGCCCGAAGCACGCATTTCTCGCCAGCAGCGGCCGGGTCTACCGCGACATCGATTTCGCCGCACGCAAGAAAGAAGCGCGCGGCATTCACGAACTCCTCAATCGCCTCGGCTATATCGAAGATCGCGAGGTGTTCGTCGTTTCGGAGGGAGCGCGCGCGATCTTCACGAGCAAGGAGAATGGCGTTCATGTCGACGTGTTCTACGAGAAGCTCGACTTTTGCCATCCCATACCGCTCGACGACCGGCTGCACGCCGATGCGCCCACCCTTCCCTTGGCGGAGCTCCTGCTCGGCAAGACGCAAATCGTCAAGATCACCGGGAAAGACATCGCCGACATGGTCGCGCTCTTGCTCGAGCACAGACTGGGCGAGGATGACGTTGCGATCAACACCGCGCGGATTGCGAAGCTGTGCGCCGAAGATTGGGGACTTTGGCGCACAACGACAATGAATTTGGAGAAGCTCGAGCGTTTTGCCGCGAGCCATCCCAGTCTCGACCAGGACCAGAAGGCGCGGCTTGCAGCGAGCGTGGCCGCCCTTCGCCAACGGCTCGACGCGGAACCCAAGCCGCTTGCCTGGCGCGTGCGCGCGAAAATCGGCGAGCGCGTCAAATGGTACAACGACGTCGAGGAAGTGCGCTTCTAGGGCTAAGATCTGTTCGGCTCTGGCACGGGCACGTCGAAGCCGTTCAGCGTGACGGAGACGAGGCAATAAAGCCCAACCAGATAGATGAGCTCGGCAGCGCCGTGTTGGCCGAAGGCTTGGACGGCTTGGCGGTAGGTCAGCTCCGGCAGAACGCCATGACCGACTAGCGCCGATGCCACGTCATAGGCGACCGCCTCGTCACGCGCCAAGTCGCTTGGGCGCTGACCGGCCACGATGGTGGCAAGTTTCTCATCGGAAAGTCCGCGGCGCTCCGCCAGCATGACATGGCCATAAATCTCGTAGGCCGCGCGGAACCTTGCCCCGGTGACCAGGATCGCCACCTCTCTCACCGGTTTCGGCAGAGACGGCGAGAAGGACAACGCCTTGGTCAGCTCCCAGATCGGCTTGCCGAATTTCGCATCGTGCAGCCATGGATTCCATGGCCCCATGAGCGCACCATCATCGGCGATGGTCGCAAATCCCTGGAAGTTCTTCTCGATGCCGGCACGCATGTCCTCATAGACCGGACGCTGCTCGGGGCTGAGATCGGCGGGGGCAATCAGCGGTAGACGCATGGATGTCCTCTGAGGTGGTTGAAAGGGGAGCGGCGAAGTCAGACAAATCGGATGCTGGCGCTTCGTTGTCGCGAAGACAAAGCCCTCATTGTGCTTGGCGTCGCTTCGCGACTTCACCTGGCGTAAGCGCAGAGGCGCGGGCGCCGAAGCGCCCGGTCACATAGTTGACGACCGCAGCAATCTCCGGGTCCGAATAGCCGTTGCCGAAATCGGGCATGAATCCCGCCGTCTTGGCGATCCGAAGGTGCGTACCCTCAATCAGAGCCTGCGTGGCGTTCGTGCCCGCAGGATCGTTTGCGGTCCTGCCGCCGACGATTGTCGCGTACCTGGAAACGGCTCCCTTGCCATCGAACTGGTGACATCCGATGCAGGCGCCTTCGAAAACGTGCAAGCCCGATTCGCTCTGTTGGTTCGCTGCCGGCTGCGCGGCAACCTCCTGCGGCTTGGACGGCGTGGGCGCCGCGGCAACATCAGTTGCGTCGTCGTTGGCCGGCACGGTTTTCAGATACGTCACGATCGCATCGATATCCGGATGGGTCAGATATTGCAGGCTGTTGTCGATGACCTCGGCCATCGGGCCTGCCGCGGAGCTACGCCCGTCAGCATGGCCCATCGAGAAATAGCCTTTGAGCTGATCGGCGGACCAACTGCCGATGCCCCACTCATGATCGGGGGTGATGTTGTAGGCCTTCCAGCCCTGAATGATCGCACCGGCGAATTTTCGCTTGTTGTTCAAACCAAACAGTAGATTGCGCGGCGTGTGACAATCGCCGCAATGGCCGAGCGCCTCGACGAGATAGGCGCCGCGATTCCAGTCGGCCGGCTGGTCCGCGTTCGGCCGGAAGCGATGCGACGGCTCAAACAGAGCATTCCAGAACATCATTAGATAGCGCTGATTGAAGGGAAACGAGACGTCGTTGGGCGGGGGCGCGTAGCTGACCGGCTTGAGGGTTCCGAGGTAAGCCTTGATGGCCAGAACGTCGTCATCGGTCATCAGTGCATAGGACGTGTAGGGAAACGCCGGATAAAGGTGCTTGCCGCCCTTGCCGATGCCCTGATGGAGAGCCCGCAGGAATTCCTCGTCGCTCCAAGCGCCGATGCCGGTTTCGCGATCGGGGGTGATATTGGTCGAGTAGATCGTGCCGATCATGGGCAGCTTGAACGGCAAGCCGCCGGCAAAAGGCTTGCCCCCCGGCGCGGTGTGACAGGCGGCGCAGTCGGCCGCTCGCGTAAGATATTCCCCACGCGTGACCAAATCAGCGCCAGCGAGGCTAGCCGGAATGCCGGTCGGATTGGCTGCCTTGAAGTCTGCAAGGTCGACCCGCTTGCCTTTGGCAAAACCAGTCGGATCGCCCGCGCGAAGCATCCACCATCCGATTGCCATCGCAGCAACCAAGACGATCACAAGCGGAGCGAGTTTCCTCAAGCGCCTCATGTCAGCGAACTTGCTCCCGGTTGCGTTGTCCTAGCGTGATCGCCTTCGTACGAGCCCTAAGCAGGGCGGAGTTGATCCTTGATGGGAAGCTTGCGAATGCGCTTGCCGGTAACCGCGAAGATCGCATTGGTCATCGCCGGAGCAATGCCGATCGTGCCCGGCTCACCGATGCCGCCCGGCTTTTCGCTGTTCTTTACGAGATACACTTCGATCGCCGGCGTCTCGTTGATGCGCAAGACGCGATAGTCGTTGAAGTTGTGCTGCTCGACGCGGCCATTCTTGAGCGTGATCTCGCCCCATAGCGCGGCGCTGATGCCGAAGACGATGCCGCCCTCGATCTGCGCCACGATCGTGTCGGGGTTGACGATCTGTCCGCAATCGACGGCGCAAACCACGCGGCGGACCTTGGCCTCGCCTTCCTTGGTCACCTCGACTTCGGCGACTTGAGAAAGGTAGCTGCCCATGGCGAATTGCACCGAGACGCCGCGGCCCACGCCCTCGGGAAGGGACGTGCCCCAACCCGCCTTCTCGGCGGCGAGATTGAGCACGCCGAGCACGCGTGGCGATTTGCCAAGCATCGAACGGCGAAATTCGACCGGATCCTTCTTGGTTGCTGCGGCCAACTCGTCGATGAAGCTCTCGATGACGAAGATATTGTGGGTGGGCCCGACGCCGCGCCACCAACCCGTCGTCAGGCCAGGCGGCTCGTCGCGAACGTAGTCCACCAGGATGTTGGGAATGGCATACGGAAACTCCTTCGCCGCGCCGTTGACGGCATCCTCGTCGAGACCGTTCACGAACGCGGGAGGCGCCCAGCGCGCTAGGATCGAAGAGGCCGTAACCCGGTGATGGTAAGCGACCAGCCGGTCCTGCGCATCGAGGCCTGCCGCGAACCGATCGTAATAGTAAGGCCGATAGACGTCGTGCTGGATGTCCTCTTCGCGGCTCCACACGATCTTCACCGGGCCATCGACCTGCTTGGCGATAGCGACCGCCTGGGTGATGCCGTCAACGTCAAGCCGCCGGCCAAAGCCTCCGCCAAGCAGATGATTGTGCACTTGAACTTTTTCAGGCGGCAGCCCCGTGACCTTTGCGGCCGTAGCTTGCGCCCGACTCACCACCTGGATCCCGACCCAAACATCACAGCTGTCCTTGGTGACGTGGACGGTACAATTCATCGGTTCCATGGCGGCGTGCGCCAGGAACGGCATCTCATAGACCGCGTCGAATTTCTTTGCGGTGCCCGGCATGGCCTTGGCAAAGTCGCCGTCGCTCCGGGCGACGACGCCGTCTTTCTCCGAAGCGCGCGCCATCTGCTCAACGATGCTTTCCGTCGAGACGTTGGCGTTGGGCCCATCGTCCCATTCGATGTCGAGGGCTGAGAGCCCCTGCATCGCCGCCCATATATGGTCACCCACCACGGCCACGGCATTGTCGATCTTGACCACCTGCCGCACACCCTTGATCGCCATCGTCTTGCTGTCGTCGACACTCTTGAGCTTGCCGCCAAAGACGGGACATGCCGCGACGGTGGCAAACTTCATGCCGGGCATCATCGCGTCGATCCCGTATTTTGCCTTGCCATCCACCTTTTCGGGCGTGTCGAGACGCTTGGCAGGCGTTCCGATGAGGGTGAAGTCCTTGGGGTCTTTGAGCGCGACCTTATCCGGCACCGGAAGCTTGGCCGCCGCTTCGACCAGAGCACCGTAATTGATCCTCTCACCCGTCGGTGAGATCACTTCGCCCTTCTCCGCACGGCATGCGGCCGGATCGACGGCCCATTGAGCCGCCGCCGCCTGGATCAACATGGTGCGAGCCGTCGCGCCGGCGCGGCGCAGAGGCTCCCAGAACGCCATCACGGAGGTTGAGCCTCCCGTGACCTGGAATCCGAGCAAGGGATTGGCGTAGAGCTTGTCGTTGGGGGGCGCGGCCTCGAGGCTCACCTTGGCGAGATCGACGTCAAGCTCCTCGGCGATGAGCATGGACATCGACGTGTAGGTGCCCTGCCCCATCTCGACCTGAGGCATGATCAGCGTGATGCTGTCGTCGGGACGGATGCGCACGAAGGCGTTGGGGGCGAAGTTGTCCTCGACACCTTGCGCGAGCGCGCCGATCGATCGCGGGAGATAGACGCCGAGCAGCAGGCCACCGCCCGCGGCCGCGCTGGTTATGAGAAATGTGCGTCGCGAGAGACCCTTTCGTTCGATCTCCGGTGTCTCGTCGAAGCGTTTCAGCATTGGCTCTGCCTTAAGCGGATTGCGATGCCTGCTTAATTGCGGCGCGTATGCGCGAATAGGTTCCGCACCGGCAGATATTGCCTGACATAGCAGCGTCAATCTCGGCATCGGTCGGATTGGGGTTGCTCTCGAGGAGGGCGGCAGCGGACATGATCTGCCCGGACTGGCAATAGCCGCACTGCACAACCTCGATGTTGAGCCAAGCCCGCTGGATCTTAGCGCCGCTTTCGGTCTCCGCGATCGCTTCGATTGTGGTGATCTTCTTGCCGACGACATTGGCCACTGCCGTGATGCAGGACCTGATCGGACGACCGTCGAGATGGACGGTGCATGCTCCGCAAAGCGCAACCCCACAGCCGAACTTCGTTCCCGTCAGGCCGGCAATGTCGCGCAGCACCCACAGAAGCGGCATGTCGTCAGGAACGTCGAGTTCCTGCTCTTGGCCATTGATTAAAAGTGTCGGCATCGGATCACCCGTGAGGTACCGCTGCACATGGGAAGGGCCACGACCGATCTGCAAGGTGGCTACGAGCCAATTCGACACCAAATTCGATAGCGGTTCAACATCGGCAAGACGCGCGGATCGGAGGTCAGTGCTCAGTTCCCACGCGGCCGCCAAGGGTAATCCGCATTCTGCGAAATCTTGCCGCCGGTGCTCAGGATTTTTCAGCGAAGCGCGACCCGGAGGCCTTTGCGGTCATCCGCGATCTAGAGTTTGGCGAGGATCGTCGCCGAGATCCAGGTATTCAATGCCAAGCGGACCCATCGCCGTCACCTGGGTGACGTACTCGCCAGACTTTGCCCAGTGGAAATGAGACGTGTTGCCGGGCAGAACGACAACGCTGCCCGGCGGGAATGCTTTCAGCTTGTCGCCATCAAACTTATCGCCGAGGCCGATGTAGAAAACATCAGATATGACCGTATAAACACGGTCCTCCGGATGTCTGTGCGGCAACAGTTTCACACCTGACGGCACTTTGACCCTTATCGTGTAAGGGCCGGGCTCCGATGGCTGACCGACAACAACAGCGAGGCGTACCGAAGGTGGAAATGCTGGAAACGGCTTCCAGTCGATATCTTCGGGTAGGGTTGATCTAAAAGTGGCTTGGCCTGGCTGATGGGGTCGAACCATCCGCTCCTCTCGCTTATCTCTTCGGAGATGCCGTGAAAAATGTAGGCCTTCTTTTGCGCTTACGATATGGCACGCGAAGCCGCACATTAGCCGGGAGTGAACCATAACGAGAAGGAGCGACCTCGAATGCCCAACCAACTCTACAAGGCGGAGACAATGGGTCGCAATCGTCGACCAATTCGACAACCAGACTGAAGACGGTTCACCCGCCCCTCAGGCCGTGACCTCGCGCATCAGCGCATAGATATGGCTTTCGTAAGCCGCATATCCCGGCAGGGCGAAGAGTTGCTCGTGGGTCGAGACGTCACGGTTTTTCTTGAAGTCGAGTGGGATGGTCTCGCGCACGCGGCCCGGATGACGCGCCATGAAGATGATGCGGTCGGAGAGGAACAGCGCTTCGATGATGTCGTGGGTGACGAGCACGACCGTCATCTCGGTCTTGGCGATGATCTCGTTCAAGAGCTCCTGCATACTGCGGCGCGTCTCGGCATCGAGCGCGCCGAAGGGCTCGTCCATGAGCGCGATCTCAGGCGCATTGGCGAGCATGCGGGCAATGGCGACCCGCTGCTTCATACCGCCTGAGAGCTGGGTCGGATAAGCATCCTTTACCCGGGTGAGCTGCACCCGCTCGATGAAGGCCTCAGCCCTTTCGCGCCGCTCCTTCTTGGGCACGCCGTTGATCTTGAGCCCGTACTCCACGTTCTCACGCACGGTAAGCCACGGAAAGGAGGTGTACGTCTGGAACACCATGCCGCAACGCTTGGTGGGGCGAAGGATGGGATTGCCGTCGAGCAGCACTTCGCCTTGGCTGGCCTCCTCAAGTCCAGACATGATGCGGAGCAGCGTCGATTTTCCGCAACCAGAGGGACCGAGCAGACTGACAACCTCGTTCTTGCCGACGTTGAAGCTGACATCGTCGAGCGCCAGCAGCTTGTCGTTCCGCTTCAAGGTGTAAAGCTTGGAGACGTTGCGCACGATAAGCTTAGCCAGCGGCTTGGGCGCGCCGGCTCGTTCCGGCGCGGGCGGCTCAATCGCCGTCCGCACCGGTGCGCGGGTTACCTTCCGCTCGTCTAGATCAACCGCGATATCCACCCTGGTAGAGCTCCCCGAGCAAATCGCAATCAACACCCTTCTCGTACGGTACTTCGGCCTTGATCAGCCCGAAACGCTTCCACCACGTGTTGAGCAGGGCGAAGTGGTCCTTCATCTGACCGTTCGTCTGCTGGAAGGGCGGATCGCCGGGAGCAACGCCGCAGAAGCGGGCCGTCTCCATGAAGTCATAGACGTAGAGGCCGCCGTCGAGCCCCGTCCCGTCCTTGCCGAGCACCAGCTCAACGTCGGGAAGCTTCATGTCCATGCCTTTGGCGATGATCTCGTTGCCCTCGCCTGGGTTCTTCTTCCACCAGGCGATCGAGTCATAAAGCGCCTTCATCACCTTGAGCGCCACGTCGTGGCGCTTGGCGATGAAGTCGGAGTTCATGAACACGGCATCGGCGATCAGCGCCTGCTTGGTCCAATAAGGGTCCTTCGAATCGGCGAGGACCTTCGAGCCCGGTAGAGAGGTCAGCAAGGTCGTGGCGTAAGGCTCCCAAAATTCTCCCGCCTTCACCGTCCCGCCGACCATGGCGCCCATCGCATCGTCGGCGATGAGGTTCTTGTAAGTGACCGCTTGGAAATCGACGCTATTCTTCTCAAGCCACATGGCCATGAAGATCTGGGCAAGGCCGCCTTCGAGCACGGCGACGTCCTTGCCTTTGAGATCTTCGGCTGTGTCGATCGTGGGCGCGGCGATGATCTTGTCGGTGCCGTAGGAGAGATTGCCGAAAGCAACGAGCTTCAGCGGCATCCCGTTCTCGACGCCAATCGGAGTGAACTCGATGGTCGAGGAGACCACGTCGACCTGGCCTGCGGTGAGCAGATTGAAGCTCTGGTTGGGATCCTCGATGCGCTGGTAGCTGAGGTCGAGATCGGGAGCGAGTCCTTTTTCCTTGGCGATGAACCAGAAACCGTAGCCCGGCCAAGTGAGCCCTGAAATGTGAACCGGCTCGGCGGCGGAAGCAATTCCCGCTCCTCCTGCCCAGAGACCAAAAGCTACGATCAGATACTGAACGATGAGGCCGATACGAACCATGACTGCCCTCTCTCTGCTGGTAGGAAAGACCCCCTATCGCTCCCTCTCGCCGAGATAGAGATAGGAGAAAGCCAAGCGGTGCGCGGCGCGCACCAATATGTCGCTGACGACTCCGAGGACCCCAATGGTGACGATGCCGGCCATCACTTGATCGATGTGCACGTAACGCTGCGCGCGCATCATCATCGCGCCGATGCCGCCATCGGCGGCCACGATCTCGGCAATCACGAGATAGGTCCAACTGACGGCAAGCATCTGCCGCATCGCCGTGACGATGCCGGGCAGGCTCGCCGGGATGATCACCGTCGACAGAATCTGCCAGCGGCGCGCGCCGAGGGTGCGCGCGGTATCGATCAATTCGCGCGGCACCGATTGCGTCACGTCCATGATCATGGTGATGAGGAACCACACCACGCCGATGAACAGGAGCGCGAGCTTCTCGGCATCGGTTGCGCCGAGCAGCATCAACAGGACCGGAATGAAGGACGGCGCGGGCAAATAGCGTGCAGCCGACACGAGCGGATTCAGCGCCGCGGCGACGATCGCGAAGCTTCCCATCAAGACGCCGAGCGGAAAGGCGACCAGGCAGGCCGCGGCGAAGCTTGAGGTGATGCGGTAAAGGCTGATGCCGATATCGTTGAGATAATCTCGCGTTGCGAACAGCTCGATGAGGCTGGCGAGAACCTTGCTCGGTGGAGGCAGCAGCACCTGGTTGACGAGCTTGAGCGCGTCGGCAAGTTCCCAAGCGGCGAAGAAGATGGCGAGGCTGACGGCGCCGAGAACGACGGTGGGGGGTTCGCGGGATCGGCGTCTGGATGTCGAAATAGCGGCGCCGGCGGCGCGAGTTGGCGGCTTCGCGAGGTTCCGCGACAGCCAATTGCTCCTGAACCGCGATATCCACGCCGGTCCCCGCCTTTCGGATGCGAAATGACCTCGCCTCGATTGCCGGGTTTTGCGCCAATCCCGGGTCGAGAACAGGCCGTTTCCCTTTACGAAATCCGTAATATGCAAGCTGCGTGCTAGAGCGGGCTTCGGCCGCGAGAAGGTAAGGAAATCGGGGAGTACCGGACTGCCGCTTCTAATAGTGGGCGAGTCATATTCGCTTCGGCGGAGCAGGAAGTGCCCAAGAACTACGCTTACTGCTGCTGGAGCATGCAGTTCGGTTATGAGCGCGCGCCCGGATAAGATCGCTCGCTTCCCATCTTGGCGTGAAATGGACGCTCTCGGCCCTCGGTTGTCTTGTGGCACGAACTCTGCTTTATAGATTGCGTAGATCGTACTCTGTTACGAAATTGCCAATTCTTGAGGCAGCTTGACTGCGAAACCGGCAGAATTTCCTGCGAAGCGAAAGTCGCGGAAGATTTCCGAGGGTTAGAAGACATGGACGTGGCCAATGAATTTTTGGCGTCGATGGCCCAAGCCGCCAAGGTGCTGCCGGAAACCATCGAAGATGCCTTTTCCGACCCTGAGCTGGTCGAGGAGACGAAGCGAAAGCTCGCTGAGGCCGGCGTCAAATTTGTGCTGTCGTGCTGGATCGATCTGCTCGGCCAGCCGAAGACCAAACCCGTGCCGCTCGACGAGCTCGACGCCCTTTGCAACGGCAGAGGACCGCAATTCGCTGTCCACTCCGTCTCGATGGTCCCCGAGCTCGGCCCTGCCGATCCCGATCAAATCCCAGTTGCCGATCTCGGCAGTCTTATTATCTGTCCGTGGGACAAGAGCATCGCCTGGGTATTCGCCGATCTCTTCTTCCAGGGGAAGCCTTACAACGTCTGCCCGCGGCTTACGCTGAAGCGGCAGGTGAAGCTTGCCTTGGACAAGGGCTTGCGCCCGATGGCCGGGATTGAGCCCGAGTTCATCGTGATGCGCTACGATGGAAATGGCCGTCCGGTTAAAGCCTATGACACCGATCCGCGTCAGATCGGCGCTCTCAGAGCGCGCCGCCAAGCGTGGGGCTATGACAGCGAGGCGGTGCTCGATGCCATGGGCTTCCTCGGCGAGATCATGGACATCCTCGATGGTCTTGGTTGGGGCGTGAAGGACGTCGTCACCGAGGGCGCCTATTCCCAGTTCGAGCTCGACTTCGGCTATACCGACGTCGTCGGCATGGCCGACCGCTTCACCTTCTTGCGCGTGTTGCTCAAAGAGATTGCCAAGCGGCACGGACTGTTCGTGACCTTCATGCCGAAACCGACCGCCGGTGACTGGCGTTCCGGTGCGCACATCAATTTCAGCCTACAAGACGCCACGACCGGAGAGAATCTGTTCGAGGATAACGGAGGGTGGAGCAAGACAGCGTTCAACGCTCTCGGCGGACTTCTCCGCAATGGCGATGCAATCGTCTCCGTCACCTGCTCGACGGTGAATTCCTATAAGGGGCTGATCGGACGCGTTCCGGGTCTCGAGGGGGGTGTCTATACCTGGGCTCCCACTCACCTCACCTATGGCGCCAACAACCGGTCCGCCACGTTCCGCTTGCCGCAAAACCGGTTCTGCATCGAGAACCGCGCGAGCGACATGTGCATGAACGCCTATCTTGGCCTCGCCATGACGACGGCAGCGGCGATCGCCGGCATCACTGAGAAGATGGAGCCGGGGGCACCGCTCGACCACGATCTCTATACCATCGCTCCCGAAGAGCTCGCCAAGCGGGGCATTCGCCGCCTGCCGCGCCACTTGCTCGAGGCGGTCGAAATCTTTGACAAGAGTCCCCTCGCCTTGGACGTCTTCGGCGCGGTGATGCACAGTTCCTATAGCCGTTACAAGACGGACGAATGGGATCGCTTCCACGTCGCCATCACCGACTGGGAGCAAACGGAATATATGCGGTTCTTCTAGCTGCACTGCCCGGAGCATTTAGACCATGGCACAAGACACCAAGATGGCGGAGCCCGGTATCGGCAAGCTCTCGACCGAAGAGGCGCTCGACGAAGTGCTCGGGCGGAAGACGGGCCTCAATTCGCCGGAAGACAGTCTCAACCGCTCTATCATCCGTATGCTGCAGGAGGATGGGCGCCTACCATTTCAGACGATTGCGGCCGCGCTCAACGTCTCTGAAGGCACGATCCGCAACCGCTTCAACCGCATGAAGGAGGCGGGGTATCTGCGGGTCGTCGCGCTGGCCGACCCCATCGCGATCAACTATCGTGCGGACGCCATGCTCGGCATCAAGGTCGCGGCCAATTGCACCCCGGAACAAGTGGCGCGCCGTCTAAGCCGGCACCCCGCCGCGGTCTACGTGCTCTGGGTCAGCGGCCGCTACGACCTTCTCGTCGAGGTCGTATTCGATTCGCGACCGGCCTTCCTCAAATTCCTGCAGGATCACTGCTTCGGGCAGGAAGACATCGCGCTGATCGAGGTGATGACCGGCCTCGAAATGTACAAGAACCAGTTCCTCCTCAAGCGGGACTTTGTGGACGACAATGGTCAGCCTGAGTGACATACGCGGGCTTTGGCGGCGGAGGCTGATCGCCTGGCCCCAAGGGGAGCCGGACACGACGACGGAAGTCTACTGGCTGCAAGGTCCTGAGCTCTACGCCGACCTCCGCATCCCCGAGGGGCGCCCTGAGTGCAAAGCCGCCTGTCTCCGCGAGCTCGATTTTCCGATGCTTAGCTTTCTCGCGCGGCAGGAGGGCTTCTTCGGCAAGCTCGCGGTCCATTCCTCCGTCGGTCATTGGCATCGCGCCTTCGACTACCAGCCTCCTACCGAGCGGGAGGATCTAGGTCAGCTCGCTTTCGAAGACGATGTGCTGATCGAGCGCGGTGTCGAGGCGCCCTATATCGAGCATTGGGTGCGAGAGCCTTACACGGAAGACGTCATGGCGCTTTCGTTGACCGCCGATGCGCGGCCCCGCATGGGCTGTCTGGTTCTGGCTGGCGATGCCTTCATGTACGCAAAAAGCCGCAGCGTGAAGCTGGCGCATGGTGCCGACCTTACGGCCTGTCTCAAGACAGTCGGCTCGCTCGAGCAAGCGCAGGACCTGTTCGATTGCGAGATCTCATTCGGCCGGGTGCGTGATCAGCAATGGCGCATCGAGCGATCAAGCCTGCCGTTCCGCGAGGGCCACAGGTTGCGGCCGGACATCGAGACCGGGACCGGCAGTCTGATGGTCGACGATATCGCGGCAGACGGCTCTTCCATCCGCCGTGCCTGGCAAATCCTCTCCTATGAGGGCACGAGCGCGAAGCCCTTGCGCCAATGGCTCATGTCAGAGGATGGCGCGCGTGGCGAAAACCTCACTCACAACCATCCCGATCCCCTTCTGAAATTTGGAGCTCTACGATGAACAAGCCCAACTTTACCGAACTGCCGGTCGTGGACATTTCTGGACTCTCATCTGACGACCCGGACGCCGTCCAAGCCGCCGCCGACAAGCTCGGCCGCGCGGCACGCGAGGTCGGCTTTTGCTACGTCTCGGGACACGGAATTCCGCCGTCCGTGTTCTCCGGCGTGGTGGACTCAGCGGCACGGTTCTTCGCACTGCCGCCGGACGAGAAGATGAAGGTCTATATCGGCCTGTCGCGTAATCACCGCGGCTATGTGCCGGAAGGCGAAGAGGTGTTTGCGACCGGATCGAAGGATCGCAAAGAAGCCTTCGACCTCTCCATCGACCTCCCGTCAGACGATCCCGATTATCTCGCCGGCAATCCCCTGCTCGGTCCCAATCAATGGCCGGAGATGGCGAATTTCCGCGAGCCGGTAGCGACCTATTACGACGCCGTGTTCGGGCTCGGCCGCGTGCTCATGGGCGGCTTCGCCATGGCACTCGGGGAGGCTCCCGACTTCTTTGACCGCTACCTCACCAAGCCGCCGAGCCAGCTCAGGCTCATTCACTATCCATTCAACCCCACCGCCGGCGAAGCCATGGGCATCGGCTCGCACACCGACTATGAATGCCTCACCCTTCTCTATTCTACCGTGCCCGGACTCGAAGTGCTCAACAGCGCGGGCACTTGGGTCGACGCGCCGCCCGTTCCCGGCGCTCTCGTGATCAATATCGGCGACATGATGGAGATTTGGACCAACGGCGAGTTCGTCGCCACCTCACACCGCGTGCGGCCGGTCAAAGAGGAACGGTATTCCTTCCCGCTGTTCTTCGCCGTCGATTATGACACCAAGGTGCAGCCGCTCGACCGCTTCGTCACGGAAGAACGGCCGGCAAAGGAAGGGCTGACTGCCGGCGAGCACCTGTTCGCGCAGACCGCCCAGAGCTTCAATTATCTGAAGGCGCGGCTCGCCAGGGGGGAGATCAAGCTGCCGGAATCGTATGTGCCCTTGTCGTCCTTCGGGCAGGAAGCGCGGTACGGCGCCTACGACCAAGGATGACCCGAAGCTTCTCGCGCTTCACCCAAAGCCGGCATCCTGAGCGACTGAGCTTGCGGCGGCGCTTGCCCTTGGCAAATCGGTGGCTGCTCTCTATGTTGGGGTTCCAACATAGCATTGTGGCATGTCCCACTATCGGCTGCGCGGGGCCGGCAACTGTCATGCTTTATCAGGACGCTTTTCTTCAACGGCTTGAAACGGGCGTGCGCGACACCCTGCCGAAATGGGGGCTGCCCGACACGGCGCCGGTCTCACTGCTCACGATCTCAGAAAACGCGACCTATCTTGTCGAAGACGAGGCGAATGGGCGCCGATTGGTGCTCAGGGTGCACCGGCCGCACTACCACGCCGAAGATGAAATCCGTTCCGAGCTTGCTTGGATAACCGCACTCAGGCAGAGCGGCGTGGTCGAGACACCGCGGCCGGTCCCTGAGATAGACGGCACTCTGCTCTGCTCGTTTCCCGACGGCGACACGCGCCGTTATGTGGTCGCCTTCGAGCATATGTCGGGGAAGGAGCCCGATCCGAGCGACGATCTGGTGAAATGGTATGGCCGGCTTGGCGAGATCAATGCGCGGCTTCATCTCCACAGCCGCAATTGGCAGCGCCCCTCTAGCTTTGTCCGCAAGGTCTGGAATTTCGATACCATCATCGGCAAGAACAATTATTGGGGCGATTGGCGAGAAGGCCTCGGCCTGACGAAAGAAGGCCGTGTCCTGCTTGAGAAGGCTGCCAATCGGCTCGAAGTGCAAACGCGTGCCTATGGCGCAGGTCCTGACCGCTTTGGCCTCATCCACTGCGACATGCGGCCCGCCAATCTCCTCGTCGACGGCAATCGCCTCGGCGTCATCGATTTCGACGATTGCGGTTTGAGCTGGTTCGCTTACGACTTCGCGGCGGCTGTCAGCTTCCTCGAGACGGAGCCTTATCTCGGCGATCTGATGGCCGCGTGGGCCGAAGGCTATCGCAAAGTGGCGGCTCTCTCGAAGGAAGACGAGACGGCGCTGCCGATGTTCGTGATGTTGCGCCGCATGCAATTGACAGCATGGGTCGCCTCGCATGCGGAGACGCCGACGGCGCAAGCGATGGGGGAGCCCTACACGCAAGGCACCGTCGATCTCGCCGAGGCCTTCTTGAGCAAGAGCGGCTGACGCTTAAAGCCGATGGCCAACACCAAACAGATTTTGGCACTCAACCGGTTCGACGCGGGCCATGCCGAGGGCTTAGACGCCGAGCTCGAATCCCTGATCGCGCGGCGGCAAGCGACTTTCGGTGCCTCCTCCGTGCTGGTTTACGAGACGCCGATCCGAATGGTCCGCGCCAACGGTGTCTGGATGTTCGATGCAGACGGGCGCCGCTATCTCGACGTCTACAATAATGTCGCTTCCGTCGGGCATTGTCATCCGCGCGTGGTGGAGGCGATCGCCAAGCAGGCCGCGACGCTGAACACCAACACGCGCTATCTCTACGACAACATTCACGATTACGCCGAGCGGCTGCTCGCGACCTTCCCTGCCCGGCTTTCCAACATCGTGTTCACCTGCACCGGGAGTGAGAGCAACGACTTTGCGCTCAGGCTGACCAAGAGCTTCACCAGCGGCGCAGGCTTCGTCGTCACCGAAACCGCCTATCACGGCAACACGGAAGCGGTGACGGAGGTCTCGCCCTCCTCGTTCAAGACGCGCACCGTGCCGCCGCATGTGCGCACCGTTCCGGCGCCGGATGTTTACCGGCATCCGACCAACGATGTGGGCGCCCGCTTCGCCGTGGATGTCACCAAGGCCATCGCCGATCTCGAGCAGAGCGGCGTGAAATTCGGCGGTTTGCTGGTGGATTCGATCTTTTCCAGCGACGGCATCTATGCCGATCCGGCCGGCTTCCTGAAGCAGGCGGTCGATGTCGTGCATGAGGCGGGCGGCCTCTTCATCTCAGACGAGGTCCAGCCGGGCTTCGGCAGGACGGGCGCCGGCATGTGGGGCTTCGGGCGCCACGGCGTTGAGCCCGACGTCGTCACCATGGGCAAGCCGATGGGAAATGGCTTTCCCGTGGGCGGGGTGGTCACGCGGCCGGAGATCCTGGAGTCGTTGTGCGAAACGACCGGTTATTTCAACACCTACGGCGGCAATCCGGTCGCGGCAGCTGCGGGACTCGCGGTCCTCGACGTCATCGAGGACGAGGGCCTGATCGAAAACGCCAAGAAGGTCGGCGGCTACTTTCGCGCCGGACTTCAAGAGATAGCCAACCGACATCCGAGCATCGGCGACGTTCGGAGCGCGGGCCTTTTCATCGGCATCGAATTCGGCCTGCCCGGCACGACCGAGCCCGATGCCGCGACGGCGAGCGACGTGATCAATGCTCTGAAAGAGCGCGGCGTGCTGATCGGTGCGGCCGGCGCCTATGGCAACGTGCTGAAGGTGCGGCCGCCGCTCTGCTTTTCCCGCGACAACGCCGATTTCTTCCTGGAGACGCTCGACGGCGTGCTCAGCGAGCGCTGAGCAATCCCATCGGGTTTAGCCCATCTGCTCCAACGCCGCTGGCAATTCCGGCAGCACTTGGCCGCCATCGACCACGATGGTTTGCCCGGTCACGTATCCTGCCTCGTCAGAGGCGAAATAGAGGGCGGCATTGGCGATATCCTCGACCGTGCCGAGGCGCTTCATCGGAATGCAGGCCGCCATGGAGGTTAGATAGTCCGCACCCAGCCCCTCAAGGCCTTCGGTGAAGATGTTGCCCGGCATCACCGCATTGACGGTGATGTTGTAAGGCGCGAGCTCGACCGCAGCGGTGCGCATGAAACCGAGCTGGCCTGCTTTGCTCGCGCCATAATGCGACCAGCCGGGATAGCCGGTGATCGGGCCGGTGATCGAGGAGGTGATGACGATGCGGCCCTTCTTCTTGGCCTTCATCGATGGCAGAACGGCCGAGACCGAGAGGAACGTGCCCTTGAGGTTGGTGCCGATCACATGATCGAAGTCGGCGGCGGTCATCTCGCTCAGCTTCGCGGCGGGAAAGATGCCGGCATTGGCGCAGAGAATGTCGATGCTGCCATAGCGCTCGAGCGCCGCCGCCGCCATGGCTTGGCAGGGCTCGGCATCGCTCACGTCGGCGGCGAAGGCCGAAGCATTCGCACCGATCTCGCCCGCCACTTTCTTGGCTTCATCGAGATGCCGGGAAACGACCAAGACGTTGAGGCCGGCAAGGCCGAAGCGCTTGGCGATGCCGCGCCCGATCCCCTTGCTCGCGCCGGTGACGATGACGGTCTTCCCTGCCATTGATGTCAACATGACCTCTCTCCAGAATCCGCGTCGACGAAGATGCACTGCGTGAAGCAAGGGCGGGCGCCGCTTGCGCAACGCCCGCCCGAATTTACCTCTTCCGCGGAAATCGTGCCCGCAAACATTATAAGTTCCGGTCGTTACTCGTTGAACACGAGGCGCCCGATCTTGGCGTGAACCGCGGGCGCCGCGACCCTCAGGACCACTCCCCAGACAAAGCCCCAGATGATGGTCGCGAGCGCAATGTAGGGGATGTTGCTGCCGAAGCTACCACTGCCGCCGAACGTCTCCAGATTAACGACCAAGAGGTAGACGAGGTAGACCTGGGAAAAAAACGCGATCAACGGAGCGATCAGGCCGGGGATAATTCCGACCTCGCCCGGATGGTTTTGACGGAAGTAGACGATGATCGCGATCGACACGATCGCCTGCAGAATGAGCAGGAGCATGGTGCCGAGAATGGCGAGCATCGTATAAATGGTGCCATAGGCCTGAGCGTTGGGATCGTCAGTTCCGAGGAAGTAGGCGAAAAGTCCCACCCAGATGAGCGCCAGCACCGACTGACCCACAGAGGCGGTGTAAGGGCTTTTGAACGTGGGATGCGTCTTGCCTAGGAAGTGCAGGAACACACCCTCTCGACCGAGCGAGTATGCGTAACGAGCTGCCGTGTTGTGAAAAGCCATACCGCACGCAAAAGAGCTCGTCAGGATCAGAAGGCTCATTAGCTCTTCCGCCCAACGGCCGACGTTTTGCTCGATCGGCGAGAGAAAAAAATTGCCCGAGTCCTTCACGGCCTTAGCGAGCATGTCGCCTTCGGTCGGATACGACGAGATCGCGCACCAGCTAGTGAAGATGTAGAACAGCCCGAGCCCGATAACCGAGCAATAGAGCGAGCGCGGAATGATGTGCTTGGGATCGCGCGATTCCTCGGCGTAATTGGGGGCCATCTCGAAGCCGACCCAAGACCAGAAGGCCATGAAGATGCCGACCGCTGCCGCGCCCGCAGCGATGTCCACATCACCCACCTTCTGCGCCGCAACAGGCGTGTTGACGTGGAGGAGGTTGAGAGCCTCGACATTGAACTTCGACGTGCTCGATGCGACGGCGCCGGCATCGAAGATTAACAGCATGATCACTTCGAGAATAAGCGCAACACCCAGGACTTTGGCCGAAAGCTGGATGTCCCGATAGGCGAGGATCGAGATCAGCGCGATCATGAAAATCGCAAACCAGGGCCAGGGAATATTGTAGCCGAAATGGCTTTGGACCCATGCGTTGCCAAAGTAGGCGAAGAGACCGCAGAGCGATGCCTCGAAGACGCTATAGGAAACGAACGAGGCCATGCCCGCCGCCATTCCCATGTCGCGTCCGAGCCCAAGGCTGATGTAAGAGTAGAAGCCGCCGACGCTTGACACCTTCTGGGCCATAGCCGCAAAGCCCACGGAGAAGATGGTGAGTACGATCGTGGCGAGGAGGAAGGCGGCCGGCATATAAATTCCGTTGCCGAAGCCTGCGCCGAACGGAACGTTGCCTAGCATTGCCGACATCGGCGCTGCGCCCGTCACCGTCAGGAACAGAACGCCCAAGAGCCCCACAGCTTTGCTGTGGAGTAGGTTGATGTTCTTCTCTTTGTGGACTTCGAAACTCTCCTGCGCCTCAAGCGCAGCGGCTGAATGTTCTGTCATGTTGACTTACCCCGTTTGGACTGATCCGAAGTGGCGGCGCTTTCCATTCGCCCGATCGCTGAACGCGAAAAATCGTCCGAGTAGTGTTGGAAGTCTGAACCGCAAATGTTGGGTTTACAACATTTTTCTACTGCTGCATTGTTGATGCGTGAAGCTCGCCGGTCTCTCTCAGTACTCGAGCCTCATGCTTAGATTGTGCCAGGACGAAGTCCCTCAGGGTATCGAAGTCAAGCGTTTGACGGTGCTTTCAGCGTAGGCAGCTCCGAGCGCGGGTGCCGATTTTGTGGCCAGAGCGCCAAAAATGTTTGGCGCCGAGCGCTCGGACCTGTTCAATGCGAGATGAAAAATGTTGAAGTCACTACAGGGGCAGACCGTCATCGTCATTGGCGCGAGTAAGGTTATCGGGCCGCGGCGAAACACTCACCGGCGCGAGCCGGGTCGCAAGTCGAGGGGCGGCGTGAGTTCTCGCGTTTCATCGACATGATCTGTTAGTTCTAGCGAGGTAGGCGTGACCTGGAAGACGGCCTATCGCTCCTTCTATTATGATGGCGCGCCGGAGCCTGCCGATCCTATCTTGCAGAAGAGCAAGGTGGCTCTGCTCGTGATCGACGTGCAGAATACCTATCTCGACCGGCCCGACCCCCTGACGCTCAAAGGCGACTCGCTCAAGCGCTATCACGCTTGGACGCCGTTCCACGAGCGCATGCATGCGATCGTCTTGCCGAATTTGCAGCGGCTCATCGCCCGCTTCCGCGATGGCGGGCTCGACGTGCTGTTCGCGCGCATCGCTTGTCTCCGCAAGGACGGGCGCGATCGCTCGCTCAGCCAGCGGAAGCCCGGCTGGAACGATTTGCTGCTGCCCAAAAACGAGCACGCTTCTCAGATCCCCAAGGAGATCGCGCCCGCGGGCGAGGAGATCGTGGCGACGAAGACTACCGATAGCGCGCTGACCGGCACCAATCTCCGCCTGATCCTCACCAATCTCGGCATCACCCACGTCGTCTGCGCCGGGATCTTCACCGATCAATGCGTCTCCTCGACCGTGCGCAGCCTGGCGGACGAGAGTTTCGATGTGATCGTGGTGGAGGACGCCTGCGCAGCAGGAACGCAAGGCCTGCACGATCGCGAGATCGAGATCATGAACATGATCTACGCCACCGTCATGAGCACTGACGAGCTGATCGGCTATCTGCCTTAGGCGACCGTGATCGCCACCTCGTTGAGATTGAGACTGCTAAAGAGCCTGCCTTCCGGCTCGGCATCGGTGACGAGACGGTCCACCTCGCGCCAGGAAAGGTAGCGGGAGGGAAAGGTGCGGTCGAATTTGGAGTGGTCGGCCACCACCAAAGTCTTGGCCGCGCGCTTGGCCATCGCACCATAGACGGTCCCGCTTTCGATCAGGGCGTCGGTCGGTCCCTCGACGGTCAATCCGCTGGCGCCGAGAAGGGTGAAGTCGGCATAGAAGCTGTTGAGGAAGGACACGGTCTGCACGCCAACCGTCGCGCCCTCCGAGGCGAGGTAATCGCCGGGGAGCATGATCACCTTGATGGTCGGATTGAGCGAGAGCACCGTGGCGACGCCAAAGGAATGGGTGATGACGGTGATATCGGTGAGCGCGACCGACATCCGGCGCGCCACATGGACGGTGGTGGCACCCGAACCCAAGATGAAGACGCGTCCCGTCTTGATCAGCGGCATCGTGGCGTGGGCAATTCGCTCGCGCTCGGCGATGAAGTGGCCGTAACGCTCCGACAGCGACGGCTCGCTGCTGAGCGGCCGCACCGCGCCGCCATAGGTGCGGTTGAGAAGTCCCTGTTCGGTGAGTTGGTCGAGATCGCGGCGGATGGTCTCGGTCGAGACCTCGAGATGCGCAGCGAGGTCGGCCACGCGCAGGCTCGGCGTGCGATTAAGCTCGGCCAGAATCTGCGACTGCCGGTCGGATTTCGCCCGTCTCACGCGCATGGGTCGTTGCATCGCGCTTTGTTCGATCGGCCGGAGCATAAGCATGCGTCGATCGATAAATAAAGAGTGAGCAGCCGGTTGCCCCTCCGCTTGCGCGGCAGCCTCCGCCCCGTGAATGGGCACGGCGCTGCTCCTGCCCCAGCCGAAGGCAGGGACTCCAATCCCGTCAATGCACGGGAGTCAGCTAACCGACGACACCTTTGCACTTGCTTTTTGGCAGGGCGGTCAAGGCTTTGGTGGCGTCGTCTTTCGACGCATAACCGCCTTTATCGCCAAGGATCTTCATGCCCGAGCTAGCGGCCGGCTTGGAATCGACGACGGAGCAATTTCCCACCGTATCCATCTCGACATAATAGCGCGCGCCGGCGGCAAGAGCGGGGGCGGTCATGCCAATGAGAGCAATTGTAACTAATGAGATATTCTTCACGGGTTCCTCCCTTTTTCGAGTAAGGGGAACACGATGCGGCCTCGGCGTGCTTCGCGTCAATGAAACCTTTCGCAGCACCCCAACGGACCCCAGAAGCGGATCACGCCCCGGCCTCGGCCAGCGCTTCGAGGCGAGTGGCAAGCTGGTTCAATCCCCACCCCCGGGCGAGTGCCGCCGCCTTGGCCCAGGTTGGCTTTTGATCGCGCAGGGCCGGCAATGGTGCCTTCCGGTTCATGGTCGCGAGCGACCGGTAGAGCCGCAAGCTTTTTGCCATCGCCGAAAAGCGTCCTGCTTTGAGCGCCGCCTCCAGAGTTCCATATCTCTCTAACAAGGTCGCGGCCCCGGTGGCGCCGACCCCAGGTGCCCCTGGAACTTTGTCTGAAGGGTCGCCGCGCAAGGCGATGAAATCCGGAACCTGCTTGGGATCGACGCCATACCGCGCGCGAACCTCGGCTGGGCCGATGCGCGCCATCTCGCCGGCGCGGACCGGATAGAGAATAGTGGTCCGGTCCGAGGCAAGCTGGAACGTGTCGCGATCGCCGCTCGCAATGAGCACGCTGCCGCCGCGCTTCTCTTCTTTCGCAGCAGCCGAAGCGAGGAAATCATCTGCTTCGAAGCCCGAGGCTTTCGCGTTCCGAAAGCCGCAGGCCGCGATAAGCTCCGGCAGCACCTCAAGCTGCTCGACGATCGCGTCATCAAATTCGCGGCCGCCTTGATAATCGGGAAACGCCTCGTGCCGATAGGTCGGGACGTCGAGCGTATCCCAGGCGACGAGCACGGCGCGCGGTTCTTCCTCGCGGTAGAGGCGGAGCAGCATGTTGGCGAAGCCGAGGATGGCACCGGCTGGCCTGCCGTCCTTTGTCAGGATGTTTTTCGGCAGCGCGTGATAGGAGCGATGGGCGAACAAATCCCCGTCGATGACAAGGAGCGGCCTGCGGGGACGCAGTCCTTTGCGCCGCGCGCCTTTCCGACTGTTAGGTCGCCTTCGTCCTTCTGAAGCCGAGGCCGTCTTCCGGTTCCGAACAGGCGTATCGTGCAAGTCGATCCAGGCCGGAGCGTGGTCACTCGCACCTTCAAGTCCCCTCGCCTCGCGATCGACACCGGCATTGGCCAAGTGATTTGCTGCTTGCGGGTTAAGCAGGAGATGGTCGAGGCGAAGACCGGCATCACGCTCGAAGCGGTTTCGCCTGTAATCCCAGAACGTGTACATCGGCGCATCGGGATAGATTTTGCGGATGGCGTCGACCCAGCCCTGATCGATCAGGCGCCGGAACAGAGCTCGAGGCTCGGGCTGAACCAGCGCATTCTTCGCGTAGGACTTGGAGGAGTAGATGTCGGCATCGGTGGGCACGACATTGAAATCTCCCGCGAGCACGACCTGCGCATCGAGGGCGTAAAGCTCTGCCGCGTGGGTCAGTAGCCGCTTCATCCAAGCGAGCTTGTATTTGAATTTCGGACCCGGCTGCGGGTTGCCGTTAGGGGCATAGAGCGTAGCAATCAAGATGCCACTGACGGCCGCCTCGATGTAGCGGCTCTGCGCGTCGGAGGGATCACCCGGCAACTCGGTCCGTGTCAGAACCGGCTCACAATCTCGGCCAAGAATCGCGACGCCGTTCCAGGACTTCTCCCCACGCCAGACGGCGCCGTAGCCGACCTTGGCGATAGCCGCGACTGGAAACCCTGAGTCGGTCGTCTTCAGCTCTTGGAGACAGACGACGCCGGGCCGCGTCTTCCGCAGCCAGGTTAAGAGGTTGGCCAGCCGCTTATTGATGTCGTTGATGTTGAAGCTGGCGATTCTCATGGTTTGGTCGGAGACCGAGATTGCAGCACGGCCCTGAATGGTCAGGTAGATGACTTGGGAAGACTGACTTCACGCATATCGAGCTCCCGTTCGATGCGTCGGCGGGCCTCGTCGTTCAATTTGCCATCGCGGAAGAGCTCGTTGACTCGTCGCCGCTCTGTGTCGATCAACAACCGCTCGACCTCATCGTGAAACGCGCCGTAAGTCTTGGCTTCCTTCTGCTCTGAAGTCCGGTCTACGACGTGTTGCAAACGGTCTTGATACTGCGCACGGGCCGTTTCCACTACGTCAGGCGCGATTTCACCCTCTGCTGCGATTTCCTCGAGCCGCTTAATCGCGGCATTCACAGCTTCCATTCGTGCAGCGTATTCCTCGGCGCGATGGGTTTCGCGCTCCTTGCGCCCTGCATGGGGCAGACCAAGGCCGCGAAGAACCGATGGCAACGTTAAACCTTGACCGACGAGAGTGATCAGAATGACTGCGAAGGTCAGAAATAGAATTAGATCACGATCGGGAAAGGACTCCCCGGCGGCAGTTGCAAACGGAATGGCAAGGGCCGCGGCCAACGAAACGATGCCGCGGACGCCGGTGAATGCGAGCACGAACGCCCACTGCCAGGGGGGCGAGGGGTCCTTTCTTCTCACCGGCGGGAACAGCCAACGCGGCAGATAGACGGCAGGAAAGACCCAAACGAAGCGGGCAATGATGATCACGGCGGTAATGAGCGCGATGGAAGTTGCCAGGTCGGAAACCGAGTAATGGCTGATGCGGCTGAGGACTGTGCGCGCCTGCAAGCCGGTAATGACAAAGACCATGCCCTCGATCGCGTAGCTAAAGAACTCCCAGAAGAAGACACCTTGCAGCCGCGTTTCCGGACGGATGAGCCGAGGGCCGTTCCAGCTCGTATAGAGGCCTCCGGTCACCGTCGCCAAAACGCCAGAGCCGCCGAGATGCGCCGGCGGCCAAAAGGCAAGGAAGGGCGTCAAGATCGACAGCAAGATCTCGATCAACGGCTCGTTCACCCACCGCCGCAAGCGCAGCATCACCCAGCCGACGACGATGCCCCACAGAATCTCTCCGACGACGATGGCAGCAAATGTTGCCGCCGCCTGGTTGAATGAGAAGGTCCCGAGACTGACGGCGGCGACGGCAAAGCGATAAAGGATCAGTGCCGTGGTGTCGTTGGCCAGCGCTTCACCCTCGAGCACGACGAGGATTCGACGCGGGATCTCCATTCTGCGCGCAATGGATAGGGGCGCAATGGCGTCGGGGGGCGAAATGATCGCGCCCAACACGAAGCCTACCGGCCATGCGAGTCCCATGAGCCAATGGGCCGCGGCGGCAACTGCGAGCGTGGTGAAGACCACACCACCGACAGAGAGAAGCGTGATCGGGCGCAGGTTGAAGCGAAACTCGCGCCAATTCATCTGAAAGGCGGACGTGTAGATTATCGGCGGCAGGACGAGCAGCAGCACGATCTCGGGCGCAAGCTCCACCGGGGGTAGACCCGGCACGAGCGCGACCAGAACGCCGGTGATAACGAGAAGAATCGATGGCGGAATCTTCGAGTCGATCGGCAATGATGGCGACCGCCGCAACCACGCCCAGCAGTAAAACCAGGATCTGGATCGTTGAGGTCATCATCGCCGCGCCAAGCGTGGTCTTTCGGATGCTCGACTATCGGCGAGTGTAGCTTATCGCAACTGCCAGGAAACGCGCCGCCTTACCATGAAGAACGCCCCTGCTCCACGGAGCTACCAGCGACTTCCGGCATGAAGCGAAGAGACCGTGCCGTGACAAAGTGACCTCGTGCTGCAGACGATGCTCGTCACCAAATAACAGTGGGGGCGAAGGAGCGCGCCCATGAAACGATTTTGCATTACAAATCTCCTGCTTACCGGGTTGGTAGCCCTGGGTCTCGGTTCTGCCGAGGCACCGATCGCAGGCGCCGCACCGGCGCTTCAAAACGCACCATCTGCCGGCAAACCAACCGGCCCCCTCGCCTCCCGTACCGATCCCCCCGACGCCGTGTTGAGGCGCAACTTCGACAACAAGCAGTTCCAGGACCTCACGCCGTCAGAACGCATTGCGATAAGGGCGGCAGCGAAGGCGGCCTATAAGAATAAGGCACTCGATAGCCTCGTCGTCTGCGCCGATCCCGGCAACATGCCCTTCTCGGACGAAAAGGGCGAGGGTTTCGAGAACAAGATCGCCGAGCTGCTTGGCAACGCGACGGGCGCGAAAGTCACCTTCTATTGGCGACCATCGTACGAACGGGGCATGACGCGTCAGACCTTCGGTACTGGCATGTGTGACGCGATGATCGACATCCCGACGGGCTATGTATCGTTGCTGACCACCGTCCCGATCTATCGGACGACCTATGTCCTTGCCTATCGCGACGACGAGAATCTTCACATCAAGAATTTCGACGACCCCGAGCTCCGCAAATTGAAGATCGGCGTCTATGAAACGTCGGGAGTGCGGGAAGTCCTACTTAAGCATGGCCTCTTCGATAATGTGACGGTACAGACGGTCAGCCATGACGCCGATATCAACGTCAAGGATCAGCCCTGGCATCAGGTGCAGCAGGTGGTGGATGGAAAGCTCGACGTCGCCGCCGTGTGGGGTCCTTTTGCCGGCTGGGTGAAGGCCAAGGGCGAGCCCATCACCATTCAGCCGGTGAACCTCTGGGAAGACACGGTTCCGCTCGAATTCGATCTCGCTATTGGCGTGCGCAAGACAGACGTCATGCTGAAATATATCCTCGATTTTGCGCTCGAGGACCATAAGGCCGACATCCAGAAAATCCTGTCGGACTATGGCGTTCCCCTGGTGCAATGCAGTCGCTGCGTCGTGGAAGGAACGCTGCCGGCCCATGGCAGCTATAACAAGGTCTTGCAAACGGCGACGCTGGCCCCGCCTCCTGCGTCCGAGGAAGCTGCGACACTGAAGTCGCTCGAAGCGAGGCTAGCCGCCGGGGCCGATCCCAACGTGGAACTGAGCGAAGCGATCATTGCCGAGGACCCCGCGCGCGTGAAGCTCCTGGTGAGCCACGGCGCCGACGTCAACAAGCGCGACAATCAGGGCTATACGCCGCTGACGAGCGCGGCACGCCAACGCAATTCGGCTCTGGTCAAGCTTCTCCTCGACCTCAAGGCTGATCCTAACGTTCGCGACGGCAACGATATGGCACCGTTGCTCGAGGCGGTCATGCGTGACGATGTCCCCTCGATCAAACTGCTGCTCGCCCACGGCGCGGATAAGAACGTGCGCGGACCGGAAGGCATTGACGCTCTCGGTCTCGCCATCGAAGAGCGAAAATATGAAGCGGCGAAGGATCTCATCAATGCTGGCTTCAAGGTTAACGTGCCAGTCGGTGAGCAGCGTCTAACGCCGCTGATGATTACGGCGGCCGAGAATGCTCCGGCTGAGGGCGCCGTTTTCGTGCCAAGCAGCACGCGGCCGATCGACGTCGCCAGGCTCTTGATTCAGCGTGGTGCCGATGTGAACGCCACCGACAAGACAGGGATGACCGCGCTGATGGTGGCGGCAAGTCATAACAACGCGCCGATGGTCGGCCTCCTGCTACAATCGGGAGCCGATGCCTCGGCAAAGAATGGCGAGGGCCAAACCGCAAGTGACATTGCCAAGCTCAACGGTAATCTCGATGCAGCACAGGCCATATCGGTCCTGGGAAAGACGCGGTCAGCTGCTGAGACAAGCGCGCCCTCTCAACCGAGTCACGGCACGAACTAACCTCTTTACAGGTCGTGGAGAGATCAGACGCACTTCGGCTTGCAGCGACAATGTGTTGCATTGGTTCTTGGCGTGGCGGCCACCACGTCTGTTTCTGGGGAGGGGTAGATTTCCCGCGAAGGAGTGCCCCTCATGCAAAAATATCTGATCGCCACCGGTTTCATTTTGACAGCAGCGACCCCGGCCTTGGCTGCCGAGCATTTTGCTGTGATCGATACCGTCGGCAATTGCGCCGTGGTCGACACCAAGCCGAGCCCGTATGGCGCAAGCGGCTTGAAGATTCTCGGAGATAAAAGTGGTTATTCGAGCGAGGACCAAGCGAGCAAGATGATCAAGTCCGACAGCTCGGCCTGCAAGGGAATGATCCAGAGGGCGTAAATCCATGCCCGCTCAAAGGAATGCCCAGCCTCGGCTGGGCATTCATTTTATCCTTACTGACGATGCCGCTCTCGCTACCGAGGTTGAGGGAAACCACATTCTGGTAGGATCCCCCACGGGAAGCTTCAGGGTGATCTACCACTGGCAGCCAGGAGCTTCACGGCTCACTTTGGAGACTGAATGGTGGAGCAGGGCGAGCCTGCCGCAGCTGGCGAGGCTCCGTGCTCGCGCTTGGCGGCTCGCCAACGACGCCGCGACCGAGCTCGGCTGGTTCAAAGACGCTTAGGCGAAACGGCTTCCCAGAGTCAGCAATGGCGAACGTCCTACGGCATGACCGCGACGCCCCAAGGCAACCGCCCGACTGGGACCGACTTCACTGCTGTGAGCGTTCCGACATCGATGATGGTCAAGTCGTTGGTCAAGCCATTGGCGACGTAAAGCTTGCTGCCGTCGGGATCGAGCGCCATGTGCCACGGGCGCTGACCGACGAGAATGTACTCTTTGACGGCGTAGGTCTTGGTGTCAATGACCGCCACGCGATTGGCTGGGCCGAGCGCCGCAAACAACAGACTCCCATCCTTGGAGAACTGCATGCCTACCGGCTGCAATAGCTCGGGCCGCACACCGGGAACAGCAAAGCCGATCTTCTTGATGATTTTCCACGTCTTGGTGTCGATCACCGAGATCTTGCCACCGACCTCCGAGGACACCCAAACCTGACTCCCGTCGGCGGTGAATTTTGCCTCACGCGGCCGCGTATCGACCAAGACATTGGCGATGAGCTTCATCGACGCGTTGTCGATGACGTGCGCCATGCTCGTGCTTTCCGAGGTCGCCACGGTGTATTTGTCATCGGGGCTCACAGCCATGCCTTCAGGCTCGACCCCGACGGCGACAACCCCAAGCACCTTGCCGCTCGCGATGTCCATGATCGTCACCTGCGAATCGTCCTCGTTGGCGATGTACATTCTCTGCCCTTTGTGATCGACCGCCATGAGCTCCGGATCGGGGCCCGAATCGAGGTGGCGCGTGACCTCGAGCTTTGCCGTATCGATGACATCCATGCGGTCGCTGTCGCCGCAAGCGACGTAGACTTCTTTGTAATTCGGATTCATGATGATTCCGCGCGGTCTACGGCCGGTGGGAATCGTCTTAATCGTCTTCAACGTCTTGCTGTCGATGACCGTCACGTCGTTTCCCTGCTCGTTGCTCACGAAAATCGTCGTGGCGAGAGCCGCGGAGCACCCTAGCGAGAAGAGTGCGGTCAGGATCAGAGTGGGCAGGAGGCGGAACATAGGGGCTAACGGAACTTGCATTTGCTCTCGGGCTGATCGTAGCCGAGCGTGTCGGTAAGGTATTTCGGGTGCAGAAATCCTTGTTGCGGCGAGATCGAGACGACGTCACGAGGACCGGCGATCAAAATCGGTTGACGGAGCTGCTGATCCCATTTGCGAAAATTCATTCCCTCTCCTTTGTCGCCGGCGACAGTGAAGGCGTCGGAGAGCAGATAGTCGCGCAAATCCTTGACGTCGATTTTGCCTGAGCGCGTCGCCGCCTCGCCGATGGCGCGCGCCGCAAGCCACGCCGTGTAGTCGCGCTCCGTCATATCGCGCTTGTCGAAGCGCTCGAACGCATCGTGCAGCTGCATGCCGGCATATTGTTCGTAGCTCGGATGCCAGGCGACGGCGGTCAGTCCTTGGGTTCCGACCACGGGCTTCGGATCGTAAGTGCGGTAGGGAACGTATTCGCCGAAGGCTTGGTCGGTGTCAGCCACCCACACGACGTCATAGCTCCCTGCGCCTTGCGTGGCTTCCGGCATCTGCGTCTGGATCTGCTGGTAGCCGGTATCGCTGCGGGCCGCACCGGTTTCGAATTTATAGGTCTTCTCGTCCACCACCTTGCCGCCGAAGCGGCCGGCGGCGCGCTCGACGGCAGCCGCATATTCTTGGTCGGAAGGAAGATTGCCCTTGAGGATGAACCACCGGTCCCATTTCTTCCAGATCAGATATTGCGCGAGCGCGTCGGCGCGCATCGCCCAGTCGGGGATGATATGAAAGACATTCGCGCGGCAGTCTTCCTGGCGGAGCTTGTCGTCGCTCGAGCGTATGTTGAAAATCAACGCGTCCTTCGCCTGCGGCAGATCGGCGACTGCCAGCAAATCGGCGGCCTTGAGATCGGAAATGATGATCGCCGGGCCTTGCGCGAGGATCTCTTTAGCCTTGGCGACGACGTCGCCATCGGCGGCAACGACGTCCTCGGTCAACTCAAATTTCTCGCCGAGGAAGCTGCCGGTGCGGTTGTCGTCCTGGACGCCGAGACGAGCGCCGGCGATCCCCTCGTCGGTGAGCACCTTGTCCATCAGCGAAAGGTGCGGCGGCTCGGTGTAGGTTTTGCCCAGATAAATGATCCTAACGATCACCGGAGATGACGTTGCGGGTCCCCCGGCCACAGCGGTTGCTCCTTCGGCAGAGACGCTGCTTACGAGCGCAACCGCCAAGCAGCTTGCAAGCAAACCGAAAAACGAGAGGCGTAAAGACATAGGCGAGAGCGTCGGGGTCGGAGGCACCTCATATAGAAAGTGGGGCGCCTACCGATCGCAGGATGATTTCGTATGCGAGTTAAACGTGGGGGGCGCGCAGAGGATCGAGAAGGTGTGCGCGGCAAAAGGCCCCTCGTCGCTGTACCGCTCAAGGAAGAATCGTCGCAGCCGACGATTTCGGGCGCAAAACGCGCAAACCTTACGACCCTTTAATCAAACCGACAGGCAGATTTAACGTCGAGGCTCCATGTCACAGGCACCTAATAGGTGCGCACAACTCACGATCAGGATTTCGGACATGGACCATGGATCTTCACCCTCTTCCGCCACGCAACATCCCTTCCGCCGCTGGCGCTTTGCGCTCACGGCCTTGCTGGCAGCCATCGCGTTAGGCATTGGGCTTGCCGCTTCGAGCACGCACCGAGGCATTGCCGCCCGGGCCGCGGATAACGTCTCCACCCAAGCCTCTGCGCAGCCCCATTTCGGCTTCGCCGATCTCGCGGCCAAAGTGAAACCGGCAGTGATTTCGGTCAGGGTCAAAATGGCCCAGGGGCCGACCCTAAGCTCGGACAGCGGTAGCGATGATGGATTGCCCTTTCCCCCCGGCTCGCCGATGGACAAGTTCTTTCGCCAGTTCGGTATTCCAATCCAGCCGCAAGGCGCTCCACAAAGGCGGCAGGTTCTCACCGGCGAGGGTTCGGGATTTTTCATCTCAGCCGATGGTTACGCCGTGACCAACAATCACGTCGTCGACCACGCGTCTTCCGTCGAGATCGCTACTGACAATGGCAAGACTTATCCCGCCAAAGTCGTCGGCACCGACAAGAAGACCGACCTGGCGCTCATCAAGGTCTCCGGCCGTGACGATTTTCCCTTTGTCCGCTTCGCCGACAAGTCGCCGCGGATCGGCGATTGGGTCATGGTCGTCGGCAACCCGTTCGGCTTGAGTGAAACCGTGACGGCCGGCATCGTCTCGGCGAAGGGCCGCAACATCGACGCGGATCCCTATGACGACTTCCTCCAGATCGACGCCCCCATCAACCAGGGCAATTCCGGCGGTCCGAGCTTCAATCTCGACGGCCAAGTCGTCGGGGTGACCACCGCGATCTACTCGGTCTCGGGAGGATCGGTCGGCATTGGCTTCGCCATTCCGGCAGAAACCGCCAAGACGGTGATTGCCGATCTTAAGAGCGCCGGTCACGTCACGCGCGGATGGCTCGGTGCCGAGATTCAGCAAATTACCCCTTCGATCGCCGAGAGCCTCGGCATGCAAAGCCCCGGGGGCGCCCTCGTGGCTGAAGTCAAGGCGGGAAGTCCGGCGATGCGGGCGCACCTCAAAGCGGGCGATGTCATCGTCGCCGTAAACGGCGAGCAGGTCACCGGGTCCACCGACCTCGTTCGCAAAATCGGCGCGCTGGCCCCCGGTGCCAGCGCCGAACTGCAAATTTTGCGCGATGGCAGCAAACAGACATTGTCGGTGACCCTCGGCAACACTCCTGGGACACAGCAAGTCTCGGAGCTCGGCCTGTCTCTGGCGCCGGCCAGCAGTGTCGCGGGAGCCGGCGATCGCGGCGTCGTGGTCACCAAGGTCAAGCCGGACAGCGCTGCGGCCGACCACGGAATTCAGACCGGTGACGTCATTCTCGACGTCGCCGGCAACCCCGTGTCGACGCCGGACGAGCTGCGGAAGGATCTTCGGAGCTATCGGGCTTCCGGCGAGCGCCACGTGCTGATGCGTTTGCGCTCGGGCGACCGCACGCGGTTCGTCGCTCTGCCGCTCGGCAACGCCTGACAGGCTTGGGACTCTCACCGCCCGACTAAGTCGTGCCGCGTAGCGACGCGGTGCGGTCCGACCCGCGTATGCACCGTCGTCAGATCGCTTCGAGCAGGCGCTCGCGCTCGCCCTCACCCACGGTGTAGTAGTCGCGCTCCCACTCGCCGAGTTTCCACCCGAGATAGATGTCCCGCATTTCCTCGCCGAAGGTCGCGGCAGCAATCGGATCGGTCTCAAATGCCAGCAGCGCTTCGAGGAGCGTGCGTGGCAGGCGGCGCACCGTGCCGCCTTCGCTGGTCTGGAAGGTGTCGGATGCCGTCGGCTTGCCGAGCCGGAGATAGAGATTGTCGTTCATCGGCTCGCCGGGATCTGCGGCCTGCTCGATGCCTTCAAGGCCGGCCATCAGCGTGATGGAAGCGGCGAGATAGAAATTGCAGGAGATGTCCGGCGCCCGGTTCTCAACGCAGGGCCGGTTCATCGGCAGGCGCAGCATCGCCGAGCGATTATTCTTGCCATAGGCACGGAGCACCGGCGCCCAGCTCATATCGGCCATCTGTCCCTGCGCTAGGAGGCCTTTGTAGGAATTGAAATTCGGACAGGTGACGGCCGTCATGGCACCTGCATGGGCCAGAAGGCCGGCGACGAAATGGTAGCCGAGATCGGGGAAGGAGATACCATATCTCTGGGCCATTTCGACGCCGTTGCGGGCAAACAGGTTTTCGCCTGTCGCAAGGTCGTAAAGCGACATGTTGAAATGCGCGCCCGAGCGGAAATCGCCGGCATAGGGCTTGGGCATGAAGCTCGCGATCATCCCCATGTCCTGGGCGATGGTCTTGGCCATGAAGCGGAAGAACACCAGCCGGTCGCACATGCTCAAGACATCCGCATAGGCGAAATCCAGCTCATATTGGCTGTGGCCGCCCTCGGCATCGAAAGAATAGACGTTCCAGCCAAGGCTGTTCATCGCTTCGACGATGCGGTCGAGATAGCTCATCGATTGGACCATCTGACTGACGTCGTAAGCGGGGCACAACCCAATGAAGCGACGCTCCGGCAGCGGTGCCGGACCGTTCTCACCCTTGCGCAGGACGTAGAATTCGGTCTCGACCCCTAGATTCATGCCGTACCCGGCCCGCTTCGCCTTCTCCAGGGCCTTTTTGAGGATGACGCGGCTGCAGTTCTTGTACGGCGCGTCGTGATACCAAAGGTCGGAGGCAAACCAGGCGAAGCGCTTATCCCAGGGAAGGATGATCAGGCTGCCGAGGTCGGGCACGGTAGCGCATTCGTCTTTCTCGGGGCCGATCAGGCCCATGCCTTCCATCGCGCCGACGGTGAAGAGCTCGGAGCCCTTGCACATCTTCTCGAAGCTCGCGATCGGCACCGTCTTCGCCTTGGGGACGCCATGGACGTCGACATAGGTGGCAAAGCAATATTGCACACCCGCCTCTTCCAATTGCCGGCGGACCTCACTCACGCGGTGGAGATCATGGACGATCATTAGTTCCTCGTTACACGCTTGATACCGGCAGCCACGATTCGACTGGATTGACCGCAGGACGGGCTAGCAAATTCGAGGCCAGCGATATTCGGCACGCGGTGATCGGTTTGAACGCGCTCGGCGACGGGTTCCGGCGCCGCAGGCAAGATCTCGTGCCGACTGTGATCAAAGGTTGGGCAGTCGGCGTCCAAGGAATGGGCGTTTCGCCTTCCGAGCGGCATCGGTCTCCCGACTCAAACCGTGCTTCCACAAGACTTGGCCATGGCACAGGCGTTGCAGGCCTTGCCGCGCGCAACCCGGCCGGTGAGATTTTTTCGAAGATTCGGCAAAAGGCGAGGAACGCATGGCGCGATGGGATCTCATGACCAGCGAGGAGATCGGCGCCATGATCGCAAATGGCCGGGATCTCGCCATTCTGCCCGTCGGCGCCACGGAGCAGCACGGGCCGCATCTTGCCTGCGGTTGCGACACGATCTCGGCCGAGACGCTCGCCGAGCTCGCGGGGGAGCGGGCGAATGTGCTGGTGCTGCCTGGCTTCGCTTACGGCTGCTCGCTCGGGCATACCGAAAATGGCCGGGGACCTTTTCGCTGCATCCGGGAACGCTGATCCAAGCAATGGTCGAGCTTGGCCGCTGGGCGATGGCGAACGGACTGAAAAAGCTGCTGTTCCTATCCGGCCACGGAACCAACGATGCACCCTTGCGCAGTGCGATCCTGCAACTCCGCTACGAATTTCCCGAAGGCCGGTTCACCACGATGGGTCTATGGGATATCTCGCCGCGCGTGCGCGCGCTCTATCTGCGCGACGGTGAGGACATTCACGCCAATCGCGGCGAGACCTCGATCCCCTTGCATCTTCGGTCCGGGATGGTGCGCATGGAGCATGCTTTCGACGTTCCCGACGTGACGCCGGGTACGCACTTCTCCTACGCCATGCCTGCGACGACGCCGACGGGCGTGGTCGGCCGGCCGAGCGAGGCTTCCGTCGAGGATGGCGCGATGATGGTGGAGACGATCGTCGCGGATCTCACCGATTGGCTCGAAGCGGCGCTGGCCGAGAATTGGCCTGCGGTGCCGCAAGGACCGTCCGCGGCATAAGGGGTTGCTGCCCTGTCATGAATCGTCTTCGCGCCGGCCAAACAAGAGCATGGCCCCGATAAGCATCACGAGCAGCACGAGCAAAGCCAGGACCCAAGTATCGCTCGTCATCCCGTTGCCTTTTGATCTCCGAGGTATTGCAGATTCTCGCCGGCTTCATTCGGTGAAGCAGCGGCGATAATCTGACACGCCGAGTGAGCCTGCCGGGCGCGTCCGCGGCAAAAGACCGCGCCGGGAGTGTCGTAAGCTGGCGGAAGCCCACCTAAGTCATTCCTGGTCGGCTCTGCATCAAAGATCCGACCCCAGGAAAACTTCGATGCGGAAATACAACTACCTGCTGCTGTGGACCCTACTCATCGTCGCAGCACTCGTCCTGGGCTCAGTGGCGTCAAGCCTGGCGCGAAGCAGCACGACGGCCGACACCAATTCTGGGATTTACCGGCAACTCGATCTGTTCGGGGAGGTGCTTCAGTATGTGCGCTCCGACTACGTCGATAAACCGGATACCGCCAAACTCATCGAGGGGGCAATCAACGGCATGCTCTCTGATCTCGATCCGCATTCGAGCTACATGGATCCGCAGCAGTTTCGTGACATGCAGGTTGAAGAGACCGGCGAGTTCGGGGGTCTCGGCCTTGAAGTGACCATGGAAGACGGTGTGGTCAAGATCATCGCGCCAGTCGAAGGTACGCCTGCAGCCAAGGCAGGCATACAATCCGGCGATCTCATCACGGCAATCAACGGGAAGGACATTCAGGGTCTGACGCTCGAGGAAGCAGTCGAAAAATTGCGGGGCCGGGTCCACACGCCGGTCACGATTACCGTCACGCGCAAGGGCGTTGAGAAGCCCTTCGATGTCAAGATCGTGCGTGACGTCATTCACATCATTCCAGTGAAGTACGACGCTGAAGACGACGTCGGCTATATTCGCATCACCACCTTTAACGAGCAAACGGCCAGCGACCTGAAGACGGCCATCAACGACCTCAGCAAGAAGATAGGCCCCAAACTCAAGGGCTATGTCATCGATCTCCGCAACGATCCCGGCGGCTTACTCGATCAAGCCATACTGGTGTCCAATACGTTCCTCGATCACGGAGAAATCGTCTCGATCAAAGGGCGCCATCCCTATCAGACTTACGCGTATAACGCGCAGCCTGGCGATCTCACCAAGGGGGCGAAGCTCATCGTGCTGATCAATGGCGGTTCCGCATCGGCCTCAGAGATCATCGCCGGCGCGCTAAAGGACAATCACCGGGCTACGATCGTCGGCACGCGCTCCTTCGGTAAGGGATCGGTGCAGACTATCATTCCGCTACCGAACAAAGGGGCACTAAGGTTGACCACGGCACGTTACTTTACGCCTTCGGGCCGCTCGATTCAGGCCGAGGGCATTGAGCCCGAATTCGTCGTTGCCGAGCAGATTCCGCCGGAGCTCAAGGACAAGATTGCGGCAGAGAATGTCGCGAGCGAAGCAAGCCTGCCACACCACCTCAAGAACGAAGAATCATGCGAGTGGCAAAAACGACGCGCAGTCCGGCAGCGCGGCCTATGTGAATCCCGACAAGCAGAAGGATACGCAGCTTCTTTACGCGCTCGGTCTCCCGCGAGGGACGACGGTAAGCGTTGGCGCCCCGGAGCAGAAGGCCCAAGCCAATTAGGCCCACTGGCCGAAAGTTCGTCGCGTCGCCAACGACGATAATCCTGGACTGCCAACCAAGACCTTACGTCTGTTCAGTTTCCTGATCGGTTACAGTTGTTCGACGGATCCAATCTCGAACTTCGACCCTTTGGGATTCTCACCAACACGAACGACAGTGTCGCTCACGAATTGATACGGGGGCACCGGGAGATTGTACGGCGCTGGAACGCCGGTATAGACGCGTCCGGACAGGTCATATTTCGAGCCGTGACAGGGGCAGAAATATCCTCCGAGCCAGCCCGGCGCCAGCTCACCCGGTTGCGGCTTGAATTTTGGAATGCAGCCGAGATGAGTGCAAATGCCGACAAGAACCAGATAGTCGGGCTTAATCGACCGGTGCCAGTTCTCGGCGTAGCTCGGCTGTTGCGGCTCATTGGAGTCGGGATCTCGCAAGAGAGCCGTGTCTTTCGCTTGCTGAAGGATGCTCAGTTCCTGCGGTGTGCGCCGGGCGATAAAAATTGGCAGGCCCCGCCACTGCACCACGGTCTGCGCGCTTGGAGTTAAATGCGAGAGATCGACGTCGAGCGGATTGGCTGAGGCCAGCACGTCGGAGGTTGCCCCGAGTGAGCTAATGAGCGGCCATGCTGCAACTGCAACCCCGACAGCCGCAAATCCTTGAGCGGCCGTCACGATTACGTCGCGCCGGGTCTCGGTTGGGGGTTCGGGCTTCGGCGTGTCGCGCACCGCGTGAAGGTCAATGGACCGAAAGCGCTGAACGGCAGACAACAGTCTCTGCGCTTTATAGCGAAAAACGCTACCAAGGCCAGGCGTTCCAGGCGGAAGTGTCGCATGCTTTGGATTTGGAGACTCCGATTTCCTGGGCGGTCCACCGCATCTCGGCAGCCCGTGTGATATTGTTTTGCATGAGACGCTTAGCCCTCCTTTTCATGCTCTCCGCGCTCATCAGCTTCGGCTGCGCCGCGCATGCAGGCGCCGCCGCCAAGATCAAGGTTGGCATTCTCAAATTCGGCACCCTGAGTTGGGTTCTCGACACGATCCAGCACAACGGGTTCGACAAGGCTGAGGGTATCGAGCTTGAGGTGGTGCCGCTAGCCAGCACCCAAGCGGCGAAGGAGGGATTGCAAAAGGGTTCGCTCGATCTCATCGCATCTGACTGGCTTTGGGTCAGTCGTGAGCGGAGCAACGGGGCAGATTTCACCTTTTCACCGTTCAGTACCGAGCTAGGCGCCGTGATGGTGCCACCCGCTTCACCAATAAAAAGCTTGAACGACCTGCGCGGGAAGATGCTGGGAGTGGCGGGAGGGCCAATCGACAAGAGCTGGCTGATTCTCGTGGCCTACACTCTTCGCGTTGCGTTCTTCGATTTACGAACTGCTACGACGCCTGTTTTCGGTACCGCCCCGCTTCTCGCCGAGCAAGCAGTGCAGCATAAGCTGGACGCGGTCCTTGAGTACTGGCCCTATGCGGCGCGGCTCGAGGCCAAAGGCTTCAGCCGATTGATTGCGATTGAGGACTTGCCGCTCGAGCTTGGCGCCAAAGGCCGGGTGGCAATGGTGGGGTACGTCTTCGGCGACGCTTGGGCAAAAACGAATCCTGCAGCGATAGGAGGCTTTTTGCGAGCCGCCGACAAAGCCAACGAGCTGCTGGCGAGTTCCGACGAAGAATGGCAACGGATTAGACCTCTGATGCACGTCGAGGATGATGCGACCTTCGAGGCGCTAAAGCGCTATTACCGCGAAGGCATTCCGCATCGCTCCGTAGCGGAGAACGAAGCGGACGCCGAAGTCCTATATCAATTCTTGAGAGTGCTTGGTGGTGAGAAGCTGGTCGGCCCGGGTGTCAATCTGGCACCTGGCACTTTTTGGCAAAACGACTCCGACTGAAAGTTCGGCTTGGGTGGTTCGACCGCCGAAAGCACTTAGGCTTGCTTCGCATCGGCCCCGTGTCCACGAGGGCCGATGCCGGCTGCAGGGTTTTTTCAAGGACACAAAAGCGCAGCGACAAAGTGCTTAGCTGTTTCTCGACGAGCCAATGCCTACCTGACACTCAGGGTGGACGCGTCAATGCGATCAATGGAGTTCCTCCCATGAAACAATATGCAATCGCCAGTCTCTTACTTATTGGTCTAACGGCGCCAGCTTTTGCCACCAATGCAGCCGATCAGGACGCAAAGGATACGGCTCCTAACTTCAGCTGCGTTGCCAAGGACCACTGGGCTGTTGACGATACGGTCGGCAATTGCGCGGTGGTTGACACGAAGCCCAGCCGCTATGACATCAGCGGGCTGAAGATTCTCGGTGATACGAGCGGTTACTCGAGCCTCTCGGCTGCCGAGAAGGAGATCAAGTCGGACCAGAGCGCGTGCAAGGGCATCGTTGAAAGAACGTAAGCCCTGCGGAGCGGTGTCCCTCGCCGGGCGCCTTTCGAGGCGACGCGCTCGAAGTTGATCATTGCAACGTTGAGAGATGGGCCGCAACGTCACGCGCGGAAGCGCGCCTCGCCATCGTTGCTCCGCAGCGAGATCACGAAGCACACTCGCCCGCGCTTTGACGCGCTTTGAGGTGTCGGCGTAGCCTGCTCGGCCTAGGCCAGGCTCCGATGGTAGGCGCTCGGGGTCAGGCCCGTGGCCTTGCGAAAGGCTGCCGTAAACGAACTCGTCTCACTGAAGCCGACACCCAGCCCAATTTCTGTCACGGATGGATTTGGCTTTGCCAGCAATGCCTTCGCGCGTTCGATACGCCGGCACGTATGATAGCGGTGCGGAGGGATGCCGAAGGATTGCTTGAAGGCACGGCAGAAATAATAGGGGCTCAGACGAACAAGGCCGGCAAGCGTCGAGAGCAGGATCGGTTCCTCAAGATACTCCTCGATGTAGGCCTGGACGATCTTCTCTTGCCAGCCGGCAAGACCTCCGCGGAGGGTTGGCTTGGCACTTGGCGTGGAATTGCCGAGTCGGGCGAGCTCATGCATTAGCACTGAGCCCAACGCTTCGAAATAGAGCCGGTCCTGCGCGTCGTTCCTTTCAATCAGGCTCGCAAGCTTCTTCGCCGTCTCGAACAGGGCGGTGTCTTCGAAGAACAATCGCGGCGTGAAGCTTGCCGACTGCGAGGGCGCCGTGAGCTTAGCCGGATCAAGATAGATGTAGACTGTTGGTGTCAGGCTCCGCGGCAGCTGCCAGTCTGAATAACCGTGACCCCCCGGCACGAAGGTGAGCTTGCGCCGACAGTCACGCAGCGTTGACCGAGGGACTCCTTCGATTGAGGTCTCCCCGTCCTGACGCATACTGTGCTCTGTGAGAATTAGAAGATGCGCCGGCGCGTTGAACTCAGCCTCGATCCTTCCCAATCGCGTCATCTGGATGATCTCGACCTTCACACCATCAGCGCTCATGCTGTGACGCTTCGCGATGTCGAAGGGTGCGAGCTCCACGGAAGGGGTAAAGGTCTCTGGCTGCTGACGACGCTCAAGCGAAGCACCGCTGGTGCGAACAACTCTCTCTTTCCGTAAAGCTGGAACTCTCGATGGGTGCCCGAGCCGCCGATTCACCGGTCGGCCTAGACGGTGTGGCGCTCTTCCGTCGAACTGGCGTCCATCGGCTTCAAGGAGCGAATCCGTCAGCAGCTCTACACCTCTCCCGTTTTGGGCGTCGTTTGCTGACGAGAAAGTTAGGGCGCGGAGCCGACATACTTCCATTCTACAAAGGTTCGTCCGAAAGCGGACTTGGTAGCGATTACCTCATACCTAGGTTTGCGACGAATTGTCTTGCCTCCAAGAGAGGAAACAGACCCGCAATTTTGCAAGCGGCTAGCCGGCGGTGCTCCCGCCCCTACCGCGCAGAGCGCTCTCGAGGCAATCAAGTAAATTCTGCGCGGCGAAAGGCTTGCTCAAGAAACAAACCGCGTCGGCGCCAAGCACTCGCTGAGCCTTGAGGCGTTGCACCGGAAAGGCAGAAATAAGAATCACCGGTAGGTCGTGCCCCTGCGCAATCAACTGGCGTTGCAGCTCGATGCCGCCCATCCCCGGCATTTGCACGTCGGCAATCAGACAAGCGGTCTCTCCGAGCTGCGGCCAGTTGAGGAACTCCTCTGCCGAGGCAAAGCCATAGGCGACGTAGCCGAGCGATCGCATCAAGCACGTGGTCGCCACGCGCACCGACGTGTCGTCATCGACGATCGCGATCACCGGATTGCTCGTCACCTCTTCGTCCTTGGACCCAGCACCGCTGTTCAGTCGCGGTCTTGAAGACAGTGCGCCATCTCACCGAGCATTGAAAGTCATACATCGGTTTAGGTCGAGGACGCGGAGCCACGGCGAAGGCCGAGCGTCTCGGCCATGCGCACAAGATCGGCGAGCGAGCGCGCCGCCATCTTGCGCATGACATGGCCGCGATGGATTTTCACGGTGATCTCGCTCACGCCGAGCTCGCCGGCCACCTGCTTGTTCATGAGCCCGGCCGTGATCAAACCCATCACGTCGCGCTCGCGCGGGGTCAACGCCTCGTAGCGGGCGCGAAGCTCGGAGACCGACTTCGCTTCGTCGCGGCGTTCGCGGTCGCGCTCGAGTGCGGCGGTGACGGCGTCGAGCAGATCTTGGTCCCGGAACGGCTTGGTAAGAAAGTCGATCGCCCCGGCCTTCATCGCCTTGACCGACATGGGGACGTCGCCATGCGCGGTGATGAAGATGATGGGAATCTCGATGTTGGCATTGTTCAGCTCGGTCTGAAACTCAAGCCCGCTGCGCTTGGGCAGCCTGATGTCGAGGACGAGACAACTGGGCACTTCCGGATGCTTGCTCTGCATGAATTCAGGCGCCGAACCGAACAGCTCGACACGAAGCCCGACGGAGGCGAACAGGCTCTTCAGGGCTTCGCACAAGGATGGGTCATCGTCGACAACGAACACGATCGGCTCATCGGCAGGTGCTTGCGTTCTGCTCACGACTGGCTTTCCCGATCGATCGGCAAGGTGAACTGGAACGTGGCTCCGTGCGCGCCGTCATTGCCCGAGGCCCACAGCCTGCCATCGTGCGCCTCGATAATGGAACGGCAAATCGACAGACCCATGCCCATTCCGCCCGGCTTGGTGGTGAAAAAGGCGGTGAAGAGCCGATCTTCATTCTCGCGGTTGATCCCGACGCCTGTATCGTGAAATGCGACGAGAATTTTCTTGCCTTCGTGACGTTTAGAATTGATCAGCAGCTCATGCCTGCGGTCGTCGACATTGGCCATGGCTTCGATGCCGTTCATGACGAGGTTGATGATAACCTGCTGGAGCTGAACTCGATCCGCAAGCACCTTGGGCAGTCCTCCATCCAAATCGAGCTTAAGCGTTACCCGTTGACGCATGAGTTCACGCTGCACCGAGAGCACGGTGTCGCGGATCGCTTCGTTCACGTCGATCTGCCCTCGTTCCGGCTCGGAATAAGTGGCGAGGTTGCGAACGCGCCGGATTACCTCGCTGGCACGGTTGGCATCTCGGATGATTCGGTCCAAGGCGCTTCTTGCCTCGCCGAGATTAGGCTGTTCGCGCCCGAGCCAGCGTAAGGACGAATCGGCGTTGGTGATGACGGCGGCAAGCGGCTGGTTCACCTCGTGGGCGATCGAAGCTGTCAGCTCGCCAAGCGTGGTCACACGAGTGACATGAGACAGTTCCGCCTGCGCCTGATGCAACTCCTCCCCGGCTCGCGTTGCCGCGGTGATGTCGACATTGGTTCCGACCAATTCGACCACCTTGCCCGCCATATCGCGGACGGGATGCCCGACGGTATGGATGTATTTGAGCTCGCCGTTGGGCAAGACCACACGGAAGTTCACCTCGAAGTCCTTACCTTCTCTGCTCGCCGCTTCCATCGCACGGTCAAATCCCGGCTGATCCTCCGGATGGATGCGATCACGCGCCGCGACGAAGGAGTTCTCGTCGGTCTCAGGACCGAAACCGAAAATGCGATACGTTTCCAGCCGACCAATGGAGATTGCGCCGGCTGGCGACATCCCACGCCCAGCTCCCGGTTTGGCTCAGCCGCTGCGCTTCGGCGAGATAGGGCTTCGCTCTTGCGTAAGGCATTCTCGGCGCGTTTTCGCTCGGTCACATCGTTATTGGTCTCGAGAATGGCAGCAGGCCCCGTGCGATCGCGGCGAATGGACCATCGGCTTGCGACCACCACTTCGGTGCCGTCACGCTTGGTATGAGTGAGTTCGCCTTCCCACCTATCGCTGCGCAGCAGCTCAGCCCTGATCTCCTCCCGTGGCCCGGGAAATACGGTGTGGAGCAACTCATGCGAGATCTTGCCCAGAGCTTCTTCGCTCTGCCAGCCGTATAGCTCCTCGGCACCGCAATTCCAGAAGGTGATGACGTCGTTCATGTCTCTGGCGAAGACCGCATCGTAGGTGATGTCGAGCAAGCTCGCCTGCTCGCGTAAGATCGCGCCGGCAGCCTGGATACGCAGAGCAAGGAAGGTCGTGATCGCGATAGCGGCGAGACTCACCAGGCACCTGACGAAGGCGGGGCCGTAAGTGTCACCGTGCTGCAGACCGTAACTCACGATAGTGAGTGCAAGGCAGGCAAAGCCGACGAACAACACGCCTCGCCGCTCGAAGAACCGCCCGGCCATGAGCACGACCACGACGTACAGCACGGCCACGGCGATGCCGAGCGGCGTGAAGGTGTCGACAATGAAGACCGCGACGGCAAAAAGCACGGCCGTCAGCGGCAGCAAGGGCGAGTGCGATTCACCGGCGAGGAGAAGAAGGCTAGGTTTCATCGGCGACGAGGCTAGGGACTAAAGAGGTAGCTTGCTGGGGGCCATTGGGGCAATTTCGCCAAAAAGGCGACAAAAGGAGGCAAGCGGGTCCGGCCGCTTCGATCCTAAGAAATGGGATCGAAAACACATACAGCGATTGGCGCCCATGGCCTACCTTCATCTCGAACACGAAGAACACAACGGGACTCTCGCAGCGTCGTTGGCGACCACAGACGAAAGATGGTCCGCGGCTAAAGACGCTCCGTCCAAAGAGCTGACTGAGACCATCGCGAAGCTTCGTACCTTCTCCCGTCTGCTTTGCATGGATGTCCATCTCGCCGACCATCTGGTCGAGGTGACGCTCGTGCGTGCGTGCGTCGGCGTCGCTGAGAGCGGGCTCAGCGCCGACAGCCTCGCTTGGCTGTGCGCCAGGCTGAGGAGTTATTTCCACAACGGCAATCATTCAAGACCGGCGGCATGGCCCGTATCGAAGGCCAGGCGGCCCAAAGCGGCTCTCAACGACGCCCTGCTCGAGGCCCTGGCCAGCCTCGCTGTGGAGACCGCGAGGCCGTGGTCCTCACCGAAGGCGCGGGCTTTCCCTTCTCTGTGGCGGCGAGAATTTGCCGCTGTACTCCCGGCCGTTTCCGCGACCGCATTGCTCGCGCTAAACGGCGCATCGCCGAATCGCTTGCCGCGCGCCAATCGTCGGTCGCGATCCTGTGGCGTGATGCCGTCCCGCTGTGGTAGCACCAATCGGAATTGAACCAAATCTGAACCGTCTTTCGCGCGATCCCCTGTCCACCTGATCGCGCAGCAGGAACCACCGGGCTTTACAGATGTTGCTGTCATTGAGGGCTCTTTACGCTGATCCCCACTGCTGGCAGACGGCCGAGGGATCGCCGCAAGCAGGCCCCAAACGCGGCAATCAACGGCAAGCGCTCTCCAAGGGACGGCGTAGTTTTGCTCGCCCAGCGATGTAACCTGACGCCAAGGACTGCGGCCATGCACAGCATCGCCAATGACACTGCGCCGCGACGCGCACGTCTCTTCACCTTAATCGTCGGCGTGATCGTTGCCTGCCTGCCGTTTCACGTGAACGCGCAAGCAACACAAGCCGCGACGTCTTCTGGCCAAGTTTGCCCAGGGGACAACGGCGGACTTACGCTCCCCCGGGGCTTTTGCGCCACGATTTTTGCCGACCATATCGGGCATGCGCGGCATATGGCCGTCGCACCGAACGGCGTCGTCTACGTCAATACGTGGAGTGGCCGGTATTACGGCAACGACACGCCGCCGCCCGGAGGATTTCTCGTCGCTTTGCAGGACACGAACGGCGACGGCGAGGCCGACACGATCACTAGGTTCGGCGGCACGCTTCAGCAGGGCGACCACGGTGGCACCGGGATCGCTCTCTTCAATGGGGCGCTTTATGCCGAGGTGAATGATCGCATCGTGCGCTACGCGCTGCCGAAAGATGGCATTGCTCCGACCGGCAAGCCTGAAACCATCGTCTCGGGATTGCCGCTCACCGGCGACCACCCAATGCATCCCTTCGCCATCGACAAGTCCGGCAATCTCTTCGTCGATCTCGGCTCAGCGACCAATTCGTGCCAGTCCAAGAATCGCACGCCGAATGTCCCCGGAGCCAAACCATGCAAGGAGCTCAAGACGCGTGGCGGCATCTGGCGCTACGACGCGAACAAGACCGGGCAGGTGTTCTCGCCGGCGGAACGCTACGCGACCGGCATCCGCAACGCCGACGGCATCGCCATCGATGGTACAGGTGTCGGAGTCTACGCCACTCAGCATGGCCGCGATCAGCTGGCAGAAAACTGGCCGAGCCTTTACACGCCCGAGCAGGGCGCCAATCTCCCGGCTGAGGAGCTGTTGCAGGTCGAGAAGGGCGGCGACTATGGTTGGCCCGAATGCTATTTCGACGACGCCCAGCAGAAGCTCGTGCTCGCACCCGAATATGGCGGCGACGGCGGCAAGACAGTCGGGGTGTGTGCCGACAAAATCGGGCCGATCGCATCGTTCTCGGCGCATTGGGCTCCGAACGACCTCTTGCTTTACCAGGGCGACCAATTTCCCACCGCCTACAAGGGCGGCGCATTCATCGCCTTTCACGGCTCGTGGAACCGAGCCCCCTTCCCGCAAGGCGGCTACAATGTCGTGTTCCAGCCGCTCACCGACGGAAAGGCATCCGGCAAATACGTGATCTTTGCCGACGGCTTTGCCGGCGGCCACAAATCACCCGGCGAAGCCGCACATCGGCCGTCCGGTGTGGCGGAAGGCCCCGACGGCTCTCTTTATATATCCGACGATCAGAACGGCCGAATCTGGCGGGTGACCTTCCACGGCGACAAGGGCGTCGGCATTGAGGCAGCACCTGAGCCCTTAAAGAGCGCGGGAGGAGAGTCTTCGACTAAGGAAGCCGAAGCGAAGCCGCCAGAGGGCGTTCATCCCGATGCTGGCGCCACGGCTTCTGGCTTACCGGCGCCGCCGGGTCAAACGGCTGGGCAGGTGGCTCTCGGCGAAAAGATCTTTCACGGCCAGGACGGCGGCACGTGCGCCGGCTGCCACGGCGACAACGCCGAGGGCACACCGCTTGCACCCAATCTAACCGACGGCAAATGGCTTTGGGGCAACGGCAGCCTCCCCTCTATCGCTCAGACCATCACCAAGGGGGTTCCGAATCCGAAGAATTATCGCGACGGAATGCCTCCACTCGGCGGCGCCCAACTCAGCCAGGCCGACGTGACGGCACTTGCCGACTATATCTGGGCGCTCAACCACGCAAACGGCGGTTGATATCGGTCCGCGGAACGCGGGCCCGGTGAATCAAGACGAATAGGAAGGTTCCTTAAAATGCAAATACGTGAGTTAGGAAAAAGCGGGCTGAAGGTCTCGGCATTGGGTCTCGGCTGTATGGGAATGTCTGACTTCTACGGAAAGCGTGACGATCGCGAATCGATCGCGACCATCCATCGCGCCATCGAGCTTGGCGTGACATTCCTCGACACCGCTGATGCCTATGGACCGCATACCAACGAAAAGCTGGTAGGCGAAGCAATCCGGGGCCAGCGCGACGAGGTCGTGCTCGCCACCAAATTCGGCATCGTGCGTGATCCGAATGATCCCCTCGCCCGCGGCTTCAACGGCAAGCCGGACTACGTGCGCAAATCATGCGAGGGAAGCCTGAGGCGCCTCGGCGTCGAGACCATCGATCTCTATTACTTGCACCGCGTCGATCCCAAGACACCGATCGAGGAGACCGTTGGCGCGATGGCAGAGCTCGTGATGGAGGGTAAGGTCCGCCATCTCGGCCTCTCGGAGGCAGCTCCGGAGACGATCCGGCGCGCCATGAGCGTTCATCCCATCGCCGCGCTGCAAAGCGAATATTCGCTATGGACCCGCGATCCCGAACACGAGGTCCTGCCCATTTGCCGCGAGCTCGGCGTTGGCTTCGTCGCCTATAGCCCGCTCGGCCGCCGTTTCCTCACCGGCAAGATCAATCAAACGCAATTGGGCGAGGATGACTATCGCCGTTTCAGCCCGCGCTTCCAGGGCGCCAACTTCGCCAAGAACATGGAGCTGGTCGCGAGAGTCGAGGCCATGGCCAAAGAGAAGAACTGCAAGCCGGCACAACTTGCGCTTGCTTGGGTGCTGGCGCAGGGCGGTGACGTCGTACCTATTCCCGGCACCAAGCGCCGCCGTTATCTCGAGGAAAACGTGGCAGCTTTGCAGGTCCGGCTCACCCGGAGCGACCTTGAGCATCTCGATGAGCTGATGGCACGGGGCGTGGCCGCCGGCGCCCGCTACTCGGAGGAGATGATGCGCTCGGTCAATCGATAGACCGCGACGCGTCGACTTGTCTCAGAATTGCCGTTTGCCGCAAGCCTGAACCAAGGGCGGCAATCTTCACGCGGCTAGACCGCACTCGGCTTCCTATTTTCCAGTCGATTAGGAAGCGTCGAGGGTTCCGCTGTGTCCGATTCTCGCGCTCAAACATTAGGCAGAGTAGGTGCTCAAGGCTTGATCCATGGGCTTGGTCCGGTTCGCGCTCAGATTCCCGCACACCTTCTACGTGCTGGCGCTGCTCATCATCTTTCTGGGCGTCACCGCCATTCGCGAGATGCCGACCGACACCTTTCCACAAATCAATATTCCGGTGGTGACGGTGATCTGGAGCTATACCGGACTGTCAACGCCGGAGATGGAAGCCCGCGTCTCCACCTATAGCCAGTATTCGATCAGCTCCAACGTCAACGGCATCAAGAACATTGAGGCGCAGACCCTCGACGGCATCTCCGTGCAGAGGATCTACTTCCAGCCGGACGTCAATCTCGATCTCGCCATCTCCCAGATCGTTTCGGCGACGAATGCCATTCGGGCCTTGATGCCGCCCGGCATCCAGCCGCCGATTATCGTGCAGTTCAATGCCTCGAGCGTTCCCGTGCTGCAGATCAGCTTGACCTCAAACAAGCTGAACGAGCAACAGCTCTACGATTTCGGCATCTATAATTTGCGCCAGCAATTGGCGCCGGTGCACGGCGTCACCTTCCCCACTCCAGCCGGTGGCAAATATCGGCAGATCATGGTCGACATCGATCCGGCCAAACTGCTCGCCAAGGGTCTTACGCCGCTCGACGTGGTCAACGCAGTGAATGCCCAGAACCTCACCCTGCCCGCGGGTACTGCCAAGATCGGCGACAAGGAATACACCGTCCGCACCAATTCGATCCCGGCCACCATCGCCGACCTCAACAACATTCCGATCAAAGTTCAGAACGGCGCCACGGTCTTCGTGAAAGGCGTCGGCCAAGTGCGCGATGCTTTTGCCGTGCAGCAAAATATCGTGCGGCAAAACGGCTTGCGCGCCGTTCTCCTGACCGTGATCAAGAACGGCAACGCCTCGACGCTCGACGTGGTGAACGGGGTGAAGGCGGTACTTGCGGTCGCGCGCGCTTCGGCCCCCGCCGGGCTCAACATCAACGAGTTGTTCGACCAGTCGGTGTTCGTTAAGGCGTCGGTCGATGGCGTGGTGCGGGAAGGCGCGATCGCCGCAGTGCTCACGGCTGCGATGATCTTGCTCTTCCTCGGCTCATGGCGGTCTACCCTGATCGTGATCATCTCGATCCCGCTCGCCATCCTCGCCTCACTCGTCACCCTCTACTTCCTCGGGCACACGATCAACATCATAACGCTCGGTGGTTTGGCTCTCGCCATCGGCATTCTGGTCGACGATTCCACCGTCACGATCGAGAACACGCATCGGCTGCTGACCGAAGAGAAGATGCCTCTGCCGCAAGCGACGCTATACGGCTCGGCCGGCATCGCCGTGCCCACCCTCGTCTCGACACTCGCTATTTGCTGCGTGTTCACATCGGTGGTGTTTCTCGATGGCCCGGCCAAATACCTGTTCACGCCGCTTGGGCTCGCGGTCGTGTTCGCCATGCTCGCCTCATATGCGCTGTCGCGCACGCTCACCACATCTTTGCGCGGGCGAGTGGCTATATCGACAAGCGCAATGTCGATATCGGCGATCACGTGAAGCAAGGCGAGCTGCTCGCCGAGATCACGGCGCCAGAGCTCGATCATCAGATTGCCCAGGCCAAGGCGACACTTGGCCAGTCGCAGGCCGCGCTGCAGCAGAACCTTGCCAACATGCAGTTGGCCAGCGTCACGTGGCAGCGCGACAAGCCCCTGGTCAAGGAAGGTTGGGTCACGCTGCAACAAGGCGACGTCGACAGCAAGACGTTGCAAGCGCAGCAAGGCGCGGTTGGCGTGGCACAGGCGAATGTCGCGGCGCAATAGGCGCAGATCGCGGTGCTTGAGCAGCAGAAGGACTATCAGAAGATCGTAGCGCCATTCGACGGCGTCATCACTCAGCGCAATATCGACGTCGGCAGCTTGGTTCAGGCCGACGCAACAACCGGCACCTTCATGTTCACCATCATGCGGACCAACGTGATCCACACTCAGGTCTATGTGCCGCAGGACCAAGCCTTCGGCGTGGCGCCAGGGGTGGAGGCCGTGGTGCACGTTCCGGAGCTGCCTGATCGCAGCTTCCCGGCCAAGGTGACGCGCGTCGCAGATGCTCTCGAGCCGACGACGCGGACTTTGCTCACCGAGATCGACGTGCCGAACCCCGACGGTGCCTTGCCGGCCGGGACCTACTGCACGGTCGAGCTGCACATTCCGCGCAAGACGCCGGGCGTGATCGTGCCTGCAGACGCCGTGGTGTTCGATGGCGACGGTCTACATGTCGCGGTAGTCGACAATGGAGTGGCGCATTACCGTCCGGTCAAGCTGAGCCGCGACTTCGGCACTACGGTTGAGGTCAATGACGGGATCAAGGCCGGCGACCAGGTGATCCTCAATCCGCCGGTCAACCTCGCCGAGGGCAGCAAGGTCGAGGTCGAGGCGGGGACGCAAGCGTCGGCGCCGATGAGTTAGCTGCCGCTCGGTCCGGTCACAGCGTCGCATGCCAAAGTATGCGGTGACTGAACCATCGCAGGATGGATGACGGCCTCAAGGGCTCACTACGCTTCGAGCGCTGGGCAGGCAGCGAAACTAAAGGAGGCCATTCATCATGCAATCAACGACAAACGCAGTACGCGAACGATGGGAGCCGCTCCTCGCCGAAGAGAGCGGGGAGCTCCGCCCGTTCGGATCGCTCGAGCATCTATTTTGGCTGATGGACCAAAACCGTCCGGTGCATTTCGCCAGGACGGCCGAGCTCGACGGTAAGGCAAGCCTGGAGGCGTGGCGGAGCGCACTCGATCAGGTTCAGGCGCGCCATCCGCTCCTTGCGGTTGCCATCGACGCCACACGAGACTCCCTGCCCTCGTTCCGACGGATGGCCTCAGCGACGATTCCGCTCCGGGTCGTGGAGGGGGAGCCTTCCACGCATTGGGAAGCGGAGGTTGCCAAAGAGCTGGCTATGCCATTCGACTCGAGTTCGAGCGCCCCTGGCTCGGGCCGTGGTAATTCAGGGCCGGCTGGACTCGGCCTTCATCTTCGTCGCGCACCATGCGATCGCCGACGGTCTTTCCGGAGCTTACGCAATTCGTGACGCGCTGGCGGCGCTCGCCGGAGATTCTCTCGAGATGCTGCCGCTTCCTCGTTCTCAAGACGAAACCATGAGCGATCACCCTGTACCGCGTATGGATGGAGGCGCGCCGACGTGGGAGCCGAAGTCCTTTGCCTCGCGCGGCAGCCGACCCAAGGTGAGAGGCCTCAAGTTGCCCGTGCAGTTGACGACGCGCATTCGCGAGGTTGCGCGCAAGGAGCAAAGCACCGTGCATGGCGCACTGGTCGCCGCACTCGTGCTTGCCGGCCGCGACATCTCCGAGGACTGGCAAGGGGAGCTCCTGCGAATTCTCTCTCCGATCAATACCCGCAAGCTGCTGAAGCAAGATGAGAGCGTCGGCCTCTTCGTTGGCGCGGCGATGAGCCTGTTCGACAAATCGGAGATGAGTTTCTGGGAGCTTGCCCGCCGCGCCAAGAGCGACGTTGCCGGTGTCAACAGCCGGGACGGCCTCGCTGCCGCCTTCCAGACGTTCCAGCAGGTCGTGTCGAATGGCGCCAGCGTGGCGACGGCGGCGGAGTTTGCGTCGCTCGCTTTTGCCAATGAGGCACTCCTGACCAATCTCGGTGCCCTTCCCTTCGGGAACAAGATTGGCGCTCTCGAAATCAAGGCGCTCTGGGGTCCCGCAGTGCACTCCAACCTGGAGGGTGCACAGACCATCGGGGTCGCCACGATCAATGGCTCAATACACCTCACGCATACCAGTCACGCGCCTTTACCCGATCTGCTGCCGGCCATGCAGAACGTGCTCGCCAGCATTTCCGTCGCCTAGCTGCCGAGCCGCGGTCGGGACAGGCTGCAAAGGGAACCAGGCTGCCATCTCTTGATGGTGGACGTCAGGCGGCCGGAGGCAAGGCCATCCGGCTGCCTGAACGTCTTCGCCAAGTCGATCCTTACTCGCAGCTATTCGTCGCGTAATCGGCGTAATAGTTGCGCGCGAAAGTGGGTGACTTGCGCAATCTTGCTTAGCGCGGTGCGCGCTTGCGCTGATCACGATTGGTGGCGATCAACACGCTCTCGACGGCGCGTCAGGAGCTATTTCGCATAATCATCAGTAAGCGCGCGAGCGCTGCATGCTCAGCCGAAAGCTCTTGGAGCTACCTCCGGCGCTGCATCATTCTGTCGCGACCATTCAAAGGAAAGGCCCGCGCCCTGCGTTCGAATTAAGCAAAAACGGTGGGAAGCACCGATTTCTTGAACTGTTGGCTGAGTGCCGGAATCGCGTCGAAAGAGCGGAAATTAAGGGCCGCGGGCTTTATAGCGAGCGTCGCGATTTTTGATGCGGCCGACGAAGGCCACGAGCTCGGCTTGGCGGTGTGTTCGCGTCTTTGAAAATACAGATTTCAACTGAGTTCGCGCCGTCGCAACCGTGACACCTCTGGCTCTGGCAATTTCATCGAGCCTTTCGCCCTTGGTTATTGCCAGCGCGACACGCGCCTCTGCTTGCGTCAAACCGAAGCCGGAACAGAGAATTCTCTCGACGTCGGGCCTGTGGCCAATCACACTCTAAATCCTTTCGGTAGAATGATTTTTCGTAAACTGTTTCATGCCTGCCAGCGGTGAACCATCCCCATATGGGGGACGTGCGAATTGACGCGCCACGCCTCTAGCCGCAGCGTTCCCGCGCAGAGCACACACGTCAGAACGCTGCGATAAGATCTAGTGCTGCTGGCTGGCGCGCCGGCCTGCACGGCGTTCGCCGATAATCTTGTTGAAGAGAAATGCGGCGTACTTCCGCTGAGACGCGCTGGCCGGCGTGAACGGGCCGAACGACTCACAATCAGATGAGATGCTGGGTGATGGCCTTGGCGACGGCTTGCGTCGTCGCCGTACAATCAAGCTTCTCGCGCCTGCAATGTCCGAAACAGTTGCGCGTGCGTTCGGCCAGTATCGAGGCGGGCGTAGCCTCAGCGATGGAAGGCTCGATTTTGTTTTGCCACCCGGTCACGACATCGCCCTTCGCTGTTTATCATCGCCTTGAACCCCGCTTCGGCGACGTCAGCTGGATTGTCCTTATCAGCCTGTCCGATCTTCGTGTCTTGCAAGCCGGCGCGGTCGAAGAACTCGGTTTCCGTCGCGCCAGGCATCAGGCACGGTACAGTGATGCCGCTATCTTTAAGTTCATTGCGTAATGCAAAGGCAAACGCAAAAGCAGATGCGCGCCGCCGAATGACGGAGCCCCAGACAGAGATCGCAGATGAACCTGGCGCCAACGGCATCGATCTCTCCGAGAGCGACTGATCAACTCGATAGGTAGTACGATCGGCGCGTCTTCCCAATTCGTCGCGTCGCCGGGAGGGGTCCCGCCTAAACCGGGACCCTTCTCTTGTCGAGACCGAGGACCGGTGACAGACTTCATCGGGAGCCGTGTGTTCGGCAACTCAAAATCCCGTCCTGGACAGACGCGTTCCTGATCCAACATGGTTGAATAGCCGGAAAAAGGCCTTACCTCTGCTTAGGCCGTATCGTGGCTCTTTTTCAGCGGTTTTTCATGCCCATCGAGATCTTTCACCCCGCAGTTCGCGCGTGGTTTACCCAAAGCTTTGCCGGCCCAACGGCAGCTCAGGCCGAGGCGTGGCCGGCCATCAAGGATGGCCGCGACGTGCTCATTGCCGCGCCCACGGGTTCGGGCAAGACGCTTGCCGCCTTCCTCTGCGCCATTGACAGCCTCGTTCGCCAAGCTCTCGACGGCGAACTCAGGGACGAAACGCAGATTCTTTACATCTCTCCGCTGAAAGCGCTCTCAAACGACATCCATCGTAATCTCGACATTCCTCTCGCCGGCATTCGCAAGGCGCTGCGGGAGGGCGGCCTGCCCGATGTCGCGATTCGCTCCTGGGTTCGCACCGGCGACACACCTCAGGCCGAGCGCCAACGGGCCGCGAAGCTTCCCCCGCATATCGTCGTCACCACTCCTGAGTCTGTTTACATACTGCTTGGTTCACAGTCCGGGCGCGCGATGCTCAAAACCGTGCGCACGGTGATCGTTGATGAAATCCATGCCGTGGCCTCGAGCAAGCGTGGATCCCATCTGACCCTGTCGCTCGAGCGGCTCTCGGCACTGTGCGGCGCCAAATTGCAGCGGATCGGGCTCTCGGCGACGCAGAAGCCGATCGAGGAAGTGGCCAATTTCCTAGTGGGCAGCGGAGCTGACCGCGCTCCTCCGCTGATCGTGGATAGCGGTCATTTCCGCTCGCGCGATCTCCAACTCGAAGTCCCGCCCTCCCCGCTCGAGGCGGTGATGTCAGCCGAGGTCTGGGACCAGGCCTATGACCGGCTCGCCGAGCTGATCGAGAGCCACCGCACGACGCTCATCTTTGTGAATACACGGCGCATGACCGAACGGGTCACGCGCAAGCTTTCCGACCGGCTCGGCGAGGTTCGCGTCGCCGCGCATCACGGCAGCCTTGCCAAGGAGCAGCGTCTCGATGCGGAGCAGCGGCTGAAATCGGGCGCACTATCGGCGATGATCGCTACCTCCTCCCTCGAGCTCGGCATCGACATCGGCGACGTGGATCTTGTCTGCCAGCTCGGCTCGCCGCGGACGATCGCGGCCTTCCTCCAGCGCGTCGGGCGTTCCGGCCATAGCGTCGGCGGCCAGCCGAAGGGCCGGCTTTTCCCGCTTTCCAATGACGATCTCGTCGAATGCGCGGCGCTGATCGATAGCGTCAATCGCGGCGAGCTCGACAGGCTGATCATGCCGAATGCACCGCTCGATGTACTCGCCCAGCAGATCGCGGCTGAGGTCAATGCCGAAAGCAGGAGCGAGGCCGAGCTTTTCAAGCTCGTCCGGCGCGCCTGGCCTTACCGCGATCTCGACCACGATACATACGGGTCGGTGCTGCGCATGCTCGCCGACGGCTTCACCACGCGGCGCGGGCGGCGCGGCGCACTCATTCATCGCGATGAGGTCAACGGCCTGTTGCGCGGGCGGCGCGGCGCGCGGCTGACGGCGATCACGTCCGGCGGCACCATTCCCGACAATTCGGATTTCCGGGTGCTGCTCGAGCCCGAGAATGTGGTGGTGGGCACCGTCAACGAAGATTTCGCCGTCGAGAGCATCCAGGGTGACATCTTCCAGCTGGGCAACACTGCCTATCGCATCATTCGCGTGGAGCGCGGCACGGTGCGCGTTGAGGATGCAAAAGGCCAACCGCCGACCATCCCATTCTGGCTCGGCGAGGCCCCGGCGCGCTCGCACGAGCTCTCCCAATCCGTGTCGCGCTTCCGCAGCTACATACAGAGTCATCTCGCAGAGGGTGGAGCTGGAAGTGCGATCGGCTGGCTGGTCGACGACTTGCACCTCGATCCGGCAGCATCCGAGCAGATAGCGGATTATCTCGGCGGCGCTTATCGCGCGCTCGGCGCGCTGCCGACACTCGAGACTCTTATCTTCGAGCGCTTCTTTGACGACGCGGGCGGCATGCAGCTCGTCATCCACTCACCCTACGGCAGCCGCATCAACCGGGCCTGGGGGCTCGCGCTCAGGAAGCGCTTCTGCCGCAAGTTCAATTTCGAGCTCCAAGCAGCGGCAACCGAGGACAATATCGTGCTGTCGCTTACTACAGCGCATAGCTTCGATCTTGCCGAGGTCGCGCGCTACCTCAATGCGAAAACCGTGCGCGAGCTGTTGATCCAGGCGCTACTCGATGCGCCTATGTTCGGAACGCGCTGGCGCTGGGTGGCCGGGGTCGCTCTCGCGCTGCCGCGCTTCCGGGGCGGCAAGAAGGTGCCGCCGCAGCTCCTGCGCATGATGGCGGAGGACCTGGTCGGGACGATCTTTCCGGACCAAGTTGCCTGCGCCGAGAATTTGGTTGGTGAGCGCGAGATTCCCGACCACCCCCTCGTCTCACAGACCATTTCCGACTGCCTCAATGAAGCGATGGATATCGAGGGCCTGGAGCACATGCTCGCTGACATCGAATCCGGAAAGATCCGGATCGTCGCGCGCGACCTGACCGAGCCATCCCCGCTTGCGCGAGAAGTGCTTACCGCGCGGCCCTATGCATTCCTCGACGATGCGCCGCTCGAGGAGCGCCGTACACAGGCTGTGATGAACCGGCGCTGGCTGGACCCCAATTCGGCCGACGAGATCGGCCGTCTCGACGAGGCGGCGATCGCGCGGGTGCGCGAGGAGGCATGGCCCGATGCCGCCAATCAAGACGAGCTCCACGATGCACTGGTCTGGCTCGGCTTTCTGACCGAGGCCGAGGCGGATATGCGTGAAGACTGGAAGGAATGGCTCGTCGCACTTGCGCGATCGGCCCGGGTTGCGCTTCTCACCGCGCAACAGGGTGTGTTCTGGGTCCCTGCCGAGAGGCTGCGCCAGTTCGAGGCCGTCTATCCGGGAGCTGTGATCGAGCCCGCCATCGTGCCACCCGCAAGTGCCGACCAGGCTTGGGACGCGGAGGCGGCCTTGATCGAGCTTGTGCGCGGGCGGCTCGAAGGCCAGGGCCCGATGACGCTTACGCAGCTTGCTGGAGTATTTGGGCTTCCCGCGGCGAGAATTTCGGCTGCGCTCACCGCGCTCGAAGTCGAAGGCTTCGCGCTGGCCGGATCTTTTACTCCCGGAGCAAGCGAACGCGAGTGGTGCGAGCGGCGGCTTCTTTCGCGTATTCACCGCTACACGGTGAAACGGCTTCGCGCCGAGATTGAGCCGGTTCCGGCGCGCGATTATCTGCGCTTCCTCTTCGATTGGCAGGGTGTCTCGCCGGAGGCGCAGCGCGAGGGCGCGAGGGCGCTCGACGCCGTCGTCGAGCAACTCGCGGGATTCGAGGCGCCGGCCGTCGCCTGGGAAGACACCATCCTACCAGCCCGCCTGTCAGACTATGAGCCAAGTCTGCTCGATGATGCTTGCCTTGCGGGCCGCACTGCTTGGGCGCGGATTGGTGCGCCCGCAGGCAAGCCAAGATCGAATGGCCGGCACTCGGTGCCGCTCAAATCGACTCCGATCAGCCTGTTCCCACGCAAGGCTGCGACGGTGTGGGTTCGGCCCGTCGCCGACGAACCCCAGGCAAGCGGAAGAGCGGGTAAGGTCGCCGAGTTCATCCGCGAGAATGGCGCGTCCTTCTTCGACGAGATCGTCGATGGCACGCGTCTCCTCCGCACGCAGGTCGAAGAGGCACTCGCCGAGCTGGTGGCTCGAGGGCAAGTCATCTCGGACAGCTTCAGCGGTTTGAGGGCGCTGCTCAAACCTCCCCGACATCACCGCCGCCGGCCGACCGGCACTCGGCTCGCCGGCGCGGGACGTTGGGCGCTCGCCAAGCGCAAGTCTCCGGACCGTAGTTCGAAGGCCGATCCCGGAGAGCGCGTCGAGCAGATCGGGCTTGCATTGCTCAGGCGCTACGGCGTCGTGTTCATGCGCGTGCTGGAGCGAGAGGCTTCGTGGCTGCCAAAATGGCGGGACTTGCTTCGGGTCTACCGCAGGCTCGAGGCGCGCGGCGAAATCAGGGGCGGACGCTTCGTGTCAGGTTTTTCCGGCGAGCAATTCGCGCTTCCTGAAGCAGTAACCGCGTTGCGCGCGATGCGACGCCGCGCACAGAACAATCAGCTCATCTCCGTCTCTGGCGCCGATCCGCTCAACCTCGCGGGCGTTCTCACCCCTGGGTCCAAGCTTCCCGCGCTTGCCGGCAACAGAGTACTTTATCGCGACGGTCTCCCCGTTGCCGTGTTGGAAGGCGATGAGGTGCGCTTCCTCGAGCCCATCGAGCCCGAACTCGAAATTCTCGCGCGCGCTACTCTGCACGGCCACGCGGAACCTGCCGCGCATATTCCGCGTTTGCGGCGCCTGAGGCAGCTAGAAGCGGCGCGAGCTAAAGCGAAGGCACGCCGGCGCACTCGCCCTTCGCCGCCTGAAAGACGCGCACTCTAAGGCGACAGCCTCACGCATTATTGGAGTAGTCGTGGGCCCCCCATTGCTTTCCTCGCCGGGAGTGCTCGCGGTCGGGTTCCCCTGAACCACGTTGTTATCCGCGCCATCCAACACTTGGTTGCATGAATGAGAAAACCCTGCGCGCGACCGCCAAAAGACGTGACGCAAAGCGGCCGAACTCTTCTACATTAAGCACTCAACACCAAAGGGGGCTCGCCATGGTTATCGGCATCGGCAATCTCGTCGCGCTGATTTGCATCGTTATCAGCATCATCTTCGCAGTTGTTACGCATCAAGCGGCCAACGCACTCTGGTGGGCGCTATTGGCGATCTTCGCCGTTCTCTGGTGGGGTGCGCGGGCGCCTTGGGGCAGACCGTAGGAGCAACTGCGCGTCACTCGCCGAAGCTGCCTGCCGTCTGCAGGCTTCGAGAATGTTGCGAGGAAGCTATGGTTTGTTGAAAAACTCGCTTCCTGCGACCTCGCATGGAGGCGCGTATTGGCCAGTTGTAGGCAGCGCCCATTGCCTCGACCTGCGAACACTCTTCTCAGGCCCACCGCGAGGTAGCCTTCGATCGCTTGGCGAGTTTGCTCGGTGAGTTCGTGCCATTTGCGGACGTTGCAGTGCGCGTCAACTGCTAGGGCTGGGAGCTTCCTCGTCGATTCCTTTCGACACGTAACGTCGTCGAGGTTACCGACAATAAGCCGGAGTCAGTCGGCAGCAGCAGGTGGTAAGGCACATACATGTCGGTACCGGACAGTGGAACGAGCCACACCTCGATGTCGTCTGAATCGGCCATTACTTTGATGTTGGGATCGTCAGGCGCATATCCAGAGATTGGCTTGAACCTAACTCTGCAAATGACGGCAGAGCTTGCGTAGGCCGTTGAGGCTTGCTTTCGTACCGGGACTCTCCTTTTAGGCGCGAGCATAAGATCGTATCGCCACTCTCCATCGAACACCGGCACTGTTTGATCACAAACTTTGAGATCTCCATTCGGATCACTCGAATGAGCGACGAAAAAGGCGGCGGCAATTGGGTCGAGCGCGCCCACGAGCTCGCTTTTTCTAACGGGGATTTCGCGTGGATCACGCACCCTCCGCGGAATTATCGAGAGCGCCGTGACGGCTCCAGCGTCAAAGGCCATTCGGAGCTGACCGGAATCTCCGCCACCGGCGTAGCTCAGCATATAGTTGTTTGGTTCCGGGCCCGCGCTTGTCACCTTCCCTGAGCTTGCTGTGGTGGTCCGCAGGTCGTAAAGCAGACCGCCCAGAATTGAGAAGTGACCAGCACCCTGCACACGATAATCCGAGCCGTTCAAAGTTGTCGTGAACCGAAAGCTCCCAAGGTTGAAGTTGTCCAGATCGATGCGATAACCAACAACAACCCGCGTTTCCGGCCCTGTCGAGTCTTCGGCGAAGGCTGCGGGTAATGAGCTGGAGAGAAGAAGGGTCGCAAGAAGGACCGCATGGCACCAGAACGAACGCACCGGGAAATCTCCTCACAGACAAGAGTGTTAGAAGATCGGCAAAGACTCTTATCAGACCCAAGAGCAAGCCGAAGCCGACGCCAAGCAAATTATGTAAAAAGTCAACCCTAGTGCCGAAGCTCGACTCCGACGATCAATGAGCTCGGACGTCAATCGCGACAGAGCGGCACATACCTCAAGATTACTGCGACAGCCTGCGACCAACGATGCCACACTGACGGATTGGAGAACCTACTGTAGACTCTATTCCCTGGATTCGCGCAAAACCACAAATGGGGGATTTCGAACATGCTACGCATCGGCCTCTTAGGAATAGGCGCATCCCTATTGGTTGTGGGCGCTGGCATAACAGTCGTACCCGGACAAGTCTTGGCCTTTGAGATGGAGAAGCCGGCCGCCACGGTCCCGGTCGGCACTTCCTTTCAAGATCCGGACGAAAAGCCCCTGACAACGCCACCGAGTGACACCTTACTGCAGCTCAAGACCGACAGCTCAGATCCTCAGACAGCATCGGGAACTACTCTTAACCTCGCGCCAGGAACAACCTTGCAGATAACGGGCGGATCGGGACCCTCTATGGACCTTCAAGCAGGACTTCCCTTCGGGCCAACTGTTGACACCAACAACCCCGCAGATAACAGGAACCTTATCCCGAGTCCCTGATTGGCTGGATTGCTTACGAGGTAAGCACCACTCGATGCCGCGTAAAGAACTCATTGCCGAAGCGGCGCGGACTCGATGACAGCACCAGCGCTTTCATTATTCCTTCCTCAGCAATTCGGCGGCCGCTTGGTCGAGCGCTCGCTGGAATTCAGGCACCTTCCCAGGCGAGCCGACGCAATGACCCCACGGCGACGCAAAGACGCGCAACTCGGCCCGCGGCATCTCGGCAGCTTCGGCAGCGTTTTCCGCGGCCACGAAATATTGGTCTTCGCTGCAAGGCATGAGGATCGCCCGCGCCCGGATGGATCGTAAAGCGCGCTCGAAATCGCCGCCGTAGATTTCATTCTTGCTGATGTCGGCGTGCTGCCAAGTCCAAATCTTGGCGAGAAGGTCGTTGGCGTCCCACCTCAAGTGGTCTTCTTCCCAGTCGCGCACGAAATCCTCCAGCGTCGGAAAGCCGAGCTGACGATAAAGACCGTCGACGAAAAAGCGATGCGAGTAAGCCCACGCCACATAGACGCGCGCGAAAGCCCTCAGACCTTTCTTGGGGGGGGTGGCATAGTCGCCGTCATTCCAGGAGGCGTCCGCCTGCAAGGCGGCTTTGGGGCCATCGATGAATGCGTAATTGAAGGCCGAGCAACGCGCAGCTCCGCAATAGGGAAGGATCGCTTCGACCATCTCCGGATACTGCGCCGCCCATTGATAGGCCTGCATAGCCGCCATGGACCACCCGAAGATCAGGGCAATCCGGCCAACCCCGAGTGCGGACAGCAGGCGATGCTGGCAGGCAACGTTGTCGAAGAGCGTCACCTGGGGAAATCGCCGCCCGTCTTGAGGATCTGACGAGTTGCTAGGTGACGAGGAGTAGCCGTTTCCGAGCAGATTGACCGAAATGACAAAGTGGCGCGCGGGATCGATGGCGCGGCCAGCTCCGAACAGGGATTCGTTGCGGAGATGCGTGCCGGTATAGAAGGTCGGCAGAAGGACAGCGTTATCGCAAGTAGGGCTAAGTGCGCCATAGGTCACGTAGGCGAGCTGCGCATCCTTCAGCACGGCGCCCGACTGCAGGGGCACGTCGCCCAGCTCGAAAGTTTTGTAGCCTTGCATCGACGGAGGTCCCCCGGCCCATTGTCTTATAGTGGCGCGGCATCGGCGCAGCAAAAGTTCCGATCCCGGTTCCCTAATTGGCTAATTAATTAGCGGCAAAGAGTGTTGCCTTGGGAGATCGGCTAATGCAAGTACGTGTTAAGCCATTGCATCGCACCGGGGCCTGGTCATAAGGTCAGTGTGCCGCACGAGTCCTATTAGCTGAGCGCCGCGGGCAATGGCGCAGGGTGCTGTTCACGTTTTAGGCAGTTCGGGAAGCATAAGGGTGGGGCTGTTCGCGTTGGTGCGCTACCCGCTGGGGGTGTCTGAGAAGAACGGGATGGCGCAGCAACCAATCAGGGATTTCGAGCGCACTCCAAACGGTGCGCGGAGTTTTCGCAAGGCCAGGGTGGCGATCTCTCGGCGTGAAGAACACAGCGCCGCCCGCGTCGACAAATTCCTTGCTACCTCCCTCGATCTTTTCGCCGAGAGCAACTTCGCCTCGGTGACGATCAAGGACATCGCCAAGGCGCTGGGCGTCAATACGGCGCTCATCTATTACTACTTCGACAGCAAAACGGACCTGTTTCGCGCCACGATCGAATATGCCGTCGGGCGCGCCTTCGAGAACGTGCGCGCTCTGGACGACAAGAGCGCGGATCCTCCCACCATCATCGCGGCTTGGCTCTCGAACCACGTCAACAAATATGCCGAGATCCATCGCTTCGTAAAAATTGCCCTCGATTTCAGGGGGGCCCGTGAAGGCAACCCTGATATCGCCCATACGATCGAAAGCTTCTATGTCGAAGAGCGCAAGCTGCTATCGAGAATCATTCGCGAGGGCATAAAGCTCGAACTTTTCAAGCCGGTCGATCCGAACCGCATGGCGCAGTTCATCTCCACCCATCTCGACGGCTGCATGGTGCGAGCGGTCATCCTTCCCGATTTCGATCTCCGCGGCGCCGTCAGCGACCTCCACCGCCGCGTGCTCGAGATGTTGGGCTATTCCGCCAAGAAGCGCAGCAAGCGACAGCGTCGCCGAACACCCGCCTAATCTCCACGTGGAGCGGCAAGCTGCCGCTCGGTGGGACTCTCCTGAACAGAATTGCGCCTGTGATTATGTTGCAGGCACAACCTGCTCATGCCTTGCGCAAAATCCAATCGGCAGCTACTGCCGAAGAAATCTAATTGACCGTTTAATTAGATACATCATGGCGCTCCGCCGCTCGGAACGACTCTTGCATTGGGCACTGGCGAAGGGGGGTAACAGCACGACAAACGATGCCCCGGGGAGAACTGCCCATGAACGAGATACCGCCCGGAGCTCAGATCAAAGCCTCGCCGGCAAGGTCTCGGGAGACGATGCAGAGTCTGATGGACAAGGGCGTCGAGTATTGCATGCCGCTTTACGTCGACGTGCACGGCATCGCCAAAACCAAGACAGTGCCGGTCAGTCATTTCGATCGGATGATGCGCGGCTCAGAGCTGTTCACAGGCGCGGCGTTGGACGGCCTTGGGCAAGGACCTCATGACGACGAACTTGCGGTCGTTCCCGATCCGAATGCCGTAATGCAGCTTCCCTGGCGTCCCCAGGTAGCGGCGGTGCCCAGCATCAGCGGTAGGCCTGCCAAAAGCGCTGCCACCGTGGTCATCAGGATCGGCCTGAAGCGGAGCAGGCACGCCTGATAGATCGCATCTTCCCGGCTTCGTGCCTTGTTTCGCTCGAGCTGAAGCGCGAAGTCGACCAGCATGATGCCGTTCTTCTTGACGATACCGATGAGGAGAATGATGCCGATAATGGCGATCACGCTGAGATCGACATGCACGGCCATCAACAAGAGGAGCGCTCCGACACCGGCCGAAGGCAACGTTGATAAGATTGTTATGGGGTGGATGAAACTCTCATAAAGCACGCCGAGGACAATATAGATAACGATCAGTGCGGCGACGATAAGGAGAATCTCACCCTGCAGAGCCGCCTGAAAGGCCAGCGCGTTGCCCTGAGAACTCGCAACGAGAGAATCGGGCTTGCCGCTCTCCTGCTCGAAGCGATGAATGGCGTCCACCGCATCGCCAAGTGCGGCGCCCGGTTTCAAGTTGAAGGAGAGAGTTGTCGACGGAAACAAGCCTTGGTGGTTGACTACGATGGGGGCCGCCGTGACGTCGGAATTTACCAGTGTCTTCAGAGGCACTTCCTGTCCAGTGGAGGAATTTACGTAAATATCGTCGAGCGCTTCAGGGCTGGTCTGAAACCTCGGATCGACTTCGAGCACGACATGGTATTGATTAAGCGCTGTGAAGATGGTCGACACGATGCGCTGCCCGAACGCATCGTCGAGCGTGTTGTCCACCGTCGCCGGCAAAATGCCGAAGCTCGAGGCGACTTCGCGATTGACGGTGAGGTTCAGCCGCGGGCCGGCATTCTCTTGGTCCGAAGCCACCTCGGTGATTTCGGGAATAGTTTTGAGTTTGTCGAGATAGATTGCGGACCAGTGGTTCAGCTCGTTGGCATCGGCGTCGGTCGGCGTGTATTGGTATTGGGTCTTCGCCACCCGCGAGCCGACGGTGATATCCTGGGCCGATTGCATATAGAGGGTTATCCCCGGAATGGCGGCAAGCCTCGTTCTGAGCCGATTGATCACCTGGTCGGCACTGACGTCGCGCTGATCGTGCGGCTTCAGCGCGATAAACACTCGCCCCTGATTGAGGGACACCGTCGCGCCCCCCGCCCCGATCGCCGATCCGACCGAAGCGACCGCAGGATCCTTTAGCACCGTGTCGACCACAGCCTCCATGCGCTGGACCATGGCCGGGTAGGAGATGTCCTGCGACGCCTCGGCGAGGCCGATGATCAGACCGGTATCTTGCTGGGGAAAGAAGCCTTTCGGGATGACGTCGTAGAGATAGAGCGTGAGAACGATGGTGCCGAGGAGAACTAGGAGGGTCGCAAACCGGTACTTGAGGGCCACTTTGAGGCCACGTTCGTAGAACGCGACCAGACGATCGAAGCCGCGCTCCAACAGGCGGTACAGTCTTCCGTGCTTTACGTCGGCTTCACTCTTGAACAGGCGGGCGCATAGCATCGGCGTCAGCGTGAGCGAGATCAGCAGCGAAAGCACGAGCGAGACGCTGACGGCCACGGCAAATTCTTGGAACAGCTTGCCGATATAGCCCCCCATGAAAAAGAGCGGGATGAACACGGCAATCAGCGAGATGGTGATCGAGATAATGGTGAAACCGATCTCGCGCGATCCTTTGAGCGCAGCCTCCAAGGGGGTCAGCCCCTGTTCGAGGTGGCGAACGATATTCTCGATGACGACGACGGCATCGTCGACGACAAAGCCGACGGCGATCGAGAGCGCCATGAGCGACAGATTGTCGAGGCTGTAATTCAGCTCGTACAGCACTGCGAAGGTGCCGATAAGCGACAGGGGAACGGTGATCGCGGGGATGATCGTCGCCCACAAGGTCCGCAGGAACAGAAAGATCACCATCACCACGAGGGCTACGGTCAAGACGAGCGTGAACTCCACGTCATTCACCGAAGCACGAATGGTCTCGGTGCGATCGGACAGGATGTCGAGCTTGATGGCGGGAGGGATCGAAGCCTGCAGCTGCGGCAGCAGCGCCTTGACGCGATCGACGGTGGCGATCACGTTGGCGCTCGGCTCGCGCTCGACGACCAGGAGGATGGCGCGCTTGTTTTTGTACCAGCCAGCGATCAAGTCGTTTTCAGGTCCACTGACGGCGTGACCGATATCGCCGACATGCACCGGCGAGCCGCTGCGGTAAGCAATGACGAGATCGTTGTAAGCCTCCGGTTTCGGCAGCTGGTCGTTGGTATTGATGGTGTAGCTTTGCCGGGGCCCGTTGAGTGTCCCCTTGGGAAGATCGACATTGGCCTGGCTCAGCACGTTGCGGACGTCTTCGAGGCTGATGCCGCGATTGGCGAGAGCCTGTGGATCGACGCGAACCCTGATCGCCGGTTTCTGCTGGCCGCCGATGCCGACAGCGCCAACACCAGAGATCTGAGCAATCTTGGGGACGAGGATGTTCTCGGCATAAGCGTCGACGGTGGTCAGCGGCAGTGTGTCCGAGGTGAGCGCGAGAACCAGGATCGGCGTGTCAGCCGGGTTCACCTTGCGGATGGTCGGAGGGTCGGAATGTTCACCGGCAGATAGGGACTTGCGGCATTGATTGCGGCAAGTACGTCCTCGGCGGCGCTGTCGACGTCGCGACTGAGCTCGAACTGCACCGTCAAGACAGTGGTGCCGAGCGCGCTTGAAGAGGTCAGCTGGGTAACGCCGGGGATTTGGCTGAATTGCTGCTCGAGTGGGGTCGCAACCGAGGACGCCATGGTTTGGGGATCGGCGCCAGGCAGCTGTGCCGTCACCTGAATCGTCGGAAAATTGACGTTCGGGAGCGAGGCCACTGGCATCAGCCGGTAAGCTGCGAGGCCACAGAGCAAAAGCCCGGCCATCAGCAGCAAGGTGGCGATTGGCCGGTGAATGAAGGGGGCCGATATGTTCACGGAATTGCTTGCTCCACGGAGCTTTCCAGGTGAGCTTCTTGGGCGGCTTTACCGTGCAGGACTTGGATACGCGTGCCCATCTGGAGCCGGTATTGACCGTCCGTCACCACGTTCTCGTTGGCCTGGAGTCCCGTATCAATGAGCGCCCGGCCGTCGCCGATCTCCGTCACGGTGACCGGTTGCATCTGCACGGTCTCGTTGGGCTCTATCACAAAGACATACGAGCCGCTCGGACCTTCCTGCACGGCTGAAGCCGCGATCGTCAGACCGCCCTGCCGCGTCTCCAGCAGCAGCCGCATGTTGATGAGCTCCCCCGGCCATAGCAGGTGCCTTTGGTTGGGAAACTCAGCCTTCAGCCTAATCGTGCCCGTCGTCTGCAGGATTTCATTGTCCACGAGTAAGAGCTTCCCTTCGTCGAGCTTGATCTTGTTGTCCTGGCTGTAAGCGATGACCGTCAGCGGCCCCTTGGCCATCTGCTGCTGAATCTCCGGAAGATCCGTCTCTGGCAGGGCGAAGATCACGGAGATGGGCTCGAGCTGAGTGACCACGACGAGACCGTTGGGATCGGTCGGGTGAATGATGTTGCCGACGTCGATCTGCCGCACGCCGGTCACTCCATCGATCGGCGACGTGAGCTTCGTATATTGGAGTTGAACTTTCGCCGCCTCGATCAGCGCCTCGTCCGCCTTCAGCGCGGCCTGCAGCTGCCCGACTTGCGCCTTCTGGGTATCCACGAGTTGCGACGTCGCCCAGCCTTTATCCTGTTCGCGCCCTGGGTGCACGTGCTCTCTGGCACGAGCGGGCTAACACCCGGCGTCGACAATTCGGTAGCACCCAGGGGAATGCCCGCCGGTCCAACCGACTGTCCGGGACCTAGGCCGAGCGGCGACGTGGTGCCGAGTGGGGAGGGAGGAGCAGAACCGACCACGCCGACCTGGGCAATGGCGGGTTGGCAGCCGAGAACTGCGAAAAGCAGCGCGATGATCGATAACCTAAGCAATTCGGTTTCCTCCAAGGCTTCCCGTGATCTCGGGCGCTCGACAGGATTCCATCGTGAACGAACAACGCTCGTCAGGTCGCAATAGCCGTGTCTCCTGCCCGAACTGCGACAACGGGACCGAAGATTAACGAGACGTAATGTGAACGAAACCTGGGGCGTATGTGGGCGGCATCGAGTATTGCCGCTTGAGTTCGCTTGCTGCCGCTTGATGCTTGCGGCAATCAAAACAAGAGGTAACTGACGATCCGCGAGAGCGTCCTAGGGCATGACTCGGGAGCTATCCAGTATCCGCGCGGGGAGCATAGGATTCGAACTTCGATGCACATCATGATGCAAGGGCGATCGCGGAGACGATCCGCTCGTCAGCGAGTATGACGCCGAAACTGCAGGGACGAAGAAACAGGCACTCAAAGCGCGACTTCCGCTATTGGTGTCCGCGCGCCCTATGTCCGCCACCAGTGAGGTCTCGGATTTTGCTGCTCGCTCGCGGTTTCAACCCCTCGCATTGCGCTTCTGAAATGGGGACCCTCTTGGGTATGACCAAGTTGCCGAGTCACCGCTCCAACAGACTTTTCAGCTCCTCCCACTCACGCCCGAATGCGGCCCAGTCGCCTCGCCGGAGGGCTTGGTCAGCCTTCGATAGCGCGTCCCGCGCCTCGGGTGTGGGCGCTATAGCCTCCGGCATCTCTTCCGAAGCCGATGGTTGTTCGCCCAATACGACTTGAAGGGCTTTGGCGAGAGTTGATTCCATCGCGACGTGATTGCCGTCGCTGACGATAACCCGCTTGAGCTGGGGAATGTTCGTCTCTGCGGCCAATAGAAACACTGGCTCGACATAGAGAAAGGACTGATCGACCGGAACGACGAGGAGATTGCCGCGAATGACGCGCGAACCGCGCTGGTCCCACAAGGTGAGCTGGCGCGAAATTGTCGTATCCTGATCGATCATCGCCTCGATCTGGAGCGGCCCAAGGACGAGACTATCTTTCGACAGCTTGTAGACGATCATCTCGCCATACCCAGGGAAATCCGACCGGGCGGCAATCCAGGCGATCATGTTGTCGCGGTCGCGCGGCGTGACGGGAGTCATAAGCAGGAACCCAAGCCGGTTTTCGCCGGGTAGCTTCATTAGGACATAGTACGGCTCCATCTGAATGGTCTTGCCGGCAAATCTCTCGCGCGGGGATGCCCAAACATCCTCCCTGTTGTAGAACACCTGCGGCACGGTCATGTGATAGGTGTTGAATTTGTTGACCTGGATTTCGAAAAGATCCTGGGGATAGCGCAGATGTTGGCGCAGGCCGGGTGACATGTCATCAAGCGGGCGGAACAAGCTAGGAAACGCTGCGCGATAGACGCGCAAGACAGGATCGGTCGGATCGATGACATAGAAGCGAACATCTCCCTCATAAGCATCGACCACAACCTTTACCGAATTGCGGATGTAGCTGAATCCAGCGTCGGCCGGCTCGGAATAGGGAAACCCATCTGCGACAGTGTAGGCATCCTGTATCCAGAAGAGCCGCCCCTGATCGACAACGAGATAAGAATCGCGATCCAGCTCCAGAAACGGTGCAAGTCGCGAAACTCGCTGCTGGACCGTTCGCCACAGTTGGATGCGGCTCTGCGGCGAGAGATAGGACGACAACACGATGCCGATGTCGGATTGGTGCCAAGCGAATAGCGCCTTTTTCCAGAAGCTATCGAGCAGTACGCCGCCATGGCCGGCGTAACTGGTGTAGACGTTCTGGTCTCCCTTGGGATAGTCCAACTCCTTCACCGCCGTCGGCACGATTTGATAGTTGCTCATCTTAGTGCCGTAATAGATTTCTGGACGAGAGACGGACGGCGAACCCTTAGGCGGCAGGTCCTTGATAGTGAAGACGGGGCCGCCCTGATTGTCCTTCTCGGCGGCGAGACACATCGCCAAACCAAATCCATGGGTGTATTGGAGATGCCGGTTGACCCAGCTATTGCCTTTGCCGGGTAAATCCGCGGAGAGTTCGCGCGCCGCCAGCATGACTTGCCGATAGTCGCCGTCGATCCAGTACCTATCAACGTCGACGTCGCTGAAACTGTAGTAGCTGCGGATCTGTTGAAGCTGGCGAAAGGTCTGGCTTAAGGGGCGATGGTCCCAGATGCGAATGTTGGCAATCGTCGACTGATTCCCCTGCATCTGCGCTGCGGCGAACTTCGTTTCGGTGGTGTGAAAACGTACGTCAATCTTATCCAAGCCATAGGCCGCTCGGGTCAGCGCGATGTTGTTGCGCAAAAACGGTGTCTCGAGTTCGAGCTCATTTGGCTCGACGATCAGGCTCTGGAAACCCATCGGTATCACTTCTAACGCGGTCAACAGAATGAGGAGAAAGCCAACAATTCCGAACACTGCGAAACGCGGTGCGTCCGTCGCAGCGACCCAGACCAGCACGCCGATTAGGCTGAGTGCGGCGCCGAGCGCGACCCACAAGCCGGGCAGGACAACGTGGATGTCGGTATATCCAGCACCGAAGACCGCGCCGGACGACTGCGTCAGCAGTCCGTATCGGTCGAGATAAAAACCCCACGCCACTGCCACGAGCAGCAGAACGCTATTGCCAATGAGGTGGCGCAGAGCTTTTGCATCCCCCTCCAAGTATCTTTTGGCACTGAAGCGAAGGTTGCCGGTCTGAAGGTATGCAAACCCAAGCATCAATGTGCCGCTCAAGGTGAGCACGGCAATGCTGGTCTGAACGAGATTAAGGAACGGCAATACGAACAGGTAAAAGCCAATATCGCGCGCGTAAATGGGATCTGTCGTACCGAAGTCCTGAGCCCAAACGAGGCGCAGGAATCGATCCCATTCGCCTGAGGCCACGAACCCGAAAACGGCGGCTATCGCGGCTGATCCAAGAATGAGAGGCAGAACGAGTTGGTGCGCGTTTGATGCCGCTCCCCAGCTTCGGGGTATGCCAGCGCCACCTCCGCCGCGCAGAAGGCTCGGCAGGTCAATCAGCCTGACCAAGATAAGAAGATTGAGCAGCACATAGATGAACACGGGAATGGCCGCGATGCCAAACATCGCCACCTCCGCGATGCGGAGGCGCCAGAAAACGCCTTCATAGCCGAGCGCCTGGTACCAAAGAAATTCCGCCAGCCAATCGAAAAGCTGGAAAGAGACGCCGAAGAAGATCACCCCGAGCAGTACGAGCTCCACGGGAAAGAGGAGCATCCGACGCGCGGCTGAGGGGGCGCCGTGGCCCCGAGGCATCTTTAGCATGTCAGTCATAGTGGCACTGCGCTTCTCCCCCCTTTTGGTGCGGTGAAATCGAGATCGTGCGACGCAAAGCCATTGTGACGATGTGCGTTCGACTGGATTTAGGGTGCAGGTATTGTAACGTGACGATCCTTCGGTGCCCGATGGGACTCACGGCCCGCAAACGCATGAACTCTTACTCCGCGCCGCCCTTGCGCCGCACCCTCTCAGTTGGCTGAGTGCATTGGATTCGAAGCTCGATGCACATCACATCATGATGCAAGGCCGGTCATGGAGGACCATCTGCCCATCGGCTAGTGTGACCCCCGAAAATGGCCTGTAGAGATAATACGGAAGAAACGCGGCGTCTTCGCGCTCAAACGCGCGCGCGCGCGTCGCATATAAAAGAGCAGCCCCCAATTAGCGGCGCAATTTCGCATTCGGTGAGTCTCGGGAGAGAACCGAAAAACATGCGACTGGCTGGCTGGGCGGGCCGGATTCGAACTTCGATGCACATCATGATGCTAAGCCGAACGTAGGACCATCTGCTCCTCAATAAGTGCGGCTCCCAGACATCGCTCAAGGAAAAACCGCTAGATACGACGGCGTTCCCGCGTCGAGAGAAAGGTGACGATCAGGCCGTCACTTAGCCGACCGCGAAAGACTATGGGCGATGCGCTCGGCCGCATCGACGAGCCGTTCGAGCTTCCGATTGATTTGACCAAGTTGATAGGCGGTATACTCGGCTGCCCGCGACAGGCGAATGTCGAGCGGCATTGAACTCGGGTAATAGCCGGGATCGAAGTCCTGCTCTAAATAGGTCTTGCGCCGTGCGGCGAGGGCTTCCTTTTCTTCTTTTTCGCGGTTCGCCATGTCCGCTTCCCCCACATGCATGTTGTTTTCGAACCAGAGCATCGGAGGGGATCGTCCCCCACTAGAGGACAATCCCCTCCTTTCGCTCGCGGGAGAATTAAGTCATCGGACCACTTCCACCTTTAGAAGTCGCTCCCACACTCCTACTCACCCTCCACCCCGATCGCGTAAGCCGTTTCGCCATGAACGGCGTCGTCGCCCACCTTCAAGGTTGCCTCATCCATGCGCAGCGGCACGATCAAGCCAATGACCTTAAGGATGATGAAGGTTGCGATGATGTTGTAGATGATGATGAACGCGGCGCCCTCGGCCTGAAGCAGGAGCTGATGAGCGTTGCCATAAATCAAGCCAGTCACGCTAAAGCCCGGCGCATCCTTATCGGTGCCGATATACATGAGCATGTTCGGATTGGCGAGAATGCCAACGAGCAGGCCGCCGGTCAGGCCGGCGACACCATGGGTGGAAAATACGGCGAGTGTATCGTCCACTTTCGCCATCAACGCACTCTTTTGCAGCCAGTTCATGCTGGCCCAGGGGATGATGCCGGCGACCACGCCGATGATGATCGCACCCCAACCGTCGACGAAGCCGGCAGCAGGTGTGATTGCCACCAGCCCCGCGATCATACCGTTAACAGCGCCAAGAACCGACGGCTTGCCGTAGGCCAACTTGTCCATCAGCGTCCAAACCAGAAGCGCAGTAGCGGTGGCAGTGTTGGTGTTGAGCACTGCGGCGCCCGCATCGGCGTTGGCAAAATAGGGATCGCCGCCGTTGAAGCCGTTCCATCCGAGCCAGAGGATGCCTGCGCCGATTAGGGTGACGAGAAGGCTATTGGGCGGAAAATGCTCGCGATCCTGCTGCAAGCGGGGGCCTATGACCGCCGCAGCTACAAAACCGGAGGTGCCAGCAGCAAGATGGATCACATAGCCGCCTGAGAAGTCGGCGACACCCATGCTGGCAAGCCAGCCGCCGCCCCATATGCTGAACGCGCCCACCGTGTAAACCAGAGTCATCCAAACCGGGCAGAATATCATCCACGCGGTGAAGTTCATTCGGCCGAGAAGCGAGCCGCCGAGGATAATGACGGTGATGGCAGCGAACACGAACTGGAAGAAAATTAGTGTGGCCATCGGGAAGGCGAGCGGCGGCATGCCCCCTGCGGCAGCCGGAATGATTGCCTGACCCGTGGTGAAGATGGCCGAGGTCGCGAGTGCAGGCTTCCCTAAGAACGGAAACCATTGTACGCCGAACGCCATGTTGTAGTCGAACAGAACCCAGACGACGAGAACCGAAGCGAACGCGTACATCGCCATGAAGGCCGAGTTAATGGCCCATTTCTTCTTGACGATGCCGCCATAAAGAACGGTCAGTCCGGGAATGCTTTGCAAGCCGACGAATGTCGCTGCCGCCAATTGCCAAGCGTTGTCGCCAGTATCTAGCCATTGTGGTGATGGAACGAGTGCCATGTATTCCCCCCGAGTTAGCTTGCCCTGAAAGTATGCAGATGCTCTCGATCTGCATGCCGGTGTGCGGGCTCTGGTCCCGCGCCGAGCGGCGTCGTGTCAGGCGTCGTTGAAGGCACGGAAATCCAGGAGGACGCGTAAAGAGTGGCGCAACACTCGTGCCACTTTGGGCCCGCGATCTCATCTTGGGTCCATTGATCTGATGGAGATTTCTGAAGCAGTGCCTGCGGCGAAAAGAAGCAGTGTTTTCAGCAAAAAATAGATCTGGTGCCGTTATGCCCAATCAATAGGCACATTGCCTATTAAGAGATCAACTTGCCATCCTGCGAGATCCGCATAAGGGATTGCGTCTGCGCAAAGGGGCGATAAAAATGCATTCGTGCGGTCCGGAACTGTCACTTTAGCGATTGGCATGGCAGCGATCGCGGCCGCCGGGGCGGCACAGGCCGCCGAGACCGAGATCACTTGCGCCAATTTGGCGAGTGGCACGACCTGGCAAATCAAGATCGACTACGACCGGCTCACGGTCGATTCCAATCCGGCCAGTATCAGCGATACCGAGATTGCGTGGCACGACAAGGCTGACGGCGGCAACTACACGCTCGATCGCAAATCCGGGAAGCTCACGGTCATTTTTGCTTCAAGCACTGCCGGGCACTTCCTCTATCATCATTGCAAGCTGGAGAATTGAGGCCACGCCCCAGAGCCGCGATGGCGCACTCATCAGGTTATGAACACATCGGTCACTCGCCGAGAGCCGGGAACGACGACGCCCGGGCCTGCCGCCAGCATCGGCGCAAGCATAGGGTTCTACTCCGACGTCGGCCCGCGCAAGCATAATGAAGATTTCGCCGGCGCCGTGTTCGGCGCGGAATTGCCGACGCCACGGGAGGACGTGGTGGCGGCCATCGCCGATGGAATCGGAAGCACAAAGGGCGGGCGCGTTGCCGCCGAGATCGCGGTGCGAGGATTCCTCGACGGATTTTGCGAGCTGCCCGAGACCTTGGAGGTCAAGAGAGCCGGAGCCAAGGTCTTGGACGCGCTGAATGGATGGATCCATGCGCAAGGTCACCGCGATCCGGCACTCGCAGGCATGGGATGCACTTTCACGGCGCTCGTGTTGCGCGGGCGCGTCGCCCATGTCTTGCATTCAGGCGATACGCGCGCCTATCGGCTGAGCGGCGACCGTCTGACGCGCCTCACTATCGATCATGTCCGTAAAGTCGGCAGACGAGGGTCACATACCCTTTACCGCGCGCTCGGCGTCGAGACGGAGGCGCGGCTGGATTACGCCACCCAACCGGTGGCGCTGCACGACCGCTTCCTCTTGAGCAGCGACGGCGTACACGGATACCTGGCTGATGAGACGATTGCCGATTTCTTGCGCGAGCGTTCGGCTCCCGAGGACAGCGCCCGTGCGCTAGTCGAGGCCGCGCTCAAAGCCGGAAGCGCGGACAACTGCACGGCTTTGGTATTGGATGTGGTTCGGCTGCCAACCGTGGAGTGGGCTGCAGTCGGCACCGCGATCATGCACCTGCCGTTGATCCCGGTACCCCTTAGCGGCGAGACGATTGACGGCTTTGACCTCAAAGCGCTCCTCTCCGACGGCCGATATACGCGCCTTTTCGCCGCCATCGACGAGGTTGAAGGCGGCGAGGTTGTCTTGAAGTTTCCCAAGCCGCTTTCCGCCCCCGAGGCAACGCATCGTGCTTCGTTTATGCGCGCGGCCTTCGTAGGTGCGCGCGTAAATAGCCCCTGGGTCGGACATGTAATCGAGTTGCCGGCCGGACGGCAGACGGCCCTTTACAGCGTCATGCCGCTCTATCAAGGCGAGCTTCTGGAGACGCGGCTGAAACGCCGTCCGGCGCTAGGCCTTGAGGAAGGGAGGAACATCGCAATCAAGTTGACGCAGGCCGCGGCGGCGTTGCATAGAGCCGGCATCATTCACCGCGATATCAAGCCTGACAACGTGATCCTCGAAGCGGAGAGATCGCTCAAGCTGGTCGATCTCGGCGTAGTGCGCGTGCCGGAACTCGAGGATTTCCCACCCGAAAGCGTCCCTGGTACTCCCGGCTACATGGCACCAGAAATGTTTGCGGGTGAAGCAGGGGATCAGGCGACCGATATCTATGCACTTGGCGTCACGATGTTTCGTGCCTTTACTGGCGAATTCCCTTACGGCAATGCCGACGCCATAAGTCTCCCGCGCCGCGACCGGCCGCTAGAGTTCACGACGCTGCGGCCGGATCTTCCGGCTTGGCTTGGAGCCGTGCTCAAGAGAGCAATCGCTGTCGATCCAAGTCAACGTTTTCGCGACATGATCGAGTTTGCCCTGGAAATGGAGGCTGGACCGGCGCGCACAATGACTATGGTACGCGGGCCACGGACACTCTATGAACGCGACCCGGTCCAGTTCTGGCAAGGCGTTGCCGCGCTACTCGCGCTAGCTCTTATCCTATTGCTGGCGTGGCATTAAAACCATGCGGGCTTGCTCGACACGTCGCGCTCGTGGTGAGAGAGGGACCCGCAACTCGGTCACTTGAGAGCAGCGGATTCGGAGTTCGACACACGTCACGATGCAACGCTGATCGCTAGCATCTGCTACTCGGCCAGTGTGACCCCGAAATTGGGCCCGTAGAGACAAACCGGGAAGAAAGCGACGTTCTTCTGCTGAAACGCGCTCTCTCGTGTCACTTGAGAGAGAAGCCCCGCCAATTGGTGGCGCAATTCCGGGCTCCTTTGGGACGCTTTGGCGAGTGTCGGGAGAGAGTCAGAAAACCCGCGACTGGGTGGCTGAGCGGGCCGGATTCGAACTTCGACACACACAAAGAGATATCTGCTCACAAGTGAGGTTCAGACGGCACAGCCCGCCGGCCCCTTGTCCGCTAAGTGCCAGGAGCAGACTGTCGCGCCAAATTTAATAAGTGCTCGAGCGCCAGGAGAAAAAAGAACCCCCGCCGGGGGTACTCGGCAGGGGTTCTGTCCCCAACGCTTGCGAGCGATGGGAGGACCGCTACCTGCCGCGTCCGACGGCAGGTGGCGACAACCAGTTTCACTCTCGTTCGGCCTAGGCCGAAGAATGGAAATCAGTGGTACGCAAGCCAGACGTTGAGGCCAATGGCCGCGCTGAACATGATCGCGCATGACGCGAGCAAGATTGCCGTGTTCATCGCCTTGTTCATGAGCATGCCTTTCAGATTTCAGCTCAAGCTCTGAACAAGGATAATCCCCGAAGGAGCGCAGCCTCTATTGGGCAAGGGTTGGAAGACATTCCCAAAGCGATAACGACGCTTCGCCTTTGGTTTAGAATGCCGAAAAAGAATGGAGCCGGTCTTCACACCAGCGCTAGAACGGAAGCCGGAAGAATCGCTGCGACGTTGAGTAATGCTGACGGCCACCCGAAGTCAGAACTTTCCGTGCTTGTCCACAAGGGCGGACACGATCGAGCCAGAGCCTACTTAGCTATGTTCAAAAGTCTGCGAACCAGCACGAAGCTCTTACTCCTGTGCAGCGTGTTCGTCGCGGCACTAGCGGTGGCAACCTACGGTCTTGTCGCCGAAAAGCAAATCGCCATCAATTTCGTGCGGAATCGACCGGGAGGACAAGCGGGTTCTGCTCGCCGGCCGCGCGCCGATTGCTTACGATGTCTTGTCAATCGATGTGGGGATTGTGCCGGATCTGGCCAGCGTCGCGGGAGCCGCCGAGCATGGAATCGCGGTCAAGCCGATCGGCTCCTTTCTCAGCAAGTTCGAGTCGCTCATAGCGCGCTGCAAGCTTTCTGACGGACCAAGACGAATCGCCGTCATCGGCGGCGGTGCTGGAGGTGTCGAGCTTCTATTGTCTGTTCGATCTCGCCTACTTGCTGAAGCTGCAGCAGCAGGTTCCGGCGCAGCAGAGTTTTCGTTCGCAATGATCACGGCCGACGGAATCCTCGAGACTCATAATCGTCGCGTTCGTGACGCCTTTCGGCGCGTCTTTGCCCAACGAGGGGTTGAACTCTATGAGCACCGGCGGGTGCGCGAGCTCACTGCCAACACTGTCGAATTCGACGACGGGCCTCTTCTCGGGATCGATGTCGCCCTCGTGACGACCGATGCCGCCGGACCTCCCTGGCTCCGAGAGACCGGGCTCGCGCTCGACTCCGGCTTTCTCGCCACGGGGCCGACGCTTCAGACGTTGAACGATCCGGACGTCTTCGCTGTCGGGGATTGCGCTGTGGTGGTCGAGACGCCGCGCGAGAAGGCAGGCGTGTTCGCCGTCCGCGCTGGCGCCCCTCTCGCCGAGAATTTGCGCAGGCATGTCTTAGGCAAAACGCTCAAGTCGTGGCACCCGCAACGGCGCCATCTCGCATTAATCTCGACGGGTGAACGCTACGCGGTCGCCTCGCGCGGTCCGTTCAAGGCGGAAGGCGGCTGGGTTTGGAAGTGGAAGGACTGGATCGATCGACGTTGGATGCGGATGTATCAGGACGTAGATCGGATGATGGCGCAAATGTCCGCTCGGCAGAGCCAAGTCCACGCGAGCGGGGTCAAGAGCGAGGAGATGCGCTGTCGCGGCTGCGGTGCGAAGATCGGTCCCGGACCTCTGTCGCGTGTGCTCTTGCGGCTCTCGCCCGCACAATCGGAAGGTATCATCGTCGGGCTCGATGCACCCGATGACGCGGCTGTGACCGTACCAACCGAAGGCAAGAGTTTAGTGCAGACGGTAGACTTCTTTCCCGCGTTCATCGACGACCCTTATCTCCTGGGCGAAATCGCCGCAAATCACGCTCTCAACGACGTATTTGCCATGGCCGGAGAGCCGCGATACGCGCTTGCAACCGTGGTCGTGCCGCCGGGGCCAGCCCCCAAGGTCGAAGAGGAGTTGTTCCAGCTCCTTTCCGGTGCAAAGGCTTGCCTCGAGCGAGAGGATGTTGCGCTGATCGGCGGGCACTCAAGTGAAGGGGATCTTGCGATTGGTTTCACGATAACGGGTGAAGTCGCGCCAGACCGGATCGTGCGCAAGGCGGGGCTCAAAGCCAATGATGCGCTCGTGCTGACGCGGCCTCTTGGCACGGGAATTCTGTTCGCCGCCGCTATGCGTGCACGGGCCAAGGCGCCTGGGTCGCGATGGCGCTCTCCGAGATGAGCGGGTCCAATCGAGCGGCAGCAAGACTGTTGGTCGCTCACGGAGTCACCGCAATGACCGACATCACGGGTTTTGGTCTTGCCGGCCACCTCGGCGAGATGCTGGTCGCAAGCGGTGCGAGTGCAACTCTCGATCTGGCGTCCGTTCCCCTCTACGAAGGCGTGCTCGCGCTGGAGGGAGAGGGAGTGTCATCCACTTTATTGGCGGAGAACCTCGCAACCGGGCACTTTTTGAAGAGTGAGATTGATGCACCAACTCGAGCCGTGCTATTCGATCCGCAAACCTCGGGCGGACTCCTAGCCGGCATACCGTCTGACCGCGCTGCCGAGTGCGTGGCCGAGCTTCGGGCGAGCGGATATCGTCACGCCACCATTATTGGACGGGTGACCGCCGCTGGCTTGCCGGCCAGCGAAGTAACTGCAACTCCGTCGCGGGGCTTGGACCCTGGACCGCCGACCGATGACTCGGTGCTTCTGTTCCGCTCCCCATCTTACGCCATATCGTTCGTAAAGCGGCTGCAAGGCAAGTAAGCCAGCGATTCTCTGCCGACGCTCCACGTCAAGCAGCCGGTGCCCAGGGGACATCTGGCTGCTTGAGAAGTCCTTTCGAGAACTCGATCCCTATTCGCAACCGTTCGGGTCGGCATTGGTCGTATAGTCACAAGGCGCCCAATAGGGGTCATAGCTCTGACCATCGTCCTTGCGAATCCGCGGCATGTGCAAGGCGTACTGATAAGCGCCGTTCGACACATCATGCCGCGCCTGCATTTCGTCCTGTCCTTTCGGGTAGGACGCGAAAGCCGGGGCCGAGAGAGCCGTCAGCATGGCGAGCGCGAGAAGAAGTTTGTTCATTGATAGCCTCCTGGATTGCTGGGTTTTGCATTGCGATCGAGTTGATGACTGCATCCGGTCGATCGTGATGGGGCTCACATGGGGAGCGCGAGCATTTGCGACTTGCGTGATCTTGCTGAGCTTGGTCCGACGTTGCGCTGATCGCAGGCGCTGTCGGTCACAATTGAATCAGGGATGACTGCAGATCACAAGCAGTGACCATTACCCTCGACGATGCTCGGGGAGGTGTCCGGTCTCCTTGAGACGCCACCTGGAGCGGGCGTCTGTTATGTGCTGGCCCATGGCGCTGGAGCCGGTAGTCACCCATTTATGGCGTACGTTGCGAACGGACTGGCGGAACGGGGCATCGCCACCCTGCGCTATCAGTTCCCTTGCCTGGAGCAGGGGTCAAAGTGGCCGGACGCACCCAAACTAGCCCAAGCAACCGTGCGAGCGGCCGTCATCGCAGCCGCCTTTTTCACTCCCAAACTTGCCCTGGTCGCGGGCGGCAAATCATTTGGTGGCCGCATGACCTCGCAAGCGCAGGCCGTATCACCTTTGCCCGGAGTCCGGGGCCTGGTGTTTCTTGGCTTCCCGCTTCACCCCGCTGGGCGACCGTCGAACGAGCGGGCAAATCACCTCCTTGATGCGAAAATTCCGATGCTGTTCCTGCAAGGAACTCGTGATGCGCTCGCGGATACCGAAGTTTTACAGGCGCTCATCGAGCAACTCGGCACGCGGGCAACTCTCAGGCTGTTTAACGATGCCGATCACTCGTTTCATGTACCGGCGCGCACGGGGCGCAAGGATGCTGAGATCAAATCCGAGATGTTGGAGGCAATAGCGAACTGCTTCAGGCGCAATCGACTGGGCCAAGCACGGATACCCATTGCCCCCCTCACCCAGACGTGAAGATGTCGCCGCACGCGCGGTCGTTGTCGCGCACCAAGTAGGCTGGCGCCGAGGTCCAGGGAAACGCCTCGGTAATCTGCCGAGCCAGCCACTCGGCTGTCGGATGCCGTGTCACCTCGAACCACAACAGCCGTCGCCTGCCGTGACCCAGGACCAGGAACGCGAACAAGAGTTCAAAGGTCAGCGTCGGCACAACGCACATATCGATGGCGGCGATCGCCTCAGCGTGGTTCCGCAGAAACGTCTTCCAGGTTTGCGACGGCGGCTTCGACGGTCGCACTATATATTTGGAGATATTTGGAGACCGTCGACTGGGCCACCTCAAAGCCAAGCATCAGAAGCTCGCCGTGGATCCGGGATGCGCCCCAAAGTGGGTTTTCCCGGGCTCATCTGCCGGATCAGATCACGTAGGCCACGATCAATCCTCGGCCGCCCTGCCCTATGACGCGGACACGTCGGACCGAGCCGCAGCTCAAACCGGCTTTCGGGCGAGTCACCTGCCAGACGGACGGCAAACCCGCCGGAACGCGAAGCGGAATTGATGCGTATCAAGGACGAAGAGGGCAAAGGTAGTTACATAATTTGCGCCGGTAGGGGCGGCAATTATGGAGACGTTCTTGAACACAATCGAACGTCGCAAGGTGTCCTTGGAGCAACGCGCCTCGCGGGAACTTGCAAGGCGCATCAGAAAGCTGCGCTGGATAGGCATGGCGAAAGAGGCGAAGCGATTGCAGGCTGAACTCTCCCGGATGCCGCGGGTGGAAAGCGTGCTCCTTCTGCCTATGGACACGGACTAGCCTGGGCCGCGAGAAAAGTCGGAGATCATGAATAAATGTCAGCCTCTTGCTCTCGGCGTGGCCATCGGCGTCCTGTGGGCCGTTTATGTATTCTTCGTCGGGATCACGGCCATGTTCGGATGGGGCGCTGCCCTCGTCGAAGCCCTGGCATCCCTCTATATCGGCTACGGAGCGTCGATCATCGGCGCGGTTATTGGCGCCATATGGGCCCTCGTTGATGGCTTCATCGCCGGTGTGGTAATTGCCTGGATATATAACGCTGTGGCGAAATAGCAGCCTCGGCTTAAGGCTTACCCTAACTCGCCTGCGGTTACAAACGCGGCACTTCCGCGGTCAGCGCGCTAAGGCAGCTTGCGGCAGTGTCACCTTGAGCGTGGGTAATCGCGATGCCGAAATCACCAGCCTGCCAGCTATGCGGGGCAACCGGACGTGAAGCAGATTTGCTTCCTGCAGCGCTCGTTCGTCCATCGATCGCCAATGAGATACGCAGAGCCAAGCATGAATGGGACCCTGCTGGATACATCTGTCGCCACGACCTCAACGATTTCCGTGGCCGCTATATCCACAATATGCTCCTGCAGGAGAAGCGTGAGCTGTCGGGGCTCGAGCGCGAGGTGCTCAAGAGCCTCAAGGAGCATGAGATTGTCGCTCAAAATGTCGAAGAGGAATTCCAGCAAAAGCTGACCTTTGGCGAACGCTTGGCGGATCGTATCTCCACCTTTGGCGGCAGTTGGACGTTCATTGGGCTGTTCGGCGCGGTGTTGGTGACGTGGATTGTCCTCAACTTGCGGTTCCTGCTCTCCCAACCCTTTGACCCCTATCCTTACATTCTGCTCAATCTGGTCTTGTCATGCCTCGCCGCCATCCAGGCACCGGTCATCATGATGAGTCAGAATCGCCAGGAGGCCCGCGATAGGCTCCGGTCGCAAAGCGATTACCAAGTCAACCTCAAGGCAGAGCTGGAGATCCGCCAATTGCACGAGAAGGTCGATCACCTGATCTCGCGCCAGTGGAAGCATCTTATGGAGATTCAGGACATTCAGACACAGATCATGAGTGAACTCGCGGCTCAGGGTCGGCACAAGTGAGAGGCGTTCTAAGGGGAACGCGGCGCAGCTTGAGCATGCCGAGGCATTCCCTGCAGGGCGACGAATTAGGCGACACTGAGAGGTGATGCGATGCCAGAGACCATTCGAGAAGTCGTTGCGGTATTCGACGACGCCGAGACCCTCGATTCTGCTGTCTATGCACTCGAGACCCGCGGTTTCGACCGCGCCGCGTTCTCGCTGCTGGCCAGTGAGGAGGCGGTCGCCCAAAAGCTCGGTCATCGCTATCAGCAAGTGAGGGAGGTGGAAGACGAGCCGAAGGTGCCGCGGGAGACGTTCTTTTCGCGCGTCTCCCAACTCGAGGCGGAGTATCTACCGGCTCCGGCGCTCGCCTCAATCGGCGCCCTCATGCTTGCTGGGATCGGAACTGTTTTGCCCACCCTGATTGCGGCGGGCAGTGGGGCTTTGCTCGGCGCCGCTCTCGGTCGGCTACTCCATGAGCGCTACGCCAAGCGCGTCCAAGAGCAGCTCGCGCGCGGCGGCCTGCTGCTTTGGGTGAACGTGCGCGACGCGCGAGAGGAGGAGACGGCCTTGGAGATTTTGCGTGCGCACTCTGCCCATGACGTCCATGCTCACACCATCGCAGCATGATATACCCAACATAAGCCGAATATACCCGATATAAGCTGATCCTCGCGACGGGGCGAATCTGGTGCTTCAGGAGGTAGCGAAATGCGTACAACGAATGCCATCCCGTCGTTGATCTTCATTGTGATTTTTGGTGTGGGGTTGAGTCTCGCATACTCGCGCTTTGTGGCCCTCGATTATTCCGCAAGTCTCGGAATCACAGTCGCTTCATTCGTCCTGGCGATCATCGCCTCTTCGGCGACCAAGATTGCGAATCAATGGGAGAGAACAATCGTTTTGCGACTCGGCCGATTTTTGTCGATGAAGGGACCTGGGCTCTTTTTCATCATTCCCATCATCGATACCGTCCCGTATTGGATCGATATTCGAGTGATTACGAGTTCATTCAAAGCCGAAAAGACACTCACCAAAGACACCGTTCCCGTTGACGTCGACGCGGTGCTGTTCTGGAGGGTCTTGGATCCCAAGAAGGCGGCACTGGACGTCGCGGACTATCAGTCCGCCATAAGTTGGGCCGCTCAGACGGCTCTGCGTGATGTTATCGGGAAGACCATGCTTTCGGACATGCTTGAGGGGCGGGAAAGAATCAGTGACGTACTCCGCAAGATCATCGATGAGCGCACCGAGCCTTGGGGCATCAACGTGATTTCGGTCGAGGTCAAGGATGTTCTGATCCCGCCGGGCCTGGAGGACGCAATGTCAATGCAGGCCCAAGCGGAACGGGAACGACAGGCAAGAGTTATTCTCGGCGATTCGGAACGTCAGATTGCCGAAAAGTTCGAGCAAGCGGCCAAGAGCTATGTCGATAATCCGACCGCGCTTCACCTGAGAGCCATGAACATGCTCTATGAAGGCTTGAAGGAGAACTCGACCATCGTCCTGGTCCCCAGCACTGCCGTGGACTCGATGCAGTTGGGCGGCCTCGTCGGCGTTACGGCAATGGCAATGGAGCTGAGTAAGAAACGGTCGGACCAGGGCTCCACAAAAGCAGCCGCCGCTTCCATTGACGCCAGTAACGCTAGTGAATGACAGCTTGCGCGCGGCTAGGCGCCATTTGCGCTCAAAGTTGACGGTGTACGGTCTGGGAACCTCGCGCTTGGGGGCAGCTCAAAACCACCGGTCGACCTGAGAGGCCTTTCCTCCAGCATTGGATTTGTAATCCGGGAATTCGCCGTACCGTCATTCCCGTCTCAGTCGGCGACGAGCTTTACCACGCATACCGTCCTGTGCTGCGAGCGTGTCCAATTGCGCGGTCCACAACTCTTACACTTCGTTTGTTTCGGTAGCTGATGACCCCGCGACCTGCGAGAGTGCGGAACGACCGACTTAAAGCTTCGAGCGACAGCCCTACATAGTCTGCGACATCGGACCGGCTCATTGGGAGATGCAGCTCGTTCGTGCTCTCACCTCTGGCGGCTTGATATTGTTCGAGCAACTGAAAGAACATCGCTACTTTGGCGACGGCATTTCGACGCCCAAGCAGGATTGCATGGCGCTGTGCCTCACGCAGTTCGTGGCAAAGCTTGCAGATCACATGAAACTCGAGATCAGCATCTTTCCGGAGCTTGCTCTGTAGAGCGGACAACCGGTAGCCGATACGCCGTTACGGCGGTGACTGCCTTTGCCGAGTTGGCGTACTTCCCCTCTTGGACTAGGCCAAACAAATCATCTACGAACAAAAAGGCGCTAATGCTCTCCGTCTCGTCCGGCAAAGTCCTATATGCCTTGACGACGCCCCCGATGATATTGAAGACGGCATCGGCATGATCCATAGATCTCCTCCCCCTTCTTGAAGCGTGCGACCGATGCGATGCCTGAGAGCAGAGCTCTTTCCTCATCAGTAAGCAGCTGCGTCCTCCTGCCCTTTGAGAAACCCCACAACGCTACAGCGGCGATTGACGGGCCGTGAGTAAGCGGCGGATCCCCTGTCGAGATTTCTTCTGCCCATCTCTTCCTCGATGGCGTTGCTACACATTGGAACACAGTCGCTTCGTGTCGAATGTCGACAAATCGGTTCCAAACTTGATCAGGATCAAATTCCAAGAGCGGCTGTGGTGCTCGAACTCGTGGGGTGGATGGATTGGCCAGCTACCTGACTGACAAATAGAAGGCTGCCATGACGAGGCAAAGGGCGAGAAATTGCAAAGCCACACGCCATTGCATCAATTTCTAACTCGTTTCGGGCCGTATCATATTCCACAGGCCGAGCACGAGAACGGCAACGACCGCCGCCAGTGCCAGAGGAACGGCCAAAGCGATGACCGTCGTCAGATCAAACTTGATCGGCGTCTGTGAAATAATCTGCGTCAGCCGGTCATAGCTAAAATAGAGGCCGAGGATCACGAATGCGATGACGATGCCCGCGAGCCCAAATCCGAGGACGTAACGCACGTGATGTCCGGTGACGCCTGCTCGGGCTTCATCCCCGGATATGATCGGCACGTCACTGTCATTCTTTGCCATCGCCGCTATGCTCCTATGCCAGCGCGCGCTTATGCAGAGGATTCTGACGTCTCCCCAAACCTAAGCTGAGGACGTGACAAGCCTTCGGGCTTGCCTAAGCAAAACCGGCAACTCTGTGGAATCAAGGATCCGATAGGCGAGAAGCTTCACGCGATCATTGACCAGGAACCAGACCAGCGCATAGCCCCATACGAACAGCGCCCAGCCCCACCCGATCGGGGTCATCAGTAGCCCGTAGGCCGCAATGATCGTCGCCAAAGCCTGCGTGCCGAAAACAGCCAACAGCAGAATGTTGGCCGGCCGGATCGACCAGAACGGTCCCCGCGTGCGAGTGACGAAGATGTTGAGGTGGCCGGCCACCGACAGCTTCAGATACATGAGGGTCTGGATCACGGCGCGGTCGAGATGGAACACCTGCTCGCCGAGATAGAAGAGTCCAAACGACATTATGACCCCAGAGATACCGAGGATCGTGGCGATCCCAAGCACGATTCGCATGTTCCAGGCTTCTGGGGCCTCTGAGGTGCGCACATTGTCATAAGCAATTGAGAGGATGGCTCCGTCATTGAGCACAGCCAAAAGCACGATCATCACGGCCGTCACCGGATAGAAATTGAAGACCAGGATCGCCAGCGTCATGAACAAAAGCACGCGAATGGTTTCAGCGATGCGGTAGATGGCGTAGCTGTTCATGCGTTGGAAGATTTTGCGGCTTTCTTTGATGGCATCGATGATGACCGAAAGGCCCGGGGTCAAAAGCACGATATCTGCCGCCGCTCTGGCCGCATCGGTCGCACCAGAAACAGCAATGCCGCAGTCGGCTTTCTTGAGGGGCGGCGCATCGTTTACGCCGTCGCCAGTCATGCCAACGATATGCCCGTGGCGTTGCAGGACGTCGACAATGTGGAACTTGTGCTCGGGAAAGACCTGAGCAAAGCCGTCAGCCTCCTCGATGGACTGATCGAGTTGTGCCCCTTGGTGATGCTTGGTGTCGCCGAAGCCGCTCGCGTCAAGGATGTTGGTGCCCAATCCGATTTCCTTGGCGATCTCCTTGGCGATAGCGATCTGGTCTCCGGTCAGCATCTTGACGTCGATGCCCAGCTTCTGCGCCGTGGCGATGGTTTGCTTGGAATCTGGCCGCGGTGGGTCTGACAAAGGGAGGACTCCGAGGAATTGCCAGGCGCCATTGCCCTCGGCTCGAGCGACTCCGAGAGACCGGAAACCCCGTTTGGCGAACTCGCCGATTGTCTTATCGACGGCAGCCTCCACCTTGGCCGCATTGGCCGACAGGGCAAGGATCACTTGGGGCGCACCTTTGGTCACGCGAAAGACGCTCCCGTTCTTCGCTTTGACCTTTGCTTCGGTTCGCTTGTGCACCGGATCGAAGGGTTGGAAGTGGAGAACTTGGTACTGCTGCAACAGCTTTTGATCCTTGAGGCCCGCCAGAACGGCCATGTCGATAGTGTCTTGATCCTCGGCCCGGGAGGCGAGGCAACCCGCGAGAACAAGCTCGTCCTGTTTGACATCGCCGACGCAGAAGGGATCGCCGAGTTTGAGCTTGTTCTGGGTGAGGGTCCCAGTCTTGTCGGAGCAAAGCACGTCCACGCCGGCCAGTTCCTCGATTGACGCTAACCGGCTGACGATGGCTTCGCGAGCGGCAAGCAGGCGGGCACCAACCGCCATGGTCACCGACAGCACCGCCGGCATGGCAACCGGGATGGCCGCGACGGTCAGCACCAGCATGAATTGGAGCGTGGTCAGGAAGGGATCGCCACGGAACATGGCGACGCCGAAGATCAGGACCACCAAGACAAGCGCGATGACGATGAGATAATCGCCGATCTTCAATACCGCCTGTTGGAAATGGCTGATCGTGTGCGCTTCCTCGACCAGCTGTGCGGTCTTGCCGAAATAGGTGTGCGTGCCGGTGGCATAGACGAACGCATCAGTCTCACCTTGGCGGAGGATCGATCCGGAAAACAGCGCTTCTCCAGTCTTGCGTGTCACGGGTAGTGACTCACCTGTCAATGCCGACTGATCTACCTCCACGGGGTCTTTGCCAAGCAGCCGCGTATCGGCCGGCACGATGTCGCCGAGCCGCAACCTGACGACGTCGCCAGGCACGAGCGCGCGGGCTTCGATGCTGCGCCACTTCCCATCGCGCAACACCCGCGCGCGGAGCGCCAGCCGCTTCTTGAGCGCGGCAATCTCATTGCCGGCCTGATACTCCTCCCAGAAGCCGACCGCTGCGTTGGCGAGCAAGCAGCACGAGAATGATGATGAGATCGGTCCAATGTCGGACGATGGCCGAAAGAACGGCCGCAGCCTCGATCATCCACGGGATCGGTCCCCAAAAATAGCTGAGGAATTTGAGAAGGGGGTTCTCAGTCTTCTCGGCAATTTCGTTCGGGCCATATTGTGCCAGCCGCTTTTGCGCCTCCGCCTGGGTCAGCCCCTGCGGCGACGAAGCCAACGTGGCCTCGACTTTGGACAACGGCAGCGATTTTAAGTCGCCTGCCGGCTCCGATTTCTGCTTAGGTGCGGACACTTTGAATACTCCTCATGGCGTCGCCCCCCCCCACAAGCAACCCCTTGATCGGGTCCACCCGTTGCTTAGCCAACCCTATCGCTGATGTGTTCCCGCGTACTCGTGCTTTGTGACGCAGACGCCAAAGTGCTGCTGTTCGGAATCGGTTCAAACCCCTAGGGCACAACCATAACGACGCAGGTCGCGAGACTGAGAAGCTTTTGCGGCACGCTTCCCAAGAGAAAGTCGGCGACGCGCCCCGAACCTTGCCTGCCAACGACGATGGTATCGGCGTTTTTTTCGCGGGCGAACTCAATGATTGCCTGTACCACGTTGCCGCCACGGGACTCGAGGACGATGGTGGGTGCACCAATCTTACGGGCGCGATCCCTGGCCGAGGTTAGAATCTCGGCTGACCTGGACGTCAGCATCTCCTCTAGCCAGGCACCTTCCGCATTACTGAATTGGCGCAAGAGCTCAACAGAAAGGCCGTAACCTCCCACGACATTGACGATCAGAAGTTTGGCCTCATAGGTTTTTGCTAGGTGCGCCGCAAAGTCCACGGCTCTATGTGAACCTTCAGACCCATCGGTGGCCACGAGGATTTGCTTCACGGCTCCGTCCTGATTTGATCGGCCTACGCGACATCATAACTAGTTGAAATTTTATATTCCAATGTCATGCTAGCGCACCTTCACCACGCATCTGTTGGTGCATCGACTTGATCGATGCGGTTTCCAACAAACCCGGCTTATGGAGAAGGCCAGCATCAGCACGTTGAATGACAAGAAAGGTCTCATCGTCGGGATCGCCAACGAGCATAGCCTCGCTTACGGCTGCGCGCGTCACTTTCGTGCGGGCGGAGCCGAGCTTGCCATCACTTACCTTAATGCGAAGGCCGAACCTTACGTTCGACCGCTCGCAGCAGACTTGGGAAGTGATATCGTGATGCCCTGCGACGTGACGGTTCAGGGTCAACTCGAAGCGGTGTACGACGCCATCGCAAAGCGGTGGGGACGTCTTGATTTCGCGCTCCACTCCATCGCTTATGCTCGGGCGGAGGACTTGCATGGCCGGATCATCGATTGCTCGGCCGACGGCTTCGCGTTCGCAATGCAGGTTTCCGTACATTCGTTTCTACGCATGGCCAAGCTCGCGGAACCGCTGATGACCTCGGGCGGTTGCTTGTTGGCGATGAGCTACTATGGGGCCGATAAGGTGGTGGAGCACTACAACGTCATGGGACCGGTCAAGGCGGCGCTTGAGGCTGCGGTCCGTTACATGGCGGTGGAGCTGGGACCCAAGCGGATACGGGTGAATGCGCTTTCGCCCGGGCCAATCGCCACGCGTGCCGCATCAGGAATCAAACATTTCGACGAGTTGCTCGAGCGCGCGGCCAAGAAGCCCCCGAGCACAAGCTCATAACCACCGATGATGTCGGTACATTGGCAGCATTCCTCGTCAGCGACGAGGCCAAAGCCATCACAGGAAATATTAATTATGTCGATGCCGGCTACCACGTCCTCGGCTGAGGCCGACCAGCAGCCAGGTTCGGTCATCGAGAATCGCACCTTCGATGAACTCAAGATCGGTGACTCGGTCAGTTTGTCGCGTACGCTGACCAAAGAGGACATCGAGCTGTTCGCCGTAATGTCCGGCGATGTAAATCCGGTGCATGTCGATGAGGCTTTTGCGCGCGATGATATGTTCCACAAGATCATTGCCCACGGCATGTGGGGCGCGACGCTGATCTCGACGCTTCTCGGCACTGAGTTGCCGGGGCCCGGCACCATCTATCTCAGTCAGACCCTGACGTTCCGTCATCCTATCGGACTAGGCGATACCGTGGTGGTGAGCGTCACCGTGCGCGAGAAGAGTTCGGCCAAGCGAAAGGTCATCCTCGATTGCCGGGTGGTGAACCAAGACGGCAAGACCGTTATTGAGGGCGCGGCTGATGTCATTGCCCCGGCTGAGAAGATCTCGCGACCGCGCGTCAAATTGCCGGAAGTTCGCCTTGAGGAGCCAGGAAACCGCCATCGGCAGCTCATCGCCCAGACGGCAGGCCACGACCCCATCCGGACGGCCGTAGTCAATCCCACTGATCACCTCTCTTTGGCCGGCGCCGTGGAGGCGGCGCGCGCCAAGTTGATCGTTCCGATTCTGGTCGGACCTCCTGACGCCATCGGGGCGGCCGCGAAGCGCGGCGGCATTGACATCTCAGGCTACGCGATCAGCGCCACGCCGGACGCCGAGACGGCTGCGGCAAAGGCTGTGGATCTCGTACTTGCCGGCTCGGTCGATGCAATTATGAAGGGTGCGTTACATACTGATGTACTCATGCATGCGGTCGTCTCGGGACCGCGCAATTTGCGCACCGAGCGGCGTGTCAGTCATGTTTTCGTGATGGACGTGCCGACCTATCCCCGCCCGCTGCTCATCACGGATGCAGCCATCAATATCTATCCCGATCTCGAGGCGAAGCGCGACATTGTTCAGAACGCCATCGAGCTCGCGCACGCGCTGGGCATTGTTAAGCCAAAGGTTGCTATTCTGTCTGCTGTCGAGACCGTGACTCCCAAGATCAAGTCCACGTTGGACGCGGCGGACCTGTGCAAGATGGCGGACCGCGGTGAGATCACCGGCGGCATTCTCGATGGACCACTCGCCTTTGACAACGCCGTCTCCGCCGACGCAGCGAAGGCAAAGCATATCGTCTCCCCCGTGGCTGGACAGGCCGACATCCTCGTCGTTCCGGATCTAGAGTCTGGCAATATGCTGGCAAAGCAACTTGAATATTTGGCCGACGCCAGCGGAGCGGGCGTGGTGCTGGGCGCGAAGGTCCCCATTATCCTGACCAGCCGCGCTGACAAGACGCTCAGTCGCATGGCGTCTTGTGCCATCGCTCTGCTGCTTGCTCATCACCGCCCCGATCAGGACCAAATGCCGCGCTCGTCGTGAGACGCGCCCTTAAAAGCTACGGCTCGGCAATCCTGCGGCGAATGGCATGATTGATTTCTGAGGCGAGAGGTTCGAGCGTGCCCATTGCGAGTCTCACCGCCTCGCCAAGAGGGCGGTTTTGACTGCGACAAATCTTGCACATGGGGAGAACCTGATTGATCACAGCCCCTTTTCCTCGGGCGCGAGGAGACGTCTTTTGAGTTCGATCAAATCGCGCATGGAAAGACTGCGATAGGTAGACCTCAGCGGGGAGCTTAGTCGTTTCGCACAACGTGATGGAGTTTGAATTATGCCCCCTGATCCCCTAACAGAAAGACCAACACCACCAGACTTGTTCCGCGCGAACCTTGCAGAAGCGGGAGTGAAGCGAGTTGAAGATGTGGTGAGCTTGCAAAAGGAATTCGTCACCTATCTCCAAGACGTCAACCGGAATTGGTTCGAGCACATGCAATCGGAGGCTGCCATAACCTCCGAGTTTGGCGGACGGCTCGCGGGCGCGCGCTCGATGCCCGACGTCGTCGCTGCTTGGCAGGAATGGACGAACCGGCGCATGGAGCTACTCGCTCAAGATGGTCGTCAGGTCCTTAAGGAAACCGAGAAGCTCATAGAGGCGGGGGCTCGCGTCTTCGCCAATGGGTGGAAGGTGAGCAAATCCTGAAGCGAGTGAGAGCCAGACTCGACATGGCTACACCCAAGGGCGGTACTATGGAAAGAACTTGGAACGCGGGCGAGTCGCCTGAGTTGTCTCCGGAGCAGCATGTCGCGCGGGAACTCGCAAAGCGAATCAGAAAACTACGTTGGATAGGTGAGGAAGAAGACGCGAAGCAGCTGCAGGCCGCACTGTCACGGCTGCCCCGTCGCGAGAGCGTCTTGCTTTTGCCCATGAACACCGATTAGGGCGATTTGCAACAATGCCCTCACTCGCGCTTGTTCCTGCTAAGGTCCCTGAAGGGAAGGCAAGATCCAAAAGCAAGCCAAGTATCCTTCCCGTAGCGGTCCCAGACTCGGCGAGCCGGTTTCAAATCATAGACCGCATGGCCCATGCGGGAACCGCGCGATTCACGGCCGGACTTTCGCCCGCAGGACTTGCAGAAGATTTTCACGACTGGGCGCTGAATCTGTCTTTAGCGCCGGGCAAGCAACTTGCTCTTGCGCAGCGAGCAATCGAGGGCGCGCTGGATAACCTAGCCTTCGCCGCGCAGTGCGCTTTCACTCCGACTTGCGATCCTTGTCAGTGCGCTTTGCCCCAAGACCAACGGTTCCGTGACCCGAAATGGCAAGCTGCTCCGTTCAATATTTACGCTCACGCCTTTCTATCAGTTGAGTGCTGGTGGGAAGCAGCGACGACTGAGGTAGATGGCTTAAACAAGCGGCGCGAGGCCAGAGTTACGTTCGCGGCACGCCAGCTCCTCGATACCGTCGCTCCAACAGACTTCCTTGCGACAAACCCACTGGTTCTCGAACGCACGCAAGATCAATTCGGCGCCAACCTTCTGCGCGGGATCTCGAACTGGAGCGAGGATCTTGTGAGGACAGTGACGGGGGCACCTTCCCCGGGGTTGGAGGCGTTCAGGGTTGGCGAAGACGTGACAGCAACACCTGGCAAGGTTGTCTATCGAACTCACCTCGCCGAAATCATCCAATATGCGCCTACGACAGATCAGGTACGACCGGAACCTGTGGTCATCGTGCCCGCGTGGATCATGAAATATTACATCCTCGATCTCTCCCCGAGAAATTCACTGGTGAAGTTCCTCACCGAGCAAGGCTTCACCGTCTTCATGATCTCGTGGAAGAATCCCGGTGCCGAGGAACGTGATACCGGGTTTGACGAATACCGGACGGCTGGTGTTCTCGCGGCCATCGATGCGGCAATGGACATTGCGGGCGCGCGCAAGGTCCATGCCGTGGGCTATTGCCTTGGCGGTACGCTGCTTGCCATCACCGCTGCTGCCATGGCGCGCGATCATGACGATCGTCTGGCAAGCTTGAGTTTTTTCGCGGCGCAAACCGACTTCACCGAAGCCGGCGAGTTGATGCTGTTCATCAGCGAGAACCAGGTGAGGTTCCTCGAGGACATGATGTGGGAGCGCGGTTATCTCGATGCCAAGCAGATGGCTGGCGCTTTCCAGATTCTAAAATCAAATGATCTGATCTGGTCGCGCAGTATCCACGAATATCTGATGGGTGAGCGGCCTCAACCCTTCGATATCATGGTGTGGAGTTCCGACTCGACCCGCATGCCCTACCGCATGCATTCGGAATATTTGCGCTCACTGTTCCTCAATAATGATCTTACCGAGGGCCGCTTTAAGGTCGATGGCCGTCCGGTCGCGCTTCCCGACATGCGCCTGCCACTCTTCGTTCTTTCCACCGAGCGGGATCACATTGCGCCGTGGCATTCGGTGTTCAAATTCCACCTCTTGACCGACGCCGAGATCACCTTCGTGCTTACGAGTGGAGGCCACAATGGTGGAATCCTATCTGAGCCTGGCCATCCGCATCACCATTTCCGCATGTCGCGAGAGAAGCGAGGCGAGCACACCGTGGATCCGGATGCTTGGCTCGGCCAGCACAAGCCGCGCGAGGGCTCGTGGTGGCCAATGTGGACAGCGTGGCTTGCAGCGCGCTCCGGCGATCCCGTTCCACCACCCCCGCTTGGCAATGCATCAAGTGGCTACCCGCCACTTGATGATGCGCCTGGCCATTATGTGTTGATGAGGTGATCGAGCATCATGGACCTCAAAGACAAGACAATCGTGATCACCGGCGCCGCGCGAGGGCTTGGCCAAAAAATGGCAGACGCCGTGGCGCGGCAAGGGGCCAACCTTGCCCTCGTCGATCTCAATGCGGCAGAGTTGCAAGAGACGGCTCGCCTTTGCGCCAATGCCGGCGGCAAGGCCAAGAGCTACGCCGCCAATGTAGCGGAAGAAACCGCGGTGGAGGATCTTTTCGCCGCGGTGCGCAAAGATTTCGGCAGCGTGGACGGTCTCATCAACAATGCCGGAACCAATCGCGATGCTCTGTTGGTCAAGGTGAAAGACGGCAAGGCGGTTGGCAAGATGTCGCTTGCCGATTTCAACACGGTGATCGCTGTCGATCTGGCCGGCGTGTTTCTCTGCGGTCGCGAGGCGGCCGTGCATATGATCGAAGGCGGCCGCGGGGGCGTGATCATCAATATCTCAAGCATCTCGCGTGCCGGCAATATCGGGCAAACCAACTACTCCGCCGCCAAGGCCGGAGTAGCCGCCATGACGGTGACCTGGGCCAAGGAGCTTGCGCGCTACAAGATTCGCGTGGCCGGTATTGCGCCGGGCTTCTGCGACACCCGCATGGTAGCTAAGATCCCCCCCAAAATTCTCGACAAGATTATCTCGACCATTCCGTTGCGACGCCTGGCAGAGCCCGATGAGATCGCCCGCACGGCGCTCTTTATCTTGCAAAATGACTTCTATGATGGCCGCGTCCTCGAAATCGACGGAGGGCTGCGGCTTTGATCACTCCGAATCTTCCACCAAAGATCCGCAATGCCTACCCGTGAAACTGTACTCTGTGCTCCGCTCCGTACCGCGTTGAGCAATTATGGCGGAAGCCTGAAGACGGTGCCGGCCACCGAACTCGGCGCCACGGTGGTGCGCGCCGTGCTTACCCGTGCCAAACTCGATCCGGCCAAGATCGGCACTGTGGTGATGGGCAATGTGATTGAAGCCGGCAACAAGATGAATCCGGCGCGCCAGTCAGCCGTCAACGGAGGAATTCCCGTTGATGTGCCGGCTATGACGGTCAACCGCGTGTGCGGTTCCGGGGCTCAGGCCATCGTCTCAGGCGCGCAGGAAATCATGCTGGGTCTGCTCGACAGCGCCATGACCGGCGGCACCGAGAACATGGACATGGCTCCTTATCTCGTCGGCGGCGGACGATGGGGCTATCGCATGGGTGACGCCGAGATCTTCGACAGCATGCTACGCGATGGGCTGAACGACGCGTTTTCGGGTGAGCATTCCGGTTGGCACACCGAGGACCTGGCCAGCAAATTCCAGATTACGCGCGAGGAGCAGGATCGCTGGGCGGAGCGTTCACAGAAGCGGTTTTCCGCTGCGCAAGCTGCGGGGAAGTTCAAGGACGAGATCGTTCCGGTCGAGGTGAAGACGCGTAAAGGAGCCGAGATCTTCGACAAGGATGAACACAACCGGCCAGACGAGACCCTCGAGTCTCTCGTCAAGCTGCATCCCGTCTTCCGCAAGGAGGGGACCATCACCGCGGGGAATGCACCGGGGCTCAACAGCGGTGCTTCGGCCATGATCGTGGCGGAGCGAGGCTGGGCCGAGCAGCATGGCCTTCAACCCATGGCACGGCTCTTGTCCTACGGCATTGCCGCAGTGGAGCCGGGCATGTTCGGCGTTGGTCCGATCCCTGCCGTTCGGCAAGCCCTCGAGCGGGCAAAGTGGAAGATCAGTGACATCGAGCGTATCGAGATCAATGAGGCCTTTGCCGCGATCGCGATCGCAGTCATGCGTCAGCTGGGCCTGCCGGAGGATATCGTCAATGTGGAGGGCGGTGCCATTGCGCATGGTCACCCGATTGGTGCTACCGGCGCCGTCCTGACCACGCGTCTGCTTCACTCCATGCAACGCGATGGCATCAAGCGGGGGGTTGTCACCCTCTGTATCGGTGGCGGCCAAGGCATCGCCTTGACGGTCGAGAGCTTGCCCTAACCTTTAAGTCCGAGAGGCGTTGAAGCCGAGCCACGCCAGCACCGCAGCAACGACGCATGCAATCCAACTTGCCCAGACCGGAATGGAAAGCGTCGTACCCAAGGCAATAGGTAAGCCGCTAACTGCACGGGCGAACTGCAGCACCGCGACGATGGCGAAGATCACTGCGGCCAGAAGCGAAAAATTCTTGGCGGTCATCAGCAGTCCTCCTCTTACTGCGCCTTGATCCATTGGGCGATGCCGGGCCAGATTTCGGCGAGCGTCCGCTGCCCCATGAAGAGGCCGATATGACCTCCGGGGGCCAGCTTTTTTACTACGGCGGATGACGGCGTGCCGATAAGCGTCTCGGCGTTGAATACCTGTTCTTTGGTGGTGATGTCGTCCGAATCTCCGGCGAGGAGATAGGTCGGACTCTTGATATCCTTGAGCGCAAGCCTGCGGCCAAGGCCGACAAAGGTGCCTTTGGCAAGCCGGTTTTCCTTAAACAGGAGTCTGATCGCCTGAAGGTAATATACGCCCGACAGGTCGATCGGGTTTTCGTACCAGCGCTCGAACCGCTCCGTGCGCGTGATGTAGGACTCGTCCTCGATATGGGCGAACAAGTCCACATATTTGCCCATGAACTGCTTCCCCGGATGCATATCCTTCCAACCGGCAAGCATCGTCTTGCCGAGCATGCGGCCGTCGCCGATGTCGACTATCTCCTGATAGGTTTCGAGGGGAAGCGCATGGGCGAGCTTTTTGATGGGCCCATGGCCGGCCTCGGTGTCAATCGGCGATCCGGCGATAACCAAACTTTTGACCTTTTCGGGAAAGCGGCTCGCATACATGGCGCTCATCCACCCGCCCTGGCAAAGGCCGATCAGGTTCACCGCGCCGCCAAGATCGTCCACGATAACATTGATCTCGGCGAGATATTTGTCGATGTCGAAATTCTTCATGGCCTCGGTGGCAGCCTTCCAATCGGCGGCGAACACGCGGCCAAGGCCAGCGCCGATGAGAGTCTCCACCAGGCTCTGGCCCTTGGCATAATCGGCGATGGTCGAGCGGTGCCCGGCGTAAGGCGGATCGATAAGGACCGGTACGCCTGAGGCTCCGGGCTTTGAGAAATCCCTGAGCCGCATAGTGTCGAGATCGAGGCTGACGTGATTGGGGGTGGCCCATTCAGGGCGCGGCGGGGCACTGATTTCTGCTGCCTCGGCGACGAATTTGAGGTTTTCCCTGAAAAGATCGAGCCCTTCCTCGCCAAGTTCGATCGCCGCGGCATAAGGCCAGAACCAGGGGACGGAATGCTCCCGTTTCGGCTGAACAGTGGCTTTATGATGTCTGACGGCCTCGTGTTGCTTCAATCTTGCCGCTCTCATCCGAGACTCTCCTTCTCAACTTTTGGAGGATCGCCCAAGTGTGACGAGCGATCATGCGCTCCTCGTCGGTCGGAATTACCCACACTGATATCGAACTCGCGGCCGAGCTAATGCACCGATCACCGCGCGCATTCGCGGCCGTATCTAAGTCGATGCCGAGCCATCGCGACCGTCGGCAGACCGCCTCACGCACGGCTACGGCATGTTCGCCGATGCCTGCCGTGAAGACTAAGGCGTCGAGACCTTGGGCAGCAGCTGCGAGCGCGCCGAGTTCCCAGCAGACACGATAAACAAAAAGATCGATCGCAAGCTTTGCCTGCGGATCCTCGCTCGCCAGCAGATCCCGCATGTCACTGCTAAGGCCCGACACGCCCTTAAGGCCGCATTGGTGATAGAGCATCATCTCGACCTCTTCGAGCGCCATGCCCTTTGCTTGCGTCAGCCAGAGCAGCAGCCCTGGATCAAGCTCGCCGGGACGCGTTCCCATCACCAGCCCCGAAAGAGGGCTAAACCCCATTGTTGTCGCGACGCTGCGTCCACCGAAGAGTGCACACATGCTGGCGCCGCCTCCGAGATGAGCAATCACCGCGCGACCTTTGGCTGCCCGTTCGTCGATTTCGGGCAGCACGCTCGCGATGTACTCGTAAGAGAGCCCATGGAAACCGTAGCGGCGCCCCCCTGCTTCGGTCAGCCGTTTTGGCAAGCCATAAAGTTGCGCAACCTCAGGCATGGTCCGGTGGAATGCCGTGTCGAAGCAGGCCACCTGAGGCAGGTCGGGGTTCAACTTTGCGAGCGCCTCGACAGGCTCCAAATTGCGCGGCTGGTGTACGGGTGCAAGAGGTATGAGATCGCGAAGCCGTTTGAGCACAGTCTTGTCGATCAGGACCGGCGTCGTGTGCTCAAGGCCGCCAAGCACGACGCGATGGCCGGCGGCCAGGATTTTGGCTTTTGCCCAACGCGCCTCGATCCACCCAATCAAGGACGCCATCAGCTCATGCACAGACCGTTTGCGGCCGATTGCCGGTCCGGCGAGCTCGGCGCCATCGCGGTCGCGGGCATGAAAATGCGGTGTCGTCCCGATCCCTTCGATCTCCCCGTAAGCGAGACGGCTACGCACATCGCCGTTTGTGCCATAAATGGCAAACTTGATGCTGGATGAACCCGCGTTCAAAACGAGCAGAATGCCGTGAGTGGAATCGACGGTAGACATTGTGATGATTCCGAATTCTGCCCGCGCGTGGCTAGCTTGCGCTGGTCACCTGCGATTCCAGGCTAACTGAAGCTGGGCCTCCGCAGACTTCGTGCCTTGACATAGCGCAAGGGAAACGCCTGCGCTTGCGCAGGATGGCTCAAGGGACAATAGGCCGCGGTTGAGCACCTACGTTTTTGTTCGGAATCGGCCAGTACGGTTATTCGCTAATTCTCTGGCGGGCGGCTTCTGGAGTGACTGCCATGCCGCGCTCGGTAAACAAGCTTCTGTGGCCGTGCGGCACAAAATGATTGTGTCAGCTGATGGAAAGACCATGGTGGATCGGTTTGAGCGGGAGATTCACTTGATGGGCGCTCTGACAGATCAGCAGCGAACGCGATTATTAGAAGCCGCCGACGAATGCCCTATCAGCAAAGCATTGCAACGTGCCTCGGTGATTGTTTCGTCGCTAGCTGAAGGAAGACTATCTGATTGTTAAAGGCCGAATGCACCTAAAGGATGGAGTGGTCCTGTCGCCACCGCCCCTGCAAAAAGGGCTTTGGCACTCGATTGATCACCGCGAGCATGGAGCAGCTTAAAGGCAACGTCGACCTAGGATTTCCGCCAGAGGGCTTCCACTACACGCTCGGTAGGCTGCGGCCCGCATGCTTGAGTGCCTCCCGCCAAACGCCACCAGCGCAAAGATACGTGCCTGCCGGTGCGAACATAGCCAGCAGTAGCCAGTCGGGATGGGCGGAACGCGCGAGTGTCACCACTTTAGCTATGTCGGAGAAATGCGCAACGACCAACACGAGGGCGGCTAGGATCAACACGCCAAATGCCCAACGTGTGATAACGTCGCGAGCTACGCCCACATTTGCCTTTCGAGAGATGGGGTCTGGTCTCGACGTCGGGAAGCCGACATCGTCGGGACATCCCCCGGGCTCACTCCGACTTCGATCCATAGGTACGGGCCCTGGGGGCTAAAAGATCCGAGCTTCAAAATAGAGGCTTTGCGACTGGCAAATTATGTTGAAAGCGGCAATCCTACCCAGCTTGTCGCTGAGACCCTCAGAGCGCTTGCTTCAAACCTTCAGTGGATGCGTGCCAAGCAGCTTTGATTCAAGTCAACCAAGAACATCCAGCTCAACGTCCATAGCGCAAAGCGGCGCGTCTCGCTGAAGAAGCCAACGCTTGCTGCGACATCCGGCTCTCGATCAATTGAGCCAGATCAAATTTGCCGAGATTTCCGGTGCTAGTGAGACTAAGAGGATTGGATCCCATCGTACCGGGAGCCGCGATGAGCTTCGCTCAAAAACGCCGAAATTTCGATGAACGAGCAGATGTTAAAACAGCTATCGACGTCGCCATCTGAAGCTTCGCCCGCTCGTCGTCCCCACAGGCTTCCACACCGGCTTCGTCGACTGTTGCTAACCGGTTTGCTGCTCATCCTCGCAGGCGCCGCCGGGGGCGCGCTGTGGTGGACTCTGCGGACAACGAGTTCAGTGAAATACGTGACCGTGCCGGTGACACGCGGAGCAATAACGCGAACCGTCACTGCAACGGGTACAGTGAATCCCGAGCTCACGGTCATCGTCGGGAGTTATGTCTCGGGGGTCATTCAGCAGCTTTTTTGTGATTACAACACCCAAGTAAAAGTGGGCCAAGTGTGCGCCAAAATCGACCCGCGTCCTTACCAAAGCGTGGTTGAACAAAGCAAAGCCAATCTCGCGGTAGCCCAGGCCCAACTCGAGAAGGACAAAGCCTCGCTCAATTACGCAAAGCTTACGAATGAACGCTACAGCCGGCTTGTGCAAACGGGCGCGGCCACCCAAGATGCGGCGGATAACGCAAAGAGCCTCTACGAGCAGGCTTTAGCGCAGATTGGTTTGGATGAAGCCACGATCAAACAGCGTCAAGCAGCCTTGGACGCGGCACAGGTCGATCTCGATTATACCGACATCACCTCGCCGGTGGAGGGGACTGTTGTGTCCCGCAATGTGACCCAGGGGCAGACCGTCGCGGCCAGCTTCCAGACACCGACCCTGTTTCTGATTGCCACCGATCTCACCAAAATGCAGGTGGACACTAATATCAGCGAGAGCGACATCGGCGGCGTCAAGGAAGGTGACAAGGCTACCTTTACGGTCGATGCCTTTCCCAGGCGAGTATTCGAGGGCACCGTATCCCAGGTCCGACAGTCGCCACAGACGGTGCAAAACGTCGTAACATTTGATGCCGTGATCAGCGTTGCCAATCGTGACCTGGCGCTGAAACCGGGAATGACCGCTTCGACCCGAATCCTTACCGATCAGAGAAGTGATGTCATGCGCGTGCCCAATCAGGCATTGCGCTACCTACCAGGGCAGGCCGTGAATCCCTCAGCTCAGATACTGCCGACGCCCACCTCTACGACGCCCACGACCGAGGGTTCGTCGCTCTGGGTGTTACGCCAAGGTCAGCCACAAGCTGTCTCCATCACTCCAGGTCTCGATGATGAGAACTTCACAGAGATTGTCAGCGGCGACATCCGACCGGATGACCAGGTCATCATTGCTGAAGATACTGGTACCAGCAGCGGTCAGCCACGGATACCGCTTCCGCGTCTTTAGGATGCCGCGCCTGCAGAAACGGCAAATATGCAAAGACCGATCATTTTGCTCGAGAACGTCAGCAAGACCTTCGTCAACGGTGACGTGGAGATCCATGCTTTACGTGGCATTAGACTCGTGATCGAGCCGGGTGAGTTTGTCGCCATCATGGGATCCTCGGGATCGGGCAAGTCTACGCTGATGTCCATCCTCGGCTGCCTCGACCGGCCTACAAGTGGTCATTACGTCTTAGAGGGCATTGATGTGGCGACGCTCCGTGAGTCGGAGCTTGCACTTCTCCGAAGCGAATCCCTCGGCTTCGTCTTTCAAAGCTTTAATCTTCTCGCCCGCACAAGCGCTATCGAGAACGTCAGCCTGCCACTCTTCTATACGGTCTCTGGACCGACTAGCAGGGCTGCACGCTCAGAGCGGGCGCGCGCGGCGCTTAAGCTGCTCGGACTTGGAGATCAGGAACGCAACACGCCGAGCCAACTTTCTGGCGGACAGCAGCAACGCGTCGCCATTGCACGAGCTCTGATCAACAACCCGAGCATCCTTTTGGCGGACGAGCCGACTGGCAATCTCGATACCAAGACCTCCCACGAAATTATGGAAACGCTCGTCTCACTCAATCGAGAGCAAGGTCTGACCGTCATCGTCGTGACCCATGAGGCCGACATTGCTGCCTACGCGGACCGAATCTTGACGATGCGGGATGGCCAGATTGTTTCTGACCAGCATATCTCCAAGCCAGCACACCCGCGGGCTGCGATTGCACCAACTCAGCCCGTTCAACTTCCGGAGCCACGACGAGCTTTGACCGTTCCCGGCAGTTCCTGGTCATTTGCCTTGATGATTCTCGGCACGGCGGCCCAGGCCATTGCGCGCAACAAGATGCGGTCTGCATTAACAATGCTGGGCGTTTTCATTGGGGTCGCCGCGCTTATCGCTATGGTGGCCGTAGGCCAGGGCGCGAGCGAAGCGGTGCGCAAGCAGATCGAGAGCCTCGGCACCAACGTCGTGGTGATCCTGCCTGGCGCGCTTACGACAGGCGGCATCCGCGCAGGTTTCGGCAGCACAAGCACCCTGACGGTCGCGGACGCGCAAGCCATCCGTAGCGAAGATCCGGCGGTCGCCCAAGTAGGCTATGTCATCCGTCAGCAAGGCCAAGTTCAGTATACGAATCGCAACTGGACCACGAATATCCAGGGGGTGAGCTCCAATTACCCACCGATCACCAATTGGCGGATTGCGACGGGTCGTGGCATTACCGAGGAAGACGAACGCAAGGCCGATCTTGTTGTGGTCATCGGGCAGACCGTTTATCGCCAACTTTTCAGCCCCTCTGAGAACCCGCTCGGCGCGCTCATTCAGGTGAAAAATGTGCCGCTTCGAGTGATTGGCATGCTGGCGCCTAAGGGCCAGTCGCCCTTTGGCCAGGACCAGGACGATATCGTTATGACGCCGTTCTCGACCGCCGAGCGCAAGGTGCTCGGTGTGGCGGCTCCAAGCCAACAACAGGTGAATATCAACTGGCCCTATTTGCCGCCACCGAATCCCTACAATTTGCAAGCGCGACTGACAGGTTTTGCAAATTTGCTCTATGTGCAGGCCACCAGGCCGGATCAGGTCCAAACTGCCATCAAGCAAGTCACCGACACCCTTGTGCGCCGGCATGGTATCAAGCCTGGTGAGGTGAAGGATTTCGACATTCGCAATCTCAGTCAGTATGTCGAGACGGCCCAGAGCAGCAGCCGCATCATGGCACTACTTCTTGCCATCGTGGCCTCAATATCGCTCCTGGTCGGCGGCATTGGCATCATGAACATTCTGCTCGTCTCGGTTACTGAACGAACGCGTGAGATTGGTCTTAGAATGGCAATCGGTGCCCGGCGCATTCACGTTCTTCTCCAGTTTCTCGCGGAGGCTGTTTTCCTAAGTCTGAGCGGTGGCGTTGCGGGAATCGTGATTGGGGTCGCCCTGTCCTGGGCGATTTCGATTGTCTTTAACTGGCCCACGCCGGTATCGCTGATTGCTATTGCTGGCGGCTTTCTCTTTGCGGCCGCAGTTGGCATCTTTTTTGGCTACTACCCTGCGCGTAAGGCTGCGCACTTGAATCCCATTGAGGCGCTTCGCTACGAGTAGGCAGCACCTCCTCATCGCCGCTCACAAGAGTTAAGTGCTTTGCCCCGCAGTGTCCTCGCCCATTACACTGAATAATGGCCCTGTGCTCGCTTCACTTGCCGGATGCCCTCCCTCTAACGCGTCAATCCTCGACAGGGTGTAGCTTGAGGCAGATCAAATCGGTTTCGTGACACTTTGGGCGAAGGAAAGTTCATCGCTTCGTGACGCCCTGGGGTCACGACTTGAGCTGAGGCCGACCATTGGAGCCAGAAGCCCGCAAGCGCCAGAACGACAAGTTTAGCCAGCGAACCTATACGCTCCCTCAGCAGCCTTTACTTATCCGGCAGTTCCGGCATGGCGCCAGAACGAATGGCAGAGGCCACTGCGCGAGAGATTGACGTAGCTGTGCGGGATCTCACCGACCAGGGCGTTTCAACAGGCAACCATGATTTTAAACTCTGCGGCGGTCGGATAAAAAAAACCCGGCATCCAGTCCCGGGTCTTTAAGTTGCAATTTTTTGGGGGGTTGCGAGCGACGCTAAGCCGTCTTCTTGGCCAAGGCTGTCTCGACAGGTTCGTAGGCGCTGCGGGCCATGGCGACATACATCTCGCCGAGCTTCGACATCTCGGCCATGTAGTTATCATAGGCCCTTTTGACATACTGAGACTGAATTTCGATCGCCTGCTCCATCGTCTTCGCGCCAGCCAGCTGCTCAAAGGCGCTGACGTTGCCCCCAACTTTTATCCAGCGGCGACTGGAGTCGGGCGGTTGCTGATGCCTTCCTCGGTGGTAATGGCGACGGTTCGCGACGCGGAGCCGTCAATGGAGCGCAGCGCTGCGGACCGTCGGGTCGCGGCGTAGGCTTGTGGGGTGAGCCAGCCGAGCCGCGAGTGCGGACGGCTGGTATTGTAGTCGGTGCGCCAAGCGGCGAGCTCAGCACCGGCATGCGCGACCGAGCGGAACAGCGTCTCATTCAGGAGTTCGTCGCGCAAGCGGCCGTTGAAGCTCTCGACGAAGGCGTTCTGCACCGGCTTACCAGGCGCGATGTAATGCCAGGCGATCTTGTGATCGTCGGCCCAACACAGGATCGCTGTCGAGGTCAGCTCGGTGCCATTGTCGCTCACGATCATTTTTGGCTTGCCACGCACGGCCATGAGCCAGTCGAGCTCGCGGGCGACACGGGCGCCCGAGAGCGAGGTGTCGGCCACGAGCAAGAGGCATTCCCGCGTGCAATCATCGACTACCACCAGGATGCGGAAGCGGCGCCCGTCGACGAGCTGATCGGACAGGAAATCGAGCGACCAGCGTTCATTTGGAAGCTGCGGTAAGGCGATCGGCGCCCGCGTGCCCAAGGCCCGCTTGCGACCGCGCCGGCGCCGCACCAAGAGCCGCTCCTCACGATAAAGCCGATAGACCCGCTTGTGGTTCACCATGTAGCCCTCCCGCCGCAACAGCACGTGCAGCCGCCGGTAGCCGAAGCGCCGGCGCTCATGCGCCAAGGCTCTCAATCGCTCGCGCAGCTTAAGATTATCCGGCCGCCGCGCGCGGTAGCGGACGGTCATCCGCGGCACCTCAATCACCGAACACGCCCGCCGCTCGCTCACCGGAAACGCCGAACGTAGATGAACAACAGCCTCGCGCTTGACGGCGGGCGTCACCATTTTTTTGACAGCAGCTCTTTGAGCATCGCGTTGTCGAGCATGGCGTCGGCAAACAGCTTCTTCAGCCGCGCGTTCTCGCTCTCCAGCGCCCGTAAGCGCTTGACCTCCGACACGCTCAGACCCCCGTACTTGGCTTTCCAATGATAGAAGGTCGCGCTGCTGATCCCGTGCTTGCGGCAAACATCGGCCGTCTTCGCCCCGGCCTCCTGCTCCCTCAGGATCGCAATGATCTGTTCTTCCGTATGCCTCGATCGCTTCATCGTCCGGTCCTTCCCTCAAGGCCGGACTCCAGTTCAACCTGGATTAAATCAAGGGGGCAACGTCAGCGCGAGTACCGTCCTCGAATGCCTTCTTGGAAAAGAGTATCATTTCAGCCCCAATCGCTTGGGAGCGCTTGGTGAGTTCGCCAAACGCACCGACGGCGTTATCGTAGCTTCCTTTGCTCATTCTCTGAAACTCTTCGCCCATCTTCTGAAATTGTTCGACCATCTAAGAACTCCTCTCGCTACTTAAGTAGGTTCCGAAAGTCATTATATGCCTTCCTCCGGCGCGCCTTGAGCAAAATCAACTGAGGAATTTTTCCGTCGCCCAGCGTTTCTATATGCGGAGCATGTAAGTTATGACCAGGGCGGCTTTTTCGACACAAACCAGAAACAGCTGGAAACGCAGTGGCCTTCCTGTGGCTTCAATTCAGCAATCGAATTGCTTTTGCGAAAATCGGTCTGCTGCGACGGAGGAAGTGACCATGTTTTGTGACGCTGAAGAGTGCCGACAACACGCCGCGCACCGTCTGATGCTTGGGGCCGGAAGCGCGAGACGTTTCTGCAAGGAGGCAGTTTGAGACGCTTTCCCAAAGCTGGATGAAACTGGCATTCGATCTTGAGATGGCAAAAATCTTTGCCCGAGGCGCCGCCATTATGGGGCCGCGCTACCGGCCGCAGTTTAGCTCTGCGCGGTGGCGCGCCGGAATCGGAACAGAGCAGCCACGAAAAAGAGTCCGCCACAAGGAAATGCGGCCAGACCACATCAAAGCCGGCGCCCCGGTAGAGGATCGCCTGCGCGAACGCCACAAAGTGAGTCGAAGGAACCGCCTGCATGATGGTAGCGAGCCAAGGCGGCATGCTGTCGAGTGGAGGGGCGAAGCTTCGTGCCTGCCCCCACAGCCCGACCTAGGCGCCCGCTTTTGTGGGCTTGCTCAATGACGTTGCGGATCATCCATTTGACCGCCTCGCTCTTTCTCGTCGAACCGCTGGTCATCATCGCGAGCGTCGCCCCTCTCCTCTTGGGCACGATCATCGGCGCGGAAAGTCACCTGCTCCGGCGTGACAAGATCAGCCTGAGCCCGTCATAGGCGATGCTCGCCTCGATGCCGTGCACCTTGCCGAGATCGGCGACACGGGCGGCCATCTTGTGCGCGTCGTTCTTGACGATGAAGCTGCCGCAATGGGTGAAGATCGCGCGCCTCACGCCCTCCTTCTCGCACCAGCCCAGCTGGGCGGCTATGGGAGCATGGCCGATCAGGACATGATCGCGCCGGCGCACCATCGAGCGCGTGACCGTGGCGCCGTCCCCAACATAGAGCGACACGCCGCCAAGCGCCGCGTCGGGCTCGCAGATGGCGGCAAGATCGGGAACATAGAAGAAGGATGGGCCGCCTGCGTCGATGCGATAACCCACCGCTGGCGCGCGGAGCGAATGCTCGACGTTGAACGCCTCGAAGCCTATGCCGCCGATGCGGAACGGCACGCGCGCCTCGACGACACGGCGGCCCAGGTCTGTTCGGTGGCGTAGACCGGGCATGACGCGCCAGAAGCGAGCCCAGCGGCGTGATCGTCATGAGCATGGGTAAGAACGATTGCCGTCGGCTTAACCTTGGCGCAGGCCTTGAGCCAATCGGCTCCGCAATCGATCATGATGCGGGTTCGGCCGCGCCTCACCAGGAGCGCACTGTGCCGACGGTGGCGGCGAGATCTTGGTTTGATCTCGCCGCGCGTGCCGAGAAAGGTCAGTTCGATCTTTCGCGTTCCTTGCGCTCGTCCCTAAGGCTCAAGCCTTCGTAATCGCGATCTTCTTCTCTTTCTTCTGCGCTTCCGGCGACTTCGGCAAGGTCACTGTGAGGCAAGCCATCCTTGAAATTCGCGACGATTTTGTCGGCGTCGACGCTTTCCGCCACCTGGAAGGAGCGCTGGAAGGACCCGAAGCGGCGCTCCGAGAGATAATAGTCGCCGAAGCCGAAATCCTCAAACAAGCGGTCGATCTCACGCCTCAGATTGACAAGCGGAGGCCACTCGCCGGAGCCTGGCGCTGGTGTCTCGCGTTCTGCCTTGCTGGGTAATTTGCTTGCTGCTTCAGCCATCTCACTGTCTCCTACATGGAATGGTTCTTGGGACAGATTAGAGGCAAGCGCAAATTTGCTCCGTGGTCTTTGACGGGCATCAAATCTGCGCCCGGCCGGTCTATTCTAGGAGGACGTTGATAAACGCTGCGTGTGGTTGAGAGGCGCGATGACACAGGATGCCAACACCAGGGAACTGCGTGAGAAGGCGCTTGCCGCGATCCGCAGTGAGAAGCGCGTGGGCCCGCATTTCAAGCCGCTCCATTTCGACATCGACGCCGAGGGCACTGCCACCATCGAGGCCGCGGTCGATAATGTAGCGATCAAGCGCCTCGTGCTCGAGCGCCTAGCCGCGACCAAAGGTGTCGGTGCCGTCATCGACCGGCTGCGCGTCAAGCCGGCCGAGGCGATGAGCGATGACGGCATCTTGGACCATCTGCGCAAGGCCTTTTACGACGAGCGATCTTTTCACGAGCTCGCTCTGAAGGAACGTGAAGGCGGCACGCTCAAGCCGGTGCGTGACGCCTTCGAGACTGCGCGGGGCGTGATCGAGACTGAGGTCAAGGACGGCGTGATCGTCCTCAATGGACGCGTGCCGAGCCTCGCTGCAAAGCGGCTTGCCGGCGTGCTCGCGTGGTGGGTGCCGGGCGCACGCGACGTGATCAACGGCATTTCCATAGAGCCCCCGGAGGAGGACGCGCCGATCAGGATCGAGGAAGCGGTCAGAATCGCGCTCGATAAGGATCCCTTCGTCGACGCGAGCCAAGTCCGTGTCGGGGTACGTCACCGCACGGTCAGGCTGACTGGGGCTGTGCATTCGCAAGAGGCGCGTGATGCCGCCGAATGGGATGCCTGGTACGTGTTCGGCGTCGACGATGTGATAAATGAGCTGAAAGTAGTTGCGTGAGCGAGGAGGGAGCAGGCCGCGGAACCCGTTCCGGCCGATGTAGACGCCAAGCAGATCGTACGTTGGCTGCTCGAGGAAGAGCGCATCGAGGCTTTCGACTTGCTCGTCAGCGCGACGCGCTCCTACGAGCCTCAGAAGCTTGCGCCTAAAGAGGAACGGCGTTTAGGCGACGCCGAGGGCGATGAGCTCAGCGAAATCAATGAGATTGGACTGTTGGAGATCATGCCCCGCAAAGAGCCGGGCGCTGGGCCCTGTGCATCTGCGTGATCGACGACATCGGCCCCCGCATGCCTGACGACGAGCCGGTCTCGGCCGAGGACGAGGAGGTCGATCTCGCCACCTTCTGCGACCTGATTGCCGGGGCGACCACCGCGTGGTGCCGTTGCTTCATGGGGCTTCCGCACCATGAACACTATGCGGAGCTGCTCGCGGGACCATCTGCTCCTCGGCAAGTGTGACCCCGGAAAATGCCCAGTAGAGATAAACCGGGAGAAACGCGGCGTCTTCGCGCTCAAACGCTCTCGCGCACGTCGCATATAAAGAACAGCCCCCAATTGGTGGCGCAATTCCGGGCTTCTTGCGGAGCAATCGTCGCGTCTGGGGAGAGAGCAGAAAAACATACGACTAGGTGGCTGAGAGCATCGGATTCGAAGTTTGACACACATCATGATGCTACGCTGATCGTCCGCACCATCCGCCGCTTGCCTAGTGTGACCCCCGAAAATGCCCAGTAGAGATAAACCGGCAAAGAAACCGCGTTCTGTCGCTAAAACTCGCTCTCTCGCCTCAGGTCAGAGAGAAGGACCATGAATTGGTGGCGCAATTCCGGGCTTCTGGCGGACACGTTCGCGGGTGTCGCGAGAGAGGCGAAAATCCCGCGACTGGGTGGCTGGGAGCATCAGATTCGAAGTTCGGATCACATCATGATGCTACGGCAATGGCGAGGACCATCTGCTACTCGGCTAGTTTGACCCCCGGAATCGGCTCGTAGAGATAAAGAGGGACGAGGCATTCGGCAGCCTTGCGCCAGAAGCTGCGCGAAGCTGCCGAGTTCGAAGAAGCAGTATGGGTCGCGGCGTGCCGGTGATCTTGGCTTTTGCGTTCGCCGATGGCAGCATCTCGTGGCGGTTCCGAGCCGACGGGCTGGCGCCGACCGCTGACGGTTTGTCGGAGACGGGACCGGGGTTGCCGAGATGACATCGACTCGCACCACCTTCGCGTCCCCCGCCGCCGTCGGGGCCCTGCTGGCCATCGCGACGCTGCTTGGCGGCGTCGCCTTCGCTCGTGCTGAGCCCGAATTCCGGTTCGAGAAGACGGCATGTCCGGAGATGCCTGCTCCGATCCCCGAGCTGAAGACCGCGCGCTGCGGGCAGCTGACTGTGCCGGAGAACCGGAGCAAGCCCACCGGGCGGACGATCGCCCTCTCGGTCGCCATCATCCCCGCCGCGTCGGCGAACCCCAAGCCCGATCCGATCGTCTGGCTCGCCGGCGGTCCGGGCGACGACGCCATCACCGAGATTCCGATGGCGCTTGCCGGCAAGCTAAACCGCGACCGCGACGTGATCTTCATGTCGCAGCGCGGGACCTATTCGGCGAAGCCGAGCCTCACCTGCCCCGAGGTCGATCGCGTTCTCGGGGACACGCTCGCCATGGCCTATGACGCGCCGGAAACGGAGGACATTTATACGAAGGCGACGGCGGAATGCCGACAGCAGCTCGAGGCGCTCGGCGCCGACCTTGCCGCCTACAACACGATCGAGAGCTCCGCCGACCTCGAGGATTTGCGGGCGGCGCTCGGCATCGCGCAGTGGAACGTCTTCGGGATCTCCTACGGCACCGACTACGCCCTCACCTATATGCGGCTCCACCCAGAGGGCATTCGTTCGGTCGGCATCGACGGCATCTTCCCACCCCCGATCGCCGGTGGCGTGTCGACCTGGCAGAGCGCCGGCGAGGGAATCAACGCGATCTTCGCCGCATGCAACGCCGACCCGCGCTGCCATGAGCGCTACGGCGACATTGGCGCGACGTTCCGCGAGCTCGTGCAGAAGTACGAACAGAATCCGGAAACCGTGAAGGTGAGCGTGCCCGACGTTCCTGACCCGGTGAACGTGACGATCAGCGGCTTCATGCTGGTGCAGTGGGCCGTGTCTCCGGGCTCGCACACCGCGGCGGAGGTTCCTGCGGCGATCGACGGGCTCGCCCATGGCGACGCGACACGCGTCGCCACCACCTGGGCCCGTTTGCGGCTCAATCCCGCCAGCATCGGCGTCTTCAGCAACGGGCTCTTCGACGGCGTCTCATGCGCCGAGTGGGTGCCCTATGAGGACGAGGCTGGCGTTGAAGCCGCGGGCCAGCGCGCGTTTCCGACGTTTCCGAACTCGATCTATAAGAACGCGCCTAACCTGCTGTACATGCGCGCCAACTGCGACGTCTGGAAGGTTCCGCCGGTCGATCGGTCAATTCGCGACGTCACGCAGAGCAGCGTCCCGACGCTGGTCATCGCGTCGCAGTACGACGCACAGACCGCGCCGTCTTTCGCTCCGCTGGTGGCGCGGACGCTGCCGAACTCGACCGTCGTCGAGATACCCAACGTCGCGCATGTGGCGGTCGGCAGCCCCTCACCCGCCGCCAACGAATGCGCGCTGGCCATCGTCCGCGACTTCTTCGAAGTCCTCAACGCGGTGGACACGAGCTGTGCAACCCGAGTACCGCCGACGGACTTCGTGATTACCCCGCGCTGAGGTTGTCGGCTGTATCGCGGTCGTTATTCGGCGATGGCAATTCGATCCTGCGCCGCCCGCGTCATTTTCGAGGGCGCCAAAGTCTGTGCTAGTGTGACCCTCGCAAATGCCCAGTAGAGATAAGGAACGAACGCCAATTGGTGGCGCAATTCCGGGCTTCTTCCGCACTCATTGGCGAGTGCCGGGAGAGAGTCAGAAAACCCGCGACGAGGTGGCTGGGGCGCTAGGATTCGAACCTAGGATCACGGGACCAAAACCCGTTGCCTTACCGCTTGGCCACGCCCCAATCCGCTGCGACGATTGTCGGCTGCCCCTCGCCGACCTGATCAGACGTCTCCGGCGTCGGACTGCGCCTGTGATCGCTTCTGCATCCACATAGGATGAGCGGTGCCGTCCTACCAGCATCGGGCGCTTGGAGCAACGGATGGTGGCGGCTTGGGGACCAAAGGCCCTTCCTTGCGGCCCCTCTCCGACCCGTCTATATACGGGCTCTTCCACCAGACGGAGTGTAGCGCAGCCTGGTAGCGCACCTGCTTCGGGAGCAGGGGGTCGGGAGTTCGAATCTCCCCACTCCGACCATCACCGGCCCCCGCGGCAAACGCGAGGGCACGTTTCCGGCGCGCGGCGCGTTCATTATGTCAACTGCGCGAAATGCACGGTGCGTAAGCGCGGCTCGAGCCGGGCGCCACGGCGAACGAACAGTTCCATCAACTCCGGCGTGCCGAACACCGAGCCCTCATATGGGTAGTCCTTGTTCATGCGCGTATAGAACGCCCCTCCCCGCACGAGCACTTGGTCGCGGAGGTCGTCGAGAAACCAGGACCATTCCTCGATCGTGAACAAGCGCTTCTCGTGCCTGACGATGTCGAAGGGCGCTCTGAATGCCGTCACGAGATCGAAGCGGCGATCGAAGCGGGGAAAGGGCACGCGCGGACCGATGACATGATTGATGACGCTGGTGCCGACCCACGTGCGCAACGCATCGTAAAAATGAGTATCCGGCCGATCCAAGCCGATGCAGTCGTGGCCGAGCGAACGGCAGATATAGGGGAAATAGCCAGGACCCGTGCCGAGATCGAGAATACTAAGCGGCGCGCGATGAAGGAGACCGACCTCCTTAGCATCGAGCCACATCTTTCTGAACCAGCGGTCGACGTCGAGATATTTCAGCTTATTGGGCCGATTCACGTCGAGCGCGACGACCCTGTCGTAGCCCGCCGGGTCGAGCCGTCGCTTGAGCTCGACGATCGCGGCAAGGTCCGCTTCATCGAGGCCGGTCATGCCGGCGCCCGTCGCGGACGAGACGGGACCTTGGCGCCCCGATATCGGGCAAAACGGGAGCGGTGGCGGCCCGCGGCGCACACGCGGGCCGACCCAAATCGGCTACAGTCCATCCTCGTTCTCCCTCGCCTAACGGCCAGATGGGTCCATAGACTATATTAATCTAGTTTCTGGATGGGTCATAAAACTATACGTACCGGAGCGCGCGAGTCAAGAGCTCGGGCCGACACGTCGTTGCGCTGGAGCGTGGAACGGCGGCTCGCCTTCATCGACGAGCGGCTGTTCTGGCTCGGAGAGGTCAATCGCACTGATCTGGTGAAGCGTTTCGGCGTGTCGATCGGGCAGGCGTCGGCGGATATCGCCCGCTATCTCGCGACCGGCCCTGTCGGCGTCACCTATGACAAGTCTGCCAAGCGCTACGTAGCCGACGCCAGCTTCCGTCCGCTGCACTCGTCCCCCGACGCCACCCGCTTCCTCGGCGAACTACGTCTGGTCGATACTGGCCTGGTGGCAGTCGAGGATACGCTGCTCGGGTGGATTCCGGATTTCGACGTTGGGCCACTGCCCGAGCGCAAGATCGATCCCTTGATTCTGCGCGCGGTGCTAGCCGCGATCCGCAATGCGACGGGAGTCGAGATTCTGTACCAGTCCATGAGTTCGTGCGGAGCCTATGCGTCGCCTGATTGAGCCGCACGCCCTGGTGCACGACGGCTTCCGCTGGCACGCGCGTGCCTTCGACCAAGAGCAGGGAGAGTTCCGGGATTTCGTGCTCGGCCGGATGACAAAGCCGAGGCCGCAAGGGCCGGCCCAGTCGAAGGCCACGAGCGACGCAGCTTGGAATAGCTACGTCGGGCTGAAGATCGCGCCTCACCCGGCGCTTACGCCGGCTCAAGCCAAGGCGATCGCGCTCGACTACGGCATCACCAAGGGAACCGCGACGATCAGAGTCCGCCGAGCCCTGCTGTTCTATGCGCTCCGGCGCCTCGGCCTCGACGTAGATCCGAACGTCCGGTCGCCACAGGAGCAGCATATCGTGCTGGTGAATCGGGATGAGGCCGAAACGTGGCTTTCGGCCCCCCAGCCCGGGGATTGATGGCTGGGGCTACCCACTCTGTGGAATGCCGGTCGGCGGCCGGCAAGGCCCATCTTCGCCTAGGTGCCGAGCCAACCCATTGATAGGTCACATTTTGCGCAAAAAGGGATGGGACCTTAACGCTGCTGGAAGGGTGGCGATGCCATCAGTCCTTCGCTCCGCTAGAATGAGCGCAGGTTCGACGAGAACACAAAAGCGGCTTTAGACCCATGTCGGCGGAGCTTGCCTTCAATCGCAACATCGATGTCGACTATGGCGTGCCCGAAGAGGTCATGCCCGGCGTGCGCCGCATCGTCGCCAACAATCCCGGCCCATTCACCTTTCTCGGCACCAATACATATGTCGTGGGGACAGGCCAGGTGGCGGTCATCGATCCGGGGCCTGCCGACAAGACGCATCTCGAGGCGATTGCCACGGCAATCAAGGGAGAGCGTCTGGCTCATATTCTCATTACCCATAGCCATCGCGACCATTGCGACGGCGCCCGCGCCCTGCAAGCGATGCTCGGCGGCGAGATCGGCTCGTTCGGGCCAACGGGCGGCCAGCGCGGTGCGGTCGCCCCTGGCCTCGGCTATGCCTTCGTCGATCCTGCCTTCGTGCCCGATCGCCAATTGGCCGACGGCGACACGGTGCGCGCGAAGAGTTTCGCGCTCGATGTTCTCCATATGCCCGGACATGCGCCAGATCATCTTTGCTTTGCTATCGTCGGCAAGCGCACGATGTTCACCGGCGACCATGTGATGGGATGGAACACGACCGTGATCGCGCCGCCGGAGGGCAATATGGCCAACTTTCTCGGCTCGCTCGAAAGGCTGATGTCCCGCCACGACAAGACGTTCCTGCCAGGTCATGGCGGGCGCATTCAGACGCCGCAGCGCGTGGTCAAGGCCTATATCATGCACCGCAAATGGCGCGAGCAGACCATCCTCGCCTGTCTCGATAAGGGGGTCGGCACCATCCCGCACATCGTTGGCCAGCTGTACGGTTCGCTCGACGCGGGACTGAAGGACGCGGCTGCGCTCTCGGTGTTTGCCCATCTCCAGCACCTCATCGACCGCGAGATGGCCGGGACCGAGGGAGTTATTGGGCTCCAGAGCGTTTTCTATTCCCGCCCTTCTTAGAGCGCTTCTTGATCGCCTGCGGTGGTTTGTCCGCCTCGTCTTTCTTCGGCTCGGCCTGCTCGAGCACCGTCTTCTCGCCCTTCTCGAGGGCGGCCGTCACCTCGGCGAACAGCTTGCGGATATATTTCGCGTTGGCGCCGAAATCGTGCATGCCATAGCGCGAGGCGCTCCGCACATCGATCTGGGCATGCGCATCATCGCCCTTCACCTGGATGACCACGTCGTTGGTGAAGCCCATGATCAGACTGCGAGCGGTCGCCTCGATGCGTCCGACGCCGGTCTCCCCGGGTGGCTCGCTTTCCACCATATTCCAGCCGAGCCGGTCGACCGCCTCATGCACGATGCTGAACACTTCCGGCGCCGAACGCTCGAGCTCCATGGGCTCGATGTCGGGATAGGCATCGTCCGCGGCATCGATTTGGGCCGGAGTCGGATCCTTTAGCGGGATGGCGTCGGCAGGCCGCATCGCGGTCAAGGTCTTGAACTCGAGCGGCTGGTCGGGGCTCGTCTGCACGTCGGTGAGCATCGGCAATTTGGCGGCCTTGGCGAGGTAGTAGGCTGGCAACGCAAGCCCAAGGCAAGCGATGAAGATGGCGGCGACAGCGTGACTGGCTCCGGTTTGCCCGCCGAACCAGATGCGAATGATGGAACCAACAGCGATGGCGATGGCGATGAGGAGTCCCGCGAGCGACACCGCGAGCAGGTTGATGGCGGCCGGCGTGTTGAGCGAGGCGAATCGGTGCAAGAGGACCGTGAGGATGAGGAGCTGCACGAAGAAGAGCGCGATGCGTTGCGCCCACAACGCTTCGTGCGCCTCCTTGACCCTGTAACGCGCGGTCGTATAGCGCGTCATCGCGTAGCTCACGGCAAAGCCCTCATCAGTCTGCCCGGTCGCTCAAGTCTAACCGCTACGCCCTGGGAATGGCAGGTTTGTGGTGATCCTTAGGGGTAAAGGCGGGTCTTGGTCCAGGGGTCGCTCGGGGAGGAGCGGCGGAACACGACGCGATCGTGCAGGCGAAAGGCCCCGCTTCGCCAGAATTCGACCTCAAGCGGAATGACACGGTAGCCGCCCCAATAAGACGGGCGCGGCACGTCCCCCGAGCCGAAGGCCTTGGTCAGACGCGCCACCTCCTCTTCAAGCACGGCGCGGCTTGCAAGCGGCCGCGACTGAGCCGAAGCGCAAGCCCCGATCCGGCTTTCGCGATGCCGCGTGGCGAAATAGGCATCGGCCTCCGCCTCGCTCGCGGGCTCGATCGGTCCCCTGATGCGGATTCTGACGGCCGAGGCTCTTCCAATAGAACAGGAGCGCCGCCTTCGGGTTGCCGGCCAGCTCCATCCCCTTGGCGCTCCCTTTGTTGGTGTAGAACACGAAGCCGCGGGCGTCGGCCCCCTTCAAGAGAATCGTGCGCACATTGGGTAGTCCATCGGCATCGACCGTCGCCAGCGCCATAGCCTCGGGATCGACGGGCTCTGCGGCCTCCGCTTCCTTCATCCATTGGAAGAACAGGGCGAAGGGGTCACTCGCTTCGGTAAAATCGGCCATTTCGCTGGCGCCTGGGCTTGCTTGCTGGAATTGATCGTCCATGGGGTCAGTGCTCTTGCTCTCGGCAACCGGGCCAGATTTTTTTTCGAAGCCATCCCGCCCCGGCACGCGCATTTACGTTTTCCTCACTCTGATAGGGCACGATTGGCCCTGTTGATAGTGGGCGCGGGGGGAAAGTGATTCCCGCGTCAGAGTTTGGGGACGATTGGTTATGCGTACGTTCCGTTGGAACGCTCCTATCATCATGGGGGCGGGCGCTCTCCTCGTATCGATTTTGGCGCCCGCCTCTCATCCTCTCAAGGCCGAGGACAGAGGAGCGCAGGGAAATGCCGGTGCGATGGTGCCAGCGGCGACAGGCCTCAACGAGCTTCGTGCCAGACTTGATCAAAGTGACCGGCAAGCGGCCTATCAGGCCTTGCAGCTCGCTCTCGATGAGCTCGGCGACGGAGTGACCCTCGTGTGGAAGCGCTCGGCGCGCGGGCTCGTGGGTAGGATCAAGCCGGTGTCGGCCTTCCGCGACGACAAGGGCCGCATATGCCGGCACATCTTCTATTCGTTGTCGCTAGGCGGCTACGAGAAGGAGATCGAAGGCAACGCCTGCCGCGAGGCGGATGGCTCCTGGACGCTCGCCGGCTAACCGCCGGGCGAATTGCCGCGCGGGTTGGCTTTCGCCCCTCAGGCATTAAGCCTTCCGGGCCGTAGGCCGGCGCATTATAAAGCCCCGCGAGCAGCAAAACCGCGGGGAGAGCAATGGCCGGGAGCGGCACCTTGATGGCGGGAAAACGCGGCGTCGTGCTCGGCGTCGCCAATAACCGCTCGATCGCCTGGGGCATCACCAAGGCGGTGACCGACCAGGGTGCCGAGGTGGCTCTCACCTATCAGGGCGAGGCCATCAAGAAGCGGGTCGAACCGCTCGCCAAGGAGATCGGCACGAAGCTCCTGCTCCCTTGCGATGTGACCGACGAACCCTTGGTCGAAGCCGTGTTCGCCGCAATCGCCAAGGAGTGGGGCACGATCGATTTTCTCGTCCACGCCATCGCCTTCTCCGACAAGGAACAGCTCGACGGGCGCTATGTCGACACGACGGAAGACAACTTCACTCAGACGCTTCTCATCTCCTGCTATTCCTTCACCGCGCTGGCGCGGCGGGCAGAGAAGCTGATGCCGAACGGCGGGTCGCTGCTCACCCTCACCTATTACGGCGCCGAGAAGGTGATGCCCCATTATAATGTGATGGGCGTGGCCAAGGCCGCGCTCGAGGCGAGCGTGCGTTACCTTGCCGCCGATCTCGGCAAGGGCGCGATCCGAGTCAACGCCATCTCGGCGGGGCCGATTAAGACGCTCGCGGCCTCGGGCATTGCCGACTTCCGCTACATTCTCAAATGGAACGAGTACAACTCGCCGCTCAGGCGCACCGTGTCGATCGAAGATGTCGGCGCCGGCGCACTCTATCTGCTCTCTGATCTCGGCCGCGGCGTGACCGGGGAGATACTGCATATCGATGCCGGCTACCATGTGGTCGGCATGAAGAACGAGGACGCCCCCGACATCTCAGTGGTCAAGGAGTAGCTAGAATCTTCCCGATGCGTCTCAGCCAAAGAAAATTTATCCCCGCTGCTCCAGGCTCATTCATCATCGGCGCAGCTCATCCTTCTGAGGGCGTCATCGCGAGGCGTTCGCTTTGGCGGGATGAGGTGCGGCGCCCGCGGGCCTCGTATGCAACGAGACGCTCGGGCGGCATCGGGGCTCCCCTCGGGACCACTAGGAGTCCCCGCCAGGAGCTGGCTGACCGCCCGGCCATAGCCGGCAACGGAAAGCGGGGCCCGGTGCTGACAAGACGCCGCCAAATAGCATGCGCTACCGCTTTGCTACCTGAGCGCATGTGGCGCGTCGAGAGGCGCCCGCCGCCTCCGGAGACGGAGGTGGAAACCATAATGGATTGCGCTTTTCGGCGCGCCATCCCCTCGAGTGAGGGAGACAGCTCTTTGACATGCCTCCGCGCGATCTCGCGGCGGGGCGATGAAGTGCGCCTAAGCGGCACACCAAACTCTCCCCTTGTGTTCTCGGAGCTGGATTTCCCCGAGATGGATCACGTGTGATCGAAGGGGACAAGCCTTTGATTGCGCTTGTGGTCGCATGGCCTGACGGTCACCCTGATGCACGGTGATTCGCCTACGGGACTACCTATTCCAGGTCCAGGTAGCGAGCAGCTGCTGATGGGAGTCCAATGCCGCGAGTGAAGCTGACCAAGAGCGCCATAGATGCGCTGCCGACCCCTGCTAAAGACATCGTCTACTGGGATAGTGGCTGTCCGGGGTTCGGCGTCAAGGTCACCCCGAAAGGACGCAAGGTCTTTATCGTACTCTATCGCATTGCTGGAGCGCGCCTCCGCAAATACACGATCGGCCCCTATGGGCGGGTGACGTTGCATCAGGCACGCGTGGCAGCCTTGAAGATCTTCGCCGCCCGCACTGAAGGGCGGGATCCGGGTGCAGAGAAGCAACAGGCGCGCCGCCGCTTGGTGGCGGATCGCGTCGACGAGTTGATCGAGCACTTCATCAATGAGCATGTGGCCAAAACCCGCTCCGCGCGGGAGATTTCCCGCTTGCTGCGGCGAGAGGTCGTCCCGGCCTGGGGAACCCGTAGCGTGCATGAGCTTGGCAAGCGTCAAGTGATCGAACTCGTGACGGAAGTGGCTGGGCGGGGGACGCCCGCGGCCGCCAACAAGCTCCTGAAAGTAGTGAAGACCTTTTTCGGATGGTGCGTTGGACGTGCGATTTTGGACCTGTCTCCGGCGAAAGGAGTGGCGGCACCAGCGCGGGAAAGAGCGCGCGACCGGGTCCTCGAGGACGAAGAGCTTGCCCGGATCATAAGCGCTGCGCGACAGATCGGTGGCCCCTACGCGAGCATCGTCGAACTCTTGGCTCTGACCGGCCAACGTCGTGAGGAAGTGGCACAACTGACCTGGGGCGAGATCGATCTCGCCGGCCGCACCTGGACGCTTCCGGCTGCCCGCACCAAGAACGGCAAGCCGCACATCATGCACCTTTCGAAGGCGGCCATCGCTGTGTTGGTGCGCACCTCGAAGCTGGGAAAATTCGTATTCTCGGTCTCGGGGACGAAGCCGTTTCAAAGCTTCGGTGCGGCCAAACGTGATCTCGACAAGCTTTCCAGCGTCTCGAACTGGCGGCTGCACGATCTACGTCGCACCTGCGTTTCAGGCATGGCGCGACTTGGCGTTGCCCCGCATGTCGCAGACAAGGTGCTCAATCACCAGAGTGGCACGATTTCTGGCGTCGCTGCCGTGTACCAGCGGCATGAATTTCTGGCGGAGCGCAAAGATGCCCTGGAACGCTGGGGTGACCACGTTGCGGCTTTGCTAGGCAACGTGGACCGCTTATCCGCCGCTTAGTCATGGTCAAGCTCCCTAAAAGCGGCGTGTCATATCAATTCCTCTTTGAGCGAGATCCTCGCCCAAGAGGGACTCATGTCACGCTGTCAGAGATCATAGCAGAGCTTGGGCTGAAGCCGCTTACCCCGGAAACTGAACGCGACATTCGCGATTGTCTTGGTTTCGCACTAGGACGATGGCAGCCACCGCGCGCCACCTCTGATCTTGCCGGTGTGATCAGCTCGATGAACTCGCATGCGAAGGCATTTGAGAAATTCAATGCTGTCGCACAGATCTCCAAAGGGGGTCATTTGGAAAGCGAACGCCTCGAGAGAGATATGGAGGTCTGCTTCCAATTAGCCCAGGAAATCAGGGAGACTCTTGCGCTCGAAGATATCGCCGCCGCACATGCCTACTTGGCCGATTTTGCGGACCGAGCTGTGGCAGTGTCTTCAGCGGCACGCGCAGCCGCAAGAAGGTTGAAGGGAATCAGAGGGACCGGTGGCGGATCCCCATACGAATGGTACGACGGCTTCACAGCGGTGTTGCTTCACCTCTGCAAGGAAAACGAGATCGAGCCAAAGGCCGGGATCGATCGCTATTCGGGTGAGCCTGTCGGAGGTCTCGCCAAAGTGGCGATGGCTTTTGAGCGCTTGCTGCTGCCTTGGATGCGTTCCCCGACGCCAGAAGCAATAGTAAAGCGGCTACAGCGAAGTTTGCGTCGCCTCGCTTGTGCGTCCGCTGCTTAGACACGCGCGCTTCAACCATGACGGCTACCGAACACTGGTGTGGCCATGGTTTGATTCTCCCGGGGCAGCAAAATCCCTTATTTTGATCAGCATGGATTAGAACAACCTGCGCGGCTGCGGTCGTCATGCGTGCGCCAAACAAAGTCTGGTTCCACGAGCATACCGGACACGCGCCGCGCTCACCCCAATGTCGGCTTATGACCCTAAGCGGAGATCACTCTTGTTCTCCAATGACTCAATTCGCTCGGCGTTTGGAGTGCGTCATCTGCGGCGCTCGACGTTACGATGACCCGACGATGACCCGGCGAGTTTCGTCTGCTAAGGGCCAACGTCACTGACCGCTAAGGTCGATTGCCTACTAGCACAACCGTGGGTGACCAACGTTGCGACGAATCGCGCTTTGTCTAGCAACCCCTTCGGGATTTAGCTGCACCATCAGGAGGAGGGCGCCCTTGACGCTCCGACCCGCCTAGTCTCCCGACGCTGTGGTTGGGGCTGCTCTGAGTTGTCGTTTTCCTCATGCGGATGGCTGGACCCCTCCGCGCGTCTCTATCTGTCCCGCGCGGACGACCAAGATGGAGGAAGTAATGAGCGTTATCGACCAAGCGCTGAAAGCAAACGAACAATATGCCAAGACGTATGACCCGAAGTGGGGGGCGGGGCCTCCCAAGCCGAAAATTGTGGTCGTGACTTGCATGGATCCTCGGCTCTCCGACCTTCCCGGGATTCTCGGATTGAACCGCGCCGATATTGACGTGATCCGAACCGGAGGGCCTGCCGTTACCGAGGACGTTCTGGCAGAGCTAATCGTCTCAACGCGCGTGCTTGGCTCTAAAGAGATCATGATCCTTAACCACACTGGATGCGGATTTGCGACCTTTACCGATGCCGAGTTGAACGCCAAATTCTCCCAGCTGACCGGAGACTCGACGCCCGCCCCGATGCGCTTCTTTGCCTTCAAGGACCCGGAGCAGCAAACTAAGGAGCAGATCAAAATGGTCAGGTCGCATCCGTGGATTGCAAAGGATGTCCCGGTGCGAGGTTTCGTCTTCGACGTGGACACCGGCCGTTTGCGAGAGGTGATGGCCTATTCCAAAGCAGCGGAGTGATTTTGGCGGAGCCTACCCGGATTAGGTCGCTGCTAGAGTTTGACCGAGTTCGCCGTCTCGCCGCAGATAGGCGGAGGAGCGCATGGTTCGAACCCATCAGCCAGGGCAAACTATTTTCAGATCGATCCTGCCCGAGGATGTCGACTGGAAGCCGTTCCCTGCATTCCCACCTTCGGTCCGCCTCGCCGTCGTTGTCGGTCAACCCTCAGAACCGGGCCCTTACACGATAAGGGTAAAAGTGCCATCCGGCGTGAAACTCATGCCTCACAAGCACCCCGAGGACCGTGTCTACACGGTCCTGTCGGGCGTTTTCTACATTGGTCTCGGCAACAAGTTCGACGGCGATAAGGTAGAGGCTTATCCGCCCGGTAGCGTCGTCGTACTGCCGGGCAACACGTCCCATTTCCACTGGGCAAAGTCTGGTGAGTACATCACCCAAGTAACGGCCATCGGTCCGTTGGGCGTCGATTACGTGGATCTCGGCGACGATCCTCGTCAGCTTAATCGCGGATAACCGGGACAAACCTCCCACTCGGCGTTCGGCTCTTACCGACTTCCGATAATGGCAGATTGTGTTGATAAACTCTTCGAGTGAGCGTTTTGGCTACATTGCGGAGAATGCGATTTCCCTATCCAGCTTATCACGAATCCTGATTCCAAAAATCCCCACTGTGCGAAACGCTATTCTACTGTCCACGTCTGCCTTGCGGCGCCTCGGACTTTATCAACACAATCGGCACTTAGCGGACATAGCGGGCACCAATGAGAATGTCTGTTCCTCATGCAAAGCCGACATCCTTTTGGAGTGGGACGAGGTGACACCCTCCCCCTGACGGCCCTCGCTGGACCCCCACTCCCCACGAGAAAAGTCCTCGATCGAAGTTTAGTCGGGCCAAGAATGATATTCGTCCGGTCGCTTGGGGCTCCGCGTCCGGTTGATGCCTCGTCGCGCCAGAGCACGATTGCAGCCTCGCTCTAAGTACCTGAATGAAGCTTCTTGGCTGATAGCCCCGGGCACGCGCTGTCAGAGGGTCAGGCTCGTTCCAAAATCCAATCTGCAGGACAGAGCCTACCTAGCCGAAGGTAGGCTCTGTCCCGTGACCCTCCGAGGCTGCCTATGAGACACCGTCGGACATCCCCGATGTGCGGGGCTTGGAGAACTGACATGGGTGAAAATGCCAAAGGCGGACTTGAGCTGCTGACATCCAAAGAGGCAGCAGCACTGTTGAGACTAAGCGAGAGCTTTCTCGCCAAAGCGAGGATGCGCGGCGATGGACCGCGTTATCGCAAGCTCTCCCGTGCGGTGCGGTACGACAGGTCCGATCTCGAGCACTGGCTCAAGGCCTCGGCGAAGACCTCTACCGCCGAGCGCGATCGGTTCATCAACTCTGAGCCAGACGCAACGGAAAAGAATAACCGTAGCATGCCCGGGAAAGAAGGGGAATAACTATCCATCACTATACATCAACTGATCTTAGATTAGGAAACAGTATCGGTGTATTGATGGATGATATTACTTGAACAGTTTCCTAAACGGAACTATCGTCCAAGTACGTCCATCCCAATCCACTAACAGGAAACTCGTGGTGATCCTAAATGAACGTGATGAACAACGCCGCGAAGCTGGCGGGAACGTTGATCGGCGAGCCCTCCTTCGACGACGCCATGGCGGCGATCGAGAAGGCTGATGAGCTTTCGCCTGCCCAGAGGCGCCATTGGTCGACCTCGCTGCGCCAGATGGGAGGGTACCTTGATCGGCCGCTTCGCCTGATCCCAACCCGGATCGCGGCAATCGGCCCGGCGATAAAAGCACTCCACCCGGCCAGACTTGGGGTGAACCCCAAGACCTTTATCAATCACCGCGCTAACGCGAGAACGGCGCTCCTTTGGTTCAACAAACAGACGCCCCACTCGGGACGCAAAGCGCCCATGGATCCTAGTTACCGATCGCTCTTGCAGCAGGTTGAGGACTGCTATGTCCGGGACATGCTGTCGCCGTTCTTCCGCTTCCTGTCGGCCCAAAACATTCAACTACAAGGCGTTCGCGACAGGCATGTCGACGCCTTCCAGACCTATCGGAGCGAAACAAGCTTTGGGAAGGTGAAACGCTCCCAGCAGAGAACTTTGGTCCGTTACTGGAACGTCTGCGCAACCCGGATTGCTGGATGGCCACAGATCACGCTCACCGAGCCGCCCTACATGAAGGGCTTCAGCGGGCCCGCTTGCGAGGACTTTCCGCAAGGGTTGCGGGATGACATCGATGCCTATTGTGAGCGCATTGGCAAGCGCCACAAGACTGTTAGCGGCAGACTGTTCCGGCCATGCAAGCAGTCCACCATCGACACGCGCCGACGGGAACTCATCGCCGCCGTCAGAGCCGCCGTCGTGGCCGGCATTCCGCTTGCGGAGCTCGCATCCCTCCGCGACCTTCTGCATCCGGATCGTGTCGAGATGCTCCTGGAGCACTACTGGGAGAAGAACGGAGAGAAACCCACGCTCTATACGATTGACCTTGCCTCCAAGCTGTTGGCGCTGGCCCGCAGCGAGGCCCTCTCCGAGGTAGACATTGAGCGGCTAGACGAAATCAGACTCTCTCTCGAGCAATACCGTTCTAGCGGTCTGACCGAGAAGAACCGGAAGCTCATTCGTCAAATCGCCCACAGCGATGTGTGGCGCGAGGTCGTGCGGCTTCCGCAAAGGCTCATGACGGAGGCCCGGATCAACGCCAAGACCAAGCCGTACCGGGCCGCAGTTACGGCGCAGCTCGCGATCGCTATTCTGATTCTCATTAGGGCCCCGGTTCGCATGCAGAACCTCGCCTCGATTCGCATCGACATCAATCTAAACAGACCAGGTGGGCCGGGCGCGCCTTACATGCTCGTCTTCCCCGACTACGACGTGAAGAACGGGGTGCCGCTCGAGTTCGCGTTCGACGAAACCACCACCGCCATGATCGATGAGTACATCTATCAACATCGGCCGCAGCTGATCCAGGGCTTCGACCATGACTGGCTCTTCGCGGGAGCTGGTCAGAAGCACAAAGGCACGGGAACCTTATCGCAACAGATCTCGAAGCGGCTCTGGAAGGAGCTCGGACTGGAGATCACTCCTCATCAGTTTCGGCATGCCGCCGCCTACATCATGCTCAAAGCGGATCCGGGCAATTATGAGCTGGTCCGCCGTGTGCTCGGCCATCGCAGCATCACCACCACCCGCAACTTCTACATTGGCTTGGAGACGCTCGAGGCCACTCGTCTCTTCGGCGAAATGGTCACCGACCTGGCCCAGGGGGAGGCATCCGTCACGCTCCCCAGAAAGAAGACCCATGCTTGAGAAAATCCGAGCCTTGCCTCTGTGCGACTGGCCGACCGCTGACTGCGAAGTCTGGAAACAGGCCTGCGTCGCCGCGCAGCGTTTGCGACCTGGTGGCGCCGCCGCCCGCATGAAATCCTCGACCCGAACCAGTTTGGTACGCGCCTACGGCTACCTGCTCGAGTTCTGCCACGGAAACGGCTTGCTCGATCAGGATGCGGAGGCTGGTGCCCATGTGAGGTCCGAGATTATCGATGCCTTCGTCGATGATCTCCACGGCCGCGTCGGTTCCGTCACTCGAGCAAGCTATATCGGCAGGATCCGACGAATCGCCGCAATTCTTGCACCGGGACGCGACTTTAGTTGGCTTGGCGAGATTGAGGCCGATCTCCGCTACGAGGTGCGGCCGCGGCCCAAATATCATCGGATCGTCTCCTCCGAGCGGCTGCTGGCACTTGGGCTCGAGCTGATCACGCGCGGCAAAACGCGCAAATACCTCACCGATCTTGCCCGCGCCCGGTTGGTACGCGACGGCCTGATGATCGCTCTTCTTGCGCTTTGCCCCATCCGGCTGCGCAATCTCACCGAGTTGTGTGTCGGACGCCAATTACGTCGGATCGGTGAGACGTGGTGGATCATACTCGAGGCAGACGAGACCAAAAGTGAGCGTCCTGACGAACGGCCAGTTCCCGAGATCCTCTCCGCTTCTATCGACCGGTGGCTCGAGCATTGGCGGACAGTGTTCCTTAAGCCAGGCGATGCCTTCTGGCCGTCCACCAAGGGTGGGCCACTTGCCTATACCTATGTGGGCCACATCATCACCGAAACCACGCGCCGAGAACTCGGTGTCGCGGTCAATCCTCATCTGTTCCGGGACTGCGCCGTCTACACCGTGGCGATCAACGCCGGCGACCGCATGGGCATCGCTTCAGGGCTTCTCCAGCACATCGACCCACGCACCACCGAGAAGTACTACAACAAGGGGGCCTCGCTCGGTGCCGTTCGCAGATACCAGCAAATCCTTGATCAATTGATGGACGATTGAGCCAGTGGTGTCGCTCTTTCGGCCGCGATGTGTAGGTTCAAATCCCGGGCTAGATTTGTTCAAGAACGTACCAGGTGGGAGCTGAGACGAGTTGTCTGAGATTGGTTGCGGGGGCCCGCAACCCCCGACAATCTGGCCTGCCACCCGTCGCGATTTAACTGTGACCTGCGTTTTGGTTGACTTTCCGCTTGTGCTGGGAGACAGGGGCGAACGTGTCTCTGCTACAGATTCCCTGATGTCCGGGAAAATACAGGGAATTTTCGCTGGATTAGCCCTCAAAACCCCCTGACGCTCCGCTTTCCGATATATAAGTCAGCCGGTTACCGCCAAATTCCCTACGCATCAGAACAGGGAAATTTCTCGCGCTAACAGGGAATTGGTTTTCCGCTATCAGGGAAGACGGGAAGACGAAGACTTCTTCTGGAAAGCCGAGACTTCTGATGGCACTGAGGGTTCGGGAGTCCCTGTGGTCGCATCATCCAGGGTTGCACGATTAACCCTCGGCCGCCCTGCCCTACGCGATTCCCGACGCTAAAACAGTTTGAAACCAGCGCGATGCCAAAGGAGGCGATCGCGGGCGGCACTGTGCTCGCATTCTCCAAGGCAGACCCTGCGTCAAACGAACCTATCAAGGCTATTGTCGCCGACCTCGAGAGCGGCGAAGGGCGCGCTTCTGGGCCGGATGGGATTTTCGGAAAGGACGGGCGTTAGATGAGATCTCGATATGTGGAGCTACGACCACATGGGTTGGACGATGGATGGCTGGGGCATGGGCTTCGGCTTCATCCTTTGGCTTGTAATCCTTGCCGTCATCATTGCGGGCGTGGTGTGGATTGTTCGTTCTCAGCCGGTTCGGGGCGGTCAGCGTCGCTCCACGGGCCTTGACGTGCTCGAAGAGCGTTACGCACGCGGAGAAATTACCCGCGAAGAGTATCTCCAAAAGAAGCGCGACATTACTGAGTGAGCTAACCAACTTAGCTTGAAGTGGCACCCGACTTCGGCCGCCTCCTGTCCTTTCCGAAAATTCCATCCGGCCTGGGAGTCGCATCGTAAGGCAGAATCACCGCATCATTAAGAGCGATGTTTGCGATCCTGCACGCGCTCGGAATGTTCGTCGCCGACCTGTTCAAGTCGTGCAGCCGGCTTGAAGCTGAGAATTTGCTTCTCCGCCACCAACTGGCCATAGCTTTGCGGCGGGCACCACCGCGTCTCCAACTGCGTGGCAGTGATCGCGCACTGCTCGTATTGATGACCCGGCTTTGGCCGCGCCTTCTTGGTGCAGTCCAGGTGGTTCAGCCAGAGACCGTCCTTCGGTGCATCGTGCGGGCTTTCGAGCTTTCTGGCGCTGGAAGTCACGAAACAGGGCCGGGCGCCCGAGAATCGATCGTGGCCTGCGGGATCTCATCAAGCGTATGAGCCGTGAGAACCCATTGTGGGGCGCATCCCGGATCCATGGTGAACTCCTGATGCTCGGCTTTGAGGTCGCCCAGTCGACCGTCTCGAGATATATGACGCGGCCCTCGAGGCCGCCATCGCAAAGCTGGAAGACGTTTCTGCAAAACCACGCTGAGGCGATCGCGGCCATCGATATGTGCGTTGTGCCGACGCTGGCTTTTGAGCGCTTGTTCGCGTTCCTGGTCCTGGGTCACGGCCGGCGGCAGCTGCTGTGGTTCGAGGTGACGCGGCATCCGACGGCCGATTGGCTGGCCAGGCAGATCACCGAGGCGTTTCCCTGGGCCTCGGCGCCAGCCTACCTGGTGCGCGACAACGACCGTGCCTACGGACATGTCTTCACCTCCCGGGTGAGAGTGATGGGTATCCGCGACCGCCCGATCTCTCCTGGATCGCCATGGCAGAATGGTATTGCGGAGCGCTTCATCGGCACGCTGCGTCGCGAGTGCTTGGACCATATGGCCATCTTTAACGAGGCGCACCTACGGCGGATCCTTGCCAGTTATGCGGCGTATTACAATCAGGCGCGCACGCACTTGGCATTACACAAAGATGCACCGCTCCGGCGGCCTGTCCGACGGCTTGGCAGGATCACCGCTATTCCCATCCTAGCCGGGCTACATCACCAATACGTCCGGATATGATTTTCGGAAAGGACAGGCAGCAGGGATCAGATTAACGCCGAAGGGCCCATCGGTGCGCGCACGCACCTTATCGATTTCGCGTGCGATGAGATCGGGTGACTCTCGCACCATGCCCAGGAAGCCATAGCCTCCGGCCTCGGTCACTGCTGCGACGAGCTCCGAGCGCGCGACCCCACCCATGCCCGCCTGAAGAATTGGGTACCTGCATCCGAGCAGATCGCAAATTGGCGTATGCAGGTCGCGCTCAATTTCCATGCTCGGCCCTCCTTGCTTTAACGCTCTCGTGCTAATCCTGCGGCACGAGAAAGTAATTCTTACTGTTGTCTCCTATGACAATGTCTTTTTTCACGATCGGTCATTCCACGCGTTCTATCGCGGAGTTCGCGGATCTCCTCCACGCCTCGCAAGTCGAGCTTGTCGTCGATGTTCGGCATATGCCGCGTTCGCGCACCAATCCGCAGTTCAATCGCGAAGTCCTTCCGGACGTGCTGAAGAGCTTGCAAATCGGTTATGTCCATTTGGCTGCGCTTGGTGGCTTACGCTCGCGCGGACTAGAGACTTCGCCCAATCTGCTTTGGCAAAACACTAGTTTTCGGAACTACGCTGACTACGCCATGACTGAGGAGTTCCATCAGGGCCTGACCGAGCTCCGAAATCTGGGGCATAAGCGTCGTTCAGTCATTATGTGCGCCGAAGCGGTCTGGTGGCGCTGTCATCGTCGAATTATCGCCGATTATCTCATTTGCGCCGGAGAGACCGTGTTCCACATTCTCGGCAATCGCGTTGATCGGGCGCTGCTCACGCCAGGCGCCATCCCACGTGCCGACGGCACCGTTATCTACCCACCCGCTAATAGCTGAAGAGCGCGGATGATCAAGTCGCGCGTCAAAGCGAGTGGCTGCAGAAGGCGATCTCGCGGATTTATCCCTTACGCCACTTCTTCCTATGAATCGTAGCGACTGGTCCTTCTACGAGTTTGCTTCTTCGGTATGTCTGAGAGTTTTGATATCGTTTCCTGAGCACAATGGGTTCAAACCGTTGGATATACGGTCATCGGAAACCCTAGTGTCGGGTCGTCAGAAATTCCAAAGCGCCGCTGGCGCGGACGTGTGAGGGCTTCTGATCTTCACTCGCCTCCTTCACTTCTCGAAGTTCTTTTACCCGAACTTCCGCTGGACCCCGGATTGGAAAGTGCATCAGGTAAACTCTCGAGTCGTTTATCCCCACCTGCCAACCCCACTCACATTTTCTGCTGCCGTAAAATTTGTTGAAGGCGATTTTACCGATGAAGCAAACTACTCTTGGCTTGCAGGCCACAATGATTTTTCGCGCCCGTCTGACCCCTGCCTGCTCCTCGCCGTGCTTTAGTTGAGTCACATTGACCGTCGGACGATCTACGAGATTCAGGAAATTCAACCCGTATTTCGGTAGAAACTTCATGTCATAGATTCGTTTGAGCAATCGGTCGTCTTTCAGATCGCTTTCTGCTTCCTTCAGTAATCCGGCTCGGTTGAGCAGATACCAAAACATCTTGTTGTTGGAAAACGGAACACCGCGCTGATATGAACCGGGATGCGGATTTATGCCCACAAACAGAACTCTCGCATTTATCGACGTTTTGTATGCGATCATGATGCCCATCATAGCGACGCAGTCAGAGGTCCATGTGGCGCGTTCGCCCGCTGGCCGCAAGGAGCGAGTCGCTACTCCTCGCACGCGCCGCAACTTTCTAACGCTTGTCCATTACGCTCTTGGCGACGTGGCAGTTGAGCTGGTGCGTGCCGATTGATAGGCGACGGCTCAGCTGTAGCGCTGCGCAGAGCGCAGGCCGATTTCGCTACAGTACCGTGGAGATTCGAGAACGCATTTTACCGGCGCCCCCTTGTCTAAATCAGCATAGCCCTTGGGCGCTTCCTCGAGTGTGATCACATGCACATTGACGACGTCCGCGATTGGAATGCGATCGTGCAAGATTGCCTGCATCAGCTGACGATCGGACGAGGCCCAGCTTGATTTGCGAGGCGCGAAGGAGATTCACGAATTCGGCGATGTACCGCCTCGAAATGCCGGATAGTGCAAAAGCTCAGAGTCATACCAAGGGCCAGGAGCAAGCGCCGGCTCGAAATCTGCAAATTTCCCATCACGTGATGCGCGGCAAGGTCTCATAAGTATGGAAGGGAGCCGGCGACGGCAACGTCCATTCGAGCGTCGTGGCTCCGGCTCCCCACGGATTGGCGGGGGCGTGCACCTTGCGTGCGAAGGCGTAAGCGAGGCCCACAAAAAACACGAGCACGCCGGCGAACGAAATGTAAGAGCCGATTGACGACACAAAATTCCAGCCGGCAAAGGAATCCGGGTAGTCGGCGTATCGGCGGGGCATCCCAGCCAGACCCAAAAAATGCATGGGGAAGAAGGCAATGTTGGCGCCGATCAACATCAACCAGAAGTGCAGCTTGGCGAGCGTCTCGGAATACATGTAACCGGTCATCTTGGGGAACCAGTAGTACCAACCGCCGAAGATGGCGAACACGGCGGCGATAGACAGCACGTAGTGGAAGTGAGCGACCACATAATAGGTATCGGACAGGGAACGGTCCAAGCTGGCATTGGCCAGCACAACACCGGTGACGCCACCGATCGTGAACAAGAAGATGAAGCCCAGCGCCCACAACATGGGTGCGCGGAAGGAGATCGTGCCTCCCCACATGGTGGCGAGCCAGGAGAAGATCTTAATGCCGGTGGGAATGGCGATAACCATGGAGGCGAAGGCGAAAAAGGCCTGGGTATCCACGCCGATGCCCGACACAAACATATGATGGGCCCAGACCACGAAACCGATTATGCTGATGGAGACCAACGCGTAAGCCATGCCGAGATAACCGAAGATCGGCTTCCGTGAGAAGGTCGAGACGATCTGGCTGATCATGCCGAAGCCGCCTAGGATCATTATGTAAACCTCGGGGTGACCGAAAAACCAGAACAGGTGCTGGAACAGGAGTGGATCTCCGCCATGTGCTGAATCGAAAAAGGCGGTGCCGAAGTTACGGTCGGTCAAGAGCATGGTGATGGCCCCGGCCAACACCGGCAGCGAGAGCAGCAGCAGGAAGGCGGTCACCAGGATCGACCACACGTATAGCGGCATCTTGTGCAGCGTCATGCCCGGCGCGCGCATATTGAAGATGGTGGTTATGAAGTTGATCGCACCGAGGATCGAGGAGATTCCCGCCAAGTGGATCGAGAGGATCGCGAAGTCCATGGCGATGCCGGGAGTACCCTTAGTGGAGAGTGGCGCGTAGAGCGTCCAGCCTGTATCGATGCCGTGCCCGCCAGGAGGTCCCGGAAGGAACAGCGACGTCAGGAGTAGTGCGAAGGAAGCAGGCAGCAGCCAGAATGAGATATTGTTCATGCGCGGGAACGCCATGTCCGGCGCCCCGATCATCAACGGTACCATCCAATTGCCGAAACCTCCGATCATGGCCGGCATGATCGTAAAGAAGATCATGATAAGGCCATGAGCGCTGACGAACAGATTGTAGACATCAGAGCTGCCGAAGATCTGCATGCCCGGATACATCAGCTCTGACCGAATTCCCATCGAGAGTATGCCGCCCGTGACGCCGCCGACCATGGCGAAGACGAGATACATCGTGCCAATGTCTTTGTGATTGGTAGAGTAGACCCACCGCCGCCAGCCATGCGGTCGATCGCCATGGGCTGTTACTACCTGGCTTCCGTATGCCATGATTGCTGTTCCTGGTTTATCGAAGTTGCGAGCGACTAATCGACATCTCGAAGCGGAAAGCTCCCGATACGGAAACGTTCCGCATCGGGGGGTCCTCGGTTATCGCTATTCGGAGGAGAGCCTAAAGGTGTAGAGCGTGCCACCTTGCGGGATCTTGTCGAGCTGGGCAGCTTTCGCCATGGCTGTAGCACCGATGGCCCCGAACTTATCGTTCAAGTCGAGGCCTGCGGCCACGGGCAGTCCGATCCAGCCGCCAATGCCCGCGTATACCGATACGTACTGCTTTCCATCGACTTTGTAGGTCATCGGATTGCCAACGATGCCCGAGCCGAGCTTCCGGCTCCACAGCACCTTGCCGCTGTTGCGGTCGACGGCGCGAAAGTCGCCGTTCAGGCTGCCGTAGAACACCAGCCCGCCGTCAGTCACCAAGCCACCACCCCAGTTCGGATACGGATCCGGAATCTCCCAGATGGTCTTCCCGGCCAGCACGTCGAACTTCTTGAACTTGCCGGTAACGCCGGGCTTCTCGGGATACATGTACACATTGGCAAACACGTAGACAGTCCCCTGGTTCGAATGCGTGCGCTCTTGGGGCTCGTCCTCCATGCACCAATTGTTGGTTGGGCAGTAAACCATGTTCGGCTCTTTGGGATCGACGGCACAGGGCTGTTGATCTTTGCCGCCCATGGCCGAAGGGCAGGCCTCGACGTTGCGACCAACCTCAAGCGGAGAGTGCTCTTTGACCTTGATCGGACGGCCGGTTTTGAGGTCGATCTTTTCAGCCCAGTCGACGGTCACGTATTTGTTGGCTCGCAGAAGCGTGCCATCGGTGCGATCGAGCACATAGGCAAAGCCGTTGCGGTCGAAATGCGTTAGCGCTTTTACCTTCTTACCATCGATGTCCATGTCGGTGAGTATGTTCTCGTTGACGCCGTCGTAATCCCACTGGTCGAAGGGCGTCATCTGATAGGCCCAGACCACCTCACCAGTATCGACCTTGCGGGCGAAGATCGTCAGCGACCATTTGTTGTCCCACTTGCCGGTGTTGCACTCCTCGTGAGTCTTGTCACCGCAGCGGTAGGATGGGCTCCACAAACCGGGGTTTCCGGTCGAGGAGTAGACGAGTTTTAGCTCGGGGTCGTAGCTGAACAAGCCCCAGAACGCGCCGCCACCGATCTTCCAATCGTCTCCCGGATAGGTCGAGATGCCGAGGTCCTTGCCGTAGGTGCCATATTCCGGATGGGCCTTGTTGGTGTCCGGCGTCAGGCAGACATCCTTGTCTGATCCAGTCGCATGACAGGTCCACACTACCTTCCCGGTATCGAGATCGTAGGCGGTCATGCGGCCTCTCGCGGCAAACTCGTCACCGCCAAAGCCGGCGATCACCAGATTTTCGGCAATGAGCGTTGGGCTGGTCTCGGTCTCACCCTTCTCGGGAAAAGCATTCTTGACCACCCAGAGCTCTTTGCCGGTGAGGGCATCGAGGGCGATGACGAAACCGTCAAGGGTATGGGTGATGATCTTGCCCTTGGCATAGTTCAGGCCGCGATTGACGGTGTCGCAGCATGCACGCGGCACAGCCAATTCGTCGCGGTCTGTCCTCTTCACATAGTTCCAGACCTGCTTCGGATTATCCGGATCGGTCAGATCCAGGGCCTGCACCACGTTACAGTTCGACATTGCCGGGCAGCCGCTGACCATGAAGAGCATGGGCTTGCCACCGGCGTCGCTGATCACAATGGGCTGGCCTTCGGCCCCACGCAGAGCACCGGTCGATTGTGCCCAAATCATCTCCAGCTTGTTGACGTTTCCGGTGTTGATGTCCTTGAGCTCGCTGTGGCGCGTGAGCTGGTTGTCACGGCCAGGCGCCGGCCATTGATTGGGGTCCTTCGCGCGCTGATCGATCTCGGCTGATGCAGACTCCTCAGCCAAAACCGGTGGCGGAATGCATGCAAGCGCGGCGAAAAGAGCGCCTACGACTAAACTCAGACCGCGATATTTCATCTCGTGTTCCTCCGATGGGCGTTTAGGTTTTTCTTCGTCTAGTGCCGTACTTTTTCAGCGGCGGGTGCTGGGGCCCGGACGAGGCGGATTTGGCCAGCCCGGAAGTCCAGCGTATCGAGGCCCTGCCTTCGCAGGATGTAACCAGCGCTGAACAGGATTGCGGCGGCGGCTATCAAGATTGCGAATGCCATCACTTATCCTCCTTGTTCGAGTCATCACTCGTCCTCCTCGTTTGCTTTTCAAAACTCGACGCGCGTTAGGTGACAGTTCCAGCCTATGGGTCCTGCCCATGCCTCGGGTGCTCAGCATTCATGGGTCGCGCTGTCGCTGGACCGTGATCGTCACTCCCCTCACCGATCGCATCGCCCTGGCCGGATTCGGTGAGAAGAATTGCTCGAGCTTGTTAGGAACGCCGTCGAACTCTTTGGCATCAGCGGGAGGTTCGCGTTTGACTGCGATGTTTGGCCAAATCGACGCGTATTCGGCATTGAGCTTGAGCCAGCTCTGAAGTCCGGGCTCGGTGTCGGAAAATATCGCTTTAGCTGGACATTCCGGTTCGCAAACTCCGCAGTCGATGCACTCGTCGGGGTGGATCACGAGCATGTTCTCGCCCTCGTAGAAGCAGTCGACCGGACACACCTCCACGCAATCCATGTACTTGCACTTGATGCAGTTGTCGGTGACGACGAAGGTCACGGCGCGCTCCTCTGCCATGGCCGGTCGGGTCGGTAGAACAGAGCAAGCTTAAGGCTTTCAGCAATACGCTCAGCCTTCGAGCGAAAGGCGTCGGCTACATCATCGTCGAAAAGCTCGCAGCAGGTTTTATCGAACAGGGCCAGCCAGCGAGCGAAAAGCCGCGGCTCTATCCCTTCCACTCGGAGATGGACCGCGACAGGATTGCCCTTGTACCGTCCACTCGTCAGCATCACCGACGACCAGAAGTCGTGCATCGTTGCGAGATGCGGCGCCCAGTCGCCAGGAATAGCGCGCTCGAAAATAGGCCCGAGCTCCGGATCGGCCCGGACTTTTGCGTAAAAGCATGTCGACCAGATGCCGAATCGCATCATCGGATAGTCGGCGGTCTAAGGGCCTGCGAGCTAACTCGATGATTTTCTTGGCTGCTGCGTGATTACCCATTTGACCCGAGCCCGGTAAAACATGTATGATGCGTGCATCTTACCACCGGACGAATCAAAAGCAATATGTAACGTCAATCTTTTTAGTGGCCCTAGCAGAGGAGATCGCATGCGCCTGACTGTCTACACCGACTACGCATTACGCATGCTGATGTATCTGGCGCTTAAGGACGACGGGCTCGCGACAATCGAGGAGATTGCCCAAAGCTACGGCATCTCCAAGAATCATCTCATGAAGGTCGCCCATCAGCTGGGTCTAGCGGGATACGTCGATACTGTTCGCGGCAGAAATGGAGGATTGCGTCTAGCAAAACCGGCAAAGGCAATCGGACTCGGCGAGGTAGTACGGCGTACAGAGCCCGACATGGCCATCGTGATGTGTTTCGAGCCCATCAACGCCGATTGCGCAATCCTCCCCTATTGCGTGTTACGCAAAGCCCTCGACAAGGCGCGAACAGCCTTTGTCGAGGCGCTTGATGATTATAGCCTGAGTGATCTCGTGAAGCCGCGCGCGTCACTCCAGGCCATGCTTTCCATTGCGCCTGTTAAGGCTACGAGACCATCGGCTGCCAAACCCAAGCGAGAAAGGCTTGCGAAACGGTGAGGCAGAGAAAGCGCCGTGTTTGGCGAGAACTCACTTACAGTCCCCAACCCGTTACGGTTATGACTTGGCCGGTAACGCCTGCGGCTGCTGGCGATGCAAGGAAAACCACCACCTCGGCGATATCTTCGCGTTTCGTCCAGCGCTTCAGATCTTTTGGTTTCATCGCCGCAATGTTGGAGGCTGTATCCACCAGTCCTGGCGCGACGGCATTGACGCGAATACCGGAGTCTCGCCCCTCAAGGGCCAGGGTGCGAGTCAGAGCTTCAATCCCCGCTTTGGCACAGTTATAGGCGACCATATTGGCTTGAGACAGTCCGGCACGCGCGAAGTTGACGATCGCACCTCCGCCAGCGGCCTGCATGTGTGGAAAAACCTCGCGGGAGACTAAAAACGCGCTCAGAAGATTGTTGCTTAGTTCTGTGTTCCAGTCATCGAGACTGTGCTCGACGGCAGGCTTATAACGGGTAAGGCCTCCCGCCAGGTTTACCAGGACGTCGATCCTCTCGTATTCCTTGATCGCGGCCTCTATCAATCGCTTTGCCCCGGACTCTTCGTTCAATGAGGTGGCCACGGCGAGCACGCGAGCGCCAGCTTGTCGCAGGTCGGCAGCTCTGGCTTCGACATTGCTCTGCGTACGCGCACAAATTGCAAGGGCAGCGCCGCTGTCTGCCAAGGCTTTGGCGACGGTTTCACCGACCTGCCCCTGATGGCTCACGCCCGTGACCACCGCGATTTTACCTTCAAGGCTGGGCGCCATATCGGTCATCTCCAGGAGCCATGAATCATTTTAAGCCGACATATGGCAGCACTGTTGCAACCGATTGGGAAAATGCTGCAGTTCCGGCACACACTGCCCCCGCCGCGCTCCATCGCGACTGACTTGTTAGCGCTTGTGGAAACAAACCACCACCCTGCCGGCTGGCTTTTGTGGTCGGCTTAGACAGCCTAGAGGTTGCTGACTGCAACCAGAACCCCGCGGCAAGGATGGAAAACACGCACACACTAAATTGCAAAAAATCGTAGGACGTCATGGCATCACCTGTTGTGCTTTGGCGGACACGTCAGTGGCTGACACCTGGTCGAGGGGGATCGTATCTCACCTACTGCCTCAAAATCAGCTCTCTCAGTTCGACGGCGTCGTTGTGCTTCTCGTCATGCGCTGAGTACACCAACGTGATAGGGCCTCGCTGCGCGAGGGACCGCAATTGATCGAGAAGATCGCTGTTCTTGTGGACCTCCCGCGCATAGCGACGACGAAACTCATCCCACCGGGCGGGGTCGTGGCTGAACCATTTGCGAAGCTCGGTGCTGGGCGCGATGTCCTTCATCCATTGATCGATGGCCGCACGCTTCTTCGTGACCCCACGCGGCCACAGCCTGTCGACTAGGATCCGCGTTCCGTCGTCGGTTGCTGGGGGCTCGTAGGCACGCTTTAGTTTGACGTTCGCAGCCGATATTTTCGTGGTCATGGCGCTTCTCCAAAACCGGGTCCCCGGGCTACCTCCAACAATTGGGCCCCGGGCTTCGTTAGATTACTGCTGCACCCGCTTAATTTCACCGCAGGCGATGGGCAACGTGACCCGTGCGGGAACCGTCCCGAGCGAGGCGACGGAAGCCGGGAGCTCGGTGGACTCGAGAATCCCATGGACGAACACGACGCGCCGGTCGAGATCGAGCCCCTTGTCACCGAATGCCTTGGCGAAGGCCGCGTCCAGCGCTTTTAGCGAGACAGTTTTCTGATACTTAAAAGTCCCATCGGCACCGGCCTTCGGATAGGTGCCGCCCCCAATGTCCATTGCAACCGGATCTTCATCGAACGGCACCATCGTCGTGCCCGCTGTGGGCTCGGTCTCTATGAGGTCGATTATGCCGTCATGGTTCGCGTCGGCCGCTACTGTAGGGCAGGTTGCAGCGCGGCTATCTTTAAACCCGTGGAAATGCTGCCAGTGCACCATGTCGGGTGGCAGCTTCTGCGCGTTGACAGTTATCGTCAGCGTATCGCCGTTGACTGAGAAGCGCGCCTCGCCCGTGGTCTCAAGCCCCGTGACCTTAGTGTTCACGGGGTGAAGTTTGGCGACGTAGACGGTCGGGTGGCTGTCGTCGGTCGTGGCCGGCGCACCGGCCAAGGCCGCTGGTGTACATGCGAGGCTCGCTATCGCGGCGGCGCAAAGGACTCGGATTGTCATAGCGGTTTCTTCTTTCTGAAAAACAGGGGTCTCAGGCTAATGGAGCTGACCGACGCCAGAGCGGCGCCGATCAGCCTCGGAGAGGCTGCTTATCTGGGGACGACGAGACGTCGCGGGATTCGCGAGACGTTCTCGTCGTTGCAGCTCTTCTTAGTAATCAGCCACTGTGTTAGGGGCCGCGAGACCGCTCGTCACCAAGCCGAGTTTGCAGGCTTGCGTGAACTCGTCGCGCGAGACGCTGCCATCGTTGTTCGTGTCGGCTTGCTGGAAGTTGGTGACAATTCCTTTTGCGAGCGCGGGCGAGAGGGCGTCGTGGCCTCGGTGAAACCAAGTCAATTCGTCACCGGCAGCACTGTGCCAGGCTGCCGCGCAATCAGCTTCACTCAACACCGCGCCTGGGCGCCCAGCGGTACCGGCATCGGTGTCTGCGGCGAATGCGGAGCCGGCGCCGAGTAGAATTATCAAACTTGCGAAGGTTGCGAATTTCATAGCTCAAACTCCTCTTTAACATGCATTGTGGATGTATCTTTGCACGACGCACCGCGAAAAGCAATAGACAAAATACATGTTTTCTTCTACAAAGGCAGGAGTGCCCAAAATTTGGCCCGAGAAGGAGACGTTATGTCCGACTCTCTCTACCCTTCATCCGCTCGCAGTTTGTCTGATACGCGTAAGCGGCTTGCCCCCGAGATCCACGACGCATTCCAGACGTTCAGCCGAAAGGCGTTCGCCAATGGCGCGCTAACAACCAAGATCAAGCAGCTGATTGCCGTCGCTGTCGCCCATGTCACGCAGTGCCCCTACTGCATCCGCGGTCACACCAAAGCAGCGATGCGCGAAGGCGTAACACGTGAGGAATTAATGGAGGCGATTTGGGTGGCAGCCGAAATGCGCGCGGGCGCGGCCTATGCACACTCGGTCCTGGCGCTCGACGAAATGGAAAAGGCTGCTCCGTCGAGTGTTACTGACAGGGCCGTCGCAATCGAATGATCGTGCTGTTGACGAAACCTCGGCGAAAGCCCATGTATCGAACATGACCTGCAAAGTGGCCTTTCATTTGCGACTTCCCCCCCAGGGAACTGACGCCGCAGGCTTCTAGCCCGCGCGCCGCGCTATAGCTGCGCTCGCCCGGGACTCCCAATCTTAAATCACCATGATCTGCGTTGCCGCCCTGTGCTGCAACGCGCCTCTTTCGCAGCTCCGTTGTCCGGGGTCTGCGCCAGACGCTCTTTTTCTGAGAGCGGCTGTGTCTAATGCCATGAGGTTACCAATGTCCATGTTGGCCACGATTAATTCACTGCCGCACATTCTTATCAGCACGGCCGAAGAACGGCGGCTGACGGCGATTGCCATAGCGGCCTCGCGGCGCGTGCCGGAGGTATCGGCGGCGCTTCTCAGCGAACTGGAACGTGCTGACGTTTGGCCCGAGGCCGCAATGCCCACTGATGTGGTTCGCATTAGCTCGATCATCGACTTCGAGGTCGATGACGGCCGGCGTCTGAAGGTGCAACTGGTTGTCCCTGTCGGAAACCCGATCCGCTGACAAATGAAGCCGAATCGGACGATGTTGCCGCCCGATGAGGGATATCTGCAGCCTACTCTGGTGCGCCTTGGTCGGGCTATTTCGGTCGCGGGCGTCGCTGGAAGCCGAAATTCTCTTGCTTCGACACCAGCTCAATGTTCTGCGACGAAGATCTCCCAAGCGAATGGCCTTTACTGACGTCGACCGCTTGGTATTCGCCGGGCTCTATCATCTGGCCCCGGGAGTGCTCAATGCTCTTAAGATCGTCAAGCCGGAGACCGTGATCCGCTGGCACCGCGCTGGCTTCCGGGCCTATTGGCACCGGAGATCAGCGCGTTGGGGCCGGCCGCAGACACCGCTCGAGCTACGCCGGCTCATTCGCGATGTCAGTCTGGCCAACCCGCTGTGGGGCGCGCCGCGGATCCATGGTGAGCTGCTTAAGCTCGGCATTGAGATCGGGCAGACCACGGTCGCCAAGTACATGGCCAAGGAGAGGCGTCCGCCATCGCAGGGCTGGAGAACGTTCATTAGCAATCATGCTGAGGGGATCGCCGCGCTCGATCTGTTTGTCGTGCCGACGCTTTCATTCCGGCTTCTGTTCGGCCTGCTGATCCTGCGGCATGAACGGCGTGAAATCCTATGGTTGGGTGTGACCGCGCATCCCACGGCTGAATGGATTGCGCAACAGGTCACGGAAGCGATCGGCTGGGAGAAGCCACCAAAGTATCTGTTACGTGATCGAGATCAGGCATACGGCGAGGCCTTTATCAGCCGTATCCGGGCGATGGGCATCCAGATCGGCCGACCGCAGCCCGTTCACCCTGGCAGAACGGATACTGCGAGCGGGCGATCGGTTCGATCCGAAGGGACTGTTTAGACCACGTGATTGTCTTGGGAAAGCGCCACCTTCTCCATCTGCTGCGCTGTTATGCGAGCTACTACAATCGGAGCCGAACACACCTGTCCTTGAACAAGGATGCGCCGATGAGGCGCCCAGTTCACGCCCTCGGCAGCATCGAAGCGAGGCCCGTCCTCGGCGGCCTGCACCATCACTACGTTCGTGTTTGATTTTCCGACAGGGACAGCAGCAATCGGATGTACTTTTTGGGCGCGGCGGGTCGTGTCGGGTGCGGCTTCGAGACAGGCCGAGGTAGCGCACCTTGCCCATCTCTACGAGGTCGGCCATGGCTCCAACGGTCTCTTCGACGGACAGCCATATATACAGAGGCGTTGCCCACGTATTCGCCGACAGCCAGAACCACCCATAATGTGCTACCTATCAGAAACCTGTGAAGGTTGGTCGAACCTCTGATTTGGCTACAGATAAGAAATAATTGACTTTTTTCATTGGCGATGGTGTAGACCTTCTCCCCTTGTGGGAGAGGGGAAATAAGCGCGCGCGAGTCGGTCGCGCTGGCTGGGATACCTGTCTCGATGGCGTAAGTGAGTAGCGTCCCGCCCCCGTCTGGTCGCGGGACGCCCTTCGTCTTCAATCTATCCGACGCGGAACACCGCTCCGGCCACGGAGCGCGGGCGCTCGCGGACGCGGCCGCCGTCATTGCCGGATTTGACGATCCACTCTCCGCCCGCGCTGCGGCCGGTGATCATACCCACGTGGTGCGGCCACACCACCACGGCGCCGACGCGCGGACCTGACGGACGGCCCCAATGAGTCCAGTTGTGGGCGAGGTTATATTCGGGTCCGCCGCCTATTTAAGTCCGCATCCACCAGCCGCACCAGCGCGAGGGCCGGGCGCCGATATGGTGCGAAGCCGTCGAGTGACGGCCCCCAAAACCACGGGCCTCGGCTCCGGCAAGAGGAAGCGACGCCGAGAGGACGAGGATGGCAACGGTCGTTAAAAACGCATGCGCAGCACGCATCGATTGCTCCATTTCTTGTTGTGGGAGGTTTGAGAGACCGGCGAAGTCTCGGCCGGCCCGCGCCAAGCGCGTGCTGCTAAGTCACGGATAAATAAGACGAAAGGCTGCTTCGACCTTGACCATTGAGGGACGATTTGCGGGCCGGGTGGTTCCCATAAATGGCTCAACCTCGCCCCAATCGCGGATGGGCCCCGTTTGACCCTTCACCACGCCTCAACTAGAAGCGGCTAGAGACCCGCCATGTCCTACGACACGTTCGGCCTTCTCTTCCGCATCACTACCTGGGGCGAGAGCCACGGGCCTGCGATCGGCTGCGTGGTGGATGGCTGCCCGCCTGGAATCCCGCTGACCGAGGCCGACATCCAGGTCTATCTCGACAAGCGCCGCCCCGGGCAGTCCAAGTACACCACCCAGCGGCAGGAGCCGGATCAGGTGCGCATCCTCTCCGGCGTGTTCCCCGACGATAAAACCGGCGCCCAAGTGACGACCGGCACGCCGATCTCGCTCGAGATCGAAAACGTCGATGCGCGCTCGAAGGACTATGGAGAGATCAAGGACAAGTTCCGTCCTGGCCACGCCGACTACACCTATTTCGCCAAATATGGCGTGCGCGATTGGCGGGGCTCTGGGCGCGCTTCGGCGCGCGAGACGGCGATGCGGGTTGCCGCGGGCGCTATCGCTCGCAAAGTGGTGCCGGAGATGCGCGTGCGCGGCGCGCTGGTGCAGATCGGGCCACACAGAATCGATCGCGCCAATTGGCGGTGGGACGAGGTCGAGAAGAACCCCTTCTTCTGTCCCGACCCTGCTGCGGTCGAGGTGTGGGCCAAGTTTCTCGACGAGGTGCGCAAAGCGGGCTCGTCGACCGGCGCCATAATCGAGATCGTGGCCGACGGCGTGCCGCCAGGGCTCGGCGCACCGATCTACGGCAAGCTCGATCAGGATATCGCATCGGGGCTGATGAGCATCAACGCGGTGAAGGGAGTCGAGATCGGCGCGGGCTTCGCCGTTGCCGCCATGTCGGGCGAGGAGAATGCCGACGAGATGCGGAACCGGCCGCCGGGCTGGCCGGTGTTCAAGTCGAACAACGCCGGCGGCATCCTGGGCGGCATCTCGACCGGGCAGCCGATTGTGGCGCGCTTCGCCGTCAAGCCGACCTCATCGATCCTGACCCCGCGGGAGACGGTGGACACAAAAGGCCAAGAGACCGAGATCTCGACCAAGGGCCGCCACGACCCGTGCGTCGGCATCCGCGCCGTGCCGATCGGCGAGGCCATGGTCGCGATCGTGCTCGCCGATCACTACCTCCGCCATCGCGGCCAGACCGGCAAAGGCTAGGCCCGCGGAGCGAATGCGCTTCAACTCCATCGTCATTCTGACCGGGGCTGGGTTGTCGGCCGAGAGCGGGCTCGGCACGTTTCGCGACAAAGGCGGGCTGTGGTCGCAGTTCAACATCGACGAAGTGGCGACGCCTGAGGCCTTCGCCCGCAATCCTGCCAAGGTGCACCATTTCTACAATCTCCGCCGGCGCCGCCACACCGAAGCAAAGCCTAATGCCGCCCATTTCGCGCTGGCGAAGCTCGAACGCGACTACAGGGGCGAGGTGCTGACGGTGACGCAGAATATTGATGCTCTGCATGAGGCGGCTGGAAGCAAGAACCTGATCCATATGCATGGCGAGCTGGGCAAAGCGCTCTGCGCGCATTGCGGGGCGAGCTTCCCCTGGCAGGGCGACCTTTCCATCGAGACGCCCTGCCCCGCTTGCGGGCTCGCCGCGATGCGGCCCGACGTGGTGTGGTTCGGGGAGATGCCGCGCGAGATGGACAGGATCTATGAGGCGCTCGGTGCGTGCGACCTTTTCATTTCGATCGGTACCAGCGGCGCGGTCTATCCGGCAGCGGGCTTTGTCGCTGAGGCGCAGGCGGCTGGCGCGCATAGGATTGAGCTCAATCTCGAGCCGTCTGACGGGGCGAGCCATTTCGCCGAGGCCTTCTACGGCCCCGCGACCGGGGTGGTGCCGGCCTACATCGAGCGGCTGCTGCGCGGCTAGCGCTCAAGATGCGCCACGACCTCAATGTGGGGCGAGAACAGGAACTGGTCGACAGGCACCACGCGGGTGATGCGGTAGCCACCATCGACAAGGATGCGGAGGTCGCGAGCGAGCGTGCCGGGATTGCAGGACACCGCGACCAGCATGGGCATGCGCGACTTGGCAATCTGCGCGACCTGCGCCGAGGCCCCCGCGCGCGGCGGGTCGAACACCACCGCGTCAAAGGCGTCCAGCTCCTTGACGCTTAGCGGCGAGCGGAAGAGATCGCGCACAGAGGTCCTGACCGGCTTCAGCTTGAGTGTCTTGCGCGCGTCCTCGGCGAGCGCTGCTAGCGCGGCGTCGTCCACCTCGTAGGCGGCGACGGAAGCGCTCCGCGCCAGCGCGAGGGTAAAGGTGCCGACCCCCGCGAACAGGTCGGCGACGCGCTTGGCGCCGCCAACCTTCTCGCGCACTAGGCCGACCATCTCGGCCTCGGCCTCCCGCGATGCCTGGAGGAAGGCGTCAGGTGGAAGCTTCACCGCCACCCCTGACAGATCGACCTCGGGTGCGCCGCCGAGCGCGACGCTCTCTTTGCCGACGGTCAGCCTTGCCACGTCGAGCGCGCCCGCCTGCCCGGCGAAAGCCTCGATCGCGGTAGGGCTGGGGCGAACCCCCTCGAGCAGGACATCGAGGCCACGGTCACGGTGACCTTCGCCTCATGCTTGCCGCCGAGGAGGGAGCCAAGCGCCTGTTTCAGCTTGCTGAGACTGCTGGAAAGAGCGGGAGTAAGAACGGGGCAGGTCGCGACGTCGATCAAATCGTGAGAGCGGGCCCGGCGATAGCCGAGCACCACGCCGTCCTTGCCTCGGCCCAAGGTGAGCGCGGCGCGTCGCCGGCTGCCCAGAGGCACTCGCCGCACTGGCTCGATCTCAGGCGTGAGGCCCCTCGCCTTCAGGGCGGCCGCGACCTGCTCACGCTTCCAGGCGAGATAGGCGTCTCTCTCCATATGCTGGAGGGCGCAGCCGCCGCAGTCCCCGAAATAGGGGCAGACCGGAGCGACGCGGTCGGGGCTAGGGTCAAGCACGTCGAGCAGAGCGCCGCGGTCTTCGCCCGGCCTTAACGTGATCACCACCCTCTCGCCCGGCAGGGTGAAGGGGACGTAAATCCGGCCGGAAGGACCTTCGGCCACGCCGTCTCCGCCTGACCCGAGCCGTGCGATCTCGACCTCCACGACCTCAGCCGTCATGGCGCGCGCCGATCAGAAATTCTTGATTGCCGCCACGGCCGACCACCGGCGAAGGGATCACGCCAAGCACCGTCCAGCCCTTCTCCTCGAGGAACTGCCAAATCCTCGTCACCGCCCGCTGCCGATCAGCTTCGTTGCGCACGACCCCGCCCTTCCCCACCGCCTGCCGACCCGCTTCGAATTGAGGCTTGACGAGCGCAACCAGCCAGGCGACTGGCGCGGCCAGAGCGAGAGCGGCCGGAAGCGCCAAAGTCAAACTGATGAAACTCACGTCGGCGACGATGGCCCCGATCGGCTCCTTGACGAGCGCCTTGTCGAGGCTCCGCGCGTCAGTCCCTTCGAGCACAACGACCCTTGGGTCTGACCTGAGCTTGGCGTGAAGCTGGTCACGGCCGACATCGACGGCGTAGACCTTGGCCGCCGCGCGGGTGAGCAAGACCTCGGTGAAGCCACCGGTCGAGGCGCCGACATCGAGCGCTGCCTTCCCCTCGACCGCGAAGCCGAACGAATCGAGTGCCGCTTCGAGCTTGAGCGCGCCCCGCGAAACGTGAGTTGAAGCGTCGGGGCTGAGTGTGACACTCGCATCGGCTTTCACCAGAGCGCCCGGCTTCGCCGCAGGCAGGCCGCCAATGCTGACGCAGCCGCGCCGCACGAGGTCGGCCGCACGCGAGCGGGTCGGCGCCAATCCGCTATCCACCAATAATTGATCGAGACGCGTTTTTTTGTAGATGGCCACGAAAGCTTCTCATATGCTTCTCGCCGCGTCGGGGAGTCTCGCGCGCGGTTGTCAAGCCGGGAGCGGCCCGGGCACCGCTCAACTATACTGCGTAGCGCTCCGCTCGGCGCGACACGCGGAGGTCTCGTGAGCCAAGACCATTGTACGGCTTACCTTACCGATAAATGTGAAGTCCAAAATCGTGACGTGACCGGCGGCAAAGCCGTCTTCGCCCGGGAAACTATCGAGCCCGGCGAGCTGATCGGCGTGTGGAGCGGTCGGATCGTGATCGCCGAGGAGCTCGACGAGCTCCCGGTCGAGATCAGGCGTCACACCGTGCAGGTCGAGGAGGGGCTCTATCTCGCCTCGCTCTCGCCGGATGAGGCACCGGACTTCATCAATCATTCCTGCGAGCCGAATGCCGGTCTCGATGGCCAGGTCGCCATCGTCGCCCTTCACCGGATCAATCCCGGCGAAGAGGTGACGATCGACTACGCCATGTGCGACGGCTCGGCTTACGACGAGTTCGACTGCGCGTGCGGGTCTCAATTGTGCCGGGGGCGCGTGACCGGAGAGGACTGGCGGAGCCCTGAGCTCTGGCAGCGCTATGCCGGGCACTTCTCGCCCTATCTCGCGCGGCGCATCGAGGCTTTGCTGCGGCGCGCGCGGACCCCTCACCGGGCGAAGCGCAAACTCGCGCTCGCCGCGAGCCAAGCTCAGGATGGCGCGTGATGGACACCGCCCAAGGCGACAGTCCCGGAGCGCTCGAGGCGCTCCTCCCCTTCCCCCCAACAATCCTCACTCTCTCCCTTCCAGGAGTTGAACGATGCTGCTGATCAGCACCTATCTGGCGCCGAGCTCGATTGAAGGCATCGGCGTCTTCGCCGGCGAGCCTGTCTCGCGCGGCCGCCTCATGTGGAGCTTGAACCCGAAATTCGACGTGTTCGTCCATCCCCACGAGATGGAAGGGCTGCCCGCGCATATGCAGGATTTCATCGCCCGCTACTCCTACCCGCATCTGGAAATGCAAGGTGTGGTGGTCGTCGACAGCGACAATGGGCGCTTCATGAACCACAGTCTCGAGCCGAACACGGATTTTCGCATCTTCGACAAGGGCTATGCGCTCGCCGACATCGCCGCCGGCGAGGAGCTCACCTGCAACTATTATGAGTTCGACCCTGGCTTCACGGGCTTCTTCACCGTGGCTCCGCCGAAGTCCGTGGGGCGGAGGCCACGGGCCAATGGCTCTGTCGCGAGGCGCTAGCCGAATCTGCCGCGTTCTGCTTGGCCGCGGCAGCCTGTCCTGGCCCTGAAGTGGAGGCGGCCGAACCCGGCGCCATCGAAGGCTATGAGTGGCAGGGTGTAGTGCGCGAAAGGTCAAACCCGTGGTCGAGGTGTTCAAGCGCAACGGTACGGCCACCATCAAGACCGGGAAGCTCACCACGCTTTTGCCCGCCAAAGGCCGCGCCGAGGCTCTCGCAAGTTTGCTAAGGGCTGCACGCTCGACTAAACAGGTCGCCGGCGAGGCATCCCCCCAAAGCCGCCTCGCCGCCCCGCAACCCCAAGCCCCAAGAAAGCATTCTGTCATGATGATCAGGCCCTTGGCGCGCTCCCTCTTTGCTTTCGTCATAGCCGCACTTGCTTGTTTGAACCTTGCGCGGGCGGAGGACACCCAAGTGTGGCTCAGCAAGTCGAGCGGATCGTTGGTGACGCTCGCCTATGGTCCGGTCGATCCCACCAAGGCCCCGCTCTTCCTCCTGTCCTGCTTCAACGGGATGGACGTCGCCGTGCTCGACATCCATCAGGACATCGCTGGGGCAAAGCCGGACGAGAAGCTCGCCATCGAGCTCAGCGCGGGCAGCGCGAAGGCGTCGCCCGACGGCGAGACGGCTGACGCGAATGGCGAAGTGTTCGGCGAGGCAAGCGACATCAAGGTCAAGCCGGTGCTCGCGGTATTGCGCGAGAAGGGTCCGGTCACGGTGAAGATGGGCGCGACCAGTGCCACGCTTGCCGAGCAAGGCCGCGCAGAGGCTGTCGAACAGTTCGCCGGCGCCTGTACGCTCGACTAAGCGAGCCGCACCACGCCGGCGGCATCGGCCTCCTTGCCGAGCGCGCTGAACACAGCGGCGACAATGCCGGCCGCATCCAGGCCGGCCTCGGCATACATCACATTCGGCTTGTTCTGCTCGATGAAACGGTCGGGCAGCGCAAGCGTCCGCACTTTCAGCCCGCAATCGAGCAGCCCCTCGCGTGCCAGTGCCTGAAGGACCTGGGCGCCGAAGCCGCCTGACGATCCTTCCTCGATGGTGATCAGGAGCTCGTGGTTCGTGGCCAATTGGCGCAACAGATCCACGTCGAGAGGCTTGGCAAAACGCGCGTCGGCAACCGTCGCCGGCAAGCCGAAGCCACAAAGCTGATCAGCCGCGACAAGGCATTCGGCCAACCGCGCGCCAAACGAGAGCAGTGCCACGGCAGAGCCTTCGCGCAGCACTCGCCCCTTGCCGATAGGAAGGACAATGCCGCGCTTCGGCACAATGACGCCAGTCCCCTCCGCGCGCGGATAACGGAAGGCGGACGGCGCATCGTCGATGGTGGCTGCCGTCGCCACCATGTGCATCAGCTCGGCCTCATCGGCCGCGGCCATGACCACCATGCCGGGGAGGCATGAGAGATAAGCGACGTCGAATGATCCGGCATGGGTCGGGCCGTCGGCGCCGACAAACCCCGCTCGGTCGATGGCGAATCTCACCGGCAGGCCCTGCACTGCGACGTCATGCACCACCTGATCATAGGCGCGCTGGAGGAAGGTCGAATAGATGGCGGCGAAGGGCTTATAGCCTTCGGCAGCGAGCCCCGCGGCAAAGGTCACCGCATGCTGCTCGGCGATTCCGACATCGAAGCAGCGCTCCGGAAAAACTTCGGCGAAGCGGTCAAGTCCGGTGCCTGAGGGCATCGCCGCCGTGATGGCGACGATCTTCTCGTCGGCGCGAGCCTCCTCGATCAGAGCCTGCGCGAAGACCTTGGTGTAGCTCGGCGGCAAGCCAGCGGCCGACGGCTCTTGCGCGCCGGTGACGATGTTGAACTTGCCAACGCCATGGAACTTGTCGGCGGAGATCTCGGCGGGACCGTAGCCCTTGCCCTTCTGGGTCACGACATGAACCAGGATCGGCCCATTCTTCATGACGCGCACATTGCGTAAGACGGGAAGCAGGTGGTCGAAATTATGCCCGTCGATCGGGCCGACATAATAGAAGCCGAGCTCCTCGAACAGAGTGCCGCCGGTCCAGAAGCCGCGGGTGAACTCCTCGGCCCGCGCCGCGCGCTTCTGCCAGCCCTTGGGCAGAAGCTTGTGAGCGAGGCTCTTGAGGAAGCGGCGGACGCGCCGATAGGTGCCGCCAGAGATGAGCTTGGCAAGATAAGCGCTCATCGCGCCCACGGGCGGCGCGATCGACATGTCGTTATCGTTGAGGATGACGATCAGGCGCGAGTCCATGGCGCCCGAATTGTTCATCGCCTCATAGGCCATGCCTGCGCTCATGGCGCCATCGCCGATCACGGCGACCACATCGTGTGTCTTGCCGCCGAGATCGCGTGCCACGGCCATGCCAAGCCCTGCCGAAATCGACGTCGAGGAATGGCCGGCGCCGAAAGTGTCGTATTCGCTTTCGTCGCGCTTGCAGAAGCCGGAGAGCCCTCCGGGCTGACGGAGGGTGCGGATTCGAGCCCTGCGACCGGTGAGGATCTTGTGGGGATAGGATTGGTGACCTACGTCCCAGATCAGCCGGTCGTTCGGCGTATCGAATACATGGTGAAGCGCGATGGTGAGTTCGACCACGCCGAGGCCGGCGCCGAGATGGCCGCCAGTGACGGAAACCGCGTCGATCATCACCTGCCTGACCTCGCTCGCGAGTTCTTTGAGCTCACGGTCGGGCAGCTTGCGCAAGTCGGCAGGACTGTTGATGCGGTCAAGCAGCGGTGTCGGATTTGGGCTGATGGTCACTTTTCCGCCTTTTTATGAAAGCGCGCGAAGGATCAAAGCGTTAGAGGAGCTTTAGCGGCCGGCAAGTGTCGTTGCAACTATCCTGAGAGGCAGGCGAAAGCGTGTCTGTAAGCATGACAAGTGAGGCGATCATAGAGGAGCGGCCGGTCCTGCCCAAGGGTCGGCTTTCCTTTCCCATGCTGATGCTCAGGATCCTCGGCAATCCGGTCGCGAGCTGGGGCGAGGATTTCTATCAGGAGGGCATCGTCGCCTATCGCTGGCTCGGCGTCGAGACGGCTTTCGTCATGGACCCCGACGTAATCCAGACCATCCTGCTCGATACGTCCGGAAGCTATTCCAAGCAGCCGCTCAACGATGAGGTTCTAGGCGCTGCGATCGGTGGCGGCTTGCTGAGCGCCGAGGGCGAAGATTGGCGCTGGCAGAGGCGGCTCACGGCACCGATGTTCAGAGCCGAGGACATGCTCGGCTTTGTGCCCGATTTCGCCGCGGCGGCTACGCCCACGCTCGAGCGCTGGGCCGAGGCCGCGCCGGGCGCCCTCCAGGAGATCGACCGCGACATGACGCGGGTCACCTTTCAGGCGCTCCAGGACACCGTGCTTGGCGCAAGCCTCGGCGAAGACGACCGGAGGTTCATCGAGGACGCCAGCGCGAAGTTCCTCGTCCATTCGATCTGGAAGGTTGCGCTCTCCTCGCTTCGCCTGCCGCCCTGGCTCCCACATCCGGGCGCGCGCTCGATGGCGCGTGACGGGCAGACGATGCGGGGCGTCGCCAAGCGGGTATTGGCGAAGGCACGCGAGAGTGGCGCTGACGGCAATGACCTGTTGCAACGGCTCGTCAGCGCGCGCGATCCGGCCACGGGAGAGGCCATCCCCGACAGGCTGATTATCGACAATCTCGTCACCTTCCTGGTCGCAGGCCACGAAACGACATCGCAAGCGCTGACCTGGTCGCTCTATCTGCTCGCGCTATTCCCGGAATGGCAGGAGCGCGTGCGCGAGGAAGTGCTCAGAGTGGTGGGCAAAGGCACTCGTATCAGCCGCGATGACATCGGCAAGCTTTCCCTGCTCGATCAAGTGTTTCAAGAAACGATACGCCTCTATTCGCCCGTGCCCATCCTGATGCGGCTGACGACCCTCCCCGTCACGCTCGGCGGCGTCGCGCTGAAGCGGGGCGCGATGATCATCGTTCCGATCTATGTCATTCACCGTCACCGCAAGCTCTGGCAGGACCCGCTCAAATTCGATCCTTCGCGTTTCTCTCCCGAAGCGAAAGCCGGGCGCCACCGCTGCGCCTACATGCCGTTCGGGGCGGGCCCACGGACTTGCATCGGCGGCACATTCGCCATGGTCGAGGGGAAGACCATTCTCGCCACCATCATCGCCAATGCGGTGCTCGAGCTGCCGGAGGGCGAAGAGCCCCTGCCCTTTGCCCACATCACGCTCCGTCCCAAGGATGGGCTCAAGCTCAAAGTGACGATGCTCGGCGAAAGATCCGCTCAGTCCTCGACGTCGAGAGGCTCGGTGCCGGTCGGCTGACCGTTTTGATTGAGCGAGATCTTCTCGACGCGGGCCTCGGCCTTGCGCAACAGGCCATCGCAATGGCTCTTCAGCGCCTCGCCCCGCTCGTAGATGAGGATCGAGGCCTCAAGCTCGACGTCGCCCTTCTCCAGGCGCTCGACAATGCTCTCGAGCTCCTTGAGCGCCTGCTCGAAGCTCATCGTCTTGATGTCGGAATGGTCTGATGCGTCGGCCATGGCCTGCCTTAGCCCTTTCGGCCATCCCCGATCAAGAGGCGAACGGGCTTTACGCGCCCATCAGCGTGGCGATATGGACGGCGGTCGACCGCGCCAGAGCATCGAGATCGTAGCCGCCTTCGAGCGTCGAGACGAGCTTGCCGCCCGTGTGCTTCCGCGCCGCCTCGAGCAGCTTCTCGGTCACCCAGGCGAAGTCACCCTCAAGCAGCCTGATCTGAGCCAAAGGATCGTTGAAATGGGCATCGAACCCGGCGGAGACGAGGAGGAAGTCGGGCGCGAAATCGTCGAGTGCCGGCAGGATGCGCGTCTCATAAGCGTGACGAAACTCGTCGCCACCATCGCCGGGCTTGAGTGGCGCATTGCAGATATTGCCCACGCCGGTCTCATCGGCGGCGCCGGTGCCCGGGAAGAGCGGCATCTGGTGCGTCGAACCGTAGAACAGATTCTGGTCCGACCAGAAGGCCGCCTGCGTGCCATTGCCGTGATGCACGTCGAAATCGACCACCGCGACGCGCTTGGCCCCGTGGGCGGCGCGGGCATGGAGCGCGCCGATAGCCACATTGTCGAACAGGCAGAAGCCCATGGCACGCGCGGGCTCGGCATGGTGGCCGGGCGGACGGATGGCGCAGAACGCATTCTTGGCGGTCCCGGCCATGACCTGATCGACCGCATGCACGACGGCGCCGGCGGCACGCAGCGCCGCTTCCCAGCTTCCCGGCGAGACGATCGTGTCGGGATCGAGCCAGTTATGGTCGTGCTTCGGGATCGCGGCGCGCACGCTCTCAACATAGCTTCTCGGGTGCAGCCGCTCGATCACGGCAAGATCTGCAAGCGGAGCCTGCTCGCGAGCGAGATAATGGAAGCGCTCGTCTTCCAGCGCATGTTCAATGGCGCGGAGCCGGTCGGCCCGCTCGGGGTGGCCGAAGCCCGTATCGTGCTTAAGACAAGCGGGATGAGTGAGGAGGAGCGTGGTGGTCATACTTGGTTCGGGAGACTGCCCGGTTCACGAAGCATAAGCACGGCTGACACGCGCTTGGCGAGTCTGTGCTACATGGCGCACGAAATATCGCCGGATTTGTTGACGCCCCATGCCTATCGTTGCCGCCACGCCAGAAACCATCGAGAAGGCCTCGCGCGCACTCGCCCGGGGCGAGATCGTCGCCTTTCCGACTGAGACCGTTTATGGGCTTGGGGCCAACGCTCTCGACGGAGGTGCGGTGGCCAAGATCTTCGCCGCCAAGGAGCGGCCGCGCTTCAATCCGCTGATCGTGCATGTGCCTGGGGTCGAAGAGGCTGAAACCTACGCTGTCGTGAATGCGACGGCGCGGACGCTCGCTGAGGCTTTCTGGCCAGGGCCTTTATCGCTCGTGCTCGAGAAGCGCGCCGCTTGCGGAATCGCGGAACTGGTGACTGCGGGGCTCGATACCATCGCACTGCGCTCGCCCGCTCATCCCGTCGCGCGGACGCTTCTCGCCGAGGCCAAGTTTCCCATCGCTGCGCCAAGCGCCAACCGCTCTGGCCGTGTGAGCCCCACCACCGCCACGCATGTCGCCGCAGAGCTTGACGAGATTCCCGCCATGATCCTCGATGGCGGACCGTGCAGGCTTGGGATCGAGTCGACCGTAATCAGCGTCGCGGCAGAGAAGCCCGTCCTACTCCGACTCGGTGCCACGCCGCGCGAGGAGATCGAGCGCGTGCTGGGCGAGCGGATCGCGATGGCAAAACCGGACGCCCCAATTGCCTCGCCGGGTCAGCTCGCCACGCACTACGCACCCGACACGAAGCTCAGGCTTGGTGCGACAAGCGTCAGCCCAGACGAGGCGCTGCTCGCCTTCGGCAAAGACGTGCCGAAAGGCGCACGCATCACCCTCAATCTGAGCGAGAGCGGAAACCTCACCGAGGCCGCTGCGAAACTGTTCGGGGCGCTGCGCCAACTCGATGAGACGGGCGTGAGCGCCATCGCCGTCATGCCGATCCCCGATCGCGGTCTCGGCGAGGCGATCAATGACCGCTTGCAGCGGGCGGCTTGCGGTATCCTGCCAAGTCGCGCTAGCGATCAGCCATGACGCGAGAGCAGAGCCATAAGCGCCCGAGCCCAGAGACGATCGAGGCTTTCGTGCGCATCGTCGGTGAGGAGCACGCCATCCGCGACGCCCAATCCATGACGCCTTATCTCGTCGAATGGCGCGACCGCTATCGCGGCAAGGCGGCGCTGGTGCTCAAGCCCGGCGAGACCGGCGAGGTCTCGGCCATCCTGAAGCTCGCCAACGAGACACAAACCGCTATCGTGCCGCAAGGCGGCAATACCGGGCTCGTCGGCGGACAAATCCCCTTCGAGACCGGAAGCGAGATTGTCGTCGCGCTCGAACGGCTCAACCGGGTGCGCAACATTGATCTTGCCTCGAATTGCATGACGGTCGAGGCGGGGCTCATTCTCGCTCTTGCGCGTCAGGTGGCCGCCAATGCCGGGCGCCTCTTCCCCTTGAGCCTCGCCTCGGAGGGCAGCTGCCAGATCGGCGGGGTGCTCGCAACCAATGCCGGCGGAGTCGCTGTGCTCGCCTATGGAAGCGCGCGCGATCTTGCGCTCGGGCTCGAAGTCGTGCTCGCCGATGGGACTGTGTGGAACGGGCTGAAATCGCTGCGCAAGGACAATTCGGGCTACGACCTCAGGGACCTCTTCATAGGCTCCGAGGGCACGCTCGGCATCATCACCGCCGCGGTCTTGCGGCTTTTCCCCAAGCCAGCGGAGCGCGTGACCTGCATGGCGGGGCTTTCTCTGCTCGAAGCCGCACCGGATTTCTTCGCCCGCGTTTTGGGCAGCGCCGGCCCGGCACTCACTGGCTTCGAGATCATGTCGCGGACTGCGCTCGACTTCGTTCTGTGCCACGGAAACGAGGTCCGCGATCCCCTCCCCTCCCCGCATGCCTGGTATGTGCTGTTCGAGCTTTCGAGCCCGCGCCAGGACGAAACGTTGCGACAGCTCGCCGAGACGGTTCTCGACGAAGGCCTCAAGTCCCGGGAGATCGAATCGGCAGTCATTGCGTCATCGCTTGCGCAGAGTGAAGCGCTGTGGCGCTTACGCGAGCTGATGAGCGAAGTGCAGAAGGAGGAAGGCGGCAGCATCAAGCACGACGTCGCCGTGCCGGTTGCGCGTATTCCTGAGTTCATCGCGCGCGCCAATCAGCTGGTCGAGCTGATGATCCCCGGTGCGCGTCCAGTGCCCTTCGGCCATCTCGGCGACGGCAATATTCATTACAATGTGAGCCAGCCGCTCGGCAAGGACCGCGCCATCTTCCTCAGCCACTGGGACGCGCTGAACGCTGCGGTGCACGAGATCGTTCTCGATCTCGGCGGCTCGATCAGCGCCGAGCACGGCATCGGGCGCATGAAGCGCGATCTCCTGCCTCACGTTAAGCCGGCGATCGAGCTTGAGCTGATGCGCAAGATCAAGGCGGCGTTCGACCCTAACGGTATCCTCAATCCAGGAAAGCTCTTGTGATGAAGCGTCTCGAAACCGACGAGCTGTGGACGGCGATCGACGATTATATCGGCGGGCATCTCGTGGAGAAGGACGAGGCGCTCGATGCCGCCCTCGCGGCGAGTGAAGCGGCAGGTTTGCCGTCGATCAATGTCGCGCCCAATCAGGGCAAGCTTCTCATGCTGCTTGCGCAGGCGATCGGCGCTAAGCGCATCCTCGAGATCGGCACTCTGGGCGGCTACAGCACGATCTGGCTTGCGCGCGGGCTTGGCCCCGGAGGCCGTCTCATCACGCTCGAGCTCGATCCGCGCTGCGCAGAGGTGGCCAGAGCCAATATTGCCCGCGCAGGCCTCGCCGAGACAGTGGAGATTCGCGTCGGCCGCGCGCTCGACACCTTGCCAAGCCTCGCTTCAGAGGCGGCGTTCGACCTCATCTTCATCGACGCCGACAAGCCGCGCACGCCCGACTATTTCGCCTGGGCGGTGAAGCTCTCGCGCCCTGGCTCGCTCATCATCGTGGACAATGTCGTGCGCGAGGGCGCGATCCTCGATGCCGATAGCGACGATCCGCACATCCGGGGTACTCGCCGCTTCTACGAGCTTGCCGCAGCCGATCCCCGCGTGAGCGGCACGGCGTTGCAGACCACGGGCAGCAAAGGCCATGACGGCATCGCCATCTTGCGTGTCATCGCAACCTAGTCATTCGGCAACACTGGCGATCGGAGCGGCAAGCACATCGCTGATCGCCTGATCCATGATGGCGATGCCGCGCTCGATCTCCTCTTCGCTCACGGTCAAAGGCGGCGCGATGCGCCAGATCGCCGCCATGGCACCGATCGCGACGATGTTCATGGACAGACCGAGCTCCATGCAGCGCTCCGCTATGGCCCGGGCCGTCGCGGCATCGGGCTCGCGCGTCTCGCGATCCTGCACAAGCTCCACGCCGTACAGCAGGCCGAGCCCGCGCACATCGCCGATGATCTCGTGCCTCTCCTGCAGGTAACGCAAGCCGGCAGCGAGCTTCGCGCCCATCGCAACGGCTCGAGTCGTCAGGTCTTGCTCCGCAATCACGTCAAGGATGGCAAGTGCCACCTGAGCGGGCAGCGGATCCGAGACATGCGATGTCACATGAAGAAAGCCTTTGTCGTGGCAGTCGGCCTCGATCCTCCCGGAGGTGACGACGGCGGAGAGCGGCACGCCGCCTCCGAGCGTCTTTGACAGAGTCAGGATGTCTGGTTCGACACCGAAATGCTCGAAGGAGAAATTCCGCCCGAGCCGGAACGCGGTCTGCGCCTCGTCGAAGATGAGCAGCATGCCGCGCGCCTCACAATGCTGCTTCACCTTCTGCCAATAACCCTCGGGCGGGACGATGACGCCGCCGGCGCTCTCGACCGGCTCGGCGATGAGTGCTGCAAGCGAGCCCGCCGATAGCGCGTCGACCATGTCGAAGCCGACCTCGAGACACGTCCCGTCGCAAGCATCGCGGCAGTGCCTGACGGGGCAGCGATAGGCATTTGGCACCGGCAGCGCGCTCGCGCCAGGCAGCATCGGTCCATAGCCTTGGCGCCCGGCAAAAAAGTTGACCGATTGCGCGCCAGAGGTCATGCCGTGCCACGCGCCGGTGAACCCTACCACTTCGAATTTGCCGGTGTGGAGCTTGGCCATCTTCAGAGCGGCCTCATTCAACTCGCCACCGGTCGAAAGGAACATGGCCTTCGCGAGCGGTGGCGGGAATATGCCGGCGAGCCGTTCTCGACAGCTCGACAACCGGGGGGCTCAGCATGCCGCTGAAGAGATGCAGCACGCTCTCGCACGCCTCGCCAATCGCCTCGACGACTCGCGGGTGGTTATGCCCGAGCGTCGCGCACATCTGGCCGGAGGTGAATTCGAGCAGCTCCCTGCCGTCAGCATCCCAAATCACCGTGCCGCGCGCCCTCGCGAAGAGGCGCGGCGCGAAGGTCATTCCATAGCGGATTAGGTGCTCGTCCCAAGGCTCGTTGATTCGCTTCGGCATCGAGAATCTCTCCTCGCTCATCATGAGACGAGACCCCTAGAGCAGCGTCTGTTGCAAGGGCTCCTGGCTCCCCGGCTCGTCGCGCTTCGAATCGTTGATCTTGGGATCGAGCTCGACCGCCTCGAACGAATTGTCGGGTGCAGGGAGCAAAAGCTCCGCGGCAGTCTCGGGCGGCGTGGCTTTGACGTCTAGCCACGAGGCGAAGTCGTCTGGCGCAAGCACGACCGGCATGCGGTCGTGCAGCACCGAGACCGTCGTATTGGACGGGCAGGTCAGGATGGCGACCGTGTCGATCTCGCCCCCCTGCCCGTCGCGCCAGCGCTCATAAAGACCGGCAAAGGCGATCAGTTTCGGCGACTTGGGTCGCAGCAGGAACGGGCGGCGCTTGCTCTTGGGACCGGTCCATTCGTAGAAGCCATCAGCAGGAATGAGGCACCGGCGCCAGCGCATGGCATTGCGGAACGAGGGTTTCTCCAGAACCTCTTCGGAGCGCGCATTGATGAGTGTCGGGAATTTCTTTGGATCCTTGACGAATGACGGCAGCAATCCCCAGCGCATCAGCCTGAAGCGCCGCATGCCTTCGCGGTCGACGCAGACGACAGGGACGGGTTGCGTCGGAGCAATATTGTAGCGCGCAGGGAAGTTCGGCGTGTCGGCATAGCCGAAATAGGCGCGCACCGCCTCTGGCGGCGAGGTCAGACTATAGCGCGAGCACATGCTGCAATGCACCCAGTAACATTTTGGCAATCATAGTTGGGCAACACTCCACTCCAAAGTGGTTGCGTCGACGCAACAACGATGCTGGCTCAAAAAAAGCGCGATCTCCAGCCCCATGGCCAATCCCGAGGATGTAAGCCGAGAAGACATTGTGGCAGCCTTCCGCTCGGCGATGATCGGACATTTTCGCTCGCATGTTCCCGGCACCAATATCAACGAGGCGACGCTGATCGCGAGCGATTACCTCAACCATTTCCATGAGCTCGTGATGCTGCTCGAGGCGATCAGCTCCGAGCCAAAAGAGTTCGCCGACGACCTCCTGTCATGGCATCCGCTCACCTATGAGGAGCACTTCTCCGAATCAGGCTTCCGCGACAAGAATCTCGCCATCGCCGCTTATCGCCGGGCGCCGCCGAAAATCAGGGCGCGATTTGATGAGGCCGTGGCACGCTTGCATGGTGAAGCGCTGACCATCATCAGCGAAGTCGGGAGCGAGCTCGGCAAACGCAGCGGACGCCTCGACAAGAGCTGCGAGAAAGCCGCGCAGCGCCTGCGGATCTTGATCGAGGAGGCAAATGCCATCGCGAATGGCGAGGCGCTCCCCGACAGAGCAGGTTCCGAAGCCGCGGGCGAAGTCGGGGGACAGTCGGCCATCGACGCCCTATTCGGCACCCGCAAGCAGGCCGGCTAGCGCCGCCGAGGGGCCGGCCGAGGGCCGCTTGATGGCTAGATTTGACCATGAATTGGGGTTACTCAAGCCCCCATGGGACAGCCCGGAAGGCAATTGTTGTGGCTCGCAGTCGCGGCGCTTTCTTTTGCGCCCATTGTCATAGCCCCTCCGTCCCCGGCTAAAGCGCAGTTCTTCAATTGGTTCTCCACTCCGGAGCCGCCCAAGCCGCGCGTGAGAGTGAAACCTCCAGGCGATGATCTCCCGCCGATCGTGCCCAAGGAAAGCACGATACCTCCGCCGCCGGACGACCGCCCCTATGACAACAAGCTGATGCGCCTCGCCGAGATTCTCGGCGCCGTCCACTATCTCCGCGAGCTTTGCGGGGCCAATGAGGGCCAGCTCTGGCGCGATCAGATGAAGGAAATCCTCAAGAACGAGGGGACGACCGCCGTCCGCCGCGCGAAGCTGGTGAACAGTTTCAACGACGGCTACCGAGGCTACCGGCGCACCTATCGCACCTGTACCCAGTCGGCGACGCTCGCGACCACGCGCTTCAGCACCGAAGGGGCACAGATCGCAGCTTCTCTGGCACAAGGCGGCTCGGTCTTCGCCAGCAAAGGGACGAGCCAGCGGAAACCGGATGCCGCCAAGCCGGACGACAGGAAGGAGGGCGCGGTGCCGGAAGCCGGCAAGCAAGGCACCTCCCCTGATGCAACCCCGACCGGTTCCGTGGAACAAGGCACTCAGCCTGATGCCAATGCGAGCGCGTCTCTTCAGCCTGATGCCGGCCAAGCCACGGCCGACGCCAAGCCTGCCGATGCCGGCCAGCGGCGCGGCAAGCACCAGAAGGCGGCCGCGCCCGACACCGCCGCCGCACCGGCCGAAGCGGTGCCGGACAGTCCGGACGGCGGCTTCTAGCTCGTTTACCAATCGTAAAGATTAACCGTTAGTTCACTCTGTCGTCCCCGGGGCGGAAGAGCGGTGTAATTGTGACGTGCGCGGTCCTAGGCAGGAAAAGGGGACTCCTCTGTTGCGGTCAGTTCGGCGAGCTTTGCGACCCTCGGGAACCGATGCGGATCGGCAAGCGGCGCTCCGTTACATTCTCGATGCCTGGGAAGAGGCACTGCACGACGGCATCGAGCCTGAGACTCTCGCCAATGCCGCCCTGTTCGCCGCTCTCGCCGACCTCATCGGCGTCTATGGCGAGGATGCCGTCGCGAAAATGACAACGGGCCTCTCGCGCCGCATCCATCATGGCGAGTTCACGCTGAAGCGCACCTCGCAATAGCGTCTTACGCCAAATAGCGGATTACCCCCTCGCCGAGCAGCCCTGCTCCGAAGGCGAGCAGGACCACGCCTGCAATCCGGTCGATGAGCTTGAGGCGCCCTTCGGTCAGCCTGTGTCTGATCGTGGCGATGAGCTCGGAAAGTCCGAGCCACCACAGCAGGCTTCCACCCATCACCGCGACGACAAGTATCAGCGCCTCGAGATAAGTATCGAGACCGCCAATCAGCGAGCCGAGACCTCCGATCATGGCGGCCATGCCCAAAATCGCACCCGGGTTGGTCACGGTAAGGAAGAAGGTCTGCGGAATGATGCCGGTATGCTGCCACAGCGCTGACTTGTCGCTCGAGGCAATCTCCAGCTTCGGCTTGGCCATCAGGAGACCGATGCCAAAGGCGACAAGGAGAGCCCCACCCACGAACTGGATGAGCCCCGAGTGTGCCGTCATCACATTGGAGATCGCGGTGACGCTGAAGGCGGCAATCGCCGCCAAAGTGCCGTCGCCGAGAACGGCACCGAGACCGGCCGCAAGGCCGCCCCAGAAGCCGTTGGCGGCGGCACGTTGGATGACGAGGACGTTGACCGGCCCGATCGGCGCCGCCATCAAGAGGCCGATGCCGATACCCGCCAGCATAAGCTGGATGCCGGAAAGCACGATATGGGCGCCTGCCTGCAATGCCAGGTCCTAAGCGCTTGTTGAGGCTTGAGTTGGCATGGCGGTATCTCTCCAGGGCTTGTGCCCGGGCTCCCCTTGCGCTCGTTGCCCGATCTGCGAAATTGATCGAACACTCGTGGAGTGGTGCATGAACCGCCGAATTATCACGATTGCCCTTGGCGCATTGGTAGCTGGCGCCTTGGTCATTGTCTATGCCGAGGGCGGCGACACGGAGACATGGCGACGCGCCCCGGCAGAAACATCATCTTCGTTCGACGTGGCCGTCACCGACGCGACGCAAGCTCAGCCCGAGTCTGGCGCTCCCGGCGTGCTCTACGACTTCAACGCCCTGCCCGATCCCGTCAAACGCATGCTCACGCAGATTGCAGGTGCCGCCGAGAGCGGCAACATCGACGCGATGCGCACGGTGTTCGAGTCGAACGAGCTCAAGCCAATGGTCGCCGAGAGCTTCGTCGATGACCCGATCGCATTCTGGAAGAAGCAATCTGCCGATGGAACGGGGCGCGACGTGCTCGCCGCCATGCTCAATGTGCTCGCAAGCGGTTATGTCCGGGTGGGAGACGGCAAGGACGAGATCTTCATCTGGCCCTATTTCGCCTCGGTCGATCTTAAGAAGCTGACTCCCGCGCAAGAGGTCGAGCTCTATCGCATCGTTCCGCCGGGGCTTGCGCTCGCGATGAAGCAGTCGGGCATCTACCGCTACTACCGGCTCGGCGTCTCCCCGACGGGCGTGTGGCAATACTTCGTGCGCTAGAGCCTTAGCTCAAGCCTTGGACAGCGCCTCACCAAAACACACGGGCTCGCCCGCGGCCATCCCGAGCTCGCCTTCCCACATGGCGATTTTCCCGCGCACAATCGTGCCGACCGGCCATCCCCTGACCTTCCGTCCGGCAAAAGGTGTCCAGCCCGCTTTGCTGCCGACCCAGACATTCTCGATGGCGCGCTCGGATTTGAGGTCGACGATGGTCAGGTCGGCGTCGTAGCCGACGGCGATGCGACCCTTGTCGGCAATGCCGAAGATGCGCTGCGGCCCGGCGCTGGTCAGATCGACGAAGCGCGCAAGGCTGAGGCGACCGGAATTGACGTGGTCGAGCATGATGGGCACGAGCGTCTGCACGCCTGGCATGCCGGAGGGTGTGGCGGGATATCCTTTGGCTTTCTCATCGAGGGTGTGGGGCGCATGATCCGAGCCGAGTACGTCGACCACGCCCTGATCGAGACCCCACCACAGACGTTCCTGGTGGCGCCTATCGCGAAGCGGCGGATTCATTTGTGCGAGCGGGCCAAGCTCTCCGTAGATTTCGGGCGCGGCGAGCGTCAGATGCTGGGGCGTGACCTCGACGCTCGCGATATCCTTGTGGCGCGCGAGCAGCTCCATCTCCTCAGCGGTCGAGACATGCAGCACATGGACGCGCTTACCCGCTTGCGCGGCGAGCCTCAGCAGGCGCGTCGTAGCGATGAGTGCAGCCTCGGCGTCGCGCCATTCGCTGTGGCTCGAGGCATCGCCCTGACGCTGCAAGGCAAGACGCTCCTTCAGCCTTGCTTCGTCCTCGGCGTGGAAGGCCGCGCGCCGGCTGATCTTGGCGAGAATGCGCGCGAGCGTCGGCTCGTCAGCGACGAGCAGATCGCCGGTCGATGAGCCCATGAACACCTTGATGCCGGCGGCACCGGGAAGCCGCTCGAGCTCTGGCAGCGCATCGACATTGTCCCTTGTCGCGCCGACGAAGAAGGCGAAGTCGCAATGCATGCGCCCCCGCGCGCGCAGCACTTTGTCGACAAGCGCCTCGACGCTCGTGGTCGGAGGCCTCGTGTTCGGCATCTCGAACACGGCGGTGACGCCGCCGAGCACTGCCGATCGGCTCCCCGATTCGAGGTCCTCTTTATGCTCCAGCCCAGGCTCGCGGAAATGAACCTGGCTGTCGATCACCCCCGGCAAGATGTGGAGGCCGGTCGCGTCGATGGTCTCGCCGGCGATGCCTTCGCCGATGTCGCCGATGGCGGCAACGCGGCCGTCCTTTACGCCAATGTCAGCGAGCCCTGCGCCGGCGTGGTTGACGACAGTGCCGGCCTTGAAAACGAGGTCGAAGGTCTCAGCCACGGGCTCCCCAAGCTCTCTTGCGGGGCAACCCCCGCTTCAATAGCTTCTTAGCATCGGCACGCCTTGGTAGCAGAAGGACAGATGATGGGCCATTGCCAAGCAGCGCTCCTCGCCGATCGCGCGGTTCTCAGAGTAGCGGGTGCCGACGCACGGAAATTCCTGCAGGGGATGCTGACCAACGATGTCGACAAACTTTCAGACGGACAGGCCATGTATGCTGGCCTGCTTGCCCCGCAGGGAAAGATCTTATTCGAGCTGTTCGTCGTCGCATCGCGCGAGGACTTCCTAATCGACGTGGCGAAGGGCAGGCTCGCCGAGCTGATCAAGCGGCTCGGCTTCTATCGGCTGAGATCTAAAGTCGAGATGAAGGAGGAATCGGATCTCACGGTCGCGGCCGCATGGGGTGGGTTCCCCAGTCTCCCCCAAGGCGCAATCGCTTATGTCGATCCGCGTCTTCCAGCCCTCGGATGGCGCCTGCTCCTGCCGAACGGTGCCCATGCGAGCGAGCTTGGCTGCGCAAGCGCTCGCGAAGCCGATTACCATGCTATGCGCATCAAGCTCGGCGTGCCGGAAGGTGGCCGCGATTACACTTTCGGCGATACATTCCCCCACGAGGCCCTGTTCGATCAGTTGAACGGCGTCGACTTCAATAAGGGCTGCTATGTCGGCCAGGAGCTGGTGTCGCGCATGGAGCATCGCGGACTCGCACGCAAACGCATCGTGCCCGTAGATGGCGAGGCCTTGCTTCCGCCCTCAGGCACGGAGGTCACGGTCGGCGACGTCCCGATTGGAACGCTCGGCTCATCGAGCGGCGCCTCGGGGCTTGCGCTGATCCGGCTCGACCGCGCCGAGGAGGCCTTGGCGAAGGGTGGCAGCCTTAAGGCGGGCGACGTGAAGATCACGCTCAGACAGCCCGCGTTCGCGCGCTTCTCCGTGCCAGTCACCGCGCTCAGTGCATGAGCCGCGCAGAGATTAAGCGTTGCCCCTGGTCGGGCACCGATCCGCTCTATGTCGCCTATCACGACGAGGAATGGGGCGTGCCGGAGCACGACGATCGGGCACTTTACGAGAAGCTCGTCCTCGACGGGTTCCAGGCGGGACTCTCCTGGATCACCATCCTCAGGAAGCGCGAGGCCTTCCGCAGCGCTTTCGGCGGCTTCGTCCCCGAGAAAGTTGCACGATTTACCGGCAAAAAAGTCGAGGCGCTGATGCGCGATGAAGGCATCGTGCGCAATCGCGCCAAGATTGAAGGCGCAATCGCCTCGGCCCGCGCCTGGCTTCAGATGATGGAGTACGGCGCGGGCTTCGGCACGTATCTCTGGGACTTCGTCGACGGCAAGCCGATCGTCAATCGTTACAAGGCGATAACCGAGGTTCCCGCCGAGACGGAGCTGTCACGCACGATCGCCAAAGACCTCAAGTCACGCGGCTTCAAGTTCTGCGGACCGACGATTGTCTACGCCTTCATGCAGGCGACAGGCATGGTCAACGATCATCTCACGAGCTGTCCCCGCCACGGGGCTTGCGCACGGCTTGGCCGCACGCCATCTAGCCTCTAGAGCCGCGCGGATCGGCGCTCCGTGGATAGGTGCGCTCTTCTTGGATCTTGCCGTTGCGCTTTCTGATGCGGACCGAGCCCCTTCCGCCAACGGCCTTCTCGAGCACGCCGCCTTTGGTCGCCTTCGCCTTGGTGGCGAAGCTCTTTACGGCTTGCCCAGTCACCTCATGCTTCAGCACCCAGCATTTCTTTTTGTCATCATGCGCCAACGAATATCTCGGCAACTTAGCCATGCCTCTCTCCCACGTGACTTTTAGATCGCCAGTACTCTGACAAAACAGGCAATGAATGGCATTATGCGTGAAATTCGTCCAACTTTTCCTGAACTGATCGCACAGTCTTGATTAAGCGATTTGTCACAATGGCGCTTTGCCTCAGCTCATGAAGATTGCACGCAAGGCCGAGACAACAACGAGGCCCAATGTGGGCGCACCGCGTGCATGGCAGCGCATGCTGAGTGGACGCCGGCTCGATTTGCTCGATCCCTCGCCGCTCGACATCGAGATCGAGGATATCGCCCACGGTCTCGCCCGCGTCGCCCGGTGGAACGGGCAGACGGACGGCGAGCACGCATTCTCGGTGGCGCAGCACAGTCTTCTCGTCGAGACCATTGTCGGCGAGATCGAGCCGGCGCTCGGCGCACCATTCCGGCTTGCGGCCCTGATCCACGACGCGCCGGAATATGTCATCGGCGACCTGATCAGCCCATTCAAGGCCGCGCTCTCGCTCGATTACCGTGCCTTCGAGTTGAAATTGCTCGCAGCCATCCACTTGCGCTTCGGCGTTCCTGCCGAATTGCCTCCCGGCATCACCAAGCTTATTAAGCGTGCCGACAAAATAGCGGCCTATTACGAGGCGACGACCTTGGCTGGCTTTTCACGCGAGGAGGCGCGGCGATTCTTCGGACAGCCGAGGGGGCTCGGCCCCGCTCTCGTCAACACTCTGTCCAACTTACGCCCGTTTCCGGCGACAGAGGCAGAACTTCGTTTCCTCAAGCGATTCAAACAGCTAAATGCGCAGCACGAAAGAGGCGGGCGATCCCGTCGAACGCAAGGGCCATGACCTCCCTGATTTTGCCAAGAGAAAGCGCTAGATTGCCCGCCGCAATGACAATTGAGACTATTTACGTCGCTCCCTTGAGCCTCGTCGCCACCACCGTCGCCGACGCGCAGGTGAGCCATCTCGTGACGCTCATCAATGGCGAGACTCTGATCGACACGCCGCCCTCGATCGGCCAAGACCGCCATCTCAGGCTCGCGATGAACGATATTTGCGAGCCGCAAGAGGGCCTCGTGCTTCCTTGCGAAAGCCATGTCACCGACCTCGTCAAGTTCGCACTCGATTGGGACCGCAAGGCGCCGCTTCTGATCCATTGTTGGGCCGGCATCAGCCGCTCGACGGCGGCGGCTTTCATCACGCTCTGCGCGCTCAACCCGGATGTCGACGAGCTCAAAGTCGCCCGCGCGCTCCGCCGGGCCTCACCGACCGCCTATCCGAACCGGCTTCTCGTTGCGCTGGCCGATGAGGCACTTTGTCGCGACGGGCAAATGATGGCGGCGGTCGAGCATATCGGACGCGGCAAGATCGTCGAGGAAGCCGAGGTGTTCTCATTGCCGGCGCGGCTCGCCGCCTGAACTCCGATGGCCCAAGCGAGGCGCAAGGCGCCGCATCTCGACGCCGAGACCGAGAGCACCGATCCGAAGATCGAGCTCGGGCTGAACGCCGCCATCGTCACCGTACGCGAGCAACAGCCGCACATCCTCGTGGTGCGGCCGGGCACGACCGTATCGGGTACTTTCGACGCACTTCCCTATGGCACGTTCGCACCGCGGGCGCACCGCACGCTCGAGATCGGCTTGCGCGAATGGGTGAAGCGGCAGACCGGGCTCGAGCTCGGCTATGCGGAGCAGCTCTACACGTTCGGGGATCGCGGGCGCCATGCCGAGCCGGGAGGCGCGCATACGCTTTCGGTCGGCTATCTCGCCCTCACCCGGGGGGCCGGCGATGGGTTGATGGGATCGCACTGGTCCCCCTGGTACGCCTATTTTCCGTGGGAGGATTGGCGCAAAGGCAAGCCCGACATTCTCACCGAGGAGATCGAGCCGCGGCTGAAGGAATGGGCCGGGTGGGACCCTCTTCCCGACGAGCCGGTCAGACCGCTCAGACGCTTAGAGCGGCTCCGGATCGGCTTCGGCATCGACGGCGCCTGGGACGAGGAGAAGGTGCTCGAGCGCTATGAGCTACTCTACGAGGCCGGGCTCGTCGCCGAGGCCGCGCGTGACGGTCGGCCTGCAGCAGAACAGTGGTCGGATCTTCCCGAGTTCGGGCGACCGATGGAGTTCGACCATCGCCGCATTCTCGCCACCGCGCTTGGGCGCCTGCGCGGCAAGTTGAAATACCGGCCGGTGGTGTTCGAGCTTCTGCCGCCCGAATTTACCCTTTACGACCTGCAGAAGACCGTGGAGGCGATCTCTGGCACCCTACTGCACAAGCAGAACTTCCGCAGGCTCGTCGAGAAAGGCGGGCTCGTCGAGGCCACCGGCAATGTCTCAACCGAGACGGGAGGGCGTCCTGCCCGCCTCTACCGCTTCCGCCGCGAGGTGGTGCTCGAGCGTCCGGCGCCAGGACTGCGCGTCAAGGCCGGGCGCGGCTGACCCCGACTAGCAACCTCAAGCGCGCTCGAGCGCTTCCGCCGGACTTGCCCGCGTTGCCACGAACGCGGGATAGAACGAGCCGAGTATGCCGAGTGCGATGGCGGCAAGTGCAGTCGTGATGATAAGGCCGGGCGTCGGTCGCACCGCTACGTAGCGGCCAATGGCTGGAATCGCGCTCAAGAGCCGCGAGCCGCCGATGCCGAGCAAAATGCCGAACGAGCTGCCGACGGCTGACAGCAGGAAGCCTTCGATGACCAGCGCTCCCATGATGCGCTCGGTCGACCAGCCAATCGCCGACAGGATGCCGATCTCGCGGGTGCGTTCCAACACCGCCATGAGCAGTGTGTTGAGCACCATGAGAATGCCCATGAGGAGCGCGACCCACGCCATCGAGCTCGACACCGCATCAAGCAGGCCGACCAGGCTGTCGTTCTTGAGCATGGATTCGCTTCTTGTTACCGAGAACTCGCCCAAGCCTTCGATAGCCTTTGCGATGCGATCGGTTGCCGCCTGGTCGCCCGGATTAGCGAGTCTCGCCGCGATGAAGGTCACCGATCCGGTGCGGAAAGTCGCTTCCTGGAGGTCAGCGAGACCGACGACCACGGCGTTGCGGTTGATCACCGAGGTGTAGTTGGTGATGCCGATGATGTGAAATTTGTCGCCGAGGAGCGCGATCTCGCCACCGACATGCTTATTGAGCGTATTGGCAATGTCCTTGCCGACCAGCGCGAACTTGCGTTCGCCAGTATTCGGCAGACGCCCGTCGGCCAGCGGAACAGTCGACCAAAAGAAGCTGTCATCGGGCCAGCCGAAGGCGATGACATGGTCGTCGTTGTCGGTAGAAGCAAAGGTGAGGAGTTGGCCCGTGACGGCGGCAATTCCGGGGATCTTGGCGATCTCCGGAATGATCAACTCGGGCACCGTCCCGCCGAAGGGCTCGGCGATGCCGCGCCGTCTGATGGTGAGATCGGTGCCGCGTTCCTCGAAGGCCTGCTGCACATTCTCGTTGACGCTGCGCGACAAGCCATAAAGCGTGATGAAACTGCCGACGGCAACAGCGACGCCGAGTACAGTGAGAATCGAGCGGGTGGGCCGGCGCTTGAGGTTGCGGAAGGCGAGCTGCAGGTGGTTCATAGCGCCTCCTCTGCGCGGACCGGTGCCGACAATTGGTCGATGACCTTCCCGTCCTTCATCTTAATCTGCCGCTTGCAGCGCCTTGCCAGATCCGGCGCGTGGGTCACTATGATAAGGGTCACGCCCCGCGCCCGCTGCAGATCGAACAAGAGTTTCAAGATCGCCGCTGCGCTAGCGCTGTCGAGATTGCCGGTCGGCTCGTCGGCGAGAATGAGCGCGGGATCGTTGATGATGCTCCGGGCAATGGCAACGCGCTGACGTTCCCCGCCTGACAGCTCCTGAGGCAAATGAGTGACACGGTCCCCAAGACCGACAGTATCGAGCGCTTCCTCGGCCCGACGGCGGCGTTGGCTGCTGCTGAAGCCCGAGCCGAACATCGCCACCTCAACGTTCTCGCTGGCCGTGAGCGTGGGAAACAGATTGAATTCCTGAAAGACGATGCCAATTGCTTTGCGCCGCAGATCGGACCACTGTCGCAGCGTCGTGACGGGCTCGCCTTTCCAGCGCACGACGCCGCTCGTGGGAAGGCGGATACCACACATCACCAGGATGAGCGTGGTCTTACCACTCCCGCTCGGACCGAGAATGGCGACGGACTCGCCCTCGCTGAAAGTGAGGTTGACGTCCTTGAGCGCGACAATGCGGCCTTGGTCGAAAGAATGGCCGATATGCTCGAGCGCCATGAGTGTCTCAGGTTGCGTCCGACGCGCGTTCATGTTCCCGCTCGCTTGTGCATGAAGGCAATGAGCGCGTTAATGTCACCATTATTGCTGGCCAAGACGTTGGCGTATTCCTGGATCTCGGCATCGACGACGCTATGCCCGTCGAGCAGGAGGTCGATGATGCGCCAAGACTGTCCATCGGGCCGCAACCACCAGATCCAGACCTGATCCGGTTTTCCAGGTACCAAGCGGCGGCTCGCGGCGAGTTGATCGTCTCCCACCGGCGGCCGGCTGCCGATATAGGTCATGGTCGTGCCTGGGGTCCGCATGCGGCGAAGATACGCAGTTATGACTTCGTCTTCGAAGGCGTCCAAATATTTTTTTCGTTCCTCGTCCGTCGCCTTGTCCCACGTCTTGCCCAGCACTTGTTTACCCATGTAGGGAACGTCGAAAGCCCAAGCGAGCAAGTCCCGGCATCGTTGCCGTGCCTCGGCCTCGGAGTCCGAGACGAAAAAGCTGGTTGACTCCGCATTTACCCTTTCGATGAAAGCGCGAATTGCATCGGCGTTGCTCGCAGTCTCTGCTAGAGACGGCGGGGCAAGACACGCAACAATCACGACGAGACACAAGCGCATCAGACGCATAAGCACCCGCCAAGCTTTGATTTGCCGCAAATTTCCGGAGACGATGCCCAAATTGATGCAACAGCTGGGGCCCGCGCGGCTGGATCAACGTGTCAAGGTCAGAGTTCCTAAGCACCCGGAGATTGGGACAAGCTTACGGCAGAAGGGCCGGAAAAGTATGATAACGCTCAAGAATCATCGGGGGTGTTGCCGGTGAGAAGGCGAGCGGGACTTGGTGTTCTCGCGACATTGGTGCTGTTGCTGATTTCCCGGCCCGGCCTCGCTGAGCAAGCCACCATCGCGACGAAAGAAGGGACGATCAAGGTCGAGACCATCACGCATGGCCTCCAGAATCCTTGGGGTCTCGCCTTCCTGCCCGACGGGCGCATGCTGGTGACCGAGCGTCCGGGCCGGCTCCGCATTGTGACCAAGGACGGGACGATATCGGAACCGCTCAAGGGCGTGCCGGAGGTTTTCGCGGAAGGTCAAGGCGGCCTGCTCGACGTCAAGCTCGATCCCGACTTCGCAACGAACAAGCTCGTCTACATCGCCTATTCCGAGCCTGGAGATGGCGGCGCGGGAACGTCGGTGGCACGCGGCAAGCTCGGCTCCGACAGTCTCGACGATGTCGAGGTGATCTTCCGCCAGCACCCCAAGGTCGATGGCCATAATCATTTCGGCGGAAGACTCGCCTTCGCCCCCGACGGCAAGCTGTTCGTCTCACTCGGCGAGCGCTTCACCTTCACCCCGGCCCAGGATTTCTCCAACGATCTCGGCAAGATCGTGCGCATCAACCCCGACGGGTCGGTGCCAAAGGACAATCCCTTCGTGGGTAAGGAAGGCGCGAGGCCCGAGATCTGGACCTATGGTCATCGCAATCCGCAAGGCCTCGCCTTCGATCCCACGACCGGCAAGCTGTTCGAGAGCGAGCTTGGGCCCAAGGGGGGCGACGAGATCAATGTTTTGGAGCCGGGCAAGGATTATGGTTGGCCGGTGGTGAGTTGGGGCAGCAATTACGACGACACCCCGATCCCGCCACCAGCCACGCATTCCGAGTTCACCGACGCCATCGCCCACTGGAACCCGGTGATCTCTCCATCAGGCATCACTTTCTATACCGGCGATGTGATCCCCGGCTGGAAGGACAATCTCCTCATCGCCGGGCTTTCCTCGCAGGCAATCACCCGCCTCACTCTCGACGGAGAGAAGGTCACGGGCGAGGAACGCATCCCCATGGGCGCGCGCATTCGCGATGTCGTGCAAGGGCCTGACGATGCAGTCTATGCGCTCACCGACGCACCGGACGGCGCGATTCTCAGAATCACGTCGGCCGATGCGGTTTCGCCCTGAGCCGCAAAAAAAAATCGGGGCCCCGATAGGCCCCGATCTGCTGCAAAGCGGATATTGGGGATTACTCGGCCTGGGTCTTTGGCTGGGAATTGTTCTGCTGACCAATAGTGGGGTTCGGTTGATTGGTGGCAGCCGAGGAGTCGGGCGATGCCGAACTCTGCTCTTTCGCGCCGCCTGACTGGTCGGCTTGGCCCTGGCCGGTCTTTGGCTGGTTCATCCCACCATCGCTGGCGGCGCCGGAACTGGCGGGGCCGAACTCTGCTCGGCGGCACCGCCTGAGGTATCAGCGCTACCCGACGGAGGCTGACTGGCGGACTTGGCCGTATCAGGCGACACGCTCAGAGTGGTGGCAACTGACCTTGCTGATCGGGGGCCAGAACCGGCGAGAGGCTCAGAGCAAAGGCCACGGCGGTGCAGGCCAACAAATGCGTCTTCATGGTGCCCTCCTTGCAAGTTCTCGTTGTGCCGCAAAGGAGGTGTGGGGATGGTCGAATCACCCGCCTCACGACTGACTTCTCCCCGCCCTACAACGTGACCGCCCGTCGCAGGGTTCGACAGAGCAAGGATCACAAACGGCTGAGTTGGCTCGGGCGCGCTCGAGTGATAGGGAAGCAGCCGCAACCTGATCGCATTCCCGCCCCCAATTCGTCGGCCTCACACCTTAAGCCGGTTCCGCATGCAACCGATCATCTCCGTTTCGCATCTGTCAAAGACCTACGCATCCGGCTTTCAGGCGCTGAAGGACATCAATCTCGAAATCGAAAAGGGAGAGATCTTCGCCCTGCTTGGTCCTAACGGCGCCGGCAAGACGACGCTGATCAGCATCATCTGCGGGATCGTTACGCCCGGCGCGGGGAAAGTCCTGGTGGGCGGGCACGACATCATCACCGATTATCGCGCCACACGGTCGATGATCGGGCTCGTGCCGCAGGAGTTGACGCTCGAAATGTTCGAGACGGTGTGGGACACGGTCTCCTTGAGTCGCGGCCTGTTCGGCAAATGGGACGATCAGGCCTACATCGAGAAGATCCTGAAGGATCTCTCTTTGCTCGATCGCAAGAACTCGAAGCTGATGACGCTCTCGGGCGGCATGAAGCGGCGCGTGCTGATCGCCAAGGCGCTGTCGCACGAGCCCACTGTTTTGTTTCTCGATGAACCGACGGCCGGTGTCGATGTGGCGCTGCGCAAGGACATGTGGGAGGTGATCAGGCACTTACGCGATTCCGGCGTGACCATCATCCTTACCACGCACTACATCCACGAAGCCGAGGACATGGCCGACCGCATCGGCGTCATCAACCGGGGCGAGTTGATCCTCGTCGAGGACAAGAGCGAGCTGATGCACAAGCTCGGCAGGAAGCAGCTCACCCTCCAGCTGCACGATGCGCTGACGGCCATTCCGGCCGAGCTCGATGGCCATCAATTGACGCTCGCCAACGGCGGCAGCGAGCTGATCTACACTTATGACACGCAAGGCCCGCGCACCGGCATCACCGGCCTCCTCGCCGATCTTTCCCGCGCCGGCATCAGGTTCAAGGACCTCGACACGACGCAAAGCTCGCTCGAGAACATCTTCGTTGATCTGGTGAGGCAGCAATGAACCTGCCGGCGATCAGAGCGATCTACAAATTCGAGATGGCGCGCACCGGGCGTACGCTGTTGCAAAGCATCGTCTCGCCGGCGATCTCCACCTCGCTCTATTTCGTGGTGTTCGGGGCCGCAATCGGCTCGCGCATCACCGAGATCGAGGGCGTGCCCTACGGTGCCTTCATTGTGCCGGGGCTGATCATGCTGATGCTGCTCACTCAAAGCGTCGCCAACGCCTCGTTCGGCATCTATTTCCCGCGCTTCACCGGCACGATCTTTGAGCTGCTGTCGGCGCCGATCTCCTATCTGGAGATCGTGATCGGCTATGTCGGCGCCGCCGCCACCAAGTCGATCCTTCTCGGGCTGATCATTCTCGCCACCGCTTGGCTGTTCGTGCCGATCAGAATTGCTCATCCCTTCTGGATGGTAGCGTTCTTGGTGCTGACGGCGGCGACCTTCAGCCTCTTCGGCTTCATCATCGGCATCTGGGCCGACGGCTTCGAAAAGCTCCAGCTCGTGCCGCTCCTCATCATTACGCCGCTCACCTTTCTCGGCGGCACGTTCTATTCGATCTCGGTGTTGCCGCCGGTGTGGCAGAAGGTGACGCTGCTCAACCCCGTCGTCTACCTGATCAGCGGGTTCCGTTGGAGCTTCTACGAAATCGCCGATGTCAGCCCGGTCGTGAGTCTTGCCATGACCGGGCTGTTCCTTGCTATTTGTCTGGCCGTGGTGGCGTGGATCTTCAAGACCGGCTACCGGATGAAGAGCTAGCGAGACTGTTCTTCGCTAAGACTTTCAAAAATTCTCGCCTGACGTTCCGACCTAAAATCCCGAATTGCCAAAATAAAATCTCCGCGCTGCTGGTTTTTGCGTGGCTAACTGCTTAAATATAGAGTGGGGTCGGGCCTGATATCATTCAGCCCGTGTGTTTGCATTTTATGGAGCCAACAATCTATGTCCTCATTCGATTACACGGCGCAAGCCGAGTTATTTCCCGCCAGGGGTTGGAAGAGCGCGCGGCGCATCACCTACAAGCGATTTGCCAAGGCCGCGGAGGCTGTTCGCTACGCGATCGAAGAGCTTCCGCCTCAGTATTTGTTGGGAACCTATCTCGAGGTCGAAGAGGAAAGGTTCGATGGCGGCGGGATCAGGCGCCTCTATGACAGTGCCGATTATCCGCTCAAGCGGGATCGAGCGTCTTCACCTCAACCAAAGCGCGCTCGCGGCACCTAGCCGCGGCGTGAGCAGAGCCCATGCAGACCTATGTCGCGGAGATTGACGGGCGCGGGATCTTTGCCTTCCGCGCCGACGATGTGGCTGGCGCGCAAGCTTGGCTCGACATCCACGCCGTGATGCGTCACACGCTGGAAATGGTGCATAGCGGGGGGCGGCCTGTCTGGAATGGGCGTGCACCAATCATCGCCCGCAACGCCACCTCTTCCGAAGCGACTGCGTGGAGCATGTTGAGAGACGAGCTCGCCGCGACGGGCCGGCTTGAAGAGCCTGACATCATCACGGTCTGGCTGATCCCCACCGCGGGCGAACAGCGGATCGACAATGCTCGTGGAAACTAACGAGCCGCTCCCCGAGGGAAGCGGCTCTGATTTACCAAGACAAGTCTGTCCTTGTGGGACTAGGCGGCCTTGATGTTACCGACTGCGGTCTTGCCGCTGCGGCTGTCTTGCTCGGTGTCGAACGACACCTTCTGGCCTTCAACCAGATCGCGCATTCCTGCGCGCTCGAGCGCGGTCGCATGTACGAACACGTCCTTGCCGCCGTCGTCCGGCTGGATGAAGCCAAAGCCCTTTTGCGCGTTGTAGAATTTCACAGTACCCGTAGTCATTCGGGATCGTCCTTTCGCTGAAGTCATGCAGTTGTGATTCGGGACGAGCGACAGCCCGAAGTTCAAATTGTCGATGTTTGGATGGTCTGTACGAACGCCTGGCAATCAGCGAAGGCGAAACGGCCATGTGGTCCGGCCAAATGTCGATACCAAGTATGTGGACGTCAACCATGGCTTTTACAAGGCGCTCGATGCGTCAAGGTCAGCGGAACCCAGGCTTGGCTTCCAACACTTGCGGCGCCGGCGCAATCGCTTCCTCGAGCCCGCCCAGAGTCTGGTCGAACCAGGCGAGGTCTCGAGTGAGAGCGGCGCTCGCCGAGAACTTCGCTGTCAGGCTGGCGACGAGATCCCTCCCCTCGTGCAACTCGGCGAACGCCTCATCCATCTTGCCCTGCTGCGCCAGGGCGAGCCCCACGCGGCCATGAGCGACGGCGAGATCGCGCTGCCAATCGGCATTGTTGGGATCCGATTTGGCCAATTTGTCGCGGAGAGTTAGAGCCTCCCGGTAGGACGCAAGCGCCTTCGCCGCGTCCCCTTGGGCGAGGGCCGCATTGCCGATCTCAAGATCGGAGACTGAGACGTCGCGTTGCCAACCGGTATTGCTCGGGTCCTGTTCGACGAGGCGCTGCATGATTTCGCGCCCTTGCCCGTAAGATTTGAGCGCCTCGTCGAGCTTGCCCTGCGCCTTCCCGGCGCTCCCCGCCTTGTTGTAGGACACGGCGAGATCGCGCTGCCACCCGGCATTATCGGGGCTCGCCTCAGCCAGGCGTTTGGCAATGGCGAGGTCATCCACGTAGGAGGCAAGCGCCGCATCGACATTGCCTTGGGCGAGCAGCACGTCGCCGATCTTGCCCAAGGCCACGGAAAGATCGCGCTGCCAAAGAGCATTGTTAGGGTCCGACTTGGTGAGCCGGTCGAGGGTCGCGCGCTCGTCGCCATAGGACTGCAACGCCTCGTCGAGCTTTCCTTGCGCGACAAGCGCATCGCCGACCCGATCATGAGCCACGGCGACGTCGTGCTGCCAACCGGCATTGCTCGGATCGGTCTCGGCGAGGCGCTCTCGTATTGCGAGACCGTCGCGGAACGATCGCAACGCTTCGTCGGGCTTGCCTTGCGCCGAAAAGACGACGCCGATCTCATTGTAGGAATAAGAGAGGTCGCGCTGGAACAGCGTGTTGGTGGGATCTTCCTTGGCGATGCGTTCGGTAAACCCAAGCGCCTTGCGATATTCATCCAGAGCACCGGCCAGATCGCCTTGGGCCATCAACACATCGCCGATCTTGTTATGGGACACCGCGACGCCGCGTTGCAGCTCAGAATCGTTTGGATCGGCACGCGCCAGGATTTCCGCGAGACCTTCGCCCTGCTGGAAAGATTTCAGCGCGTCGGCGAGCTTGCCTCGCTGGAGCTGTATCGCGCCGACCCTCTCGACCTCGACGGCGACGTCGCGCAACAGACCACCGTCGTCGGGATCGGCATTGGCGAGGTGCAGAACGCGCGCGAGCGACGTGCCATAGCTTTGCAGGGCGCCGTCGAGGTCACCTTTGGCGGCGAGTGCATCGCCAAGCGTACTCTCGGCGATGGCGAGATCGCGACTGTAGGCTGTGTTTCCCGGGTCCTGCTCGGAAAGAATCTGGAGCATCTGACGAGCGGTCTCGGCGCGCTCCTGCCATTTGCCCGTGTCGCCGAGCGCCTCGTAATTGTGCGCGAACTGGATCAGCATCCAGGCCTTCTGATAGCGCAGCTCGGGCGTCGGCTTGCCGAGCATCGCCATGTTGTCGAACAACCCTTCCGCGCGCGTGAGCAACGCGAGCGTCGCGGTGCGCGGCACGCCGTATTTCTCGGCCTGGGTGACCGCATCGTCGACGATTTCGGTCGCCGTCTTCAGCGTGGCCTTGAGAAAAGCCTCGTTGGTCTTGAGCTGTTGCCAGGCGTAAGCCGCGCTGCCGACTGCGGCGACCGAGAGGAAGGCCAAGACGCCGATGACGCCGTTGCGGATGCGCGCCTTTCGCCGGCGCTCGCGCTCGGCGCGGCGGAACACTTCGTCCGAGCTGACATCGAGAAGACCGGCGATGACCTTGGCAAGCGCAAGCTGTTTGCCGTCGCCATCTTCGCGCGCGTCGGCCGCAAGCAACTCGAGCGGCTTCTTGCCGATGCGGCCCTTGGCATCGACCTTGTATTTGAGCGCTTGGGGAAAACATTCGCGCTCGGGATCGCCAGGCTTGCCGTCGATGATGAGAGGGACCACGGGCCGCTTGGGCTGGCGCTGTTTGAAGAGCCTGATCTCCTCGTTGACATAATGGCTCTTCGCCGACGCAGGCGAGCAGAGCACGATCAGAGCGGCCGAGGCATCGAGCGCGGCAAGAGTCTGCTCGGTGAGTGTGTGACCCGCAGTGAAGTCGTCGCGGTCGCGGAAGATGGGCTTCAGCGTTTTGGGGATCGGCCCCGACTTTGTCTCCCTGCCGACGAGGTCGTTGTCGATGCGGAAGCTCTCGAGCCCGCGATGCAGCCATTTGGCTTGAGGCGTGTCGGCGTGGCTATAGGAGATGAAGGCGCGATACTTGAGCGCGACGGGCTCTGTCATTCTCGGCTCGACCCGGGCGTGGCGGCGTGCCGGATTATGGGCAAGCTGGCCAAAAGCCGCAACTAACGGTTCGGAAAGGGTCGCGCCCGACGCTCCGCCGGGCGGGAGCTAGCGCACTTCATTCAAGCGGTGGGGCGGGTGACGCTGATCGCCACGGCGGTTCAGCCGCCGGACATAGGTGATGGTGGCACCCGGCCGCTCGGCCTTGACCTTCAGCGCCGCGATCAGCGCGTCCTCCGCCCTGACCACGATTTCGATCACCCCTGCCTTCGACGCAGACCCCGACGGTGAATTGCGATTGCACGCGCGCGCTCCTCCCATGAGGCTTAGGCAACGTGCAAGCCTAGCAAAATAATGCCGGCCAGCCCATGACTATGTGGGGGTAAGCGTAGCTGAGCGAGCTGCCGTGGATGTTTCGCGTGATCAGCGGACCGAGTCGGCGAGATTTCCGCCCGGCGCTTCCGGCTTCGCCTTGGCCTGCGGCACATTGTCGGCAACGGCCTCGGCCCTCGCCTCCTTGGCTCCAATCGCGGCCGCGACCACGGCGTCCAGCTTATAGATGTCGGGGTAGGTCTTGAGCTTGCCGTTGTCGTCGACCGTCGCCGTGAAGTACGTCGTATGCACGGGGAAATGGTGCTGGATGGCGACCGAGCTGTTGTAGCCCTCGGCCAACAACTTATCGATCTGCGCCTGCGGCATATCCTGATCGGCGGCAAGAACGACCGCGGCCATCTTGCCCGGCTTATAGACGCGCGGACAATTGTGGCCCTCGGCTCGCATGTCGGTGTCGAACAATCCCTGCTTGATGGTGTCGTGCATGTAGACGGAGAAGGGATTCGGATAAACGAACTTGACTTTGCCGAGCACGTTGTTGGGTCCTGGCGCCTGCACGAAGCTGACCGCGCCCATATTGACGGTGTTCCAGTTGATGCTCCCCGCATCGACGAAGCGGCCGTTATACTTCACCTTGAGCTCATGCTGGGTAAGGATGGCGGTGTTGCTGCTGAACAGGCCTCCTCCTCCACGTAAATTGGGCAGCAAATTCTCCCGGACGATAGTCGGCGGCACGGTCCATTCCGGGTTGAACACGACCGATTTCAAGTCGGCAGAGAACATCGGCGTCGAATATTTCAATTCGCCGACGACGATCTTGTCGGTGTAGATCGACTTGCCGTCCTTGACGACGTAGACGTTGAACTCGGGAACGTTGAGCCAGAGATAAAGCGACCCAAGGTCCTCCGGCATCCACCGCCAGCGTTCCATGTTGACGATGATCTTCTGCGTGCTCCCTTTGCCGGACTGGCGGGCCTCGAGCAGCGCCTGATGGAGACGTTGGAACTGCTCGTGTTTCGGTTGGAGAGAGCGAAGATAGGCATCGGGTGTCTCTGAGGCGGCGATCCCGGCCATCACCTTCTTCGGATCGGGCAGAGTGGGCGCGACGCCGAAGAGCTTGTTGAGCTTGGCGGGCTCGGTGCGTCCGCCGCGGGCAAAGCGGGCATATTTCAGGATGGCAAGATCAAGCTTGATCTCGTTTGCGGCGGCTTCGTCGGGTGATTTCGGCAAGTTGCCCGCAGGCGGCAGATCGAAGGCAGAGCTCGATAGGCCCCAGTCGTCGGCGCGGCGCATCTCGTCGATCGCCGCGAGCGCGTAGCCGGAAAACCCCATGTCGGTCATCCACAGCGGATCGCCGCGCGTGTTGTAGAAGGCTTCTAGCGCTGTGAGATCTCCCGAGGACGACGTCTTGCCCATCTCGGCAAGCTTGGCGCGGATGCTGGCGACGACGGGCGTCGCATCAGGCGGCGGAGCTGTCTCTTCCGGTGCCTGGGCCGCTTCGCCCGAACCTTGATCGGAGGCGTTGGGAGCCGCAGGAGCCGTGTCGTCCGGATCATTGGCAGGAGCGAGGTCAGGATTGACCCAGTGGATCTTAGCTGCGGCAGGGGCCGGTGCGTCCTTAGCGTATACCGGACGCGCGAGCGTCGCCCCTAACGCCAAGGCTGAAGCGGCCGCTGCGAAGACGGCGAGCCAAGGGCATCCACGCATCCACAGACCCCCATTAGAGTTCCAGGTTAATCCGAGCCGGTGGAAAGGGCCACAGCGATCTGCCCGATTCTTAAGCTGGACGCGGCAATCGGCGTCCCGCGGTCAGAACCGCAAAATTTCTGCTCACTCTGAGCAAATGACGCAAATTCTTTCCGTGGCGCGGAAATAAGTCGACCGACCGACCTCCCTCCTGGCGTGAGCACCAACAAGATCACACCTCAGTCGACGGCGTTTGGCTTGCCCGCTGGGGCGTCCGCTAGCGCACGGGCTAAGACTTTTCGAGCGTCGCGGCGATGTGAAGCGGGGGGCCTAGGATTCCCGTCCGCAGTCGCCTATACTCATCATGAGGATAGTACTTAGGTGTGGGGCCGGCCCTTGCGCCGGATGTTTTATCCCCCATATATGCTCATTATGAGCATTAAGGATGGGAGGCAAAACGCGATGACGACGGTCCACAGCGCGCGGCTCGGCAGGAGGGCAGCGCCCGCGCCGCTTCCGGCTCAGCTCTTGCCCGATCTGGCTTACACGCCGGAGGTTGCTCGGGACACGGCCCATCTCTATGAGCGCGTCTCGCGCGTGATCCCGCCGATCGAGTGGCCGGGCTTCGCCCCTTATGTGAAGGCGATCAACGACCTGAAGAAGGCCCGCAACGCGGTCGTGCTCGCGCACAACTACATGACGCCGGAGATCTTCCACTGCGTTGCCGACGTGGTCGGCGACTCGCTGCAGCTTGCGCGCGAAGCGGCCAAGACCGACGCCAAGATCATCGTCCAGGGTGGCGTGCATTTCATGGCCGAGACGGCGAAGCTGCTCAACCCGGACAAGATGGTGCTCATCCCAGATTCACGCGCCGGCTGCTCGCTCGCCGCGTCGATCACTGCTGCCGACGTGCGCGCGCTGCGCGAGGCCTATCCCGGCGTGCCGGTCGTGACCTATGTCAACACCTCGGCTGAGGTAAAGGCCGAGTCGGATATTTGCTGCACGTCTGCCAATGCGGTGCGCGTGGTCGAGTCGCTTGGCGCTCCACGCGTGATCATGCTGCCCGATGAGTATCTCGCCAAATGGGTGCAGACGCAGACATCCGTCGAGATCATCACGTGGAAGGGCCATTGTGAGGTGCATGAGCGCTTCACCGGCGAGGAGCTCCGCGCCTATCGCGAGAGCGATCCGGGCGTGAAGATCATCGCGCATCCCGAGTGCGCACCAGACGTGCTTGCCGAGGCCGATTTCACCGGCTCGACCTCGGGCATGATCAAATGGGTCAAGGATCATCAGCCTACGAAGGTGCTGCTCGTGACCGAGTGCTCGATGAGCGACAACGTCGCGGTAGAGGCGCCCAAGGTCGAGTTCGTGCGGCCGTGCAATCTCTGCCCGCACATGAAGCGCATTACGCTGCCCAAGATCCTCGACTCGCTCATCTTCCTCAAGGAGGAGGTCACGATCGATCCAGCAATCGCCGCTCGCGCGCGTGAGGCCGTCGAGCGCATGATCAATCTCAATCACTGACTTCGAGGCGTCTGTCGAGGCGTAACCTAAGAGTGACCGAGATGCCGCCCTCTTCCACAACACTGCCACGCGTCGCAACTTCGGGCGTGATCGTGGTCGGCGCCGGGCTTGCCGGGCTCTTCACCGCGCTCAAGCTCGCGCCGCGTCCGGTCACCGTCGTCTCGGCGGCGCGCTTCGGCGAAGGCGCATCGAGCCTGTGGGCCCAGGCCGGCATCGCGGCAGCGCTGGCAGAGGGTGACAGTCCCGAGGACCATGCCGCCGACACGATCATGGCCGGCGCGGGGATCGTCGATGAGAAGATCGCGTTTCTCCTGGCACGCGAAGCGCGCGAGCGCGTCGAGGATCTGCTTCGCTACGGCGTCCCCTTCGACCGGGACATCGAGGGTCATCTCACCTTCGGCCGCGAGGCGGCGCACGGCAAAAGCCGCATCCTTCATGTCAAGGGAGATACGGCGGGCCGTGCCATCATGCATGCGCTGATGGAAGCGGTCCGCGCGACGCCCTCGATCATCGTGCTCGAAGGCTTCGCCGCGCGCGACCTTATCTTGCGTGACCGCCGCGTAGCTGGGCTTGAGGTCGCATCAAGCGATGGCACTCCCTCGGCCCGCGGACTTATTCTGCCGGCGAGCGCGGTCGTGCTTGCGACCGGAGGCGCCGGTCAGATCTATGCCATCACTACCAATCCGCGCGAGGCCCGCGGCGAAGGCATCGCCATTGCCGCGCGCGCCGGCGCCGTGACCGCCGATGCAGAGTTCGTGCAGTTCCACCCCACTGCGATCAATATCGGTCGCGATCCCGCGCCGCTCGCGACCGAGGCACTGCGCGGCGAAGGCGCCATTCTGATCAACTCGCGCGGCGAGCGCTTCATGCGTGCGGTGCATGAGGATGCCGAGCTTGGCCCGCGCGACGTGGTCGCGCGCGCCGTCTATCGGGAGGTCGCAAGCGGCCGCGGCGCGTTCCTCGATTGCCGAACGCTTGGCGATGAGCTTGCATTGCGCTTCCCAACCGTGTTCGAGGCCTGCCGCTCGGCTGGGATCGATCCCACCAAGGACCCGATCCCGGTCGCGCCCGCCGCGCATTATCACATGGGCGGCATCCTAACCGATGCACGAGGCCGGAGCACTGTCGATGGGCTGTGGGCGTGCGGCGAGGTGTCCTCGACCGGCGCGCATGGCGCGAACCGGCTCGCCTCCAACTCGCTGCTCGAGGCCGTGGTATTCGGCGCGCGCGTTGCCAAGGATATTGCCGGCTCGCAGGTGATGCCGCAGCCGATGTTGACAGCGCAGGTGACGCAAGCTGCGGCCAGCAGTCATGACGAGCGTCTCGAGCAGGCTCTGCGCCGCACCATGTCGGCAGAGGTCGGCGTAATCCGCGACGAGTCCTCGCTCACCAAGGCGCTCCGTACGATCCTCATGCTCGAGCCTGAAGCGATAGCAAAGGGCGACCGGCGTCTCGCCAACATGCTGACCACCGCCAAGCTGATTACCGCGGCGGCATTTGCGCGCAAGGAGAGCCGTGGCGCTCATTTCCGCAGCGATTACCCGGTGCCCGACGATCGACTTCAGCGGCGAAGCTTCCTCACGCTCGGCAAGGCCGAGGAGATTGCCCGCGAGGCGATCGAAGCGCCGTCGCGTGATACGCGTCGTTCGCGCGTCGTGGCCTTTCGTGGCGCATCGCTCAATTCATGAGCGAGGCGACCTCCCCCTCTCTCGATCTGCCGCCCCTGCTGGTCGAACAAGCGGTCGCGGCAGCTCTCGATGAGGATCTCGGGCAGGCCGGGGATATCACCACCGACGCGATCATCCCTGCCGACGCTCGCGGCAAGGCGGCGATTGTTGCGCGCGAGGAAGGTATCGTGGCTGGGCTCGATCTCGCCGAGGCCGCCTTCAGGATTCTTGATCCGGAGGTGAAGTTCACTCGCGTTGCCGCCGACGGGCAGAGGGTTGCTGCAGGCGGGGTGATCGCCAGAGTGGAGGGGCGCACGCGGGCGCTGCTCACCGGCGAGCGGACGGCGCTCAATTTCCTCAACCGGATGAGCGGCATCGCCACCCTCACCGCGAAATTCGTCGCCGGCGTCAAGGGCACGAAGGCGCGCATCGCCTGCACGCGCAAGACGACGCCCAATCTCAGGGCTTTCGAGAAATATGCGGTGAGGGCCGGCGGCGGCGCGAACCATCGCTTCGGGCTCTACGACGCGGTCCTGGTGAAGGACAATCATATCGCCGCAGCCGGCGGCATCCCCCAGGCGCTCAAGATGATTCGCTCGCGCGTCGGCCACCTGGTAAAGATCGAGGTCGAAGTGGAAACGCTCGCCGAGCTCGAAGAAGCGCTCCGCTATCCGATCGATGCGGTACTACTCGACAATATGGATATTGCGATGTTGAAGAAGGCGGTCGAGCTGGTGAAGGGACGCGTGGTGACCGAAGCATCGGGAGGCGTGAGCCTAGAAACCGTCGGCGGAATTGCTAAAACCGGAGTCGATGTGATCTCGGTCGGGGCGCTCACTAGTGCGCCGCGTAGCCTAAACTCATCGCTGGAGTGGACGGGGTAGCTGTCCCGGCGACGTTGCTCACTGCCGCAGATACGAGCGAGAGCGTGGGCGTGAGAGAAATTCCGGAGCTGGCATCGGCATCGGCATCGGTCGACGCGTCGACCACGTAAGGCTCCTCGTGCCGCTTCTTGTAGAAGATATGCCGCCCGATCTTGTCGATCTTACTCATTTCACCGACCCAGGCGGGGCTCACGTAATTGGCGTGGTAGTAGGTGGAATAGCCGACTTCGGGGAGCCAAAGATCGCCGGCGGTGATCTTCTTGGCGATGCTCTGGGCGAGAGTCCATTGATCGTCGTTCCGCGGAGTGTCGGTGTGACCGTCGCAAGTGAAGGAGAACTGACAGCCTGGATGCATCTGTCCCTGATAGACGACACCGCAAATCGTCTCGGGAAACATCGGGCTCCTGACACGGTTCATGATCACCTGGCCTACCGCGATCTGGCCGCGCACCGGCTCGCCGCGCGCTTCAAAATAAATGGCGGTGGCGAGGCAGCGGCGCTCACGCTCCTCGAATTCGGCCTGGCTTTCGCCCTTTGACCTGAAGTTCAGGCCCTCGGGGCTCGGACGATAGGCGACCTCGGAGGGCGAAGGCTTGAAGCCGTCGACGTCGAGGCTCTGCGCGAAGGGCAACCCGTAGCTCGCATTCATGAGAAGCCCAGGATTGCCCCCCACGGGGCCCCTGAGCGCGACATTCGAGACGGTCGGGTTGAGGCGGTCGCCTTTGAGCGCTCGGCTGATCTCGCTGCCGATCGAGAGCGCTTCTGCTCCGGGATTGCCGCCGAGGCTTGCGGTGATGAGTTGCTTGCCGGCGTAAGTGACGGCGTTAGCGGCGAGAACCTGATCGGCGCGTGGGCCTTTGCCGCTGGTCCTGAACAGATACGAAGCCTCGCGAGGAAGCACCGAGGGGACAACGTCAGCGGTGCGGCTCACCGCATAGGCCGATCCTTTGCCGGAAAGAAGAAGCTCGACCTGAAAGGCGACGGGATTGCCCGGCACCGCGGCCACGTAGCCCAAGCCAATCAAGGGAAGCGGCACTAGCGCAGCGACGGTGTGCCACACCCGACGAGGCAAGCGTCGGCCCATTTTCCCTCCAGGTCACCCCTAACCCGCGGGAGCTTCCGCCCGTCGCGCCGGCCGGTACCCCCACTTGCCCCAACCTGCGCCGTCCCAAGGAACGGACGCAAAGATGAGGCGTCCCCGTAATTATTCAGGCAAAATGGTGGGAAATCAGAATGTTAACGTTAAGTCCCCCACCGGTTTTGGCCCGGATTCCCGTGTCATTGCGTTAACCGTGCCCGAGAAATTAGGGCAAATTGTGGTCCACGGCAACAGCCGACCATTTCTTGTGAAAAACGCTAATTATCGGTTACCCCCTTGCCGAGCGCGGCTTGGGCGGCCGCAAGACGGGCCACCGGCACCCGATAGGGCGAGCAGGACACATAGTTGAGGCCGATCTTCTCGCAGAAGGTGATGGTGGCGGGGTCGCCGCCGTGCTCGCCGCAAATTCCCATCTTGAGCTCGGGCTTCGCTCTCCGTCCGCGCTCGACCGCGATCTGCATCAATTCTCCCACCGCAGGATCAAGGGTGACGAAGGGGTCGTGCTGGATGATCCCCTTTTCAGCATATTCGCCGAGGAAGCGGCCCGCGTCGTCACGGCTCAAGCCGAACGTCGTCTGCGTCAGATCGTTGGTGCCGAAAGAAAAGAACTGTGCGCTTTCGCCGATCTCGCCGGCCATAAGGCAGGCGCGCGGCAGCTCGACCATGGTGCCAACGCTATAGGCGACGCTCGTGCCGCGCTCCTTGTCGACGGCACGCGCGGTGGCGGCGATGCGCTCTTTGACGATATCGAGCTCGCGCTTGGTCGCGACGAACGGGACCATGATCTCCGGTATGACGCGCGAATGGAGCGACTTGCCGGCGTCGATCGCCGCCTCGAAGATGGCTCTCGCCTGCATCTCCACGATCTCGGGATAGCTCACAAGCAGCCGCGAGCCGCGCTGGCCTAGCATCGGATTGAACTCGCTTAGAGCTGCGATCCGGCGCTCTAGCCGCGGCACCGTCACCTCCATGTCGGCCGCGACCTCTTCGATGGCCTCGGCAGTATGGGGCAGGAACTCGTGCAGCGGCGGATCGAGGAGCCTGATCGTCACCGGCAGCCCGGCCATGATGGCGAACAGGGCGATGAAGTCTTGACGCTGCGCGGGAAGAAGCTTGGCGAGTGCCTTGCGCCGTCCCTCGGCATCCTCGGCGAGGATCATCTCGCGCATGGCGAGGATGCGGCTCTCCTCGAAAAACATATGCTCGGTGCGGCAAAGCCCAATTCCCTCGGCGCCGAAGGTACGCGCCTGACGCGCATCGGTCGGCGTATCGGCGTTGGCGCGCACACGCATGCGCCGGACATCATCGGCCCAGCGCATCAGCTTGGTGAAATCCTCCGAGAGCGTTGGGTGTCGCATCGGCACGCGGCCCTTGATGATCTGTCCCGTTGAGCCGTCGATGGTAACAATCTCGCCCTTGTGCAGGAGTATGCCGCCAGCGGACAGCGTCTCGCGTTCAAGATCGATCTGCACGGAAGAAGCACCTACGACGCAAGGCCGCCCCATGCCGCGAGCGACGACGGCGGCGTGGCTCGTCATGCCCCCGCGCGTGGTGAAGATGCCAACGGCGGAATGCATGCCTTGCACATCCTCAGGCGAGGTCTCGATGCGGGCGAGGATGACCGTGTGGCCTTGGGCCTTGAGATGCACCGCCTCGTCGGCATCGAAGACGAGCTCTCCGGTCGCAGCGCCCGGGGAAGCGGGCAGGCCCTTGGCGAGAACGATGCGGTCGGCATCGGGATCGAGCGTCGGATGAAGCAGCTGGTCGAGCTGGGCCGGATCGATGGCGAGCACTGCCTCGTCGCGGCTGATCAGCCCCTCCTGTGCCATATCGATGGCGATCTTGAGCGCGGCCTGGGTCGAGCGCTTGCCCGCGCGGGTCTGCAGCATGAACAGCTTGCCTTCCTGCACGGTAAACTCGATGTCCTGGAGGTCGCGGAAATGAGCCTCGAGTTTGGTGCAGGCGCTCTTGAGCTCGGCGAATGCCTCGGGCATCAGCGCTTCGAGCGAAGGCCGCTGCGTGCCCGAGCCCTTGCGCGAGGCCTCGGTCAGAGGCAGTGGCGTGCGCAAGCCTGCGACCACGTCCTCGCCCTGCGCATTCAACAGATATTCTCCGTAAAGCTCCTTCTGTCCGGTCGAGGGATTGCGCGTGAACACGACTCCGGTCGCGCTCCTGTCGCCGCGATTGCCGAACACCATCGCCTGGATGGTGACGGCAGTCCCCCAGCTGTCGGGAATGTCGTGCAAGCGCCGATAGGCGATGGCGCGCGCGTTTTGCCAGGAGCCGAACACCGCGGCGATCGCGCCCCAAAGCTGGTCGTGGAGGTCTTGCGGGAAGGGCTCGCCAAGCTCGCTCTCGACGCGCGTCTTGAAGCGGCCGACGATCACCCCCCAATCCTCCGCCGAAAGCTCGGTGTCGTATTCGAAGCCTTTGAGATTTTTGAAGTTCTCGAGAATCTCCTCGAACAGCTCGTGATCGATGCCGAGCACCACGTCGGCATACATCTGGATGAAACGGCGATAGGTGTCATAGGCGAAACGCGGATCGCCCGAGCGGCGGGCGAGGCCTTCGACGGTCTGGTCGTTCAGGCCAAGATTGAGCACGGTGTCCATCATGCCCGGCATCGAGGCCCGGCTGCCCGATCTGACCGACACCAGGAGAGGATTCTCGACGTCGCCGAAATTCGCGTCGGCAACGCGGCCCACGACTTCGAGCGCATTGCTCACCATCGGCCTCAGCTCCTCGGGCAGCTTCCGCCCGAGCTCGTAATAGACCGTGCAGACCTCGGACGAGATGGTGAAGCCCGGCGGCACGGGCAAGCCGAGCCGCGACATCTCGGCAAGATAGGCGCCCTTGCCGCCTAGCAGGTCGCGGTCGCTCGCCGAACCGTCGGCGTGGCCTGCGCCGAAGGTGAACACCCATCTCGGCCTGGTTGCTAGTGAATGGTCGGTCGTGTCCATGGCCATGGCTCGCTTGATCGTGCCCTTGTAGCCGCCTCAGGCGCACGACACAAATCGGTGGGACCAAAACGGGTGAAGCCTGGGCTAACTCCGCAGCGGGCGCGCGGCGCGGGTACGGCGATGGAGGATCCAGTCGCCGCTTTCGACGGGCTTGGCGAAGTGCGGGATGCGCTTCAGCGCGTAGACGATCGCGAGCTTCGTGCCGCCGCGCTCGAGCTCGACTTCGATCTCGACCGGCCCATACATGGAGCCGATCGCGTCGGTCTCGGCACCTTCGTAGAGGTCGAGCGCGGTCTTGAGCGGGCTCGCGGAATGAACGATGAAGACCTCGCCCAAGACGCGCGTCTTATGACCGGGTGCGAAGGTGGCGCCGGGATAGTAGCCGAGATCGTAAAGCGCGCCCGCCGCGCTTGCCTTGCCGATAAGCTTGGCGCCCGACCTGAGGCGCCGCGCCATCGGGTGCGGGCTCTCGGAGCGAAGCGTGCCGTAGACGAAGAGGTGGAGATCAGGCATTTCAGGAATCATTCCGGCAACTTGACGCGACCATCCTCATCCAATTGCCAAAATGGATTGAACGCCACCTCCCAAACATGCCCATCGGGATCGGCGAAGTAGCCGTTGTAGCCGCCCCAGAAGGCCTTGGCCGCGGGTTTGAGCACGCGCGCGCCGGCAGCTTCGGCTTGTGCCATCGCCCTATCCACTTCAGCCTCGCTCGCCAAGTTCCGCACAACTACGATGCCGCCATTACCGGTCCAAAGGCCTTCGGCGCAGGCGTCCTCGAGCTGCGCCTGCCGCCCCCACAGGGCCAGCGCGACACTTCCGGCGCGCATGAAGGTCACGTCTTCCTGGCTCGCGCGTTTCGACGTCACAAAGCCGAGGGTTTCATAGAAGCGGGTCGCGCGTGCAACATCAGCAACGCCGAGGGTGATCAGGCTGACGCTTGCTGGCATTACTTTCACTCCTTGTCACGCCCGCGCAGGGGAATCTCTAGTGATCACTGTCGGTGATGAGCTTGCGATCTCATTGGTTACTGGATTCCCGCTTGCGCGGGAATGACACAAAGGGGACGCTTATGACAATCGAACTCAAGTTGCTCGCGCTTAGCATCGCGCTCGGCCTCGTGCAAATCGTCCTCTCAGCCCAAAGCAAGAACCTGCAGCATGGCTATCGGTGGGCGGCGGGGCCGCGCGATGAGCCGAGGCCGCAACTTACCGGCGTCGCTGGACGATTGGAGCGAGCGCTTGGTAACTTCGTTGAGACGTTTCCGCTCTTTGCCGCCGTCTTTATCGCTCACGCGGCAGGGCGTCATGATTGGATGACGATCTGGGGCTCCCAATTCTATTTCTGGGGGCGAGTCGCCTATTTGCCGCTCTACGTCTTCGGCGTGCCGCTGGCGCGGTCGCTGGTGTGGAACGTCGCAACGCTTGGAATTGTCCTTATACTCCTGTCGCTGGCGCCTTGAGCCTCAGCCTTCGATCTTGGAGAAGTCGGCGACGGCGAGCGTCGTGGCGCGGATGCGATTCAAGAGGCGCAAGCGGTTGGTTCTTAGATCGGCCTCGGTCGCATTCACCGTGACATGCTCGAAGAACTCGTCGACCGGCGTTCTGAGCTTCGCTATCTCGGCCATGGCGCCCTCGAAATCCTCGCGCGCGACCGCCGCGGCAGCAGCCTTCTCGACCTCGTCGACGGCTTTGGCCAGAGCCTTTTCCTCGGGCCGTTTGAACAACTTCGGATCCGGGACTTCATCGTAGACGCGAGCGTCCTTCTTCTCCTCGATGCGCAGGATGTTGATGGCGCGCTTGGTGCCGGTCAGCAAATGCTCGCCGTCCTCGGTGTCGAGGAATCTCCCGAGTGCCTCGACGCGGCGCACGATCATTAGGAGGTCGTCGCTGCCAAGCGCGAACACAGCATCGACGAGATCGTGTCGCGCGCCTTGATCGCGGAGATGCACCTTGAGCCGGTCGGCGAAGAAGGCGAGCAGATCGACGTTCCTTTGCTCGACCTGGCGATGCGCCCACTTCACATTTCCTCTCGTCTTCATGACTTTGTCGACCTCAAACTCGAGCGCATCCATCAAATGCAGACGCAGGTTGTTCTCCAGAATGATGCGGATGACGCCGAGTGCAGCGCGGCGAAGCGCGTAAGGGTCCTTGGAGCCGGTCGGCTTCTCGTCGACCGCCCAGAAGCCCACCAGCATGTCGAGCTTGTCGGCAAGCGCCGCGGCGATCGCCACCGGCTCGCGCGGCACGTCATCGGAAGGCCCTAGCGGCTTGTAATGAGCGGCAATGGCGTTCGCGACCAGCGGGTCCTCTTTCTGGTCGAGCGCGTAATAGTGGCCCATCACCCCTTGCAGCTCGGGGAACTCGCCGACCATGAGGCTCACGAGATCGGCCTTGGCGAGAATGCCGGCGCGCTCGGCAAGGTCGGGGTCGGCACCGACCAACGGGGCGATCTCGCGCGCCAAGCGCATTATCCGCTGAACGCGCTCATACTGAGTTCCGAGCTTCTCATGGAAGACGATCTCTCTTAGCCTCGGCACCCGTTCTTCCAATGGGACCTTGCGGTCCTGGTCGAAGAAGAACTTCGCGTCGGAAAGGCGCGCAGCGATCACCCGCTCGTTGCCGGAAACGATGGCGTGGCCGCCGTCCGCGGCCTTTAGATTGGCGACGAGTATGAATCGGTTGGCGAGTTTTTCTCCCTTGCGAACCGAGAAGCATTTCTGGTGCGCCTTCATCGAGGTGGCGAGCACCTCGGGCGGCACCGAGAGAAACGCCTCGTCGAAGGAGCCCATGAGCGCGACCGGCCATTCAGTGAGCCCCGCGTTCTCGGCGAGCAGCCCCTCGTCTTCGACGAGCTCAAGCCCGTGCCTCTTGGCGAGCGAGCGGGCCTCGTCGGCGATGATGCGCGCGCGCTCGTCCCCGTCGAGGACCACCTTCGCCTCGCGCAGCTTCTTCTCGTAATCGGCGAAGCTCTTCACACCAAAGGGCTCTGGCGCCATGAAGCGGTGACCGCGTGTCTCCTTGCCGCTTTTGATGCCGTCGATCTCGAACTCGACTACTTTGCCGTTGAGGAGACAGAGGACCGAATGGAGCGGACGGACCCAGCGGAGCTTGCCGCTCCCCCAGCGCATCGACTTCGGCCAGGGGAAGCTCTTGACGATCTCAGGCACGATTCTTGCGATGACATCCGACGTCGGCCGGCCCGGCTTCTCGATGAGCGCCACATAATAGGCGCCCTTCTTGTCGTCGCGCGTCTCGGCCTTATCGACGGAGGGGAGACCTGCCGCCTTGAGGAAGCCTTTGATCGCGACCTCAGGCGCATCGACGCGCGGGCCTTTGCGCTCCTCCCTGATGTCGGGGGAGCGCGCGGGCAAGCCGTCGACCACCGCCGTCAGCCGGCGCGGCGTGGCGAAGGTTTTGATCGATTTGTACTCAAGCCCGGTTTCGGCGAGAGCGGCGCCCAACAGCCGCGCAAGGTCGTCCTTGGCGCGGCCTTGCATGCGCGCAGGGATCTCTTCGGAGAAAAGCTCAAGCAGAAGCTCAGCCACGTCTAGCCAATCCGGTTATGGAAGCCGATGTCGTAATCGGTGATGGCGAAACTCAGCCAATTCGTTTCAAGGCTGTAGGGGATGACACTTAACACCAGATCCGACTGCGCGCCCGCGGCCGGCAGGAGCGGAACCAACACTTGCGCCGGCGGCGTCTTGAGGAAATCGTAGAAGCGCATGAAGGCGTGCTTCTCGCGGTCGACATAAAACGCACCGACCGCCCAGGAGAAGGGGAGCTTTCCCTCGTCGGTATAGTCGAGATAGAGCGCGAAGCTGGTGAGCTCGGAGGCGAAGGGCGTGAGCATCGCGCGCAGCTCATCGTTTTCGACCTCCGAAACCGCGATGCTCGCATCGAGCTTGAGCATGAGCTGAAAGCCTTGCGGGTCCCAACGCCACACGCGCCCGGTCCAAGACCTCAGCTTGGGCTTGAGCGCAATGGTCCGCTCTTGCGGCGGCGCCGTCCGCTCGTCGCGATAGACCTCAAGCATGGGCGTTGCCGCCTGCCTCGGTCTTGAGCCACGCGGCGCAGCAGGCCTTGGCGAGCTCGCGTACGCGCAGGATATAGGCCTGGCGCTCGGTCACCGAGATCACGCCCCGGGCATCGAGCAGATTGAAGATATGCGAGGCTTTGATCGCCTGATCGTAGGCCGGCAGCACCATGAGATGCCGCTCGCTCTGCTCGCCCTTGGCGAGTAGCGCCTTGCATTCGGCCTCGGCGTCCTTGAAATGCTCGAGCAGGCGCCGGGTGTCGGCGTATTCGAAATTGAAGCGCGAATATTCCTGCTCGGCCTGAAGGAAGACGTCGCCATAGGTGACCTTGTCCTTCCCCTCGCGGCCGTTGAAGTTCAGGTCGAACACGCGGTCGACGCCCTGCACATACATGGCGAGGCGCTCGAGCCCATAAGTAATCTCGCCGGAGACGGGCACGCAGTCGAAGCCGCCCACCTGCTGGAAATAGGTGAACTGCGACACCTCCATGCCGTCGCACCACACTTCCCAGCCGAGCCCCCAGGCGCCGAGTGTCGGGCTCTCCCAGTCGTCCTCGACGAAGCGGATGTCGTGGTTCTTGGGATCGATGCCGATGGCGTCGAGGCTCTCGAGGTAGAGGTCCTGGATGTCGGGAGGCGACGGCTTGAGGATCACCTGAAACTGATAGTAGTGCTGGAGCCGGTTCGGGTTCTCGCCGTAGCGGCCGTCCTTCGGCCTCCGCGAGGGCTGCACGTAGGCGGCACGCCAGGGCTTGGGCCCGAGCGAGCGGAGCGTGGTGGCAGGGTGAAACGTGCCCGCCCCCATCTCCATGTCGTAAGGCTGGAGAATCACGCAGCCCTGGTCGGCCCAGAAATGCTCGAGCTTCAGGATCAGGTCCTGGAACGACAGCTTAGGCTGTTCGGCTTTGGCAGCCTTTATCATCTCATCTTGGCCAATCGCTGAGGCATCGGGCGCAGTCACGCGCATGCGCATAGCACGGAAAGCTACACTCTTTCGCGGATAACAATGGCGGGCGCGTTAATGGGAGGCGTTTTGCGCGGTCTGCTTCGGCCGGTAGATGCCGGTCTTGGGGTCGCGTTCGAGCGGAATGGCCGCGGTCTCTCGCGTCGCAAGTGCCTCCTCGGCGGCTCTGAGCTCGGCCTCCACCCGGCGCTGCTCATGGGCGTACCAGCGCCGCGCCAGCAAGAGTCCGGCACCGGCTGCAAACAAGAAAAGAATCTGCGGCATCGTTACAGCCCAAAGCGCGACCAAAGCGCGCGTGCTTCGATCGCCGAGATGAGATCGGCGGCAAACCCGCCCCCAAGGAAGCCGAGATCGAGCGCGCCGGCCTCGGCGAATATGCTGCGTTTGCGGCGAAGCCACGAGGTGGAAGGCATCACGAGCTTAAGCCGCACGTCCTCGCCGAAGACTGACCGCATCTTACTGCGAACGTCCGCGAGACCGTCGATCAGGCCGAGCTCGAGTGCGCGCTTGCCCGACCAGAACTCCCCGGTGAAGAGGTCATCGCCCGCGCTTGCGATCTTCGCGCCGCGCCGCTCCTTGACCAGATCGATGAAGGAGGCATGCACGTCGCGCTGCAGCGACTTGATCCGCTCCACGTCCTCGGGCTTCTCGGGCAGGAACGGATCGAGCGTATCCTTGCTCTTGCCTGCGGTATAGACGCGGCGCTGGACGCCGATCTTGGCGATCATCTCGTTCAAGCCGAAGGTCGCGGTGATGACGCCGATCGAGCCCACGATCGAGCTCGGGTCGGCATAGATCTCGTCGCCGGTGAGCGCCAGAAGATAGCCGCCCGACGCCGCGACATCCTCGGCGAAAACATAGACCTTCAGGCCCTTCTCGGCGGCGAGCGCCCTGATGCGCTTATAGATCAGCATCGACTGCACGGCAGAGCCGCCGGGTGAATTGATCTGGATGGCGACCGCCCTGGCGCCGCGCATGGAGAAGGCCTTGTCGATGGCAGCCGCACTGGTCGAAATCGATAGTCCGGGCCTCAGCGGGGTCACCATGCCGATCGGTCCGCTGAATCTGAGCACAGGCACGAGCGGGCCGCGATTGATCCAGGAAGCAGGAAGGTAGCTCAGCAAGCCCGTGCGCGGAGACGGACTTGCCTCATTCAGGAGATCGTCCATGGCGCGCCTAAAGTATAGTGCAACAGGGTTAAATCAAGCGGGCGCGCCAATTCTGTCCCAACCGAGGCCAGAAAGGGGCAGGCTTAAGCCTTTGGTTAACGCAAGCGGACGAGCCGCCATGAGCCTGTCGGGATTCCTTGCTATAGTGGAGTTGGAAGGTGGAACACCCACCTAGGCGGCGCGTTTTCCGGCGGAAGAACGCCGCTTTCGTCTCTGAGGAGGACTTGATGAGCAAGCTTGCGACTTTTGTCGTGGCATTGGGTGCCCTCGTGCTCGCCCTTGTCACACTCTCCCCGAACTCGGCGGAAGCCGGTTGGCGCCGCTGGGGGTATCGGGGCGGTGTCAACGTCTATGTCGGACCCCGCTGGGGCTATTACGGCCCCCGCTACTACTACCGTCCTTACGCCTATTATTATCCCTACGCCTATTATCCCTATTGGCGTGGCCGCTACTGGCGCGGCTGGTACTAGGCACGCGCGCCTCGGGGCGTATTCCTGAGATTGCGCAAGGGCCGCTCCCGAAAGGGGGTGGCCCTTGTCGTTTCAGAGCCTGGCGCGATGAACGGCAAATGAATGCTGGCCTCAGCTTGGGTTCAGGGCCTCCCGGCTAAAACTCGATCATGCCCGAGGAAATTCCTATCCGGCGCAGAGCCGGAAGACCGGAGAAAGAACCCATGTTGAAAAAGACGATTATCGCTGCGGCGGCGCTGTCCTTCCTTGCGCTCGGCGCGGCCTCTCCCGCCAGCGCTCGTGATCGCGACGACCACTGGGACGGCGGCAAGAACTGGAAGAACTATAGCCACAACAACTCCCGCTACGTCCAAAAGCCCCATCACCAGAAGTACGGCTACTGGAAGTACCGGCCCTATCCCTGGTGGCTCCAGTTCCAGTGGCAACCGTGCTGGTACTAGCGAACGAATGTCGAGGCCTGCTTGAAGCAGCCTCGCATGCCCGAGGTCTCTCCTCACGCTCGGGCCGAATGTGGGCCGCCGCCTTGCCCCCCAAGGCGGTGGCTCCTTCAATTTTTTCCAAGCGCAGCCCCTGTCCTCAACACTGCCTCAGCCTCATCGCTGTAGCGCCCATCTGCCTCGTGCAGCACGAGCCCGGGCAGAAGCTTGACCTCCGCGCGGCTTCCCTTACGTCCTTGCACGATAATGCGGCTGGCAGCCTTGCCCAGCTTAGGGAAAAGCGGGAAGACCGTGACCTCGCCGAACCTCCCTTCGAGGAGACCGAGCAGCTCGCCAAGGCATTCAGGACGCTGGATCAGTGTCAGCCGCCCCTTGGGTGCCGCGTAACTCGTCAGAAAGCGGACCCACGCCGTCAACCCGCCTGCCCCCATGACATGCGCAGCCGCGCGCGTCTTGTCGGGCGCTGCTCTGACAGCACCCTCGGCGTAGAACGGCGGATTGGCGATGATGTGATCATACCCCTCGCGCATGAGCCCGGCATCGCGATGCGACTTGGCGCTTCCCGCTACATCGGCCTTGACGATCCTAAGGCTTGCGGCAAAGCCATTGCGCTCGGCATTCTCGGCGGCGAGCGCGCACAGTTCCTCGTCGATCTCGACGGCGGTTACATCGATTGCGGGGACGCGCGCGAGGAGGCAAAGGCCGGCGACGCCGACGCCTGCGCCGACGTCGAGCACGCTCTCGCCTCTCTTGGCGGGAACCGAAGCGGCAAGGAAGACTGCGTCGCTCCCGGCTCGATGCCCGCCGCGCGGCTGGACGACGTTAATGCGACCGCCGAGAAAGGCATCGACGCTTGCAGCGCCTTTTCGCGCAGAGCTTCGCTCAGCTCTTGTCTTCTGAGATGACATGGCCGATGCCGGCCTCGGTGAGGATCCTACGCGCCTTCGCGATCTTGTCGTTCTCGACTAGGATGCGCCGGGGAAGGATGCCGATCGAGCCTTCAAGCACGCTCATATTGGAGTCGGCGACCATGAAATCGATCGCGTCCTCCTCAAGTAGCGAGCTGACATAGGACAGGAGTACCGCGTCGTTTGACCGCAACAATTCCTTCATTGCCAGACGAAGCCCTTGTCAATAAGTCCTTTGAGGCGGACTGCCTTGACCCTTGGCGGTCTGCCGCCGACAATATCAGCGAGACCCTTAGAGCGCTTTAGGAGACGTGTCCTTGGGAGTTGTCGTTAAGCTTTCCGGCGGCCACGACGCCAAAGCGAGCCTTGCCCCGCTGGCCGCGCTTGTCGAGGAGGACATGTCTCATGTCAACCGGATCATCCTCGACCGCGCGCGTTCCAATGTCGAGCTGATCCCAGAGCTTGCCCGCCACCTGATCGATTCAGGGGGCAAGCGGCTTCGCCCGATGCTCACCATCGCGGCGGCAAAGCTCTGCGTCTACAGGGGCGACGGCCACGTCCCGCTCGCGGCTGCCGTCGAGTTCATGCATACCGCGACGCTCCTCCATGACGATGTGGTCGACGAGAGCAGCCTCCGCCGCGGCAAGACTGCGGCCCGGCTCGTGTGGGGGAACGAGGCGAGCGTGCTCGTCGGCGACTTCCTGCTCGGCCAGGCCTTCAAGATGATGGTCGACGTCGGCTCGCTTGGCGCGCTTCGCATTCTCTCCGACGCCGCGGCGGTCATCGCCGAGGGCGAAGTGATGCAGCTCATCACCGCCAAGAATACCGAAACGACCGAGGACGACTATCTCGCGGTGATCGATGCCAAGACCGCGGCCCTCTTCGCTGCCGCGGCAGAGGTCGGCGGGGTGATCGCGGTCAGGCCGAAATCGGAGACCTCGGCGCTGCGGTCCTATGGCCGCAATCTCGGGTTGGCATTCCAACTCGTCGACGATGCGCTCGATTATTCCGGCGAGCCGTCGATGCTCGGCAAGAGTGTCGGCGACGACTTCCGCGAGGGCAAGATCACCCTTCCCGTGGTGCTCTGCTATCGCCGCGGCAACGCGTCAGAGCGCACCTTCTGGCAGCGCACGCTGCAGGAGGGCAAGATCGGCGACGACGATCTCGCCGAGGCGATGGCGCTGATGAAGCGGCACAATGCGCTCGTCGATACGATGGAGCGCGCCCGGCACTACGGCGCGATCGCCCGTGACGCGCTTGCCATATTTGGCGACTGCGAGGCGAAATCGGCCCTGCTCGAGGCGATCGAGTTCTGCGTCGATCGCCCGTTCTAGCCGAGCGCGCTCGGCACGATCCACCACGACGGATGGCTTGCGGTAAGCGCCGCTGCGCCTCGTTTGGCCTCGGGCTCGGTCGCGAACAACGCAAAGCAGGTCGGGCCGCTACCTGAGAGTCTGGCGATGCGCGCGCCCTCGAGCCCGCTCAGCGAAGCAAGCACCTCCCTGATCTCCGGCGCAAGCCCGGCGGCCGGCCCTTCAAGATCGTTGCCGCGCGGCAAGAGATAGGCGATCAGCGCCTCGAAATTGCCGCCGAAGTCAGGAGCCTCGCCAGGACCCGGCGGCGCGGCAAGAGGCTTTGCCCCGAGCGCTGCATAGACCGGAGCGGTCGCAAGCGGCAGTCGCGGGTTGGCAAGCAGCACGGCGCAAGACGGGAATCCCAACATGGGCGCGACCTTCTCGCCGCGCCCGCTCATGAGAGCCGGCCTACTATCAAGGCAGACGCTCACATCCGAGCCGAGCTGGACCGCAATCGCGGCACAATCGGCGTCGGTGAGAGCGCCGCCGTTGCAACGCGCGACGAGACGGAGGGCCGCAGCCGCATCAGCCGAGCCGCCGCCGAGGCCGGCTGCGATCGGGAGCTGCTTGCGCAGCCGGAAATAGCCGAGCTTGACCTCGGGTTTTAGCGCCTTCGCAAGGCCTGCCGCTGCGAGAATGAGATTGTCGGCGCCAAGCGCATCGGCAAACGGCCCGTCGATAGAAATACCGAGCGGCCGGTCAGGCTCGAGCTCGACCACATCGCCGGCACCGGCGAAGGCCACGAGGCTCAAGAGCTCATGATAGGAATCATCACGCCGGCCGAGCACCTGCAAGGTGAGATTGAGTTTCGCCCGAGCGGTCTCGCTCAGCGTCGACACCATCTCAGGCGCCCGTGCGGCTTGAGCTTCAGAGACCTTTCTGGTCGATCTGCGTCCGCTCCGCCGATGCCTTGGTCTCGTTGGATGTGGGCAGGCCCGATTCAATCTTCTGCTTGAGCTGAGCCGCCTGATCGTCATCGGGCTTGAGCGTGAGCGACTGCTCCCACTGATATTTAGCCTCGAGCGTCCGCCCGACGCGCCAATAGGCGTCGCCGAGATGATCGTTGATGATCGGATCGTCGGGCTTGAGCTCGACGGCGTGCTCGAGATTCTCCACCGCAGCCTGCAGATTGCCGAGCCGGTAATAGGCCCAGCCGAGGCTATCGACGTAATAGCCGTCATCGGGCTTCAGCTTCACCGCCTTGCGGATATAGTCCATCGCCGTCTTCAGGTTGCGGCCCTGATCGACCCAGGAATAGCCGAGATAATTCAGCACCAGCGATTCCTCGGGCGACAGCTGAAGCGCTTGCTTGAAATCGGATTCGGCCGCCGGCCAATCCTTGAGCCGCTCGTTGGACACGCCGCGCGAATAGAACAGAGTCCAGTTCTCGCGGGTCGGCTTGCCGAGGAGCGCGATCGCGTGCGAATAGGAGTCGCGTGCCTCGCCATAACGCTCATGCGCGCGGAGGATATTGCCGAGAGCGTCATAGGGTTGGACGTCTTTGGGATACTCGGAGATTAGGTTGTCGAGCAGCGTCTTGGCGTCATCCACCCGATCGAGCGAGTTGAGCGCGAACGCCTTCTGAATCTGGACGTTGAGCCAAAGCGGAGAGTCGCGATCCACCTTGTCGAAGGCATCGATCTCGAGATCGTATTTCTTGGCGCCTTCGTAGGCCTCGGCCAGCGCGACGTCAGCGAGCGGGAAGTCGGGCTTAACGTAGAGGGCAAATTGCAGAAAGATGATGCCCATGTCGAGCCCGCCTTCGCCGGCAAGGGCATCGCCGATGCCGTAGAACACCTCGGCGAGGCCGTCGGAGGGATTGACGACGAGCAGCGGCGGGACCTTGCCCGCATCGATGTCGGCGAGCAACGCCTCCGACAGAGGATGGGGCGAGGACTTGGCGATATGCGTCTTCAGCGTCTGACGCGCGAGCTTGCGGTTGTTTTCGTTGACGGCATGGCGCGCGTAGGCGTCGGCAACCCTGAGCGTCGACGGGTTCTTCTTGAAGGCCTGGGCGAAGGCCTGACCCGCGATGTCATGCCTGCCGGCGACGTCGGCGATCAGAGCGCGGTGATAGCGCTGATAGAACTGGGCCCAATCGGCATCGCTCAGGCTGTCGAGCGTGGCGAGCGCCTCGTCGGTCTTGCCGTCGGCCTGCTCGACCCAGGCGCGGGCGAGAGTCGAGGTGAGATCGGCAATCGGGCCTTGGCGGGCGGCAGCGAAGTGCTCGTCGGCCTCCTTGTACTCGCCGCGCTTGAAGGCGTCGCAGCCAAGCAGGAACTGGGCGATGCGGTGGGACGGCTCGACCTTGACGAGCTCCTTGGCGAGCGGGATGGCGCGATCCCAGTCGGCAGCCGCGGCATCGAGCAGGAAGGCCTGCTCGAGGATGATCTCGTTGCCCGGGTCCTCGGCCAAGGCCTTAGAGTAAAACTCGGCGGCGGCGAGCGTGTCGTGGTCGCCGCGGGCCATGCGGCCCGAGAGGTAATTGCCAAGAAGGGTGCCAGTCTTATCGTTCGAGGAGTCAGCCGGCGCGACCTCAGAATAGGCGGCAGGAGCTGCGAGAATTCCGACGATGAGTAGAGATCTCCACGCCCAACCGCGCAGAGCCGCCCCAGTGAATTTTGTCATATTGGCTCGGCGATCATGCCGCCCCAGAAATACGGTTTATTGGTAAATCCCCTGGCCAAGGTTACGCGTTTTTGTTCCTGCTCTGCAAACCAAAAGCGGCTTGCTTGCCGCAGGGTTGTGCCCGAGCTGATTGGCTTTTTCCTTGGAACCCAATCGCGGCGCGTTTGTGGCCGGTCCCCCGCGACTTTTTTGCGGCCGGACGCGCGGCTCACATATTCACGTAATTCGGCCCGTCGCCGCCCTCGGGCGGGACCCAGGTGATGTTCTGAGCCGGATCTTTCACGTCGCAGGTCTTGCAGTGGACGCAGTTCTGGGCGTTGATCTGGAACCTCACGTTCTCGCCCTCCTCAACCACCTCATAGACCTGCGCTGGGCAATAGCGTTGGGCCGGCTCGGCATATTCGGGCAGATTCTTATCGATCGGGATCGAAGGATCGGCGAGCCTAAGATGCACCGGCTGATCCTCCTCGTGATTGGTGCCCGAAAGGAACACCGAGGAGAGAATGTCGAAGGTGAGCCTGCCGTCGGGCTTCTCATACTCGATCGGCTGCTCGGCTGACGCCTTTTCCAAGGAGGCATAGTCGGCCTTCTTGTGCTTCAAGGTATGCGGCAGGAAGGGGAGAAGCGTGTTGAGCCACATATCGATCCCGCCGAGCACCACGCCCATCATGGTGCCGAACCGCGACCAGAGCGGCTTCACGTTCCTGACCTTCTTGAGCTCCCTCGCCATGTCGGACGATTTGAGGGTCGTAGGGTAGGATTCGAGCACATCGTTCGCACGGCCAGCCTCGATCGCGGCGAAGGCGGCTTCAGCCGCCATCAATCCCGACAGCATGGCGTTGTGGGAGCCCTTGATGCGCGGCACGTTCATAAAGCCCGCGGCGCAGCCGATCAGTGCTCCACCGGGAAATGCAAGTTTCGGAATCGCCTGCCAGCCGCCCTCGGTCAGCGCGCGGGCGCCATAGGCGATGCGCTTGCCCCCTTCGAGATACTCGCGGATCAAAGGATGAGTCTTGGCGCGCTGGAATTCTTTGAAAGGGTTGAGATAAGGGTTAGCGTAATCGAGATGGACGACGAAGCCGACCGACACCAGCCGCTCGCCGAAATGGTAGAGGAACGAGCCGCCGCCGGCCTTGTCGTCGAGCGGCCAGCCCATAGTGTGCTGGACCAGACCCGGACGATGCTTGTCGGCGGGCACCTCCCATAGTTCTTTCAGACCAATGCCGAATTTCTGCGGGCCCGACTCGGCATCGAGGCCGAGCTTCTTAATGAGCTGCTTCGTGAGCGAGCCACGGGCGCCCTCGGCGATCAGCGTGTATTTGCCGAGGATCGCGATCCCCGGCGTGTAGCTGACCTTGTGGCTGCCGTCGCGGGCGATGCCCTTGTCCCCGGTGATCACGCCCTCTATCACGCCGGCCTCGCCGAAGATCGCCTCGGTCACGGCGATGCCGGGATAGACCTCGACGCCTGCCTTCTCCGCCTGCTCTGCAAGCCAGCGGCAGAGGTTGCCTAGGCTGCCGATGTAGCAGCCGTGATTGCTCATGAGCGGCGGCATGAAGATGTTGGGAACGCGGAGGCCGCCCGCCTTCCAGAGGTAATAGAAGCGATCCTGCTCGACCTTGGTCTTGAGCGCAGAGCCCTGCTCGCGCCAATCGGGAATAAGCCTGTCGAGGCCAACGGGATCGACCACGGCGCCGGAGAGGATATGAGCACCGACCTCCGAGCCCTTCTCCAGAACCACGACGGAGATGTCCTTGCCGGCCTCGGCGGCGAGTTGCTTCAGTCTGATCGCGGCGGCAAGGCCCGCGGGGCCTGCGCCGACGATCACGACGTCGAACTCCATGGTCTCGCGCTCGATCTCCTGGCTCAAGGCCTAAGCTCCGGTCATGGCTGGATACCGGCTTTCGTCGGCGTAACGAGTCGGGGATACTGGTCAGCCCCGTCATATCGGGCACTCACACATAGGAAATCGCGGGCAGCAAGGCAAATGGCGGCTCAGGACCTCAATTCGACGGAAGCACTGCTCGCCTGGTACGCCGCCATGGGGGTCGACGAGGCGATCGGGGAGGCGCCCGTCAACAGTTTCGCGCCGCCTGCTTCCAACCCGGCAAGACACCAACCGGTCGCACGTCAAACCTCGCCGAGGCCAACCACGGCAGCGACCAGCCTGTTCGACCGCAGCACTATCGCCGAGGCGGCGACGCTGGAAGCGCTCGAGGCCATGGTTGCCGCCTTCGACGGGTGTGGGCTGAAGCGCACGGCGAAGACTTTCTGCTTCGCGCGCGGGAGCACAAGTGCGCGTCTCATGCTGATCGGGGAAGCGCCTGGCCGCGATGAAGACTTGCAAGGGAGGCCGTTCGTCGGCCGCGCCGGGCAGCTTCTCGACCGCATGCTCGCGGCGATCGGGCTCGAAGAGACCGGCATCTACATCACCAACACCGTCTATTGGCGTCCGCCGGGAAACCGCACGCCCTCGCCAGAAGAGATCGAGGCCTGCGCGCCGTTCCTAGCCAAGCAGATCGAGCTGCTTTCGCCGCAAGTCCTCGTCCTGCTCGGAGGCGCCGCCGCCAAAAGCCTACTCGGCGTGAGCGAGGGCATCATGCGGCTCAGAGGCAAATGGCTGAGCTACGAGGGCGGCGGGCAAAGCGTGGCGACGCTCGCCACCCTTCATCCCGCCTTTCTCCTGCGCAATCCGGAACACAAGCGGCTTGCCTGGCGCGATCTCTTGCTCATTAAGGCCGCGCTCGGGATATAACGGCTCAATCGCAACATACCGACAAGCACGCAACCATGCCCCGCTTCGACGAGAGCCGCCCCTTCATTCCCGTGCGCATCGCCGTGCTCACAATCTCCGACACGCGCACGCCAAAGACGGACAAATCGGGCCCGCTGCTCGCGAGCCTCATCAAGGAAGCGGGGCACGATCTCGCCGAACACGCCATTGCCGAGGACAACGTCAAGGCGATCAGGAAGCAGGTGAAACGCTGGATCAAGGACCCGGAGGTCGATGTCGTCATCACCACGGGTGGCACGGGCTTCACCGGGCGCGATGTGACGCCAGAGGCGGTGCGCCCGCTCTTCGAGAAGGAGATCGAGGGCTTCTCGGCGCTGTTCCATATGCTGAGCTATCAAAGCGTCGGTACCTCGACGGTGCAGAGCCGGGCCTGCGGCGGGCTTGCCGAAGGTACCTATATCTTCTGCGTGCCGGGATCGCCTGGAGCTTGCGAGGATGCGTGGAACGGCATCCTGAAAGCACAGCTCGACAATCGCCATCGTCCCTGCTCGTTCATCGAGATCATGCCGCGGCTGTTGGAGAATCGGAAGAAGACAGGCAAGAAGAAGAGAAAGGATGCCTAGGCCGACATTGCGGCAGCTCTCACCATTCCGTTGGTGACGATCGCATTGCGGACCGGCACGGCCGCGCCATTGCCCACGACGCAGTTACGGCCCCTGAGCTTGGCGTCATAGAGGGCTACGTCGGCGCGGGCGAGGATCTGATCTACGGTGTCCCCGGCTTTGCCTTCACCAACACCTAAGCTGCATGTCAGCCTGATGCGGCCTTTGCCGGTATCGAAGGATTTCTCGGCGAGGCGCGTGCGCAAGCTCTCGGCGATCTCTATGGCTTGCGGAAGCGATTTTTCCTCCAAGATCAGCGCGAACTCATCGCCGCCGAGACGCCCCGTCACCGCTTTTTCGATGCGCGCCGCGCGAGCGCAAGCACGGATAGCCTCGTCACCCGCCTCGTGGCCGTAGGCATCGTTGATCTGCTTGAAATTGTCGATGTCGAGGATGATTGCAGACAGACTCCCGTCCGGCGGAGCGGTGCGCGCACAGGCTTCGGTTGCTTGCTCGAAGAAGCCTCGACGATTGCTGAGCCCAGTCAGGGGATCGATGGTCGCGAGCCTGATCAGTTCGCGCTGCATCGAGGCGAGGCGCTCGGCGGCGCGGAGCCGCGCATAGAGCTCCTCGGCAAGCGGAGGCTTGCCGATGAAATCATCGGCGCCTGAGTCCAGAGCCTCGATCAGGCTCCGATGATCATATTGAGTGGACATCATCAAGACGTAGATCGGCCTGCGGCTGGTCGCGAACAGCCGCGTCTCCCAGCACAACTCGACACCGGACATATGGTTCAGCTCGGCGCTCGTTATCAGCGCTTCGATGCTGGTATCGGCCTTGATCTGACGGAGCGCCTCGCGCTCGTCGGCGAACGGCACGACTTCATGGCCGCGCGCTTCGAGCATGCGGGCGACGATCAACCGCGTCGTCCGGCTGGGATCGACCAAAGCGATGCGCATTGAACTTGCCCCGTTTGCGAGGGTTCAAGCTGCTACCCGATGGCCGTTAAAGTTGGCTTAAGTGGGTGTGACAAGACGCCCGGCTGAAGTACGCAACGCGGCGTAGTCGGCTCGCGTATCGACGTCGCTAAGCTCGGCCGCGAACGCAACGTGCTTCTCGTGCAGATTGACGAGCGTGTCGGCGAGGGCATGCGGGCTCGACCAGCGCACTGAAGCGAAGGGCGCAAGCACGCGCGGGAGGCGCTTCATCCCGATCAACCAATAACCGCCGTCGCGAGCGGAACCGAGCACGGCGTCGGCACGCCCGAGCAGCCGGAAAGCGTGAGCGATATGCGAGGGACGCATCGCCGGGATGTCGCCGCCGACGATGATCACCGGCCCTGGCGGCAGGCGGTCGAAGAGGCGCTGCATGCGCGGCCCGAGGCCGCCATGTCCTTGCGGCATTCGTTCGATGCGCGAGCGCGAGGGAAAGACATGCGAAGCGCTATCCCAATCGGGAGCGAAAGCGATCAGGGTAACCCAGCGCGGGTCGTTGGCAAGCCGCATGAGCGAATGCGACAGGCAGGAGCGATAGAAGCGAAGTGCTTCGCCTTCGCCGATCTCGCTCGCGAGCCGTCGCTTGACGGCGCCGCGGCGCGGGCTCTTTGCCATGATGACGAGACGATTGGCGAAAGGGCTGCTTGGTAAGCGCCTCCTCCTCGCTCTAAGCATAGAGGCGCACGAGCACCCGCGGCGGCACGCGAAGATAATAGAGAAGGATGCAGCCGAGATTGCGCAGGCTGCGTGCGAGATAGCCTTCGCGCCGGTAACGCACCCCGCTCGTCACCGCGCGCGAAGCGAGCATAACGATTTCGTTCCGCTTGAGGCGGCGCACGAGATCGACGTCCTCCATCAGCGGAATGGGGCGGAAGCCGCCGAGCCGGTTGTAGAGCTGGCGCGAGATGAGCAGCCCCTGATCGCCGTAAGGCAGCGCAAACAGGAAGCAGCGGAGGCCCACCATTTTCTCGATGAGGCGCGGCATGAGCCCGTCGTCGTCGAGCGCGAAGCGGAAGAAGGCGGCCGCCTGCCGGCGACGGCCGCTCTCGACGCGCTCGATAAAGCTTTTTGCCTCCTCTGCCCAAAACGGCTCGAGCACGGTGTCGGCATGGAGGAACAACAGCCAGTCGCCGCGCGCAGCGGCGGCGCCCGCGTCGAGCTGGATGCCTCTTCCGCGCGGCGCAGTGATCAGCTGCGTGCCGGCAGCATCGGCGATCAGGCACGTCTCGTCGGTCGAGCCGCCGTCAACGAGGATCGCTTCCTGAACCAGGCCATCGACCACGGCAGGGACAAGCGCGGCGAGCGTCGGCCCGAGCGTCCTCTCGGCATTCAGTGTTGGGATGATCACGGAGATCATAAAGCGCGACTTATAACGCCTCGTTCCGGACCGGCAATCGTCACATGCAGGTAACCCTGGGATGTTCTTGATTTGTTCTCCGTGCGCGACTATATACAGCGCATGTCCGTGTCGCTGCGAAAATCCAGGGAATTTGACAGCCATCCGCTTGAGGCGGGGGGCATTGCCGGCCGCCGTCACGGCAGGGGCGCGCAGACCAATCGCTCCGGCCGCTTCGAGCCGATTTCCTATGAGCCTGCGGACGACGGCTGGGAGTCGCTGGCCGAGCTCGAGGCTCTGACCACCGAGGTCCAGGAGGTGCCGGCACGGCGCATCATCACGCGCAACGATTCGCCCGATATTGGCTTCGACCGCTCGATCAATCCCTATAGGGGCTGCGAGCACGGGTGCATCTACTGCTTCGCGCGACCAACACATGCCTTTCTCGGGCTTTCGCCTGGGCTCGACTTCGAGACCAAGCTGTTCGCCAAGACCAATGCCGGGCAAGCGCTCGAGCGCGAGCTTGCCGATCCCTCTTATCGCGTCGATACCATCGCTATCGGCACCAATACCGATCCCTACCAGCCGATCGAGCGGCGCTATCGGATCATGCGTCGCATCCTCGAAGTCTTGAGCGCCGCCAATCACCCGGTCGGGATCGTCACCAAGTCCGCCCTCGTCCTGCGCGATCTCGATATCTTGAAGTCCATGGCTGCCCGCGGCCTCGTCAAAGTGGCGCTGTCCGTCACCACGCTCGACCGCAAACTCGCCCGCGCGATGGAGCCGCGCGCGAGCATTCCCGACAAGCGGCTCGAAACTTTGGAGCGGCTAGTCGACGCCGGCGTCCCTGCAGCAGTCATGGTCGCGCCGGTCATTCCCGGGCTGAACGACATGGAGATGGAGCGCATCCTCGAGCGCGCGTCCGCGATAGGCGTCAAGAATGCTGGCTATGTGCTGCTGAGGCTTCCACTCGAGATCGGCGATCTGTTCACCGAATGGCTCAAGGCGAACTGCCCTGATCGCGCCTCTCGCGTGCTCTCGCTGATGCGCTCGGCCCGCGGCGGCAAGCTCTACGACGCCAAATGGGGCGAGCGAATGAGAGGCGACGGGCCATACGCCTGGATGATCGGCCGCAGATTCGAGCTCGCTGCCAAGCGGCTTGGCCTGAATGAGAGCTCGGTCGAGCTGCGCACCGACCTGTTCACGCCTCCCGCTGTTGCCGGCCAGCAGCTTACTCTCCTTTAAGCGCAGCGACGCATTGCCGCGGCGAGGGGCGAGATCTCCGCGCCTTTTCACTGCCACTTGTCCCCTCTATGGTGCTTCCGCTCAGAGACTTAAGCGGTCGGGAACCCGACGTGGCAGCCGTTTCCAATCACCACGCAACCAAGGTCCCTGCGGTTACGCTCGGATTTTGGATCATTAAGATTCTCGCGACGACATTGGGGGAAACCGGCGGCGACACGTTCAGCATGACGTGGGATCTCGGCTACCTGGTCAGCACGGCAATTTTCCTCTCTTTCCTGGTGCTCTTGGTCATCGTCCAAATTGCGGCCAAGAAATTTCACCCGTTCATCTACTGGGCGACGATCGTAGCGTCGACGACCGCCGGCACCACCATGGCCGACTTTGCCACCCGCTCTCTCGGCATCGGTTATCCGGGAGGCTCTTTGATCCTGTTTGCCTCCCTGATCGCGGTGCTTGGCCTTTGGTATTGGTCGCTCGGCTCAATCTCGATCGCGACGGTCAGCACGCCAAAGGTCGAAGCGTTCTACTGGGCGGCCATCACCTTCTCGCAGACGCTCGGAACGGCTCTGGGGGACTGGGTCGCTGATGCGGGTCTAGGCTATGAAGGCGGAGCGCTCGTGTTCGCCGCGGGCCTGGCTATCCTTGCAGCGGCTTATTTCTGGACCGCTGTCTCACGGGTCTTTCTGTTTTGGGCCGCCTTCATTCTCACGCGGCCGCTGGGCGCGACCCTCGGCGATTTCATCGACAAGCCTCTGAATCAGGGTGGTCTCGACCTGAGCCGGCCCTTGGCCTCGCTCGTGGTTGCGGCCCTCATGATTGCCTGCATCCTCGCGCTGCCGCAAAGAGCGGGGACTCGTGCACAGGAGGCATAGCGGTTGTTCCCAGCCGGGCGCTTTTTTCCACAGCCAGAGACTAGTTCCAGCTGCCGAGTTGCAAAGCCCTAGCGGTTTGCGCGAAAGTCCCCGGCCATGGGACTTCCGGCCAAGAAGCTGTCAGTACTGCCGGCGCCGACCTTCGATCTCGAAGAAGCGATGATGGGCGAATTTCAAGGCCCGGTCGCCGGCGTCGATGAGGCGGGGCGCGGACCTTGGGCCGGGCCCGTGGTGGTCGCGGCCGTGATCCTCAATCCCGGCCGCATCCCTGAAGGCCTCAACGATTCGAAAGTGCTCACTCCCGAGGCGCGCGCGGACCGCTACGGGGAGATCATGGCGACCTCGCTCGTGTCGGTCGTGATCAGTCCGGTCAAGCGGATCGACCGCATCAACATTCTCCAGGCGAGCCTTTCCGGCATGCGCGTCGCCTATCGCAGGCTCGGCGTGCCGATGGGTTCGGCCCTGATCGACGGCAATATCATTCCCCGCCGCTTCCCATGTAAGGCCCGCGCCGTCGTCGGCGGCGACGGACTTTCGCTTTCGGTGTCTGCGGCCTCTATCGTCGCCAAGGTCACGCGCGACCGGCTGATGGTGAAGCTGTCGCGGCGCTATCGCCGCTATGCCTGGGACAGCAACAAGGGCTACGGCACGCGCGAGCATGCCGAGGCGATCAAGAAGCATGGCGTGTGCATCCATCACCGCCGCTCCTTCTCGCCGATAGAGCGCGCGCTGAGCCTGCTCGAAGGCCGCGTCGAGCTTCCTCTTCCCGAGGACGCCGAGTAAATCTAGCTCGGGATCCAGGCGGCGATGCGCTCGGCGATCTGGTCGGCGCCGGGCTCGACCAGGAGCATATGGCCGTGGCCCTTCAATTCCCAGAACGGCGCGTCCCGATAGGCCACGGCGGTCGCCCGCGCCGTCAAGAGCGACACAAGCTTGTCGTCGGCGCCTGACAGACAGAGCACTGGGCAGCGCACCTGATCCGTGGCGACGGAGGTCGCGCCCGTCTGGTCGAGCATCCAGAAGAACAACTGAAAAAAGGCAAGCCCCAATTCGGGGCCGAATCGGTCGAACACGGCGCGCTGCTGGTTTGCCGGCACCCGGTTCAGAGAATAGATGCAGGCGAGCGCGAAATCGGGGGGAATCACCATCTTCCAGAAGGCGCCAAGCCCCATCAGGTCCTGATCGAGCTGCTTCTCCCCTCCGGTGGGCGGCAGGATGCCGGCGCGCGGCCCAGGACTCACCAAGATCAGCGACCGCGCCAGGCCTTGTGCGGCGAGCTGCTGGGCGATGACCGCCCCCATCGAATGGCCAAGCAGCACGGGCTGAGAATCGAACGTCTTGAGATAAGCCTGCATCTGACCGCTGTATTCGGCGATGCCGACGCCGGAGAGTGCTGTCATGGCGTTCGCCTTGCTCTCGCCGTGGCCGATCAGGTCGGGTGCGTGGCACTTGAAGCCTTTAGCTTCGAACACCTTTACAAAATCATCGAAGCACCAGCCGCCGGCATTGGCGCCGTGCAGCATCACGATGTCCTTGCTCATGGCTTTGTCACCCTCCTGCTTGGCTTTCGCCTGAGCCCCGGCCCCCCCACATCGATGCGAGACCGAGAGCTGTGCCAAGAAAGCTCCTTCTGTCCATCGCGCGCATCACCGCCGTTTTGCCATGACCGCCCGACCAAGCCAATCGCCCGCAATTAAGGTCGCCTTTACCGTGGCTCCGGCAGCATGGCCCATCAGTATCGGTTTTGCATAAGCGAGTTCTGTCATGGGTGCGGGGGAACCGGTGGGAGTCAAGCTCCCGCTGAACAGGATCATCGTCGGCGACTGCATCGAGGTCCTGAACCGCCTCCCTGAGGCTAGCATCGATCTCGTCTTCGCTGACCCGCCCTACAATCTCCAGCTCAACAACGAGCTCTTTCGCCCCGACAACAGCCGCGTCGACGGCGTCGACGAAGACTGGGACAAATTCGCGAGCTTCGAGGCGTACGATGCCTTCACCCGCGATTGGCTTGGAGCCTGCCGGCGCGTACTGAAACCAAGCGGGAGCTTGTGGGTCATCGGAAGCTACCACAACATCTTCCGCGTCGGTGCGGCCTTGCAGGATCTCGGCTTCTGGGTGCTGAACGACGTGATCTGGCGCAAGACCAATCCGATGCCGAATTTCCGCGGGCGCCGCTTCACCAACGCACATGAGACGCTGGTCTGGGCCTCGATGGGACAGAAGGCGCGCTACACCTTCAACTACGATGCGATGAAGGCGCTGAACGATGAGTTGCAAATGCGCTCAGACTGGCTGTTCCCGATCTGCTCGGGCGCCGAGCGGCTGAGGCAGGATTGCGGGCGCAAGACGCATCCGACGCAAAAGCCCGAAGCGCTGCTCCATCGCGTGATCCTGGCTTCAAGCCATGTCGGCGACGTCGTACTCGATCCCTTCCTCGGCTCGGGTACCACGGCGGTGGTGGCGAAACGGCTCGGCCGCGCCTTCATCGGCATTGAGCGCGATTCCGCTTATGCCGAGGCTGCTGAGGGTCGAACTCGCTGCTCTCGCGCCGTTCTCCAAGGACTCACTGCAGGTCGCCAAGGGCAAGCGGACTGAGCCGCGCATCGCCTTCGGCGCTTTGGTTGAGCTTGGGCTGATAGCGCCCGGGACAGTGCTCTACGATCCTGCGGCGCGGCACGAGGCAAAAGTGAGAGCCGACGGCTCGATCGCCTGCGCCGGGGCCGAAGGCTCGATCCACAAGATCGGTGCGCATGTGCAAGGCGCGCTCGCCTGCAACGGCTGGACGTTCTGGCATTACGAAGCTGACGGCCGGCTCAAGCCGATCGATGCGCTGCGCGAGGTTGCCCGCCGGCAGATGGAACCGCAGGCCTAAGCGCGCTTTCGTGCCGGACGAAGCTCGCCTGCACTCAAGGCGTGATCGAGCACTTTCCTCATGACGGAGGGAAGCGCGGCGCGGGCAAGCTCGCGCTGTTTGAGCCAACGGCAGCGCTCGGGATGGGCGGCGCGCTTGGGCTCGGCATCGAGGCCGACCTCGGCGCGATAGACCGACAGCTCGAGATGGAAATGGGTGAAGGTGTGCTCGACGAGGCCGGGCAGCTTCTTCCACTCGGCCTTGAGCGGCGCATGGCTCGTTCCTGCCGCGACACTCCCTTCACCTTCAGCCCAAGGCGATGACGGCGTCTCAAGCATTCCGCCCAAGAGCCCGTGCAATGGCCGCTCGCGGAGCAGCACCGCTCCGTCCTCGCGCAAAGCCACGAAAGTGACACCACGTCGGATAGGCCGCTCGCTCTTCTCTTCGCGGAAGGGAAGCGCCTCGGCAATTCCCGCGGCATAGCCCCGGCACTCAGTTCGCACCGGGCAGAGCCCGCAGGCCGGACGGCGCGGCGTGCAGAGCGTGGCGCCGAGATCCATCAGGCTTTGCGCGAAATCGCCAGGACGCTTCTTCGGGGTGAGGCTCTTCGCCAAGGCTTTGATTTCGGCCTTGGCGCCGGGCAACGGCGTGGTGACGGCAAAGAACCGTGCCACCACGCGCTCGATATTGCCGTCGACCGGCATCGCATGCTCGTCAAAGGCGATAGCCGCGATTGCCGCGGCGGTGTAATCGCCGATACCGGGGAGCGCGTGAAGCTCTTTCTCGGTCGTCGGGAACTCCCCGCCATGATGCTCGACCACGGCGCGGGCGCAAGCGTGGAGATTGCGGGCGCGGGCGTAATAGCCAAGCCCCGCCCACGCGGCCAGCACCTCGCCGAGCTCGGCATTTGCCAGTGCGCGCACATCGGGCCAGGTTTTGAGGAAACGCCCATAGCGCGGGAGCACCGCCTTTACCGTCGTCTGCTGCAGCATGATCTCGCTGAGCCAGACCTTATAAGGATCGGGCGTCTCGCCGGGCTCGGCGCGCCAGGGGAGATGGCGCCGCTCGTGGTCGTACCAGGCAAGCAAAGCGTCCGCGATTCCAGCCTCGCAATCGGCCGTGCTCGCGGCCAAGCGCCTCTGCATAACGCCAAGTCCTCCCGAGCTTCTCCTCATCGCATGGTGTAAGCTTGACGGATGGGAGGCAAGCGGGCGGCAGCCTCCCTCCACGGGAAAGCTAATGGACGAGAACGAGCGGAGAGCGCTGGCAAGGGCGGCAAGCGGCGCCCGGCCGGTCGGCGCGTTCATCGGCAGGCTGCTCGATCCCGTCGCACGCGCACGCGGCTTCGCCACTACCGCGCTCTTGAGCGAATGGCCCGCGATCGTGGGCGCCGAGCTCGCCCAATTCACCGCGCCTGACCGGGTCGTCTGGCCCAGACGCCAACAAGATGGAGAGGAAGCGGCGCCCAAGGGTTGGCGCGACGAAGGCGCCATCCTCGTGCTCAGGGTCGACGGCCCCCGCGCCATCGAGGTGCAGCACCGCTCGGGCAAGATCCTGGAGCGGGTAAACACCTATTTCGGCTACCGGGCCATCGCCGAGATGCGCATTCTTCAAGCGCCGGTGGGACGATCAGAGGCCCCCCCGCCTGTCCCGGCTGAGACGGAAAAGTCCATCCCGTTGCCCGTTTCGGTCTCGATAGGGCACGAAGGGCTGCGGCGGGCCTTGGCGCGACTTGGCGCAGCGGCCCGCGCCAAGCTCACGAGGGGTTGACGAACTCCATATTTCTCGCTCTTGCAGGGTGCGGTCCTTTCAACGAATGTAAGCCCGCCTTAACCAAGGCTCGGGCAGCAGAGCAAGACGTGGAGTAGAGAGCGTGGCGAAAACCGATAAACCAGCAGCCGGCAAGCCTTCCGCCGACACTCCGTCGCGCGGCGGATTCGGAATGACGGGGATCATCCTCGTCTGCGTCCTCGTCGCGGCTGGCCTCATTGGCGGATATGTCTATTTCATCAGGAACGCCGAGCGCGATCCCAATGCGCCGAAGAAAGACCCCGACATTGCCGAGCTGATGAAGCCCGGGCCCCTGCCCGACATGTCACTTGGAAATCCGGACGCTCCCAACGTCATTGTCGAATATGCGTCGATGACCTGCCCGCATTGCGCCCAGTTCGACAAGATCGTCTTCCCCGATCTCAAGACGAAATACATCGACACCGGGAAGGTGCGGCTGATCTTCCGCGAGTTCCCCCTCGACGGCCTCGCCGCGCGTGCCTCGATGATTGCGCGCTGCGCCGGTCCCGACCGCTACTTCGCCATGATCGACGTCATGTTCCAGACTCAGCCGAACTGGGTGGTCGAGGGACCAGAGGCGCTCGATCACCTGCTCCAGCTCGCGCGCCAGGCTGGCTTCTCCAAGGAGAAGTTCGATGCCTGCCTCGCCGACAAGGACCTGTTCAAGAAGATCGTCGATGAGCGTCAACGTGCGAACGACGTGTTCCAAGTCGAACTCGACGCCCACTTTCTTCGTGAACGGCAAACGCATGTCCGGAGAACATCAGCTCAAGGATTTCGAGGCGATGTTCACGGGGATCGAGAAGCCGACTGAGACTGCGCCGCCGCCCGCGGCTGAGACCCCGGCACCGCCGGCCGCTGAGGCCACGCCGCCTGCCGAGACCCCGGCACCGCCGGCCGCTGAGGCCACGCCGCCTGCCGAGACCCCGGCACCCCCGGCGGCTGAGGCCACGCCGCCTGCCGAGACTCCGGCGCCGCCGGCCGCTGAGGCCACGCCGCCCGCCGAGACGCCGGCGCCACCGGCCGCTGAGGCCACGCCGCCTGCCGAGACTCCGGCGCCGCCGGCCGCTGAGGCCACGCCGCCCGCCGAGACGCCGGCGCCACCGGCCGCTGAGGCCACGCCGCCTGCCGAGACTCCGGCACCGCCGGCCGCTGAGGCCACGCCGCCCGCCGAGACGCCGGCGCCGCCGGCCGCTGAGAACAGTGCTGCGCCCGCGCAAAGCGAGGGAAGCACCACGCCGCCGCAAGGCAGCGCGACCTCATCGCAAGGAGGCGAGCCTCAAGGAGCTCCGGCCCAATAAGCGAGCGAGACCGCATGCCCGTCCGAGTGGCCAGAGCCTCGATCGCCTTCGTTCTCCTGCTTTGGCTCGGGGGATGCGGCGGGATCGCGAGCGGTCCGAGCGCTACCGCGACGGAAACGGCTCTCAACGCGACCGCGGCGGCCGACGTGATGACCGACGGGCCGCTCGGCGAGCGGTCGCTCGGCAAGCCGAATGCGCCGGTGACGGTGATCGAGTATGTCTCGCTCACCTGCCCGCATTGCGCGAACTTTCAGAAGGCCGTCTTCCCGCGCGTGAAAAAGGAGTTCATCGACACCGGCAAGATCCGCTTCATCGTGCGGGAGTTCCCCATCGGCCACACCTCGGGCCACGCGGCGATCATCAATCGCTGCGCGCCTGAGGACAAATATTTCTTCCTGGAGAACCAGTTCCTGACCCACCAGCCCGAATGGGTGAGCCAAGAGGTGCGCCCCGACGCCATCTATGCGGTCGCCAAATCGAGCGGAATGAGCCGCGACACGTTTGACAAATGCCTCACGAATCAAACCATTATTGATGGCTTGACCGAGGTTAAGCAGCGGGGGCGGAAATATGGGGTGATCGGCACTCCGACCTTCTTCATCAATGGCCGCAAAGCGGCGCAAGGTGAGGTCACCTACGACCAGTTCAAGGTCTTGATCTTATCGCCACCAACGCAATCCTCGTCGTCTTGAAGTGTCGTGTCATTCCTGCGCCAGGGGGAATCCAGTAGCCACAGCGCCGCTTGATCGCGAACGATCGTGGTGTGGATCGCCCGATCAAGCCGGGGAACGACGAATGCGTAAACGCTTGTTAACCATTTCGATCTCAAATCTTACCTAACGCTTAAGGACTGTTGACCCGTGCAGATCACCCAACTCCGGCTTCTCGGCTTTAAGTCCTTCGTCGAGCCCACCGAGCTCCTTATTGAGCGCGGGCTGACCGGCGTGGTCGGGCCGAATGGCTGCGGCAAGTCGAACCTGCTCGAGGCTTTGCGCTGGGCCATGGGCGAGACCTCGTACAAGAGCATGCGCGCTTCGGCCATGGAGGACGTGATCTTCTCCGGATCGAGCGACCGCCCTGCGCGCAACATGGCGGAGGTCACGCTGTTCATCGACAACAGCAAGCGCATGGCCCCTGCCGAGTTCAATGACTCGGAGACGCTCGAAGTGACGCGGAGGATCGAGCGCGAGGCTGGCTCCGCCTATAGGGTCAACGGCAGAGATGCGCGCGCACGCGACATCCAACTCCTATTCGAGGACGCAGCGACTGGCGCACGTTCTCCTGCCATCGTGCCGCAAGGCCGCATCGGCGAGATCGTCAACGCGCCGCCGCAGGAGCGCCGCCGCGTGCTCGAAGATGCCGCCGGCATTGCCGGATTACACAGCCGGCGTCACGAGGCCGAGCTCAGATTGAAGGCAACCGAAGCTAATCTCACACGGCTCGCCGATCTGATTGGGCAGCTCGCATCGCAATTGCAGGCGCTCAGGCGCCAAGCGCGCCAGGCGCAGCGCTACCGCGAGATCTCCGGCAAGATTCGCGAGACCGAGGCGCTTCAGCATCACCTCCATTGGCAGTCGGCTTGCGCCCTCGTCGAGCACGAGGAAGCGGCATTTCAACAGGCGCTCGGCGTGGTGGCGCAAGAAACCAAGGCCGAGGGCGAGGCGCTGCGTCAGCAGGCGCAGGCCGCCGAGAAGCTCCAGCCTCTCCGCGATGAGGAAGCTTCGCGCGCTGCCGTAGTGCATCGTCTAAACGTCGAGCGCGACGCGCTCGAACGCGAGGAGGCGCGCGCGAAGGCTCGTCAGGCCGAGCTCGAGACGCGACTCGCTCAAGCTTCGCGCGATCTCGCCCGCGAGGAGGAGCATATCGCCGAAGCGGAAGGCATGTTGCGCGGGCTGGGCGAGGAGGGCCGCAGGCTCGAGACCGCAAGCTCGCGCGACCACGAGATGCCGCAGCTCGGGGAGGCGGTCGCCAAGGCGGCCGAGGCGCTCGCTGCTGCCGAGCAGATGCTCTCGAAAGCGACTGGAGATCTGGCCGAGGCTCGTGCCAAACGGGGCGGGCTCGAAGCTGAGCAAGCTGAGTTGAGAGACCGTCTGCCGCGGCTGGAGGCTGAGGCAAATAGCCTTGCCGAGTCGCTGGCCAGGCTAGAGGGAGAACTCGTCGAGCACGGCGATTTGGCCAAGCTGAACGCAAAGGCTGCGAGCCTTGCAAATGCCGTCCAACAGTCGGAGGTAGAGCTTGCCGCCGCCGAGGCCGAGGAGCAGAGGGCGCGCAGTCTCGAAACCAAGGCGCGCGATCTGGCTGCGGCTGCCAAGCTCAAATGGCAAGAGCTCGAGACGGAGCTCGCCACCGCCCTCAAGCTACTCCAGCCAAAGAACACCGGCGATTGGCCGCCGATCGTCGAACGGGTTCAGGTCAAGCAAGGATATGAGCAGGCGCTCGGCGCGGCGCTCGGCGATGACCTCGATGCCGCCGCCGATGAATCTGCCCCGGCGCATTGGCGTCTGATTGCGATCGAGGAGGATCCGGCGCTCCCCGAGGGGGCGACCCCTCTGAGCGAGTTCATCGAAGCGCCCGCCGTGCTTGGCCGCAGGCTCGCGCAGATCGGCGTGGTCGAGCCTGAGCTCGGCTTAAGCCTGCAACCGGGGCTCAAGCCGGGACAACGGCTCATCTCCCGCTTCGGGGATCTTTGGCGCTGGGATGGCTACAGCGTGCGCGCCGGCACCGCCATGGCGGCAGGAGCCCGATTAATCGAGCGCGGGCGGCTCGCATCGCTCAACGCCGACGCCCTCGTGGCAGAGCGCCGCTCGAAGGCCGCCGAAGTCGAGCTCGAGGCGGCCAGCAGAGAAGTCAAGACCAGCAGTGAAGCGGTCAAGGCCATCCGGCAGATCGTCAAGGAAACTCACGCGGAACTCGATCGTGCCCGTGAGACGATCGCCGCCACAGAACATAAGAGCCGGGCCAGAAGCAAACAGCTTGGTGCGCTTGCCGAAGCGCTCAGCCGCACGCGCGACGCTCTGCAAGAGGCAAACGAGTCGAGGGTGCACGCCGACGCTGCGCTCGCCGAGCTCGTGTCGCTCTCAACACTCGAAGAGGCCGTTGCCGATGCCAAGACCACTGCCATCGAGCAGCGTACGATCCATGCCCGCGCAGAAGCGGCTCTCGAAGGCTTCGAGCGGGACGTGAGGCTGAGGCAGGAACGCTTGCAGGCGATCGGCGCCGAAGAGGTGCTGTGGCAGAAGCGCATCGCCAATGCGTGCGAACAGATCGCCACGCTCAGAGCCCGCGAGGAGGAGACGAGCACCGATCTCGCTGCGCTCGCCAGTCTGCCGGCTGAGATCGAGCAGCGGCGCTCGAAGCTGCTCGACGCGATCGCGGCGGCGGAGCGCGAGCGGAGCAAAGCGGCTGATGATCTCGCCGTCGCCGAGACCGATTTGAAGCGCCTGGAGAAGGCACTGCGCGAGGTGCAGGAGCGGCTTGCCGGAGCGCGCGAGAACCGGGCACGCACCGAGGCTCGGCTTGAGTCTGCGCGCGAGCGCCGCGGCGAGTGTGCACATACGATCCGCGAGCAGCTCGATTGTGTACCCGAAGCTTGCCTCTCGCTCGCCGCGCTGAAGCCGAACGCTCCCATTCCGCCGCTCGCTGAGGTCGAAACACGGCTCGCCAAGCTCAAGGCCGACCGCGAACGGCTCGGCGGCGTCAATCTCAGAGCGGAGGAGGAAGAGGCCGAGCTCTCCGCCAAATTGGAGGAGATGGAGCGCGAGAAGGCGGACGTCGAAGAGGCGATCGTCAGGCTCCGCCAGGGCATCGCCAACTTGAACCGCGAGGGCAGGAAGCGCCTGCTCGAAGCGTTCGACACGGTCAATGGACATTTCCAGCGTCTGTTCAAGACGCTGTTCGGCGGAGGCTCAGCCGAGCTGAAGCTCGTCGAATCGGACGATCCCCTCGAGTCGGGTCTCGAGATTTATGCCTGCCCGCCCGGGAAGCGCCCGCAAGTGCTGACGCTGCTCTCGGGCGGCGAGAAGGCGCTCACGGCGCTCGCCCTCATCTTCGCCGTCTTCCTGACCAACCCCTCGCCGATCTGCGTGCTGGACGAGGTTGACGCGCCGCTTGACGACGCCAATGTCGATCGCTTTTGCCTGTTGATGGAGGAGATGGCGAGCTCGACCGATACGCGTTTCCTCATCATCACACACAATCCTCTGACCATGGCGCGCATGAGCCGGCTATTCGGCGTGACGATGGCCGAGCGGGGGGTGAGCCAACTCGTGTCTGTCGATCTCGAAACGGCAGAACGCCTACGCGACGCGAGCTAGCTCGAGCCGCGCGGAGCACAATTGCCTATCAGCCGCCCGCGTAGGCTGAGCTGCCTGGGCCATCGATGCACCAGGGCCGGTCGCCTTGATAGGTCGATTGCTTCGAGCAATCGGTGATGCCTCCGGCGTAGACCGCTCCGGAGATGGTCGAGATCATGGCGGCGAGAATCGCCGCAGCCATGATTCTTGTTATGTTGGCCGCCATTCTTGGAATGGGTGACGAGCGGAGCCTCGCGGATGAGAAGCCGCTCTGTCATGAAACAGTCACTCATCCGTCATGGTTTCCAGAAAAAACCGTCGCAGCTTCAAGGCGGGGTGCGCCGGCTGATGAGCTATGGATCGAACAAAGCGCGAACCTGCTTTGGTGCCTTCAGCAGGGCGAGGCGTGCCAAAGAGAGTACGCGCTGAGGCGCAGGCCTCGTGGCACGAAGCCAGAGGGCACGACCGAACGACCGATCGTGATCGAGATCAGAGCGGCGGTTCGAGACATGGAATTCCGCCTCCCCGACTTCCTTGACAGGGGGAAATCCCAAACTAAAGTGCGCGCCAAGCTTAAGGACCAGCCGGTCCTCAGGGCTCTCCCGGATATTGAGCAACGCCAATGGCCGGAGCCGACAAGACGTCAGGCCGCGAGCCAAGCGGCCGCGATCAAGACGGCATTCGCCGAAGGCTCGACACGCTTGGAGAGCGGCTGGCCGAGGTGAAGGCGCGGGGCGCGCCACCGCCTCAGCCTGAGCCGAAGGCCCGCAACGAGGCGCTCGGCTTCGCCATGAGATTGGGCGTCGAGCTGGTCGCCGGCGTGGCCGTTGGGGGTTTCATCGGCTGGGCGCTCGACCGGTGGCTTGGGACGGCGCCGTTCCTGATGGTGGTGTTTCTGCTGCTCGGCGCCGCCGCCGGGATCGTGAACGTGATCAGGGCGGCCACGGCCATGCAGGCCAAGGCGCCTCCGGCGGGCAGCGACCTGCCAAAAGATGTGGACGACGACGAGGATTAGGGGCGTTTCGTGTTCGAGGCATATGCCGCTGAAGCAACGGACAATGGCGCGGCGGGAGCGGGCGGCATCCCGAGCCCCATGCATCAGTTCGAGATCAAGCGCATCATCCCGTTCGAGCTGTTCGGGCTCGACGCGTCTTTCACCAACTCAGCCTTGTTCATGGTAATCGCCGCCACCATCATCACGCTGTTCACCCTCTACGCCATGCGCAGCCGCGCGCTCGTGCCGACGCGGCTCCAGTCGGTCGCCGAGCTCTCCTATTCGTTCGTCGCCAACATGGTGCGCGACAATGTCGGCACCGACGGCATGAAGTATTTCCCCTTCATCTTCACCCTGTTCATGTTCGTGCTGGTGCTGAACATGCTCGGCATGGTGCCCTATTCCTTCACGGTGACGAGCCACATCATCGTCACCTTCGCGCTGGCCGCTTTCATCTTTCTTGGCGTCACCCTGATCGGCTTTTGGAAGCACGGGGCGAAGTTCCTGAAGTTCTTCGTGCCCGAGGGCGTGCCCATCTTCATGCTGCCGCTGCTGGTGGTGATCGAGGTCATCTCTTATCTCACGCGCCCGCTCTCGCTGTCGGTCCGGCTGTTCGCCAACATGATGGCCGGGCACACCATGCTGAAAGTGTTCGGCGCCTTCGTCGTGGCGCTCGGGCTGCTCGGCGGCTGGGCGCCGCTCGCCTTCATGGTCGCGTTCACGGGACTTGAGATCCTGGTCGCGTTCCTCCAAGCCTATGTGTTCGCCATTCTGACCTGCATCTATCTCAACGATGCGCTGCACATGCATCACTGACGTCACCACCAGCCAATATCAGTCACAAGGGAGAGTGAAATGGATCCATCAGCAGCAAAATTGATCGGGGCGGGGTTAGCCTCGATCGCGCTCGTCGGCGCCGGCGTCGGCATCGGCACGATCTTCGGCAATTACCTGCAGGGTGCGTTGCGCAATCCGTCGGCCGCTCCGAGCCAGTTCGCCAACCTCCTGCTCGGCTTTGCTCTGGCCGAGGCCACCGGCCTGTTCGGCCTCGTGGTAGCGCTCATCATCCTGTTCGTGTTCTAGGACGGTTCGGGACGCGAAGGCCGCAAGGGACCCGCGAGGCGACATGCCGCAACTCAATCCGCTCGACTGGGCGCCGCAGATCATCTGGCTCATCATCACCTTCGGCATTCTCTATCTGCTGATGGTGAAGGTGGTGCTGCCGCTCATCGGCGGCGTGATCGACGCGCGCGCCGCCCATATCGCCAATGACCTCGCTCAGGCCGACAAGCTTAGGCGCCAGACCGAGGAGGCGATCGCGGCTTACGAGCAGGCGCTGGCAGAGGCGAAGCAGAAGGCGCATGCGATCATCGATGCCGGCCGCACCAAGCTGAAACAGGAGATCGCGGCTGAGCGCGAGCGGCTCGAGAAGGACCTCGCCAAGAAGAGCGCCGAGGCCGAGGAGCGCATCAACGCGGCCAAGGTGTCGGCGATGAAGGACGTCAATGCGGTGGCCACCGATGTGGCTTCCGATATCGTGCGCCGGCTGATCGGCAGCGCGCCCGGCAGAGGCGAGATCGAGAAGGCCGTCGAGGCCTCGCGCAGGGGCTAAAGCCGTGGGTTTCCTCTTCGAGCCGGAATTCTGGGTCGGCGTATCCTTCTTCCTGTTCCTCGGCCTCGTGATCTATCTCGGCGTGCACAAGAAGCTCGCCGCTGCGCTCGATGCGCGGGCGGCGGCGATCGCCAAGGAGCTCGAAGAGGCAAAGCATTTGCGCGAAGAGGCGCAGAAGGTACTTGCCGATTACAAGCGCAAATCGGGAGAGGCGGTCAAGGAGACGGAGGCAATCATCAGCCTCGCCAAGAAGGAGGCCGAAGAGCTTGCCGAGGAGACCCGAAGCTCGATGGCCGAGCATTTCGAGCGGCGGATGAAGCTTGCCGAGGACAAGATCGGCCGCGCCGAGGTCGAGGTGATGCGCGAAGTGCGGGTGGCAGCGGCCGATGCCGCGGTCGCGGCGGCGCAGAGTGTGATCGCGGCGACGCTCACGCCTGAGACGACCGACAGGCTCGTCACGCAAGGCATCGACGCGCTCAAGACCAAGCTGAACTGACGCGCTCTACTTGGTCAGCCAATCCCAGAAAGAAGACGACGACTCCGTTTTCTGCTCGGCCTGCGCAGCGGCCTTCTTGCGCGGACGCGCATGGTGCCCTCCACCCACATAGCCGCTATAGATCCAGCCCTCTTTTGACGTCTCCGCATCGTTCACTTGCACCCAGCCGCGCTTGCGGTCGAGCACTGCGAGCTTGGCGCCTTTGGCGATCACGCCGACGACGCGCGACGACGAAGAAGGCCCATCGCGGAGATTGACGTAGACGGATGGCCGCACGAAGCCCGCAGGGTTTGCGTCGCTCTCGACAGGTGCCGGCGTCGCAAGAGCGGGCGCAGCGTCCGCAGGAATGGCCGAGGTCCGTTCGCTCGAAGGAACGTCGTCAGCTCCCGCCGCGACGTCGTCTTCATTCGGCTCCGCAGTCCCGTTGGCTTGTTGCTCTTCGGCATTGCCCGCCGCCGGCTGTGCGATCGGGGTCTGAACCTGCGGTTCGCTGGGAGCAGGCGCCACCTTCAGCACCGTCTCGGTGTCGGCAATCACCTTGTCGTCTGCGGTGATCAAGCTGACGGCGATCTGAGACTCGCCGTGCGCCGTTTGCGGCAAAGCAAGATGCAAGTCGCCGATCTGGTCGGATTTCAGATTCCACTCGTCGCCATAGGGGCGCCCGTCCGACAGTGTGCTGCCGGACGGCAGTCCCTGTATGGCGATGACACTGCGTGCAGGAACGCCGTCAGTGTTGTCCAGAGCGATCGGGAATTTGATCGTCTCGCCGGCGGTTGCTTCCAGCGTGGCCGGAGTCGTAAGCACGGCAGCTGGAGTGGTCGTCTGGGTCTCCGGCGCAGGTGGCGGGGGCAGCTCCTGCCTGGCCCATGGCGGATCGATCAATCCGAGCCAGAGCACGGCAGCGAGGGTGACGTTGGGAATGAGCGCAACGAGGATGAGTCCGACGACGAGTGGGCGAAGCCAGGTGCCTTGGTGCAATGGCGGCTGCGTCGAGGCGTCAGGTGGCTGCACGTTGAATCGCGTCACGCGAGGCGCCGCCGGCTGCTCGGCACGGCGTGCAGGATCTTTCCTTGCCTCGGGCGGGCGGGCGCTGCGCTGTACCGACGCCTGCATCGGCCCAGTGCGTTGGCCGTTGACTTTACTTCCGCTGGGGCGCTGGACCCCGGACGTGTCGCCGTGAGCGGCAATGTTGATTTGGGCCATGAGATTCGCCGGTCGTCGAATGACCTCTCCCCTTGGCGAATGGCACCCCGCGAGCACGCGCGAGCAGCGGATTCGCATCCCTCATCTGTTCAATTGCTACTGACGCGACTGGAACACGGGGACATGCAGGGATCGACAAGCCGAACTCACGTGGCCGCCCAAGATCGCAACAGCGTCTCGCCAGTGCTGCAAATCCCTCTCATCGGCTCAACCCTGAGATATCGTCGAGGTTCCTCCGTCGCGCCGATTTTATTGTCGCGCCCAGCCGCACTCCGCCACCTGGGCCCGAACTGTGAAAGGTTAAGAACCTGGTGGTCCAATTTTTTGGCATCAAAGTGAAAACAGCAGGGCGACATTCGGCTTACGCCGTCCGAAGCACGAGCATTGCTGTCATTCCGTTGTCGAGCCTAAATGAGCTGAGGCGTCTCTATCCGGCGCCAGGCTGGGTGCGATCGAAGGCGACAAAGATTTTGTAATCTTCCGGCCGCGTGCCGATTTGGATGGGAAAGGCAATCTCGCGCACCATCGAGAAATAGCCGGCAGGATCGTTCGCGGGCACGGTCGCCGAGATCGTCATCTTGTCGCTCGCGAGCGTCTTCTGCTCGGCACCGGCAACGCGGACGTTGACCGGCAGCGTCACGACCCCTGGAGCGCCCTTAGGGCCAAGCAGCACGCGGCCGGCGAAGCCGTAACGGACCACGACGCGATCCGAATAGACTTGGCACTCGCGCGCCATTTTGGTGATCTCGCCCCGATGTATCACGGCAAGGTTGTCGCCCACGTGCCCCGGTTGGTAAATTGTGAGCAGTCTGTCGCGCGGCCACGCCACAACTTCCGGGCAATGCGCGCTGTTGCCACCGGGCAAGTCGGTGCCGGAATCGGCCTTGGCCGTCTCGAGCAGCCGATCGGCCGTGACGGCGGAAGCGGAAGTGTCGGGACTCCCCGCGCTGAAGGGATTGGAAAACTTGGAGACGGAGCAGCCCGAAATGAGAAGCGGCGCCACGAGCAGCCCCGTGAGCCGGCATATACGCCGCCACCAAAGAGCGTTGGAACGCCTCAACTCACCCCGTCCTTGGCTTGACATGCCAGGCATCCCTGCCTGATATGCCCGGGCTCGGCTTTATTATGTAATCTGTGGCGAGCCGCCGGTCTCCAGCAATGGGCGCCAACCTATCCGTACTCGGTAAGCGCCACAAGGTCCGACTTGACGCGCCTGTGACACGCTTAACCCTTTCCCTGGCACAAAAATGACGAGCATGCCGAAATCGAACGGGCAGCCGCCTAAACGGCCCGATCTCACCATCTATCTCGCAGCCCCGAGAGGTTTTTGTGCGGGAGTCGACCGGGCGATCCAGATCGTCGAGCTCGCGCTCGAGAGGTATGGGGCGCCGGTCTATGTGCGCCACGCCATCGTCCACAACCGCACCGTGGTCGAGGATTCTCAAGGCCAAGGGTGCGATCTTCGTCGAGGAGCTCGACGAGATTCCTGAGACTGACGCACCGATCGTCTTCTCGGCCCATGGCGTGCCCAAGTCGGTGCCCGACACCGCGTCGCACCGGCGCATGTTCGTGCTCGACGCCACCTGCCCTCTGGTCGCCAAGGTTCACGCCGAGGCCGGCCGGCAATTCAACGAGGGACGTGAAATCCTCCTGATCGGGCATGCCGGCCATCCCGAAGTGGTGGGAACAATGGGTCAACTGCCGGAGGGAGCCGTGCATCTGATCGAGACCGTCGAGGATGCGCGTTCATTCACCCCGTACGATGCCGACCGTCTTGCGGTGCTGACCCAGACCACGCTTTCGGTCGACGACACGCGTGAAATCGTGGCCGTGCTGAAGGAGCGCTTTCCTAATCTCAGCATTCCACGCAAGGACGATATCTGCTACGCCACGACCAACCGCCAGGATGCGGTGAAACGGATCGCGCCCGCTTGCGAGCGCATGATCGTGGTCGGCTCGCCGACGAGCTCGAATTCGCTTCGTCTCGTCGAAGTCGCCGAGCGGGCCGGCTGCCCTCATGCCCTGCTCATCGAGCGCGCCGACGAAATTGAGTGGAATGCCTTCAAAGGGATCAAGAGTTCTCGGGTTGACGGCCGGCGCATCGGCTCCGCAGGTTCTGATCGACGAGATCATCGAGGCCTTCAGGACGCGCTTCAAGACGAGGATCGAGACCGTCACCACGGCGGAGGAAGACATCGCCTTCAAGCTGCCGCGCGAGCTCAGAGAGGTCGCGGCACTCTAGATGGCCGTCTATACCGACGTCTCCGACGAGGAGCTCGAGGATTTCATCGCAAGCTATGCCCTCGGCGCGCTGACCTCATTCAAGGGCATCGCCGAAGGCGTCGAGAACTCCAACTATCTCGTCCATACCGAGAGCGGGCGCTACATCCTCACGCTGTACGAGAAGCGGGTCAGGCGCGAGGACCTCCCCTATTTCCTTGGACTGATGCAGCACCTCGCCGGGCGCGGAATCTCCTGTCCGCTCCCGGTTAAGGACCGTTCGGGACGCGCGTTGAAGGAGCTGGCAGGGCGCCCAGCCGTGCTGATCACCTTTCTTGAAGGACTATGGGTAAGGCGGCCCAATATCGAGCATTGCCATGCGCTCGGCGATGCGCTCGCGCATCTTCATCTCGCCGGCGCCGATTTTCCAATGTTCAGGGAGAATGACCTATCACTTCCGGGCTGGCGTTCGCTCGTCCGGTCGATTGGCGGCGGCGGCGACGAGGAAATCCCCGGCCTTGCTGCCGAGCTTGCCAAGGAGTTCGCTTATCTCGAAAAGCACTGGCCGTCGGACCTGCCGCAAGGGGTGATCCACGCCGACCTCTTCCCCGACAACGTGTTCTTCCTCGGCGACAAGGTGTCGGGGCTGATCGATTTCTATTTCGCCTGCAACGACATGCTCGCTTACGATGTGGCGATCTGTCTCAACGCCTGGTGCTTCGAGCCAGACGCGAGCTTCAATATCACCAAGGCGCGCGCCATGCTGCAGGCCTATGAGGGCGTACGCCCGTTGAGCGAGGCCGAGCTGAAATGGCTGCCGACGCTCGCGCGCGGGGCGGCGCTACGCTTCCTGCTGACCCGCACCTACGATTGGCTGAACACCGACGAAAACGCGCTTGTTCGCTTCAAGGACCCCAACGAATATCTGCGCAAGCTGAGATTTCATCAGCGCGTCAAATCCTATCGCGATTATGGGCTCGGGACGCACTGAGCATGGCCAAGCCCAAAGTGATCATTCATACCGACGGCGCTTGCTCCGGCAATCCGGGTCCTGGAGGCTGGGGGGCGATCCTTCAGTCGGGCGAGCACCGCAAGGAGCTGTCTGGCGGAGAGCCCATGACCACCAACAATCGGATGGAGCTCACGGCCGCCATCAAGGCGCTCGAAGCGCTGAAAGGATCCTCGGACATCGACCTCTACACCGACTCCAATTATCTGCGCGGCGGCATCACCGGGTGGATCAAGGGCTGGAAGAAGAATGGCTGGCGCACGGCCGACCGCAAGGCGGTGAAGAATGCCGAGCTGTGGGAAGAGCTCGACAGGGCCGCGAGCCGGCACGACATTCGCTGGCATTGGGTCAAGGGCCACCATGGCCATGACGACAACGAGCGCGCCGACGAGCTTGCGCGTCAGGGCATGGCGCCGTTCCTGCCCGACCGCCGAAAAAGCAGGGGCGGGATTGAACGCTAAATCTGTTCGAGCAGGTGCGAGGCGCCGGTGATGTCGCACACGCCGGGTGAATCTTCGACATCGAGCACCTTCACCACGCCGTCGTCGACGAACATGGCGTAGCGCTTCGAGCGCGTGCCGAGACCGACCCCGCTCCCGTCGAAATCCATCCCGATCATCTTGGTGAACTCGGCGTTGCCGTCGGAGAGGAACAAAACCTTACCCTTGCCGCCCGAGTTCTCCTCCCACGCGGCCATCACGAAGGGATCGTTCACCGCAACGCAGGCGATAGTGTCGATGCCTTCCTCCTTGAAATGATCGGCGCTCTCGATGAAGCCAGGCAGATGCTTCAAGTGACAGGTCGGGGTAAAGGCGCCCGGAACCGCGAACAGCACGACCTGCTTGCCCGAAAAGATGTCCTTGGTGGTGAGCGTCTTGATGCCATCGGGGGTCATGATCCTGAAGGTGGCGTCGGGCAGACTGTCTCCTTTGGCGATGCTCATCGATGCTCTCCTCAAGGGCTGGCGATGTGACGGCGGGCAACCATACCGGCTTGGCCGCTATTGGCCAAGGCTGGTCCCTACTTCGCCGTCCAGCTTGTTTCCGTCGAGCCCAGGTCAGACACGAGTGTGAGCGTCAACGTCTTGCCCTTTACTGCGGCAGCTTCCGCCGCCCCGCCGAAGCTAACGGTGAAGCGCTGCTTCCCATCGGTGAGCGGTCCTGCAGGCTTCGGCACCGGTACATAGGTCTCCTCGCCATTGATGAAGAGATCGGTGTCGCGCGCATCTTTTGGAAAGACGGCATCGATTGTGATCTCAGGCTTGGGCGCATCGAGATCGGCCGTCACCTTGTCTACCGCCGGCAGGAGGCCGGGCGCCGCTTCCTTCGGCGTCACCGCGAGCGCGCTCTCGAGTTGCATTGCGTCGTCTTTGCCTTGATCGGGCGCTATCGCGAGCTCGAGGCTCACGTCGTTCGGAATGCAGAGATCCTTGCACAGGCCATATTCGAAAGCGAGCTTGAGTTCGACCGGCTCGCCTTCGTGGTCGGGTGTGATCTTGATGGGAAAGATGACCTCATCGTCATAGCCGATCGCAGTCCCATTCGCGTCGCCGATGCGATGCGGCGCGGGATAGAGCAACTCGGCCCGTTTGAGATTTTGCGAGCCTTTGAAGTCGAAGCTCGGAGGGACGCCCGAGTCGCCAGGATTGCGCCAATAGGTCTTCCAGCCGGGATCCATGCGGAGCTGAACGCCCGCGACGAGAGTCGGTTTGCCGTCGATGTCTGGTGTGCCAGAGATCAACCGCACTTTGGAGTCGTTGGAGGCGACCCAAGCCGATTCGCCAGGAGCTGCGGCGAGAGCGGTGCGTGGCAAAGCAATGCACAAAAATGCGCCAAGCACGATGCCGAATGATGGCACGCACGAGCGATGAGAATGCGGAGTTGTGAACATGCTTCGCGAAGGCTGTGGGCGGAGATGCAAACTTTAGCCGGTGGATCTCTTTGGTGCGACTCAAGCGCCGCAGCAAAGCGTCACTCTTTTGTGAGGGCAATTGCGGCGAAAATGCCTCCCTCAGCGTTAATTCAGTGTTGCCTCTTCCCAAGCGACACAACTGATGTAGTCTAATCTCATGCCGGCTCGCAGTGCACATAGGCCGCAACGCGAAGGATACCTCGACGGACAATTGCTTATCGCCATGCCCGCCATGGGAGATCCGCGCTTTGCGCGTTCGGTGATCTATATGTGCGCACATTCGGCCGACGGCGCCATGGGCATCATCATCAACCAGCGCGCGCCCAACATCGATTTCACCGAGCTCCTGGAGCAGCTCAACATCGTGCCGCCAGAGGACCGCATCAGGCTCCCCGCGGGACTCACCGGCATGGCGGTGCATCTCGGCGGACCGGTCGAGACCGGGCGCGGTTTCGTGCTTCACAGCGCCGACTATTTCAAGGCGGAAAGCACGCTGCCGATCGACGAGAGCGTCTGCCTCACCGCGACCATCGACATCTTGCGCGATATCGCCAAGGGCACCGGCCCCGACAAGGCGCTGCTTGCGCTCGGCTATGCTGGCTGGGCGCCAGGCCAGCTCGAGAGCGAGATTCACGCCAATGGCTGGCTCAACTGCCCGGCCGATCCGGAGCTGATCTTCGATCCGGAGGTCGACCGCAAATATCACCGCGCACTCGGCAAGATCGGCATCGACCCGTTCCGCCTGGTCAACGATTCAGGTCACGCCTAGGAGGTCGGACGCGGCGCGGGCAGCCCCTGAAGCGGGGCTGCGGCCGGTGGCTGGACCTCCATTCCCTTGGGTGCCGGTTGTGGGGCGCGCGCCTTCTCGCGCTGTCTCCGCTTGCGGTGGCTGGCGAGGGCCGCCAGCAGGTCGGCCACGTCCTTGGGCGCCATAGGCTCGCCGTAATAAAAGCCCTGGCCGTACTCGCAGCCGATCGAGCGCAAATAGGCCGCATCGGCCGCAGTCTCCACGCCTTCGGCCACGACTTCCTTGCCGAGCTCATGAGCGAGCGCGATCACCGAGCGGAGAATGAGCGGCGTCGAGCCATTGAGTTCCGCTGTCGCGTACCAGCGAGCGATCGACCTTGATGGTGTCGAAGGGGAAGCGGTGCAGATAGCTCAACGAGGAATAGCCGGTGCCGAAATCATCGAGCGCAAGGCTTGCTCCGAAGGTCTTGAGCCAAGTCAGGATCTCGACGGCGCGCTCGGGATTCTCCATCACCAGCGACTCGGTGATCTCGAGCTTGAGCGTGCCCTTGGGCACGGCCTCGCGCGCAAGCATGAGCCTGATCTCCTGCACCATGTCCTGGCGGAAGAGTTGGCGGCTCGATACGTTGACGCTCACGAAAAGCGGGTCGCGGTCGCGCGGCAGCACCTTGTGCCAACGGACGGCTTCTTCAAGCGCCTGACCGAGCACGTAGCTGCCAAGCTCGACGATGAGGCCCGATTCCTCGGCGAGCGGGATGAAGTCCTCGGCGCCAAGCCGCCCGCGTGTCGGGTGATCCCAGCGAAGCAGAGCCTCGAAGCCGGCAAGCTGGTTCGAGGCGAGCCGGGTGATCGGCTGATAGAGCACCAAGATCTGCTGGCGCTCGAGTGCCTTTCTGAGATCGCTTTCGAGCGGAAGCTTGCTCTCGTCCTCGCCGCGCATCGAAGGGTTGAAGATCTCGATGCGGTCGGCGCCGGAGCGCTTGGCGCGCAGCATCGCGATCTCACCCTCGCGCACGAGATCCGGCGCCGTCGCCTGCGTGCCGTCATGAACGACGATGCCGATCGAGGCGGTGAGGATGATCTCCTTGTTGCTGATTTTCATCGGCGTCCGGAGCGCGCGCCGCACGCGCTCGGCAAGAGTGGCGACTTGATGCGGGTCGCTGCCGGAGATGAGGAGGATGGCGAACTGGTCGCCGCCGAGCCTTGCCAGAGTATCCTGCGGGTTCAGATGCCGCGCGAGCCGTCGGCTCAAGGTTAGCAGCATCGAATCGCCGATGACGAGGCCAAAGCTCTTGTTGACGTTCTTGAAGCGATCGATGTCGATGAAGATCACGGTCGGGCGGCCGCCCTGCCCTTCGCGTGCGCGGGTGATCGCCCCGCCCACACGGTCCATGAACAGCTCGCGATTGGGAAGCCCGGTCAGGCTGTCATGCACGGCATCGTGCATCAGCCGCTCATGCGAGCGCTTGAGACTGGTCACCTCGCGCATCAGACCGACGCAACGGAGCAGCCGCGTGTTCTCGCTCGGTGCCGCGTGCGCGCGCAAATCGTACCACAGGTAGGTGCCGTCGTGGCGCTTGAGGCGGAAATCGAGCACGAGATCGCCGCCTTGCTTCTCCTGGAGCGACCACAGCATGAGGCGGAAGCGCTCGCGGTCCGAGGCGTGCATATGCTTGAGGAATTCCTCGACCGAAACGTTGAGAGCCCCGGGGTCGAGCCCCAGCTCCTTCTCCACCTCCTCGGCCACCATGATCTGGTCCTTGCCGGCGGTCCACTGGAAGCAGTGGGCGCCCGAACCATCGACGGCGAGCGACTTCATCTGCACGAGACTGAGGGGTCCCAGTTGGACCGACCCTCCGGTCGAGCGGAAGGCGAATTGCGTCACGGTGAAGCCGAGCAGCACGAGGATGAGCACGAGGCCGGCGACAAGCCCCGAGAGAACGATGTCGCCTGAGAGCTTGCCGAGCACGATCATGGCGGCGCCGAACAGCCAGACGATCAACAAGAGCCAGCTCGGAATCAGCGAGAGCGCCCGGTCCTGTCCGCGCAAGGCAAGATAAGCGATAAGGCCGGTGCCGATGCCTGCGATCACCAACGTGGAGGCGCGGACGAGGCCTGAGGCAAAGCGCGGGTCGACGATGGCGACGGCGATCAGGCAGAACTGGGCGGCAATCCAGCACCAGAACAGGGTCTTGATCCAGCCGTGCCAAAGTCCGATGCGCAGGAAGGTGTAGAGAAAGAGGACAAGGCTCGCGGCAAGCCCCGCCTCGGCCGCCGCGCGATAGAGCGCAGTGCGGTCTGGGCCTACCGGGAAGAGCTTGTTCCAGAAGCCGAAATCGACGCAGAAATAGACCAGAGCGGCCCAGGCGATCAAGGCGGCGGCAGGGAAGATCGCCCGGTGGTTGGCGGCAAAGATCGCGGTCAGGAAGATCGCAAGCAGGCCGGTGATGCCGAGCAGCACGCCGTTGAACAGCATGCGGTCCTGCTGCTTCGCCTGATAGGCGCTGGGCTCCCACAGGTTGAGACGCGGGACGCGGGAAGAGCTCAACTCGGCGGCGAAGGTCACGGTCTGCCCCGGCTCGAGATTGATGCGGAACATATCGGCGCGGTCGCTCTTGAGCGGTTCGGGGCGGAAGCCGAGCGAAGGCGTCACCGCGGCGATGCGGGGAGCGTCGAGCTCGGGCCAGAATACGCGCGAATTGGCGAGTGTGTAGCGCGGCGCGACGAGCCAGCGCACGATCGGCTCGGAGGTCGGATTCGATAGCGCAAAGACGAGCCAGCCCGGGTTGGTGCCGGGTGTGACCGCCTGCACCGCCATGCGGCCGCTATAGCCGTCAGGCCCTGGTGCCGTCTCGATCTGGAGCTTGTCGCCGCGACCCTCGTAGAGTTCGGCCCTGGCGGTGATGTCGATCTTATCCTGGTCGGGGTTGACGGAAATTGCCTCGACCGCATGAGCGACGCCGGGCGGCAAGAGAACGAGGACGACGAGCCCGGCGCGCATGAACGCACCGAGCCGCCCGCCCTGGCGGCCAAGCCAGGCGGCCGCTTGCTCTCGCCTCGAGCCGCTCAACTCACCAACCCTCCCCGTCTTGCTCGGCGCGTCCCGACGGCACTAGCGGCGCATGTCGCCGTCGAGCAGCGCGTAGAGCAGATGGTCTTGCCAGACGCCATTGATCCTGAGATAGCGGCGCGCCAAGCCTTCGCGCCGGAACCCCGTCTTCTCCAGAAGCTTGATTGAGGCCGTATTGGTCGGAAGGCATGCTGCCTCGAGCCTGTGCAACTCGAGTGAATCGAACACGAAGGGAACCACGGCGTGGACGGCTGCCGTCATGTAGCCTTGCCGCGCGTATTTTGCGCCCACCCAATAGCCGAGCGTGCAGGACTGAGTGACCCCGCGGCGCACGTTGCACAGCGTAAGCCCGCCGACGAGCGCCCCGCCTGTTGCCGAGAAGATGAACAGCGCGTAGCCCACGTCTTCGCGGAGGTCGCGGAGATAGTGGCGGACGCGGCGGCGGAAGGAGGCGCGGGAGAGCTCGTCGTTGGACCACAGCGGCTCCCATGGGGTCAGGAACTCTCGGCTTGCGGCTCTAAGCTCGGCCCAGGCGGGGTAGTCGGCCATCTGCGGCGTACGCAACACGACCCGGCCAGACTCAAGCACCGGACCGAGGTCGCTCGCAGACGCTGCTCGCAACAAAGCCATGGTTCGAAAACCCCCTTCAAGCGGCCCGGCTCGACGGAATCTTGAATTTTTCCGCTACCCTGTCGAATCTTGCAACATGAAGAATGGGCCCGACGGTGGCAAGGCTAACTGGGGAGGCGAGCAGTACCGCAACCAAGGCTTGCAGGTCGGCGGCCAGGACCTGTTCGACTTCTTCAATCAGCTCGGTTGTGGTGAGCGGCCGTCCATGAATCAGGATCTGGCGGGCAAGCTGCTCAGCGCGGGCGCTTGAGCTCTCGAGCCCGGCCAACAGGCCCATCTTGAGCTGGGCCTTAACGCGGGCGATCTCGTCCTCGTGGAATCCCTTTTCGGTCGCCTTGAGCAGCTCCTCGCGGATCACCGCAATCAGCTCATGCACACGCTCCGGACCGCCAGCGGCATGAACCGCGAACATGCCGCTGTCGGACAGGCCGCTGGCGAAGGAGTAGATCGAATAGCAGAGGCCGCGCCGCTCGCGGACCTCTTGGAACAGGCGTGAGGACATGCCGCCGCCGAGCGCACCCGCCAGAATCTGGGTGGCGAAGTAGTTGGCATGGCGATAGGCCGGCGCCTCGAAGGCGAGCACGAGATGGGTCTGCTCGAACGGCTTCTCAGACCGTCTCACGCCGCCGGCATAGACGGCCCCCTCGGGCGCAGGCGAAGCGCCGGCATCGAATGAGGCAAGCCGTCGCTCGGCCTCGGCGACGAGCGCCGCATGATCGACCGCGCCTGCCGCAGCGAGCACCATGTTCGGCCCGTGATAATGGGTCGAGAGATAGGCGCCGAGATGGGCGCGCTTGAAGCGGACAACGCTGTTCGCCGTGCCGAGGATCGGCCGTCCCACTGGCTGGTCGGGGAATGCCGCCTCCTGCACCAGGTCGAACACGATGTCATCTGGTGAATCCATCGCGGCGGCGATTTCCTGAAGGATCACGTCGCGCTCGCGGGAAAGCTCGGACCGATCAAAGCGCGGCTCGAGAATGATGTCGCTCAGAATGTCGAGCGCAAGCGGCAAGTCCTTGCGCAGCACGCGTGCGTAGTAGGCGGTCGAGTCGACGCCGGTCGCGGCGTTGAGCTCGCCGCCCACGGCCTCGATCTCCTCGGCGATGTGGCGCGCGCTACGCCGCGCCGTGCCCTTGAAGGCCATATGCTCGAGGAAATGGGCGACGCCGTGCTCGCCGAGCGTTTCGCTCCGGCTGCCGGCGCCGATCCAGATACCGAGCGACACGGTCTCGACCTCGGCCATGGCGTGACTGATCACATTGAGGCCGTTCTTAAGCTGTGAGTGCTCGACACTCACGCGCCAGCTCCCGCGCGGCGCGATGGCGCCTTCTTCGTGCCACTGCCTGCGCGGGCATGGCTGGTGATGAAGTCAGCGACCGCGGCATAGTCGTCGGGAAGAACGGCGTAACGCTCGTGCTGGCCCAGTCTCAATCGCAAGCGCTCGGGCTGCTCGGGCCTTCGCCCAGTGGCGCGCTCGACGAGATCGGGGAACTTGGCGGCATGCGCCGTTGCAAGCACGACCATGGGGATTGACCGAGGACCACTTTCCTCGCGGGAGGCTGCGACGCCGACAGCGGTATGCGGATCGGCGGTCACGCCGGTCTCCTCTGCCAGCCAGCGAATGGTCATTTCCGTTTCGTGCTCTCCGACCGAATGGGCGGCAAACAGGCTGCGTAAGCTCGCCAGCTCGGCCTCGTTCAGGCGGAACGCCCCCGTCTTGGGGAGCTCTTCCATCAGCGACCTCACGCGGAGAGCATCGCGGCCCGCAAGCTCGAACAGAAGGCGCTCGAAATTGCTCGCAAGCTGGATGTCCATGCTCGGGCTTGAGGTGGCAATTACGCCGTGCGGCTCGTAGACCCCCGAGCCAAGCGTCCGCGGAAGACTGTCGTTGAGGTTCGTGGCAATAACGAGGCGTGCGACCGGCAAACCCATCTGTCGCGCCGCGTAACCCGCGAAAATGTCTCCGAAATTTCCGGTCGGCACGGAGAAGGCGACGGCGCGATGCGGCGCACCGAGGCTGACGCTCGCGGTGAAGTAATAAGGAATCTGCGCAAGGATGCGGGCAAAGTTGATCGAGTTCACGCCCGTCAATCCAAGCGAATCGCGCAGCTTGGCATCGGCGAACAGCGACTTAACGATCCCCTGGCAGTCGTCGAAGGTTCCTTCGAGCGCGATGTTGTGCACATTCGGCTCGGTCGCCGTCGTCATCTGCCGGCGCTGCACGTCACTCACTCTGCCTTTGGGGTGCAGGATGAAGATGTCGATGGCCTCGAGCCCGCGAAAGGCTTCGATCGCCGCTGCCCCCGTATCCCCTGACGTTGCGCCGATCACCGTGGCATGTGCCCCTTTGCGCAACAGAGCGCGATTCATGAGCCGAGCCACCACTTGCATGGCGAGGTCCTTGAAGGCGAGCGTCGGACCGTGAAACAGCTCGAGCAGGAAGCTGTTGGGCCCGATCTGACGGAGCGGAACGACGGCCGGGTGATGGAAGCTGCCATAGGCTTCTTCCAGAACCTGCTCGAGGTCGGGAAGGCAGGGATCGCCCTCAAGGTATGGACGCATGACGCGATAGGCCGCGTCGGCGTAATCGAGCCCGGCGAGAGCAGCGATCTCGGAAGGCGCGAGTCGTGGCCAAGCCTCCGGCATCAGGAGGCCGCCGTCGCGCGCCATGGCAGCAAGGAGCGCGCCCTCGAAGGAGAGCGGCGGCGCCTCGCCGCGCGTGGAGATGAACTTCACCTTTGTCCTCAAGCTCAAAAAATGGGCGCTTCGGGCTGACCCTAGCCTTGCGGAAGCGCGCTCGCAACAAGGCCCATAGCGGCTTCCCTCAGCCGTTCCCCCGGCGGTAAGCGCCCCACACATAGACGACATAGATCACAAGGCCGGCGGCCGCGAGCAGGAACCAAGTGATGGCATATTGAAGATGGTTATTGGGAAGTTCGAGACGGGTCTGACTGCCTTGCGGCCAACCGCCAGGCACGTCGCTCTTCTGGGCTTCGAGAAAGAGCGGCGCGGGGTTCATGGTCGCGGTCGGGAACATCGAAAAGGTCATGCCGTCGAGATCGCGCCAAAACCAGTGATTGGCTTTCGGGTCATTGCCGGGGGTGAACAGCCCCTGCTTTTCCGGGAGCCGGACGAGCCCGGTGACTTCGACCTCACCTTGCAACTCGCCCGCAGGACGGGTTGAAGGGTCGCGCAGCTTGTCAGGTACGAAGCCTCTGTCGATCAGCACAAGATCGCCCTCGTCGCTATCGAAGGGGGTGATCACGTGCCAGCCGGGCTCCCCATCGGTCGAGAGCGCATAAAGGTAGCGCTCTTTGTCATTCTCGAAGTGGCCTTTCACGCGCACGCGGTAATAGCTCGGATCTTTGCCGGCATGCGCTGCCTCGATGGCCTCTTTGAGCGAAATCGGCGTCCCTTTGGCGCGGGCCTCGATCTCTGCGATCAGGCCCTCCTTCCACTCGAGCCGCCTCAGCTGCCAGAACCCAAGTCCGATCAAGAGAGCCAAAGCCGCGAGCGTGAAGACGGTAAACCAGGCGAGACCCTTGCGCGTCATGACCGGCGTCTACTCGGAGACGAGCTTGCCTTCTTCGGCCTTGTGCTTGAACTGGAGGGCGATGAGGGCACCCTTGAAGGACCGGAGCAGGACGAGGGGCAAGATGATCGCGAGCGAGCCCCAGAGAAGCGCGTGCACCCAATAAGGCGGCGAATAAAGCACCTCGACGATCAGCGCCGCGCCGACCACGATGAACCCTGTCACCAGGATGACGAAGACGGCAGGCCCGTCACCCGAATCGGCGAAGTTGTAGTCGAGCCCACAGACATCGCAGCGCGGCGCAAGCTTGAGATAGCCATCGAACAGCTTGCCGCGGCCGCAGTTGGGACAGTGGCCGGTGATCCCGGCCCACAGCGTTGCACCAAGCGATTTGGGCTCCTGCCCTGCTCCAGCGGTCTTCATCGCGATAACCTCAAACGAAAAGGAGCGGCCCGCAAGACCGCCCCCTTAAGACGGTGGCGAACGTGCGCTTCTAGCCGGCCGGATAGTTGCTGCCTGCGCCCCACACGTAGATGCAGGTGAACAGGAACAGCCATACTACGTCGACGAAATGCCAATACCAGGCGGCGGCCTCGAAGCCGAAATGCTGCTTCGGCGTGAAATCGCCTCGCATCGCCCGGATCAGCATCACCGTCAGAAAGATCGTGCCGACGATGACATGGAAGCCGTGAAAGCCGGTGGCCATGAAGAAGGTCGAGCCATAGATATGGTGAGCGAAGGCAAATCCTGCATGAGAATATTCATAGGCTTGGCAGGTGGTGAACAGGATGCCGAGGATGATGGTGCAGAGGAGCCCCATGACGAGTCCGCGCCGGTTGCCCTCCAGCAAGGAGTGGTGCGCCCAGGTCACGGTCGTGCCCGAGGTGAGCAGGATCAGTGTATTGACGAGCGGCAAGCCCCAGGGATTGAAGGTGTGGGCGAACCAGCCGAGACCGGCGATGTCGGTGTCCGCGCTCGGAATGGGCGGCCATTGTCCGCCGAGCACCTGGGTCCTGACATAGGTGACCGCGCTGTCGGGATAGAGCGCGACGTCGAAATAGGCCCAGAACCAAGCGACGAAGAACATCACCTCCGAGGCGATGAACAGGATCATGCCGTAGCGGAGGTGGAGCTGCACGACCGGCGTCTCGTAACCCTCATGCGCCTCTTTGATGACATCGCGCCACCAGCCGAACATGGTGAAGATGACGAGGACGATGCCGGGAATGATGTACCAGAGGTGCGGCGTACCGGCCTTCTTGGATATGAAATACATCAGGGCGCCGATCGCGAGCGTGAAAGCACCCGCGGCGCCCACAGCGGGCCACGGGCTCGGATTGACGAGATGGTAGTCGTGCTGATTGGCGTGAGCGTGCGCGTCGGCCATTGTTCTCTCCCAGTCCTCCCAAACGTATCGAGGCGTCGACCGCCTCAAAAGCCAAACCTCAAATCACGATCCGGAACCGCCTCCGGGCGAAGTGGTGGCGACCCCGGAATCGCTACCGGCGCGGTAGAAGGTGTAAGACAAAGTGATCTCGGTAATCGTGTTGGTGTCTTCGTCGTCGACGATCTTGGGATCGACGAAGAAGGTCACCGGCATCTCGACGCTTGCGTGCGGAGCAAGCGTCTGCTCCTTGAAGCAGAAGCACTCGATCTTGGTGAAGTAGCGCCCGGAGACTTCAGGCGACACGTTAAAGACCGCCCGGCCGGTGATGGGGGTCGCGGTCTTGTTGGTCGCTTTGAAGAAGGCGAGCGCGGTCTCACCGATCTTCACGTCGATGTAGTTCTGATCCGGCGTGAAGGTCCAAGGCAGCGAGCTGTCAACATTGGCGTCGAAGCGAACGCGGATCATGCGGTCGAGCACTTGGTCAGGTGCCTTGGCCGCACGGCGGGGCTCGCCGGTATAGCTCGTCGCCTGGCAGAACATGCGATAGAGCGGTACGGCGGCGAAGGCGAGGCCCAGCATGCCGGCCGCGACGCCGGCCATCGTGACCGCCGTCAGCCTGCGGCGGACGTCGCGCTTCTTGGTGTTCGTGTCGTGGTCCTGCCCGCTCATGGCGAGTGCCGCTCAGATGGGCCGGTCGGCCACATGGCCGCCGAGCCTGACGATGGTGACGATGAAGAACAGCACGACGAGGCCAAACAGCACCCAGGCGATTGCGAGGGATCGCTTGCGTTGGCGGCGTTTGCGTTCCTTTTCCGCATCTTGCATCACGTCGTCCAGAGTGATGGGAGCGACCCGCCGACGCCGAAGGCATGCTCGACGAGCAGCACGGCAAACAGCAGGAAGAGATAGAGAACCGAATAGGCGAACAGATCCTTGGCGGCGCGCGCGGCCCTCTCCCCTTCCCGCTCGCGATAGCAGGTATAAGCGAGAACTACGAACAGAGCGCCGAGGATCGAGGCTGCGACCGCGTAGAGCGTGCCGCCAAGACCGATAATGGCGGGGACCATGCCAAGCGGGGCGAGGATGAGGCTGTAGATGAGAATCTGGAGCCTGGTTGCATCCTCACCGGCCACCACGGGGAGCATCGGCACGCCGGCACGCGCATAATCGCGGCTTCGCAAGAGCGCGAGCGCCCAGAAATGCGGGGGCGTCCAGAAGAAGATGATGAGGAAGAGGACGAAGGAGGCGAGGCTGACGTTTCCGGTCGCGGCGGCCCACCCGATCATCGGCGGAAAGGCGCCGGCGGCACCGCCGATGACGATGTTCTGCGGCGTCGTCCGCTTGAGCCACATCGTGTAGACGAAAACATAGAAGAAGATGGTGAAGGCGAGCAGCGCGGCCGCGACCCAATTGGCCATCAGCCCGAGACAGACAACTGAGCCGAAGGCAAGCACCGCCCCGAAGGAGCGCGCTTCTGACGGTGTGACCTGCCCACGGGGAATGGGGCGCGCAGCCGTGCGCGCCATGGCCGCGTCGATGTCGGCGTCGTACCACATGTTCAAGGCACCTGCGGCACCTGCGCCGGCGGCGATGCAGATCAGCGCAGCAATGGCAAGGACCGGATGCATCGAGCCGGGCGCCACCACGAGCCCCACCACCGCGGTGAAGATCACGAGGAACATCACCCGAGGTTTCATCAACACGACATAGTCGGCGACGTCGCCACCTATGGCGGAATCAAGCTCGGTTGCGATTGCGTCGACCGTCGTCTCGGCCATGGCTTACTTACTCAAGGCCCGCGACGAGTCCGCGGGCGGTCTGGCGAAAGCGGCGCAAGAGCTCTTGCGCCGCTTTCACTTGCCGTTCTTGCCTCATTGGATCCGTGGCAGCGTCTCATAGGTATGGAACGGCGGCGGCGACGGCAGCGTCCATTCCAGCGTGGTTGCGCCGGCGCCCCAAGGATTGGCGGCGGCGCGCTCCTTGCGGACGAAGGTGTAGATCACCGCTATGAAGAACACGAGCACGCCGGCGAAAGAGATGTAGGAGCCGATCGAGGCCACCATGTTCCACCCGGCAAAGGCATCCGGGTAATCAGCAATACGGCGCGGCATGCCGGCCAGTCCCAGAAAGTGCATGGGAAAGAAGGCGAGATTGGCGCCAACGAACATTAGCCAGAAATGCAGCTTGCCGAGTGTTTCGGAATACATGTAGCCGGTCATCTTGGGCGACCAGTAATACCAGGCTCCGAAGATGGAGAACACGGCGGCGAGCGACAACACGTAGTGGAAATGCGCCACCACGTAATAGGTGTCTGTCAGCGAGCGGTCAACTCCAGCATTGGCGAGCACCACGCCGGTGACGCCGCCGATGGTGAACAGAAAGATGAAGCCGAGCGCCCACAGCATCGGCGTGCGGAAGTTGAGCGAGCCACCCCACATGGTGGCAATCCAGGAGAAGATCTTGATGCCGGTGGGCACGGCGATGACCATGGTGGCGAACACGAAATAGGCTTGCGTGTCCACGCTGATGCCGGCCACGTACATGTGGTGGGCCCAGACGACGAAGCCGATCACGCCGATGGCGACCATGGCATAGGCCATGCCGAGATAGCCGAAGATCGGCTTGCGCGAGAAGGTCGAGACGATCTGGCTGACAATGCCGAAGCCCGGCACGATCATGATGTACACTTCGGGATGGCCGAAGAACCAGAACAAGTGCTGCCAGAGCAGCGGGTCGCCGCCATGGGCAGAGTCGAAGAACGCGGTGCCGAAATTGCGATCCGTGAGCAGCATAGTAATGCCGCCAGCAAGCACGGGCAGCGACAGGAGCAGCAGGAAGGCGGTCACCAGCACCGCCCAGACGAAGAGCGGCATCTTATGCAGGGTCATGCCAGGCGCGCGCATATTGAAGATGGTGGTGATGAAATTGATCGCGCCCAGGATCGAGGAGGCGCCGGCGAGATGCAGCGACAAGATTGCGAAGTCCATGGCGATGCCGGGAATGCCCTTGGTGCTGAGCGGAGCGTAGATCGTCCAGCCGGCTCCGACACCGTTAGAGCCGGGGGCGCCCGGCATGAACAGCGACGTGATCATCAAGCAGATCGAGGCGAACAAGAACCAAAACGAGATGTTGTTCATGCGCGGGAAGGCCATGTCGGGGGCGCCGATCATCAGCGGCACCATCCAGTTGCCGAACCCACCCATTGTTGCCGGCATGACCGTGAAGAACACCATGATCAGACCATGGGCGGTGACGAAGACGTTGTAGACCTCGGGGTTGCCGAAGATCTGCAGGCCGGGCTCCATGAGCTCGGCGCGCATGGCCATGGACAGAATGCCGCCGACGATGCCGCCGAACATGGCGAGCACGAGATACATCGTGCCGATGTCCTTGTGATTGGTCGAGAAGAGCCAGCGCCCCAATCCGTGCGGATGGGCGTCGTGATGAGCTTCCTCTACATGCGCGGCCTTAGCCATGGCGTTCTTCCTTGTTTACCTATCGTCTCTTGATGACTTCACTCGCCTGCGACGCCGATTGTCAATCCTTCGCCGCCGCGACTTTGTTCTTGCTGTCGAGCTCGGCGCTCGCCTTGTTCTTGGCGACCCAATCATCGAATGCCTTTTGCGAGACGACGTGCACAGCGATCGGCATAAAGGCGTGGTTGCGCCCGCACAGCTCCGAGCATTCGCCGTAATACATGCCTTCGCGCTCGGCCCGGAACCAGACTTGCTGGAGACGGCCGGGCACCGCATCGAGCTTCACGCCGAAGGACGGCACGGCCCAGTCGTGGATCACGTCGTTCGACTTGAGGCCGACGATGACGTTCTTGCCGACCGGCACCACCACTTCATGATCGACGGTGAGAAGGCGCGGCTGCCCAGGCTTGAGGTCGGCATCCTGCACGATGATCGAATCGAACTTGATGCCCTGGTCGGGATATTCGTAGCTCCAGTACCACTGGTTGCCCGTCGCCGTGATGGTGAGGTCGGCTTTGGGGAAATCGTACTGAGCGAAGAGAAGCCGGAACGAGGGGATGGCGATGGCGACGAGGATCAGAATCGGCACGACCGTCCACAGGATCTCGATCGGGGTGTTGTGGGTGGTGCGGGCCGGATCGGGATTGCGCTTCTCGTTGAAGCGAATCATCACAAAAACGAGGAGACAGAAAACGAAGAGTGCGATGAGGGTGATGATGACGGTCACATAGGTGTGGAACGCGGTGATCTGTTCCATGATCGGCGTGTTGGCCCTCTGGAAGCCCATTTGCCACGGAGCGGGCTGACCATCGCCGGTCTCCGCAAAGGCCGGGCTCATGAAAGCGAGGCTAAACGCAACGATCAGAATTCGCTTGAGAATCGCCATTCCTGCACTCCTAAGCCTGCTCCCCTTAGCCACCGCCTCCCCGAAGAGACAGATGATGCGATCGCGTCGGACATGGGCGAAACCGGCGTCGCCCACGCCGCTTGGCCGGAAGGCACGGCGGCGCGGTGCTTTGCTCGCGATATCGTGCGTCGCCCCCAACCGAATTCTTGCTGCCGGGCCCCGCGCGCAGGGCTATAGGCTCTTTTCGCATGTTCAAATCATAAAGGCCATAAATTGGCAACACTCATGATTCATGCGATTCCATGGGCTGCTGCGGCATATGCACGCTCGCCGACCGGCTCTACCGCAGATGGCGAAGTTTCTTCAAGGCGGCGCGCCGAAATTTGGCCCCAATACTCGGCGATGGCCGCTTTCCATGTCGCGCGTTCCTGTCGCAACCCTCTTCATGTTGCGCGCTTATCTGCCTAAACCTGATTGGCGCTCGCACGTTCGCGGCCGTCGTTCCTCCGACTAGCATGGCTCAAATGCCCAACTCACCGCATCGACCGCCAGGGAATCGCCGGCTCGCCAAGCTCTCGGCGGCTCTGGGACTCGTCATCGGTCTTGCGGGCCCTGTCGCTGCCCAAGGGGCAGCTCCCGAGGCCTCACCCGTAGCCACGGGACCTGGAAGTGTGGTGCGCGAAACGCATGGCGCCTGGCAGGTGAGCTGCCGTACTCCTCCCGGGGCTAAAGAAGAGAAATGCGCGCTGGTGCAGAGCGTCACGGCCGAGGACAGACCGAATGTCGGGCTGACCGTCGTGTTCTACAAAGCGATCGGCGAGGACAAGAAGCTTTTGCGCGTGGTGGTCCCGCTCGGCGTCCTCCTTCCCACCGGTCTCGGTCTTAAGATCGACGGCGAGGATGTCGGCAACGCGCCCTTCTTGAAATGCGGCAAGCGCGGCTGTGTCGCCGAGGTCGTGCTACAAGACGAGGTGATCAACAAGATGAAGAAGGGCGGCACCGCCATGTTCATCATCTTCGACACGCCGGAGGCCGGCATCGGCATTCCGGTCAGCCTGCAAGGATTCGGCGACGCGCTCGCCAACCTCAAATAACCAGCCTCACAGAACGCAAAAAAAATCGGCGGCAGAAAAAGGAGGATCCGCCGCCGATTACATCCGTCTTTTTGGGGGACGGACTATCGTCCCATCAGTGCAGGGTGGCAGGTGGGACGGTGACTTGCCGGCCATATGGTTAGCGCACTGGTGCGGGTCAAGGCCGCGCAAAGCCCAGTCCGATCGAAAGCCGCGCGATCCGGCGGTTATGCCGCGCCACCTTGGAGCGCACAAGCGATCAAGCCTCACCGAACGCTGAAACGGAAGGGTACGGAGACGTCGATCTGGTTTCGATTCAATCCTTTAGGCATCGCTGGAAAGGGCGAAGCCTTGTCGATGGAAGCGAGTGCCGCGTCATCGAGTGTCTTATAGCCCGAGCTGACAGTCACTTCGCGCGAGACGACCTTACCGGAGGCGTCGACCACAAAGTGCACGACAACCGTCCCGATCAGCCCCGACCGCGGACTGACCTTGCTGCGTTCCAAACGCGAGCGGAGCGCACCGAGATAGGCCGACTGCGCCGTGGTATCTCCGCCCAAGAGCGCTTGGCCGGAGCTTTGCTGCTCCTCGATCACGGTCTCCTGCTCAACCGTCGCAACTTGGGGCGGCGTGGGCTGCTGGAGTTGTTCTGGTTTCAGCTCGGGATCGACGTCCTGCTCGGGACCTTCCTTCGAAGTGATGACCTCGGGCTGCTCTATCGGCTTCACCTCCTCAGGGGGAGACGCAGCTTCGCTTGTTTGTACTGGCACCGGCTCAATCGAGGCCTCGTCGTTGCCAAGCTTCGCTATGCCTTCGATGGCAATGCCCTGCTCGACGACCATTACGTCTTGACCGCTGCCTTGCTCCAACGCCGATCCATTCCGCGGCAGCAAAAAGAGCAAGGCGAGCGTCGCGTGTAGCCCAATGGACAACAGCCAAATGAAGGTACGCAGCATGGCGATATGAGCTGACCTCCAAGAGGTTAGTGGGACTCGCTCGGCTTTGGTTGCGAAAGCAGCGACACCCGACCATAACCGCTCTCGCCAACCTTGCCGAGGAGATCCATAACCTCACCGTAGGAGCGGTTCTTGTCGGCGCGGACATAGACGATGCTGTCGCCCTCCTGCCCGCGCAGGGCCACAAGTCTCGCAACGAGACCGTCTTTGCTCACCTGCTCGTCGCGGACGTAGAGCGAGCCGTCAGCCGCCAGCGACACGATCATCGGTTTCCTTGGATGGCTCACGCGGGCGGCTGATGTATGCGGCAGCTCGACGGGCACACCCGCGACCAGCAGCGGCGCGGTTACCATGAAAATGACGAGGAGCACCAGCATCACGTCCACCATCGGCGTGATGTTGATTTCGGCCATGGGCTTGTAGCCGGCATCGTCGGATTCAGGCGCGCCATTGCTGACGAACAGTGCCATCAATAACGCTTCCCTGCACGAATGGGCTCAGCCGCACCCCTCGATATTCGCTCGGAGCGAAGACGTGCCCACTGTTTTGCGATCTCACTAATAGACGTGCTGGCGCGCGCCGATGCTCGCCCCAAAGACACGGCGATTTGGTTATAAGCGACTACCGCGGGAATCGCAGCCGCAAGACCAAGAGCTGTTGCAATCAACGCCTCGGCAATTCCAGGTGCCACAACGGCAAGACTGGTGTCCTTTTGCTGCGCAATCGAGGTAAAGCTGTTGACGATGCCCCACACCGTTCCGAATAAGCCGATGAAGGGCGCGGCCGAGCCCACTGTGGCGAGGAAGGGTAGGCCTACCTCTAGACGCTGCATCTCGGTCTTCAGAGCCGAACGCATGGCGCGTTCGAGCCGAGCGCGTTCCTCGCTGCGCGATTCGTCATGCCCCACGCCGTCGTCAGCCTCACGCTCGGCCGCGAGCAAAACTGCACGGGTCAATCCACGCTCCGACGCGGCGACCAGCGCCTTCGTCTCGGCCCCCCGCAGCCGGCGTACATCCCAACTCAAGCCGATGAGACGAACGGCTTTTTCCAAAATGACCGCCCAGCATGCGATCGAGGCGAGGACAAGAATAATCAGCACGCCCTTGACCACGGGGTCTGCGTGCATCACGAGGCCATAGACCGAAAAGTCAGGCGCGATCTTGACTGCCTGCTCCACAGAAGCTTCCTTATTTGGTGAGTTGCGCCTTGGTGAGAGACGAAGGGGTGATTTCAGCGAGGCAGTCTGGGGTTGGTCCGGGTTCGCTTTTGCACTCCAGAACGTCGTTTATCAAAAGGCTGCCGACTTGCTCGCAAGGGATGGCATCGATGTCGAATAGCTTCACCGAGCGTTTGTCGGGTTTTACCGGCCCGAGATCGATGGCAAAGCGTCGGGCTATCACACCGTCGGTCTGAAACAGAACCAGATCGAGTTTCAACACGTCATAGGCTGTGCTGCTGCTCTGGTTTGTGATCACGAAGTAGGCGCGGCAGCCATGCTCCGCCGGCTCGAGCTTATTAAGCTCGATCGAGAGACCACCGGCTTCTGCCCGCACCAAAGGGCTAAAGCCGAGCAGCGCCGTAACGGCTGCCAACGCTGTTAGCGAGGCTCCTAGAAGCATCACGAAGAGTCCTGCTGTGTAGCGCCGGGTTGATCCGCTGAGTCTCCCGTCTCCATCGCAAATGTGCATTGTTGGCTCCGGCCGTTGGGGTTCGTTGTAATCCCATGCCATTGAACGCAGGTCCGATCGCAGCAGTCTCAATCGGCTCAACACCTCGTTGGAGGCTCAAAAGTTGCGCGCCAATTGCAGGAAGTAGCCGCGGCGCGGTCCAAATTGCGGTGCGAACACGCCGATGCCAGATCCGTCTCTGATTTCGTAAATCGTGTCGAACAGATTCACGACAGTGAACCGTAGCGTCAGCGGGCGAGCATTGGTGAAAGTGAATTGGTGAGACGCGGCGACGTTGAACTGGGTGTAGCCCGGCACATGGTCGGTGTTGGCAAAGCCGCTGCGCAGGCCGCTGCCGTAGATCATGTCGGCCGTGAGCAGGTTGGCGTTCCACTGATAGGAGACGCCGGCCGACGCCGTAACCAGTTGGGCGTGGTCGGTGTAGATGTAGTGATTGGCAATGAAGGCAAACTCGTCGGGATCGAACAGGAACTGGTTTGAAACGAGGTCAGTCGCCTTCTGCTCGGCCACGGCAATGTTGCCGTAGGCCTTGAAGCCGCCCTGCTGGTAGGTGGCCGTCACCTCGATGCCATCGTTGAAGGCCTTGGCGTAATTGAAGCCGTCGAGCACGAGCGCGGCGCCAAACTGGCCGTCGTCGAGAAGGTCCTGGGCACGCTTGTAATAGCCGTCGATGCCGAGTTTGAGGCCGGGCATCAGCTGTTGGGTAATACCGGCGTCGAAATAGTGCGAACGCTCGGGTAGAACCGGACTGTCTTGATTGATGGCAGGCGCAACGGTCGTGTTTTGTACGATGGCGAGGTCGGCCGGGCCGGCGAGAACCTGCGACGGAGGGGTGAAGTAGCGCGCATAACCGGCGTGGATGGTCGTGCCGGGGAAGGGCTTGTAGAGCAGATTGACGCGCGGGCTGAACTGATTTGCGTCTTGGAACTGGTACATTTGGTCGAAACGGATGCCGGCATTCAGCGTAAGTTTTGGGGTGAGCTTCCATTCGTCCTGCACGTAGGCGCCGAGCAGCCAGCCGACCTTTGACACATTGTCGGTGACGCCGAAGGGCGCGTCGATCGGGTCGCCGGCGGCGTCGACGGGCAAGACAGTCGAGAAGTTGTCGGCCGCGGTTTTCTCTCCGCTGACGTAAAAGCCGCTGCGCAGCGTGTTATCGGCGTTAAATCGGTAAGACCCATCACCCTGGACACCGTTCACGAAACTCTGACGCTCGACGTTCGACGCGACGCCGTTGAAGATGATGTCGCCGATCCGATCGGGCATGAAATGGAGATCGCTGTAGCGCGAGAAATAAGCGAGCTGATAATTGGTATCCCCCGACTTTCCCTGCAAAGCGAGCACGTCGTAGTAGTTTTGCTCCAACTGGTTCTCGTTGAGCAGCGCCGAATTGAAGTCGGTGACGCCGAAGGCCGGGAACAGTGGAGTCTGTCCCGGACTGTTGGGTATCTCAAAATGCTGCACCGAACTTCCGGTGATGAAGCTCAACCGCGTCGTGGGATTGAGCAACGATGTGACATAACCAAACCCGGAACCCTGGTTGGTATCGTCGTAAATCGGCGTGAAGCTCGCGGTCGGATTCTCAATGCCTTCGTCGCTTCCGAGATAGGTCCCGAGCACGAAATAGTCGGTCTGCCCGACGACACCCCCATATTGGATAGTCGGGGTGACCGTCTGTTGGCCGCCGCCATAAAGGCTGATATTGCCGCCCGGATTCTCCGCGCCGCTCTTGGTCTGAATATCGACGAGGCCAGCCGTCCGAAGGCCGTATTCGGCGGGCAACACGCCGGTCACGAGAGAGATGCTGCTGATGAAATTGCTCTGCAGCACCTGTCCGAAGCCCGAGACGCCATCCGGCAACACAATACCGTTGATGCGATATTGGACGTTCGCGTGCTCATTGCGAACGTGGAGGAGCCCGCTGGCCGCCGAGTCCTGGGTTACACCCGGCGCCTGCAGCAGCACCCTGTCCACCGGCGTGTTGCCGCCTTGGGGTAGGGTCTGTATCGCCTGCTGGGTGAAATCGTACGAGTTGGTCCCAATCTGGGTGAGCAGATTGGCGCGCGCTTGATTGAAGGATTCGCTCTTTGCCGCCAGCGCTTGAGCCGCCGTTGTGGCGGGTGTTCCGCCGGCCGAAGGCTGACCCGCGTGAGGTGGCTGTTTCGACTGCGAAGCAGCCTTCCCACCCGAAGTTTTGTGTGCGACCTGTTTCGGCTTCTGGCTCGGGCTAGGCTTGGTGATGACGACGACGGGCGGCAGTTGTGCCCCCGTTGCCTGCCCGTTCGGCGCCGCGGTTTGTGCGGAACCTCCAGCGTTATTCGTGGCGCTGCCTTCAGCAGGAGGCTCAGTCGCTGCCGGCGCCGGTACTTGTTGCGCCGGAGGCGCGGTCTGATCTTGTGGGTACGATGGTTCAGAGCCAAGCAAAACTGTAAGTCCGAACAGAATGACCGCAAGCAGACCCGTTACCCGACGCATGCCGATACCCCCCACGGGATGTTATAGTATAACGTCCCATACGTTATAACGTATCGGCCAAATCGCCGCAACTTGCGCCCGTAACGGGAGTCCCGCGCGAGCCCTGCTCGTGGGATCAACCGTTTTGCGGGGAACTTACAAGGCCTGGGTGTCGAACACTCGTTCGATGTCGCCGTGCCACGGCCCACGAAAGTCAGCCAGCAATCGATCAGCCGGCGAGTGCCCCTGCTCCAACGTCTCCAACAGCGGCTCGATCCATTTGCGCTCGTCCTCGCCACTCCGGTCGAGCCGCGCGCGGCGTCGCAATCCGCCGAGCGCAATCGTCACCATCTCGCGCGCGACATCGACCAATCTGCGGCCACGAAAGGGGGTCGCGAGCCCGAGCCGCGGGACGGAATCGCGTAAGGCCTTCAGCTCTGCCAAGCTCCAATCGGCGATGAGCTGGGAGACCTGATCGAGCAACTCGCTGTCGTAGAGGAGACCGACCCACAAGGCGGGCAGCGCGCAGAGCTGGCGGAAATTGCCGGCGTCTGCGCCGCGCATCTCGAGGAAGCGCTTTAGCCTGACCTCGGGGAAGAGCGTGGTGAGATGATCGGCCCAATCGTCGAGCGTGGGGAGAACGCCTGGGATCGCCGCGAGCTTGCCCGCGAGGAAATCGCGGAACGAGGCGCCGGCCACGTCGATATAGCTGTCGTCGCGGTAGACGAAATACATCGGCACATCGAGCGCGTAATCGACGTAGCGCTCAAACCCCATGCCGTCCTCGAAGGCGAAGGGCAGAAGCCCGGTGCGGTCGGGATCGGTGTCGCGCCAGATCTCGGCGCGATAGGACTGGTAGCCGTTCGGCTTCCCGTCTGTGAAGGGCGAGTTGGCGAAGAGAGCGGTCGCGACCGACTGGAGCGAGAGCCCGACGCGAATCTTCCTGACCATGTCGGATTCGCTAGCGAAATCCACGTTCACCTGAACCGTCGCGGTGCGGAACATCATGTCAAGGCCGAGCCGCCCCCGCGTCGGCATATAGCGCTTCATGATGCGATAGCGCTCCTTGGGCATGACCGGCGTCTCGACGAGCGTCCATTTCGGCGAGAAGCCGAGCCCGAGGAAGCCGAGGCCGAGTTCCTTTCCCACCTCCTTGACCTCGGCGAGATGCTGGCGGATCTCTTCCTGCACCTGATGCACGGTATTGAGCGGCGCGCCTGACAGCTCGAGCTGACCGCCCGGCTCGAGGCTCACAGAACCGCCCTTAGGGCAATCCTGGCGGCGAAGAGCGATGATGTTGCCCTTCTCCAGCACTTCGTCCCAGCCGAAACGGTCGCGGATCGATTCGAGCAGAACGCGGATGCCGCGATCACCGTCGTAAGCCACCGGCGAGTGATCGGCGGTATGGAACACGAACTTCTCATGCTCAGTTCCGATGCGCCACTCGCGCGCGGGTTTGCACCCTGCCTCGAGATAAGCGACGAGCTCATCGCGCGAGGAGATGATCGGGCTTTCAGGCCCACTCACCCGTGTCGACATGAGAAGCGCTCCGGTTCGAGGGTTTCGAGGGTTGAGGGTTTGGATCGGACGCTGGTGCGAAGAGTTAAGGGGGGCTCAGCGCAAAAGGCGGCCTTTATGGCGCCCGCCGCAGACGTCTTACAAGCGTTTCTCCTTAGCGCCAATCGCCGAGCGCCGCGTTCACAAGGGCGAGAGCGGCGACAGCGGCGGTGTCGGCACGCATGACCCTCGGCCCGAGGGAAATGGGGTGAACAAAGGGTTTGGCAAGGAGCATGGAGCGCTCCTCAGGATCGAACCCGCCCTCGGGCCCGATCAGGACGGCAAGGGGTCCCGCTCCGAGCGCGGCGAGCGCATCGAGCGGAGACGCCGATGGGGCCGCCTCGTCGGCAAAGATCAGAGGCCGCGCCGCATCCCATGCGCTCAATACCTTGGCGAGGGGCTCAGCATCTAGGACCTCGGGAACGCGCAATATACCGCACTGCTCGGCGGCCTCGACCGCGTTGGCGATAAGGCGGTCGGTCTTGAGACGCTCGGTGATGGTACGGCGGGTGAGCACCGGGCAAAGCACGCTTGCTCCAAGCTCGGTCGCCTTCTGCGCCATATAGTCGAGACGGGCGCGCTTGAGAGGTGCGAACAGATAATGCAGGTCGGGGCCATTGTCTTGCGGACGGGTTTGCTGCGCGACAACGGCGCGCGCCCTCTTCTTGCCGATCGCGCCGAGCGAAGCGCACCACTCGCCGTCTCTCCCGTTGAAGAGCAGGATCTCGTTGCCTTGGCGTAATCGGAGCACATTGCCAAGATAGTGGGCTTGGCTCGCATCAAGCTCGACCTCGGCGCTCGCCGCGAGCTTTGACTTGACGAATAGCCGCTGAAGCTTAGAGGGCATGGCAGACGTCAGCTCGAAGGGCCCGGAACGACACATGCCACGTTCAACCCAACAAGGCAAAGACGGCGCGCTTGCCGCTACCTCGGCCGCGACCATGGTCGAGCGCTTCGCGCCGAAAGCCGTCCTGCCCTACATCAAGCTCGCCCAATTCGACCGGCCGATCGGAATCATCCTGCTCGCCTTGCCCTGTTTTTGGTCAGTCTCGCTTGCCGCGAGGAGCGTCGGCGATGCCTATCCCGACCCCCGCCTCTTCCTCCTTTTCCTCATCGGCGCGACGGCGATGCGCGGGGCCGGATGCACCTATAACGACATCGTCGACCGCGACATCGACGCCAAGGTCGCGCGCACGAGGACGCGACCATTGCCGAGCGGGCAGGTTACGCCCAAAGCGGCCTTCCTCTACATGGTTCTGCTCTCTCTCATCGGGCTCGCGGTGCTGCTGTCGCTGAATCCATTCTCCATCGTACTCGGGCTCGGGGTGCTGCCGATCGTCGCGCTCTACCCCTTCGCCAAGCGCATCAGCTACTGGCCGCAGGCCGTCCTCGGGCTCGCCTTCAATTGGGGGGCTTTGATGGGCTGGGGGTCCGTGCTTGGGCGCCTCGACTTGGCCCCACTCATCCTCTATGCCGGCGCCATCTGTTGGACCGTCGGCTACGACACGATCTACGCGCATCAGGATCGCGAAGACGATGGTTTGCTCGGGGTGAAATCGACGGCGCTCAGATTCGGGCGCGCCACCAAGCCATGGCTTACATTTCTCTACGCGGTTGCCTGGCTTGCGATCGCTCTTGCGGGATTGCTGGCGGGCGCCGGATTTGCCTTTCTCCTCGGCATGATGCTCGCCGCATTCCAACTCGCTTGGCAGGTGGTGAGCCTCGACATCGACGATGCAGAGAACTGTCTCGCCCGCTTCCGCTCGAATCGCGACTTCGGCGCTATCGTGCTCGTCTCGATCCTCATCGACATGGGACTTGCGGCGATCCTATGAGGGGACCAGATAAACAGCGGGCCCCGGAACGCGAATGTTCCGAGGCCCGGATGACGCCTTGCTGTTATCTTCCTCTTAAGAGGATGACGCCTTGCTGTTAGCTTCCCCCTGTGGCCGCCTTGGGCAGCCTTTATTGCCACGATCCTGCCACAGAAGTTTTCCGAGACGCTTAATGGACGTTGTTAATGACTGGTATGCGGTATTTAGCTTGCCGCATGGTTGAGAGAATCTTCCCGAGTGCAAATGACTGCCATTGAACAAAAGGACCGGCCGCAACAGGCCACTTCGCTCGAGGAGGATTACGAGCTTCTCAAGCGGGCGGTGCGTGACGCTGGCGCTCTCGCGCTCAGTTATTTCCGCCGGCACATCTCGGTCAAACTCAAGGCGGATGGATCAGAGGTGAGCGAGGCCGACCTTGCCGTCGACACCGCGCTCAAGCTTGATCTTGCCAACAAGCGTCCGGACTATGGCTGGCTCTCTGAGGAGAGCGAAGACGACAAAGAGCGGTTGAAGCACCGCCGGGTGTGGATGGTCGACCCGATCGACGGCACTAACGCCTTCCTGCGTCACCTGCCGGAATGGACGGTTTCGGCCGCTCTCGTCGAGGACGGCGTGCCGGTACTCGGCGCCGTGTTCAATCCGGCGACCAAGCAGTTCTTCTCGGCGATGCGCGGCAAAGGCACCTTTCTCAACGACAAGCCGATCAGAGCAAGCCAGAAGACATCGCTCGACGGCGCGCTTCTCATCGCGAGCGGCGGCCTGTTCAAGAAGAAGGTCTGGAAAGAGCCGTGGCCCGAAGTGAGCACGCGTTGGGTGAACTCGGTCGCCTACCGGCTCGCGCTCGTTGCCTGCGGCGAGGCTGACGCGACCATTTCGCTCTCGGGCAAATGTGAATGGGACCTCGCCGCGGCTGCCATCATCGTCACCGAAGCTGGCGGCATCATCACCGATCATCACGGCAAGACGCATCCCTATAACTGCCCCTCGCCACGGGTGCCGAGCCTCGTGGCAAGCGGGGCCAAGCTCCACCCTCTTCTCATCGAACGCACAAACCGCGTAGACCTCTAGACTCCGTTCCGGCAAAGTCCGGAGGGCGTGGACAAGAAGAAGGGGAGCGGTGAATGGCGGGAGCGAAGGCGAGCAAGAAGCAACTGCTTCATCTCGTGTTCGGGGGCGAACTGACATCGCTCGACAGAATCGAGTTCGGCGACCTCAACAAGCTCGACATCGTCGGCATCTATCCCAACTATGCCGAGGCCTATGACGCGTGGAAGGATGCCGCTCACCGCACGGTCGACGATGCGCATATGCGCTACTTCATCGTGCATCTGCACCGGCTGCTCGACCCTGGCGAGACCGGCGGAGCGGCCTAGACCAAGGGAAAAGAGGGGTGCGGGTTTTTCGCCTTAGAGACAGCCGCGTTCGCGTGCTAGAAGATCGATCAGTCCCTCCGCGGGACCAACGGAAATCGGGGAAGCGCTTGAAAGATCAGCTGTTCAGGGACGTCGCCTCCATCACCAGGAGTGCAGATGAGCTTCAGGTCGAGTATACGACCGGTGAGATCGTCTTACGCATCTGGCGCGAGCATTTGCGTCCCCGCATCGGGCTTCTCCTGATCGCGGGCATCGCCATGATCCTGACCGCGGCGACGACAGGCGCCATTCCCTTCCTGATCCAGCGAACTGCCGACGACGTGTTCGTCGCCAAGAATCAGCAGATGGTCTACCTGGTCACCGCCGCGATCGTGGTGGTGACCATCGTCAAGGCCATCGCCGAATATGTTGGCGACGTGACGGTGAACTATCTCGGCAACCGCTTCATCGCCGATCTGCGCATCCAGATGTTCGTCAAGCTGGCGCGTGCCGATCTCAACTTCATCCAGACCGTGCACTCGGGACGGCTGCTGTCGAGCTTCCTCAACGACGCCACGCTGATCCGCGCCACCGCGAGCCGCTCTCTCGTCACGCTCGGCGAGAATTATCTCAAGGTCGTCATCCTGATCGGCACCATGTTCTACATGGATGCGCGCTTCTCGGTGCTCGTCCTCGTCTTCATGCCGCTCGCTTGGTACATGCTGTCGCGCCAGCGGCGCACCATGCGGAAATCCACGTCGAAGTCGTTGCAGGAGACGGGCGACCTCTCCGCCCTCATTACCCAGACCTTGCGCGGCATGCGCGTGGTGCGCGCCTACCGCCAGGAGGACCGCGAGCAGGAGCGGGCGGCGACCGCCATCAATCGCGCGCTCGAGTTCACCATGCGCGGCATCCGCGCCCGCGCGCTGTCGAGCCCGTCGATCGAGCTCCTCACCGGCCTCGGATTCGCGCTCGCGATCTATTTCGCCGGCACCAAGGGCGTGCGCGGGGATCTCACGCTTGGCCACTTCATGGGCTTCATGACCGCAGCGCTCCTCATCTACACCCCGCTCAAGAGCGCGGCGACGCTGCAGACCCAGCTGCAGGAGGGCGTTGCAGCCGCGAGCCGCGTGTTCGGGGTCGTCGACCTGAAGGTGCACCTCGTCGAGGGTCCCGATGCCAAGCCGCTTCAGCTCAATAAGGGCGAGATCGAGTTCGCCAACGTCACCTTCGCCTATGAGCCGCAAAACCCCGTGCTCAAGGGCGTGAGCCTCACCGTGCCGTCGGGACGCACCGTCGCGCTGGTCGGACCGTCAGGGTCCGGCAAGAGCACGATGGTCAACCTCGCGCTCCGCTTCTTCGATCCGGAGCGCGGCAAAGTGATGATCGACGGGCAGGATATCAAGCTCGCGACCGTCGCTTCGCTGCGCGACAAGATCGCGCTCGTGACGCAGGACCCGGTGCTGTTCGACGACACGATCCGCGCCAACATCGCCTACGGCTCTAAGCCGGTGGTCGAGGAGCAAGTGATCGCCGCCGCCAAGGCCGCCGCCGCGCATGATTTCATCATGGGGCTGCCTAAGGGCTATGACACGCGCGTCGGCGAGGCGGGCGGACTGCTTTCCGGTGGGGAGCGCCAGCGCATCGCCTTTGCGCGGGCGATCTACAAGGATGCGCCCATCCTCCTGCTCGACGAGCCGACCAGCTCGCTCAATTCGGAGGCTGAGGCCAAGGTGCAGGTTGCCCTCGAAGAGCTGATGCGCGGCCGCACCGTGCTGATGATCGCCCACCGGCTATCGACGGTGAAAAAGGCCGACCTGATCTGCGTCCTCGATCAGGGCCGCATCATCGAGACCGGACGCCATGACGAACTCGTCGCCAAAGGCGGACTTTATACCAGGCTGCACCGGACCCAGTTCGGCATTGCCGGAGGGTTCGCTGCCGTCTCTGCGGAGAATGAAGGCGCCATCGCCGTGGCCGGCGAATAGCGACGCGTAGCGTTTGATGTTGAAACGGCTGCTAGCATCGAAGCCCGCCGCGGCCTTGGGCAGTGCGTTGCTTGCTGCCTACATCCGGCTCATCTACGCGACGAGCACGATCAAGCGCGATCCACCCGACACCGACGCCAAGCTGTTTGACCAGCATCCCCAAATTCTCGCCATGTGGCACGGACAGTTCGTGCTCCTGCCGAAGCTCAAGCCCAAACGGCCGGCTGACGTGCGCGCCATGGTTTCGCGCCACGCCGATGCAGAGGTCATCGGCGCCGTGCTCGAGCGGTTCGGTATGACGCTGATCAGGGGCGCCGGTGCCGGCAAGCGAAAGCGAAACCGGGGGGGCGCCACCGCCATGCGCGAATCGTTGCGCGCGCTGGCCGCGGGCGCGACCGTGGCCATGACCGCCGACGTGCCACCCGGACCGGCCCGTAAGACTGGCGCCGGCATCGCCACGCTTGCGGCGATGTCGGGGCGGCCTGTAGTACCGTTCGCCATCGCCACGCGGCGCTTCCTTGCACTTCCCACTTGGAGCGCCTTCACCATCAACCTGCCCTTCTCCACGCTCGCCATCGTGATCGGCGATCCGGTGCGGGTGAAGAGCGAGGACCCCGCCGAGATAGAGTCCGGACGCCTGGCGGTGGAGCAGGCGCTCAACGAGGTCACGGCGCGCGCTTACCGGCTCGCCGGCGCGAGCGATCCACTCAACCGGCAAGAGGTGGTGAAGCCGGGCTTCACACTGAAAGCCTACCGAGCCTTCACCAAGCTTGCCGTTCCGCTTGCGCCGCTGATCCTCGATTGGCGCACGCGGCGCGGCAAGGAGGAGATCGACCGGCGCGCTGAGCGCTACGGCGTGTCGAGTGCACCGCGGCCGTCAGGGTTCCTTGCCTGGTTCCATGCGGCGAGCGTCGGCGAGGCCAATGCCGCCCTCCCGGTGATCGACACCATCATGGCCGAGCATTCCGAAGTGAAGATCCTGCTCACCACCGCCACCGTTACCTCGGCGCAGCTCGCGCGGGCACGACTGCCCAAGGGCGCACTGCATCAATATGTGCCACTCGACAACCAAGGCTTCGTGCAGCGCTTCCTCGCGCATTGGCGCCCCGACCTCGCGGTCCTGGTCGAGTCGGAGATCTGGCCCAACTTGGTGCTTGAGACGAAGTCTCGCGGCATCCCCCTCCTCCTCATCAACGCGCGCATGTCGACGCCATCGTTCCGGCGCTGGCGCCGCCGTCCTGGAATGAGCCGGCCGATCTTCTCGGCCTTCGATCTCATACTCGCCCAGAACGACGCGCTCGCCGAGCGCTTCGCCCAGCTCGGCGCCCCGCGCGCGCTCGATGCCGGCAACCTCAAGGCCGATGCGCCGCCGCCGCCCGCCAATCTTCCGGGGCGGAGGCGGCTTGCCGCTGCGCTCTCGGGCCGCACGGTGTTCCTTGCCGCGAGCACGCATCATGGCGAGGAAGACATCATTGCGGCGGCGCATCTCAAGATGAGGCCTAAGACGGCAGAGCTTCTCACTATCATCGTGCCGCGCCATCCTGAGCGCGGGCCGCTCATCGCCGAGCAGCTCAGGGGCGCCGATTTCAATGTTTCGCTGCGCTCGGAGGGGGCGTTGCCGGAGCCCCGAACCGACATCTATGTGGCCGACACGATCGGTGAACTCGGCCTGTTCTATGCGCTGGCGCCAGTCGCGTTCGTCGGCGGCTCGCTCGTTCCGCGCGGGGGGCAGAATCCCGTCGAGCCGATCAAGCTTGGCGCAGCGGTGCTCACTGGACCCAATTGGCAGAACTTCCGCGATTCCTACACCGAGCTCGTGCGCGCGGGTGGCGCCAAGGAGGTGTCAGACGCCGACAGCCTCGCCGCGGCGGCGGTCGGTCTTCTCACCGATGCCGAGGCGCGGCGGCTGATGACCTCACGCGCGGAAACAGCGATCGCAGCCATGAGCGGGGCGCTGCCGCGCACGCTTGCTGCACTTGCGCCCTATCTTCCGCCCAAGACGACACTGCAACATGCCTCTTGAGGCGCCGTCCTTCTGGTATCGCCAAAGGGGCACGCTTGCCGCGGCGCTTGCACCTTTGGGCACGCTCTACGGCAAAATCGCCGAGGCAAAATTCGCGCGCGCCACGCCTTATCGCTCGCGCCTTCCGGTGATCTGCATCGGCAATTTCACGGTCGGCGGCAGCGGCAAGACCCCGACGGCGATCGCCGTCGCGTCACTGCTGGCAGGCTTGGGCGTGCGGCCGTCGTTCCTCACCCGAGGCTATGGCGGCAAGAGCAAAGGTCCGGTTTTCGTCGGCAACGAGGACAGCGCAGCCGAGGTGGGAGACGAGCCGCTGCTGCTGGCAGAAATCGCGCCGGCGATGCTCTCCGCCGACCGCGCCGCGGGCGCCAAGGCCATCGAGGCGACCGAGGCCACGGCCATCATCATGGATGACGGCTTTCAGAATCCTGGGCTTGTCAAGGACCTGTCGTTGATCGTGGTCGATGCCGGGCTCGGCGTCGGCAATGGGCTGGTAGTGCCGGCAGGACCTTTGCGTGCGCCCCTCGAGGATCAGATCGCGCGCGCCGATGCGTTGATCGTCGTCGGCACCGGCGGCAACGCGGCACCGCTCGAGCAGGCCTTCGCCGCACGTGGCAAGGCCGTGCACAAAGCCCGCATCGTGCCGCGCCAGGACAAGCGCTGGCTCGGTGTGTTGCCCGTCATCGCCTTTGCCGGGATCGCGGCACCTGAGAAATTCTACACGACGCTCGGCATGAATGGCGCGCGCGTTATCGCCAAGCGCTCTTTCGGCGATCACCATCGCTACACAAGGCGCGAGGCCGCGGCGCTGTTGAAGGAGGCCGAGGAGCGTAGGGCGATGCTGGTCACGACCGAGAAGGATTTCGTGCGCATCCCCGAGGAGGAGGGCACTCCGCTCGGCGAACTCAAGTTCCGCTGCCGCCCTTTCCCCATCGCCATCGAGTTCGAAGACGAGGCTGGAATGAAGGCGCTGCTCGCCAAAGCGCTCGCCACGTCCTGACTATTTCGCCGGCGCGGGGTGGGTCTCGCGGTAGCGCTTGAGCGAAATCGCCGCGTCGATATAGGGCTCCTGCAGCTCGACGCTCCAATAGCGGAGCTCATCGAGCGCGATCGAGCGGCCGGTCACGGCGCAACGCACGAAGTCGCCGGGAGAGAGCACCTGCACCTCGCCGTCGAGATATTTGAGCTTGGCTTCGCCCTTGAAGCCGAGATTACGTTCGAAACGGTTCATCAAAGCGAAGCTGCTCGATTCGTTCGGTTGGTTGTTGTCACAATATAGTCAAGCTAATGCGGCGCGCCAGTGGCGTCCGACAGACCTAGAGCAGAACTCCCTTGCTTGTCGCTCTCGCCGCCGCGGGGTTTCTTTCGCACACCCTCTGTGCGCGGACGCGCATCGGCGTGCACTCCGACATGGCCATCGGCGAACTCGATATCGAGCGCCGCGCCCGACGTCACTTCTGCCGCACGCCGCACCATCCCCCCGTCGGCGTCGCGCACGAGAGCAAATCCACGCGCGAGCACGTTATGATAACCGAGCGTCTCGAGCAGCTTCGCCTGGCCGTCGAGCCTTCGCCGCGAACGGTCCAGCATGGCGGCGACCGCCCTTGCGCCCGCTCGGTCGAGGCGGGTGAGAAGCTCGCGGCCGGCTAGCGTCGTGCGCGCGACCATCTGCGGCCTGAACCGCATCGTGGCGCGCTCTAGCGCGGTGCGATGGGCGCGCGCATTGGCAATCAGCGCGCGCTTCAGACGCCCGCTTGCGGTATCGAAGCGCTGGCGGGGAAGATCGAGGATGTTTGCCCGGCGCGGCAGCCCGCGCGTCGCGGCAAGGAAACGGCCACGCTGGGCTTCGAGCGCGCGGCGCAGGATGCTTGCGGCGCGAAGGCCGTAGCCCGTCACCGTGATCAGGAGATCGGCGCGCACGGGGACGGCACGCTCGGCGGCTGCCGTCGGCGTCGGCGCACGCCAGTCGGCGACGAGATCGATGATGGTCCAGTCGGTCTCGTGGCCGACGGCCGAGATGAGCGGGATCGCCGAGGCTGCGACTGCGCGGGCCACGACCTCCTCGTTGAAGCCCCACAGATCTTCGAGACTGCCGCCGCCGCGGGCGACGATGATCAGGTCTGGACGCGGAATGGTCGCGCCGATCACGAGCGTATTGAAGCCGGCGATCGCAGCGGCGACCTCGAAGGCGCAAGTCTCGCCTTGCACCCGAACCGGCCACACCAGGACATGGCAAGGAAAGCGGTCCTCAAGCCGATGCAGGATGTCGCGAATGACGGCGCCGGTCGGCGAGGTCACCACGCCGACGATGCGCGGCAGGAAGGGAAGCGGCTTCTTGCGCTGCTCGTGGAACAGGCCTTCGGCGGCAAGCATCTTCTTGCGCTGCTCGAGTAGGGCCATGAGTGCGCCGATGCCGGCAGGCTCGAGCTCGTCGATGACGATCTGGTACTTGGAGCGGTCGGGATAGGTGGTGACGCGGCCGCGCGCCACGACCTCGAGCCCGGCCTCCGGTTTGAACTTGAGGCGAGCGAAGGTGCTCCGCCAAACCACCGCCTCGATGCAGGCGTTCTCGTCCTTGAGCGTGAAATAGCAATGGCCCGACGAATGGGGGCCCTTATAGCCCGAGATCTCGCCGCGGAGCCGAATGAGGCCATAGGCGTCCTCGACCGTCCGCTTCAGAGCGAAGGCAAGCTCAGAGACGGTATATTCGACGAGGTTCGTCGCTTGTGCTGCGGTCGTGTCGGCCATTGGTATCCTTTGCGAAGCCATGCAATACAGGCTCGGGGGACAGGTCACAAGCGGAGCGCGGGCAGGATGAACGTGCTGTTGATTGGGGGCGGCGGCAGGGAACACGCGCTCGCCTGGAAGCTCAAGCAAAGTCCCCTGCTCGACAGGCTCTATTGCGCGCCCGGCAATGCCGGGATCGCGGAGGTTGCCGAGTGCATCGCCCTCGATATCGAGGACCACGCCGCGGTGATCCGCTTCTGCAAGGAGAAGCGCATAGGCCTCGTGGTGATCGGACCCGAGCAGCCGCTGGTGGCGGGAATGGCCAACGATCTCGAGACGGCCGGCATCAAGGTGTTCGGCCCGACGCGACAGGCGGCATGGCTCGAGGGCTCGAAGGGCTTCACCAAGGATCTGTGCGCGGCCTATGGCATCCCGACCGCCGCTTATCGCCGCTTCGCGCAGGCAGCGCCCGCCAAGGCCTACGCCGAGACACAAAGCCTGCCGATCGTCATCAAGGCTGATGGGCTCGCCGCGGGCAAGGGCGTGACCATCGCCACGACGCGCGAGCAAGCGGAGGCCGCCATCGAGGCGTGCTTCGCGGGCGCCTACGGCGAAGCCGGGACCCAGGTGGTGATCGAGGAATTCCTGCGTGGCGAGGAGGCGAGCTTCTTCGCGCTCGTTGACGGCGAGATGGTGCTGCCGCTCGCCACCGCACAGGACCACAAGCGCGCCTTCGACGGCGATGAGGGTCCCAATACTGGAGGGATGGGCGCCTATTCGCCAGCGCCGATCATGACGCCTGCGTTGTGCGCCCGCGTGATGCAGGAGATCGTTCTACCGACTGCCGGGGCCATGTATGAGAGGGGCACCCCGTTCAGGGGAGTGCTCTATGCCGGGCTGATGATAGCCGACGACGGCGCACCGAAGCTCATCGAATATAATGTGCGCTTCGGCGACCCCGAAGCGCAGGTGCTGATGATGCGGCTTCAGTCCGATCTGCTCTATGCTCTGCTCGCCACGGCTGAAGGTCGCTTGGGCAAGCTGGTGCTGAATTGGTACGACGATGCCGCGCTTTGCGTGGTGATGGCGGCAAAGGGCTATCCCGGCACTTATGAGAAGGGCACTGAGATCAGGGGCCTCGACGAGGCGGCTCGCGATCCCGACGTGCAGATTTTCCATGCTGGCACGCGGCGCGAGGGCGAGCGAATCTTGGCTAATGGTGGCCGTGTGCTGGGCGTCACCGCGCGCGGCAAGACGATCGGCGAGGCACAAGAGCGCGCCTATGCCGCCGTCGACAAAATCGATTGGCCGGGCGGCTTCTGCCGCCGCGACATCGGCTGGCGCGCCGTGCCGCAAAATTGATTAAGTCGTATTGACAGTCAGCGAGCGGGCAAGCGGGAGATGCGATTCGATCATGCTGGGTTTGCAATAGATCCCAGCAATGCGCTCACCTAAACTCCCCGTTGAGGGGGGATTCGCGGTGAACGTTCGCACCTTCGAGTTGATCCCAAAGGAACTGTTCGATCTGTATGAGTTCCACGAATGGCGCAATGCGATCGCGGTTCTCAGTGCTGCCTACGCGGAGGAGTGGGCCGACATCCTCACGGTTCTTGCCCACTTCCGGCTTCTACGGAGCGATATTGAAAAAGAGAAGGACGAGAAGTTTGGTGATCGGAGTAAAGTCGTCATTCGAATTCGACGACTTTGCCCTTCGCCCGCGGCGATGGCAGCCCCATCAATTTGCGACCAAAATCGTTGTCGATGAGGAGGAGTATGACAGTCCTACCCACGAAGTGGACTGTATTAAGAGCAAGGTAGCAATCGAACTTGAATGGAACAACAAAACAGAATTTTATGACCGGGCCCTCAATAATTTTCGAAGGCTGTTTGAACTTCAAGTTAGTGATGTGGGCGTGATTATCACGAGGTGCGACGAGTTACAGGCCATCTTTAATAGTTTGGGAAGGGGAAAAAGCTACGGTTCATCGACTACAATTCTTTCTAAGCTGAAGCGCAAGCTTGATGGAGGGGCAGGCGGCGGGTGCCCCGTCCTTGCTGTGGGGATGAAGTCCAGTTTGTATCTGGACGATGTGACCAATCCTAGCTTAAGTTCCCGATTTGTTCGCATCGCGCGTCCCAATCGCGCGTCCCAAAGGTAAAGCGACGAAAAGCAAAGATGGTGACCGAATGACAAGCGCCGCGGCCGATCTCTTGGAGTTTGCCCAAGGTAGACGCTTTGCAACCGTGTTAGCCGACCCGCCTTGGCAGTTTAGCAATCGTACTGGAAAGATGGCGCCCGAGCACCGGCGCCTCTCGCGCTACCGTACGATGAAGCTCGAGGAGATCATGGAGCTTCCCATGTCCCAACTCGCTGCTTCCCCATGCCACCTCTACTTATGGTGTCCGAATGCGCTGTTGCCCGAGGGTCTCTCGGTTATGAAGGCCTGGGGGTTCTCTTATAAGTCCAATATCGTATGGCATAAAGTGCGCAAGGATGGCGGCTCTGACGGGAGAGGCGTCGGGTTCTATTTTCGCAATGTCACCGAACTCCTGCTCTTCGGGGTCAGAGGCAAGAATCCACGCACGCTCGCGCCAGGACGCAAACAGGTCAACCTGCTTGCCACGCGCAAGCGCGAACACTCAAGGAAACCTGACGAGCAATACGCGATCATCGAAGCGTGTAGCGCAGGTCCCTACTTGGAGCTGTTCGCACGCGGTCAACGTGACGGGTGGACGGCCTGGGGCAACCAAGCAAATGCTGCGTACGTTCCAACGTGGGAGACCTACGCCTACAACTCTCTCATAGCAACCGGATGATACTGCGATGAAGCCTCGACCGGACTACATGGAGAATCCGAACAAGTATGACATTGCGACCGAGGTCCTCTCCTCAGCAATTCGCGTACTACAAGCGGCGGGCTTCTATGAGCACGAAATTCTCCAACTTTTCGCCCAGCTCGCGCAAAAGCGTGAGCGTGCTCCTGTGTGGCTCGAACCGCTGACCGATTAGTTCACACACGGTCCTCGAGGCAGTTATCCCCGGGCCGCGAAACGCGTTTATCTTGATCCCGCCTCATCCGTTGAGGGGCGCTTCGCGAGGCGTCGCTATGAGCGGGATGAGGTGCGGCGCCCGCCGGCTCATGCACGCAGCATGGGCACTCGGGCGGCATCGGGGCTCCTCCCGGGACCACTACGAGTCCCTGCCAGGAGCTGGCTGATCGCCCGGCCGTAGCCGGCAACGGAAAGCGAGGCCCGATGCCGATAAGACGTCCGCAAAGAAGCATGCGCGACGGGTTCGTGGCAGATGCGCATTTTTCGATGCGCCATCGCTTCGCTACAGATGCGCATGTGGCGCGCCGCGAGGTGCCCGCCGCTCTTCCCCAAAGGAAGCGCGGAACCATTAGGATTTGCGCCTTTCGGCGCGCCATCCCCTCTTCACCCCTCGCGGGTTCATGCCCGGCGAGCCACGTCGGCGTGTCTTGGGACTAGAAGGACGAACATTGTCGCGCAATCAATTTGATGTCGAGCAGCGGGGTACTGGTGCCGGGGCTTCGTTCTCTCGTAAAATGACGTTGGTGCGGGGCTACGGGGAACACATGTCGGCTAGGCATCCGGTCGTTGCCATCACGGGCTCGTCGGGCGCCGGCACCACCACGGTGACGACGACCTTCCAGCAGATCTTTCGCCGCGAGGGCGTCAATGCCGCCATCGTCTATGGCGATGCCTTCCACCGCTACGACCGCGACGAGATGCGCGCGAAGATGGCCGAGGCGCAGGCGGAGGGAGTTACCAATTTCAGTCATTTCGGCCCCGAGGCCAATCTCTTTGAGGAGCTGGAGAGGCTGTTCCGCGTCTACGGCGAAAGCGGAAGCGGGAAGGTGCGCAAGTATCTGCACGAGGAGGAAGAGGCGGCGCTGCATCAGCAGAAGGCCGGCACCTTCACGCCGTGGGAGAACTTGCCGGCCGGAACCGACATGCTCTTCTACGAGGGGCTGCATGGCGCCGTCGTCACCGACGCGGTCAACGTCGCCAAGCATGCCGACCTTCTGATCGGCGTTGTGCCCGTCATCAATCTCGAGTGGGTGCAAAAGCTCCATCGCGACAAGATGGTGCGAGGCTACAGCCAAGAGGCGATCGTCGACACCATCCTCCGCCGCATGCCCGATTACATCAATTACATCTGCCCTCAATTCTCGCAGACGCACGTGAATTTCCAGCGCGTGCCGACCGTCGACACGTCCAACCCGTTCGTCGCCCGCGACGTTCCGAGCGCCGACGAGAGCATGCTCATCATCCGCTTCAAGAACCCGCGGGGCATCGATTTCCCCTATCTTCTGTCGATGCTGCCTTCCTCCTTCATGTCGAGGCCGAACACCATCGTCTGTCCGGGCGGGAAGATGCCTCTCGCGATGCAACTGATTTTTACGCCTATGGTCTGGCAATTGATGGAGCGCAAGCGGCGCGCAACCTGACGCTTGAGGTGCTGAGAGGGACGGCATGGGGTCGATAAAGCGGGACGGCGTGTCACTTTTCTATCAGGAGGCGAAGGGCGCCAAGCGGCCGATCCTGCTCGTGCATGGCTGGTGCTGCGACCACTCCTTCTTCGCGCCGCAGTTCGAGCATTTCGCGCATGAGGGACATCACGTCATTGCCCTTGATCTCCGCGGCCATGGGCAGAGCGACAAGCCGCACGACACTTACTCCATGGAGCTCTTCACCGGCGACCTCGCCTTTCTCTGTGACCAGCTCGCGCTCAAGAAGCCTGTCGTCGTCGGCCACAGCATGGGAGGCGTGGTCGCCTTCGCCTTTGCCGAGCGCTATCCCGATATTCCTTCGGCCATCGTGACGATCGACGCCGGGCTGGCCCCGTCATCGACGGTCGGCTCGGCCTTGTCCAAATTCATCGATGGTCTGCGCGGACCGAATTACCGCAAGGTGATCGTCGACTATGCCGACGCTGTCCTGTTCCTTCCCACCGACGACGCCGCTCGGCGCGAACGCATCCTTTCGATCATGGCCGAGGCACCGCAGCACGTCATGGTCGCTGCGCTCGAAGGGGGCCATGCTTACGATGCCGATCAGGCCAAGGGGCGCATGGTCGCGCCCGCGCTCTACATTGCCGCTGATGAATGGCCGCCCCGCGCCGACATCGAGCACCTTCGCGCTCTTGCTCCAAGTTTCTATTTCGGCCAGGTGGTGGGTTCGGGCCATTTCTGCCAGCTCGAGGTGCCGGAGCAAGTGAACGCGATGATCGACCGCTTCCTGGCCCTGGTCGCTAAGTGATGCCGGAAACCTGCTGCGGGAGTACGAGTGCGACCCCAAATTTGAAGCGGCGGAGATTCCTGGCGCGGTCTACGAAGGCGAGCTCGAGCGTCGCCTCCGAGACGTCGAGCTTGTCAGGAAGAAAGAGCCAGGCCGTGGCCTGCGCCTCCGCGCCGGGCGTGGTAATGCCGTGCCGTCCCTCGTGTGGGCCGACTTCGAGATGAAGCGGGATGCTCGTCTTTGGGCTGTCGGTCGAGGGATCGGACCACACCTGGAAGTCGCCTTTGCGCGTGCTGACGGAGGTGATGGGAGCCATCAATCTCGCGGCACGCGGGCGCACGCGGCGGAGCGAGATGCCGGTCAGCCCATAAGGCGCGCGATTGGCGATTCGCATATCGACCTGATACCAGCCCTTCTGCAGCTCCTTGGCGCGCGCCCTGATGATCGGCTCCGCCGTGCCCTCGCCGGCGCGCAGCAGGAAGCTTGCCGTCCAGCCTGCAACGGCGAGAAGCAGAATCACCACAACTGCGAGCTGGACGGCGAAGAGAGACACATTCATGGCGGTATTGCATGATCAATAAAGTCAGCCGGGCGCCAATCTTTTTTGGCCGGGCTTGTCAGGGGGCGGCAGGGATGAATATGTCTACGAAGCAGTTTGGAGATTCGCAGGCAATGGCGCACGCATCATCGCCGATCAGGCGGATGGCGGGAATGCTCGCTGGCCTTTCGGCAATTCTGCTTGGCCTCACCGCGCTCTCATGGCCGGCGCCCGCGAGTGCAGAACCCATCTTCAAGCGCGGCCGCCCGCCTATCTATCCTTATTTCTATTCACCCGGGCGACCTGGCGGTTACAGCTTCTATTTCGGCTTCGTGCCCTACCGGAAGGGCGACTACGAAACCCAGGCCTTACAGAGGCAATTCCCCTCGCTGAATTATCCGCCAAGCATGCGCTACTGGAACCCGCAGGACGGGTCTCCGATTCGATAAAGTTTGACTGAAGCGTTATTCAATCTCGCGCAAGTCGGCTAGTCTAACCTGAAGCATAGAATAAGACCGCGGTCACCGATACTGGCGTTATCCATATTTTATTAGCAGCCGCTCCGCTATGGCCTCCCGGAACAGGGAGATTGCCATGCGTATTCTAGTACTTGCCACCTGCCTTTTTGCTCTTTCCACCGAAGCCAGTCTCGCGCGGCAAAACGCCGGACAGCTCTGGGAGCAGGCTCTTCTCAACGCCAAGAGGCACGGGACGCTGCCGGGGCCGAGGCCCGGCCAAGCGTGCCTCTGGTCCAAACCGCTCGGCGCGTGTCTCTGGTACACGCCGTCGAAGTGGAACTTGCAGAGCCTCGACTAAGCCCGCATTGCTGATGCGAGATCGCCGCGTCAAGTGACCGCAAACGGTCGGCGGCACGAGCAGGCGATTTCGAGCGACACTCTGGGAACCGGAACTTATGATCGCGGAGCTGCCGCGATCATCCCCAGAGTCATGCTTACGCGTCCAAAGTCCAGTGAACCGCTGCTTCTTGCGCTGGCGCGGGCCATGCGGGTGCACCAATGGCCGAAGAACCTGCTGGTCTTTCTGCCGGCGGTGACCAGCCAGAAATTCCACGCGTACTTTCTCTTTGTTGCCTCGACGAAGGCCTTCCTCGCTTTCTCTGCCACGGCTTCGGCGGTCTATCTCGTCAACGACGTCGCTGACCCTTGCGCATGATCGGAAACACCCAGCAAAACAGCTTCGGCCATTCGCGGCGGGTTCATTGTCGACGCGATGGTGCTTCGTCCTGATCCCACTGCTCGCCGGAGTTGCGCTCGTCATCGGACTCGACCTGGCCGATCCTTTCTCGTGGTGCTCGCGCTCTACGCCGCGCTCGCGGTCGCGTATTCGGCCGGACTTAAGCGCATCATGATGCTCGATGTGATCTTGATCGCGATCTTCTACTCACTGCGCGGCATCGCCGGCTACGAGGCGACGCAACTCGACTATTCGGTGTGGCTAATCTCCTTCACCCAGTTCTTGTTCATCAGTCTCGCCTTGATGAAACGCGACATCGAGCTCGCAACGCTCAAGGAGACGGGCGCAAATGGGAGCGGTCGCGGGAGGCGCTGCACCATGGGCGCTACGCCGAAGCGCTTAGAGGCGGCGAGAAGATTTTCTACTTCATGCCGGGGCTTCGCTACCCGAAGGCGCTTGAGGACATTCTGTTCGGAGACACGAATTTCGGCGTGCTCCTCTGCACCATGTTCGTCTCGATCTTCTTGTATTTCCTTCTGCCCGGGCTCTTCCCCTTGCGCTGGGCGATGGGCCTTATCCTGGTCTTCCTGTTCACCCCGCTCCTTGAGCGGTTCGGATTTGCGCAGTTCCTTTATGTGCGAGAGATGACCAAGGGTTTTCCCGAGCCGCTCGGCTATGGGGCTTTCCTCGGCGCTTTCGCTCTGGTCGCCTGGTCGGTGCCCATGCCCGGCCAAGCGCGGCCGCGAAGCCCGATGCCCGCAATCCTGATCGGCCTTGCGCTTGCGATGAGCGTCGCCTGCGCCCCAATCTTGCGATTGCCGCAGCGCTCCTTCTCACCATGCTCGGTGTCTGGCTGCTCACCGAACGGCGCTGGGCCGAGATCGTCGGGCTTGGCGTGGGCGTTGCGCCAATTCTCTTAATCGCTTGGCACAATTGGTATTTCGGTGGCGCGTTTGTTCCTCTAACCTCGGCAGCCTATGTTCCTGCCACGCTCATTACGCCGCCCTCGACCTATCTGACGGCGTGGGGCGAGTTGCTGCGGCTCGATTTTTCCGGCCAGGCCGTCGGGCATGTGGCGCGTCAACTCCTGAACTGGAATCACCTGACCGACTTCTATCGGCTCATTCCACTTTGCCTTGTTCCTTGGGTGCTCATGTCACGGGACTACTCGATTCCTTTGCGAGGGCTCGCCGCCATCGCTTTGTCGCTTCAGGCGATACTCCTCTTCTACGTGCCGAGCGGCCGCTACGCCTATCTTGCCTGGCTGCTCGTCTTCCTCGTGTTCTTGGCGGCCTTCCGCCAGTCCTTCCTGCCCTGGCTGTCGCGAACCTATCCCGACAGCATGCAGAGGCTCGGTGCAGCGCTGCGATCAGCGGCGAGCCGCAAAGAAGGACTTGAGCATGGCTGAAGCGCGCGCTTCGCCGATGCCACCGATCACTTCCGGCGCATGATGACAGGTCGGCTGTGTGAAGAAGCGGGGGCCGTGCTCGACGGCGCCGCCTTTAGGGTCGCTGGCGCCGAAATAGAGCCGGCGGACGCGGGTGAAGGAGATGGCGGCCGCGCACATGGCGCAAGGCTCGAGCGTGACATAGAGGTCGCAATCGATGAGCCGCTCGCTGCCGAGGCGGGTGCAGGCTTCACGAATGGCGAGAAGCTCGGCGTGCGCCGTCGGGTCGCGAAGCTCGATCGTGCGGTTGCCGGCTCGGCCAAGCACCTCTCCGGAGGCGCTCACGACGGCGGCACCGATCGGTACCTCGCCGCGAGCTTTCGCCGCTTCGGCCTCTTCCAGCGCAAGCTCCATGGGGCGCGCGGCCTTGCCTCTTTGCCCCTCATCTGCAAGCTTCGTGACCATGCGCGGCAAGGTGGGCGGGAAGGCAAGCTCGGGTCAAGGCCCGCATACGTCCAAGGCTAACCGGCCGAAATCCACGCTCCAAGCGGCAAAAGCCGAAGAGCCGATGCGCATCGCCAAGGCGATCGCGCACGCCGGGCTCTGCTCGCGCCGCGATGCCGAGAGGATGATCGAAGCCGGCCGCGTCACCGTGAACGGCAAGGTGCTGACGACGCCCGCTCATGTCGTCAGCGCCAAGGACAGAATCACGGTCGACGGCAAGCTTCTGCCTGCGACGCAGGCTCCGCGTCTGTTCCGTTATCACAAGCCGCGCGGGCTGGTGACGAGCCACAAGGATCCGCAAGGGCGAAAGACCGTGTTCGAAGCACTGCCCGAAGGTCTGCCGCGCGTCGTCTCGGTGGGGAGGCTCGATATCAACACCGAAGGATTGCTCCTGCTCACGACCGACGGGGAGCTTGCGCGCCACTTGGAGCTGCCGAGCACGGGTTGGCTCAGACGTTATCGCGTGCGGGCGCATGGACGCGTCACCCAAGAGGCGCTCGACGCGTGGCGGCAGGGCGTGACCATCGACGGTATCCGTTATGGGCCCATAGAGGCGAGGATCGATCGCGAGCAAGGCGCCAATCTCTGGCTGACGCTGGGCTTGCGCGAAGGCAAGAACCGTGAGGTGAAGCGGCTTGCCGAGCATCTGGGTCTCACCGTCAACCGGCTGATCCGCGTCTCATTTGGGCCATTCGCGCTCGGCGAGCTTGCCGAAGGCGCAATGGAGGAGGTGAAGTCAAAGGTGCTCGCCGACCAGATTGGGAAAAAGCTTGCGACAGAGCTTGGCCTCCTCGAGGCCATCAAGGAGCGCCGCGGGGCTCGGCGCGGTTAGGCCATGCGCATCGTCGCGGGCAAATTCAAAGGCGCTTCGCTAGAGGCCCCGAAGGGGCTCGCGACGCGACCGACCTCGGACCGCGTCCGCCAGGCGCTGTTCAACGTGCTGGAGCACGGGCCGGCACAGTTCGACTTCGATGGCGCGCGCGTGCTCGATCTCTTCGCCGGCACCGGCGCGCTTGCGCTCGAAGCAGTCTCACGCGGGGCGCGTTATGCCATCCTCATCGAGGACGACGCCGCGGCGCGCGCCGCCATCCGCCGCAACATCGAGGCGCTGTCGCTGACCGGCGTCACCAAGATTTGGCGGCGCGACGCAACCAATCTCGGAAAGGCAGGCACGCTTCAGCCCTTCGACCTCATCTTCTGCGACCCGCCTTATGGCAAAGGCCTCGGCGAACGGGCTCTCGCCTCGGCCGCAGCCGGGGGATGGGTAGGTAACGGCGCGATTGCCGTGCTCGAGGAGCGAGCGAACAGCCAAATTTCCTGGCCCGACCCGTTCAATGAGATCGATCGGCGCCGCTACGGCGACACCATCATTGCGCTGGCGAAGGCGCGCGACTAGGTCCAATTTCCGTCTCAAACGAGCAACTTACCCGCTTAGTGCTTGGTTGTGCTTTAATGATGCAAGCCACCTCGCGGGGAATGCCATGACCATCAGAGCCTTGCTCTTGGGGCCTTTGCTCATGGCGGCGAGCATCGCTCCTCTGCCGCAAGCCTCGGCGTTCGTCTCAGGCGTGTGGACCGGAGAGGCCAATTACGACTCCGACGGCAATTTTCGTGACTGCACCATGACGGCGGAGGCGGAAAACGGCATCCTGCTCGGCTTCGTCATCAGCAAGGACTTTGACTGGGGCCTCGTGCTCGCCGACGAGGATGCCGAGTTCGAGGTGGGCTCGACGCATGCGGTGCTGCTGCTGATCGACTCGCGCGATCCTATTCCCGCGGTCGCCAAGGTGGTCGATCCGCACGGCATTCTCATCCCGCTCGAAGATTCGGGTCCCATGATCGAGGCGCTGCGCGAGGGCAAGGTGCTCACCATTCAGACGGAAGGGATCGAGGTGAAATTCAAGCTGACCGGCACACGCGATGCGATCGCCGCGCTTGCGGCCTGCGTCACCGAGAGCAAGACCACCGAGAAGGTCGAGCTTCGCACGGGGCCGCGCATCTGACGCAGGCTCAGCGGCGAGAGAACAGCTTCTCGATGTCGGCGAGCTTGAGCTCGATATAAGTCGGGCGGCCGTGATTGCACTGGCCGGTGAACGGCGTCTTCTCCATGTCGCGCAGTAGAGCGTTCATCTCTTCCGGCGTGAGCCGCCGCCCTGCTCTCACGCTGCCATGGCAGGCCATGGTGGAGAGGACATGGTCGAGGCGATCAGTGATGCGCTCAGTCCCCTCCTCGCTCTCGGTCTCGGCAAGCTCATCGGCGAGATCCTTGAGGAGGCTCTTGACGGGAAAATTGCCGAGCAGAGCCGGTACCTCACGGACCACGATGGCGCTCGCGCCGAATGGTTCGATCACAAGCCCAAGCCGTTCAAGCTCGCTTGCCGCCGCCAACAGGCTCGCAGGAGCTTCGGCGTCGAGTTCGATCACTTCGGGGATAAGCAGCATTTGGCGAGCGATACCACCATCGGCAAAAGAGCGCTTCAGCCGCTCATAGACGAGCCGTTCGTGCGCTGCGTGCTGATCGATGATGACGAGAGCATCTTCCGTCTCGGCGATGATGAACGTGTCCTGGACTTGCGCCCGCGCCGCACCGAGCGGATAGGCTGTTTCTTGATGATCGTCGGTCCTCATCCCCCGCATATCGCTGCGCGGCTCCGCTAGCGGCGAGAGCGGCGCTTGTGCGCGCTCAACAAAGCCGAATGAGCGTCGCTCGCCGCCGTAAGAGCCCTGGCGGTAGGCGAAGCTCGCCGGATCCGGCGCGACGCTAGGCTCTGGCCGCGCCATGCGATCGAGCGCTGCTTGCGACAAAGAGGCGGTGGCGCGATGGCCTGCCTTGGCAAGCGCATCGCGAAGAGCGCCGATGAGGAGCGAGCGGACGCCATTGGTATCGCGGAATCTGAGCTCGGTCTTGGCGGGATGGACGTTCACGTCCACCTCTTGCGGAGGAAGCGTCAGGAACAGTGCCAGCATCGGATAGCGGCCTTGCGGCAAAAGATCGCCATAGGCCGCACGCACGGTGCCCGCGAGCAGCTTGTCGCGCACAGGGCGACCATTCACCACGAGATAAAGCTGTCCCGCATTCGGCCGATGCAGCGTCGGCAGGCCGGCGAAGCCTTCGATGGCGATGTCGCCCCGTGAGGCCGCAACGGGCAGCGCGTCCTTTACGAAGTCCTCGCCGAGAATGCGGCCGAGCCGCGCAAGTCCATGGTCGATGAGTTCCTGGAGGGCACGGATCGAGCCTAAGCGTCGTGCGCTCGTCATGGGCGAGGGTGAAAGCGATCTCGGGCTTCGCCAGGGCAAGCCGCTTGACCATGTCGGCGATGGCAGCGCTCTCGGCGCGCTCCGACTTCATGAATTTCAGCCGCGCCGGCGTGGCATAGAAAAGATCGCGCACCTCGACGCGCGTGCCTCCGGCAAGAGCGGCCGGTTTCAGCGCCGACTTTTTGCCGGCGTCGACCGCAATCACGTAGGCCTCGGAGGCACCGCGCGCCCGGCTCTGAATGGAAAGCCGCGCCACCGCCCCGATCGAGGGCAGAGCCTCGCCGCGGAAGCCGAGTGTCAGGATCTGCCAGAGGTCATCGTCGCCGAGTTTTGATGTCGCGTGGCGCTCGACGGAAAGCGCGAGGTCGGAGGGGTCCATGCCGGCGCCATCGTCGCTGACGCGGATCACGTTAAGCCCGCCCGACGTCGCAACGACTTCAATGCGGGATGCGCCGGCGTCGATCGCGTTCTCGATCAGCTCCTTGACCACGCTCGCGGGCCGCTCGACCACCTCACCCGCCGCAATGCGGTTGACGAGATTAGGCGGGAGCTCGCGGATGGTCATCGGAAGTACGTGGCCCAGCACCGGCGAGATACCGGCGGGTCAGTACTTTACCCGATTCTACCGCCGGCTGGTTGAAGGGATCGACGCCGAGCAAGTAGGCCGAGAGGATCGTCTCAAGCATGAAATGCATCATCAGCGCGCCGAGCGCCCGCTCGTCCAGCGTTTCAAGGTCGATGGTGCGCACGGGCCGACCGGCCTTGGTCAGGGCCTCTGGGATCGCCTGCTGCTGGGCTGCGACAAGGTCGCCTGCCGTGCGGCCCGCAAGATAGTCGGCGTGTGCAAGCTTGGCGAGATCTGCCGGAACGCGAGGCCCACTCCCCTCGCACTTCGCGCGGACAACGGTGATGAAATGCTGCGGCGTGCCGTCGAGATAGAGCTGGAGCTGGCTGTGCTGGTCGACGGGCCCGAGCGCCCCGACCGGCGTCGTCCCCTCGCCCTCTTTGCCGAGGCTTTCGCCCCAGAGCTGCACATACCAGGCAGCGAAGCGCGCGAGGCGGTCGCTATAGGGGAGCATCACATTTGTCCTCACGCCACATTCCTTGGCGAGGCCGATCGCCACCGCGGCGCCGATCGCCGGCGCAAAGCCGCTAGCGCTCTTTGCGTCGAGTAGCGCATCGATCACCGACTGCGCACCTTGGCGCAGAGCAACCACGTCGAGACCGCGGGCGAGAGCCGGAAGAAGCCCGACATTGGTAAGGCCTGAGAAGCGGCCGCCGATGTTGGGATCATGATCGAGAACGGGAATGGAGAAATGCTCCGCGAGCGCACGCAAGCCATTCGCTTTGCCCTTTGTTGCGGGCTCGGTGATGGCGAGAAACAGCTCAGGGATAAGCGACGCGAGCCCCGCCTGGCGCACCGCTTCTAACGCCGCTGAGATCTGAACCAACGTCTCCGGCGTGCCGCCCGATTTCGAGATCACGACGAAGCGCGCGCTTTTGAGGTCGAGGTTCACCAGGGCAAGCTCGAGCGTGCGCGCATCGAGATTGTCATAGAAGCGCGTGCGCGGGCGCTCCTCGCTGCCATGCTTGTCGTCGCCGGGAATGCCCCAGCCGCCGAGCTGCGCCAGAGTCTGACCGCCGAGGCTCGACCCGCCAGTGCCGAAAAAGACGAGCGTGCGGGCCCCGTGGCTCAGCGTCTTCAGGCTTGCGCGGGCCGTCTCGATATCGTCGCGCCATGCGGGCACGCGCAAAAACGGAAGCGTGCCCTCGGCATGGGCCTTGCGCAGCGAGTTCGAGCCGAGGCTCTAGCACCTTGAGGTTCTTGTCGAGCGAGGCTTGCGGCAGGCCGAGGGCGCCGATGGTTGATTCGAGGCAGCCTTCGACCGATTGCGATAACGGCATGGGACCGACTTCCCTTAATCTACATCTGAAGCAACTTGCGCTTTTAGCCGGGGGTTCCCTGGAGCGCTATTGCGACCGGCTTGCCGACGATGGTGGTGATCAGCCGGTCGGCCTCGATCAGGTGCTTGGCCACGCGCTTGATGTCCACGAGCGTGACCGCCTCGACCAGTTTGTTGCGCCGGTTCACATAGTCGATGCCGAGATCTTCGATCTGGATGGCGAGGAGTTGGTTCGCGATCGAGGAAGACGACTCGAATCTAAGGGCATAGGCTCCGGTCAAGTAGCTCTTGGCGTTGGCAAGCTCCTCAGCTGTCGGGCCTTGTTCGGCGAGCCGTTTCAGCTCGCTCTCGATCACCTCAAGCGACTGGCCCACGGCCTCATTCTTGGTGGCAACGCTGCCAACGAAGACCGAGCCGTGCTGGAACGGATAGAGGTTGGAATAAACCGAGTAGGCGAGTCCGCGCTTCTCGCGCACCTCCTCCATCAGCCGCGAGGCGAAGCCGCCGCCGCCGACGATGTAGTTGAGCACATAGGCAGCGATGAAGTCTGGATCCTTGCGGGGAATGCCGCGATGGCCGAATTGCGCCACCGACTGAGGCACGTCCATCTCGATGATCTCCTGCGTCGGCCCAAGCGGCGGAACGGCATCAGCGACGGGAGCGAGCACCGAATTGGCAGGAAGGTCACCGAAGATGTGGTCGAGCGCCTTGCCGAGCTCCTCGGCGTTGATGTCGCCGACCACCGAGATCACGAGCTTATCGCGGGCAAAGACCCGCTTGACGTAAGATTTGAGGTCGTCGCGCGAGATGGCGGCGATCGACTGGAGCGTGCCCTTGATGGGACGCGCGTAAGGGTGGCCCGGGAAGGCGAGGCGGTCCCAGGCGAGAGAGGCCACCGTCTCGGGATCGTGCTCGTCGAACTGTAGCCCGGCGAGGATCTGGGCGCGCACGCGGGCAATCGCGTCCTCGTCGAAGCGAGGCTCGGTCAGCGCAAGCCGCACCAGGTCGAACACCTGATCCTTGTTTTCGGTCAGAGTTTGGAGATTGCCGAGCATCACGTCGCGCCCGGCATCGAAATCCATGCGCATGGCGAGCCCTTGCGCCTTCTCCTGGAAGGCGAGCGCGTCGAGATCGCCAGCGCCCTCGTCCATCATTGCCGAGATGAAATAGGCGAGCCCCTCCTTGCCCGTGTCGTCTTGGGTGGCGCCGCCGCGAAAGGCGAAGCGCACGGCAATCAGAGGATTGGCGTGGCTTTCGACGAGCCAGGCCTCGATCCCGCCGGGGCTCGTGACGCGCTCAATTTTCATATCGCTAGCCTGGGCTGTCTGGGCGGTGGCGATGAAGAGCAAAGCCGCGCCAAGCCGCAACGGCCCAAACGCTTCCCCGCGGCCGGGCACGGCTAGGACTTGCCTTTGGCTGGCGCATAGACCGGCTTCTCACCAATGCTGCCCGTATATTCGGGGGCCGGCAGCAGATAGCCGGTGACAGAATTCTTGTCGACCAGATATTTCCGCGCGACCGTCCTAACGTCATCGGCGGTCACTTGTTTCAGACGCTCGGGCCATTCCTCGACATCCTTGATGGTCATACCGGTGGCAAGCCGCCAGCCATAATGTCGGGCCATGCGCGACTGACTGTCTTGGGTGTAGACGAACTCGGCGAGATAGGAGGCCCGTGCGCGGTCGAGCTCATCCTGGGTGATGCCTGTCTCGCGCAGGTCCTTGATCACACCTTCGATGGCCGCGTCGAGATCTTCCGCCGAAACGCCTTCGCCGGCGATGGCATAGAAGCCGAGCCTGCCCGAATCGAGTCCCGAGTCGGAATACCAGCCGCCGGCGTTGGCGGCCTTCTTCTGTTCAACGACGAGCTTCCTATAGATGCGGCTGACAGAGCCCGAAGCCGCAGCGCGCATGAGGAGGTCCAGCGCCTCGGCCTCGCCCGGGGCAGCCGAGGCATAGCTCGGCGAGAGGTAATATTTCTGCACCGTGGTGCGCCCGGCGCGCGGATCCTCTAGTGAGACCTTCACCGGAGTGAAATGCTCGGGCTCCATTGGCCGCACGCGGCCATTCAAATTCGGGTTCGGCTTGAGCTTGCCGTAAGTCTCCTCGGCGAGCGTGTTCACCTCGTCGGGCTCGACATCGCCGGCAACGATCAGGACGGCGTTGTTCGGCGCGTAAAAGCGCTTGTAGTAGGTGAGCGCGTCGCTGCGGTTCAGCCCTTCGATCTCGTGCTCCCAGCCGATGATCGGGATGCCGTAAGGATGGTTCTCATAGAGCGCGGCCATCATCTGCTCTTGCAGAATGGAGCCCGGATCGTTGTCCACGCGCGAGCGGCGCTCCTCGAGGATGACATTGCGCTCGGTCACCACATCCTCCTCGGTGAGGCGGAGATTGGCCATGCGGTCTGCTTCCATGGCCATCATGGTCGCCAGGCGGTCCTTGGCAACGCGCTGGAAATAGGCGGTGACGTCGTGATTGGTGAAGGCGTTATCCTCGCCGCCGTTCCTGGCGACGATCTTGGAGAATTGGCCGGTCGGGATCTTGTCGGTTCCCTTGAACATCAGATGTTCGAGGAAATGGGCAATGCCGGAAGAGCCTGGTGGCTCGTCAGCGGCGCCGACCTTGTACCAAATCATCTGGGTGACGACCGGCGCGCGGTGATCCGGGATCACCACCACGTCGAGGCCGTTTGCGAGCTTGAACTCCTTGGCGCGCTCCGATGAGGGCTTTTCGGTCGCGGCGACCGCCACGGCCATCGAAGCAAGGCTCGCGCAAACGAGCACGAGAGGAAGCCGCGCATCGAATAGCGCGACAAGCTGGTCCAACATCCACATCATCATCGAGCGAGGCCTTGCGTGGGACATGCGGTCTCGCGGAGCAAGGATCATGCCGTTGCTCCGCGAGGAGGGGTTGCCAGGAATTTCAGGCCTTATGCCAGGCTTTTCAAGCCAATTCGGGACGGATCGTCGTCCTGTGCCCAACGGCACCTTAGTCAATACTGACTTGCGTCGGCACCGCCTGACACGCCCTTGTAGCTATCCGGTGCCGCGGGATGGAATGGATCGTCGGTGGCCGGAGGAATGTAGGCGTCAGGCACTTGCGGCACTTTGGGTCCGGCGCCGGACGCCACGGAGGTCTTGCCCTGATCCTCGGGCCTCTTGTCGGAGGGATCAGGCTCGGGTACGTCGTCGACCGGGGCCGCATCGGCCGTGCCCTTGAAGAGACCGAAGGCCTTGTCAAGCAGAGTTGGCTTACCGGCGTAAGGGTTGGTCGGATCGTCCGCAGCCTCTTGCGCGGCTTCCTGTGCCGCCTTGTCGGTGGCGATCTGCTTCTGTACCACCTCGGGATTGGTGGGCCAATCCGGCCGAGCCGTGGCCACGGCGACGCCAGAGCCCGGCTGCGGCAACTGTTGGAGATTGGGCGGAAGCAGGAGTGGCGGCCGCTCGGCCATGCGCACGTCGCCCTGCTGGTGATCGCCGGACAGGCCCATGTAGTCGAACAGTTTGCCCTGGAACTCAATGCCGCCGCAGCCGCCAAGCGCAAGCGACATGCCAAGAATTGCGGCAGGACCTAAGGCGCGGCCCGCATGCGATATGGCTGCGATGTGCCCCAAAGTTTCCCCTCTGATACCCGAAAAGGCCGGGCCAATTTACATCTTAGAAGGGTTTCCGACCTTTTTGTGGCCCCTGAACAGGGAGTCATACAGAAGACCCACGACCCCGGCAACAATGGCGGTATCGGCAATATTGAAGATGTACCACTCGAGCCCGAAGGCGTGGAAGGAAAAGAAATCAGCGACGGCCCCGTAAACGATCCGGTCGATGGCGTTGCCAATCGCGCCGCCGATGATGAGCCCGATGGAGACGGCGGCAAGGTTAGAGGTGAGGCACGCAAGCCACACGGTGAGCGCGAGGCTCGCGCCAAGCGCGAAGAGGATCAATCCGAGCCTTCCTAGCATCCCTTCCTGGGGCAAGAGCCCGTAGGAAATGCCTTGGTTCCAAACGAGGACCAGGTCAAAGAAGGGTGTGATCGTCACCGTCCCGCGTGCGCCGAGGTCATAGACATAGAGCATCCACGCCTTGTCCGCCTGATCGATGAGGACAACGAGGGCAGCGACGATGAGCCCGAGCCCCGACACCGGTCCCCACAACCAGCCCCTTATCATCTCCCCTACTCCGCAGCCTGTGGGTGGCGCGCATCGAACTGGCGCACCGCCGCCGCATCGCGCGGCGAGAGTTCGGGGAACTCGGGGTCTGATCCGACCTCGGCAAGAATCTTCCAGGAACGGGCGCATTTCGTGCCCCTGGCTGGGGCGAACACGACGGCAACTCCGGGAACCTCCGGCAGGCGGAAAGCGTCTTCAGGGCCCGCGCGGGAGAGAAGAGAGATGCCGCTCGTAATGGCGATCTCGGCGAGATCGACGCCGCGCAGAGCGGCGCGGACCTCACCGTCGGTCACATAAACTCTCGGAGCAGCCTCCAGGCTCGAGCCGATCCGACCTTCCTTACGCTCGATCTCAAGCGCACCGGTAACGACGCGGCGGAGCGCGCGCACCTTGCGCCATTTCTCGGCGAGCGCGTCATCGCGCCACTGGCGCGGGATTTCCGGAAAGGCCCGGAGATGCACCGAGCCCTTGTCGTGCGGGAAGCGGTTCGCCCACGCCTCCTCCATGGTGAAGCAGAGCATCGGGGCAAGCCATGCGGTAAGAGCAAGGAAGATCTGATCGAGAACAGTCAGCACTGCGCGTCGCGCGATGCTGTCATACGGATCGCAATAGAGCGCGTCCTTGCGGATGTCGAAATAGAAGGCCGATAGGTCGTTGACGCAGAAATTGAGAAGTGCATGGAAGACGCGCTTGAAGTCAAAGTCGGCATAGCCTTCGCGCACCACCTGATCGAGCTCGGCAAGCCGGACAAGCATGTAGCGCTCGAGCTCGGGCATATCGTCATAAGCGACGGCGAGATCGGGATGATAATGCGCGAGATTGCCGAGCAGATAGCGCAGAGTGTTCCTGAGCTTGCGGTAGGACTCGACATTAGCCTTAATGATGTCGGGGCCGATGCGGAGGTCCTCGGCATAGTCCGAACTCATCGCCCACAGCCTGAGGATCTCGGCGCCGGACTGGCGGATCACGTCTTGGGGCGCCACCACGTTACCGAGCGACTTCGACATCTTGCGCCCGTCGCTATCGAGCACGAAGCCATGCGTCACCACCGCCTCGTAAGGCGCGCGGCCGCGCGTTCCACAAGCTTCGAGGAGCGAAGATTGGAACCAGCCGCGATGCTGGTCTGAGCCTTCGAGGTAAAGCTGAGCTGGCCAAGCGAGACCTTTCCACTTCTGCAGCACGAAGGCGTGGGTCGAGCCTGAATCGAACCAGACATCGAGGATGTCGTCGATCTTCTCCCAGTCGTTAGGGTTGGCAACGATGCCGTCAAGAAAGCGCTGCTTGGCGCCTTCTTTGAACCAGGCGTCTGCGCCTTCGGCCCTGAAGGCTTCGACGATGCGCTCCTGCAAAGCCTTGGATTCCTTTCTTAGATCCGGATGCGCTCCCGGGATGACGGCCCCTTCATGCTCCGCGTTTCTCACGGTGTTGCGGAACACGGTGATGGGAACGCCCCAGGCGCGCTGGCGCGACACCACCCAGTCGGTGCGCGTCTCGATCATGCCCCTAATGCGGTTCTCGCCTTGCGGGGGTACCCAGCGCGTCTCGCCGATGGCATGAAGCGCGCGGGCACGCAGCGTGTCCGACTTATCGTCGAGGCCGCGATCCATGGCGATGAACCATTGCGGGGTGGCGCGGAAGATCACCGGCTTCTTGGAGCGCCAGGAATGGGGATAGTCGTGCTTGTGGCGCGCGCGCGCGATCAACGCATTCGCCTCGTTGAGCGCCTTGATCACGGCGTCGTTGGCGTCGCCGAACTTGCCCTTGTCATCGACCACGCGCTTGCCTTCGAAGCCGCGCGCCTCGGCGGTGAAGAAGCCGGCCTCGTTGACCGTGAAGGGGATCGTGGTGTCGACCTTTCGGTTCTCGAGCTCCCAGCGATTGTGCTCCCAGATCTCGAAGTCTTCGGTGCCGTGACCGGGCGCGGTATGGACGAAGCCCGTGCCGGTATCCTCGGTTACATGCTCGCCGGCGAGCAGCGGAACGTCGAAGAAGTAGCCCATGTTGCGGAGGGGATGCGACACGGTGGTCGCCTCCAGCGCTCCCCAGGGCACGTCGCCAACCCTCACCCAATGATCGATGCGCGCGGCGTTCTTGACCGCCGCCGCCAATGCATCGGCCAGAATCAACTTCTCCCCGACCTGAGTCCAATTTCCGATTGGGACATGCGTCACCTCGTAGAGACCGTACTGAATATCCTGAGAGAACGAGATCGCCCTGTTGCCTGGGATAGTCCAAGGCGTCGTCGTCCAAATGACAACGCTTGCTCCGAGAAGCATTTCGGGAATTAGAGTCGATTTACCGGGGTCAAGATCAGCTACCGGACCGAAATTGCCAACGTCGATCGCTGGTCCATGGTACGACTTGACCGGGAACTTCACATAGATTGCGGGGCTCTCGATCTCTTCGTATTCCACCTCCGCCTCGGCCAGAGCGGTGCGCTCGACCACGGACCACATCACGGGCTTCGAGCCGCGATAGAGCAGCCCGTTCATGGCGAACTTCATAAGCTCCTCGGCGATGGTCGCCTCGGCCTCGAAGGCCATCGTCGTGTAGGGGTGATCCCAATCGCCCACGACGCCGAGCCGCTTGAACTCCTCGCGCTGCACGGAAAGCCAATGCTCGGCATAGGCGCGGCACTCGGCGCGAAAGGCGATCATGGCGGCAGAGTCGGAGAGATTGGGCTTGACCTTGCCCTTGGAGCGGTAATTCTCCTCCTCGACCTTCCACTCGATGGGAAGGCCATGACAATCCCAGCCCGGAACGTAGTTGGCGTCCTTGCCCATCATTGCCTGCGAGCGGACGACGACGTCCTTCAGAATCTTGTTGAGACCGGTGCCGATATGGACATTGCCGTTGGCGTAAGGCGGACCGTCATGCAGGACGAATTTCGGGCGCCCCTGTTGCCCGGCGCGCAAGAGACTGTAGAGGCCCATCTCACGCCAACGCTTGAGGAGCTCAGGCTCGCGCTCAGGCAACCCCGCCTTCATGGGGAAATCGGTCTTGGGCAGGAAAAGCGTCAAGCTCCAATCGCGCCCAGTCTGCACCCTGAGCGGCTTGGCCGCTGGCTGAGGCAACTGGCTAACCGCCGGGTTAGCCATTCGAGGCTTTCGCTTGTGCGGACCGCGCTTGCTGGCTTTGGCCGCTTTCCGTGTGACCGTCTTGGACGCCGTCGACTTTGCTTTCGACGGTGCCGACTTGGACGCTCTCGGCTTGGCCTTGGCTTGAACGCGCGGCTTGGCAGCTTTCGCTTTTGCCTTGGCTAGTTTTGCCTTGGCTAGCTTTGCCTTGGCCTTGGCGCGAGCGGCTTTCGCCTTTGCGGAGACGGGCTTCGGCTTCTTCATTGCCGCCCTGGTCGCCTTCCGCATCGTCTTGGAAGAGCGTTTCCGCGAGGGCGCGGGTTTGGCGGCAGCCCTGCCGCGTTTCGTCGTTTTGGCCATGGTCCTGCTTCTATCCGCCAGCGGGCGCCGTTTGCGGCCTTCGCTTAAGGACCGCTCTTCGCCTCCGAATTCAAGCGGGCGTTCTAGCAACCGGGCTCGCGACAATCCAGTGCCGCGGCTTCAAGAGCGCGGCCCAGGGGAAAGCGGCGCATCGGATCGTCGTGCTCGATGCTGCGAAGGATGATGCGCGCGGCCTCGCAGTCCTCATGCATTTGCTTCGCCAGTTGCTCTCCATCGGCGAATGCATGATCGCCGCGAAGTTCGGCGATCAATTCGAGCTCGACGTCCTCGCCATAGAGATTCCCTGCGAAATCGAGCAGATAGGCCTCGAGAGCCGGAGTGCCTGGACCGAAGGTCGGGCTTGACCCGACATAGCCTGCGGCGTCGTAGCGGCGCCCTTTGTGGTAGACGCGCATGGCATAGATCCCGTGCGCGACCTCCTGGCCGTGCGCGAGCGGAAGGTTGAGGGTGGGAAAGCCGAGCCCGCGCCCCCGGCCATGACCGGCCTCGACCTTGCCCCTGATCCGCCACCAATAGCCGAGCTGTTCGGCGGCCTCCCGCATCTCGCCTTTGCGCAAATGCTCTCTGATGCTGCTCGAGGAGAAGGTGGCTCCGTTCGCGCCTACGGGTGCGACGACATCGACGCCGAAGCCTTGGGTGCGTCCGATCGCCTTGAGCCCTTCGGTCGTGCCGGTCCGTCCTTTTCCAAAGGTGAAGTCATAGCCGACCACGATATGCGAGGCGCCAAGCCCGCGCCCCAAGACGTCGGTGGCAAAGCTATCTGCGCTCAGAGACGACAGCTCGCGATTGAAGGGGATGACGAAGGTCTGGTCGAGGCCGAGCTCGGCAAGGAGCTCGAGCTTCAGCGGAAGCGGCGTCAGATAGAAGAAGGGCTGGTCGGGGGCGAAGTAGGCGCGCGGGTGTGGATCGAACACGACGGCGCCAGAGCGGCGCCCTTCAGCGTCGGCAATCCGCTTCGCCTCGAGCAGGACCGCCTGATGGCCGCGATGCACGCCGTCGAAATTACCGATGGCGAGAGCAGCACCCCTGAGCGAGCCCGGCACGTCCTGCCAGGAGCGGACAACGTCCATCGCGCATCCTTTGCCCTCGGCCTATTGGCGCGGCGCCCTTCGGTCAACCATCATCACCGCCTCGCCTTCGAGAACGGTCTTGCCATTCACCGAGCCGTCGCAGGCCAAGGTCACGCGGGCTTTGTCGGGATCGAGCGCGGTGATTTTGAGCGTGGCCACGATCTCGTCGCCGATAAAGACCGGTCCGCGAAATTTCATGGTTTGCGAAAGGTAGATACAGCCGGGCCCCGGCAGCTTGGTACCGAGCACGGTCGAGAACAGGCTTCCGGTGAGGAACCCGTGGGCGATGCGCCTCTTGAAGATGGTGGAAGCGGCAAACTCGTCGCTCAGATGGATCGGATTGACGTCGCCGGACAGCTCGGCGAAGGCGAGGATATCCTCATTGGTAATCTTCTTGGCATAGCTCGCTTCCATGCCGACGGAGAGATCCTCGAAATAGTAACCATGGCCGAGGCCGCCCCCGCCGTTTCCGTTGCACGTCATGTGCTGCTCAGCTCCCTGATGGCCAAAGGGGGAAAATAGCGAAGGCCTTGTTGCACCGCAATAAGCCACGTTGATCGGTCGCGGCGAACGCGAAAGGCACGCCGGGTGGCGCGCTTAACCCTCCGTTCACGGCCGGCTCCTAAGCTCGCCACGTCAGTTCTGCCCGTTGGCCGTGCAGTCGCCTTTGCTGGTGAGACCTCTCGCAAGCAAACGAGAACGCCGAGGCCCGTGAGGATCGGAGGATCAGATGGCTGTCAATCCCAACATGCCCGTCCTCGTCGTCGATGATTACAAGACGATGATCAGGATCATTCGCAATCTGTTGAAGCAAATTGGCTTTGCCAATGTGGACGAGGCGGCTGACGGGACCGCTGCGCTCAACATGATGCGCAACAAGCAATACGGCCTCATCATCTCCGATTGGAACATGGAGCCGATGACGGGCTATGAGCTGTTGCGCGAGGTGCGCGCCGACGACCGGCTGTCGCGCACGCCGTTCATCATGGTCACGGCCGAATCGAAGACCGAGAACGTGATCGCGGCGAAGAAGGCCGGGGTGAACAACTATATCGTCAAGCCATTCAACGCGGCGACGCTGAAGGCCAAAATCGACGTGATCTTCGGGGAATAAGACAAAGAGGGGTGCCAATGCCAGGGCGTGGGGGGCCGGCGACTAAGCGCCGGGCCAAAGGCCGAACGAGCCGGTCACGGACAGAGAACGCTCGCACGGTCTCGGAAGAGGTTACGGTGCTGGTCAATACGCTGCGCGAGCTCGCGGCGATCCGCTCGACCGCCGAGGACGCCGCCGGGCGCATTCTCAACTCGGCCGAAGGATTGCTGGCATTAGCCGATCGGGAAGAGGCGAAGCGGGCGGAAGAGGCCATTCTCTCCATCATGACGGCTTGCGGCTTCCATGACCTCGTGGGTCAGAGAGTGACCAAGATCACCAAGTCGCTCGACCGCGTTCTCGCCAAGCGCATGAAGGGCGCGGGTGCCAGGCAGCGCGCTGCGGCGTCGGCGGGCAAGGGCAGGCCGAGACTGGCGCTCGAAGGCCCAAGCCTCGGCGAAGCGAGCCAGGCCAGCATCGACGCCTTGTTCAGAGAAAAAAACTAGAGCTCATCTTACCAATCGAGCGCGCGCATGGCCGCGAGCGGCCGGCGCTTGGCGGCGGCAAACAGCTCGGCAAGGTGCGTCCGGTCGAGGGCTTCTGCGTCGACTTCGCCGCGACTATTTGCCGGGGCGTGCACTCCGCTCGCCACGAACACGGCATCGACGCCAAATCCTGCCGCACCGGTAATGTCGGTATGGACGCCGTCGCCGATAGCCAAGACCTCGTCCTTGGCGACCGCGTGTCCGGCAATGCTCGCGATGGTCTCGAGCGCGAGCTCGTAGATGGGCGCGTGCGGCTTCCCGGCATAGACCACGCTGCCCCCTTCCTTTTCGTAGACCGCGGCAAGGGCGCCGGCGCAATAGACGAGCTGGTGCCCGCGCTCGACGAGGTGATCGGGATTGGCGCAGATCATCGGCAGCTTGCGCGCGGCAAGCTCCTTGAGTAGACCGACATAGTCGTCGGGCGTCTCAGTCTCGTCGTCGAACAGGCCTGAGCACACGATCAGCTCGGCCTCGTTGCGCGGGACGAGGGTCACGTCGAGGCCGGCAAAGATCGGAAGGTCGCGCTCCGGGCCAAGATGAAAGACGGGCGGATGGACGTGCTTGCGAAGTTCGTGGCGGGTGAGATCGCCCGAAGTGACGGTGGCGTCGTAGCTTGAGGGAGGCACGCCGAGCCGCGAGAGCTGCTCTTGAACGCCGGGGCTTGGTCGCGGAGAGTTGGAGAGGAACACCACGATCCCGCCCTGCTCGCGGAAGCTTCCGGTCGCCGTGACAGCAGGGGCAAAGGCACGGTGCCCGTTATGCATCACGCCCCAAATATCGACCAGCCAGGCGCGATAGTCCGACCCGATCTCCTTGATCGAAGCGATGACGGGGATTTCCGGGACGGCGAGCGTCATCCCGTTCCGTTAGAGGCTCGCCCGGCGGGGGTCAAGCGCGGCTGCCGCCCGAGATTGCGCGGCACTGTGCGCCTGGTCACAAAGCGACGGCATGACTGCGGCCAGATCAGAGGCAGAGACGAGCCTCTCGGCGAGGCTTGGCGGAACCGGCCGATTGGCATAATATTTATGCCTATTCGGTTAAACACCCATTGCCATGGAGGCCCTGATATGCCGAACCGCAGCACCCGCACCCTCGTCACCTTCCTGCTCGACCGAACCGGCTCAATGGAGGCGGTCCGTGGCGACACGATCGGCGGCTTCAACACCTATCTCGACACGCTCAAAGGCGACGGCAGCGCCGATGTCGCGTTCACCCTCGTCCAATTCGACTCGATGAGCATCGACAAGATCTGCGTCGCCGAGCCGGTCGCGCGTGTCGCGAAACTCACCCGCGACACCTATCAGCCGCGGGCTTCGACGCCTCTGATCGATGCCGCCTACAAGACCATCGAGGCGGTGGAAGCCTCTCTCGTGAGCCGGCCCGCGGAGAAGGTCGTCATCTGCATCCAGACCGACGGAATGAGAACGCCTCGACCGAGCACACATGGAACGAGCTGAACGCGCTGGTGAAGGAGAAGGCGGCTAAGGGCTGGCAGTTCAACTTCATGGGAGTCGGCATCGATGCCTACTACCAGGGCGCCCGCATGGGCATCGCGCCTTCTGCGACCGTCGCCTACGACCACAGGAACCCAGCGGCAACGCATGCGGTGTTCACGGCAAGCGCGCAAAGCGCGAGGCGTTTCGCCGACGGCGCTGCACCGACTACGGCGTACGCGCCGGCCGAAAAGGCGGCCGCGGGCGACCGTTTCGCCGGCTCCTTCGCGGGTTTGTTCTCGTCGACGCCCACGAGCGGCAAGACCGACACGACGGCCAGGCGGGGATTGAAGAGGACGATCGTGGACGATATCACTCTCTAGTGGCGCGCCGCTCGAGATTCGCAAGTCCATTCGGCGCCTCGGTGAGCGTTGCGCTCGCCGAGGCGCGCATGACGCAGACTGAGCTTGCCGCCAAGACCGGCCGCTCGACAGCCTATGTCAACCAACTCATAACCGGCCACAAGAAACCGTCGCCCGAATGGGTCGACCTCATCGCCGACACGCTCGAGCTCTCGTCCGAGCAACGCCAAGAGCTTCACGTTGCCGCCGCCAAGCAGCACGGCTTCAAGCTCGACCTGACGAAAAAATAGGTAGGCAGCGGCGCGGCCGCAGAACTCCCTCCCCCTGCAGGGGGAGGGATGGAGTCCGTTGCAGCGCTCAGGCAAGATTCATCGCCTCGCCGCTTGGAAGCACGAGGGCATATCAAAGAGCTGCCCCCCCGTAAGGGGGATGGCGCGCCGAAAAGCGCAAACCTATGGTTCCGCGCTTCCTTTGGGGAAGAGCGGCGGGCGCCTCTCGGCGCGCCACATGCGCTCAAGCAGCGACCTTCCTCCGCCCGCCGAAGCGGGCTTCGCGAAGGCGGGAGCGGTCGCGCATCAAAACAACGCGCTATGCAGCCGCGCTAAGCGCATGCTTTTTTGCGGCGTCTTCTCGGCATCGGGCCTCGCTTTCCGTTGCCGGCTACGACCGGGCGATCAGCCAGCTCCTGGCGGGGACTCCTAGTGGTCCCGGGAGGAGCTCCGATGCCGCCCGAGTGCTCATGCCGCGTGCACAAACCCGCGGGCGCCGCACCTCCTCCCGCCCCACGAACGCCTCGTGAGAACGCCCCTTAGCGGAGGAGGTGACGACAGGATAATCGCGATTCGCGGCGCGGGGATTGGGCCGCCCAAACTCGGACGCCTCGCGGTAAAGCCCTCCTCTGGACTTGCCGACAACACGGCGCGAAACTCCAATTCGCTCTAATGACAGCCTGTCACCATGCCGCTCACCATCGTGCATCTTGATGGACCGCTTGCCGGTCAGGAACATCGCTTTAGCGACTCGGTCGAAGTCATCCTGATAGGGCGCGATAAAGACTGCCGGGTCGTCTATCCTCCGGAGACCACGAGCGTCGGAAAAAAGCATTGCAAGCTCAGGCGACTTCCCGACGGCATTTATGCCGTCGAGATTCTCGGCGAATGCCCTGTCGACATTGACGGCGTTCGTGTGGAGAGCGGGACGCTGCTAAAATGGGAAAGTACCCTCACGCTCGGCGGCCCTGCGGGCCCGAGCTTCATCGTCGAGATCACACGCAATCTTTCCAAACGCGTCGACGTCGAGGATGAGCCCCAACTTGGCGGTGCCTCGCATTTCCCAGGCCCCATTCAAGCCTCGCGCGCGCAAGAACCTCTCCACCGAACCAAGCCGCTCGATTTGACGACACTCTGGAGCGAAAGGGCGCGAGCAGCCGTCGCAACGATTGGACTGCCGAGCGCGGTGGCCGCATCATCGATCCCTCTGGACCGGCCAATGCCTGCGCCGCCGTGGGCGGATGCACCGATGACCGAGGCTCGCCCGACCAATTCCGCTCCTCCCTGGATGGAAAAGCGGGTCAATCGAGTCGGGCCGTTGATCTGGCTGCTCGGCGCAGCCGCACTGGCGTTAGCCCTATATTTTTTATTCCGGCGCGAAGCGGCGCACGGCGCGCCTCTTGTCAAGTTGATCCACGGGACCATGCTGTCGCCGCCAGCTCCGCCGGCGCGTCAATCCGATCTCGTCGATGCGAGTGTATTCGGTCCGAGCGCAGTCGAGCCGGGAGAGGAAGCATTGATCCAAGTGTTCCTTCACGGGCTTGATCAGCGCGATGTCGCCAGGGAGCGCGCGCAAGGAAGCGATCCCGGCGCCGCGCGTCGGGGCATGCAAACTCTTGCTGCCGAGATCGAGCGGGGCCAGCGCGTCGACATCGTTCTCGAGGGGCGTGGGCTCGACGTCGATCAGGAACGCCAGACTCTGGTCTGGCGTGGCGACCCCTGCGCCTGCCAATTCACAATCGCGGCATCGAGAGACGCGGCGGGACGAACCTTCTATCCGCGCGTGCTCGTGCTCGTTGATTCCGTACCAGTCGGGTCGGTCAGCTTTGCGCTGAAGGTCATCGAACAAGCGACTGCGGCAGCCGACGTGGAACTGCGTGGCGACCGGGCGCGGCGCTATGGCTATGCCTTCCTGTCCTATGCCTCGCCGGACCGCGCTGAGGTGATCAAGCGGGCCCAGGGTCTGCGCGCGGGCGGAACGAGTTTCTTCAACGACCTCTTGTCGCTCGACCCGGGTGAGCGATGGGAGCAAAGGCTCTATGAGGAGATCGATCGCTGTGACGTGTTCTACCTGTTCTGGTCGTCTCAGGCGAAAGCCTCAAAATGGGTGACCAAAGAGCTTGACCACGCGCTCGTGAGGCAGGCCCGCTCCAGCGACGGCGAACCGGACATCGTTCCCGTGATCATCGAAGGCCCACCGCCTCCTGCACCGCCGGATCAGCTCAAGCATCTCCAATTCAACGACTGGATGCTTTACGTGCTCGCCGGTGAGGAACGAGGCGCTAGCGCGGCGCATTAGCTCTGCGCTCGCCCGCTCGTGATGGGGAGGGGCTTGCTGAGGCCAAACTCTCTTCCCACATCTCGCTAGCCGAAGGGGGTCGGCAAGGAGATGAAACACATGACTGACCCCCGCAGTTCTGCCGTTTCCCGCATCGCGCCGATCGCCACCGCACTCGCCCTTGGTGTTGGCGTTCTCGCCTGGCTCGCCCCCGCCTCGGCCGTCCCTCTTGCGGTTGGTAGCGGCGTCGCTTCCGCGAGTATCGCGGTCGAGAACGTAGCCTATAGGCGTTCCAAGATTCGCTCGCTCTACTTACAGGACTCTTATGGCCCACCGTCCTACCCGTCGTATCCGCGGTCCTCGCAGGGGATGCCGTTGGGCGGGAGCGATGAAATTCTCGAGCTGCAGAGACGGTTTCCCCAGACGCTGTGGCCGCCGAGCATGCGCTATTTCCCCCATCAATGACGGCTAGCAGCATTCGTATGTCTTAGCGAAGGCTCACCAAATCCCGTCGATTTTGTCGTCAATTCGCTTCGCTTTGGCGGGCTGAGGCTGACCATTCTTAGAAAGAGTTTATGGTAGAGAGCCGCATCGATCAGGAGATCCACCACGATGCGTCACAGCTTCATCATGGCCGCCGCTGCCATTGCCAGCGCCGCGACTTTAGGGCTTGCCGGGTTGGCCTTTGCGGGGTCAGCGCTCGCGCTCCCCATTTCCTCTCTCCAGCAAACCACGCAGCTCACAATCAAGGTGACCGATGAGGGCACCTATATCAAAGAGGGGGAGTATCCGAACCTGGTCCCGCCCGGATCGCAAGAGGACAGCGGGCCGGCGGAGGCTCCACAATATGCCGCCCCTTCGCCTTCGGGTAGTGGCGACTCAAGCGCAGGCGAGATCCCGGAGATCCAACGCGCCTTCCCCTCACAAGACTGGCCGCCGAGCATGCGCCACGACTAGGGCGCCCGTTTCGGCTCGGCTCTCGCTTAGGGACCGACACCGGCGTTTAGCGCCCAGGGTTTGGTCTCAAGCCGCGTCGGCGTTATCGAGCTCGCGCACCAGCTGCGGCGTCATGGCCTTGGGCTCGCCGAAGAGAAAGCCCTCGGCGAGCTCAACACCATAGTCGATGAGAACACCGACATCGGCGTCGTCCTCGACTTTCTCGACGATCAACTGGAGATCGAAGCCATCGAGATAGGATTTCATGTCGGAAGCCGGCAGCGCGGCCCCCTTTTCCTTCATGTCGTGCAGGAAGGTCTTGGCGTCGATCTTGACGAAGCGGAAGGAGCGATCGCGAAGCCCTGCGAAATCGATATCGAGATCGCCGACATGGTCGAGGGAGAAGCCATAGCCGAGGGCGCCCAGCGTATCGAAGAAGGAGAGCTCGCCTCGAGTCAGCCCGAGGATTGCGGGCTGGCTCACCTCGAAGGTGAGGCTCTCCGAAAGGCTGCTATTCTCCTCCATGAACTCGACGAGCTCGGGGAAGAAATCGGGATCGAGCAGCGACTGGACAGAGACGTTGCAGAACACGCCTTTGACCCGTGACTCGGCGCGCAGCCGCCGCAAGAACTGCACGCTCTTCACCAACAGCACATTGTCGACGATCGGCATCAGCCGCTCGCGCTCCGCGACCGGCAGATAATCGCGCGGCATGACGATCTCGTCCGCGGGGGTCCGCAGGCGCGTGTACCCCTCGTAATAACGCAGCTTGCGTTCGGGAAGAGCCACGGTCGGCTGGAGATAGAGGTCGACCCGTCCGCCCTCGATGGCGTCGTTGAGCACGTTGAGCATATCGCCCGTGGGCGCCCGGTCTTCGGCCGCAGCGCGCGCGATGGCGTCCTCCTCGACGACCACCGGCTCTTCGGCCTCGACGCGCGCATCGTAGAGAGCGAAGCTCTCAATTTCCTCCATGGCCTCTGGCTTACCCTCACTCAAGAAGCCGGGGGATGATGCCAGCGGCGCTTCCTGCAATCCCGCTTGAGCCTTGCCAGCCGCGGCGGACGCAACCGTCAGCTCCTGAGAAAGATGCTTGATAAGCGCTTCGAGCTTTCGCAAGTCGCCCGACATCTTGTCGCGCTGATTGTGCGCTTCGCCTTCGAGGTCGGACCGCAGGCCTTCGATCCGTGCATGGACCTGCTCGAAGGCTTGCACAAGTTCCGCATCGCGAGAGGAGTCCCCTCCTGCGGCGAGTTCGCCCGAACCGATCGCGCTTACGGTCTGGTCGAGGCGCTCGACGCGGTCGGTGAGGAGATCGAGGCGCGAAACGTCGTCCTCGACGCGGTCGATGCGCTGAAGGTCGCCGTCGATGATCTCAAGCGCCTCCTCGATCTCCTGGAGGCGCGTAGTCACGGGGCTCGCCTTGGTCTGGCGCGAGATCATGAGGTAGGACGCCGCCATGACGAGATAGAGCGCGGCACCGGCGATCACGCCCGGAATGAGCGCGACGCCGGAATGCATGACGAGGCCCGCGGCAAAGGCGGCGGCCGTGACGGCCATAGCGATCAGGACGATCACGTCGAGCATATGAGCCCTCCCGAGGACGCGATCAGTATTGGAGCCGACGATATCGAATTGCGCAACCGGCCCCAAGCTCATCAGCGCGAATCATGAGCGACAGGCCACTGTAAAGCAATAGCAATCTGGCGGCCCCCCGCGCTTCCCGTTGATAGCAGCCAAGCGCGGCGAGGCCAAGAGAAGAAGGTCAGCGCAGGCGCCGCAGAATGTCGGCGAGCTTGCCCACAATTGCGGCAATGTCGTCCTCTGAGGCGATCAGAGCCGGCGCCAGCACGATCGTGTCGCCGACCACGCGGGTCACCAGATCCTCATCGAAAAAGGCGGCATCGAGAGCACGCGCTCCGCGCAAACCTGGCGAGCCGTCGATCGGTGCGAGATCGACGCCGGCAGCGAGGCCGATGGTCCTGATGTCGACGACGTGCGGGGCCCCTTTCAGGCTATGCACCGCGCCGGCGAATATGGGCTCGAGCGTTCTAGCCCGCTCGAACAAGCCCTCCTCGCGATAGAGATCGAGAGCCGCGCTCGCTGCGGCGATACTGAGCGGGTGGCCCGATGCGGTGAAGCCGTGGGCAAGCTCAGGCACATGCTCGGGGCCTTGCATGAAGGCGGCATGGATGTGGTTCCGCACCAGGACTCCGCCGAGCGGGGCGGCGCCGTTGGTCGCGGCCTTGGCAAAACAGATCATGTCGGGAACGATGCCGTAACGCTCGGCGGCGAAGGCGTAACCGAGGCGGCCGAAGCCGGTGATCACCTCGTTGAAGATGAGGAGGATGCCGTGGGCGCGCGTGATGTCGCGCAGACGCTGGAGATAGCCTTGCGGGCTTGCGAACACGCCGGCCGAGCCGAGCATCGGCTCGACGATGACGGCTGCGATCGAGGCCGCGCCGTCGAGAGCCACGATGCAGAAGAGCCCATCGGCGAGGTCGGCACCGATCTCAGGCTCGCCGCGGGCATAGGGCTGGCGGGGCCTCGAATAGGGAGAGGAGAGCCGGTCGACCGGAAGCAATGGCTCGAACAGATTGCGGTTCTGCGGAATGCCGCCGACCGAGGTTCCGCCGAGACAGGAGCCGTGATAGCCCCGCTCATGGGCGATGAAGCGGGTGCGTGTGCTCTCGCCAGAAAGCTTGTGATAGGCGAGCGCGATTTTGAGCGCAGTATCGACGGCCTCAGAGCCCGAGTTGCAGAAGAAGACATGGCGGAGATCGCCAGGCGCAAGAGCCGCCAGCTTCGCGGCGAGGCGAAACGCTCCTGCATGTCCGAGCTGGAATGATGCGGCGTAGTCGAGACGTGCCGCCTGGTTGGCGATGGCCTCCGTGATCTGCGTCCGACAATGACCTGCATTGCAGCACCACAGCCCCGACATGGCATCGAGCAGCCTCCGCCCGTCGGGGGTCACATAATGCATGCCCTCGGCGCGCTCGATCAGTCGGGGGTGGCGCCTGAAGGCACGGTTGGCGGTGAAGGGAAGCCAATACGCCTCGAGCTCCGATTGATCGAGCCTTGCTGGCGATGGCGCATCGAGGGGAGGCATGGCGTAACGAAATCAAAGCAAAGGACGTTTGCGCGGCAGGTGCAAGTCGAATTTGGCCAGTTCGGCTAACGCGGCGATGTCAGGCAGCAAGCACCAGCCGTGGTCCCACTGGACGAGACCGCGCGCGGCAAGGCGCTTGAGAGTCTTGTTGGTATGAACGAGCGAGAGCCCCAGAGCGCCGGCGAGATGCTCTCGCCCTGCTCCCACCGGCGCACTGCGCGTAGGGCGCCCAATTCACTTCATTGTCAAATGACTCGCGCGGCAATTTCCGGCCAATTGCTTGGTTAATTGCCGCCCACTATCGCCTGGGTCTGTCATCTCGGAATGGTCGGCGGGCGCTAGGATGTGAGTATCGCTACTGAGGACAATGTGATGATGAAGAGACGCAGACGTTTAGGTGCGCTCGGCGCAGTTGCAGCCCTGGTAATCGTCGGGAGCGCTGTCGCGGCCCTTGCCGCCGACCCGACGCCGGTGGATCTGGTCGATGCGCTGAATGCCGTCTTCGGCGAGCACGCGGGCGACCGGGCAGCCCATACCAAGGGCTTCTGCATGACCGGAACGTTCTCGCCATCGGCCGATGCGCCAAAGCTTTCGAAGGCGCCACACTTCGCCAAGCAGGTGCCAATCATTGCCCGCTTCTCGCTGGGAGGCGGCAATCCGCAGGCGCCCGACAATGCCCAGGACAGCGTCAGAGGTTTCGCCATCAAGTTCGAACTCGGCAACGGCGCAACGACAGACCTCGTGACCATCTCGGCGCCGGTGTTCTTCGCCAAGACGCCCGCGCTGTTCGTCGGACTTTTGCAAGCCGTGGGCTCGGGCGATCAAGACAAGATCAAGGCGTTCTTCACCGCTCACCCCGAGGCGACGCGGCAGAACGCCTGGCTGATGTCGCATCCCGTCCCTGCGAGCTTTGCGACCGTGGACTATTGGGGCGTGCACGCCTTTACCTTCACCAATACCGCCGGAGAGCAGACACTTGTGAAATACAAGCTGGTTCCGGAGGCGGGCGACGTCGGTCTGACCCCCGATGAGGCCAAGGCCAAGGGACCTGATTTCTATGCGGCTGAATTCAAGGATCGCATTGCCAAGGGCCCCGTGGTGTTCGACCTCGAAGCCATCATGGGCAAGACGGGTGACCAGACCAGCGATTCCACGCAAAGATGGGACGATGAGGACAATCGCCCGATGACCGATCTCGGCAAGATCACCATCGAAGCGATCGCGCCACAGGCAACCTGCGATGCCGGCATGTTCCTGCCGGGGAACCTGGTCGACGGCATCGCCGGCCCCTCCGACGACCCCATCTTCGCCGTGCGGTCGCCCGCCTATGTCGTGTCATTTACCCGGCGGAAGACTCCGTGAGACCATAACGAGGCTTTAGGGCTCTTGAGGCAGCCGGACGATGAACGAAAGGGAGCCAGCCGATCTCTCCGAGAAAGCGACGCTGTTTCAGGCCTATGTCGATCTGATCAATTCGGAACGGGAAACAATCTGGGCGCGTCACAACGCGCTGCTGGTGGCCAATTCACTGATCGTCGGCGCCCTGGCGCTGACGCCAAGCGCGTTCGGAACGAGCCGGTGGGCGACGCCCGCCCTCATAGGAGCCGGGCTGCTCATCAGCTCGGCGTGGTTCCTGATCACGCTTCATGGATGGTCGGCCATGCGGCGGCATACCGAGATCGCGAGCGCCTTCACCGCGGAGCACTTCAAGCACCTGCCGAATCCATTCGCCGATGTCACCTACCAGCGGGCGGGGGCGCGGATTCATCTCCTCGCGCTCGTGGTGATCGGCACCTTCCTCGTCATCTATCTTGGCCTCGGCCTTGCCAAACTCAGTGGGTAGACGGACGAGATTTAGCGCTTATAGGCGGCGAGGAAGGTGCGAACCGCCCTGGCCACGACATACTCGATCTGATCGTCGGAGGGACGGCCGGCCGCATTGGAGAGCAAAGGCGGAAACAGGGTCGATTTGCACGAATCGAGAAATTGGGCCGCGGCAAGCTCGCAGTCGGGCACATCGAGAATCCCGGCCTGCACCTGGTTCTCGAGATAGCGCGCGACACGGCCGATCCCTGAAGCAGGGCCCGTGGCATAGAAGCGCGCACCGATCTCGGGCATGCGTTCGGCGATGGCGATGACGGTGCGGAACGACGAAACGCGATGCGGATCGCATAGGAAGTGCATAAAGTCGCGGCCAAGCTTGGTCAAGACCGCGGCTACGTCGTGATCGTTGGAATCGAGGGCGAAGACCCGCTCGGCTTGTGCCTGACATTCCTCGCCGACGATCTCCTGAAAGAGCGCCTCCTTCGAATCGAAATAGACGTAGAGCGTCCCCTTGGAGACCTTAGCCGCGCGAGCGATATCGCCCATGCTGGCGGCATCGAAGCCCTGCGCCAGAAACACTAAGCGCGCACCCTCAAGAATCTGGCGGCGCTTCGCGCTTTCGGCATATTCGACAGTTTCGCGCTCTGACAGGAGGATCATTTCAGCTCTGCGATATTTTGACCGAACGGTTCGGTTGGCATTGACTTAAGTCAGAAAGAGGCCTAAGTCAACGGCTGACCGAACGGTTCGGTCAATTTGTCTCACTGGAGACTCCGATGTTTAGGGAGCGCGGAAATACCGTTCTGGCGGAAGACCCCGCCGAGTCGCCCTCTTCCTCTCCGGAGGGCAACCGCCTCTCGAGGAAAGCACGGCGGCGTGCCGCATTGAGTGCTGTCGAGGAGGCGCGGATCCCCCCTCCCCCGCCTCGCTGCTCGAAGCCCCTGCGGCACCCGCCAAGGAGCCGGCCGCGACGCCCGACATTCAGACCGAGACCAAGCCTGCCGACGCCGAGCTTGCCCCCGCTCCCAGGCGTCGCCAGATCGCAAGCTCGTCCTGATGTTCGGCGCCGTGGCCGCGCTCGCCGCAGGCGCCTGGTACGGCCACTACTATTGGACCGTGGGCCGCTTCCTCGTGTCGACCGACGACGCTTATGTCGGTGCCAAGACGGCGACCATCGGCGCCAAGGTGTCGGGCTGTGTGACCGAGGTCGCGATCGACGACAACGCCCATACCCGGGCCGGGGAGGTCATGGTGCGGATCGACGATGGCGACTACCAGCTCGCTGTTCAGACGGCGAAGGACAACGTCGCCACCGAGCAGGCGACCATCGACCGCATCGGCAAGCAGATCGACGCGCAGAATGCCTCGGTCGATCAGGCCAAGGCGCAGCTTGCCTCGGCTCAAGCCGGCCAGACCCGCGCCGAGCTCCAGCGCCAGCAGGCGCTCTCTCTAAAGGATTTTGCCAGCCACCAGACACTTGAGCAGGCGCAGGCCGCTCGCGACCAGGCCGTCGCCGCGGTGCAGGCGCGCAAGCCGGCGTCGCAGCGGCCGAGGCCAATGTCGCGGTGCTGAAGGGTCAGCAAAACGAAGCAGAGAATACGCTGAAACAGCTGCAGACAGTTCTCGCCAAGGCCGAGCGTGATCTGTCCTTCACCGTGATCCGCGCGCCCTTCGACGGCGTGATGGGCAATCGCGCCGTGCAGGTGGGCGACTATGTTCAGCCCGGGACGCGGCTCGCGACGCTCGTTCCGCTCGATGCGGTCTATGTCGATGCGAACTTCAAGGAAACGCAGCTCGACCATCTCAAGCCCGGCCAGACGGTGTCGATTTCCGTCGATGCGCTGCCCGGGCGCGAGATCGAAGGCAAGGTCGTGAGTGTGGCTCCGGCATCGGGTTCGGTGTTCTCGCTGCTGCCGCCGGACAACGCCACCGGCAATTTCACCAAGATCGTTCAGCGCGTCGCGGTGCGCATCGAAGTGCCGGCCAAGGTCGCTCACGAAGAGCTGCTGCGGCCCGGCATGTCGGTCGTCGTCAGCATCAACACCAAGGCCGCGACACCACAGCAGAGCGCAGAGCGATGAGCGCCGCGGTCGCGGCGGGAGGGACGCGTCAGCTTCCCGCCATCCCGCTTTCCCGCACCGACGACCATATCGACGGGAGGCGGCTATTCACCTTCTTCACCATGGTGTTCGGGATGTTCATGGCGATCCTGGACATCCAGATCGTGTCGGCCTCTCTCACCGAGATCCAGGCGGGACTGGCCGCGAGCTCGAACGAAATCACCTGGGTGCAGACCGCCTATCTGATCGCGGAAGTGATCATGATCCCGCTGTCGGGATTTCTCTCGCGCGCGCTCGGCACACGCATCGTGTTTGCCGTCTCGGCCGCAGGCTTCACCATCGCCAGCGTGATGTGCGGACTGTCCACTTCGATCAACCAGATGATCCTGTGGCGCGCGATTCAGGGCTTCATCGGCGGCGGCATGATCCCCACCGTGTTCGCCACCGCCTATATGATTTTCCCGCGGAGCCGCATGGGCCTCGTGGTGCCGCTGATCGGGCTGGTCGCCACGCTCGCTCCTACCATCGGCCCGACCATCGGCGGCTATCTGACCGACACGCTCTCCTGGCACTGGCTGTTCTTCATCAACGTCATTCCTGGAACCTTCGTGACCATCGCGGCGGTCACGTTGATCGACTTCGACAAGCCCGATTTCGCCCTGCTCGACCGCTTCGACTGGTTCGGGCTGATCTTCATGGCGGGATTCCTCGGCGGCCTCGAATATGTGCTCGAGGAAGGCCCGCGCTACGATTGGTTCGGCGACGACAGCGTGCTGTTGCTCGCCTGGATCTCGGGCCTCTCGGCGATCGCCTTCTTCGTGCGGGTGCTCACGGCCAAGACGCCGATTGTCGATCTCCGGGCCTTCTCCGACCGCAACTTCGCGCTCGGCTCGCTGTCTTCCTTCATCGTCGGCATCGGACTTTACGGCCTGACCTATCTGTTCCCTCTCTATCTCGCCGAGGTCAGAGGCTATGACGCGCGCATGATCGGCGAGACGGTGTTCGTCTCGGGACTGGCGATGTTCCTCGCCGCGCCGATCGCCGGCCGGCTGATGAACAAGGTCGATCCCAGGTTCATGCTGACGACGGGCTTTCTCTGCTTTGCCGCCGGCACGTGGTGGATGACCTATCTCACCAGCGATTGGGATTTCTGGGAGCTGTTTTGGCCGCAGATCTTCCGCGGCGTCGGCATCATGATCGCGATGATCCCGGTGAACAACATCGCGCTCGGCACGCTGCCGCCCGAACGGGTGAAGAACGCCTCTGGCCTCTACAACCTCACCCGCAATCTCGGCGGTGCCGTGGGGCTTGCCGGCCTCACCACCGTGCTCAACGACCGCACCGACCTGCACACGGAGCGGCTGCACGAGGCCATCACCTTCGCCAGCCGCCCGGCCATGGAGACTTTGGACCAGTTCACCCAGCATTTGCAGAGCTTCGGCAGCGACGCGCATGACATGGCGCTGAAGCAGCTCTACCAACTCGTTCATGTGCAAGGGGTGGTTATGGCGTTCGCCGACGTGTTCTTCCTGCTTATGATCGTGTTCGTCGGCCTGGCCGTGCTCGCGCTCATGCTGAAGAAGCCGGCGCAAGCGCATTAGGTCGCAGGGTCTCGCGCTTTCGGACTACCATGCCGAGATGAGGCGAAGTAAGGCCCCTGAAAGCGAGGCAGCTCATGGGCAGCATTAAAGGTTCCGCCCCTTTGTCGAAAGCGAGCGTCGAGCATGTCACGGTCAGGAGCGGGCTCGCCTACGACCGGCTGGTGAAGGCGTTCGAGAGCGAGCTTGGGCGTCTCGATCCCGACGTCGTCACATCGCTGGTGAAGGCTAAAGCGCCGTGGAGCGAGGTGAAGGCAACGATGGACCGGGTCGGAGGCCCGCATGGCCTAATGATCATCGCCGTCCTCGATCAGGGCGCGATCACCTCGCTGTCCGGCAAGGCGAAGCGTTGCTCGCTCTATATTGTCGGCAATCCGGTGATCGCCAATGAGATCATCGACATCGACCGCGCCGCGAGCTTCTACGTGCCGTTCCGCATCGCCCTTTATGAGAGCGAGGACGGCACCGCGATGATTGCTTATGACCGGCCCTCTTCGTTTCTTGGGGCATTGGGGCAGGATGAGCTCAAGCCGTTCGGCGCCCTGCTCGATGGGAAGGTCGACGCCGTCATTGCAGCGGTGGCGAAGGTGAATTGAGACGAGGGCCGGGGCGTTTGGTGCGGCGAGGAGGATTTCTGATGAAGCAACGAAAGCTCGGCGCGACGGGTCCCCAAGTCTCCGAGATTGGGCTCGGTTGCATGGGCATGTCCGATCTCTACGGGCCGACCGACCGCGGCGAGAGCATCGCGACCATCCACACTGCGCTCGACGCCGGCATCAATTTGCTCGACACCGGCGATTTCTACGGCATGGGTCACAATGAGATGCTGATCGCCGAGGCGCTCAAAGGCCGCGACCGTTCGAAGGTCGTGATCAGCGTCAAGTTCGGGGGCTTGCGCGAACCGGGGGGCAACTGGATCGGCTACGATGCGCGACCGCAATCCGTGAAGAATTTTCTCGCGTATTCTTTGCGCCGGCTCGGCACCGACTATATCGACATCTACCGCCCGTCGAGGCTCGATCCGGCCGTGCCGATCGAGGATACGGTTGGCGCGATCGCCGAGATGGTGACGGCGGGTTATGTGCGCCACATTGGGTTGTCTGAGGTCGGCGCCGATACGATCCGGCGCGCGTCTGCGACCCACAAGATCAGCGATCTGCAGATCGAGTATTCGCTCATTTCGCGTGGGATCGAGAGCGAGATTTTGCCTACGTGCCGCGCGCTCGGCATCGGCATCACCGCCTATGGGGTGCTGTCGCGCGGGCTGATCAGCGGCCATTGGTCTAAGGCGCGCGAGGGCGAGCGCGGCTTCCGCGGTAGCGCCCCGCGCTTCCAGGGCGCCAATCTCGACGCCAACTTAGCGCTGGTCGAGAAGCTCCGGGTCATCGCCAATGCGATGGGCGCGTCGGTCGCGCAGATCGCCATCGCCTGGGTTACAGCCCAAGGCGACGACATCGTCCCGCTCATTGGCGCGCGGCGGCGCGACCGTCTTGCCGAGGCGCTCGGTGCGCTCGATGTGAAGCTGTCCCCTGAAGATCTCGCGGCGCTCGAGAAAGCCGTGCCGCCTGACGCCGCGCAAGGAGAGCGTTACCCCACCTCGGCGCTCGCCTTCATGGACAGCGAAAAGAAGCGCAAACGCGGGTAGCGCGCCCGTTTTCCTTGACAATTTGCGCTTTACCAAGCTATCTCGTAGCTCCGTTAGCACTCGCATTTGCCGAGTGCCAGCGTGGTTCAATCCCTCATCTTCCGTTACGCGGCGGCGACGCCCCGCCCAACGGCTTTTGGAGCTGAAACCCAATGAAATTCCGTCCCTTACATGACCGCGTGGTGGTCAAGCGGCTCGAAGAAGAGCAGAAGACCAAAGGCGGCATCATCATCCCCGACACGGCGGCCGAGAAGCCGCAGACCGGCAAGGTCGTGGCAGCAGGTCCGGGCGCCCGTGGCGAGGACGGCAAGCTCGCACCCATGGGGGTCAAGGCCGGCGACAAGGTGCTGTTCGGCAAGTGGTCCGGCACCGAGGTCAAGATCGACGGCGAGGAGCTCCTCATCATGAAGGAATCCGACATCATGGGAATCCTCGCCTAACGAATTCACCTCATCCCGAGGGAGCGCCAAAGGGCGCATCTCGAAGGATGACCCCCATTTCGACGCACCCTTAGCGACGCCGACTTCGTCGGCTCCTCAGGGTGAGGACTGAAACACAAGGAGCAAGCTGAAATGGCAGCCAAAGACGTAAAATTCGCAGCCGATGCCCGCGAGCGTATGTTGCGCGGCGTCGACATTCTCGCCAACGCCGTCAAGGTCACGCTGGGACCTAAGGGCCGCAACGTGATCCTCGAGAAGTCGTTCGGCGCCCCGCGCTCGACCAAGGACGGCGTGACCGTGGCCAAGGAGATCGAGCTCGAGGATAAGTTCGAGAACATGGGCGCGCAGATGCTGCGCGAAGTCGCCTCCAAGACCAACGACACCGCCGGAGACGGCACCACCACCGCGACCTTGCTCGCCCAGGCCATCGTGCGCGAGGGACTGAAGGCGGTCGCCGCCGGCATGAACCCGATGGATCTGAAGCGCGGCATCGACAAGGCCGTTATCGATGTCGTCGAGGTTATCAAGAAGCAGGCCAAGCAGATTTCAGGCTCAGAGGAGATCGCACAGGTCGGTACCATCTCCGCCAATGGCGAGAAGGCGGTCGGGGACATGATCGCCAAGGCCATGAAGAAGGTCGGCAATGAGGGCGTCATTACCGTCGAGGAGGCGAAGAGTCTCGACAGCGAGCTCGAAGTGGTCGAGGGCATGCAGTTCGACCGCGGCTACATCTCGCCCTACTTCATCACCAATGCCGAGAAGATGGTGGCCGAGCTCGAGAGCCCGTGCATCCTGATTTACGAGAAGAAGCTTTCGGGCCTTCAGGCCATGCTGCCGCTGCTCGAGTCGGTGGTTCAGTCGGGCCGCCCGCTGCTCGTGATCGCAGAGGACGTCGAGGGCGAGGCGTTGGCCACGCTCGTGGTCAACAAGCTGCGCGGCGGCCTTAAGGTGGCAGCCGTCAAGGCCCCTGGCTTCGGCGATCGCCGCAAGGCCATGCTGCAGGACATCGCCGTCCTGACCGGCGGCGAGATGATCTCCGAGGATCTCGGCATCAAGCTCGAGAACGTCACCGTGCAGATGCTCGGCAAGGCGAAGAAGGTGGTCATCACCAAGGACGACACCACCATCGTCAACGGCGCCGGCAAGAAGCCCGACATCGAGGCGCGTATCGCTCAGATCAAGCAGCAGATCGAGGACACCACCTCCGACTACGACAAGGAGAAGCTGCAGGAGCGGCTCGCCAAGCTCGCCGGCGGCGTTGCCGTGATCAAGGTCGGCGGCGCGACCGAGGTCGAGGTGAAGGAGAAGAAGGATCGCGTCGACGATGCGTTGAACGCGACCCGCGCGGCCGTCGAGGAAGGCATCGTGCCGGGCGGCGGCGTGGCGCTGCTGTGGGCCGCGAAGTCGCTCAGGACCAAGGGCGCCAACGATGACCAGGAGGCCGGCATCAACATCGTGCGCCGCGCGCTCCAGGCTCCGATCCGGCAGATTGCCGAGAATGCCGGCGTCGAGGGCTCGATCGTGGTCGGCAAGGTGACCGACCAGAAGTCGGCGTCCTACGGCTACGATGCGCAGAACAACGAATATGGCGATCTGATCCAGAAGGGCATAATCGACCCCGCCAAAGTGGTGCGGACCGCGCTTCAGGATGCGGCATCGGTGGCCGGCCTCCTCATCACGACCGAGGCGGGCGTCGCTGAGTCGCCGAAGAAGAAAGACGAGCATATGCACATGCCGGGCGGCGGCGGCATGGGCGGCATGGACATGATGTAGTCCTTGCCTTCGGCCAAAATCGGCCCAGACTGATCGGTAAAGGGGCGGCCATGGGCCGCCCCTTTTGCCGTTTGCAGGAACGCTTTGCTCACGTAAGCCTTACGGAATAGTAATTTTCCCCCAACTCGGCTTTGGCCCTATCGTCGGCCGGCCGGGGCATGGCCCTTGCAGAGTCGAACCTGACGCTTGGAGCCGTCCCAGAATGGCGAATTTCCGCAACACGGCGCGAAACTTCACCCGCATCGCGACGCCCTATTTCAAGGGCGACGACCGCTGGCCGGGACGCATTCTGCTTATCTCCGTGATTGCGCTCCAGCTGTTCCAGGTCTGGCTGAACGTGAAGTTCAATGCCTGGTACAACACCTTCTACAACGCGCTGCAGAACAAGGACTGGGACACGTTCATCTACCAGTTCGGGGTGTTTACCGTGCTGGCGGCGGCCTTCATCATCACCGCTGTCTACCAACTCTATCTCCAGCAATGGCTGCAGATCCGCTGGCGGCGCTGGCTGACCGGCCAATATCTCGGACGCTGGCTCGGCCAGGGCACCCATTACCGCATGCGGCTCAAGGGCGATCAGGCCGACAACCCCGACCAGCGCATCGCCGACGATATCCGCATGTTCATCAACACGACGCTCGACATCGGCATCTCGTTGCTCGGATCGATCGTCACGCTCGCGTCATTCGTGGTCATCTTGTGGACTCTGTCGGCCAAGAGCCCGCTGATGATCGGCTCGGCGAGCTACAACATCCCGGGCTATCTGGTCTGGGCGGCGCTGATCTATGCGGTGATCGGCACCTGGGTGACGCATCTCGTCGGGCGCCCGCTGGTGAAGCTCAATTTCGACCAGCAACGCTATGAGGCCGATTTCCGTTTCTCGCTGGTGAGACTTCGCGAGAATGCCGAGGAAGTGACGCTCCTCTCGGGCGAAGCGGCGGAGGAAGAGCGGCTCAGGGACCGCTTCTCGCACGTGGTGTCGAATTGGTATGGCATCATGCAGCGGACCAAGCGGCTCACCTTCCTCACCGCTGGCTATTCGCAAGTCGCCATCATCTTCCCATTTCTGGTGGTGAGCCCGGTCTATTTCTTCGGGGCGCTTACCCTCGGCGGCTTGATGCAGATCTCTTCCGCCTTCGGTCAGGTGCAGAGCGCGCTCTCCTTCTTCGTCACCGCGTATTCGAGCATCGCCGACTGGAAGGCCGTGCTCGACCGGCTGGCCGGCTTCGAGGCCTCGATCGACTGGGCCGAGGGGCTCGACAAGGCGGCACCTCGGGTCGAGTTCATCGCCGATGGGGGACGCGGCCTCCATGTCGAGGAACTGGCAGTCGGGCTTCCGAACGGCGAGGAGATCGTGCGGCTCAAGGGCTTCGACATCGAGCCGGGCGACCGCGTGCTCGTGACCGGGCCGTCAGGCTCGGGCAAGACGAGCCTTCTCCGCGCGCTCGGCGGCGTGTGGCCGTTCGGGGCGGGCTCGATCCGCATTCCCAAGGGAGAGAGCGTGCTGGTGCTGCCGCAGCGGCCCTATGTTCCGCTCGGTACGCTCCGCGGCGCACTTGCCTATCCAGGTCCTCAGACCTCGTTCTCGCCGCAGCAGATCGAAGACGTGCTCGAGGCGGTTGGGCTCGGCGAGTTCCGCGACGAGCTCGACGAAAACGCCTATTGGGCCAGCAAGCTCTCGGGCGGCGAGCAGCAGCGGCTTTCCATCGCCCGTGCGCTCCTGCAGAAGCCCCACTGGCTATTTCTCGACGAAGCGACGGGCGCGCTCGACGAGCCGGCAGAAGCCAAGCTTTACCAGTTGCTGCTCGATCGGCTGCCGCACACGGCAATTATTTCGATCGGCCACCGCTCGAGCCTCGTCCAGTTCCACGACCGCTTCTTCGAGTTGAGGCCCGAGGCGCCCGGACGTCATCGCCTCGCCGAGACCGGCCTTAGCGAAAGCGAGGCCGTTGCAGGCGAGCTTGGAGTTGGCGTCGCTTAAGCGGCGCGATCAGTCGCCGTCTTTCACTTTGCAGCCGCTCGATGCATCGAGGCCGTTGGGCGTGTCCCAATCGTTTTGCGGCAGGTTGGCGAAAGGTCCGCTGAACTCCTGCTTCACCATGGTGAATTTGGACGGCACGTTCGAATCCGGCGGGAAGTCCACGATCCAGAAATAGTCGTAATTGTCGCCGGGCCAGGTCTTGGGCACGCCGGGCAGGATGTCGAGCTTCAACAGCTTGCGCAGCGTGACGGCCTCACCCTCGTACTTCTTCTCGAGCTTCTCATTGGCAATATGCTTGTGCTCCCACACCATCACCACGGTCTTCCCATTGAGCGCCGGGTTCTGCATGATGTTGGCGGCAGCCTCCTCCGTGCGCTCGTTCAGCGCTTTGACGTGAAGCTCATCGTCGTCGGATTCGTCCGGCACTACCGAATAGAGAATGATCGGCTTCGACCAGCTGGCGACCGACGGCGAGGCAAGCTCGAGCGTGTGCAGCGTGATGGCGAAGAAGAAGGCGGGCTGCTCGCCATTGGCGAACAGCGACTTCGAGGCCTTGGCGCCGAGATAGGTCTCGGCAAGAGCCTCGGCCCGCTCGGCGCCGGTCGCGCATAGCTTCCACGGGCTGGCTTTCTCGCCGTGGCGCAAAATGATGATGCGCGAAGGCGCGGCGAGCGCTGGCGCGAGCGAGGCGCCGAGCAGGAGCGTTGCGAGCAGAAGCCGAATCATGCGCGCCAGCGTACTGATTATCGAACAATGTCGCTACTGGGCCTTATGATTCGAGTCGCGGCCGTTCGGCCGCTCCTCACCATGAGGAGCAACACCTCATCCTGAGGAGGGCGCGGAACACGCCCGTCTCGAAAGATGAGAGCCTATTTCGACAGCTTCGACACAATCGCGTCGCGGAGCTTGCCCGCAGCGGCAGTCCACTTTGCCCCGCGCGAGGCGAACAGATGCGCTTGCGATTTCAGGATCAGCCCATCCTCCAGCACTTTCAGATGATTGGCGCGGAGCGTAGTTGCCGTCGTGGTGATGTCGACGATCAGCTCGGACGTTCCGGCGGCGGGCGTGGCTTCGGTCGCGCCGGCGCTCTCGACGATGCGGTAGCCGGCGACGCCGCGCGCGGCGAAGAAGCGCCGGGTGAGAGTCATATATTTGGTCGCCACGCGGAGACGGCGCCCATGCGCCCGCGCGAATTGCGCGGCGACATCCTCCAAATCTTCCATGCGTTCGACGTCGATCCAGCAATCAGGAACGGCAACCACGACATCGGCGCGGCCAAAGCCGAGCGGAAGGAGGAACTCGATTGCGCTATCGACATCGCCAAGCATCTCGCGGACGAGATCCTCGCCGGTGATGCCGAGCTGCACACGCCCCGACTTGAGCTGATGCACGATCTCGGCCGCAGACAGATAGACGACTTCGACGCCGTCGAGTCCGTCGAGCGCGCCACGATAGCCCCGCTCGTGACCGGTCTTGAGCAGGGACAGCCCCACGCGATCGAACATGTCGGCCGCCTGGTCCTTGAGCCGACCCTTGGAGGGGACGGCGATTGCGAGCTTCGCCGCCATCACGCTTTCCTCTCGACGGCGGCAAGCAGACGCTCGGTGTGAATGGCGGTGCCGATGGCCGGCACCTCGCGCGGCGCGCCGATATTGGCGAGCAGACCGTCGTAGCGCCCACCGCCGGCGATCTGGCTTGCGTCGCGCTCGTCACCCACCTCGATCTGGAACACGAGGCCCGAATAATATTCGAGGTTGCGGCCGAACTCGGTGGCGAAGACGGCGCGGCCGAGATCGATGCCGCTCTTCTCCAGCCGCTCGAAGCGGCGCCCCAACGCCTGGAGCGCAGGGCCGAGATCGATGCCGGCTCCTTTGGCGATCATGGAGACGCGCGCGGCGGCATCCTTGGCCGGCCCCGACACGGCGAGGAAATAGTCGATGACGGTCGCCACCTCTTTCCTAAGCGGCTCGGCGCGGAGGTCGCCCAACAGATCGAGCAGACGTGCCGTGATCTCGCTTAAGCCGCGATTGCCGGCAAGCGGCAGGCCGCGCTCGTCGAGATAGCGCGCCACCAATTCCTCGGACTTCTCCGGATCGTCGCGATCGAGCGTACGGGCAAGCGCCGCGGCAGACCCGCCGGAATCGGGGCGGTCGCCTCTGGCGAGATTGCCGAGAAGCGCGTGAAAGACCAGCGGGCGCCAGAAGTAATGACGGAGCTTGAGCCGCCAGCGCTCCGGCAGAGAGAGCGCATCGATGAAGGCATAGAACAGGGCGATGTCGCCGAACCGGAGCCGATAGTCCCTAAGCCCCGCTGCGCGCACCGCCTCGACGGCGAGCAGAACGATCTCGACATCGGCACTCTCGCGGTCCTTCGCGCCGAAGCACTCGATGCCGGCCTGGCGGAATTCGCGCGGGTGGGCCTGATTGTTGCGGTCGGGGAAGAAGCGGAAGGCGGGACCGTTGTAACAATAACGCGCCTCAGCCTTCGCGTCGGGGTGGCGCTCGAGATAGAGCCGCGACACGGGCACGGTCAGATCGGGGCGGAGGCAGAGCTCATCGCCGGCGAGGTCGGTGAAGATGTAGGTGCGGCTTCTGATCGCCTCGCCGATCTGGTCGAGGAAGATGTCGGCCGGCTGGATGATCGAAGGCGCAACCTGCTCGTAACCTGCCCGCCTGAAGACATCGAGCAGGGCCGTGGCCTGGGCTTCCAGGGCCTCGAATTCTTTCGCCGATTCAGCGGCCATGGCTTCAGTCTTTCAGCCTAGAAATTCAGTGTCATTGCCCGGCTTGACCGGGCAATCCAGTAACCCCCAGCGATCATAGACAACTGAGGCCTGTGGTTACTGGATGCCCGCTTTCGCGGGCATGACAAGAAAGACGTGGATGGCCGGGACAAGCCCGGCCATGACGGATCGTTGGGGCTCATCGCCGGCCGCCATCTAAGTCTTGTGTCGCGACAGGACTTTGCGAACCGCATCAACGAGTTCAGCCTCCTTCACGGGAAACTGCGCCTCGGCCTGCTTCTTGAGATATTCGTCGCGGTCCTTGGTCTCGGTGAGCGTGGCGCCGAGGATCAGGTCCTTGATGGTGACCTCACCCTTCGCGCGCTCGTCGCCGCCCTGGATGACGGCGCAAGGCGATGACCGGCGGTCGGCATATTTCATCTGCGCCTTCATGCCGGATTCGCCGAGATAAAGCTCGGCGCGGATGCCCGCGGCGCGCAACGTTTGCGCGGTCTTCTGGTAATCGGCGATGCGGTCGCGGTCGAGCACGAACACGACGACCGGTCCTTGCGCCGCGCTCTGCTTGAACTTGCCGAGACGCTGGAGCCCAAATAGCAGGCGCGAGACGCCGATGGAGACGCCGGTGGCCGGCACCTTCTCGCCGGTGAAGCGCTCGACGAGACCGTCATAGCGGCCGCCGCTCACCACCGAGCCCAGCCTGATCGGCTGCCCACGCTCGTCCTTTATGGGCGCGAGAAGCTCGGCCTCAAACACGGGGCCGGTGTAATACTCCAGCCCCCGCACCACCGATTGATCAATAACAATGCGATCGGGACCGTAGCCCGCTGTCTGCACTGCCGTGCGAATCTGCTTTAACTCACTAACACCTGCTTGGAAGGCCGAGTTGGCAAGCAAGCTCGCGTAGAGTCTGTTGTCACCATACAAATTGTAGACGAAGAGAAGGTCGTCTCCAGTCTGTGGCGGCAGAGGGTTCGGTGGCTCGATAAAGCTACGAGCAACAGCTATCTGGTCACTGTTAAGTCCGGCGCCCTTGGTGAAATCCCCACTTTCATCTTTCCGACCTGGTCCCAGCAGTCGGCAAACCTCATCAATCCCAAGACGGTCGAGCTTGTCGATGGCCCTCAGCACAGTGAGGCGTCTTGCAGCGTTGCCATCGCCACCCAAGTCTAGCGACTCCAACACACCATCGAGCACTTTCCGGCTATTGACCTTGATGACATATTGCCCGCGCGGGACGCCGAGAGCTTCGAGCGTGTCGGCGGCGAGCATGCAAAGCTCGGCGTCGGCGGCGACCGACGAGGCGCCGACTGTATCGGCATCGAACTGGGTGAACTGGCGGAAGCGCCCCGGTCCCGGCTTCTCGTTGCGCCACACGGGGCCTGACTGATAGCGGCGGAATGGCTTGGGCAGGCTCTGGAAATTCTCGGCCACGTAGCGGGCGAGCGGCGCGGTCAGGTCGTATCGGAGCGACAGCCACTGATCGTCGTCGTCCTTGAAGGAGAACACGCCTTCGTTGGGCCGGTCCTGGTCGGGCAGGAACTTGCCGAGCGCGTCGGTATATTCGATGGCCGGCGTGTCGAGCGGCTCGAAGCCGTAGGACTCGAACACGGTCCTGATCGTGCCCAGCATCTCCTGCGTGGCGCGGATCTCTCCGGCCGAAATATCGAAGAGTCCCTTCGGCAGGCGGGCCTCGGGGCGAGGACGCTCGTCTTTCTTAGTCATGGGAAATTGAGGCTTGATCTCGAACGGCTCTGGCGTCCCGCGCTTCTAGCCCATCGTCACCGGACAGTCACCATTGATCCGCGCGGCCGGAACAGCGCCATCCCTCCCCTCGATGGGGAGGGGAGTCCGAGCGAAGCTCGGACGGGTGGGGTGGGAGGCAGAGTACTGGCCCCCCACCCCGACTTCGCCTTTGTGGCGAAGTCGGACCCCCCCACGAGGGGAGGGATGGCTTCCTGCCGTGCTGCTTGGGCGGAAGAGTTAATCGACGAGCAGGCCCTCTTTCGCCATCTCGACCAGGGTCTCGATCTCGTGCCCGCTATCTTTCAGCTTGCCGAGCCCCTCGGGCGGAGGACCTCCCGTGGCCCAGTCGAGCAGCTCGACGGTGTGGACGAAGGGAGCGTCCGCCTCCCGGAGCTGGATCATGCAGCCGATATTGCCGGTCGCGATCACGTCCGGATCGACCTTGGCGATATTGCCGAGCTTGCGCTCGCGAAGCTCGTTGGAGAGCTTGGGCTGAAGCAGGTTATAGGTGCCGGCAGAGCCGCAGCAGAGATGGCCTTCCGGAATCTCCGCCACCGAGAAGCCGGCCTGGTTGAGAAGCTGCACGGGAAGCGTGTCGACGCGCTGGCCATGCTGCAACGAGCAGGGCGCGTGATAGGCGACCTTGAGCCCGGTCCACATCACCGGGGGCATCAGCCCGATCTCGCCGATGTACTCGGTGATGTCCTTGGCGAGCCCGGCGACGTAAGCGCCGCGCTCGGCATAGCCGCGGTCGCGCGCGAGCAGATTGCCGTAATCCTTGACCATGGTGCCGCAGCCGGAGGTGGTGACCAGGATCGCGTCGAGCAGGCCCTCGCGCATCGCCGCGGTCCAAGCGTCGATATTGCGGCGGGCGGCATCGCGTGCCGCCTCGTCGCGGCCGAGGTGATGGACGAGTGCGCCGCAGCAGCCCTCGTCCTTGACGATGACGACATCGACGCCGTGGCGCCTGAGCAGCCTGATGGCCGCCTCGGTGATCGCGGGCGCGAGCACTTGCTGCACGCAGCCGAGCATCAGCGCGACCCGCTTGGCCTTGGGTGCGGTGCCGATCGCGGATTTCGGCTTGCTCAGCTTGGCACTCATCCTCGTCCGCGGCACGAGCTCGAGCGCCGAAGCAGTGTGGGGATGACCCAAGCGCGCGATCAGAGCGCGGAAGGGACGCATCATCCAGCCGAGCAGAAGCGCAAGCCGGAAGGTGTTGGGGTTCGGCATCACCTTGCTCAGGATGAAGCGAAGAGCGCGCTCGGAGGTGGGCCGGTGCGCCTTCATCTCGATGCGCGTGCGGGCAAGCTCGACGAGATGCATGTAGTCGACGCCGGAGGGACACGTGGTCATGCAGGAGAAGCAGGAGAGGCAGCGGTCGATGTGATAGACGGTCGAGGCCGTCACCTCGCGCGTCTCGAACATCTGCTTCATGAGGTAGATGCGTCCACGCGGGCCGTCGCGCTCGTCGCCGGTCAGCACATAGGTCGGGCAGGTGGCAGTGCACAGCCCGCAATGGACGCAGCGCTTGAGGATGGCATCGGCGCGGTTGATGGTCGGATCGGCGAGTTGAAGCGAATTGAAGTTGGTCTGCATGGTCCCGCCTAAATCCCCGGATACATGCGGCCGGGATTGAGAATGCCGTCCGGATCGAAGGCCTGCTTTACCCGCGCCGTCAGCGCCGCGAGCGAAGGATCGAGCGGCTGGAACACTTCGATCACCGCGCGCGAGTCCGTATCGGCGCGGATCAATGTGCCATGACCGCCAAATTCGGCAAGGGTGCGGCGGATCTCGACCGCGCCGGCGTCAGAGAGAGGCGGCGTCTCGAGCCAGATCAGCCCGCCCGACCAGTCATAGACCGGCTTCACCTCGATCTTGCGGGCGATGCTGGCGATGAGCTTTGGCGCTTTCGACGGCGCCGTGGAGATGCGCCAGAGCGGCAGATCGGATTTCTGGAACATGCGGAGCGTGCGCATCTCGTTCCAGAACAGCCGGCTCCTCCCGGTCTCGAGCTCAAGCGCCGGCCCATAGGCCTGAAGCATGTGGCGCAGCCGGTTGGCGCGGTAGCGGGCCGAGGCCGGAAAGTTCTCGACGCGGATGGCGGTGACCGACGTGCCGGCGCCGCTGATGCCCTCGTCGGTGAAGCGCTGGGCAAGCTCGGGGTGGATGTGCACCGTGCCCGAGACCTCGAACGGCGTGGCATGCGCCAGACACATGGCCTCGACGGCCGTCGCGTCAGGCAAGCCGAAGCAGAGAACCGTGCGCACCTCGGATTGCGCGGGAAGAACCTTAAGCGTGATCTCGGTCATGATGGCGAGCGTACCCCATGAGCCCGCAAGCGCGCGGCCGAGATCATAGCCGGTGACATTCTTCTTGACCTGGCCGCCGGCCTTGATGATTTCCCCCCTGCCATTGACGGCCGTCACGCCGAGAACATGATCGCGCGCGGCGCCGGCAAGAATGCGCCTGCTGCCCGAGTAGTTGGTGGCGATCGCGCCCCCGATGGTGGCTTGGCCAGGGCCATAGCCGAGCACAGGGCCAAGATCGACCGGCTCGAAGGGGAGCATCTGGTCATTCTCGGCGAGAAGCTCCTCGATCTTGCCGACCGGCGTTCCGGCGAGAACCCCGAGCACGAGCTCGCTCGGCTCATAGAGCGTGGCGCCAACCAGGCTCTCGGTCGAGACCACAGCGCCGGAATGCACCGGGCGACCAAGCTCGCGCTTGGTGCCACGCCCCATCACTTCGAGCGGCGTGCGCGTATCCACCGCCTCGCCGACGAGGTGGGCCAGCTCCTCGACCGTCTCGGGAGCATGAAAGCCAAGGCGCATATGTCCCGTCACTGGACCTCACGTCCTTCCAGCGGGAACACCTTGCCTGGATTGAGCAGCCAGTCCGGATCGAAGGCCTGCTTCACCCGCATCTGTTGGGCCAGATCCGCGTCGGTAAATTGCTCCTGCATCAGCTCGCGCTTCTCGATGCCGACGCCATGCTCGCCCGTGAGGCAGCCGCCCAACGAGACGCAGAGCTTGAGGATCTCGGCGCCGCACAGCTCGACCCGCTCGAGCTGCATAGGATCGTTGGCGTTGTAGAGAATGAGCGGGTGCAGATTGCCGTCGCCGGCATGGAAGATGTTGGCGACATCGAAGCGATATTTGCGGCAGATCCAGCCGATCTCGTCGAGCGCCTTGGGCAGCTTGGAGAGCGGGATCACCCCATCCATGCAGATGTAGTCAGACAGCTGGCCGATGGCGCCGAAGGCCGCCTTGCGTCCCTTCCAGATCTTGGCGCTCTCCTCGGCACTTTGGCTGCGGTGCATGGTCACCGGGTTATAGTCGCGGGCGATCTCGCCGATCCTCTCGAGCAGCGTATCGATCTCGTCCTCAGAGCCCTCGACCTCGACGATGAGCAGCGCCTCGACGTCGAGCGGATAGCCTGCGGCGACGAAATGCTCGCAGACGTGGATCGCGGGCCGGTCCATGAACTCGATGGCCACGGGGATAATGCCCGACGCGATGATGCCGCCCACGCATGCCGCGGCCGCCTCGGTCGTGTCGAAGCCGAGCAGCATGGGACGCGCGCCCTCAGGCGACTTCAACAGCCGCACCGTCGCCTCGGTGACGACACCGAGCTGCCCCTCCGAGCCGATGATGAGCGCGAGGAAGTCGTAACCCGGCGCATCGAGATAATCGCCGCCGATATCGACGATCTCGCCGTTCATCAGCACCATGCGGACACCGAGCACGTTGTTCACCGTGACGCCGTATTTCAGGCAATGGGCGCCGCCGGAATTGGTGGCGATGTTGCCGCCGACGGTGCAGGCGATCTGGCTCGATGGATCAGGCGCATAGAAGAAGCCCTCGCCCGCGGCCGCCTGGGTGATGCCGATATTGGTGATGCCGGCCTGGACGCGGGCGACGCGGTCCGTCGTGTTGATGTCGAGGACCTTGGTCATGCGGGTGAGGCAAAGAACGATCGCGTCCTCGAGCGGCAAGGCACCGCCGCAGAGTGAGGTGCCGGCCCCACGCGGCACGACCTTGACGTGGTTCTCGTGGCAGAAGCGCAAGATCTTGCTGACCTCCTCGGTCGTGGTCGGCAGAACGACCGCGAGCGGCAGGCAGCGATAGGCGGTGAGGGCGTCGGTTTCGAAAGCGCGCCGCCCCTCCTGGTCGGAGATCAGGCTCGCCTCGGGCACGAGCTTCTTGAGCTGCTTTACGATGTCGTTCCGGCGCGCGAGCACCGAAGGATCAGGGGCCGGTAGGCTGATCTGCGACATCTTAGGGCTCCAACCGCGTCAGGGCCGTCGGTGAGGGAGGCTTTGGCCCTAGTCTTTCGCATGGGCTGAGTTGGCGGGCAATATGTCCCCTTAGCCCCGAGAGGCGGCGGCAGCATGCCCGCAAGCCCTTCACTTGCTTAGGAGTTACCATGCGGCATCGACTGCTTTTGCCCGCAAATTGGCCTTCTGCTAGGCTCGTGCGGATTTAACAGCCGGATTATTAGAACTGAGCCACCGTCCGCGACGCACCCGGGGAGACCGTCAAGGACCTTTCTAAGGGAGGATTGAGATGAGGACAGTTGGACTGTTGGGACTTGGCGCCGCAGCGGTGCTGATCGGGCTTTACGGCCCGGCTCTGGCCGACGGCGATGCAGCGAAAGGCAAGGCCGCCTTCGCCAAATGCGCAATCTGCCATCAGGTCGGACCGGGCGCCAAGACCCTGGTCGGTCCCGAGCTCAATGGTATTGTCGGACGCAAAGCAGCAAGCATCGCCGATTACCCCTATTCAGCCGGAATGAAAAAGCTCGGTGAGCAAGGCTTTGTGTGGACGGAAGCGAATATCGACAAGTGGATCACCGATCCGAAGGCCATGCTCCCCGACTCCCCGATGGCCTTGGCGTTCCAGGGCGTGCCCGACGCCGGCGAGCGGGCCGACATTATCGCCTATCTGAAGACGCAGACCGGCCAATAGCGCTTTCGATCTCGGTCATCCGCTCCCATTCCTCCTCGGGTGGAGGGATGGGAGTCGGTTTTGCTGTACCGAAACGCGCGCCTAAGGCTGGGCCGTCTGTGCCGGTGACGCCGGAGGCGGCGGGGTGGACACCGGCGCGTGTTGGAGACCATCGGCAGAAGGGGCCCCGGCGCGGAACTTATCGATGTCGTCGAGCACAAAGCGGAAGAAATAGTCCTGGTCGCCTTCATCCTTGGCGACCTTGGACCAGGCTTCCTTCAGGGCGGAGAGCACATCGTCGGGCCAGGTGAGGATGCGGACGCCGTCTTTGCTGGTCAGCTCGGAAAGGGCCGCTGCCTGAAGACTGGCGCTGTCGGCGAGCGACTCCTGCAGCAGGGTCTTGCAGGCGCCGTCGAGCAGCGTCCTTTGCTCGTCGGTCAGCCCGTCCCAGCGGTCCTTGTTGACGATGAACTCGAGCACGGTCTCGGGTTGATGCCAGCCCGGCATATAGATGAGCTTCACTTTGTCCATGAGGCCCTCCTCGATATCGACGGCGGGCGTGTAAAGCTCGGCTGCGTCGATCTCCTTCTTGCCGAAGGCGCTTTCGATTTTGCCGCCGGGCAAGAGCACGGTGGTGGCGCCAGCCTCTGCCATGACCCTGGCGCCCAGGCCGAAGATGCGCATGCGCAAGCCTTTGAGGTCATCCTTGCTCTTGATCTCCTTGGCGAACCAGCCGCCCGCCTCGGCGCCGCCGAACGCGCACGGCATGACATGAACTTTGACCCCCGCATGGTCGTACATCTCCTGATAGAGCGACCGGCCATTGCCGTTGTCGAACCAGTCGAGATAGGTCTTGCCGTCAGGGCCGAAGGGATAGCCCGCGAACAGGGCAGCGGCGGGCAGCTTGGCCGCCCAGAAGCTCGCCGTCGAGAACCCGGCATCGACCTTGCCGTCGGAGACCTTGTCGAGGATCTCGTCGGGCGTGGTGCCGTCCCCTGGCTGCTTCAGGTCGAGCTCAAGCGTATCGCCAGAGCGCTCCTTGATGAGTTTTGCGAGTTTCGTCGCCGAATCGCCCAGCCCCGGCATATGGGTGCCGTAGACAATCGGCGTGACGAGAACGAGCGGAGCAGTTTCGGCCCCGACGCTCGCAGGCCCGAGCAAAAGCATCAGTGCAAAGAGCGCAAGCGCTCTTGTCAGCATGTCCCTCCCCTGAGGTTTCGGCGCCGATACGGCCGATTTCCGATTTCGCGAGTCGCGGCGGCGATGCTACATCCTCACTCCCACCTTTCGCCACTGGATGCAGGGCCTGACCGGACGCTGAGATGACTTTGGCCCCTGCCGATGCAAAGCAAGGTCCCCTGGTCGGCCTGTTTGTGACATGTCTCGTCGATTTGTTCAGGCCAAGCATAGGCTTTGCGGCGATCAAGCTCCTCGAAGCCGGCGGCGCGCGGGTCGAGGTCCCACTCACGCAGACCTGCTGTGGGCAGCCCGCTTACAATTCCGGCGACCGGGCCGATGCGATTGCGCTTGCTAGGCGCGTGGTCGACACGTTCGAGCACTTTGATTACGTGGTCGCTCCGTCAGGATCCTGCGCCGGCATGCTCAGGCTGCATTACCCGGAGCTGCTCGCCGCCGATCCTGCTTACGCGGACCGCGCCGAAGCGCTTGCCGCCAAGTGCTTCGAGCTCACGAGCTTCCTCGTCAATGTTCTCCACCTCACCGAGGTCGACGCGAGCTTCGAGGGCTCAATCACCTATCACGATTCCTGCTCGTCCTTGCGCGAGCTCGGCATCGCCTCCTCGCCGCGGCGGCTGCTGGCAAGCATCAAGGGGCTGAGCATCGTCGAGCTCGCCGAACGCGAGAGTTGCTGCGGCTTCGGCGGGGCGTTCTCGGTCAAGTATCCCGAGATCTCGAGCGCGATCCTCGAGCAGAAGCTGCGTGCCATCATGGCAACCGGCGCCAGATGCGTGCTCGCGGGCGATCTCGGCTGCCTCATGCAAATCGCGGGCGGGCTTGCGCGCGGAGGATCGGGGGTCGAGGCGCGCCATGTCGCCGAGGTGCTGGCGGGGGCGACCGAGGCGCCGGCGATCGCCGCGCCGGTCCGGCCACGCTGACGAGGACGAGATGGCGGTGCTCGGCAAGAACTTCACCAGCAACGCGCGCAAGGCTCTCGCCGACGCCGAACTCCAGCGCGCGCTGCAGAACGTGAAGCGCGGCTTTATCATGAAGCGCGAAGCGGCGGTCGCGAAGCTGCCCGAGTTCGACCTGCTCCGCGCCGAGGCCCGCACCATCAAGGATCATACGCTCGGTCATCTCGACCTCTATCTCGAGGCCTATGAGGAGAAGGTGGTCGAAAGCGGCGGCAAAGTGCATTACGCGGCGACGGCGGAAGAAGCGCGCGACATCGTGCTTGCGCTTTGCCAGGCCGAGAACGCCAAACGTGTCGCCAAGGGCAAGACCATGGTGTCGGAGGAGATCGGGCTCAATGCCCATCTCGAAAAGGCCGGCATCGAGGTGGTGGAGACCGATCTCGGCGAGCACGTGGTGCAGATCAGGGGCGACCGGCCAAGCCACATCATTGCCCCCATCATCCACCTCAACAAGGAGGCGATAGAGGCCGATTTCCGCCGTGCCCATCGCAACCTTTCCTCGACGCGGAAGCTCAAGTCTGTCGCTGATCTCGTTGCCGAGGCGCGTGCGGTGCTGAGGGAGAAGTTCGTCACCGCCGATGTCGGCATCACCGGCGCAAATTTGCTCATCGCCGAGACGGGAACCTCGGTTATCGTCACCAACGAAGGCAACGGCGACCTCACTTCGACCTTGCCGCGCGTCCATATCGTCATCGCTTCGATCGAGAAGGTCGTGCCCACGCTCGAGGACGCCATGACCATCCTCCGCCTGCTTGCGCGCTCGGCCACGGGCCAGGAGATGGCGACCTACACGACCTTCACGACAGGTCCGCGCCGCGCCGACGACCCAGATGGCCCTGGCGCCTATCACGTCGTTCTGCTCGACAATGGTCGAAGCGAGATGCTGGGCAGCGTCTTCCAGGACATGTTGCGCTGCATCCGCTGCGGTGCCTGCCTCAATCATTGCCCCGTCTATGGCGCGATCGGCGGGCATGCCTACGGCTCCATCTATCCCGGACCCATGGGCGCGGTGCTGACGCCGGCCTTGCAAGGCATCGGGCGCGCCCGCGACCTCCCCAACGCATCGAGCTTCTGCGGACGGTGCGAGGAGGTCTGCCCCATGAGCATCCCGCTGCCGAAGATGATGCGCGCTTGGCGGGAGCGCGATTTCGCTCAAGGAGGTCCGCCGCTCAGGGAGCGGATCGCACTCAAGGCCTGGGCCTATTCGGCGAAGCGGCCGCGGCTCTATCATGCGCTTTCGGCGATCATAATGCCGTTGCTCGCTTGGCGCGCCGGTCGACGTGGACGCTTCAAGAGCCTGCCGTTCGGGACCTCGTGGACGAGAACGCGCGATTTCCCGGCGCCGCAAGGCAAAACCTTCCATCAGCTCTACGCCAAGGCCAAGCAGAGCACGCCATCATGAGCTCCCCCCAAGACGCCCACACCCTGGATGCTCGCGGCAGGATTTTTGCGCGCATTCGCTCGGCGCTCGACGTCGATCCCGAGGACACGGCGGGACACAAAGTCGTTGCTGACCGGCTGAGGCGCCATCCACGCGGCACCATTCCCTTGCGGGCGCGTTGTCACGGGGAACAGGCGGTCACGCAATTCGCCGCTTCGATCGAGAAGCAGGGCGCCGATGTGAGCCGCGTGGCCACCCCGAAACAGGCACTCGGCGCCATCGGTTCCTATCTCGGCGCGAACAACCTCCCGCCGCGCCTTCGCATGGGTTCTGACGCCGTCCTCGCCGCACTTCCCTGGAAGGAGGCCTGGGACATCGAGCGGACCTTCGGAGCGGCGGAGCCCTCCGACAAAGCCTCACTATCGCGGGCCGTCGCAGGCGCCGCCGAGACCGGCACGCTGTTCCTGGTGTCGGGTAAGGACAATCCGACGTCGCTCGCTTTTCTTCCCGAGATGCACATGGTCTTCGTCAGGTCAGCCGATATTGTCGGCTCGTACGAGGAGGCCTGGGATCGGCTCAGGGCGATTTACGGCGAAGGCGTTCTGCCTCGGTGCGTCAATCTTATCGGCGGACCATCGAGAACGGCCGACATCGAGCAGACCATCGTCAGGGGCGCGCACGGCCCCCGCCGCCTGCACGTGCTGATCCTCGGCTAGAAGCGGTCCCCCGACCTCGCGGAAAATGTCGCAGATTTCCGGGCTCGCGGTGCCTGAGCCTCGCTTCCGTTGCCAAGCGGCTTCGATTATGGTGCACCGCAATCTCCCAGGGAGTATGGTTTTTCTCATCCGGCGCATAAGCCGGTTCGGGGGTAGCCCTTCATGAGTTTTGCCGGTTGGCTGATCGAGCGTCCTCGCTGGTTCAAGCGGACATTGCTGATCATCAACGACCTCGCGATGCTTATCATCGCGTTGTGGCTTGCTTACACGCTCAGGCTGAGCCGGCTCTATGTGCCCCCAAGTCTCGACAAGTGGATGCTGTTGGTCGTGGCGCCGATCATCGGCGTCGTCGTCTTCTATATGCGGGGGCTGTACAAGCTCGTGACGCGCTTCATCGGCCCTGAAGGCACGACCCGCATCTATGTCGCCGTGTTCATCGCCACGGTGGTGTGGGCGGTGCTCGTGCTGATGTCGGGCGTCAAGGATCATCCGCGGTCGGTCATCGTGATCTATGGCCTCATCGCCGTCGGTCTCATCAGGTTAAGCCGGCAATGGGCCGGCGCCGCTCTGCTCAAGCTCGCGCCTGAGCATAAGGGAGTCAGCTTCGACGAGCGGAAGCGCGTCATCATCTACGGCGCCGGCAATATCGGCATCCAACTGCTCCGCTCGCTGAACGAGACCGGCAACTACAAGACTGTCGCCTTCATTGACTCGAACCCCTCGCTCGCAGGCCAGATGGTGCACGGGGTCAAGGTGCTCAGGCCCGAGAAGATCGGCAAGACCATCGCCGAGCAGAACGTGAAAGAGGTGTTGCTGGCCACGCCGTCGGCGCTGCGCGGCGAGCGGCGCCTCGCCATCCGTCTCCTCGAGGCCTATCCCGTCGTGGTCAAGACCTTGCCGGCGCTGGAAGAGATCGCCTCGGGCCGTGTCGAGGTGAGCGATCTCAGACCGATCGACGTCGAGGATCTCTTGGGTCGCGACCCGGTGACTCCCGATCTCGAGCTGCTCACGGCCAATGTGCGCGGCAAGGTGGTGATGATCACGGGAGCCGGCGGCTCGATCGGCTCGGAGCTCACCCGCCAGCTGCTCCGGCTCGGACCGAAGACGCTCATTCTGTTCGAGCTCTCTGAGGTCGCGCTTTACGAGATCTCGATGGAGATCGAGGAGTTGAACGAGCGGCTGCACAAGAACGAGGCCGGTCGCACGGTAGGCGATGCGACAAGGGTAGTGCAAGTGCTCGGCTCGGTACAGGATCGCAAGCTCGTTATCCGCACCATCGAGGAGCTTGGCGTCGAGGTGATTTATCACGCCGCCGCCTATAAGCACGTGCCGATCGTCGAGGCGAACCCGTTCGCGGGGCTGCAGAACAACACGTTCGGCACTCTCGCCGTCGCCGAGGCGGCAAAGGAGGCACGCGTCGAACGCTTCGTGCTGGTGTCGAGCGACAAGGCGGTACGCCCGACCAACATCATGGGCGCGAGCAAGCGGCTCGCCGAGCTCATCCTCCAGGCTTTCGCCCAGGAGCGCCATTCCTCGACGATCTTCACCATGGTGCGGTTCGGCAATGTGCTCGATTCATCGGGCTCGGTCGTGCGCCGCTTCCGCAATCAGATCAAGGCGGGCGGACCCGTTACCGTCACCCATCCGGAGGTGATCCGCTATTTCATGTCGATCCCGGAGGCGGCCCAGCTCGTCATCCAGGCGGGAACCATGGCCATCGGCGGCGAGGTGTTCGTGCTCGAGATGGGAACGCCGGTGAAGATCGACGATCTCGCGCGCACCATGGTGCGCCTTTCAGGGCTCGAGGTGCGCGACGAAAATCATCCCGAGGGCGACATCGCCATCGAATATATCGGGCTCCGACGCGGCGAGAAGCTCTACGAGGAGCTTCTCATCGGCGAGAACACGACGGGGACCAGCCATCCACGCATTTTCAAGAACTCAGAGCCGATCCTCCCCTTCGACGAGCTCGCGGCGGCGCTTGAGCGTCTCGAAGAGGCGATCCAGAAGCTCGACATGGCCGAGCTTCAGGAGATGCTGCGAGCGACCGTCGAGGGCTACGTGCCCGCAAGCACCGCGCATCCGGTCTCTGCCAAGGACGAATGGCAGCCTGCCGCACGCACGCTGCATTAGGCGATGACTCTGCCCGGGCTTCTGTCTGGCATCGCAATCGTTGCGGCCAGTGCCGCAATCAGCGCGGCAGCGATCATGGCGCTCCGGCCGATCCTCATCCGCCACCTCACCGTGCATCCGAACGAGCGCTCCTCGCACCGGATTCCGACGCCGCAAGGGGCCGGACTTGGGGTGATGTTCGCTCTCCTCGTGGTCTGCGGCGGTGCGGCGCTACTGATGCCAAGCGGTGACGCGGCCGGCCTCTGGCCAGCTCTCGCGGCGGCGAGCTTTCTCACCCTGGTCGGCGCGCTCGACGACGCGCATGCGCTTTCCGTGTCGTGGCGGTTTATCAGCCAGACGCTCGCCGCCCTTGTCATCATTCTGACCTTGCCGGGCGAGGTACGCATCCTGCCGGGGATCCTTCCCATGTGGCTCGAGCGCGTGCTGCTCGTGGTGGGAACGGTCGGCTTCGTCAACGCCGTCAACTTCCTCGACGGCATCGACTGGATGACGGTGGCAGAGGTCGTCCCCATCACGATTGCCGTCGCCATCTTGCAGGCTTTGGGAGTTGTGCCCTCCTGGGTCGGCCTTCTGGCGCTCGCGCTGCTCGGCGCCATGCTCGGCTTCGCCATCTTCAACAAGCATCCGGCGAGCATCTTTCTCGGCGATGCCGGGAGCCTGCCAATCGGACTCTGTCTCGCGCTGATGCTGATCTATGTCGCCAAGGCAAGCCTTACCGCTGCGATCCTGCTCCCGCTCTACATGGTCGCCGATACGAGCATCACGCTGGCTCGCCGCATCATCAACAAGGAGCCGTTCCTTTCGGCGCACCGGTCCCACTATTATCAGCGGGCGGTGACGGGGGGCCGCACCGTACCGGAAGTCACGACGCGCATTTTTTTCCAAGGAGTTGCGCTCGCGCTGCTCGCGATCGGCGTGGCATTTTCGCAGTCGCCTATATTGAAGCTCGCGGCGCTCGCGCTCGGAATCTTGTCGACAGCGGCGACGCTCCTCTGGCTCGCGCGAGGCCGGACGTGAAGGGAACCGTCCTCGTCACCGGCGCGTCGGGATTTATCGGCCGGACGCTCGTCGGGGCGCTTGCCAAAGAGGGAATCACGGTCAGAGCCGCTGCGCGCGATCCTGGCTCCGTTCCGTCGGGCCCCGGCATCACGCCGGTCGCCCTGCCGGACCTCTCACGGCCCGTCGACTGGTCGACCCTGCTCGCCGACGTGAGCCATATCGTTCATCTTGCAGGCCTCGCTCATACACCAGGCGTTCTCGCGGAGGATGTCTACCGGCGCATCAACGCGCTCGCGGCCGGAGAACTTGCGAACGCCGCGGCGCGCGCCAAGGTCGAGCGGCTTGTGTTCGTCTCCTCGGTCAGAGCCCAGGCCGGGCTCTCTTCGGAGCAGGTGATTACGGAGAGGGATGAGCCTGAGCCCACCGACGCCTACGGACGTTCGAAACTCGCGGCCGAGCGGCTGATCGCGGCGAGCGGCGCCAACTTCACGATCCTGCGCCCCGCCGTCGTCTATGGTCCTGGGGTCAAGGGCAACATCGCCTCGCTCGCGACACTCGCCAAGGTGCCGATGCCCCTTCCCTTCGCCAATCTCGACAATCGCCGCTCGTTGCTCGCGATCGAGAATTTCATCACTGCCATCTCGCTCGCCATCGGCTCTGGGCGGGCAATAAATGAGACCTTCCTCGTCGCCGACGCCGAGCCGATCAGCGTGGCGAATCTTGTGGGTGCGATGCGCGAGGGACTTGACCGCCCGCCCCTCCTCGTCGGCGTGCCGCAGGGGGCGGTGAAGCGCTTGATGCGCTCATTCGGCAAGGAAGCCGAATGGGAGCGGATCTCCGGGAGTTTTGTAATCAATCCCGCAAAGTTGACGGAGACCGGCTGGCGCCCGTCGATTTCGACCCATGACGGCATCGTCGCCATGATGCGCGCAGAGGCGCGCTCTCTACGTCGCCGTGAGTGAATCATAGAGGGCGACGATCTCTTTGCCGATGGCATCGCCAGAGAACTTGCTCTCGACAAGCGCGCGGGCATTGGCGGCGAAGCGCTTGCGGAGTTCGAGGCGGCTCGCCAGCGTCTCCATCGCTTGGGCCAAAGCCTCCGCATCGTCGACGGGCACGGTAAGAGCCGTCACTCCTTCGATTGCGATCTCGCGGCAGCCGGGCGCATCGGTCGCGACCATCGCGCGCCCGCAAGCCGCCGCCTCGAGCAGGCTCTTCGGCAACCCCTCGCGGCGCGAGGCGAGCACGGCGAAATGCGCCCGCGCCCACACTGTCCTGATATCGGCAACATGACCGAGCCACTCGATGCCATAGAGACTTGCGAACTCGCGGAGCTGTTCTGGCGCCAGCGATCCAGGGTTTTCCTTGTCGCAGTCGCCGGCGAGTAGGAGCTTGAGCGCGACGCCCCGTTTGCCGAGAGAGGCGAAGGCTTCGATCAGCGTCGGCACGCCCTTGTCGGCTAGCATGCGCCCGACATAGGCCGCAGTCACAGGCGGAGGTGGTTCGGGCAACGGCGTGAGCAGATGCGTGTCGACACCGGATCCCGCAATCAGCACGACGGCCTCCTCGGGCACGCCGAGCTCCCGCACGAAGCCACGATCGTCGGGGTTCTGCACCACGGTCCGGCTGCGCTTGCGTCTGAGCAGGCGGCTCAATGCGAAGCGCACAAGGCGCCGCGTGGTCCGCCCGACCTTTGCCTCGCCGATGAAAAGGGTGCCAAGCCCGGTCAGGCTGTTGACCACGGCCGTGCGGGAAACTCCAAGAACTCGCCGTCGTTCCGAGCACAACGGGCTTCAGGGCGATGTTGTGAATGATGTCGGGATCAAGCTCGTGGAAGAGACGCCTGAGCTCGATGACGGCGGCGAAGCTGCCGTGCGGCGAAAGACTGCCCCTGCTCCAAGACAGCGCATGCGGCACGAAGCCCTCCCGCTCGATCGCAGCCGTCCCGTCCTTGATGCGGGTGGCGACATGAACCTCATAGCCCGCGCTCCTGGCGGCACGGGCCATGGGCAGGCGGTGCGACAAGAAGTACCAGTCTTCGGTGACGACATAGAGGAGGCGGGGAGCCATGGCCTCGCGCTTTTATCAGCGCGGCCGCGCTCGCGAAACAGCCACGGGCGGTTCAGCACCCTGCGGCAAGTTCAACGTGTCGCGGTGGCGTCAAGCGCAAAACGCGCTATGCTACTCGCAATCAAGAGAACTGTTTCGGGGGATTTCCAATGAAACATCTTCGTCTCATGCTGGCGATGTGCGGCGCGGCGTGCTTGATCGCAGCCTCGGGAAGCGCTTACGCCTTCGATATCGAGGGCCAGGATGCTAGCCTCGAGGACGGGTCGAGCCATTTCGCAACCCCCGTTGACGATTTCATCAAGTCGAACGGCGGCGTCCGCTCGCTCGCCATGCCGCTGACCGGCAACTCCGACTGGACCGACACCCACATCTCTCAGTACGGAAACTCGATCGCCATTCCGGTCCCAGACCAGCAGGCGCCTGCTTGGACGTATTCTTCGCCCTACTTCCAGCATGGAAATTAGGGCACGATAGCAACCCGAATCAGGGCTTTGATTTCGGCAGCGGCGTCGCCAGACGGCCGCTGCTTTTGTTTTTGCCCCGCAGCGCCGGTATTCACGTCTGAGCACTTCTGGCCCCCTTCGGGCCTGTGAAATGTTACGACCTTCTCCGAAGCCTGTCCTCTACAGGCAGCAAGCTCTGAAAAAGCCTAGTAATCCAAGGCGTGCCGCTCCCGCGAATGTTCATTTTTGATCCAAGCGTGTCCCAAGTGTCACAGCCATCCGGGAGATTATCCGCTAAGGTGAATGTCTTCAGGGGACTTTGGGGGATCAATCCATGCGCCTCTTTCTAGCTTGCGCCATCATCATCACTGCAACAATCGGGCTCGGTGGCTGCTTCGGCCACCATGAGAAGGCCGTGGCGACCCAGCCGTTGAAGCTCGGTTAGTCTATCGGTAACGCCCTTATTTTTTCTCCGGCAAATGCCAAAAACCCCGGCCCGTCTCGGGTCGGGGTCTTTTTTCTTGTCTCGTTTCTAGACGGGTTCGACCGAACGCGCTTCGGCTAGGCCGCGAAGTGAGGCGGAGATCCCGCCAGCAGGGTGGACCGCCGAGTGAATTCGAATCACCGACCTCTTGATCCACAGTAAGGGCGGCAATTTTTGTGTCGCGACGGCAGTGCGGGCAGCGCGCCCCGAAACCGTCGAGGCGTGCACGTCACTCGTCTCGCGCCATCGCCGCCCGGAGCGAGCTCCGCTTCATCACCATCCCGCCCGGGCGCGGCGGCAAGGCGCCCTTCACCGCGGCCGAACGTGCCGCCATGCGGGAGGGGCTGACGGTTGAGCAATATCGGACGAAGACGATTCGGGTGTGGGGCAAGCGGTGATGACCGGCAGCCGCATCAAGTTTGCGATGCCGCTTTCCCATCACCTAATCCGCTTCGGCCTGGTCGGCTCACTCGGATTTATCGTTGACGCGTCGCTCCTAGCCGCCTTCGTGCACATCCTAGGCTGGAACCCATTGGCCGCTCGCGTGGTGTCAATAACGGTAGCGGTTCTAGCGACTTGGCGATTGCATCGTCATTGGACTTTTGCTGCCGGAAGAGAGCGACCTCCGATTTCACAGTCGCTCATGCATGCATTGTTTCAGCTCGTCACGGTGTCCATCAACTACTTTATATTTTCCATTCTGGTCCTCAGCGGAGGCGTTTGGCATACCCATCCCGTCTTGGCAGTAGCTGCGGCCGCCGTCGCATGCATGGGCCTTAGCTATGTGCTTTCGAGACACGTAACGTTCGCCGCGCCGCGCAATTCCGAATCCAGCAATCAGACCCTAGTCTGAAAAAGCAGTCGGCAGCCCCTGGGCTCTCAAATCTGGTTTGACTGCGCGACGGCTGGCGAGGCGCGACGCCACCTCTATCGCGACGTTCGGCGCGGAGGGCTTAGGCTTCCGCCGTTCTGTTAAGCGCTTGTTTGGGTTGGTACCGCCGGGTGAATTCGAATCACCGACCTCTTGATCCACAGTCAAGCGCTCTAACCAGCTGAGCTACGGCGGCATACTCCCCGATGCCTTCGCGGGAACCTAAGCGGAGCCATGAGCCGTTGCAAGCTTGCGCGTATCGATTCTCGTCGGCCTCTTTGCCAGGCTTCAGTGGCCCTCCCACCGACGCAAAAAGGCCCGGGACTAGCCCGGGCCTCTTCACTGGCACTGTCACTCGCGGGAAGGAGGGACTGAGCTACGACTTGCGCGCGGACTCGAACGTCTTTGTCATCTGGTGCTTGATCGGCTCGGTGGTGTCGGCGGCGATCTTCTGGGTGAGAGCCCTGACCTCGCTCGCCTGATTCGCGAACACATCGAACTGGCTGCGGATGAAGGACGACTGGAGCTCGATGATCTCGCCAATGGTCTTAGCTCCGGCGAGCTTCTTGGCGAGGTCGAAGGCCGAATTGAGATTACGCTGAGCAAGGTCGATCAGCTTGCGATTGAAGGCGGTCGCGCCCTGGCCCGCGGCATCGAAGGACCGCTCAAGGGCATCGATCGCCTCTTCGAGCTGCTCCTTGCCGCGCTCGTAGGCCTCACGGCTTTGATTGACGGTCTTCTCGGCGAGAGCGCGCACGCTCTCGGGTACTGCCGTGTCGAGCTTCAGGCCCTCGAATTCCTTCGCGGCTTTACGGAATGCATCGCGTGCCTGTTCGGACGCAGCTTGGGGAGAATAGGTATCGCTCATGGTTGTTACCTCGCTTGGACTCATTTCGCCTGGGGCAGCGGGTTCAACCCATGACGGGGCATGGGTCCCCGCATTGTGGTGTTGCACTGCAAAATAAATGCTGCGCTGCGATAAAGCAAGGGGGTTGCGAGCTTCGTCAGCACTTTTTTAGTCGTGTCGACGAAGTTTTCGCATTAACCCTATTCAAAAAGGCGAATTCGCCTAAATTTAGTGGCTGAGTCGAGCAAGCGCCCCAAGGGAGGCGCGTCGGCACTTACGAATTCTCGCGCTTAAGGGCGCTCGGAGCGAGCTTTTACCGGTTTTTTAGAGTGGGCCCGCAGATGGCCGACCTCAGGCTGCAGCGACGGATGGAAGAGCTGGACGGCGACCGCGAGGCGCTCGAGCATATCGCGCGGGCGCTCGAAGGCCGGGTTCTGCCGTTGCAGAGTGCGCCTGAGCCCGCCCAAGAAAGCATTGCGGGTCCGGAGCTCGCGCTCGGCCCGCAAGGCGTCAAGCTTGTGCTCGAGGTAATGCCGGCAGCCATTGCGCTCATGGTCCAAGACCGGATCGTCCATGCCAACTCCGCCTTCGCCTATGCGTTCGGCTATCGTTCGCTCGCCGAGTTGATCGATGCAGGCGGGCTTCATGCAATTCTGCCGCACGGTCCTTCTTCACTCATGGACGAGACCGGCGGTGAGCGAAGCGCGCCCGTCGATGCGCTGACTCGCTCGCGCCGCAGGCTCAAGATCGCCTTCGCTTCAAGCGTGATCGACGCCGAGACGGGGTTCTCGCTGCTTCGCCTCATCGACCAGAAGGCTCTCGACGAGGAGGGCGAGCCATCGGCGGCCGAGTTGGACGAGGCCGCAGCGTCGCGCCGGCTCGATTTCCTCGCCAAGGTGAGCCACGAGGTGCGCACGCCGCTCAACTCGATCCTCGGCTTCACCGAGCTGATGCTGCAGGAGCGCTTCGGTCCGATCGGCAATGCGCGCTACAAAGGCTATGTCGAGGACATCCATCAAAGCGGGCTCTACGCGCTTTCGCTTCTCAACGATCTTCTGGACATCTCCAAGATCGAGGCGGGCGAATTCGAGCTCAACTTCACCGCCGTCGACATCCCCGAGCTCATCGAGGATTGCGTCAACAGCTTACAGCCGCTGGCCAAGCGCTCGCGCATCGTGCTCAGGACTTCGCTCGCGGAGAAGCTTCCTTCCGTCGTTGCCGATCCCCGCCGGCTGAAGCAGATCATGCTCAACCTCCTCACCAACGCCATCAAGTTTACCAAGGAAGGCGGCCAGGTCATCGTGTCGGGCACCATGGCCGACGGCGAGCTTCGCCTCCGCGTGCGCGACAACGGCGTCGGCATGACCAAGGACGAGATCGCCTTTGCCATGCAGCCCTTCCATCAGCTCGACACTGCCCCGCGCAAACAGTCGGGGACCGGCTTGGGCCTGCCGGTCACCAAGGCGCTGGTCGACGCCAACCGCGCGCGGCTCGTCTTGACGAGCGAGCCTGGGATCGGCACATCCGCCGACGTCATCTTCCCGCCGGAACGGCTGTTCACCTCCGACCTTTCGGGCTGACGTCTCGCGCGGCTCTCGTCCCCCCTTCCAGCTCTACTCCGTGCACGTGCGAGATGCTCAGCCGAACGAGCACACTTGCACAATTTCTAGCCAAGATTGCCAAGCTAAACTTTATCTACTCGAATATTTCGAATTCGATTACTACATCGATAGAGCTTAGAAAACTTCTAAAGTTAGTTCAATTACAATATTCTCGTTGACACTCACTGAAACCAGCCCTTAATCAGAACAATGCGCCTCTCGACCGCTCGGTCGAGGAGTTCCCGCTTAGATCCGATACCGGAGCCTTGAACCCCGGGCCATTGGAGGAAAAAAATGAGACTGGGCTTGGCTTGCGCCTGTGCGCTTGCGCTCCTCTTTCCCCCGCATACAGCCACGATCGCCACGGCCGAAGACGCCGGCGAGGTCAACGTCTATTCCTACCGCCAGCCAGATCTGATCAACCCGCTGTTCAAGGCGTTTACCGAGCAAGCCAGCATCAAGCGGGCGAGCGAGCTCGTCGACAAGGTCGGCTTCGACGACGGCCCAAGCTCGTGAGGACGGTGCGATGAGCTTTCACAACAAGATCGACGGCAAGGGGTCCTCACGGGTCACGAGATGCACGCTCCCGCCACGGAGCGGTGCCGAGTGGCTGGTGGGCGTCGGCTTCCGCTGCTGGCTGGCCGGCTATGACACCGGCGATATTTCCTGCTGGGAGCATGGCTGGAACGAATATTCCCGGATCCTCGGCACCGAGCACGCCAAGCGCGCGGTCACCGAACTCGCCTGCTGGGTAAGGGCCGTGCGCAGCTCGGCAGCGCGCAAGATCGAATATTCTCCATTCGCTTGCGCAGGCTTCTGTGCCGACGAGTGCATGGCCATCTCGCTGATCGCTGCCTCCCAGCACCATCGCTGCCCGGCGATGCGCGCTTGCGCGCTCGCACTCACAGGATCCGACCTGGTCGAGCCCGTGATCTCGGCCGCCAACGGCTTTGCCGACGTGCTGGAAGAGGCCGATCAGCGTCTATCGCAAGAGGCGGTCGCAGCTCTCTTGCTCGACAAGCGCGAGGACGGCTGGGACGGTCTCACTGAAGGGCGCTGACGGAAGAGGCGCCGACGCGCCGGGGACGCCGTGGCTCGTCGAAAGCGGCAATCTCGACTGGTCGGGAGCAGCTTTATCCTCTCGCTGATCGCGCTCGCGCCGGTCGTGTTGCTACACGGGATCAACGCTGGCAGCCGCCGAGCCGTCTCCGCCAGCCCTTCCCCTGCGTCAGAACCACCCGCCGAATGGCGTTGCGCATCTCTTGATAACCCAAGAAAATGCGTGAGTTGCGCTCGCCATGAGGGGTTAATCGGGCTAGAAAGCTCGATCGTGGCGATTAGATCGGCCAGCCCAATCGCGGGCTCGACAGACGGGTGGATAGGGTCGGGATGAAGCCTCGCCAACTCCCTTGGAAATGGCTTCTGCTCGGCCTCATTGCGTTTCTTCTTGCGGGCATCGCCTTGCTACCTCGGAAAATAGGCTCCTCGTCTCAACTCCACGATCGCGTAACCGAAGCGCTCAACGCTTGGACCGGTGGCGAGATCAAGCTGAAGGGGCCCCTTAGCGTCCATTATTTTCCTTCCGTCTCCATCAAGGGGCCAATCGAGTTCACTGATGTCTCGCGTCTGCCTATGATCAAATCCATCAAGGCGAGGAGCGCCAAGATCACCCTTGATCTCCCCGAACTGCTCATGGGGCGTGTCCGGTTCGATACCATCAGGCTGGGCAAGGCCGATATCACGCTGAGGGAGCCTACGCCGCCGCTCAAGCCCGCAGACCACACGCCGCAGGAGTTGTTCGCCAATCTGCTCGCCGGCTCTCCTGTCAACGTGCTCCGCTTCCGCGATGGCAAGATCTATTTGCCTGCTGCCTATGGTGGCGAGGCAATCACCAATTTCGATGCTCGCTTCGATGCAAGCTCGCGACGCGGCACGATGTCGAGCTTCGGCTCTTTTGATTTTCGCAATGCGAGCATCCATTTCGCGCTCGACAGTGGCGAGCCGTCTGAGACGCCTGAGGGAGCTGATATGCCCCTCTCGGCGCGCTTCAGCTCAACTCCGTTTACCGCCGCGTTCACTGGCACGGCCGTGCTCGGCGATGGGATCGAACTCGATGGCGATATGAAGGCCGATATCGCCGACGGACGTCGCTTCCTGAGATGGGCCGGAATCGCGTTGCCGACGGGAACAAGCTTGCGAGGATTCTCCGCCAAAGGTGGCGCGCATTGGAACGGGACGACGCTCACCTTCGATGATGGCTCCTTCACGCTCGACGGTAACGCCGCCGACGGCCTGCTTGCGGTCACCGCGTCCGCGCCGCCGCGCATCGAGGGGACGCTTGCTTTCGATCGGCTCGTGCTCGACCCCTATCTCACCAAAGGGAACACCGACGAGCAGGTGGTCTCGCCAGGCTTGTTCGATTGGGCTCTGCTCAAATATCTCGATGCGGATTTGCGCATCTCAGCCGGCGAGATTGTGGCCTCCGGCACCAGCCTTGGCCGTGGAGGGTTCACCGTCAGTGCCAAGGATGGCGTCGTGGCCGGCGAAGTCGGTGAGCTTGATCTCTGCGACGGGTCTGCCTCGGGACGTGTCAGTCTCGATTTGTCGCAACAGGCAGTAAAGGCAACTCTGGTCGCAGATCTGGCCGACGTGACCATCGAGACTTGTCTCAGACCGCTCGGTCTAACCATCCCGGTCAGCGGCATAGGCGGGCTCAAGACCGAGCTTTCGACGGAGGGCGTTACCTTCGATGCGCTGATTCACGGCCTTTCCGGCAATCTCAAAGTGACGTCTCGAGGTGGCTCGGTGCCGGTCGATTTCGCCCGTCTGTTGGTCTCTGCCACGCCCCTCGATGGGGAGGGATGGAGCCGCGATGTTCTGACGCCCTTCGACACGCTCGATGCCGATTGCCGCCTCGTTGCCGGCCATATTTCATGCCAAATGTTCAATATGCAGACACGCCGCGGCCTGGTCTCCGGCAATGGCGACGTTGATCTGGAGCAGCAGACACTGGATTGGAACCTGTCGGTCGCGAATTATGGAGTGCCAATGAAGGCTGCGCAACCGAGCGCCGGAGGACCCCCGCCGCGGGTCTCGATCCGCGGGCCGCTATCGCAGCCGATGATCCGGAGAGCGGATCGCCCGACGCTGGGCGAGGGTCCGCAAACAAGTCCAATAGTGGGCGTCTCTTCGCACTGACATCGCGTTAGATCTTTTCGATTGGGATGACCGTAGTGCCCGGGCAAGGAAAACGACATGTTGGCGGGAACCGCATCGGCGGCGCCGGCGCTCGCGTGTGGCGTTACGGTCTAGGTCTTGTGGCGGCGCTCACGCTGGGGCTCGGCCTCGGTGCAGCGCTCGCGGCCGCAGAGGATACGGCGGCAAGCGGAGGCACTCTAAGCGTCGCCACCTGGGGCGGGGCTTATGAGCAATCGCAGGAGATCGCCTATTTCGAGCCGTTCGCCAAGGAGACCGGAACCAGCATCGCCACTCAGGTCTATGATGGATCGCTCGCCAAGATCAAAGCGATGATCGGCGGAGACTCCTCCCCGGTCGATGTTGTCGATCTTTCGTCGTCGGCACTCGGCGCGCTCTGTAATGACGGCCTGCTCGAGACGATCGAGGTGTCAAGCCTCGGCGCGGCACCCTCCGGAGAAAGCGCCGAACAGGATTTCTTGTCGGGAGGGCTCTCTCCTTGCGGAGTCGCGAGCGTTGCCTGGTCGACGGCGATCGCCTTCGACCGGCAGGCCTTTCCCAAGGCGCAGCCGAGCCAGATCGTGGACCTCCTCGACCTGAAGCATTTCCCCGGCAAACGCGCGCTCCCCAACGGACCGCGCTATACGCTCGAGCTCGCACTCCTCGCCGATGGCGTCGACCCGGCCGACGTCTATAACCAGCTCGCGACACCGGAAGGCGTCGACCGCGCCTTTAAGGCGCTCGACAAGATCAAGAACGACACATACTGGTGGGACAGTGCGCAAGAACCGATCAGCTGGCTTCTTGAGAAGAAGGCGGCGATGGCAGCCGGCTATAGCGGCCGCATCTTCCGCGCCGCGGTTGGTGATAACAAGCGCCTCGGAGTGATCTGGGACGGCCAGGTCTACGATCTCGATCTCTGGGCGATCCCCAAGGGCGCCAAGAATAAGGACGGCGCCAAGCGCTTCGTTGTCTTCGCCTCTGACCCGGCGAGGCTCGCCGCGCAGGCCGAGCTGATCGCCTATGGGCCGATGCGCAAGTCAGCGCTTCAACTCGTCGGAAAGAACCCGGTCATCAACGTGGAGATGAAGGATTTTCTGCCGACATCGCCTGACAATTTCAAGAAAGCGCTCAAGTTCGACGAGGCGTGGTGGGACACGCACGGCGAAGAGCTCACCAAGCGCTTCCAAGACTGGCGCGGACCAGGCGACGGCAAGCCGCACGAGCCCAAGCCCGAGGCGAACGCCAAGGCGCCAACATCGACCGCTGCGCCATAGCGGCGCTCTCGCCCAAGTGATCGGTGCTGTCCGCTCGGCTGCGTCACCAGCACTGAAGAAGAAAATGCTGGTAAGACCGAACTCCCATTTGATCGACTGTCGTCTTCGTGTCATGCTGATAATTGGAGAGAGTTCCTCCGGTCTTGAGCTTGAGGACATCACTCTTACACAGGATGCACGATCCAAGAGCGCGACGCCGCCTGATCGATGGGGGAATGTCCCAACAGAGTGATGGTGAGCGGCTGCGCTGAAAGGCCAAGCACTGCCGGAGCGGGGCCGGCAGTGCAATTTGGCTTTAAGGCGTAAGCTGCATCGCTACGATATCCCTTCAGAACGTCCGGTAGACGCCGAGCGCGACATAGCCGCTCGGAAGATCTTCGAGATAGTTGCCGGTGAACCCGCCCGAGAGAGTGAACTCGGTGTCGCGCAGATTGATGCGCACGAAGCCGCCGCCCTTCCCCGCGTTATATTCTTCGTTGCCGAGGGCACCGCCCTCAAGCCCGAGCGCAAGACGCGGCCGTATCCGAAACCCGAGACGCGAGAGTGCGCAATATTCCTGGAAGGCTGTCCCGTAGGAAGCATCGACCGAGAGGAACAGCTTGGGGGAGACGTCGAGCCAGTTCTCCGTTGCGAGCCAAAGTCCGATCTCGCTCCCTTGCACCGCATTGTTCGGGTCGTGCGGCGAGATCTGCTGATCTTCTGCCTCGATGCCGGCGAATAGCTTGGTGATGAGCGCACCTTTGCGGAACTGATATCCGGCGAGAGCGGCGAGGAACGCATCTTGGCCGTCGAAGGTGGTCGGCACATAAGCTCCGTCGCTCAACAGAGCCCCTTCATAATGGTAGCGTCCGAAGCTCCCAACCGCGCGAAGCCTGAAGCCCGGCTCGTAAAGTCCCTTGCCCAAGGTCGTGCTTCCGCCCACATAGACGCTGGCATAGTTGTCGCTCACCTCGAAGCCGGTGAAGAGTTCGGCGGTCGGCTGGTAGGACTGCGCGAGAGCAACCGGCGCGAACAGGCAGAGGGCAAGCAGGCAAATCCCCGCTGCCCCGCTTCCGCGGAGACATGCTCCGACTGAACCCTCGCAACGCCCCCACATGGCGGACATCCGCCGCCGCATCGGTTGAAACTATGCTGCATCTTCTGCGCGGGACCTATGGAAGGTTTAGCAACCTCATCATGCGCAACCCAATACACTTCAATTCAGGGTAGAGATTCGAGGGGAAAAGCGTGATTTGTTCTACACATGATGCGTCCTGACCGATTTCAACTCCTGGCTGACCGTAGATGCCAAGGGCCTGTACTGCCGCCCAGGCGGATTCCATATCGATCCACATGCAGGGGCGAAGCGCGCCATCGTCACGCATGGTCATTCGGACCATGCCCGCCCCGGCCACCAGCACGTGCTCGCGACGCGCGAGACGCTCGCCATCATGGAGCAGAGACTGGGCCAGGCAGCGAGCCGCGGCACGCAGACAATCGCCTATGGCGAGAAGATCAGGATCGGCGAGGTCGAAGTGACGCTCGCGCCTGCCGGCCATGTGCTCGGCAGTGCCCAAGTGGTGATCGAGTGGAAGGGCGCGCGCGCCGTCATCTCGGGCGACTACAAGAGAAGCGCCGACCCGACCTGTCCCGCCTTCGAGCTCGTCCCGTGCGATCTCTTCGTGACCGAGGCGACTTTCGCGCTGCCAGTGTTCCAGCACGGCGACGCCCGTGCCGAGGTAGGCAAGCTGCTCAAGTCGGTGCATCAGTTTCCCGAGCGCGCACATGTCGTCGGCGTTTATGGGCTCGGCAAATGTCAGCGGCTGATCGCGCTTCTGCGCGAGGCGGGCTACGAGCGCCCAATCTATCTCCATGGCGCGCTCGCAGGCTGCTCGGCGCTCTACGAGACGTTCGGCGTCAAGCTCGGCACGCTGACGCCCGCGACCGGCGCCAAGCGCGAGGAGATGAAAGGCGAGATCGTGCTTGCCCCACCAAGCGCGATCGCCGATCGCTGGTCGCGCCGGCTGCCGGATCCGGTGACGGCATTCGCCTCAGGCTGGATGCGGGTGCGCGCACGGGCCCGCCAACAGGGTATCGAGCTTCCGCTCGTGATCTCTGACCACGCCGACTGGAGTGAGTTGACGAGGACCATCGCAGAGACGGGCGCCGGCGAAGTGTGGGTTACCCATGGCCGTGAGGACGCCCTGTTGCATCATATACGGACGATCGGCCGAAAAGGGCGCGCCCTCGCTTTGATCGGCCGCGAGGACGAGGACCAGTGAAGGACTTCGCGGCGCTCCTCGACCGGCTCTCTTATACGCCGTCGCGCAACGACAAGCTCAAGCTGCTCGCCGACTATTTCGCTACCGCGCCCGATCCCGATCGTGGCTATGCGCTGGCAGCTCTCACTGATGGATTGTTCTTCAGGCTGCCGCTCCGGCGCATCCTCACCGACATGCTTACGACCCGCGTCGACCCGGTGCTGTTCGATCTGTCGCGCGACTATGTCGGCGACACGGCGGAGACCATCGCGCTCATCTGGCCGGCAAAGGCGGAAGGGGGTGACCCGCCGCCCCTCGCCACCATCGTCGAGACCGTGCAATCAGCGCTCGCCACGGAGGTGCCGTCGCTGCTCGCGGACTGGCTCGACCGGCTCGACGCAACGGGACGTTGGGCGCTGCTCAAGCTCCTGACCGGCGCGCTCAGAGTTGGCGTCTCGGCGCGGCTCGCCAAGACCGCGCTCGCCGACTGGTCAGGTGTGCCGCTCACCGAGATCGAGGAGGTTTGGCACGGGCTTAAGCCCCCCTATCTACCGCTGTTCGCGTGGCTCACCGGCAAAGGACCGCGGCCTGAGAGCGGGGCGGCTCCCGTGTTCAGACCGCTGATGCTGTCGCATCAGATCGAGGACAAGGAGCTCGCCGCGATTGAGCCGTCGGATTTCGTGGCGGAATGGAAGTGGGACGGCATCAGGGTACAGGCCGCGCATCAAGGCGGCGAGAAGTGTCTCTTTTCGCGCACGGGGGATGACATCTCTGGCGCCTTTCCCGACGTGGTCGAGGCCTTGCCGGAAGGAGTGGTGCTCGACGGCGAGTTGCTGGTCATGCGCGGGGGCGAGGTCGCGCCGTTCAACAACCTCCAGCAGCGGTTGAACCGGAAGACGGTCACCCAAAGCATGTTGAAGTCGCATCCAGCGCATATCCGCCTCTACGACATTCTGTTCGAGGGCGAGGAGGATCTGCGCGCGCTTCCCTTCGCTGAGCGGCGCGCGCGACTGGAGGCGTGGCACGGGGCAAAGGCCCCTCCCCGCACCGACGTCTCTCCCGCCATCGCCTTCGCGTCGATCTCCGAGCTCGAAAGGCTGTGGGCCGGGGCGCGCGAGACGGGTATCGAAGGGCTGATGCTGAAGCGGCGCGACAGCCCCTATATCGCCGGGCGCCCCAAGGGCCATTGGTACAAATGGAAGCGCGCGCCGCTCACGCTCGATGCCGTGCTCATGTATGCGCAGAGGGGAAGCGGCAAGCGCTCGTCTTATTATTCGGACTACACATTCGGCGCCTGGCGCCAGGGCGAGAACGGAGAGCCGGAGCTCGTTCCCGTCGGCAAGTCCTATTTCGGCTTCACCGACGAAGAGCTGAAGGAGCTCGACGCCTTCGTGCGCAATCACACGGTCGACAGTTTCGGCCCCGTGCGTCAGGTCGAGCCCAGGCTGGTGTTCGAGGTGGCCTTCGATTCGGTGCATCGCTCGACGCGGCACAAATCAGGTGTCGCCATGCGCTTCCCCCGCATCGCCCGCATTCGCTGGGACAAGCCGGCCGCGGAGGCGGATCGGCTCGAGACACTGCAAGCGATGATCGTCGAATAGCGACGGCATCACGCTCGGGTCGTGTTATGCAGCAATTATTCCGCCGCCCCGCGCGGGCAATACAACCATACGAGGAGGACGACGATGAGGGTCTTGCTGCAGGCGATATTCCCACATGAGCCGTTCAACACGCTGGTCCGAAAGGGCGAGGTCGGCAAGCTCATGCAAAAAATCATGGAAGATCTGAAGCCGGAAGCGGCTTATTTCACCGAGCAGGACGGCAAGCGATCGGGCTTGTTCGTGATCAACCTCGGCAACGCATCCGACATCCCCAAAATCGCCGAGCCCTTCTTTCTCACCTTCAATGCCGATTGCCATTTGAAAGTCGCGATGAGCCCCGAGGACTTGAGGAATGCAGGCCTCGAGGCGCTGGGCAAGAAGTGGGGGTGACCGGCGACCCGCTAACTTCCTGCGCTGGGGGAGCTCAGTGGTCGTAGCGATAGACGTTGTAGAAGCCGGTTGGGTCTCTGAACACGACGGTCGCCCTGGAGAAGCCGACTTTCCGGCCGAGATCGAGCCAGGTCGCCGTGCTTTCCGGGAGGTCGCAAGTTGTGACGTGATGGTCGATCTGCTGCCATTCCTCGTCAGTCAGGAAGGGCCAAGCCGGGCGGTTCACGCGGCGGAAGCGGGCGAGATAGGCTTCGCGGTCCTCGCCATCGGCAAGGGTCGGCTCGTAGATCATCAGCATCTTGCTGGTCGAGCCATGGATCGCCTTGAGCAGTTCGGCTTTCCCCTCGGTACTGAGATGATGGATGGAGAGCCCGCACCAGGCGGCGTCGGCGGGCTCCGGCCGCCGCTCGAGCGCCTCGACGAAATCGCGATGATCGAGCTCGACCGCGAAGGGAACGCCCGCGAGATTCTTGGCGGCAAGCTCGAGCGCGGGCTCCGACAGGTCGATGCCGTGATAGTGGCTGACCTTGGTCGCATGAAGGGCACGCTTCATCTGCCCTGCATCGCCGCAGGCAATGTCGAGAAGAGCAAAAGGCTGCGGGATCGCCTCTAAAGCCTCATGCAGGATCGCACCCACCTCCCGGTGCGAGAGCGCATCGCTATCGACGAGCTTCTGGTAGGTCGTCCATTGCTTCTGGAACTGCTCGAGAGCGGCCGCATCGTCGACCGAACGATCAGCCTCGAACTCGCGAATATGGACGTTTATCAAAACCTGCCTCCAAATAGTCCCGCCGCAGAGCTAAGCGAGCTCAAGTTTCGCAAAGGTTAGCGCGCCTTGCAGGCAAGCGTTCCGTCCTCGTCTTGGAAAGGACGTTTTGCGGCAATGCTCGCGAATAAGCATCTTTTCAGTCATATGTGACAGTCAGGGCCCCGAGGGGCGCTGCCGCAGGGACTGCATGCATGTTATTCTTGATAGCTCGCAACTTATGGTGGGCCGCCTGGTGGCCTTACATGACATGGCTGCTCGCCGTGCAGAAGGCGACCAACCCGCCCGCCACGCGGCGAAGCTGGAACGAAGATACGCGAGGAAATGCCGGAGGGGCAGTACCACAGGAGAGTAACATGGCCAACGACGCATTCATGAAGCCGGAATTCCCCGAGCCGCTGCGCGACCTCATGAAGATGAGCATCGAGCAGGCGCGCAGGGCCTTCGATACATTCGCAGCATCGAGCGAGAAGGCGTGGAAGTCGCTCGAGACCACTTCGCAATCCGCGCGCACAAGCCTGCAGCAGCTGAATGCCAAGATCGCCGAGATCACCCGTGCCAATGCCGAGGCGAATTTCAACCTCGCCATGAGGCTCGCCGAGTGCAAGGACGTCAGCGAGGCGATGGAGCTGCAGAGCGAGCATGTGCGCAACCAGATGGACAAGTTCGTCCACCAGCTGGAAGAGATGCGCGATCTCACCACCAAGATCATCCAGGACGCGAACCCGGCCAAAACCGACCTCGGGCCAGCGCCGACCCCACGCAACAGTGCCAGCACCACGTCATCGAGCAGCGCCCACTCTTATCCGTCCTCGGCTGGCCACACGCCCGGCGGTCCGCGCGGCTATTAGAAGTCCCAGCCGGGATCGTGGCTGATGTCGTGGAAGGCCTTCACGATGGCGCCGCCCCAGCCCTCGCGGATCGCCTGGAGATAAGGATCGTCATCCTCGAGCCGGATGGTGAAGTCCTTCTGCAACGAGCCGCGGCGATAGATCAGAAGGTCGATCGGCGGCCCGACCGAGACGTTCGAGCGCATGGTCGAATCGAAGGAGATGAGCGCGCATTTGGCGGCGTCGCTGAGGCTCGTGTCGCGCCGAATGATGCGATCGAGGATGGGTTTTCCGTATTTCACCTCGCCGATCTGAAAGTAGATCGTGTCGCCCATCGCTTCGATGAAATTGCCGGCGTCGTAAATCAAGAACAGCCGGAGTTGTCCGCCGTCGATCTGCCCGGTGAGAATGAACGAGCCCGTGAAGTCCACGTCGCGCTGCTGAAGATAGCCGCCGTCGGTCGTGTGCACCTCGCGCAGCGCCGCGCCGACGACGCGGGCCGCGCCGAACATCGAGCTTATGGCGAACAGGTCACGCTCGGGGTTATCGGTGTTGAGCCATTCGCTAAGCAGGCTTATCACGCCTTGCGTGAGAGAGAGATTGCCCGCGGCGAGCAGCGCGAAGAAGCGCTCGCCCGGCTTCTCGAAGGTGAACATCTTGCGGAAGGTGGACACGCGATCGATGCCCGCGTTGGTCCGCGAGTCCGAGGCGAGCACAACTCCCTCATCGAGCAGGATGCCGACGCAATAAGTCACGGTTCCCCCTATTGCGCTTGTTGTTGTTGACTGGGAAAAGTCACGCGCACGCTCATGGTCTCGAGCCCCCCGCCGCTCCTTACACCGCGCACGGGGCTTGCGTCAGCATAATCAAGTCCAACCGCAGTGCGGATATAGGCCTCGGTGGGGCAGGCGCGATTGGTGACATCGAATCCGACCCAGCCGAGATCCTCAAACAAGGCTTCGGCCCAGGCGTGACTCGCCGCATGCGCTTCACTCCCCAACCCGTGCGTCACATAGCCGCTGACATAGCGGGCTGGGATGCCGAGCATGCGGCAGGCGGCGCAGAAGATGTGCGCCTGATCCTGGCAGACCCCGCTCCCTTGCTCCAGTGCCTCTGCGCCGGTGGTGTGCACATGGGTCTCGCCCTTTCTGTATTCGACCACGTCGGCGATGCCGAGCATGATCTCATGCACGCCGGCGATCTTGTCGTTGGCGAGCGAAGGGCGGAAGCGCGCGGCGAAATCGTTGATCGATTCGGAAGCGACGGTGTACGGCGTCTCGCGAAGATAGATCCCATGCGGAATCTCCGAGGGGGCAAGCCCGACGATCCCGTTGGTGTCGCGCGTGCGCACAAGCCCGCTCACTTTGATCTCGAGATGATCGACTGGTTCGGCAATGGTGAGCGTATGGCAGGAATTGCCGAATTGGTCGTGCCATGGCGTGGTCGTCGCACCAGGACATGACAGCTTCCAGCTCTCGACCGCTTGCGTTCGTCCCGAGAGCGGGGTCATGCGCAGATATTGTGTGCTGGCCATCAGCGGCTCTGAATAGGAATAAGCCGTCGAATGCTCGACCCTGATGAGCATGGCCTAAGCGACTCCCGCCATCATGGCCGTAGGCGTCATCAGGAAGTCTTCCTCGAGCTGGACCCCGAGCATGTTGTTGGCAGCGATGAAGTCGGTGAGGAATTCGTGCAGTCCTGATTGGAAGATCTTGTCGATGCGGCCATAGCGAAGCCGCGCATAGGTCTGGCCGGCAAGCCGCCTGCACTCGAGCTGCTTCTTGCCGGCAAGCTCATCGAGCGTTCCGATGACATTCTCGTAGCAATGATGCAGGGAGCGCGGCATGTCGGCACGCAGGACGAGAAGCTCGGCGATGCGCCACGGGTAGACCGTGTCGTGATAGACGCGGCGATAGGCGCGGAAGGCGCCGACCGAGCGGAGCAAAGCCCCCCATTGGTAATAATCGACGAAGCCGCCGACCTGCTCCGTCTCGGGCAGGAGCACGTGATATTTGACATCGAGGATGCGTGCAGTGTTGTCGGCGCGCTCGATGAAGGTACCAAGCCGGATGAAGCGGAAGGCATCGTCGTGCAGCATGGTGCCGAATACCACCCCGCGGAAGAGATGTGAGCGCTCCTTCACCCAGTCGAAGAAGTCGCGGATGCCCCAGCGCTTCAATCCTTCGAAGTCGAGATTCTGCACCTGCAGCCAGGTCGAGTTCAGGCTCTCCCATGCCTCGCTTGAGATGGCCGAGCGCTGGGCCCTGGCATTCTCGCGCGCCGAGCGGATGAGAGACCAGATCGAGCCGGAATTCTCGGGCTCGAGAGCCACGTAGCGGATGATCGTCTCGTGCGTCATCTCGCCGTAAAGCTCGTGGAAGCGGCCCGACCCCGGCGCGATAGCAAGGATCGGCTCGAAATGCAGAGCTTGCTTGTCGATGGTCGAGGGGAGCAAAGCCATGCGGAAGGAGACGTCGAGCATGCGCGCGGTGTTCTCGGTCCGCTCCATGTTGCGCGCCATCCAGAATAAATTCTCTGCGCTACGGCTCAACATGACGTCTTTCTCCGCATGATCTTATCGGAAAACCGATCCCCACTTTTCCGCATCATGCTTAGTGCTCCAGCACCCACGTATCCTTGGTGCCGCCTCCCTGGCTCGAATTGACCACGAGGGAGCCTTCGCGTAGTGCCACCCGCGTAAGTCCGCCCGGGATCACGCTCGTCTCCTTGCCCGAAAGCACGAAGGGGCGCAGATCGACATGGCGCGGCGCGATCTCGCCATTGACGAGCGTCGGCGCGGTCGAGAGCGCGAGCGTCGGCTGGGCGATATAATTGTCGGGGTTCGCCATCACGCGGCGCTTATAGGCCTCGCGTTCCTCAGCGGTCGAGGCCGGCCCGATCAGCATGCCGTAGCCGCCCGAGCCCTGCACCTCCTTGACCACGAGATTGTGCAGGTTGTTGAAGACGTGCTGCCTCTGCTTGGGATCGCGCAGCATGTAGGTGTGCACGTTGTTGAGGATGGCGTGCTCGCCGAGATAGAACTCGATCATGCGCGGCACGTAAGTGTACATAGCTTTGTCGTCGGCGACGCCGGTGCCGAGCGCGTTGGCGAGCGCCACGCGGCCAGTGCGGACGACCGACAGCAGACCCGGCACGGCGAGCACCGAATCAGGGCGGAAGGCGAGCGGGTCCATGAAGGAATCGTCGACCCGGCGGTAGATGACATCGACCTTCACCGGACCTTCGGTGGTGCGCATCCACACATAGCCGTCGCGTACGAAGAGGTCGCCGCCCTCGACCAGCTCGATCCCCATCTGCTCGGCGAGGAAGACGTGCTCGAAATAGGCGCTGTTGTAGCGTCCCGGCGTGAGCAGGACCACTACGGGATCGTCTGCGCCCGACGGCGCCACCGCGCGCAAATTCTCGATCAGCCGCTCGGAATAGTTGCCGACGGGCGAGATGCTCTGCCCGGCAAAGGCGTCGGGGAAGAGCCGCATCATGATCTCGCGGTTCTCGAGCACATAAGAGACGCCAGACGGCGTGCGCACATTGTCCTCGAGCACGAAGAAGTCGCGCTCGCCAGTGCGGATCAGATCGATGCCGGCGATATGGGCGTAGACATTGTTGGGCGGCTCTATACCCAGCATCTCGGGGCGGAAGGCCGAGTTGAGCAGGACGAGCTCGGGCGGAATGAGGCCCGCTTTGAGGATCTCCTGGTCGTGGTAGATGTCGTAAAGGAAGATGTTGATCGCCTTCACGCGCTGGATGCAGCCCCGCTCGACCAGGTTCCACTCCGTGCGGTCGAGGATGCGGGGAATGAGATCGAAGGGAATCAGACGTTCGGTCGAACCCCCTTCGGCATAAACGGCGAAGGTGATGCCGAGCCTCCGGAACAGCTCTTCGGCGGCATTCTTCTTGGTGACGAGCGAATCGATCGAGAGGCCGTCGAGCAAGCTCGCAAGCGCGGCATAAGCATGCCGGACCTTGCCGTCCGGCGCGCGCATCTCGTCGAAGAATTTGTGGGGAGGCTGGGAGGGGACTTCTCGCCTCTCCCCGGCACTCACCCTCTCAGCAGATTGCGGCAAGCTCGCCCGTCCTGATTTTCTCGCGACCTCTACCGCCCGCCCGATGCGTTTCCTGGACCGAATTTTCCTGCATCTTAGGACGATGGCGCCGGAATGAGCAACGCTCTTGGCGGCCTGTTTTTTATTCAGAGCTTCTTGCCGGCGTCCAGAAGCCCGAGACGCTCGAGTCTCAACTCAATGGCGCGGGCCGACCGCTTCTGCGTCCGGGCAATCGCCTCGACGCTCTCGCCAGACCGATAGCGCCGGGCAACCTCCTCTTCCTCCTTCTTGGTCCAGGGCGCGAAAGCTTGCGGATTCTTGGCCCTCGCCTTGGCCACCAGGACCTCACGATCCTCGGTGCCCGGCTCTGGCATAGCGGCCTCCGGGGCTTGCAGGCGGGGGGACTGCTGAGCGGCGGTTTGACCTGACTCGATCGTGCCGAGAGAGGCCATGATTCGGCGCAAGCCTTGAAAGAAGCCCTTGAGCTCGCTCGGGTCGACAAGGGTAATCGAGCAGGTCTGTTTCGGACCTTTACCATCCCATTCCTGTTTGATGACAAGCTGCCCATCGGCCGAGTCGGCCGTGAACACGACCGTATTGTCCTTGCCGCGGACCCTCACCTCGTGCCGCTCCGAGATTTCACCCATGGCGCATCCTCCGAAGTCTCATCATGGACCGATTGGTCTCGCCCAGCAGTCCCTAGGGGAAACATGCTAAAGGCTTGACGCGCGTCCCCCCTGAGCCCCGGCCATGCTGGAAACAATTCTCACAGCGTTTACCACTTTCTTCGCGGTCATCGGCCCGATCGACACGGCCGTGTTGCTTGCCTCGCTCACGCCGAATCTAACCCGCACCGAGCGGCGGGCGATCGCCGTCAAGGCCGTATTTATCGCAACCATCATCATTCTCCTGTTCGCGTTGGTCGGGCAGCCGGTGTTGAGCCAGCTCGGTGTCTCTCTCGCCGCGCTGCAGACGGCGGGTGGGATTATCCTGTTCATGATCGCACTCGAGATGACGCTGGCGAGGCGACCAGGACCCGTTCCCTCCTTGTCCGCCAAGGAGAGCGAGGAGGCCGAGGATAAGGCGGAGGCGCACGCGGAGATCGCCGTGTTCCCCTTCGCGACTCCCCTGATCGCGGGGCCTGGCGCCATGACGAGTGCGATCGTGCTCGCGGCGGGCACCAAAGGCGATTTGAGGCTGCTCGGCGCCGTGATCGTCGCCATCCTCGCAGTGATGGCGGTGACGCTGACGCTGCTCCTCGTGGCGCAAGAGGTCCACCAGCTGATCGGGGTTACGGCGCGCAAAGTGATCGTGCGGGTGTTCGGGGTCCTGCTCGCCGCACTTGCCGTGCAGTCGATCTTCAATGGCCTCGCGGCCACTCATCTATTTCACTGAGCTAACGCAAGCTACGACCGCATGCTGAGCGGGAAGGCCCGCTTCCGCGTTGTTATAGTGCCGTGAAATAGTCTCCGGGCCTCATGGTTAGAGACGCGCCCTTCGGGCGCTCCTCACCATGAGGATTCTCTCCTCACCCTGAGGAGGGCCGAAGACCCGTCTCGAAGGGTAAGTCCGCGAGGACGGCTCTACTCGGCGGGAGCGGCGTGGGTGGTACCATGCGCCTCCGGCTTGGCGGCGAATTTCCGCACCATAACATAGAACACCGGCGTGAAGATTAGCCCGAACACGGTCACGCCGAGCATGCCGCAGAACACGGTGGTGCCAAGCGACTGACGCATCTCGGCGCCGGCACCGGTTGCGATCATCAGCGGCAGCACGCCCAGGATAAAGGCGAAGGAGGTCATCAAGATGGGCCTTAGCCGCACGCGCGCAGCCTCGGTCGCCGCCTGCAATCTGTCTTCGCCATGCTCCTCGTTTTGTCGCGCGAACTCGACGATCAGAATCGCATTCTTGGCCGCCAATCCTATGAGCACAACGAAGCCGATCTGCGCCAGAATGTTTACGTCCATGGTCCTGAGCAGAAGTCCGGTGACCGCGGCGAGCAGACACATCGGCACGATCAGGATCACCGCGAGCGGCAAAGTCCAGCTCTCATACTGCGCTGACAGCAGAAGGAACACGAACACCACCGACGCCAAGAACACGTAGATGGCGGTGTTGCCGGCGAGCTTTTCCTGGAAGGCGAGCTCGGTCCAGGAGAAGGAGTAGCCATCGGGCAGATTGGCGCGCGCGATCTTCTCCATGGCGGCGAGCCCGTAGCCGGTGGAATAGCCCGGCTGCACGCCGCCTTGCACAGCGGCGGAGGGGAACAGATTGAAATGCTCGACGCGGTAAGGCCCGGTGATATTGCGGAACGATGCGACCGAGCTTAGCGGCACCATCTGGCCCTTGGCGTTCCGCGTCTTGAGATTGCCGATGGCGTGCAGGTCCTGGCGGAACTGGCCGTCGGCCTGTGCCGTCACGCGGTAGGTGCGGCCGAGGAAATTGAAGTCGTTGACATATTGCGAGCCGAGAAAGACCTCGAGCGTGGTGAACACGTCGTTGGCGTTGACGCCAAGCATCTCGGCACGGACGCGGTCGATGTCGGCATAGATCTTCGGCGTCTTGGTGCTGAAGGTGGTGAACACGCCGGCGAGGCCTGGTGTCTGATTGGCCTGCGCCATGATGGCGTTGGCAACGGTCTCGAGCTCGGCCGGCTCGCCGCCGTGCACGTCCTGCACCTCCATCTTGAAGCCGCCGGTCGTGCCGATGCCGCGCACGGGCGGCGGGGCCACCGAGATGATGAAGGCCTCCTGGATACCGGCGAATTGCTTATTCAAGGCGTTGATCAGAGCCTGGGCGCTCTGACCCTTCTCGGCGCGCACCTTGAAGTCGTCGAGCGGTGTAAACACGACGGCCGAATTGGGGGCGGTGGTGAAAGTCGCGCCGTCGAGGCCGACGATCGGAACGGCGTGCGCAATGCCGGGCGTCGAGAGAACGATCTTGGTCACCCTGCGCGCCACTTCGTCGGTACGGGCGAGCGACGCGCCGGGCGGAAGCTGGATGATGTTGATCAGATAGCCCTGGTCTTGCTGCGGGATGAAGCCGGTCGGCGCGCGGGAAAACTCGTAGATGGTGATGCCGATCAGGCCGGCATAGATCACCACCATGAAGGCTGAGATGCGCACGAGCCTTGCGGTCAGAGCCCCGTAGCGCGATGAGACCCATTCGAAGGCGCGATTGAAGCCGTTGAAGAAGGCTACGACAGGCCGCACGAAAATATTTTGCCGCTTGGGGTGCGCCTCATGCGGCTTGAACAGGAGCGCGCAGAGCGCAGGGCTCAAGGTCAGCGACACGATCAGAGAGATTGCTGTGGCGGTGGCGATGGTCACGGCGAACTGGCGGAAGAACTGGCCGAGAATGCCGGTGAGGAAGGTTGAGGGAATGAACACCGCCGACAGCACGAGCGCGATGGCGATGAGCGCGCCACCTACTTCTTCCATGGTTCGATAGGCGGCGTCGCGCGGGCTTAGTCCCTCGCGGATGTTGCGCTCGACGTTCTCCACCACGACGATGGCGTCGTCCACCACGATGCCGATGGCGAGAACGAGCCCGAAGAGAGAGAGATTGTTCAACGAGAAGCCGAGCGCCGCCAGCATGGCGAAGGTGCCGATCAGCGACACCGGAATGGCGACGATGGGAACGACCGAAGCGCGCCACGTCTGTAGGAACAGGATGATCACCACGACGACGAGGACGACGGCCTCGAACATGGTGTGGATGACGGCATCGACCGATTGCGAGATGAAGACGGTCGGATTGTAGACGATGTCGTAGCGGAGCCCTGCCGGGAAGGACTTCGACAGCTCGGCCATCGTGTTCTGCACGAGGGTCGCGGTGGCGAGCGCGTTGGAGCCAGGCCGCTGGAAAATGCCGAGCGGAATCGCCACGCGCTCGTCGAGATAGCCGCTGCGGTTATAGTCTGCGGCGCCAAGCTCGACCCGGGCAATGTCGCGGACGCGCGTGACGCGGCCCTGATCGTCGGTCTTGACGATGATACTGCCGAACTGCTCGGGAGTGGTCAGCCGCCCTTGCGTCTCGACATTGTATTGGAAGGCGCCGGGCTTCGGCACCGGAGGCTGGTTGATGACGCCGGCAGCAACCTGCACGTTCTGCCCGCGCAACGCCGTGAGCACGTCGCCGGCGGTCAAGTTGCGCACCGCAAGCTTATCGGGATCGAGCCAGATGCGCATCGAGTAGTCGCGCGCGCCGAAAATGGTGACGTTGCCGACGCCGTCGATGCGCGCGAGCACATCCTTCACGTGCAGCGTTGCGTAGTTGGAGATGTAGAGGAGATCGCGCGAGCCGTCGGGTGACGAGAGGTGGATGACCATCATCAGGTCGGGCGACTGCTTGGTGACGGTGACGCCGATATTGCGCACCTCATCGGGCAGGCGTGGCAGCGCCGTGGACACGCGGTTCTGCACCAGGACCTGCGCGGTATCGAGATTGGTGCCGAGCTTGAAGGTGACCGCGAGCGCCATGGCGCCGTCGCTCGTCGACTGCGACGTCATATAGAGCATGTTGTCGACGCCGTTCACCTCCTGCTCGAGAGGTGTGGCAACCGTCTTGGCGACGATCTCGGCCGAGGCGCCGGGGTAGCTCGCACTGACCGAGATCGAAGGCGGTGCGATATCGGGATATTGCGCAACGGGGAGGCTGAAATAGGCGACGGCGCCGATCAGCGTAATGATGATGGAGATGACGGCGGCGAAGATCGGCCGGTCAATGAAGAAATGCGAGATGTTCATGCGCGGCTCCGGGGAGTTACCCGAACGCGATCCCCCGCGAGCGGGGAGCGGGAAGCCACACGCACCGGCCGAATTTGCATGGCAATCCTAATGCGAACCTGACGCGGGTGGCGCTGCTTGATCTGATGCGGCGGACGCGCCGACCGTGCCCTGCTGGGGCGTGACCTTCTGGCCCGGTCGTGCGCGTAACAGTCCGTCGATGATCACCTCGTCATCGGCGGTGATGCCACTCCTCACCACACGTAGATTGTCGTCAGTGACGGGGCCGAGATCGACCGGCTTCGGCACCACGGTGCCGTCGGGTGTGACAGTGAAGAGAAGCTTCACCGATTGATCGGTCACTACGGCGGCATCGGGCACCAGCATGGTCGGACGAAGCTGCGACATCGGCACGCGCACGCGGCCAAACTGACCAGGCGTGATGAAGAGATTGGGATTGGGGAAGGTCGCGCGGACACGGATCGTCCCCGAAGAGCGGTCATATTGATTGTCGACGAAGTTGATACTGCCCTTCAGGGTCCATTGGCTCTCGTCTATCAGCTGGCCTTGGACGTCGACAGAATTCTCGCGCGCCGACTTAATCTCGCCCTTCTGCACCAGGCGCTTATACTTCATGCCGTCGCCTTCGCTGACGTTGAACGAGAGCCAGATCGGATCAAGAGAGACGATGGTGGTGAGCAGCGTGGTGGTGCTGGTCCCGCTGGTGCCGCCCATGATCAGGTTGCCGACACTCACCTCGTGCCGGCCCACGCGGCCCGAGACCGGCGCTGTCACGCGCGTGTAATCGAGATTGAGCTGCGCCTGGTTGACCGCGGCGATGGAGGCATCGCGCGAGGCGGTGGCGATGTTCACCTGGGCAAGCCGCTCGTCGTAAGTCTCCTGCGTGGCATAGTCGTTCTTGCGGAGTTGTGCGGTGCGCGCGAGCTGAGCCTTGGCGAGATCGAGCTGAGCCTCGGCCTGAGCTTGTTGGGCTTTGGCCGTCTCCAGCGCGAGTTCGAACGGACGAGGCTCGATGACGAAGAGGAGGTCTCCCTTCTTAACCAGCTGCCCGTCGGTGAAATCGACGGACTCAAGGTAGCCGCTGACCCGTGGACGGACCTCAACCAACTCCGGAGCCTCGAACTGTCCGGTGAAATCGGCCCACTCTTGCATCTCCTTGATGAAAGGCTTGGCTACGGTCACGGCCGGCGGGGGTGGCGCGGTCGCCGCGCCCTGCTCACCCTTCCAGAAGCCCCAATAGTGATAAAGAAGCGCTGCCGCCGCGACGACGGCGAGAAGCACGAGCACGCGCTTAAGCGCGCCTCCCGAGCCGCGCGCGGGAGCTTCAGCCGGAGGCGCCGCTTCTGGCTTGCGAGCCGGCGCGTCAGGAACCTTCAGGTCCGTGGTTGCCTCTTCGGTCTCACTCGTGGTGGCGTCGTCGCCTTGCTCGCGACTTTCGCTACCGTTTCGGTTTCTCTGCTGCATCTTAGCCGCATTGTGAACTTGACGCTGTTGACGATCTGTTGCGCTAAAGCGCGGTTTGCAAGGATTCTCCTTAGAACGCTACTCCAAAGCAGCGGGTGAACGCGAGGGGCAAAGACCCGTTTGGAATAGCCGATCATGACGGCAATTGCCCGGCGAAAAGGGCCTTTCTGCAGCCCCTCACGGCAAATTGCGCACGAAGCCCCCGCCAACTGGAATTTGCCTGCGGCGTTCTGGCAGGGCTTGTCCAATCTTTCAGGCGAAGTTTCGCGCCCTATCTTCCTGTCGCGCAGGGGAGTGCTGAGGCCAGAAAAATGGACCGGACATGCTAAAGCCTCTCGCCACCGTTCTTTTGACTGCAACCCTCATGTTCGGCCTGTTTGGTTGCCGCGACGAGGCGAGCTTTCCGGTCGAGGCGGGAACCGGTCCAAATCCTGAACTCCCCCCACCTCGGCAGCGGCTTCTCCCCACCGTCGTCGTCGCGCATGCGATCGGGTGGCCCGAGGGCGGCACACCAAAGGCTGCCGAAGGGCTCAAGGTTGAGCGCTTCGCAGAGGGCCTCGACCATCCGCGCTGGCTCTATGTGCTTCCCAACGGCGATGTTCTCGTCGCCGAGACGAATACCCCGGCCCCACCCGAGCAGACGGGCTTGTCGGCTTGGATCACCAAGGCGGTCATGCGCTGGGCCGGCGCCGGCCTGCCGAGCCCCAACCGAATTATCCTGCTGCGCGACGCTGACGGCAATGGCGCGGCCGAGACGAAATCGACGTTGTTGAGCGGCCTCAACTCGCCCTTCGGCATGGCTCTGGTCGGCGACGCTCTCTATGTCGCCGATACCGATGCCGTGCTGCGCTTTCCCTACCACGAGGGCGATACCAGCATCGCGGTGCAAGGGACCAAAATCGCGGATCTGCCAGCCGGGCCTTACAACTACCACTGGACCAAGAGCCTTGTTGCAAGCCCCGACGGGTCTAGGCTCTTCGTCGCGTCGGCTCGAACAGCAATGCCGGGGAGAATGGGATCGATGCCGAAACCGGGCGCGCCGCCATTCTCGCGATCCATCCTACGACCGGCGAGACTCATCCTTTCGCTACCGGCCTGCGCAATCCGGTCGGCCTCGCGTTCGAGCCGAAGAGCGGCGCGCTCTGGGTCGCAGTCAACGAGCGGGACGAACTCGGCAGCGACCTCGTCCCCGACTATATGACCGCGGTCAAGGAAGGCGGCTTCTACGGCTGGCCTTACTGCTATTTCGGAGATCATCTCGATCCCCGCATGAGCCCGCAGCGGCCCGATCTCGTCGCCAAGGCGATCGTACCGGACTATGCGCTCGGGCCGCATACCGCCTCACTCGGGCTTGCCTTCTACCGGGGCACGCTGCTCCCCGAGCATTATCGGGGCGGCGCCTTCATCGGCCAGCATGGGTCGTGGAACCGCGATCCTCCGAGCGGCTACAAGGTGGTTTTCGTTCCCTTCTCCGGCGGCCATCCGTCCGGCTCCGTCGAAGACGTGCTGACCGGATTTCGCAATACGAACGGCGATGCGTTCGGCCGCCCCGTCGGTGTCGCAGTCGACACGTCAGGCGCGCTCCTCATCGCCGACGATGTCGGCGATATCGTCTGGCGGGTGACACCGAGCGCGCCGGCAAGTGCGGCTGCAAAGCCCTGATTGTCGCTTGCCAGGACGGACGCTCCCCGCAAAGATCCGGCTGCCAAAACGACCAGAGGAGGTTCGCATGCGCGTCTTCGCTGCACTCATTGCCGTGCTCTCTATGATCGGATTTGCGATGCCGGCGCGGGCGCTTGGAATGCAATTCTGCGACGACATCAAAGACGATCAGGCCCGGATGGCTTGCCTGCAGGAGCATATCTCGCATCTGGAGCAGACGATCTTGGCTCTCGGCGGCCGGGTCGCCGCGCTCGAAAACGCGCTGCACGACATGCTCGCCGCCGATGCGAACTATAAGTTGAAGTCGGTCGCGCTCGGCAAGTGTCTTGGCGTTGATGGTGAGAAGAACGACGAGCCAGCCTTGGTCTCTTGCGACAAGCCCAACTCCTGGTCGGTGATGAGCGGAGCGCCGATCAAAAAACCGGCCAAGACCCCCGCCCCTACCGAGGATTCGGCAACGAGCTCGGCAGGATCAGGGGCGTCCGCAAACACCTCCAAGCCGGGAGAAAAAGGGTCCAATCCTTGCAAGGATCTCGATCAAGACGCCTGCGCCGCGAAGGCCGACATGTGCGCTTGGAAAGCCGACAAGAACAAATGCGGGCGAAAGAATGGTTAGCGCATCATCCAACATTGATGGGGACTAGGATCAGCGCGCAAGCTATCTTGGCTCCTGGCCGCGCGCTTCGGTTCGGCCTGATCGAGGGAGGTCGCGCTTGCGTGCATTGTCGTTGCGGGCTCGGTCAGGAGCCCTAAGTCTAGCGGGCGTCGCCGCCCTTGTTGCCGTTGGGGTGCTTTTCCTCTTCGTCTTCGCCGCTGAAGGCCTGGCGTCGGACGAAGACCTCGCCAAGGCTGCCGCCTGGCGGCTGGGAGATCAGCTCAGCCTTGCTGCGCTCCTCTATGCGCAAGGCAACCAGGACCAAAAGGTCGATGACTTGCTCGCGAGCATCAAGCCCATCACCGAGGCGATGCAACTCGATCTCAAGCCCTTCCCGCCGCGCTCGTCCGATTCATCCCAGACCTATGCCGACGTGATCCACTACCTCATCCAGGGCGATGGCGCCGATCTTGGCCGCGACATCTCGGAGAAATTCGGCAACGCGGCCGGCACGTTGTTTGAAGTCTCGGTCAAGTCGAACCTGCTCATCCTCCTTTACCAGCCGGGCGAGGATCAGGGGATCGGTGGCGTGATCCAAGCACGCATGAGCGAGATCGGCATGCCGGAAAACCTCTGGATCGGCCTCGTCAATGCCATCAACAGCAAGGCGCCCGAGGGCGACGTCAAGGACGCCGTCTTCAAGATGCACGACGATGTGGCAACCTATCTCGGCCACCAGATCGACCAGCGGGGCTGAGAGCCTGCGCAGGCTTCAAGATTTCGGCTGCATCTCGCGCATGGCATCGGCCATGAGCCAAGAGAGCTGCTGCGCCTGAACGGCGAAGAGCTGCATCTGAGTCTGCGCGTAGCGGCTCTGCAATGTCAGCACCTCTTGCACGTCTTTGGCACGGGCAATTTCGCTTGCGAGATTGAAGGAGCGCTCGGCATTCTCCTTGGCAAAGCCGACGGCACGGTCTTGCACCACCTTGAACCCTGCCGCGCCGCCGGTCGTCGGTCCCCGCGACCACGCGTTCATGGCCTGGGTCAGAAAGTCCATGAATTGGCCATAGGCCGCGCGCGCCTGCTCGACGTTCTTTTCTGCCATCTCGCGCAGCTGCGGCGGAATCTCGAAGGAAGGGGTGTCGGCCATAATGCCCTCTTAGGTTCAAATCACCAAGGTGCCGTTCGTGTGTAAGACAGCCTAACTATATACCGTATCGACAGGAATCGCGCCCAGGGATCACACCCCCCTTGCGCGGGCGACCTTAGGGCTGTTTTCCTAATTATATACTTGACAAAAGTGGCTAGTCGGCATACCTTGAAACTCAAGGGGAGCACTAGCTATGGCCAAAATCCAAATACCCCATCATTGTAAACCGCTTAGCGTTTCGGCGTGGATCGACTTTGACGAGCCGAAGATTGGCTATGTCCAGTTTTCGATGAACGGCGACTTTTACCAGTTTGCTTTGAAGCGCGGCGATTTTGAGCGGCTTGGAAATGCAATCCTGATAGCCATCCGCGAATCACCTCCACCGCCACGCGGTGGTCGGTCTTCCAAGCCCCAGAGCAAATAAGACACGGACATTCCGTCATGAAAGCTGACCTCCAAAACCAGATTTTCAACGATCTCAACAAGGCGCGTGAGGCGCTTGAAGCCGTGCGCTGGCCGGATGGTCCGATCTGCCCTCATTGCGGCAATCACGATCAGGACCGCATCGCCAAGGTCGCGGGCTCCAAGCACTCGCACCGTGAGGGGCTCTATTATTGCAACGAGTGCAAAGGCCAGTTCACGGTCACGGTCGGAACGGTTTTCGAGCGTTCCAAGGTGCCGCTCACCAAATGGTGGCTCGCAGTGCATCTGCTCGGCTCAAGCAAGAAGGGCATGAGCAGCCACCAGCTCCACCGTATGTTGGGCGTGACCTATAAGACGGCTTGGTTCATGACCCATCGCATCCGTGAAGCGATGAAGGACATGAAGGCTGCCCCGCTTGGTGGAGAAGGCAAAATCGTCGAGGTTGACGAAACCTACTTTGGCGAGCGCGACACGCCCATCAAGTCAGCACAGCGCCGTGGCCGTCCCTACAAGTACAAGCGCAAAGGTCCGCGTAATAAGCGTGCCGTGGTCTCACTGGTAGAGCGTGGCGGCAAGTCCCGCACGTTCCACGTTGACCATGCGACGGCAGAGAACGTCCGCAAGGTTATCGTGCGCAATGTGTCGCGCAAAAGCACACTGCACACTGACGAAAGCAGGCTCTACACAGATGTAGGATCTGAGTTCGCCAAGCACGAAAGCGTGAAGCACTCAGCCAAAGAGTACGTTCGCGGCGAGGTCCACACCAACACGGTCGAGGGCTTCTTTTCGATCTTCAAGCGCGGCATGAAGGGCGTCTATCAGCACTGCGGCGAAGCACACCTGCATCGCTACATCGCCGAGTTTGATTTCCGTTATTGCCACCGCGTGGCGCTTGGCTACTCCGACAAAGAGCGCGTGGATGCGATCATGGAAGGCATCCAAGGAAAGAGGCTCACCTATCGGCGGTCTCACGAAGCCCAAGACGTTTGAGCAGAAAGCGCGAGCATTCCTAAAATGGAGAGCCAAATTGACCTGCCCCTGAAGTATCCTCCATTGGGAATTAGAGTCTCGGCATGAGTATGCCCTCTCGGGCGGGGTGAGCAACAGGCCGGCACGCGGAGCCATGACAGAGCGCAGCGTGATGGCCTGTTGCGGTGAGTTTGGCGGCAAAGGCCGCCGGTGTCTGGTAGTCGAGCGCCGAATGCGGCCGGCCCGTATTGTAGTCTTCCGTCCATTCCGCGATCGCGTGGCGCGCATGTTCGAGGCCGAAGAACAGGGCCTCGTTCAACAGTTCATCCCGCATCCGCCCGTTGAAGGATTCCACGAAGCCGTTTTGCATGGGCTTGCCGGGTGCGATGTAGTGCCAGTCGATGGCATGGTCCTTCGCCCAGGTGAAGATCGCATGCGAGGTGAACTCAGTGCCATTGTCAGAAACAATCATCCCCGGCTTGCCGCGCCGGGCGATCAGGTCCGTCAGCTCCCGGGCCACACGCATGCCCGAGATCGAGGTGTCGGGGATCGCGGCCAGGCACTCACGCGTCACGTCATCGACGATGTTGAGAACCCGGAAGCGACGACCATTGGCCATCTGATCGTGAACGAAGTCGAGCGACCAGCGGGCGTTGATCCTGGCTTCGACCAGGATCGGGGCGCGGATGCCAATAGCTCGCCGCCTGGCTCGGCGCTTGCGGACCATCAGCCCCTCGTCACGATAGAGCCGATAGATCCGGTTGATCCCTGATGCCTCGCCCTCCCGGCGTAGCAGGATGAACAGGCGCCGGTAGCCGAAGCGCCGTCGTTCATTGGCCAGCTCTCGTAATCGCGCCCGCAGGGCCTTATCGGGCGGCCGGCGTGAGCGATAGCGGATCATCGTTCGATCCGCGGTAACCAGCGTGCAGGCCCGACGCTCGCTCATCTCCAAGACGCTGCGCAGATGAGCGACGGCTTCTCGCTTGGCGACGGGCCCTACCATTTTTTTGAGAGGAGCTCCTTCAGCGCGGCATTGTCGAGCATTGACTCGGCGAGGAGCTTCTTCAGCTTGCGATTCTCATCTTCCAGCGCCTTCAGCCGCTTGGCCTCGGAGACATCCAGCCCGCCATACTTGGCCTTCCAATTGTATAGCGTGGCTTCCGAGACCCCGTACTTGCGCGCCAGATCGGCCGCCTTGGCGCCCGCGTCGTGCTCGCGCAGAACCGCAATGATCTGCTCTTCCGAAAACCTCTTCCGCTTCATCGTCCGTCCCTCCAGCAGGGCCGGACTCTAACTCGCCGTGGAGGAAATCTTCAGGGGCAGGTCAAAATGGCAGAGAAGCCATGGGGACAAATGACCGTGGACGAAAAACTTGAGGCCTTGCGTAAGGACATTGCCGACATCGCTAACTTTGTGAACCCTCTGGCACGCGACCTTCGTGATCTAAACACTCGCGTGAACGCAGTGGCGGCAGAGTTAGATGCGTCTCACAAAAAAGAGGTGCCCGAGTAGGTAATTTCGGAGAGCGCGAGCGAAACCCAGAAAGAATCCAAGCGATAATCCAGCCAAAACATAAAAGGAGGATTGGAGGCACTATTGCCCGTGCGACTCCTGCGAGGTCACGCGCATTTAATTTGCGGGCATTCTCAGCACATAGTTCAATGTTTACTCTTGGCTCAACGCGGGGCCGCCTCCTCGCATCCGGCCCTAGTCCGTGGGTAGGAAATGCCTTCAAAAAGATCGCCCGTAGGAAGAGTTTAAATCCATATCGCGGACCCCACCCATAAGATTGAAACTATAATCCAGATGCGGACGAACCCGCGCCCCCAACGGATGCCGCTCATAGTTTACCCTTTTGCTGCCCTAACGCTTTCTGCTGCTTTCGTCCTTTAACCTTCGATTTGTCTTGAACGTGCGGTTTGTGCGGCATCTTCACTAAGCGCTCCATGATGCGCTTGGTTTCTTCCATGTCTTGGTCTTTGCGGGGTTTAGCCATGCCAAAAACCTACGCTTCGTTTCCAACTTCGCTCAAGCGAGCAAAAATCCCGCTCAAGATCATGACGGCGATCGGTAGACTCATTCGAGCTTGCGCTGAGATTGAGGACTTGATCACCCTCTATATCTGTCGCCTCGCCGATATTTCCGAAGGGCATGCCGTCATATTGCTTGGCAAAATGCCAATACGTAGCCGCGTAGAGATCGCTACCTATCTTGCAACTATCAAGGGGAAAGATGAAGTGGACCTCTGCGCTGCCGCCTTTGATGAACACTTCTGGGAAGTCATTAGTTGCCGCAATGCGGTCGCCCATGGCGTATTCATGGGCAAGACCGCATCGAAACATCTCGCTTTTCTCACAGCGGTCACACTTAGAAAACCTGACATCGGAACTGTTAAGCAGGTGGTGGAAGGCTATCTCCCAGAAAGCATACTCAGGCTGGCGACCCAAGCCGAACGCGCAATCCTGCTTTTCGAAGCTCATCTGAGGCTTCAGCCATTGCGAGAAAAACGTCTTCGGCAAGGCCTCTCCCCCCATCCAAAGGGGACTCGCCAACAGAAGCGAGCATAATAACTGCGGCTCCCGCCTCAATCATCTGAGGCGTGATCTCAATTTCCTTTTCGTCGGGCGCGCCAGCCTCTTGCGAGGCGGCTTCATGCACTCTTTTGTCATGTATATAATTAGGGCTGTTTTCCTAATTATATCGTTGACACCACACGGCGCAAGGAGTAGTGTTTGGCCTCAATGGTGGAGGCAGCCGATGTCAGAGGACGCGCAAGGCGGGTTTGAGCTTCGGTTGAATAACAACGCCTATGCCGCTTGTGTCACCGGACTCGTTGCTGCCCTTAGTGTCGCGATAGAGATGGCCGCTTTCCCAGATCACATCAAAGTCGATGACGTATCGCCTAGCGATCGGCTCGATGCGATAGCCAAGGAGGCAACTGGCCGCGTCAAGAACCTTTACGCAGAGGGTATGAGCGAAACGGATGAGGCCGATGGGTTCGCGACCGCTATCATGTTGATCGAGGACACCGCTAACCGCATTCGCAAGCGCATCTGATTTGGACGAATGACCCATGGACACTTTCTCCGCTTCACATTTCCGAGACGATGAAGCCGCACGTAAGTTCTTAGAGGGCGTGTTGTGGCCCGATGGCCCGGTGTGCCCGTTCTGCGGCGTCGTCGGTCATGCCTATGAGACCAAGCGTCCCGGAGTTTACCGCTGCGCCGAGAAGGAGTGCCGCAAGGACTTCACCGTCACCATGAAGACGGTCATGGAGCGGAGCCACATCGCCTTGCATAAGTGGCTACAGGCGTTCCATCTGATGACCTCGAGCAAGAAGGGCGTGTCGGCGCACCAGCTCCACCGCACGCTCGACATCACCTACCGTTCGGCTTGGTTCATGGCGCATCGCATCCGCGAGGCGATGCGCGCCGGCGGCCTCAAGCCGATGGGTGGCGGAGGCAAAATCGTCGAGGCAGATGAGACCTACTATGGAAAACTGGAGAAACCCCACGTCTCAAAGCAGCGTCGTGGGCGTCCTTACAAGCGCGGCTCGCGCGGCCCTAAAGACAAGCGTGCCATTGTTGCTCTTGTCGAGCGCGGCGGCTCCGTCCGCACGTTCCATGTGGGCGTAGCTGACAAGCGCACGGTTAAGAAGATCGTCACTGAGAACGTGGCGCGCGAAACGCGGTTGCATACCGACGAGAGCCGCCTTTACACTGGAGCCGACGCGCTATTCGCCTCGCACGAGACAGTGAAGCACTCAGCCAAAGAATACGTGCGCGGCGACGTGCATACCAATTCAGCCGAAGGCTATTTCTCAATCTTCAAACGCGGCATGCGTGGCATCTACCAGCATTGCGCCGAGAAGCATCTGCACCGCTATCTCGCTGAATACGACTTCCGCTACAATCACCGCATCGCGCTTGGCATCAACGATGGGGAACGTGCCGCGCTTGCCATGAAGTACGCTAAGGGCAAGCGTCTCACGTATCGTCAGCCTCACTAAGCCGGTCTACAAATTCAGGGCTGCGCGATTTCTGCGCTGGCGCAAATTGCGGCGCCGCCGACGGAGAAATGCTAAGGTTGTGCGCGGCGAGGAAGGCCAAACGGGGGATGGCCATGCCAATCAGCGCGCGACGTACTCCCACAGTCGTTCAATTAGACGGTCCGGGTCCGTTCGTCCTGCCACCTGTATTAGCCGTTCCAGAGATAATCGTCCCGGAAGGGGGATGGCCAGTTCAGGTACACCTGACTCTCGAATGCGGTAAGCAACTTCGGGTTCATCTGGAACAGCAACAGATGCAGGAACTGATTGGGCTTCTGCATCCATTCTTTGAGGATGCGACGAAAGATCATCATAACTGAGTATCATTCGGGCCGAATTCCTTGCTTGAGGGGTTAACATGCCAGAACTGGAACCGACTTGGCAAAGAAGCTTACGAGTGTGGTGGCTGATCCTTTGGCGTACTTTTGTGGGGGTTGCGATAATCGCATCTGTCTTTGCATTGCTGCGCGAACCATTGACGGAGCTGGTACTACGCGCCACACGAGATATGAGGGCGGACGCAAGCGTGGCAATTCTCATCCTCGTATCCGCCGTATTGCAAGGAGTGCCCATCATCCTCTGGGAAATAGCTGTTATTCGCATGGCACTCAGGAAACAATATCGCGAGTTTAGTATCGCCTTGTTGCCTAGAGCCAGTTAGGGAGGCAATGGCGAGGGGCGCCTCTACATTCAACATCAAGTGCCCTAAGCGCGGATCGTTGAGCGGATTTGGCATGAGTTGCACCCGGAGGCACCGTCGGAAGAGTGAGATCTAAAATTGCTCCGGCGGAATCGGGTGGGTGGGAACATCCTCCCACGGACCATAGGTGACTTCGCCCGTCTTCTTGTTGTGCGTCATGGTTCGCATCCGCATGCCGGAGTCCGGACTGATTTCGCCCGTCTTCTTGTCGGTTCGCATCCCCACGACGGAATCCGGGCCTGTCGCGGGTGGGCTTGCGTCGGCTGGTGTTGGCGCCCCGGGAGCCGGCGACTGGGGTTGACCGGAAAGCCGCGCCAGACCGCCAGATGGAGTTTGCTGCGGCGGCGATGAAGGCGACTGGCGAGGGCTGACATGCTCCGTCATCTGCAAACCGTAACCAGGGGGAACCGCCGGCATATTTGGCTGGGATGGTGCACCCGGCGCGGCGCTTTGCATCGCTGCTTGCGGCGGCGACAGGCCGAGCATTTGCCCAAGTAACTGGAGCAGGTTCATCTCTCTGACCCTAAGTGTTATTGTTGTTCTCTGGGGGTGGGGAGCATGGCGCCGCGAACAGTCCAGCCGTGTCCAAGTTGCGGAACGCAGCTCAGAATGCCGGCGGGGAAGCACGGCAGAATTACTTGCCCGACCTGCAAGACACGTCTCTTAGCCGACACTACCAAGCCGAACGGCACGCTTCAGATCCAAGCGCAAACGAACAGCAAGATAGCGACCTTTGTCGCCTATTCGCGCGACTGGTTTTGGCGGCGGCGGTATGTATTCGCGATCCCGGCGTTGCTGCTGTGCGTTATGATTTTCATCAACCTACAGACTGCTCAGACACCAACGCAGACCGCGCCTCTACCGCGCGTGGAGGAGCCGCCTTTTGAAGGAACGGAGGAGCCTTTGCCGGCGAACGGCAAAGCACTGTTCTGTTTGTCGGAGACGCAATGCCAGCCGTTGCCGACGGACTCGGGAAACGCAACCGCACCATTTGAAGTCAAGGTGGCGGGAGAGCAGAACTATCTTGTTAAGCTCAAGAATGCGTCGAGCAATTTCATCCTGATTTTTGTCAGAGCCAACTCAGACCTGACGGTCGATGTCCCGTTGGGACAGTACGCTTTGACCTACGCCGTCGGAACTCCTTGGTACGGCTTTTATCAAAAACATCGCGACTACTTTGGCCCTCGCACGGCGCACTTCAAAACCGATCGGAGTTTATCGTTCTGGGATGATGGTGAAACCATTCACTGGAGTGGGGTAACGCTTTACGCCGTGCCAAACGGGAACATGGAGACATACGCTATCCCCGCTTCCGAGTTTTAGTCGCCGCGGCTTTCTTGGTCGCATCGTCCTCCCGCTTCTTCCGCTTCGGAGGGATGTCCTTCATCGGCTTATGGCCCACTGCTCGAGAGCCCTGCAAAGCAGCTTCAAGCCTTCGCTTAGCTTCCTGCGCACTGTATTCGGATGATTGCTTCGGCATGATCACAATATGTCAAAAAACAAGACGCGCTGCATCTTTTACGGGCCCGCTTGTGGACGACGCCTGACCAAAGAGGACGTGTGGCCTACGTGGCTCAAGAAATACGTGCCACGAGATCAGACTGGCTACACAGCCTCAGCGTCATTGGTCCATCCAACCCACACCGACGTGGTGCGGAGGGAGGTTAGCGGCGATCCCCGCAGTCGGCGCGTAAAGTTCATTTGCGAGAGGTGTAACAGCGGATGGATGAGCCAATTGCAACAGCGTGGCAAGCGGCTTGTGCTCCCGCTGATCATGGGAAATCCTACCGTCCTGGGTCAGGATGCGCAGCGCATCGTTGCAGCCTGGATCGCTATGAGCGTCATGACCTCCGACTTCTTTTATCCTGACCGGCAGGCAATACCGCAAGGGGATCGGGATTGGCTGCGGGCTAAGCGTGAGCCACCCCCGAACACTTGGAAAATCTGGATCGCGCGATATGAGCGCGGCAATTGGGTCGCGCACCACGTCAAGAACTCAATGGCGATCTCAGACGAAGAGCATGTCCCAAACATTTCCGCTGATGGTATCCCGCGACCCAACACGCAATCGACGACGATCGTCTTCGGACAACTCTATGTGCATGTATTCAGTAGCGTTTTTCCTAAGCTCGTAGCCGGCGCTGGGATCGGCGCAAAGGGCGTCGAAAAGGTCGCCCAGCTCTGGCCCATTCGCGAGCATTTCATCGCGTGGCCTACTACCGCGCTCACCGACCGCGAGGCCGACGATATCGCTGCGGCTATCTTCAAGACGTTGGACGAACTGAGCCGCACCTCCGACTGATTGTTGCGCCGGCCTGTCACGCATCACCAACTACTCCTTGCGTCTGTGGTGTCAACGATATAATTAGGGCTGTTTTCCTAACAATTCCACCTCGCAAAGTCGGCGGTTCTGTCGCCGGGGCAATCGGCGGGGTTTTCGCCCCCCAGGACTCCGAATGTCATACTCAGTCTGTAGGATCGCCCCAAAGCGCTACGAAAAGAGGCCACGTGTTTTCGCTTGCCGGCAAGAAAGCCCTCGTCGTTGGCATCGCCAACGAGAACTCGATCGCCTATGGCTGCGCCAAGGCGTTTCGCGAACAGGGCGCCGACCTCGCCATCACCTTTCAGAGTGCCAAGGCCGAGCCTTATGTGAGGCCGATCGCCGACAAGCTTCGTACCGACATCATCCTGCCGCTCGACGTGCGTGAGAGCGGGCAGTTCAGTCAGCTGTTCGACTCGATCCGCCAGATCTGGGGGCACATCGACATCTGCCTTCACTCGATCGCCTTCTGTCCCAAAGAGGACCTCCACGCTCGCGTCGTCGACTGCTCGCGCGACGAGTTCATCACCGCGATGGACATCTCGGTCAATTCCTTCATCCGCATGGTCCGCCGCGCCGAGCCGTTGATGGGTGCCGGAGGGTCCTGCATGACGATCTCCTACTTCGGTGCGGAGAAGGTGGTCAAGCATTACAACATCATGGGTCCAGTCAAGGCGGCGCTCGAATCGGCCACGCGCTACATGGCGGCCGAGCTCGGTCCCAAGGGGATCACCGTCAACGCGCTGTCACCAGGACCGCTCAAGACCCGCGCCGCTTCGGGCATCGCCCATTTCGACGACCTCATGAACGAGGCATCCGAGCGCGCGCCAACCCATCAGCTCGCGAGCATCGAGGATTTCGGCGCTTACGCCGTCTTCCTGGCGAGTCCCGAGGCAAGGAATGTCACTGGCGGCGTGCACTTCATCGATGGCGGCTACCACATCGTGGGCTGAGGACGTGAACGAGATCGAAGCGCTTCAGGAAGTTTGCCAGGAGTCGCTTGTGCGACCCGGTGCTGGCCAGTCAGTCGGGCGCTCTTAGGCGATAGCCGATGCCGGTCTCCGTCAAGATGTATTGAGGCCGCGCGGGATCGGGCTCGATCTTGTTCCTGACCTGCCGCACGTAGACGCGTAGATATTGTGCATCGATGGGTACGGCCCAGAGTTGGTTCAAGAGAAATTTGTGCGTGAGCACCTTGCCGGCGTGCTGAACGAGGACGCGCAACAATTCATATTCCTTGGGCGACAGTTTCACCTCTTGGTCCTTGATTTTGACGGTGCGGCGGACGAGATCGACCGATAGATCGCCGAATTTGAACACCGGGCGCTCACCCTGCGCTTGCAATTGATGCCGGAGCGCGGTGCGGACGCGCGCCAGTAATTCCTCCATGCCGAAGGGCTTGGTGACATAGTCGTCGGCGCCGAGATCGAGCGCTTCCACCTTGGCCGCTTCGTCGCCGCGGCTCGACAGCACCACAATCGGTACATCCTCTCGTCGTGCGCGAATCTGGCGCAACAACTCGAGTCCCTGCATGTCCGGCAGCCCTAAGTCGAGAATTACGAGGTCGGGCTTGGCGGAAATCGCTTCCAGCGCCGTCTTGGCGTCGGGAGCGTCAATGGTTTGATAGCCCTGCGTTCCGAGTCCCATGCGCAGCAACTTGCGGATCGGCGGCTCGTCATCGATCACAAGCACTTTGAGCGGCGCGGCGCTCATGCAGCCGTTCCTAGTCGAGTGACCCCCGTTGGGACAGGCAGCGTAACGGTAAAGACGGCGCCGGAGCGATCGGTACGATTTGCAGCCGTGATCGACCCGCCCATGGCCTCGACGAAGCCGCGCGAAATGGCAAGACCGAGCCCGGTCCCGGCCCGCACCTGATCTCCTTTCTGCGCGCGGTGGAACTTATCGAAGATGCGTTCGAGCTCATCCGGCGGGATGCCGCTTCCCTCGTCGGCCACCTGAAGCTTGATCTTGTCACCCTCCTGCCAGGAGGAAATGCGGAGAGTCGAGCCAGGCGGCGCATATTTCGCGGCGTTGTCGAGGAGATTGACGAGCACTTGCTCGAACAGGACGGGATCGAGCTCGAGCATAGGCAGGTCAGCCGGTATTTCGAGCTCCACCTTGTGTCGAGCCAATTGCTTGCTGGTGCGCTCCAGCGCGGTCGCGACAATCTCGCCAACATCGTGTGGAGCCGTGTTCGGTTTGAAGGAGCCAGCCTCGAGCCTGGTCATATCGAGCAGATTGGCGATGAAACGGTTGAGCCGCTCCGATTCATCGAGGATGGTGGCAAGCAGATCGGCCTTCGCCTTTTCACCCAGGGAGCCCGATAGATCCTTGAGTGCGCCCGCGGCGCCGAGAATGGCCGCAAGTGGCGTCTTCAAATCGTGTGAGATCGAGGTCAGAAGCGCGGCACGAAGCCGATCGGCATCGACCCGTCGCTCGGTCTGGTCGAGTTCGTCGACAAGGTGGACGCGTTCGATCGCCAACGCTCCCTGATCGATGAGTGCATCGAGCAGGCGCCGTTGGTCCGGGGTCAAAAGCGGCCCTGTCTTATCGCTGTCGATGCCGACCACACCGATGGCGCCTCTGCCAGTGCGCATGGGAAGAAACAGCCGCTTCGCGCCGGGCAGCGTATCGGCACCGCGGCCTGCCGGACGATTATGCTCCCATGCCCAATTCGCTGCGGCGAGATCGGCTTGGTCGAGGAAGTCCTCGGGTGGATACCCTGCCTTGACCGCGATCACTCCCTCCTCGGGGAGCAACATCACCACACGGACCCTCAGCATGAGCGCGATCTGATAGGCCGTGGCCCACAACACGTCATCGAGCGTTCCAACCCCCGAGAGCTTGCGGCTGAACACATAGAGTGACTCGGTGGTGCGCGCCCGGCTCATGGCAGCCAATGCGAGGCTGCGGGCCCGCGCGGCGACATTGGACACGATGACGGCCACGATAGTGAAGAACAGAATCGCCACCACATTGCGCGGATCGGCGACGGAGAAGGTGTAATAGGGCTCGGTAAAGAAGAAATTGTAGCAGAGCGACGACGCAAGGCTAGCAAACAGCGAGGGCCACAAGCCGAAGCGAACGGCAATGCCGACGATCGCCGTCAGGAACACGAGGTCCGTGTTCTCAAGTTCGATCAGTGGCCAAAGGACCTGGCTGATCCCGGTGGCCAGAGCAACGGCAGCAACGGCGGCGAGATAAGGACGTGGGTCGAACTCCTGCACACCTTCAGCGGTGCGGACCGACTTTGCGGGGATAGTCGATTGGTCCAGCTCCGCACCGGCAATAACGTGAAGGCTGATGTTCCCGCAGCGGCGCAGCAGGTCGCGCACCACCGAGCCGTGCAACAGCTCAAACCAACGCGACCGCGTCGACTTGCCAATGACGATCTGCGTGATGTTGTTTGCTTGCGCGTAGGCGACGACATCGTCGGCGATATGCCGGTCTCCCGCGGGAACCGTCACAGGCTCGTTACCCAAGGCCTGGGCGAGGCGCAGCGTGTCGGCGATGCGGTCGCGCTCCTCCTCGCTAAGCTGCAGGCTGCGCTTGGTTTCGACATAGAGCGCAGTCCAAGGCGCGTGCAGCCGGTCGGCGAGACGCTTCGTATAGCGCACAAGACCGGCGGCACGAGGATCTTCACTGATGCATACCAGGAGCCGCTCGCCTGCGGCCCAGGGACCGGATATGGCCCTCGCCTGCATCTCGCTGAGCAGCTGTTCGTCGACGCGCTCCGCCGTGCGCCGGAGCGCGAGCTCGCGCAGCGCCGTCAGGTTCGCAGGCGAGAAGAAATGCTCGAGCGCGCGCTCGGCCTGCTGGGGGATATAGACCTTTCCGTCCTTGAGGCGCTGAATCAGGTCCTCTGGCGTGATGTCGACAAGCTCTATGGCGTCGGCGCGGTCGAGGATCGAGTTGGGCACCGTCTCGCGCACGCGGACATGGGTAATCTGGGCAACGACGTCGTTGAGGCTCTCGATGTGCTGGATGTTGAGCGTGGTGTAGACATCGATGCCGTTGTTGAGGATTTCCTCGACATCGAGATAGCGCTTGGGGTGGCGACTTCCGGCTGCATTTGTGTGGGCGAGCTCGTCGACAAGAACGAGCTTAGGATGCCGGGCCAAGACGGCGTCGATGTCCATTTCCTCGAGCTCGCGGTCCTTGTAAGAGACGCGCTTGCGCGGGATCACCTCCAACCCTTCGGTCAGTGCTTCAGTTTCCTTGCGGCCGTGCGTCTCGACCACGCCGACGAGAACGTCCGTACCCTCCTTCAACCTTACGCGCGCTTCGGTAAGCATCTCATAGGTCTTACCGACGCCAGGTGCCGCGCCGAGAAAGATCTTCAGGCGGCCGGCGCGGCTCTCCTCTTTGCTGGCTTTGGTGAGCAGCGCGTCGGGTGAAGGACGTTGGTCGGGTTCGCGCCGCTTTTCTCCCATACAGCCTCCCTTGGCGGGTCCCAGCCTGCGCCTATGGCTACGCGCCCGCTTTGTCGAGAGCCAGGTTTAGTTCGAGAACGTTGACACGCGGTTCGCCGAGAAGTCCGAGGGTGCGCCCCTCGATGTGGTTGTCGACAAGCCGACGAACCGTAATTTCCGACAGGTTGCGCGCCTTAGCAATACGGGGAACCTGGAAGTAGGCCGCCTGCGGCGAGATATCGGGATCGAGGCCGCTTCCCGAAGTGGTTACCAAGTCGATGGGAACCTGGGCAGATGGGTTCTCCTGCTTCAACTTCGTCACATCGGCGGTGACGCGGTCGATGAGTGCCTGGCTCGTTGGCCCCAGGTTGGAACCACCCGAATTGGCTGCGTTATAAGGCACCGCGACAGTCTTGCTCGGATCGTTGGGGTCCGGTCCGAGTGTTGCCGACGGCCTGCCGTGGAAGTAACCATCGCCGGCAAATTCCTGCCCGATCAGCGTAGATCCGATCACCTTGCCGTCCTTCTCGATCAGGCTTCCATGTGCCTGATAAGGGAAAATCACCTCGGAGAGGCCGGTCATGATCAGCGGATAGACGAGCCCGGTGATGATGGTGAAGGCAATGAGAAGCACGAATGCTGGACGTAGTTCTTTCAACATGAAACGACATCCTCAAGCGAGATGGAGCGCGGTGACGGCAAGGTCGACCATCTTGATGCCGATGAACGGGACGATGATCCCGCCGAGGCCATAGATCAGCAGGTTGCGGCGGAGCAGCGTGGCCGCTCCGATCGGACGATAGGGCACACCTTTGAGCGCAAGCGGAATGAGTGCGACGATGATCAGCGCATTGAAGATGATCGCCGACAGGATCGCGCTTTGCGGCGTGGCGAGGTGCATCACGTTCAGCGCCGCAAGCTGCGGATAGAAGGCGAGAAACATCGCCGGGATGATGGCGAAATACTTGGCGACGTCGTTGGCGATGGAGAAGGTGGTCAGCGCGCCTCGCGTCATCAGGAGCTGCTTGCCGATCTCGACGATCTCGATAAGCTTGGTGGGGTTGGAGTCGAGATCCACCATGTTGCCCGCTTCGCGCGCGGCTTGCGTGCCGGCGTTCATGGCGACGCCCACGTCGGCTTGCGCCAAAGCCGGCGCATCATTGGTGCCATCCCCGCACATGGCGACGAGCTTGCCCTTGGCCTGCTCGGCGCGGATGAGTTTGAGCTTTTCCTCGGGCGTCGCCTGAGCGAGGAAGTCATCGACGCCCGCTTCAGCCGCGATTGCCGCGGCGGTCATGGGATTGTCGCCCGTGATCATGATGGTGCGGATGCCCATGCGCCTGAGCTCGGCGAAGCGCTCTCTGATGCCACCTTTCACGATGTCCTTGAGATGGACGACGCCGAGCAGCCGGCCATCTTTGGCGACGGCAAGCGGGGTTCCGCCCGATTTGGCGATTGACTCAGCCAGAGCGTTGACTTCGCGCCTCATCTCAGCGCTGACGCTTTCTTTTCGGGCGGAAGCGCCTTTTGAAACGGAGCTCTTGAGATAATCGAGGATCGCATCGATGGCACCCTTGCGCACCCACGAGCCGTTGATCTCGACGCCACTCATGCGGCTTTGCGCCGTGAAGGGAATGAACTTCGCGCCGAGCTCGTGGATGTCGCGGCCTCTGATGCCGTACTTCTCCTTGGCCAGCACGACGATCGAGCGGCCCTCGGGCGTCTCGTCGGCCAGTGAGGCAAGCTGGGCCGCATCGGCCAACTCCCGATCGGTCACGCCCTTAACCGGCATGAAGGCGACCGCCTGACGATTGCCGAGCGTTATGGTTCCAGTCTTGTCGAGAAGAAGCGTGTCGACGTCACCGGCCGCTTCAACGGCGCGCCCGGACATGGCGAGCACGTTGAAGCGGACCAGGCGGTCCATGCCGGCAATGCCAATTGCGGACAACAAGGCTCCGATCGTGGTCGGGATCAGCGTCACGAATAGCGCCACCACCACGACTATCGAAACGGCTCCCTTCGCGTAAGCTGCGAAGCTCGGAATGGACGCCGTGGCGAACACGAAGATGATCGTCATGCCGGCGAGCAGAATATTCAGCGCGATCTCGTTCGGCGTTTTTTGGCGTTGGGCGCCCTCGACCAAGGCGATCATGCGATCGAGGAAGGTCGAGCCCTGCGCGGCCGTAATGCGCACTTTCAGCCAATCGGAGACGACGACCGTGCCACCGGTGACGGCGGAACGATCGCCGCCCGCCTCTCTGATTACCGGCGCCAACTCGCCGGTGATCGCAGCCTCGTTGACGGAGGCCACGCCCTCGATCACCTCGCCGTCCGACGGGATGAGATCGCCGGCTTCGACCAGGACCACTTGACCGGGCCCGAGCTTGCCGGCGTGCGTCGGCACGATAAGACCAGTCTTCTCGTCGACGATCAGCTTGGCCTTGGTTTCCTCGCGCGTCTGCCGCAGCGTCGCGGCCTGCGCCTTGCCGCGGCCCTCGGCGACAGCTTCGGCGAAGTTGGCAAACAGCACGGTGACCCACAGCCAGACGAGGATCTGGAAGGTGAAGCCGAGATGGCCGCTGCCTTCCAACCAGTGGCGGATGAAGATGACGGTGGTGAGCGCAGCAACAACCTCGACCACGAACATAACGGGATTTTTCATCATCAGGCGCGGATCGAGCTTGGCGAAGGCCGAGCCGACCGCCGGCCAAACGATCTTCGGATCGGTCAGTGCGGTGACTGGCATCCGTTTGCGCAAATGAGACGCCTCCATTGAAGTCACTCCGAATTAGAACAGTTGCCCTGCCATCATGGCGAAGTGCTCGACGATCGGCCCGAGCGCGAGCGCGGGGAAGAAGGTGAGACCGCCGAAGATCAGGATGACGCCGACCAGCAGGCCAACGAACAGGCCGCCATGGGTCGGGAAAGTGCCGGCGGAAGGCGCACACGCTTTCTTACCGACCAGCGAGCCGGCCACGGCCATCATCGGAACGATCACGAAATAGCGCCCGATCAGCATGGCAACGCCGCCGGTCGTGTTGTACCAGAGCGTGTTGCCGGTGAAGCCGGCGAAGGCCGAGCCATTGTTGCCGGTGCTCGACGAGAAGAGGTAAAGGGCCTCGCTGAAACCGTGCGGTCCGGCATTGGCCATGCTGGAGACGCCGAACGGCAGCACCACCGAGACGGCAGTGAAGCCGAGGATCGAGAGCGGCAGGATGAGGATGGCGAGCATCGCCATCTTGACCTCCTTGGCCTCGATCTTCTTGCCGAGATATTCGGGCGTCCGCCCGACCATCAGCCCTGCGACGAACACGGTGATGATGACGAAGAGCAGCATGCCGTAGAGGCCGGAGCCGACGCCGCCATAGATGATCTCTCCGAGCTGGATGTCGAGCAGAGGAATGAGTCCGCCAAGCGGAGTGAAGCTGTCATGCATGGCATTGACCGAGCCATTCGACGCGTCCGAGGTGGCCACCGCCCACAGCGCGGAATTGGGGATGCCGAAGCGGACTTCTTTGCCCTCCATGTTGGATGGGTCGAGCCCGAGCGCAGCGAATTGCGGGTTGCCGGATCCTTCCGCCCAGTAGCAAACGAGGACGCCCACCAAGAAAATGATCGACATCGCGGCGTAGAGTGCCCAGCCCTGGCGCTCGTCCTTGATCATGCGGCCGAAGGTGTGGGTGAGTGCAGCCGAGATGAGAAGGATGTAGATCAGCTCGACGAAGTCGCTGAGCGGCGTCGGATTCTCATACGGAACCGAAGAGTTTGCGTTCCAAAAGCCCCCGCCGTTGGTGCCGAGCTGCTTGATGGCGATCTGCGAGGCTGCCGGGCCCTGGCTCAATGTCTGCTTGGCGCCTTCGAGCGTGGTGGCATCGATATAGGCGCCGAGATTCTGCGGAACGCCCTGCCAGACGAGGAAGATGGCGGCGATGATCGAGAGCGGCAGCAGCACGTAGAGGGTGCAGCGGGTGAGATCCACCCAGAAATTGCCGACAGTCTTGGCCGAGGTGCGAGCGAAGCCGCGGATAAGCGCAACGGCGAGCGCGATGCCGGTCGCGGCCGAGACGAAGTTTTGCGTGGTAAGCCCAACCATCTGGGAGAGATAGCTCAGCGTGTTCTCGCCGCCATAGTTCTGCCAGTTGGTGTTGGAGGTGAAACTGACCGAGGTATTGAAGGAAAGGTCCGGCGCAACGGCCGACATGCCGGCGGGATTAAGCGGCAGCAGAGACTGAAGCCTGAGCAGCGCGTAAAGCAACACGAAGCCCGCCGCGTTGAAGATGAGCATGGCGGCGGTGTAGGTGATCCAGTCTTGCTCGCGCGTCTCGTCGATACCGGCGATACGGTAGAGCCCTCGCTCCATCGGCCGGAAGATCGGCGTAAGAAAAGTCCACTCGCCCTCGAACACGCGCGCCATGAAGCGGCCGAGCGGCACGACCAGAGCCGTGAGGACCGCGAAATAGAGCGCGATCTGAATCCAGCCATTGAGCGTCATAGCGAGCTCCTAGAATTTCTCGGGCCGGAGCAGCGCGTAGGTGAGGTAGGCAAGCAATCCAACCGTCACGAGGCCGGCGAGCCAGTAGTCGAAGATCATGCGGAGACCTCCTCAGAGCCGATCGCAGAGGAGGACGTAGCCGATCGACAGCGCGAAAAAGGCGAGGCCGATCGCAAGCATGACGACATCCAACATTGCGTGCTCCTGTCGTTGAGGACACGGCAGAGCCACTTCGTCAGCTCGAGTCGAGCTCTGCTCGCCGAGATAACTAGTTCACACCGTCGTATGTTTTCGAGACGGAAGCGGTAGCGCCGCTATAGGAATCTCATAAAGGCCAGAAGGCCGGCGGCGGTGGGTATCAGATTATGCAAAAAATGGCAGAGAATGGTGCCCAGGGGAGATTTAACACCGCTCGATCAAATCAATAGCAAAAAGTGGGACAATCAATCTTCTCCCGGGATCATTGTGCTTTCTGCCAGGAGTGGCCCACCAGCGACCGATCCAAATTGAGCGACTTCGTTACGCTTGGGCGGTTCGCACGGACGTCTGAAGACAGTCCGGAAGCGGACATCAGATCGGACCGCTGGTATGTCGACTTCGTGCCGCTAACAGGTGTGAAAGCTGCCTGCTAATGGAAACGAAGAGGCCGTATTCTCGTTAGAACCATATGGGCACTGCCGGAAAGGCAGGAACACATGGCCAAGCATCCTCAACACCGGGCCCTGATCGTAGAAGATGAAACCCTTTTCGCCCTCCTCCTGGAAGCAGACATGCATGAGCTCGGCTTCGAGATTTGCGATTTAGCGTCGAATGGACAACGAGCCTCGCTGGCAATGCGCCACCGGCCCGACATCGTACTGATGGATGTTTGTCTTGAAGGAGGCCGCGAAGGAATCGAGGTCGCTAGGTGGCTACGACGTATGTACGGAGCACCCGTCGTCTTCCTCACCGGATACACTGACGTCGAGACTCTCGAACGCATCGAAGAACGCGTGCCGGGCGCCCCGGTGCTACCCAAGCCCGTCTATCGCGAGCGCCTTGCTGACGCCGTGTCGGCAGTTACCGCGCACTGACAGGCCCGTGACAGGGCTGGATGGGCGTCTTCTAACCCGCCTTATATGCCTGAATCCGAGGCCGGAGGCTCAGATCCTCGACTATGCCGCGACACGCCAAATCTCGCACGATTCACCGGGCGGGCTGCCTTGGCCGATTCTTGTGAATGATGGCTATGATAATAAGCCAGAAACTCGCCCATCAGCGGGCGTCCATCGACGTCAAGACGGACCGTTTGCAAGAGATTGCCTTGCGCAACGGCCGCAATCGCGCGCGTGACTTCAGCGATGGGCCAAAGGAGATCGTCGATCAGGGTGTTGATGGATGTCTCCATCTCGCCCCAGGCCCCCCGAGACATGCCCAGTCTCACGCGCTTACGGGTTCTGCCCTCCCGACCGACGACTTGGCCGACAATCTCGAGCTGGTTTGCCACCTGCTGATTGGCGGCAACGATATCGTTGAATGTGTCTGCAATCCTGCCCTCGAGCCCGGCCCCGATGGCCGGCATACGTATGGAGAAGTCGCCCGCACGCATTGCCTGGAGCGCTTGAAGCAGTTCGCCAAGGACTTTGCGGGAATCCCCGTCGAGAACTTGCGCCTCGACAACAGACGCGGCTACGCCCTCGTGCGGACCGTTCTTCTTTAGTTCCTCAGGTGACTCGCTGATGGGCTGCATATTCCGCTCCTGGCCGGGTCGAGCAAGAGGTTCTTGGCCCACTTTGGGCGAAGGCGAGGGTGACGACCTCTGCCTCGCATGCCGTATCGCAAGCCAAAATAGCAGCGAATTGATGAGACCTGGACGTGATTTTTTCCCTTCCCCATCAACCCTCTTACACCTCCGTCTTTGGCCCGCACATTTAGCCTGCACTTGAACTCGCAGCCAATCCATCCGGTTCCGTGGAAATTACTGAGGCAATAGTGCTGAGGAAAAATTCTTACCTCGCGAGCCTATGTAGGGACGCGGCATAACCTTTGATGCGGCTGAGCTGAAACACGTGAGTACCAGCTAACGGTGCTCACTTCGATTTGGGACGCACGATGACCCACGGACCCCTTGATTGAAGCTCAAACCCAGGATGGCCAGCACGTCATGCAGTTTCCTGCGCCACAAGGCGGTCGACGCGCCGCTTAGCCATTTTCACAGCTTCTCGCTTCGACTGCGTAATCGTGGCGAATGAGCAGTAGGGACCGATAGAAGCTGCGGCACGGCTCGGCCTTAAGTTCACCTTCCAGCAAAGGTCGCGGCGCTCCATTTCAATCTTGTAGCCTCGATAATCGGCTTGGTGTTTTTGTAGTCGGCGCATTCGGCACCTCTACTCTTCAAACGCATACTCATGGGACATTGTTCAACGATTGTGTCGCCCGTGAATCTCGCTCATCAAGCGCGTACTCTCGGATGAGAGATTCGAGGAGGTTCGCGGCCCAGTTGTCCGTCACCGAAGCCCGTCGCATATAGGCTCGGCGTGCCTTGACAAACTCTCGAAGCGCCGCGTCATTCCGTTTCGTCGCACCACTCCTAAAGGCAGGCAGCCTCACGCCTGCCAGAGTACTACTTAGCCTCCACTTGACGATCCCGGCGTGCTACCGACGCCTGCTGCAGATCCGGTGCCTTCGCCGGAGGACCCAGGCATGGGAGGAAGCGGCAGATTGGGATTGTAGGTCGTCGAGCCGGTTGCATCGGGCGACACGCCAAGACTCGGCGCTGGCGGACTGTATCCAAAACCAGTGCCGGCATTAGGCTCTTGCAGAGATTGATTGCCGCTGCCGAGTGCGCCCGGGGTAGTGCCATTTGGTGCGGCACCGGGAACAGTCAATCACCGGGCGATGTTCCGATCGCTCCAACCGACCCGGCGGTTCCTTGTGCCAAAGCCGCTGTCGCGCCACAAAGCAACGCGGCCGCGGCCAGGACTGATATTTGAATCTTCATTGGCGTTGACCTTTTGTTATCGCGAACTCAGGATGAACACGCGGTCCAACGCGAAGTTCCAACTTTCGTGCGTCTCAAAAGCTGGGAAGACGACTCTAAATATCTCAGCCGAGCACTTCGACGTCCTCATCAGACGTGGTGATCAGCGACAGCTCAATGGGCTAAGCCGCGAAGGCATGAATTGGTCTTCACGTCCCACATTCCGCCAGCTCTTTGGCATTCGAGTGTGGTCTTGGCTCTGGTCGGGTTGACCTGCCCCTGAAGATTTCCTCCACGGCGAGTTAGAGTCCGGCCCTGCTGGAGGGACGGACGATGAAGCGGAAGAGGTTTTCGGAAGAGCAGATCATTGCGGTTCTGCGCGAGCACGACGCGGGCGCCAAGGCGGCCGATCTGGCGCGCAAGTACGGGGTCTCGGAAGCCACGCTATACAATTGGAAGGCCAAGTATGGCGGGCTGGATGTCTCCGAGGCCAAGCGGCTGAAGGCGCTGGAAGATGAGAATCGCAAGCTGAAGAAGCTCCTCGCCGAGTCAATGCTCGACAATGCCGCGCTGAAGGAGCTCCTCTCAAAAAAATGGTAGGGCCCGTCGCCAAGCGAGAAGCCGTCGCTCATCTGCGCAGCGTCTTGGAGATGAGCGAGCGTCGGGCCTGCACGCTGGTTACCGCGGATCGAACGATGATCCGCTATCGCTCACGCCGGCCGCCCGATAAGGCCCTGCGGGCGCGATTACGAGAGCTGGCCAATGAACGACGGCGCTTCGGCTACCGGCGCCTGTTCATCCTGCTACGCCGGGAGGGCGAGGCATCAGGGATCAACCGGATCTATCGGCTCTATCGTGACGAGGGGCTGATGGTCCGCAAGCGCCGAGCCAGGCGGCGAGCTATTGGCATCCGCGCCCCGATCCTGGTCGAAGCCAGGATCAACGCCCGCTGGTCGCTCGACTTCGTTCACGATCAGATGGCCAATGGTCGTCGCTTCCGGGTTCTCAACATCGTCGATGACGTGACGCGTGAGTGCCTGGCCGCGATCCCCGACACCTCGATCTCGGGCATGCGGGTGGCCCGGGAGCTGACGGACCTGATCGCCCGGCGCGGCAAGCCGGGGATGATTGTTTCTGACAATGGCACTGAGTTCACCTCGCATGCGATCTTCACCTGGGCGAAGGACCATGCCATCGACTGGCACTACATCGCACCCGGCAAGCCCATGCAAAACGGCTTCGTGGAATCCTTCAACGGGCGGATGCGGGATGAACTGTTGAACGAGGCCCTGTTCTTCGGCCTCGAACATGCGCGCCACGCGATCGCGGAATGGACGGAAGACTACAATACGGGCCGGCCGCATTCGGCGCTCGACTACCAGACACCGGCGGCCTTTGCCGCCAAACTCACCGCAACAGGCCATCACGCTGCGCTCTGTCATGGCTCCGCGTGCCGGCCTGTTGCTCACCCCACCCGAGAGGGCATACTCATGCCGAGACTCTAATTCCCAATGGAGGATACTTCAGGGGCAGGTCAGGGTCTCCGGCAAAAGTTTGAGCCGCGAAGCCGGTTCCGATAATCAGCGCTAAGATAAGAGCGATGATGGTCCTCATGGCCTTCTCCTTGCACCCACCCACTTATCGTCAACTCTGCGGATCGACGGCGGTTTCCCGCAGAACCAAGGAAAGGCTCGAGGCTCGACTGTAGAGGAAATGGTGCCCAGGGGCGGACTGCGTAAACTCAATTAACTCAATGACTTAGACAAAAGTGGGACAGTCGATCTTCCCACATGATCATTATGCTTTCTGACGCGAGTGTCCCACTTTAAGGGCGCGCTCGGTTGTAAACGCCAACGGTCTATGGAGGACGTTATGCGGGGTGCCCACAAAGCGAAGGAGATGAAGCGTAGAGCGAGCCAGCGTAGAGCATCGCACAAGGCACGCGAAGCCGCGCTAATGCTCAGAGCGCAAACGCGGATGGGAGCGGTCGAAGCTGGAAGCGGTAAGACGAAGCGCGGTTCCAAAGCCCACAAATCAACAGCGAAAAAGCCAAGCAAGCCCGAGAAGAGATAACCCCCCGGCATCAATGTGAGCCTGATTTCAGGTATACGTTTATGATCCTTGATCACTCTGGCTTGTCGCGACCATGAACTTCGGCTGGCGGCGCGGTGGCCTCGACAGCCGTGAAATGCTCTAAGATTTTGTATTGGTGCATAGCCCCAGCGGGAATGAGCCAAGAGTCGCCAGCTTTAAGGTTCAACGTTTGCCCTTCAAGCTCCAGCGTTGCGCGATCAGAGATGACGTACCCCACCGTTTCGTAATCCCTGCTTGTCGGATGTTTTACTTCGCCTCCTGGCTCCAAATCCCATAGCCGCATGGACACGCGCTTTCCTGCAACGAGATATTTTTGACCCATCTCGCCTCGGGGAGATGAGGCCGCTTCGACCTTTTTGATCGTTGTGTCCGACATGAGCCACCTCAATGTTGCCTAGTCTGTCGAATTTATTGGTTCTCCTGGCAAGACAAGACGAACTTCGCCATCCGTCAGACCCCAACTGGCAAGGCTGCGAGCGGGGATATTGCCGATAACTTCAATAACTTCGTCAGCGCCTTTTGCGGTTTTCGCGACTGCATCCTTAGCCTTTTCGTCGTCGGCTATCGCTACCAAAAACCACTGCTCCAATGATTGATCTTCGGCGGCGAGATGCTTGGTCAACAAGCGCACGACTTGCCCATCAGTTTTTTGCTGCATTTTAAAACCCGTCTAATAGGTGACGCGCTTTCGGAGCCGTGTAAGTTCTAATTCGAATGCGTCGCGCCCCAGGGAACCGAAAGCAAGGCCGCTCGTTGGCCTCTAATGTCGAACATAGCTTTTTTATTAAACACCTTTGTTGGGCTGCTCGCCGTATGGGCAGGGACCGTGCTTCTGTTCCTCGCTCTATGGCCCCCAATGAAGAACCCGTTTGCGCCCCAAGCGATGCCCTCGATGCGCAATCAAACCATCTCGCCTCCCTACGAGGCCGAAAAATCGCGTCGGCGTTAGGGACTTCGTTAGGCGCTTACAACAACCAGAATAATCAGACCAATTACGACAGTTGCTTCGAGCATGGATAACAAGGTCGGATTTATTGCTCGTTTAGGCTCTACTGGCTTTTTCCGACATGCGTCATGTCCGTCGATAGTTCAGGCGGCGCGCGAGGTGACGCGAAGCTCAGCCATGTTCGCCAACACCTTGTCGCAGAGACTATCGAAGTCGAAAGAGCCCTTGCCCGCTAAAACGAATATTCCCTGGCGAAGGGTGTCCTCCTCTTCTGGACTGCGCTCAGGATCGCAAAGGTTCTGCGCCACAATATAGGCGCACGCCGTTTCGTAAACTCTATCGATGATTTCTAAGTCGAGGGGATCGAAGGCGTGGCGTGAGGTGAAGGAGCCCATTGTAGACCTCCTGAGTTTCACGATCCTATTAACTGCGGAGGTGGCTCGATGGTTCAATCCTGCCGTGGAGGAGAACGCGCGTGGGTCACCGCGTCAGGCGTATTGCACTGTAAGCTCCTTAAAGCGTCCAATCTGGCTGTATGGGATTACTCGAGGGTTGCTTGTGGCCACAGGGAAGCGGCTCACGACGAAGTGTCTCACGTCGGAGTGGCCCAACTTGTCTTTTAGCAACTGCTCGCGCGTCTCCTCATTCGAGAGAGAGCGCGCATAGTAGCGGTGTGCCTTCCGAAAACCTCATCCGCTGGATTCGCAGTAGAAAAGAGAATCGGCTCATGATCGAAACTGATGGCGACCTTCTTCAGACTTCTGTTCGGATATATGTGGGACTGCTTTCGTTCGCATGAACGACTGAAAGCCGAAATTCTCATCCTTCGCCATCAGCTGAACATTCTGCACCGAAAGGCTCCGAAAAGGTTGCGGCTTTCCGGCTGTGATCGGGCGTTGTTCGTCTGGTTGTATCGGCGTTTCCCCGATATCGGCAACGCCACAGTGATCGTGCGTCCTGAGACAATCATTCGCTGGCACCGGATGGGTTTTCGCGCCTGGTGGCGCTGGAAATCTCACAATCCAGGCGGCCGGCCCGGGATTGATCAAGAACTCCGAGATCTCGTGCGCCGTATGTGCGAGGAAAATCCGCTTTGGGGCGCGCCGCGGATTCACGGCGAGCTGCTCAAGCTCGGCTTTGATGTCGCACAGTCGACGGTTTCGAAATACATGTTGAGACGGCGAGGTCCGCCGTCTCAAGGGTGGAAGACTTTTCTCCGCAACCACGCCGACGGGATTGCATCCGTGGATTTCCTCATCGTTCCGACGCTGGCATTCGAACGACTGTTTGTGTTTGTCATCTTGGGGCTCGGACGCCGTCGCCTTCTATGGATCGGCGTCACGACCAATCCGACGGCGGAATGGCTGGCCCGCCAGATTACCGAAGCCTTTCCTTGGGACACTGTTCCGGGCTTTCTCATCCGTGACAACGATGGTGCCTATGGCGAGGCGTTCACTCGGCGGCTTCGAGCAATGGGCATTCGCGATCGCCCCATCGCGCCCCAATCACCATGGCAGAATGGATACGTCGAACGTTCGATCGGGTCGATCCGCCGTGAATGCCTCGACCATGTGATCATCTGGGGTGAGGCACATCTTCGGCATGTCCTGAGGGCATACACCGCATATTACAACGCGACGCGGACTCATCTCGGAATTGACAAGGACGCTCCAAATCCTAGGCCAATCGAGAGGTGCGGCGCCATCGTCGCTAATGCTGTGCTGGGCGGACTTCACCATCGCTACGCGCGGATTTAGTTTTCGGAAGGGACAACCCTCCTGGTGATCATCACATCCCTGCCATCGCTTCATCGAACAATGCCAGGACCGCAGCGTGGCCTCGATGATCATTCGTGAGCACGACAGTGTTGCTTCCGTAGAGCGGCCGCAGCGCGTTCAAGGCTAAATCGTAGGCCCGAACCCTGTCATTGGTGAGTTGGTACGCGGCCGCAATGAGAGCACCAAGAGCGCATCGTTTCACCGCCTTGCTACTAGTCGGATCAGCCAGATTCTCTAGAGGCATCAATACCTAAATAGCCTCTACACCAGTATCGCTCGTCCTGGATTAGATGCTTTGCCCTTTCGATGATCTGCAACTTCAGAGGCTTTGCCATGAGAATCTCCCTACGTCTTTCTCAATAACCCCCGATTGGCCTCGCGGTTCATGGTTCAGCCATGATCTGCCGGGCGTTAGGCTCGCCCCTCTGCTCCTCGAGCACTCACAGCAGCAGGCTACTGCAAGTTCGCCCCGTTCATGCGTGTATGATGCCACTTCTTGATTCCAACGATCCAACAAGTTTGGAACCGCAGAAACACATCCGCGCAAACGCTAGGGGAGGTGTCATGCAAGTAGCTGATTTGACCATCGCCAGAAAGCATTTACGATCCTTCATCGAGCGCCAAAGCGATGTGCCTGGACGCCCGTCGCATGAGACGGCGGCGCTGATGAAACTAAAGGAGGCCGCGACACTAATCGAAGAGGCCCGCCTGGAACTCGCGACGGCCGAAGAGGAGCGGTGGGAGAACGGCCAAAAGACGTTATCGGAGCATTACCTATAAGCGACTAGGAAAATCAGTGGGCAAGCGTTGATGGCTATTCGCAGGGGTAATTGGAAACCCTCAAGGCGATCCCCACTAGGGGTCGAAGCAGCTCGATCAGTAGACGGCGCGACGGGGCGCATTCGAAGGAGAGTATTATGCCCGAGAATCGATCCTTTGAGATACCGCAGGAGCTCCGTCACCTTGCCGAGGAAAATGTTGAGCGTGCGCGTCAGCTTTACGTTCAATTTATGGATGGGGTCACGCAAGCCATGGCTGTTTGGTCGGTGCCATCGTGGGCGCCGTGATCATACTTTTGGTTTGGGGGCTTATTCAGAAGGCACGGGCAACGACGTAGTTACTCGCTGCCATCGAAGCTGGCATCCTTAGTCGCATGAAATCTTCCCGGTATAACCAGGAAGGCTCATCGCATCCTTCTCGGCCGCCAAGTGTAAAGCGGCTTGAGTTGCGTTATCGAAATTTGCGTCAATGTCTTTCGCCGCAATGCCAGTCTGCGACCAGTGTGCCCGGAGATAGTCGGCCCACTGAAACTCCAGATAGTCGTCATTGCTGGATGTCTTATCGCCCTTCTCGAACCCGCAAAGACTCCCGAACCGCTCCGGCGAGGCTGCGGAAAGGATCATTGGTCAGGTCTTTGATCGAGGTAGGGAGGTCGCTCGGTGTGATTTCCTTTCCGTTTTGGTCTTTTAGGTAAACCTCGTTGTTGTCTTCCATGCCTTTCCAAAAATCGTCAACTTTCTCGTCTGATAGATTGTCGACGATGATGCAGTATGTGTGCAACTCGCCGATCTCATAGAGTGCTCGTGCGAGATGGTGATGGTCCGTGATATAAAAGACACCACTCGGTCCGATGATGACCGGCTCCTCCTTATCACGCTTCAGCAGATACTTAAGAAAATTCCGTTCGCCTCGGCGCTCAAGTTCATCTCTCAGTTTCTCTGCCTTGATCCGCACCTCCGTCATTCCGACCGATGTCTGGGTAGGATGAAGATCGGATAGCTCGCACACGCAGAGATCTCCCTTCGTTGACTGCGCATCGCATACCTCCTTTGCTAGAGCTGGCTGGCAAAAAATGATCAGAGCGATAGTCAGCCAAGTAGGTCGTGGGTTTCGCATTGGGTCTACCTGCAAATGATCGAAAGCAACGGAGCGATAGCCTTTTCCTGCATGTCGGAACCCGTCAAAGCACAAAATTGAGGCACGCTACCAGGCGTATTCCCGACCATCATAATTGAAGAATTTGCCGGACTGATCCGGACCAACCTTGTCGATTAAACGTCTCATCGCCGACACGCTCTCCGCGGCAGTTAGGCGGGCATTTGGCCCACCCATGTCGGTCTTAACCCAACCTGGATTAATCACCACACATGTAATGCCACGAGGTGCAAGGTCGATCGCCAGACTCCGCATGACCATGTTCACAGCAGCCTTTGAGGTGCGATAGGCGTAGGCGTCGCCGGAGGAGTTATCGCCAATAGACCCCATCCCGCTGGTAATGGTCACGATCAGCTTGCGATCGCTCCGCTCTACATTGTCAACGAATGCCTCTGCGACTCGCATAGGACCCAAGGTGTTGACGTCGAGCACGTGCATCCAGGTCTTGTAGTCAATATTCCCCACCGTCTGACCTCGAGGGCCGCCAATGCCAGCATTGTTGAAAAGAACATCTATTGGCTTGCCCTGGAGGTCCGTGGCCGCCGTTCTAACGCTTCCGAGATCGGTGACATCCATGTACAGCACCTGGAGCCTGCTGGTGCTTCTGTCGGCCAACCGGCGGAGCTCAGGAGCCGACTTTGGATCACGACACGCCGCATAGACATGCCAACCATCGGCCAAGTACTGGTGCGCAAACTCGAGCCCGAGTCCTCGATTGCCACCGGTGATCAAGGTGCTTGGCATATCTTTGTTTCCTGCCGGCAGTATCGCGTTGCGCTTCTTTAGTTCGGCGCCATGTACTTCGCGGTCAGTTCTTTGATGGCTTGCTCATTCTTTGCCAGATGCGCCAGTCCCATGCCGCGCAAGGGGATTCGTGCTCGGCCGGATTTAGCGGCTACACGATCACCTCATAGCCACTCAGAGAACCCACTCGGTGGCTTCGACGGCGGCTCGTCGTAACCGTGGCGGCTGCTATAGAACATGAGCGCCATCAGGCCACCGCCGACAACTATGGTGAAGACTATAGTGAGCCACATGGCCACATATCCGGTCACCGGCATGACCGTGTTGGTGAGGTTCCATTCTACGTAACCGACGTAGACCGCCACGGCGAGTAGCGCGAGCAGGACAAAAATGGCGGTCCACGTCCTCATGCGTCCTTCCCTTAAATAATCCCTGCAGCGATCAACCCAGCGAAGATGAGCAAAATACGATGAAGAGCCTGAGCGCCAGAACATGGGCCTCGGGTTGTTGTAACAGGGAAATATCGAAAGGCCATGTCATCCTCGTTCGCTTCACCGACGCAGCGGGTTAATAATTCGGATGTTCGGCGCGTGGTTCCCTAATCTCCGGCTTCCGCCGTTACTTGTGCTTCCAATTCACCAATGCGTGGTCCCTTAACTTGCCAGAGAGAGATACGAGCGGCGTTTTGGCGCGATCCTAGAAATTGACAACTCGTGCATCTGGAGCAAATTCTCAGCCGCAAGCCGGCGCCGCGATTTGAACAGGTCGGCGACAAGCATTCCGAGCGCGTGCAGGATCGCAAACATCGCTCACAATGATGCGGTGATTCTGCCTTACGATGCGAATCCAGGCCGGATGGAATTTTCGGAAAGGACAACGCTGCTCTACCGCTCACAAAAGGCCGAATGTGATCGGTGTCCGCTCAAACTGAAGTGCTGCCCGAACACGCCCCATCGCAAGATCCCTCGCGACGTCAATGAAGAGTCACGCGACGTGGCCAGGGCCCTCTATGACACGGCCGCCTTCGAGCAGTCCCGCCGGGATCGCAAACGGGTCGAGATGCTGTTCGCCCATCTCAAGCGGATCCTCAGACTTGGCCGGCTACGATTGCGCGGCCCTTGTGGGGCACAGGATGAGTTCCTGCTCGCAATCGCCCAGAACCTCCGCAAGCTTGCCAAGCTCAGACCAGACCCAACCCCAGATCTCCGACCAGCGTGAGGCATCTTCCGGAAAGAACCAAACAAAGCCGAATGCCGCTAGGGCGCATGCCGAAGCGCCATGAAAACGTCCGCTTCTACAAAGACGAGACACGGTCGAACCCGCTATCGCCCGACTAAATCAACAAAATCGGTCCAGAAGCTGACATTCGCTTCATCATCAACCACTTAGTGGTTCTGCAAAAGCCGAAAAAGAGTGACCGGGCGCCGGTGATCTCACGAGCGATCGCGGTCAGCGACCGGTAGCTGCGGCCGGCGTCTGGGAGCGGCGGCGCGCACAACCCGCAGTGGCTTCGGGCTGTTTTTTTCGGCCATTTTGCGAGAGCTGAGTGATCTCAATGAATGTCGTCTAGTTTGTCAGCAAGCTTTCGCCAGGCTATGCGCTTGAAGCCCTTTTTTCCGCGAGCGCTTTTCCACCCGAAGGTGCCCTGTCCTATTTCGATTGTGCCGAGCAACTCGTCACGGTCGCGTACCTTGAGCGTTACTGCTGCTCCCGCTTTTGCGATGTCCCATGCTTTCAAGGAAATGTTGACCGCATATCTTGCTCGGATCTTCCTGGCCTTTGCTGGCATTCGGTGGCTTCCTTCTCAAACTCCTGTTAAAAGCGCGCCCTTAATCCGGGCCCCGCACTTAAACGATAGAGTTTTGGAGGCAGACTGCGTTAGCGCCGTGGGCCTCAGCCCAGCGACGCAAGGCTCGTTCGGAAGCAACGTCAGGCGAAACAAATATGTAGTAGCCGCAGGTCCGGTAACCAGCCTGTTTGTACAGGCCTATCCAATCCTCCGCTTCTTCTTTCACACGCATCGTCGATTTCACGATCACATTCACCATTCGCGCTCGCGCTTGCGATTCTGCCTGAAGGAAAACCTCGTACGCCTCCTGGTAAAATTGCATTGCATTCCAGCCCTCGTACTTAGGCCATGACGATGTGTCCACACCCTCGGGAAAATTCTTAGGATCGCCAAGCTCCGCCACGAACTCCATGACGTCAAGAAAGGTGGCACGAGAACGGTCCACCGGACCGAGAGGAGACGTAAACCACGTTACACCAAGGCTTGGTGGGTTCGCGATGCGCTCTTTGGAATCAGGATTCGTGATCAGCTGGGTCGCGAAATGGCATTTTAATCTCGCGACGAATCTGTTGGAGGCTCCACGGCCGTGAAGGCCCAGGCACCGTAGCCGACTACCCGCCACTTCTCGCCGCTCGTATCGCCAGAATTACGTAAATCGAGGCGCGTCACCGTCCAGCCATGCTTCGAAGCGGCACAAAGTGCGCCGTTCAGCGCGCTGAAACCGCAAGCATCGTTCGGACCAAGAGTGGTGTAGTCGAGCCGCTCTATTGTCCCTGCCGTCGCAAGGTCGCGCCGCTCCGCAGTTGCATAGTCGAGGTAATGGGAGAGGTCGGTGCTCACGACGAGCAGAGTTCGCTTGCCAAGCACGGTCTCGATGACCCGTGCCACCTGTTCCGGAGAAGCTGCGCCAACGAGCAATGGGACAATGGCGAAGTCTTCAAGCACGCGCTGAAGAAACGGCAGTTCGACCTCGAGCGCGTGCTCGGGCGCATGCGGGGTGTCGTCGATAGTGACGAGCCCGGCATCTCGCAGAGACTCCACCGCGCCGACATCGACCACGACATCTCCCAAAGGTGTAGCGAAGGCGCTTGAAGACGGCGCAACGATGCCGCGCACCGGCACGTAATGTGGAGGGCCGATCACCAGGATGCGGTTGGGAGCATCACTCGAACCGGCGAGAAGCGAAAAGGCCTCTCCCGCGATCAGCCCTGAATAGAGATAGCCTGCATGTGGTGCCACTATCCCGCAAAGGCCACCCAGCTTTCTTTCCTTCGCTTGTGAGAGCAATGCCTCGACGGTGCTCTCGAGCTCTTGGGCTCCTCTCGGGTAAAAGGCTCCGGCAACTGCCGAGCGGCGAACCTCACTCTGTAGCTTGGTGAACATGAGAAGCGTTGACTCCTCTTAAGACCTACCCATCTTCATCCTATGGAGAACGCCTATACAAGCGACGGAGTGCCCGGTCGTTATTGGCATGCCCTCGGCGATGGCCGCATCCAATGCGATCTTTGCCCACGAGAGTGCAAGCTGCACGAAGGCCAGCGCGGACTGTGCTTCGTGCGGGCACGGACCGGTGACCAGGTCGTCCTTACCACCTACGGCCGCTCGTCAGGCTTCTGCCTCGATCCTATAGAAAAGAAGCCTTTGAACCACTTCCTGCCCGGCACGGCCGTCCTGTCCTTCGGCACGGCCGGCTGCAATCTCACCTGCAAGTTCTGCCAGAACTGGGACATCTCCAAGGCCAGCGTCTTCGACCGGCTGCAGCAGCGGGCTTCGCCGCAAGCTATCGCCCAGGCCGCACGCGCGATGGGCGCCAGCTCGGTGGCGTTCACCTACAACGATCCCGTGATCTTTCTCGAGTATGCGGTCGATGTTGCGGCCGCTTGCCGGGAAGTCGGGCTGCAGACTGTCGCGGTGACCGCGGGCTACATCGGCAAGCTTGCGCGACCAGAGTTCTTCGCCGCGATGGACGCCGCCAATATCGATCTCAAGGCGTTCACCCAGAGCTTCTACAAGCAACTTTGCACGGGCTCACTTGACGCCGTTCTCGATACGCTCGTCTACGTCAAACACCAGACGAAGACATGGCTCGAGATCACCACTTTGCTTATCCCAGGCAAGAACGACTCGTCCGATGAGGTGGGTGCTCTTTGCGAATGGGTGGCGACGCGGCTTGGGCCCGACGTGCCACTGCATCTCACAGCCTTCCATCCCGATTGGAAGATGCTGGATGTTCCACCGACTCCGCCTTCCACTCTCAAACGTGCCCGTGAGATCGCGCTAAGGACGGGGCTGCGCTACGTCTATACCGGGAACGTGCATGACGAGGCGGGCCAGAGCACCTATTGTCATGGCTGTGGAGCGCGGTTGATCGGTCGCGACTGGTACAGCATCACGGCATGGGGCCTTGATTTCGGCGGACGTTGTGCCGCATGCGGCGAAACCTGTCCCGGCCTGTTCGAGGGGCTGCCCGGGAGCTGGGGAGCAAGGCGCGAGCCCGTGATTATCGCCACGGCATTACGGAACATTCTTCCGTCAACCCGGTGTACGTTGAGGCGTTCTTGGTGAAAGCACGTCACGATTTCTGCTTACGGCTCAACTCCGACTTAGCGCAGTGCGCGAAGTCATTTCTGGTGTCGAGGATATAGGGAGACCTTTCAGCGAAAACTGAAGATGATTCGGGTCGCGCGCATCGCGCAATCGTGGTCGGTGATGCTGGTGACGCCTTCGACTATGCAAGTCTCAATAGCGCATTCCGTGAGCTGATTGACGGCGCCAATTTGATTGCACTCACGAAGAACCGGTCCTTCAAGGATGCCGACGGCAAACTCAGTTTGGATGCCGGAGCATTTGTAGCAGCGTTGGAATTTGCGAGCCAACGCACAGCACTCGTCTTAGGAAAACCAGCGTCGGAGTTCTTTGAGGCGGCACTTGCGAGCATGGATTGTCCGCCGCAACACGCGGTGATGGCTGAGGCCGACGTCGCAGGCGCTTTGCGCGCCGGGCTCGGCGGCGCCGTGCTCGTCCGCACGGGCAAATACTGCGACGGCGATGAGGAACGGTTCAAACCACCGCCTACGGTGACGGTTGAAAGCCTGTCCGCTGCCGCGGGTTGGATCATTGCACACCGTGCGTCACCGCCCTCATACTGAACGTCGGCTTCCCGATGCCTGGCTGGCCCGGTGTCCTTTCCGAAAATTCCATAGGAGTGCTCGTGTGATGGTCCTCCCCTTCCCTGCTTTAGCGCAGTGACCAAAGCAAACTCGTCGACCTCGACAACCAACCAAGCGCATCAACCTCAGACAGGCTCGATGCTTGATGAACGGATTATGGAGAACAGACCCCTTTAAACACCCATCTCATCGTTCAGTGGAACTGGCTGGCGATGACCCTGATGGAAAGCTGTTTGCAAAGCTCCGCTACCTTCTCGAGTTAAATCGCGTTGGCGAGGAGCAGACCTGCGCCGTGGGACTTTGGCGAAGGTCGGGGCTTCTTTCCTCTCGAACAAAACTCAGAACCGGTCACTCCAAGGATGCTGTTCGGGCTGGGCCTCTGGATGCGTTCTCAGAAAATGGTGAAGCACGTGGAGAAGGGTCAGAACATGCTCCTTGTCGTCACGCGCTTGGCCCGCGCGGATGTCATCAACGATCATGTCACGGATTTTTTCTGTGCCGTGCTCTTGGTTCGTTAGATACCCAGCAAACGCGGCAGCAGCGATCTCGGGCATATGCTCGTGCTCGGCGATGGCGAGCACCTCCTCTTCAGTGAGGCCGCAAAAGGCCACGCAGTCCTCAAGGTTAATCATGCCTAGCCCGGGCCGTAGAGTGGACGCCCACCTGAACCAAAAACCAAAAAGAGAAGCTGGATGGCAGTCAACTACTAGGGCTCTCCCCGAATTCAAGCGACGATATTCGCGCTTCAAGGTGTCTGGCTCATACGTATACAGCACGATTACCTGCGCCTATTTTTCCAGGACGTAGCCTCCGGGCGCGTCGCCGATCGGGGGATGGGCAGCACTTCCGACGGGCGGCGCGGGTATTCTCGCTCCGGACCGGGCCCCGAGCCAACCAGCCAAATCGGTCCACCAGCTGCCGTCATGCTTTTGCGCGCCGGCCAGCCAGGCGTCGGCGGTCGCCGCCGCTGAGAGGATGTCGTTCGTCCAATACCCGCCTTTGCCTTTGGACGGTGGATTGATCATGCCGGCGATGTGCCCGCTCGCAGCCAGCACGAAGTGGGTCTGCGCGCTTGTCAGCTGCGCGATCCGCCAGGCCGAGCGCCAGGGCACGATGTGGTCCTTCTCGGCGCCCAACGCATAAATGTCCTGGCGAATGCGGCGCAGGTCGATCTCCTGCCCGAGCAGCGAGATCTTGCCCGGCGTGATCAGGTTGTTCTCGAGGTACGTGTTGCGGAGGTAGAAGCTGTGTGCCGCCCGGGCCATCCGGGTACCGTCGTTGTTCCAGTACAGGAGATCGAACGCGGGCGGCTTGTTCCCCATCAGGTAATCGTTGATCACCGTGTTCCAGATCAGGTCATTCGCGCGCAGCAGGTTGAACATGTCCGACATGCGGCGACTGTCGAGATAGCCGCGCTCGAGCATCTGCTGCTCCATGTAGGCGATCTGCGGCTCGTCGATGAACACCGCCGTGTCGCCGACCTCGGAAAAGTCCAAGAGCGATACCATGAACGTGGCCGCACCGAAGCGCTCGTCCCGCCGCGCCGCCAGATAGGCGAGCGTCATCGCCAGTAGCGTTCCGCCGATGCAGTAGCCGACGGGGTTGATGCGCTCGGCCCCCGTGATCTCGCGCACCACGTCGCTCGCGGCGAGCGGGCCGTCGGTCATGTAATCCTCGAAGGTGATGGCCTCCATCGAAGCGTCTGGGTTCTTCCAGCTGATCATGAATACCGAGAAGCCTTGCTCGAGCAGGAAGCGGACAAGACTGTTCTTAGGCTGCAGGTCGAGGACATAGAACTTGTTGATCCACGGCGGAATGAACAGCAGCGGCACGGCGTAGGTCTGCGTCGTCATCGGCGCGTAATGGATAAGCTCTATGAGGCGGTTGCGGTAGACGATCTTGCCTGGGGTCGTGGCGAGGTTCTTGCCCGGCGCGAACGCTGCGGTGTCGGTCATGCTGAGCCGGCCCTGGCGAAGATCGTCCAACAGATTGCGGAGCCCGTCGGCGACGCTGCTGCCGCCTGTCTCCCATGCCTTGCGAAGCGCCGCGGGATTAGTCGGCAGAAACGTGGTGGGGCTTATCGCGTCGAGGAACTGCCGGAGATGGAAGACAAGCCGCTGCCGTTCGTCGGGATCGACCGCCTGGCGCTCGGCTTCCTCGAGAAGCTGTTTGGAAAGCGCGAGATAGCTCTGCTTCAGCAGCCGGAAGAAGGGGTGCTGCTCCCATTCCGGAGCATCGAAGCGCCGGTCGGCCTCGGCGCCTTCCGGCCTGACCGGTGCGGCCGGTGCGAGTCCCCACCAGCGCGCCGCGGTGCCGATCCAGATCTCGGCCGCTTCGCGCCACATCGTCAGGCCCAAATTGGCGGCCGCCGTCGTTGCGTGGACCGGATCCGCCGTTGATCGTGCAGAGAGCGTCACGAGAGCCCGCGTGATCTCGCCCCATGAGATCGGCAGCAGCCGGTGGAGAGGGTTGATCCTCCACAGCTGTTCGGCCATTTCGGGCAGCAGTTCGGGACTGGCGCCATGACGGAGCACTGCCTCCGTCGCTTTCTTTTCGCCCGCCCGCGATGCGCCGAACTTTGCGGAGCGACGCCGTGCAGGCGCGGGTGGGACGGCAAATGCCGCTTCCGCCGGTGCGCCCGGTAGCTGAGTCACGGTCGCTCCGGATTGTCGTAAAGCCGACGATTTCGGCCGCTTCTGCCTCACCGTGACGTTATCGGACGTCTCCTCCCTGTCCATTGCACGCTACGCTTGTCACAAGGCCGCGCAGACCGCCTTCTTCTGGGTGTAGAGATCAAGGGCGTCATGTCCCATCTCACGTCCCCAGCCGGACTGCTTGTAGCCACCAAAGGGCAACGCCGCATCGAATATGTTGTAGCAGTTGATCCAGACTGTGCCCGCCTTCAGCTTCCCTGCTAGTGAATGGGCCTTGCTAATATCTTTGGTCCAGAACTCCGGCTGCTAAGCCATAGATGGTATCGTTGGCGGCCTTGACCAGATCATCGTCCAGTTCCTTAAATGGAATGGCCGCGACCACCGGTCCGAAGATCTCTTCCCGAATGACCTTCATGTCCGGCTTGGTGTCCACCAGCACAGTTGGTTCGACAAAATAGCCTTTGCCACCGAGCTTCCTACCGCCCGCAACGGCTTTCGCGCCTTCTGCCAGGCCGGACTCGAGATAACCGCAGACGCGGTTGAATTGAATCTCGGAGACCATCGGGCCCATCTGGGTATTGGGATCGAGCCCCGGACCGACCTTGATCTTCTTGGCCTCATCGGCGACGCCCCCAACGAGCTTGTCAAAGATACTCTCTTGCACGAACAACCGTGACCCGGCGCAACAGCACTGACCGTGATTGAAAAAGATGGCACTTGCCGTACCCGCTATGGCGAGGTCGAGATCAGCGTCCCGCAAGACCACGTTCGGCGACTTGCCCCCTAGCTCAAGTGATACCTTCTTCAGGTCATTGGCGGCGGCCTTTAGGATAAGCTTGCCGACCTCGGTTGAGCCGGTGAACGCCACCTTGTCGATCCCGGGGTGCGCTGCCAGGGCCGCACCAGCAGGTTCGCCAAAGCCCGTGATGATGTTCACCACGCCATCGGGAAATCCCGCCTCCTGAATCAACTCCCCTAGGCGCAAAGCTGTTAGCGGCGTCTCCTCAGCCGGCTTCAACACCACGGTACAGCCAGTGGCGAGCGCTGGCCCGAGTTTCCATGCCGCCATTAAAAATGGGAAGTTCCACGGGATGATTTGGCCCACCACGCCGACCGGTTCACGCAATGTATACGCATGAAACTTTAGCCCTGGTGCGTAGGGCACCGAGATTGGGATGGTGTTGCCTTCAATCTTGGTGGCCCATCCGGCCATGTAATGGAAGAGATCCGCGGCTAGCGGCACATCAGCTGCGCGTGCAACCCTAATTGGCTTCCCGTTGTCCAAGGACTCTAGCTCCGCTAGCTCTTCCAGATGTTCCAGGATGAGATCACCGAGCTTCCACACCAGCCGGCCTCGTTCTGATGGGGTCAATCGTTGCCACGCCCCGCTCTCAAATGCCCTGCGGGCCGCCTTGACGGCAAGGTCGACGTCTTTCTTGTCGCCCTCCGCCGCATGCGCAATCACCTCGCCTGTGGCGGGGTTGTGGACGGGAAATGTCTTGCCCGAGGCGGCATCGACCCATTTCCCATCGATCAAGAGCTTGCGCCGCTCTTTTACAAAACTCGTAACTCTTTTATCGAGTTGAATTTCTGCTGCTGCGATACTCATTGCCTTAGCCTCCTGACTGTTCCGCAATTTGTGGCAACCAACGCTCCCGTTTCCAGTCACGTGATGGCGCAGTTCGAGGTTTGAATGTCGCTTCCGTCGCGCACATCATTGCGCCGAGGAGAGGCCTGCAGGCGGCTCGGGGGCGATGGCTCGGACTTGCGCCATCACGCTGAAAACGACTTTTAAAAGTATACCACAAGTTCGCCGAGAAAAGGGAGTAGTTACCCGCTGCCTAACGCCTTAAGGGCAACCCGCTGAGAGGAACCCTGAAGCCCCGGCCTCCCCCCGTCCGGGGCTTCGTTTTTGCGCTGCCCGCTTAGTCGATTGACTCGCGCCCTTGGTGGGAATCGAATCGCCTGTGTATGTGGCTCAGGGAGGGTCACATGCCAGGCAATCCCCACCAATGCCGCTTATATGCGATTCGCTGTCTAAAGCTGGCTGAACGCGCGAGAAGGCCAGAAATGCGACAGACCTTCACCGCTTTGGCAGAAACATGGACGAGACTGGCTGCCGAACTAGAATCCGACCAGGCACTTCTCCAGGCGATTTCTGAGATGGAGCTCAGCGAGCCTTATTACGCTTTGCCCTTGGCTTTGAAGCTTAACTCTTGAGCGGCGTAGCCTTCGCGATCTTCCCTCGGTGTGCCCCCACAAGGATTCTGCAGGATCTCGCCACACGAGGACTCAGAGGCGGCAGTTGCGAGCCTGACGCCGAGGATTTGCTCGGCGCCGCGTCGTAGTATCGGATTAGGGAGGTACAGAGTATGTTCACCAAGAAACGCGAGCCAGGCGAGAGTGTGACGAAATTGGGGGAGCGGCCGAGCGGCGAGTCCAAGTCGCCCTTCACCGAGCGTCCCGCGACCTATGCCGCCAAGGCCCCGAGCCCGGCGGCAAGCAAGATGGTCCCCTCGATCATCGGCGAGGGTCTCACGATCATCGGAAACGTGACCTCAAAGGGCGAGATTCAAGTCGACGGCGAGATCAAGGGCGACATCCATTGCGGCTCTCTCCTGCTCGGCGACAAGTCACAGGTGATGGGCAGCGTGATCGCCGAGGATGTCGTGGTGCGCGGCCATGTCACAGGATCGATCCGCGGACTGCGCGTGACGCTACAGGCCCAGTCCCATGTCGAGGGCGACATCTTCCATCAGAGTCTCGCCATCGAGCAGGACGCCTATTTCGAGGGGAAATCGCGCCGCTCCGACGATCCGTTGGCCGAGATCAAGAATGCTCCTGGGGCGGCCACTGCGCGTCCGGACGCGAAGCCCGCGGGCTTCGACACGCGACCCTCGGAGCAAGCGACCACGTTCGGCAGCGGCGGAAGCCCGCATTCGACTCGGGCCGCCGAGTAACACAAAGGTTGCGGTAGCTGGGGTGCGTTCTGAGTGTGCAATCCCGCCCCATCTCATGAGGTTCATCGCACCGGGAGTAATTTCCAGCGCATTTCCCTCGCTGTCGCGATGCATGACTCGTCCGTCAAAGAGATAGGTGACAGCCGCAAGGCCAATGTGGGGGTGTGGTCGAACATCCATGCCCTGACCGGCAAGAAATTGTACCGGTCCCATCTAGTCGAAGAAGATAAACGGACCGACCAGCTGACGCTTCTCGTTTGGCATGGCACGCCGCATGCACGGCAAAGCCGTCGCCCAAATCCCGCACGGAGGACGACGCTCGGCGTCAGCGGCATCGTTCTTCTGCCGTGTCAATGCCGCTTGACGTAGGGCTTCACACAGGCCGGCGGCATCAAGCGCACGTTATGGCCGAGCGCCTTGAGCTCGCGCGACCAATGATGCGAGGTGGCGCAGGCCTCGATCCCGACCAGGCACGGCGACAGCTTCTGGAAGAACGCCACAACGTAGCGGCGCCTCAGCTGACGGCGGATGAGCACATTGCCTTCCGCGTCGATGCCGTGCACCTGAAATACCGACTTGGCGATGTCGAGACCGATGGCTGTGACCGCTTGCATGCTTGGCTCCTCCGAATCGTGGGGGCCCTAACAGCACCCACTCCTTGGCACTCATGTGCCGGTGGAGGAACCGTCCACAGCATCATCAGCGGACATGGTGGATTGATGACACCCGGCGAGGGAAGCCCGCGCAAGCGCGCGGTCGCCTTCGTTGCTTCGACGTTGCTTCGACTTCGCTCTGTTGTGTGGCTCCCTTTCCCTTCCAGTTCTTCTAGTCCTGAGCGTCCATAGCAGCTTGCGCGTGAGCCACGTAGTCCAAGTAGTCTATGGTCGCTTTCCTGGCCGCTGCGTTACCGTGCCGCCAGGGCGATGCTCGAAAATTGCTTCTCGGCTGAGTGATTTCGGTGAGGCATCTCTCCTGGTTTAGAAACGGCCCGGACGAGAGCTGTCCGTTGCTCTCCATCCCATACCACCCAGGCTTGATCGCCCGAAGATCCGATTGGTCTTCATTGACGTAATGGGGAATGGTCATTGCGGTACTCCTAAATTGCGCTAGTCCCAAATCAGGACCGTGGCGTATTTCATCGCGGCGCAATCCGTTCACTGCGCGGCTCATCCATGCTTCGTCAAATGACCCTTGAGCGGTTCGCCCGCATCGCCCACCACCTTGGTCGAAAGCGCGGAGACTTCCTCGGCTTGAGCCGTCAATGCGCTGAACTGCTTGCGCCCTGGGCCGCCTGCAATTCCACGATCTCGGCGAGGTTGCTAGCGCCCGCCAAGCTCGTCGCAAGGTCGAAGCCGGAATTCAGGTTGCGGCGAGCGATGTCGATGATTTTACGGTTGAACGCTGCTGCGCCCCACCCCGCCGCATCGAAGGATCGTTCAAAAGTCGCTATTGATGCTTCGAGAGCATCCTTAGAGCGGTCATAGGCCTCGCGCGTCTGGCCTACGGTCTTCTCGGTAACGGCTTGGGGAATGGCTGTGTCGAGAGCTAAGAGACCGAGTTGGGCGGTCACGTTGCGGTAGGCGTTGCGGGCTTGGTCGGCGGCAGTTTGGGGATTGAACGTAGCGGCCATGATAGTGCCTCGGGGTTACAGCATACGCACGCGCTGTTTTTGCAGGCTCGCGAATCCGGAGGCTCTGAGAGCGTTCGAGACGGGAACGGGCCGTGCACGTAGTCGGTACGGTTGTCTCTACCGTCAGCGCCTCGGGTGGCGCGCCAGTAATAAATACCAGTAATAAATATATGGGCATTGACTGAGGGCATTACAATCTTAGCGCTAAATTTTCACCCTCGCCCGCGAACGTTGCACACGCCCCGAGATCTTTGTGCAGTGCAATAAAAGGCGTTGGGGTATTGTGCAGTGCACAATAGCACCTTATATATGAATCTCACATGCAACATTCCCGCACCAGGTGGGACCGAAGATAGAGGTAGTGAGATGACCGACGTTCAACAGTTTGGCGAAGAGTTTCAAAGAGTGAGCAAGGACGGCTTCGATGCGTCTGTCCGGTCGTTCGGTGAGGTGAACAAGGGCTTCCAGGCCATTGCCGCCACAGTTACCGACTACTCCAAAAAGGCTTTCGAGGATGGCACACGTGCCTTCGAGCAGTTGATTGGCGCGAAGTCATTCGAGCAGGCGTTCGAGATCCAGTCTCAGTACGCCAAGAAGGCTTTTGACGCCTACATTGCCCAGTTGTCGAAGCTCGGTGAGATGTATGTCGACCTGGCGCGTAATGCCTATAAGCCGGTCGAGCAAGCCGTTGCCAAGTCGGCCAGGAAGGTCGCCTAAACGGATTAAGCTTTCACCCGTTCTACGAAAAGACCCGGGGTCAGCCTCGGGTCGTTTTTTCCTGCCTGGGGATCTGTTGGAAATATCTGCTTAGGGTCGATGCTGTCGATAAAGGGCCCTTTATCGACAGCATCGGTCAGTAGCTCACATCCTCGTGCTGGTTACCGCTTCGCAGATGGGGTTGGGTGCAGAGCGCCGACGCTTCAACAACCAAGCAGATTAGCCCGTCCGCCAAACTCTAAGTGCTAAACGACGCCGCGTAGTGTAACGGCGCGTGATGAAGCGGCCTCGGGTCTTTCCTGGGGCCGCTTCCTTTTTCCGGCATCCGACGCGGTTCGGTGCTGCCCGCTAACTTTGCTAAACTCCACGCGCAGACCGAGTAGACAGAGCGGAATCTCCGGCCGTGGCCACCAAACGCAATCCTTTCGCCAACATCGCGCATGGGCATGACTTGGCTGAGGCCATCGTCGACGCCATACGGGAGCCCCTGCTCGTGCTCGACCGGGACTTGCGCGTGATTGCCGCGAGCCGCTCGTTCTACCGGACTTTCGCAGTGACGCCGCGCAAGACGGAAGGAAAGCTGGTCTTCGAGCTGGGCGACGGGCAGTGGAACATTCCGGGGCTCCGCGTGCTCCTCGAAGACATCATTCCAAAGCGCCGCACCGTCGAGGCCTACGAGGTCGAGCACGAATTCTCAACGATCGGCCGACGCGTGATGCTCCTCAATGCCCGCCGGGTGTTTGACGAAGATGGTTCGGCCTCGGCCATCCTACTGGCGATTGAAGACGTGACGCGGCGCCGTGAGGCCGAGCGCGAAAAGGACGACTTGCTTCAACAAAAGGAGATTCTGCTCCAGGAGATGCAGCACCGCGTCGCCAACAGCCTTCAGATCATCGCCAGCATTCTCCTGCTCAAGGCGAGGACCGTACAATCGGAAGAGACTCGCCATCATCTACGCGATGCCCACCAGCGCGTCATGTCTGTGGCGACGGTGCAAGAACAGCTGCACGCTTCTGGGCTGAACGAAAGGATCGAGATAGGCCCCTATTTAACCAAGCTGTGCGCCAGTCTTGTAGCGTCGATGGTCGGCGAACGCCGGCCGCTCTCGATCAAGGTGCAAGCGACCTCCGGCAGTGCGGGCTCTAGCGAAGCGGTAAGTCTCGGACTGATCGTGACGGAGCTCGTGATCAACGCGTTGAAGCATGGCTTCCCGAGCGGCGAGAAGGGCGAGATCCTGGTCAAATACGAGGCTCAGAATTCTGGGTGGCAGCTCTCGGTTTCCGACAACGGATCAGGGCCCCAAGAAGCGGCGGGCGAGCCTCCACATATGGGCCTTGGCACAAGCATCGTTGAGGCGCTGGCGCATCAACTGGGCGGCGTGGTCCACAAATCGAGCGGACCTCAGGGCACCACCGTCACGATCACTGCACCCGCGGTGAGCGAGAGGCTGCAATGATTTCCGAGAGTGCAGGAAGCGCCCTAGGCAGGAGTGTCCCCCGTGCTCATGGGGCATACCCTGATGCGCTGAGGAAATTCGCTGTTCTCTCGAGAAACTTCCCTGCTCTTTTGCTTAGGGAATTTCGCCGCAACCACCTGATTTATTGTGCGGAAAACAGCGCCTGATCCCGTTCCTGCGGCTGAATCAGCGGAAATTCCCTGTACTTTCCCGCTGAACAGGGAAAATTCCCGCAGAGACGGGTTCGCTGGTCCAGCTTTGCTCTCGACCTAAAGAGCGAAGCCAAGACGCCAAGAATCAGCTTGAGCAGATCGGTCATCAGGATGCGCGCTTACTCCGCCCGCTTTTTGCGTCTACGTCGAGTCGAATTTTCGGTACACACACGAAGAATTGCTTCTCGTGCGCGTCTTCAAGAAATCAAGCTCCAGAAACCGCTCTTGCGGCCGTGCTCGGCATTCAGCCGAGCTGTGTAGGCTTCGTGCGTCTCGAAGGCGCCGAAGTCCGCGACCGATGACGCAAGGCTTGCGCACTCCATGAGATGCCGCACGGCGTGTCGATAGCGGCTCGACCGCGCCTTGGTGAGCGTGAAGTCGATCATCGCTCGAAGCACGAGCGTCGCGGCGAGCGGGTGCTTGCCGGCGAGCGCATCGGCGGCCGGCGTCAGAATCTCGTAATGGTCCCCATCGAGCTCCCCCGCCCGCAGGGTGACGAGGCCGGCGACCCGCTCCAAGGCGGGCCAGGACACCAGGAACGCCAGCGCCTGGAGCAGACTCTCGTAGCGCTCCGCATGATCGAGCGCCCGCTCCTCGGCCTCGACATCGTCGAAGTCAGGAAGTCGCTTCAGGTAGGCGCGCAAATGTTCCCCGCTGAGCGCGCGCTCGAAGCAAGACCAGCGCGCGGTCTGAGCCTCGTCGCCCCGGCCGAGCGCCTCGAGCACCGCGATGCGCGCGTCTTCCCAATCGAAATCCGGCCAGCCGCCTCGCCTGCGCTCAACCGCCTCGATCGTCCCCAGCGCCTCTTCAGCACGGCCGGCCGCCAGCAGCCGACGGGCGATCTCCGCCGCGATCCTCGGGACCTTTCTCGTCTTCTCGTCGTACTCAGCGATGAAGGCGTCGACGTCGCCCTGAGCGTCCGCGATTTCCTGCAAGGCGAGACGGATGGTGCTTTCACGGCTGCGGGCCTTGATCTCGTCCTCATAGAGCGGCCCGCCCGTCCCCCAGCCGATGGCCTTGCGCTGCCCTTCAGGCGGTCTCTCGACGGGCGTCTTCGACAGCTCGACAAAGCGTGCCCTCAGATGGTTGAGGCCCTTGGCGCCCAACGACGGACTGAGCGTCTCGATGAGATGATCATACTGACCATAGCCATTACCATAGAGCGCGGCAAAGGCGCGATCAGCCAAGGCAACGGGATCGGGTTTCGCCATTTCCGCAAGCGGACCGAGATCGCCGCACGCGCCGCGAAACACGTCGCCGATCACCCCGTTGCTGTCATCGCAGCGCTCGTGCACGGATTCGGCCAGATCCATGAATCGCCACATCAGCTCGAGCGCCTCGGCGGCGTCAATCTTCGCCACCTGATCGACGATGCCACGGCGCTGGGCCTCGAGATCGGTGGCGAGATCGCGCACCTTGCGCCAGTCCACAAAGGAGCGCGCGCGGGCGATCTGGACAAGCCGCTTGCGCACCTCCGCCGCCACGGTCTCAGGCGCCGCCTTGGCGGCCAGCGCCAGCCGCAGTCGCCGCTTCACCGCCGCATCTCCCTCGGCGACGTCCAGGAGCAGCTCGGCCAGGTGCTTCGCGCCCAGGGCTTCGAGGTTTTCGGGGTTCAATGTCTTATTCGAGGCCATGGCATGCCTTGGCAAAGCCGCGGCGTCAGGCCACCGACTGCAGCCCCTTTTTGGCGACGAGCGTCAGAAGCTTGAGCGAGGCGCCGCGCGGGCGCTTCTCGCCGCGCTCCCACTGGCTCACGAGCCCCGTCGTGACGTTTAGATAGCGGGCAAACACCGCCTGGCTCGCCTTCTCACGCAAGCGGATCTTGCGGATCTCCTCGGGCGTCAGTTCCTCGACTGGTGTCAGGCATAGCTCGTCGAATTCCTTCAGGGTGCGCTTGTCCATGACGCCGGCCTCATGGAGGCCAAGCGCCGTCTCATGCACGGCCGCCAGCGCATCGCTCTTGTATTGCTTACCCATGGCACCTGATCTCCATGATCGTTCCGTTCTTCATCGCCGCCTCGAGCGCCTTGTCATCATAAGCGAGCATTTCGTCAGCGAGCTTACGGAAGGCCTTCAGCTCGTCGCGCCGAATGTTGTCCCGGTCGCTTTTGGCGAAGCCGTAGACGAAGAACGCCGTCTCGCCGCTTCGGAAGAACACGATGCTCCGGAAGCCTCCGGATTTGCCCTGTCCCTCGCGGGCAAGGCGTTGCTTGATGACTCCACCGCCAAGGTCGGCATCGATCAGCCCCTCTTCGGCCCGTCGCATGGCGTCACACAGTTCCGCATCGGCAATCCCTTCATGGTCTGCGAAGCGGGCGAACGGCTTTGTCTTGAAGATGCGCATCCGCCCTCCCCGCGCCCCGCCCACAACACTCTGTTATATAGCACTGAGTGTCACACTAATCAATCCCGCAGCCGACGTGCGCAGGCCACGCACAGCAAGGGATCGCAGTCCCGGCGCCGGGTAGAGGACCGAGGCCATCGAGAAACGCCGTGTCGTCGGCGATGGGGGCCCATGCAGGGCCACGAAGCTGTCCAAATCCAGCACCATGCAAATTCGACGCCGCCGAGCCAGTTCCTGACGGATGGGTTCTGCAGCATAACGGGCGCTACCACGCTCTAGTCCTCACAGGATTGGGGCCGAGCCCGGACCAAGGTGGCGCCGAGCCACTCCTTCAACTTCGACCAACGCCGCCGCCCCGAGACGTTCTTCACCGCGATGGCGACAGCCTTCTTCTGCCCGACCAGAACAACCAGGCGCTTGCCTCGGGTCACGCCGGTGTAGAGCAGATTCCGCTGCAGCATCGTGTAGTGCTGCGTCATTACCGGGATGACGACAGCCGGATACTCAGAGCCCTGGCTCTTGTGGATCGTGGCCGCATAGGCCGGCACCAACGTGTCGAGTTCGCCGAAACCGTAGGCTACGGCGTGGCCGTCGAAGCTGGCAGTGAGTTCGCCGGCATCAGGATCGATATCGTCGATGTAGCCAATATCGCCGTTATAGACGTCCTTATCGTAGTCGTTCACGATCTGCATGACCTTATCGCCCGGCGCGAAGGTCCAGCCGAAGCGCTCGACCTTGCGATCGCCGGCAGGATTTAGCGCGGCCTGCAGTTCGATGTTGAGCGAGCGGGCGCCGGCGCCGCCACGGTTCATCGGGCACAGCACCTGAATGTCGCGGATTGGATTGAGGCCGAATCGCCGCGGAATCCGCATCTTGACAAGATCGACGATCCGCGGCACGGCCGTTTCTGGGTCGTCCGCCTGCACGAAGTAGAAGTCGCTGTCGCGCTCTGGCTTGGAGAGATCCGGAATGGAGCCCTCATTGATCTTGTGCGCGCTGGTGATGATCCGACTTTGCGCTGCTTGCCGGAAGACCTCGGTCAGCTGCACGACGGGAACCACGCCGGAGGCGATCATATCGGCCAGGACCTGACCCGGCCCCACCGAGGGCAACTGGTCGATGTCACCGACGACCAGCAGCGCGGCATTCTCTGGGACCGCTTTTAACAGAGCCTGCATCAGCATGACATCGACCATCGAGGTCTCGTCGACGACCAACAGATCGCAGTCGAGTGGGTTGTCGCTGTTGCGTTTGAAGCCCCCGGACTTGCGGTCGACCTCGAGAGTCCGATGGATCGTCTTGGCCTCAAACCCCGTCGCCTCTGTCATGCGCTTCGCGGCACGGCCCGTCGGGGCGCAGAGCAGCAGAGTGACGCCCCCGACAGAATGCGCAGTATGGAATTGACGATGGTAGTTTTCCCGACCCCAGGACCGCCGGTGATGACAAGGACCTTCGACACCAGGGCCAACCGGATCGCAGCAACCTGCCTCTCGGCCAACGAGAGGCCGGTTTTTTGTTCGATCCAGGGCAGCGCCTTCTCGGGGTCAATGTAGGGCCAGGGCAGCGCACCGTTGGCCAGACGCAGTATCCGTCGGGCAATGACCTGCTCGGCCCGGTACAGCCCGCCGAGAAAGATGCAGGGTGTCTCGCCAACCGTGTCCGCAATGACCGCGCCCTCGGCCAGTTCAAGGTCCAGCGCCGTTAAGACTAGCTCCTTCGGGACCTCCAGCAAATCGACGGTGAGCGGCACCAGCTCGTCTGTGGGTAAGCCGCAGTGGCCTTCGTCCATCGCGTCGGTCAGCGCATAGGATATGCCGGCCCGGACCCGGATCAGCGCCGTCTTCTCGATGCCGAGTTTCATGGCGATCGCATCGGCTGTCTTGAAGCCGATGCCGCGGATGTCGCGCGCCAGCCGATAGGGGTTTTCCGTCATGACCTGAACGGCGTCCGCACCGTAGGTCTTGTAAATCCGCACCGCTCGCGCAGTGCCAACTCCGTGGCTGTGCAGGAAGACCATGATCTCCCGAACGATCTTCTGCTCGGCCCATGCGTCGGTAATCCGTTTGGCGCGGATCGGGCCGATACCGTCAACTTCGCGCAGACGATCAGGCTCGGCCTCGATGATGTCGAACACCTTTTCGCCGAAGGCCTTGATCATCTTCTTGGCATAGACAGGCCCGATACCGCGGATCATGCCGGAGGAAAGGTACTTCTCGATGCCATCGATCGATGTTGGCGCCGAGGTGCGCATGAAGCGGGCCTTAAACTGCTGCCCATGGGTGCGGTCGTTGATCCATTCTCCCGATGCAGTGATCCATTCGCCCACCGAGATGACCGCGGCGTGACCGATGACCGTTACCAACTCGCGATGGCCGCGCGCCTTGGTGCGAAGAACGCAAAAACCGTTCTCCGCGTTATGAAAGGTGACGCGCTCAACCAGACCGGCTAGGACTTCCTGCGTCGATGATTGTGGCTGCGGCCTCATCACGAGTGTTGCATCATCGCGTTTGTCGCTGCGACCGCCAATCCCATGGCATGTCGAGGTTTCCGGATCAGATATTGATCCACAGCATCCCCATCGACAATGTAGTCTAACGAATATCGCCGGAATGCAACTGCCACTTGTGACCATCCAACAATTCAGGTCCATATTGCCTTTGAAGCGTAACCCCGCCACGACGATTGAGCGAGAGACACGAGAAATCCCGCCGCTCAGAATTACCTATCGCTCCATCGGGTGAACGGATGAATATCACCTCGATCATCGTACTCAGTGGCTTCGTCGGCATCTGCTTCGTCGCGGCGACGACCGGTGCGATGTTTCGTCCGGGCGACTGGTACGAACAACTGCGCAAGCCGGCCTGGCGCCCGCCGAACTGGGTGTTCCCCCCAGCCTGGACATTTCTCTATCTGACCATCGCTGTTTCCGGCTGGCTGGTATGACGGACGTCTGGTTTCGCCGGCGCCACGTTTCCGTTCGCGATCTATCTCGTGCAATTGATATTGAATGCTTCTTGGTCGCCAATTTTTTTTGGAATGCGCCGTCCCGACCTGGCCTTCATTGAAGTTATTATGCTGTGGTTGTCGATCATCGCGACCATTGCGGCTTTCCATCGCGTAAAATGCAGTGGCGGCCTGGCTACTGCTGCCCTATCTCGCTTGGGTCACTTTTGCTGCCGCACTCAACCTCACCATCTGGCGTCTTAATCGCGCTGCTGCAGTCGAAGCGCCAGAATGAGAATCCAGAATGAGAATAAGGAGGCAGTTCGATAGCTTCCTTTAGAAGGAAGAGCGCACCAAGAGATCGCGGAAGGCGTGCCAGGTCGCATACCCGAATAGTGGAAACGCGATCACGAGGCCGAAAAAGAGCGTGACAAAGCCGAGCACCATTCCGCCAACAATTAATGCCGCCCATAGTGCCATCGCCTTTGGATTCTTGCGGCAGGCTCCGACGCTCATGGTCGCCGCAGTCACGACATCGACAGGCTCTGTCATCAGCAGCGGCACCGCGATCGCCGAAATGGCGAAGACTATCGCGGCCAAGACCATCCCGACCCCGGTACCTACGATCAAAAGACCTAGTCCCCGCGGTGTCAGCAGCAAGTTCGAAACAAACACATCAAGCGGAGGCATGGGCTGCGCACCAAAGAACAGCATGAAGAGCAGGAACGCGATCTCAATCCACGCGAGGTAGACCAGCATCAAGAGAAGTCCCATAAAGGCGAGCTGGCCTTTCCCGTAGAAGCCGGCACGCACCGTGCTGGCCAAGCTCACAGGCTCACCCTGTTCCAACCGGCGACTGGTCTCGTAGAGACCGGCCGCGAGCATGGGACCGATCAGAATGAAGCCACCCGCAAGCACCAGAATTAGCGAAAGTAGCCCGACCTGCGTAAGCCCAACGACCAGCAGTAAACCTACAATGGCGAAGATCGCTCCGTAAGCGAGGCTGAGGCGCGGCACGCACCACATGTCACGCCAGCCGGCCGCGAGCCAATTGTAGGGGGCATCGAAGGCTACTTGGCGGATGGTATATGTCGACACCGCAAGCGGACTCGCCTCTTTCTTGGTTTCGACTTCTGAGCCTGTCGCCGTGGCGGTCACCGGTGTCTCCTCCCTGAGAGTTTCAAATAATTACTATGGGACCATCACACCGTCGCGACTCACATCGCGCCATGGTGACAACGTGGAGTGGTGAGTTACTAGGCAAAGTAACTTTGTGATGGTGTGGCTTCCCGCGGAGTAATTTTGGGATGGATTCACGCACGCTCGCCGAGCCGTGGCGCCAGAAAACTGATACATTGCGAAGCATATTCGCGCTCCCGAACGATTAGAGCGTCGATCAAGAGGAGGACACCATGGCTGAGGATTGGGCTGCTGACGTCAAGAAATACGTGCCCGACGCTGATCCAAAGGCGATTGCAGGAATAGTACGCTATTTGGGAATTGCTCTGCAGAAGAGAGACTCGTCCTTAGTCGCTTTCTCCGACAAGGCGGAAGTCGCGCGCGTGCGCACCAACTTCCTGAAAAAGAAACTTGGGTTGACCAGTCCCGACGCTGAACTCGATCAAGCCATCATGGCCATCGGGGAAAAGATGAAGGGTGACCGGACCAAAAATTAGAGTCACCGTCTACTACCTATTGGCGGATCATTTCGGAAAGCTGTCCACGTTCGCCTAAAGAGCTGCAAGGGGCGCGGCCCAAAGCAAGTGCAGTCGCACTCCTCACGCTCCGGAAATGGCCTCAAGGGTTCTGGAATGACCAATGTGAAGCGCATCCACGTTTTCAGGTAGGAGGTCGATATGGGAGTGCTCGATAATATCTTTGGTGGAGATAAAGGTTCTGCGGTTCCCGGAGGAAACGTGGCGAAGCCACTGATGATCGCGCTGCTGGCTCTGCTGGCTTCCCGGTATATGAGCGGTGGTGGCCAGAAGGAGGTCTCTCCGCCTCGTCAAGATATGCCACCGCAACCGAGCTCGATCCCGGACGAGTCGTCCGGCAGCATCGTTGGGGGTCTCGGCGGATTGCTGAAGCAGTTCCAGCAAGCTGGTTTAGGAGAAGTCGTCGATTCCTGGATCAACACCGGCCCAAACAAAACTGTCGCACCTGGGAAGATTGCCGACGCGCTTGGTCCTGAAATGATCGACGCTCTATCCCAGCGCACCGGATTGCCTCGAGACCAGGTTGTGGCGATTCTGTCGCAAGTTCTTCCTCAAGCAGTCGACCAGCTCACACCTGAAGGTCGGCTGCCGACACATCAGGAGGCTGCCCGCTTGGTGGGCTCAGCTTAAGCAATCGTGGAGGCTTGAATGTCCATTATCGCCTGGATCGTTCTAGGTCTGATCGCTGGCTTTATCGCGAGCAAGATCGTGAGTGGCTCTGGCCAAGGGCTGTTGCTCGACATTGTGCTTGGGATTGTCGGTGCCGTCGTCGGAGGCTACCTCTTTGCCGCCTTTGGAGCGACCGGCGTAACAGGCTTCAATCTCTGGAGCATGTTGGTCGCAATCGTGGGTGCCGCCCTCGTACTTTGGATTTATCACGCGGTCGTTGGACGTTCGACATAGCTAACAATCGCGAGAAACCACCGCGCGGCTTCCCTGATTCACGCTCCCGGGTTGCCTTCGGCTGAGGAACGGAGAGAGCTATGAATGGCTACGTCCACAACATCGAGAAGGCCGCTGAAAAGAACTCAAACTTCCGCACGGTCTTATATACGGCGAAGAATTGCCAGCTCGTCGTGATGAGCCTTAAGCCCGGTGAGGACATCGGTGCGGAGGTCCATAAGCTCGATCAGTTCTTCCGGGTGGAGGAAGGCGAAGGCAAGGCGGTGCTTGATGGCATTGAGCATCGCATCAAGCCCGGGTTCGCGGTCTTGGTGCCCGCTGGTACACGCCACAACATTATCAACGGCCCCTCAGGCCCGATGAAGCTCTACACGCTCTACGCTCCGCCGAACCATCGTGATGGCGTAGTGCACGCCACCAAGGCAGATGCAGAGGCAGATAAAGAGCATTTCGACGGGAAGACGACCGAATAACGATCTGCCCCAACAAGCGGTCGGAGATGCCGCCACTACTTCTTTTTCAACAAGTCTCGGATTTCGGTGAGAAGCTTCACCTCAGGTGTCGGTTCAGCGGCAGGTGGAGGAGGTTCTTCCTTCTTCAGCTTGTTCATGCCCTTGATAGCCAGGAATAGCACCGCTGCGATGATCAAGAAATTCAAGGCGACGGTCAGAAATTGGCCCCAGCCGAGCACGGCACCTTGCTTTTTGGCGTCCACATAGGCGAGGCCAGGCTGAATCTTGGTGGATAGCGGGAGATAGTAGTTTGAGAAGTCTAGCCCGCCGGTGATCGCACCGATGATGGGCATGATGATATCGTTCACCAGCGACGTCACGATGGCTCCGAAGGCCAAGCCGATGATCACGCCAACGGCAAGATCGACGACGTTCCCGCGCATGATAAATTTCTTGAATTCTTCCAGCATTCGCGCCTCCGTTTCTGTTCCAGGGACTCAACCTGAACCCTACCTCACCCGGTTATAGCGGGGCGCTGCTGAGTCAAATACAAAAAGTCCCCTAGCGGCCCTCCAGCGACATCCACGTGCGGCAGTTCGATAGGGTCATTTTCGGCATCAATGCATAATCGCTTATATCGCCCACCGATCCCGGCGATGGCCGCTTCGGGTCATGAATAGGCCGATGGATCGTTACGCCGGCGCCGCTGCGAGCGGCCAGAGCTCCCCCAACGTGCAAGCGGCCATCGCGGGCCGCAGTCAACGTCCGGCAGTGGAGCGGTAGAAAAAGCCCTTGGTGATTTCGACGAGCGCCAGATACGCAGCCGTCGCGCTGATCAGGTAGACAAAGAACAGCGGCGGTGGTGCAACGAAACCGAACCACCGGCCCGCTGAGCAGAAGAGGAAGGACGATCGCGACAGCAACAGACCCAAGTGCCATGGCGACGAGGAACCCGTGCGGCTTGCTCCGGAAGAATCGCCGCCGCGTACGGATGGCGAAGACCACCAGTACCTGGGTCGTGATCAACTCGATGAACCAGCCGGTCTGAAAAAGCGCCTCGCCGGCGCCAAACAGATACAGCAAAGCGTAGAAGGTCAGGAAATCGAAGACGGAGCTGACCGGCCCGAATACCAGCATGAATCGTTCGATCAGCTTGACGTCCCACTTCACTGGCTGAGCGGTAGCCTCCTGATCGACCCGATCGAACGGGATCGCGATCTCTGACACGTCGTAGAGCAGGTTGTTCAGCAAGATCTGGATCGGCAGCATCGGCAGGAAAGGCAGGAACAGCGCTGCGCCGGCCATGCTGAACATGTTGCCGAAATTTGAGCTTGAGCCCATCAGGACATACTTGGACACGTTCTGGACTGCAGTACGCCCGTCGACCACAGCTTCGCGCACTACCGAAAGGTCGTGCTCGAGCAGGATCAGATCGGCAGCTGCACGCGCGACATCGGCGGCACCATCGACCGAGATCCCGACATCCGCGGCATGCAGTGCCGGAGCGTCGTTGATACCGTCGCCCAGGAAGCCGACAACATGGCCGAGCCGCTTCAGCGCCAGCAGGATCCGATGCTTCTGTTGCGGGTTGACACGGCAAAACAAGTTGACCCGTGACAACTGTCCGATCAGCGCCTCATCCGAGAGATGCGTCAGCGCGTCGCCTGTGAGCACTCCCGTGACCGGTACGCCGATCTCGGCAAAGACGTGACGGGTCACGAGTTCGTTATCGCCGGTCAGCACCTTCACGGAGATGCCCGCCGCCGCCATTGCCTGGATCGTAGCCCCGGCGCTAGCTTTCGGAGGATCGAGGAAAACGGCGAAACCGGAGAAAATAAGGTCGCTCTCGTCGGTGATCGCGGCGGTCTCGTGGCTACCATCGACCACGCCGCTTGCTATGCCCAGCGCACGGAATCCCTGCGCACCGAGCGCGTCAAGGGTGGCCTCGAAGGTACGACGCGTCTCGGCGTCGAGCGGCCGCTCCTCTCCGTCCGCGCCCTCGTATCGTCACGGAGAGCCGCAGGAGATCCTCCGGCGCACCCTTCACGATCAGACGGCGCTTGGCGTCGTGCTCCACCAGGACCGAGACACGCCGTCGCTCGAAATCGAACGGCACCTCGTCGATCTTTCTCCAACCAGTCATGTCGAACGGATGGGCAGCGAGGATCGCCTCGTCGAGCGGGCTCTTCATGCCGGTTTCGAACCGGCTGTTGATATAGGCATAGGCATAGGCGCGCTGACTTTCCGCGCCGCGCCCGTCGATCGCGCGCACGAGCTTGATTGTGGCTTCCGTCAGCGTGCCGGTCTTGTCGGTGCACAGCACGTTCATGGCGCCGAGATCGTGGATCGCGGACAGGCGCTTCACGATCACCTTTCGCTTGGACAGCTCCATCGCCGACCTGGCGAGTGTGACCGTCACGATCATCGGCAGCAGCTCGGGTGTCAGCCCGACAGCGAGCGCCAGCGCAAACATCAGCGATTCCAGCACCGGCCGATGGAAAGAGATGTTCACCACTAGGACGAAGAGCACCATCAACACGGTGAGGCGCATGATCAGCATGCCGAAACGGTGAATGCCGACCGCGAAGGCGGTGGCTGGCGGCTTTTCCGCAAGGCTCGCCGCGAGATGGCCGAGCGCCGTCTTGCCACCGGTTCGGCAGATCACAATAGTTGCGGTGCCGCTGATCACGGAGGTGCCGGCAAAGACGGCGTTGGACGCGCCGGCGGGGTTTTCGGCGCCCAAGGCTGCATCGCTGGCCTGCTTCTCGGCCGGGTACGGCTCGCCCGTGAGAAGAGCCTGGTTGACGAAAAGATCGCGGCTTTCGAGCAGTCGTGAGTCCGCTGGAACGAGATCGCCAGCGATCAGCTCGACAATGTCGCCGGGCACCAGTTGGTCGATCGGCACCGAGAGGCTTGCACCGTTGCGCCGTACGGTTGCCTGCACCGCCACCGACCGGCGCAGCGCCTCAACCGCATTCTGAGCGCGGACTTCCTGGACGAAATCAAGTGTGATGCTGATCGTGACGATGGTCACGACGATGAAGAAGCTCGCGACGTCGCCAGTCGCCGCGGACAACCCGCTCGCCACGAGCAGGATGATGACCAGCGGGTTGCGGAAGCGGGCGAGGAATTGTAGCCAGAGCGGCGAACGCTTGACGGTTGCGGCGTCGTTGGGTCCATAGGTCGTCAAGCGCGACTGAACCTCTGCGGTATCAAGGCCCGCAGGGGTCGTTCCGAGTCGTAGGAGAAGCCGGTCAGCCGGCTCCGTCCAGATTTCTTCGGCGCCAAGTTCGCTATTTGTGGGTTTCATGGCGCCATCGCGATGTGGTCCGCTCACTTCTCCACCTTCACGCGCAACTTTCATAGGAGCGACTCGCCGCAATGACACGCTGGTCGCGATCGAGCACGACGAGAGGCTCGCGGACGGTATCGACGATGGCCTCTGCCAGGCTATGCCCCTGCGCGACTGTGACCAAAGGGTTGTGATCTGCCACGGCAAAAGACTCCTCAAAAGCACACTTTCTTCATCGCAATGTGAGCTTTTGGCACTGAGCGGACTGGAGCTTCGCCGCTATCTTTGCGCCTTGGTGGCAGGACCAATCTATTCGCGCATTGCCGGAATGCTCGGCTTTTGGCACACAGCGGACCATTCGAATGGATGCGATTTGCGTCAGCTTTTGACCCAATGTATGGACCGGCCGTGCGTCGCAAGAGGCTTTTGGCGATGGTGAGGTTGGTCTTGCGCTAACTTATCCGGCCTCCTAGCGGAGCTTCTGCTCCGGGCCATGATGGATATCCGCGCGCATCCGATCTCATTAGCGGATAGGCCTTAAGCGGCCATTTGGGTCATCGGATCACGGATGCGCCGGCGAGACCGTTTTCCTATCTCCTATTCTTCTCGCAGCTCGGAGGGACTCCAGAACGTTGGTCGTCAATGGCTCATGCGAGCGCGGTCCGCGGACTCGTATCCGCGGCCGTGGTACAGCATACTCCAGCAATGCGGGTAAGCTTGTTAGCGAGTGCGGTCGCCACGACGTTCTGATGCATGCGCTTGGCGCCGATATCGCCGCCGGCAAGGTCGATGTGGTGGTATGGGTCCCTTACCGTCATGTTCCGCTATTGATGGTGTGTGGACGGCTCCTCCACCGACACGTGAGCGTCATGGATCTGGGTGCTGCGGTTCACGGGATTCCTCCTGATCCGTGATGGCGGGTCGCACCTCGTGCGAGTCTCGCTTAGCGTTCGAGAACGTACTGCCCTGGCGCCGCGCCGAGCGGCGAATAGCCCTTATCGGGCGCCCCGAGCGGAGGCGGCGCGGCACGTCCGGCGGATTTGCCCTCCAGCCATTCGGCCCAGACTGGCCACCATGAACCCTCGATACTTGGATTGTTCAGATACCAGGTGTCAGGGTCGATATACGTCTCTCCCGACGGACGGTGAGAAATCCGGAAATGTCGGTGTTTGTGACCAGGTTCGCTCACGATGCCCGCATTGTGGCCGCCGCTGGTCAGCACGAAGGTGACGTCTGTGTCGCTCACGAGGTTGATCTTGTAGACCGAGCGCCATGGTGCGACATGGTCCGCTTCCGTCGTTACCGCAAATATCGGTGCGCGGATGTCGCTCAGCACGACCGGTCGGCCGTCCACCTGATACCGCCCTTCGAACAGGTCGTTGTTGAGGAAGAGGCGGCGCAGATACTCGCTGTGCATGCGGTAGGGCATGCGCGTTGTATCGGCGTTCCAGGCCATAAGGTCGAAGTCGATGGGCGAGCGCTGGCCCATCAGGTATTCGTGCACCAGGCGCGACCAGATGAGGTCGTTGGATCGCAGGAGCTGGAACATACCGGCCATCTGCTTGGTATCGAGATAGCCCTGGTCCCACATGATGTCTTCGAGATAGTTGAGCTCGCTGTCGTCGATGAACAGCATCAGCTCGCCCGCCTCGGTGAAGTCGGTCTGCGCGGCCAGGAGCGTCACCGAATTGAGCGCGGCCTCGCCCTCCCGCGCGAGGAAGGCCGCGGCGATCGACAGCAGCGTGCCGCCCAGGCAGTAGCCGACCGCGTTCACCTTGCGCTCCGGCACGATCGTCCGCACCGCCTTCAGCGCGTCCAGCACGCCGAGACGCAGATAATCTTCCATGCCGAGGTCGCGATCTTCGACCGTCGGATTGTGCCAGGAGATCATGAACACGGTGTGACCGCGACTCGACGAGGTAGTGCACCAGCGAATTGGCGGGCGAGAGATCGAGGATGTAGTACTTCATGATCCAAGCCGGCACGATGAGGATCGGCTCGCTATAGACCTCGCTGGTTTCGGGCGCATACTGGATCAGCTCGATCAGGCGGTTGCGGTAGACCACCTGGCCCTTCGTGACGGCGACGTTCTGGCCCGGCTGGAACGCCTCGGCTCCAAGCGGCGGTTTGCCACCGACCGCGCGCTCCCAATCCGCGACGAGATTCATGGCGCCGTGGACGAGGTTCTGCCCGCCTTCGCGGATGGTCGTCTCGAGAGCTTCTGGATTTGTCGCGATGAAATTAACCGGTGAGACGGCGTCGAGCAGTTGTCTCGCGACGAAGGAGACGACTTGCTCGTGGTGGGCCGACACGCCGCCGATGCCGGTCGTCGCGTTGTGCCACCATTGTTGATTCAAGAGAAATGCTTGATAGATCACGTTGAACGGCCAGCGCTGCCACGCCTCGCTCCGGAACCGGTGATCCTGCGGCAGCGGTTCGATGCAGCACGGACAGGTTGGGTCGCTGCAGGCCTGCGGCGCATAGGTCGCCAGACGAACTGCCTTGCGCACGGCCTTCTCCAGCAGAATCTGCCATTTGCCGGGCGACGCCGCGAGATGCAACGCCCAGTCGGCGTAAGCGAGCCCAAGGCTGGCCGGCGAAATGCCGGCCGTGTACCGGCCCATGGTGGCAGTAAACAACCGGTCGCCGCTGGTCGGCGGGTCGACCTTGGCTTCCGCGCCGGGTACCTGCATCCCAGGCTTCGGAGCCGCCACGGATCCGTGGCCAACTGCGGGCTCCTGACCGGGTGGTGGAAACCGCGTCCAGGTCTGCAGCAGCTCAGTCGTCGCTCGGGTCCACCAGCAAAACGGCCATTCTGAAAAGTTCGTCAATTTATTCGAGCCGACTTCGACCGATGCCCGCGCCGATGTTGGTGCCTCCGCGCGGCGGCTTGATACATCAGTCTGCAGTTCCTTGATGCTTGTTGTTTTCATGGCGGACTAGCCTCCGATCGTTTTGAAACCGAGGAGTCCAGCCACCTCTTCGGCAGTTACTCGCAAATTTTTCGACTCATGTTCCCGATCCGGATCGCCGCCTTGATCCAGATCACGATAACGCATCCATTGCGTAGGGGTGCTGAGTTCCGGCGCCCTTCCGTGGATGCTTGAGGATGATCGTGCGTTGGCGGCACAGCAAGCTCTATCTCATCGAGCCAAGTGCCAACCGGGCCGCGCGCCGTGGCGAATACATTGCCGCGATTGAAAGGGCATGAGCATGACAACAATTATCCCGCAACTCACGAAACCTGAGGCATAGCAAAGACAGAAAGATTACCCATTATGAAACCCACTGACGACCAGCCCAAGCCTCCCGAATCCAAACCGGGATCGAAGCCCCATGCGAAGGACGATCTGAAATGCCTGCCCCTGGCGGAGGTGGAGAAAAAATTGGGGTCGTCGGCGGACGGCCTCAGTCAAGCCGAGGCGCAAAAACGGCTGACACAATATGGGCCCAACGAAATCGAAGAAAAGAAGACCAATGAGTTTCTCAAATTCCTCACCTATTTTTGGGGTCCCATTCCGTGGATGATCGAAGCGGCGGTGATCCTTTCGGCGGTAGCCCGGCATTGGCCGGATTTTGGCATCATCCTCGTTCTGCTTCTGGCCAACGCCGGAGTCGGATTCTGGGAAGAACACCAAGCGGGCAACGCCATCGCTGCCCTGAAGGCGAAGCTCGCGATCAAGGCCAGGGTGAAACGTGATGGAAAGTGGGTCAACCCGCCGGCGCGTGAGCTGGTGCCGGGCGATGCCATCCGATTGCGCCTGGGCGACATTGTGCCGGCAGATGCGCGCCTGCTGGCGGGCGACCCGATAGAAGTCGATCAATCCGCGCTCACGGGAGAGTCACTGCCCGCCACACGCAAGTTCGGTGCGGCCGTATTTTCCGGTTCGATCGTTCGTCAGGGTGAAATCGGCGCACTGGTCTATGCCACGGGCGCGAACACCTATTTCGGCAAGACGGCAGAACTGGTGCAAGAGGCGCGCACCGTCAGCCACTTTCAACGGGCGGTGTTGAAGATCGGCGATTACCTGATCGTCCTCGCGGTGGCGCTCGTGGCGGTGATTATCACCGTCGCGCTCTTCCGCGGCGATCCGATCCTCACGACGTTGCAGTTCGCCTTGGTGCTGACCGTGGCCGCGATTCCTGTGGCGATGCCTACGGTGTTGTCGGTGACGATGGCGGTCGGCGCGCGCCTGCTCGCCAAGAGAGAGGCGATTGTGACCCGGTTGGTGGCCATCGAGGAATTGGCGGGCGTGGACGTGCTGTGCGCGGACAAGACCGGCACCCTGACCCAGAACAAGCTCACACTGGGCGATCCGTTCAGCGTGAACAAAATCTCCGCCGTGCAAGTGATCCTCTGCGCGGCGCTCGCTTCACGCGCTGACGATAACGACACCATTGATCTGGCCGTTCTCGGTGGCCTGAAAGATGATCAGGCCTTGAAAGGCTATAAGGTAAGTCATTTCCAGCCGTTCGACCCGGTGCATAAGCGCACCGAGGCCGCCGTCACTGGCCCGGACGGAAAGGCGTTCAAGGTGGCGAAGGGCGCGCCGCAGGTGATTTTGGCTTTGTCGGCCAATGCTGCCGAAGTGAAGCCCGCCGTCGAGAAAGCCGTCAACGAATTCGCGGTGCGCGGCTTTCGTTCATTGGGCGTGGCGCGGGCCGACGGAGACGGCAAATGGCAGTTTCTTGGTGTGCTGCCCCTGTTCGATCCACCACGGGAGGATGCCAAGGCAACAATCGCGACCGCGCGACAGATGGGCGTGGAGGTCAAGATGGTGACGGGCGACGCGCTGGCCATCGCCCAGGAAACCGCCAAGAAACTGGGGATGGGCACAGATATCCTCGATGCCAGCGGGTTCGGCGATACGAAGCATCAAGAGACGGCGCAGTTGGCCGAGTCCATCGAGAACGCCGACGGTTTCGCCCAGGTGTTCCCCGAACACAAGTTTCACATTGTGGATGTCCTGCAAAAGCGCGGCCACATCGTCGGCATGACGGGCGATGGCGTGAATGACGCCCCGGCGCTGAAGAAGGCGGACTGCGGCATCGCCGTTTCGAGCGCAACGGACGCGGCGCGTGCGGCGGCGGCCATCGTGCTGATGACACCTGGCCTGTCGGTGATCATTGATGCGATCAAGGAAAGCCGGAAAATTTTCCAGCGGATGAACAGCTACGCGATCTACCGCATCGCCGAGACGCTGCGCGTGCTGTTGTTCATGACGCTGTCGATCCTGATCTTCAACTTTTATCCGTTGACGGCGGTGATGATTGTGATGCTGGCGTTGCTCAACGACGGCGCCATCCTGTCCATTGCCTATGACAACGTTCATTACAAGGATCAACCCGAGGCCTGGAACATGCGCGTGGTGCTGGGAATCGCCACGGTGCTGGGCACCATAGGGGTCGTGGCCGCGTTTGGCCTGTTCTATCTTGGCGAGCGCGTGTTTCACCTCGACCGCGCGCATATCCAGACACTGATGTACCTCAAGCTATCCGTGGCCGGACATCTGACGATTTTCCTGACGCGCACGCGCGGCCCGTTCTGGTCCATACGCCCCGCGCGGATTTTGCTGCTGGCGGTGTTCGGCACGCAAACGCTGGCGACCCTCATTGCGGTCTATGGGCTGTTTATGACACCCCTCGGCTGGGGTTGGGCACTGTTCGTTTGGGGCTATGCTCTGGCTTGGTTCCTCGTGAATGACCGCGTGAAACTGCTCGCGTATCGGATCCTTGATCCCGCCAAAGCCAGGACACCGTCCGATTTGACGCCGCAGATCGCCAAGTGAGCCAATGAACTATATGACCGGCCGGCGCGAAGCCCACGCGACTGGCTCCAGGCGGAGCGGGAGTTTCGGAAAGATGAGACCCTTCAAATGAAGGGACGCGAACCATGCGGCCAGCACCACCGAAAGGGATGGAAATGAAAATCAGTTCGAACGACTTCCGCGTGAAGGAAGGTGACGAAGTCGATCTTCGGAAGTGGCCGACAACCGTGGAGCCCGTGTACAAATCGAAGGATCAATACAAAAAGCTTCTGGAGAAACACGTTGCGCAACTGAGCGCGCTGCAGCACCTTCACTACGCATCCGATCGCTATGCCCTCCTGCTGATCTTTCAGGCAATGGATACGGCAGGAAAGGATGGCGCCATCAGGCATGTGATGTCTGGGGTCAATCCGCAAGGCTGCCAAGTATTCAGCTTCAAACATCCGAGCCCGACAGAACTGCAACACGACTTTCTCTGGCGCACCAGTCGTGATCTGCCGGAACGCGGGCGGATCGGCATCTTCAACCGATCCTACTACGAGGAGGTACTGATCGCCCGCGTGCATCCAGAGATTCTCCACAGCGAAGCGATTCCGGACGCGCCGAACGGCGACAAGACGATCTGGTACGACCGGTATCGCTCCATCGCTGATTTGGAGAGACATCTCCATGTCAATGGAACCCGCATCGTGAAGTTCTACCTCCACCTCTCGAAAGAAGAGCAGCGAAAGCGCTTCCTTCAACGCATCGACGAGCCGGAAAAGAACTGGAAATTCACCCTTGCGGATATCAAGGAGCGGAAATACTGGAAGCACTATATGGAGGCGTATGAGGACTGCCTCAGTGCAACAAGCACCCGGGATTCGCCGTGGTATGTCGTTCCCGCTGACGACAAAGAGAACGCCCGGCTGATCGTATCCCAGATTATCCTCGATGCGTTCGAAGGTCTTGAGATGAGCTATCCAAAGACGACCGACGAGCGCCGCCAAGAATTGCTTGAAATCCGCAAGCAACTCACGGAATGAGAAATCGAAACCGCTGGCCCACGAAGGCCCATGACAAGCCAACCCCAGTACAAAGCGCGGGCGCAGACTACGGAGAGAACCGCCCACAGCGGGGCTGCGCAGCGTTCCCCACGCGCCGGTGATGGATCAATGTTCGCTGCCAGCAGATAACGCCAGTTAGAGGAGCAATATCGTGGAAAACAAAGATCATGGGGCCGTCTCCCCGAAAAATCAGGAAACACTCGACAAGTCAGGTGACCCGAAGAATGCGGAAGAGATCAATCGCGAAGCCGCAGGGAGGCCACCCGAACCCGGCGCCGTAGATCGACCTGGCTTTGATCTTGGTGGTTCCACAGGTGACACGAGCGCAGGTACGGGTCTGGGCTTGGGTGATGACGCAGGAGAAAATCGCTTGGATCGTAGCCTGCCGGGCCGCCGGACAAGAGGCAAGCTGAGTATTCCCCGCTGGAGTGGACCCAGCCTCGCTAAAGCCCCGCCACGGCCGAAGAAATAATCGTTGCAGATCGTCCTGTGATCCATTTTCGTGACGATCCGCAGCTTCCCCTTGGCGACCGTCTTCAGGTTGATCCCGTAGCGGCCGGCAAGGGCTCTTATGCTCTCTTGACTATGCTGTATGGCTCGACGGAACACTCTGTCGCGCGGGGGCTCCCGTGAAGCATTCGGCCCATAGCCTGTCCCTGTTCGAGGCACCTGATTCTGTGCCGTCACGCTGCGGACTAAACACCTAGAGACGACCGATCTCGAACGATTCAAGGGAAATTCCGAGAGCCGCCAAACCCTCCTCCAGATAGTCGCCGAGTTGCGGTGTGCCGATCAGATAGCTCGGGATGTGCTTGTCTGTCATGTCCGCCGCCTGCTGGCGCGCCTCGGCAAACGTGCCAAATTCGCCGCGCCCGAGCCACATGAGCGCTACCAGATCCAACTGCTCGTCTTCATTGAGCGCGGTCAGCGCCCCCCCGAGCTCCTCCAGCGTGGCGTCGTCCCCGGCTTCCAAGACATCGACCTCCTTGTCATCGGAGGGATTCGACCCGGAGTCGGGATCGGAAGGGGCGACCTTCTCGTCGAACTCCCGCGCCTTGACGATGATGAAGAACGCCTTCTTGACTGAGATGGTCAGAACGTCAGACGTTTCCTCATCTTGCTGCTCGATCGGTTCCATAGCGCATCCCTTGCACATAGAGAAAGACCGCCACCCACAATCGGCTCGTTCCGAGATCCTTCCTGCGATATCGCTAGCAAGTCGGCTTTGACCTCGATCAAGGGTTGGTTCGCGGCCTTTAATCGGCCGCAAGGTCGAGGTGCGAGCAGCCGACCAAATCGGGAATGAATTCATAGCCACCAGGAATCGCTGCCATGAGCTTGGGGGTACGCCCTCAAGGTTGGCCTTCGACCAGTCGTTCTCGGAATCCGCTTCCAGCATGCAACCGACTTCCTAAATGGCGTCGAATGTGTCCTGGCCAAACCTGGCAGGGCGCTCTGCGCGGCGTCCCGGAAAAAGCGGTCACTCACATCCCTATTGTGTAGTGGGGATAAACTATCGCTTAGGGGGCTGACCCTACTCAGCCTTATCAAACTTGATCCGAACATCGTCATCAACGAGAGTATTGGGCAGGTTCGACACCTATGGCACAACAATGACGACGCGGGTTGCAAGGTTGACGAGCTTTTGCGACACGCTGCCGACAAGCATGCTAGCCACGCGCCCCGAGCCCTGCTTGCCAACGACGATGACATCTGCGTCCTTTTCCTCGGCGAAATCGATAATCGATTGGGCGATGTTGCCACCACGGGATTCCAGCACAATGGTTAGGGCACCGAGTTTATGAGCGCGATCCCTGGCGGCCTTTAGGGTTTCGGCCGACATTGACGTGAGCAGCTCTTCCAACCAGGCTCCGTCCGGAGTACTGAATTGGCGCAAGAGCTCAACGGGCAGACCATACCCTGCCGTGACATTGATGATCAGGAGGGTAGCTGCGTATTTTATCGCCAGTCGCGCAGCGAACTCCACGGCTCGGTCTGCGCCTTCAGATCCATCCGTGGCCACTAGGACCCGCTTCACAGCTCACCTCTTAATCTGATCAGGGCAGCGCGACATCGTAGTCGGTTGAAGATCTGCCCTCCAATGCCATCTTGGCGCTTACTTTCGGCAAACACTGCCAATGGACCGGCGATGCGTTTTCAAACAACACCTGCATTAAGGAGAGCAGCATTGGCACGTTGAAGAACAAGAAAGGCTTGATCGTTGGCATCGCCAACGAGCACAGTATCGCCTATGGCTGCGCGCGTCATTTTCGCGCGGCTGGTGCCGAACTTGCCATCACGTACGTGAACGCAAAGGCCGAACCCTATGTTCGACCGCTGGCAACTTCCTTGGGCAGCGACATCGTTCTACCCTGCGACGTGACAGTACATGGCCAACTCGAGGCAGTCTTCGCAGCAATTGTGAAAAAATGGGGGCGTCTCGATTTCCTGCTCCATTCGATCGCCTATGCGCGAGCCGAGGATTTGCACGGCCGCATCATCGATTGCTCAGCGGACGGCTTTGCCTTCGCGATGCAAGTCTCGGTGCATTCGTTTCTGCGCATGGCCAAGCTCTCGGAACCGCTGATGACCTCGGGCGGTTGCCTTCTTGCGATGAGTTATTACGGCGCCGATAAAGCTGTGGCCCACTACAATATTATGGGGCCGGTCAAGGCGGCGCTCGAAGCAGCGGTGCGTTACATGGCGGTTGAGCTGGGGCCCGAACATATTCGTGTAAACGCGCTTTCCCCCGGACCGGTAGCCACGCGCGCCGCATCCGGTATCGAGCATTTCGACGAGCTGCTTGAGCGCGCGGCCAAGGAGGCTCCCGAACACAAACTCATAACGGTCGACGATGTCGGCGCGTTGGCTGCCTTCCTGGCAAGCGACGAGGCCAAAGCCATCACCGGAAATATTAGCTATGTCGACGCCGGTTATCACGTCCTCGGCTGACGCAGGCAAGCAGCCTGGTTCGGTCATTGAAAATCGTACCTTCGATGAAATCAAGGTCGGCGACTCCGTCAGTCTGTCGCGCACACTGACCAAAGATGACATCGAGCTGTTCGCCGTCATGTCAGGTGACGTCAATCCGGTGCATGTCGATGAGGCCTTTGCGCGCGATGACATGTTCCACAAGATCATTGCTCATGGCATGTGGGGCGCGACTCTGATCTCGAACTCTTCTCGGCACCGAGCTGCCGGGTCCCGGCACCATTTATCTCAGCCAGACCCTCACGTTCCGCCATCCCATCGCCATAGGGGATACCGTGGTGGTGAGCCTCGCCGTGCGCGAGAAGAGTGCGGCCAAGCGAAAGGTTGTCCTCGATTGCCGGGTGGTCAATCAAGACGGCGAAACTGTGATTGAGGGCGTGGCCGACGTCATCGCCCCGGCTGAGAAGATCGCGCGAGCCCGCGTCACCTTGCCGGAAGTCCGGCTTGAGGAGCCAGGGCTGCATCACCGGGAGCTCATCGCCAGGACCGAAGGCCACGACCCTATCCGCACCGCCGTGGTCAATCCGACCGATCACCTCTCCTTGGTCGGCGCCGTCGAGGCGGCGCGCGCCAAATTGATTGTTCCCATACTGGTCGGGCCACCTGATGCCATCCAGGCAGCAGCCAAGCTCTGCGACATCGATCTGTCAGGTTATGAAATTGTCTCCGCGCCGGATGCCGAGACCGCCGCGGCAAAGGCCGTGGATCTCGTGCTTGCGGGCTCCGCCGATGCGATCATGAAGGGAGCGCTGCACACCGACGTGCTCATGCATGCTGTCGTTGCTGGAGAACACAACCTGCGCACGGAGCGGCGTGTCAGTCACGTTTTTGTCATGGACGTGCCGACCTATCCCCGACCGCTGTTGATCACCGATGCGGCGATCAACATCTATCCCGATCTCGTTACGAAACAGGATATCGTCCAGAATGCGATCGAGCTTGCGCACGCGCTCAATATCGAAATACCGAAGGTCGCCATCCTGTCCTCGGTCGAAACGGTGTCGCCCAAGATCAAGTCCACGCTCGACGCGGCTGCGCTCTGCAAGATGGCAGATCGCGGCCAGATCACGGGGGGCATCCTTGATGGACCGCTTGCGTTCGACAATGCTGTCTCGGCCGATGCTGCGAAGGCAAAGCACATTGTTTCGCCGGTAGCGGGACAGGCGGACATCCTGCTCGTGCCGGACCTTGAGTTGGGCAACATGCTGGCCAAGCAGCTCGAATACTTGGCAGACGCCGATGGCGCGGGGATCGTGCTTGGCGCGCGCGTTCCCATCGTGCTGACCAGCCGGGCTGACAAGACCCTGAGCCGGATGGCGTCCTGCGCCATCGCCCTGTTGCTCGCACATCACCACCGAAAGCAAGGCATGCTATGAACGGACCGCATGCAGAAGTGTGGCTTCTGCGTCGATGAATCGGATTGTATCAACCAGCCGCCACGCTTAGTTCGATTTCCACCTGCTCATGTGTGTCCGGCGACGGGTAGGATGCGGACGGCTAGGTTCTTGATCAGCGCACCGCTGATGCTGGAGAGACGAATGAAACCAGTCGGTCTCTAGGGTCATGACTTGGTCATAACCGGCGCGAGGGTTTGTTATGGACCTCAAAGACAAGACAATCGTGATCACCGGCGCCGCGCGAGGGCTTGGCCAAAAAATGGCAGACGCCGTGGCGCGGCAAGGGGCCAACCTTGCCCTCGTCGATCTCAATGCGGCAGAGTTGCAAGAGACGGCTCGCCTTTGCGCCAATGCCGGCGGCAAGGCCAAGAGCTACGCCGCCAATGTAGCGGAAGAAACCGCGGTGGAGGATCTTTTCGCCGCGGTGCGCAAAGATTTCGGCAGCGTGGACGGTCTCATCAACAATGCCGGAACCAATCGCGATGCTCTGTTGGTCAAGGTGAAAGACGGCAAGGCGGTTGGCAAGATGTCGCTTGCCGATTTCAACACGGTGATCGCTGTCGATCTGGCCGGCGTGTTTCTCTGCGGTCGCGAGGCGGCCGTGCATATGATCGAAGGCGGCCGCGGGGGCGTGATCATCAATATCTCAAGCATCTCGCGTGCCGGCAATATCGGGCAAACCAACTACTCCGCCGCCAAGGCCGGAGTAGCCGCCATGACGGTGACCTGGGCCAAGGAGCTTGCGCGCTACAAGATTCGCGTGGCCGGTATTGCGCCGGGCTTCTGCGACACCCGCATGGTAGCTAAGATCCCCCCCAAAATTCTCGACAAGATTATCTCGACCATTCCGTTGCGACGCCTGGCAGAGCCCGATGAGATCGCCCGCACGGCGCTCTTTATCTTGCAAAATGACTTCTATGATGGCCGCGTCCTCGAAATCGACGGAGGGCTGCGGCTTTGATCACTCCGAATCTTCCACCAAAGATCCGCAATGCCTACCCGTGAAACTGTACTCTGTGCTCCGCTCCGTACCGCGTTGAGCAATTATGGCGGAAGCCTGAAGACGGTGCCGGCCACCGAACTCGGCGCCACGGTGGTGCGCGCCGTGCTTACCCGTGCCAAACTCGATCCGGCCAAGATCGGCACTGTGGTGATGGGCAATGTGATTGAAGCCGGCAACAAGATGAATCCGGCGCGCCAGTCAGCCGTCAACGGAGGAATTCCCGTTGATGTGCCGGCTATGACGGTCAACCGCGTGTGCGGTTCCGGGGCTCAGGCCATCGTCTCAGGCGCGCAGGAAATCATGCTGGGTCTGCTCGACAGCGCCATGACCGGCGGCACCGAGAACATGGACATGGCTCCTTATCTCGTCGGCGGCGGACGATGGGGCTATCGCATGGGTGACGCCGAGATCTTCGACAGCATGCTACGCGATGGGCTGAACGACGCGTTTTCGGGTGAGCATTCCGGTTGGCACACCGAGGACCTGGCCAGCAAATTCCAGATTACGCGCGAGGAGCAGGATCGCTGAGCGGAGCGTTCACAGAAGCGGTTTTCCGCTGCGCAAGCTGCGGGGAAGTTCAAGGACGAGATCGTTCCGGTCGAGGTGAAGACGCGTAAAGGAGCCGAGATCTTCGACAAGGATGAACACAACCGGCCAGACGAGACCCTCGAGTTCTCTCGTCAAGCTGCATCCCGTCTTCCGCAAGGAGGGGACCATCACCGCGGGGAATGCACCGGGGCTCAACAGCGGTGCTTCGGCCATGATCGTGGCGGAGCGAGGCTGGGCCGAGCAGCATGGCCTTCAACCCATGGCACGGCTCTTGTCCTACGGCATTGCCGCAGTGGAGCCGGGCATGTTCGGCGTTGGTCCGATCCCTGCCGTTCGGCAAGCCCTCGAGCGGGCAAAGTGGAAGATCAGTGACATCGAGCGTATCGAGATCAATGAGGCCTTTGCCGCGATCGCGATCGCAGTCATGCGTCAGCTGGGCCTGCCGGAGGATATCGTCAATGTGGAGGGCGGTGCCATTGCGCATGGTCACCCGATTGGTGCTACCGGCGCCGTCCTGACCACGCGTCTGCTTCACTCCATGCAACGCGATGGCATCAAGCGGGGGGTTGTCACCCTCTGTATCGGTGGCGGCCAAGGCATCGCCTTGACGGTCGAGAGCTTGCCCTAACCTTTAAGTCCGAGAGGCGTTGAAGCCGAGCCACGCCAGCACCGCAGCAACGACGCATGCAATCCAACTTGCCCAGACCGGAATGGAAAGCGTCGTACCCAAGGCAATAGGTAAGCCGCTAACTGCACGGGCGAACTGCAGCACCGCGACGATGGCGAAGATCACTGCGGCCAGAAGCGAAAAATTCTTGGCGGTCATCAGCAGTCCTCCTCTTACTGCGCCTTGATCCATTGGGCGATGCCGGGCCAGATTTCGGCGAGCGTCCGCTGCCCCATGAAGAGGCCGATATGACCTCCGGGGGCCAGCTTTTTTACTACGGCGGATGACGGCGTGCCGATAAGCGTCTCGGCGTTGAATACCTGTTCTTTGGTGGTGATGTCGTCCGAATCTCCGGCGAGGAGATAGGTCGGACTCTTGATATCCTTGAGCGCAAGCCTGCGGCCAAGGCCGACAAAGGTGCCTTTGGCAAGCCGGTTTTCCTTAAACAGGAGTTTGATCGCCTGAAGGTAATATACGCCCGACAGGTCGATCGGGTTTTCGTACCAGCGCTCGAACCGCTCCGTGCGCGTGATGTAGGACTCGTCCTCGATATGGGCGAACAAGTCCACATATTTGCCCATGAACTGCTTCCCCGGATGCATATCCTTCCAACCGGCAAGCATCGTCTTGCCGAGCATGCGGCCGTCGCCGATGTCGACTATCTCCTGATAGGTTTCGAGGGGAAGCGCATGGGCGAGCTTTTTGATGGGCCCATGGCCGGCCTCGGTGTCAATCGGCGATCCGGCGATAACCAAACTTTTGACCTTTTCGGGAAAGCGGCTCGCATACATGGCGCTCATCCACCCGTGCATCCCACAACCGCAGACCCGGCTTGCGAAGAGCTGGCTGTCTTGCTGGCTAACAGGGAGTACAGGACACCACAGCGATATTGGGCTTGTCGTAATATGAAAGAAGGTAGTCTGACCCGCCATAGCCGCCGTGAATTGTGATCGAGGTCAGTTCCGGTCCGACCATATAAACGACGTCCGCACACTGCTTGGAATCGACTTGAAACATGACGTGATCATTTTTCAGTTCGGCAGTGGCGTGACATTGCGCCGGTGCAGCGATGGCTGAGGGGGCAAGGAACAAAGTTCCCAAGACGATCCACAAGGGTTTCATTTCTGCTCTCCATTGAGCCGTCCCCCAACCGAGATTTTCGACTTTTATCACCGCGGCGCAAGTCGGTCGGCGAACAGCAAGGGCCTGTCCTTGCAGCGAGCAGGCCCTTGCTTTGTCCATTCAATGCGTCAGGCCTAGCCCTTGATCTTGGAATAGTAGGTCTCGGCTTTCTTGAGGTTGGCGTCCGGGTTCTTCATGAACTGGGTCTTCGCATCAGCGTTGCTGAAGCAATAGGTCTTGCCGTTGATCTGAGCGTTGACCGAGCAGTCGGTCTTCACTTGCTTGCTGTTGGCAAGACCCCAGCTGCACATGTTGTCGAACTGGCCGGTCGCGGCAAATGCCGCAGTGGCCAGAATAAAAGCGCCGGCGATCGCAGACGCGATGTACGTCCTCATCATATCGGGTCTCCTTGGGGTTTCGCGGGATCAGCTCGGGACCCCTTGCTGAACCGTAATCCTACAGCAGTCGGAAGCAGGCGTATGTGACTCAGGTTACTGTTGCGCCCGCCGCGGCTTGGCGGGGCTCCGTGCCATGGCTGCCGCGCCGGCAAGGATGACTCTTGAAGGCGGCGGGCGTGACGATGTGTCTCGACAAAATAGAAGGAAGCACGGCGCCCGGTGGGGGTAAAAAAATGTCCGATCGGGGGGCCTGCCGTTTGTTTGGGGAGGCCCTGATGAGCTCGACGCAAAGCACCCAATATCGAGGCTACGAGATCGTCGCCCAGCGTCAATGGTCGAGCTGGTGCGCGCGGATTTACCCGACACGCGCCGACCTGCCGATTTGGACGGGATCGGCTCTTGAGACCCTGGCGACTCGAAAGGCAGATGCGATCTCCGAGGCCAAACTCAGCATCGACAGCATCCTTTTGCGCCTGGGCAAGCCGCAAGGTTGAAGGCCGCGCGCGCGGCATTGGCCGCGTGCGGCCTATGACAAAAAGTTAATCTGCCGGGGGGTTGCCGTTCCCGCTGAGAGTGATATGCCGGCAAAGTGATAGCCCTTCCCCCCGCTATCACTTTAAGTCCCCCCCAAGGACTTCGAAGGAGCCCCGTTTTCCCCCGTAACGGGGCTTCTTCATTCTCACGGCACGGCTGGCTAGCAAGCGTCGAAAGTTCCGGGGCTATTTTCCCCGTTTCCTCGTTGGCCAGGACCGCCGAGGCCGGGACAAATTGTCCCGCCTCGATTTTGCAGAATTTACCTTGAAGGCGGCGACAGCGCGGCGGAAAGCGGGCGGCGCAGACTCCTTTGCGGGCGCGGAACGCCGCCTTGCGGCGCGCGTTGAAATTGTATGGGCCTTTGGACCAAACGCCCCTCCGCCTTGCAGCACATGGAAGGTTTCGCCTGGGTCGCCATGGTGGCGCTCCTTGTGCTGCTGCGGGTCATGTGGACGACCAGCATCTAGAGATCGGGGCGTTCGGCCGGGCCGGCGAAAAGGAGGAAACACTATGAAGAAGATCACTTTGGCTATGATTGCGCTGATCGGCATAGCTGGCCCGGCTTTTGCCGCCAGCACCCAATACTTTGTCGAGAGCGACACAGTGGGTAATTGCTCGGTCATCGATTCCAAGCCGAGCGGGCATGCGGGCATGACGATCCTCGGCGATCAAAGCGGCTATGCCTCGAAAGGGGATGCGACCAACGCGCTGAAGGCGCTGCCCAAAGACCAGTGCAAGGGCATCGTCGGGTAGTTCAATTCCGATCGTTGTCTTGGGTCAAAGGACCGCCAGCCTTTGGGCTGACGGCCCTTTGCTTTTTCGGCGGGAGCGTGAAGGGGAAGTTTTCGCAGCGTCGAACCTGACATTGCTAACGCGCTTGATTATGTCTCTTGGTTATCTCTTCTGTGACTTCATCAAGGGAGGAAAACATAATGCCCGACAAAAGGAGCGGCATTCCCGCATGGACGTGGATCATTGGAGCGGTCCTGGTAGTTGTGATCATCTTCGCGGGCTTCCGCGCGGTTCAGAGCCAACGGCATTTACACCTCGTGCGGAGCCAGCTTGCGAGCGCGCAGAGCGAGGCAACGCAGGCCAGCGCCCAGATAGCAGACCTCAAGAAACAGACGGTCAGTCTCAAGACGGAGCTTGACAAGGCGCACGCTCAAAGCGACGAGCTTCAGAGCAAGCTGGATCAGGCCAACACCGAGATTAAGTCCACGCAAAGCGATCTGGCGACAGCCAAGCAGGCCGCGGACCAGGCAAAGGCGGAGACCGCAGATCTCAAGAACAAGGTCGCCAGCCTCAACGCAGAAGTCGATCAGGCGAACAGTCAGCGCAGCGCGCTTCAGACCCAGCTCGATCAGGCAAACTCGCAAATCAAGACGCTGCAAAGCGGCCTTGACGAGGCCAATGCCGCACGCAAGGAGCTTCAAACCGAACTCAATCAAGCCAAGTCAGAAGGACAGCCCGCCCCCCCGGCGAGGGCGCCGCTTGAACCGGGGCAATAGTGATATTGGGTTCTCTCGCCCGGTAAGGTTTTTTGCGGCGGGGCTGCATGGCGCTGATCTGAATGCGCGCGCGGCAAATGCGCCCGCGCGGATCGAATGCGGGCCGTCGATCCTTTAGGATCGGGCGGTGAGCGAAGGGAGAATGTCGTTATTGCGCGGCGCGTTTGATTTGGGAAATAGCCGTTGAGCACCATTTCTGAGCCAGGCCTCGGTAGCGTGCGCATTCCCGCCGAGTGGGAACCGCACGCGTGCTGCTGGATGGGCTGGGCGGTGCAGCCGCAGGATTGGGATTGCGATAAGGCGGTCATCAGAAAAGTCAAACGTGAGCTGAGCGAAGTGATTCAGACCATCGCTCGGCACGAGCCGGTGCGCGTGCTTGCGTGCGGGAGCGCCGCGCAGGAAGCGGGGCGTGAATTTTCCTCTTGTGCCAACCTCGAGATCATCGAAGCGCCGGTCGATGATATCTGGATGCGCGACATCGCGCCGACCTTCGCCTTGCGCGGCGAACAAAGCGAGCAAGAGGTTGTCGCCATCGATTGGAACTTCAATGGTTGGGGTGGGACGGATTTCGCCAGACCGCGCCGTCCAGGCGACTGGCTGGCCAAAACCGCCGAGTCTATTTTCGGTGTCCCCCGGCTTTCGGCTGGATTTGTCGCCGAAGGCGGCGCCCTCATCACCGATGGCCAGGGCACGATTATCACCACGCAAAGCTGTCTGCTGAATCCGAATCGCAATCCTGGCGGTGGCGACCGCGAGGCGGCAATCGAGCGGGCGCTGAGCAGGTTTGGCGCGCGCCGGGTCATCTGGCTCGACGGGGATCGTAGCGAACCGCTCACCAGCGGCCACATCGATGGCTATGCGATGTTCACGGCGCCAGGCGAAGTCCTGGTGGAGGTCTACGACGAGAAGAGGCTTGAACCCAAAGGCCGCAGGCGGGACATTGGCCTGCTTGAAAAAGGAAAAGATGCGCAGGGTCGGGATTTCACCGTCAAACGCGTTTGCGCCCCGCGATCGCACTTTTTGGCTTGCGACGATGAAATGTTCGCAGCGTGCTATCTCAACGTCTACGTAGCCAATGGCGCCATCATCGCCGCAGAGTTCGGTGATAACGAACGCGACGACGAGGCGAGGGATGCTCTTGCGAGCGCCTTTCCGGAACGCAAGGTCATCACCTTAACAATCGACAACATCGCCAGCGGGGGTGGCGGAATTCATTGCCTTACGCAGCCGATGCCGGCGATCGGGGCGCCCCGCGCTCGGGTGACTGCACGGTAGTCACTTCTCAAATTGGTCACCAATGACCTGCCCCTGAAGATTTCCTCCACGGCGAGTTAGAGTCCGGCCCTGCTGGAGGGACGGACGATGAAGCGGAAGAGGTTTTCGGAAGAGCAGATCATTGCGGTTCTGCGCGAGCACGACGCGGGCGCCAAGGCGGCCGATCTGGCGCGCAAGTACGGGGTCTCGGAAGCCACGCTATACAATTGGAAGGCCAAGTATGGCGGGCTGGATGTCTCCGAGGCCAAGCGGCTGAAGGCGCTGGAAGATGAGAATCGCAAGCTGAAGAAGCTCCTCGCCGAGTCAATGCTCGACAATGCCGCGCTGAAGGAGCTCCTCTCAAAAAAATGGTAGGGCCCGTCGCCAAGCGAGAAGCCGTCGCTCATCTGCGCAGCGTCTTGGAGATGAGCGAGCGTCGGGCCTGCACGCTGGTTACCGCGGATCGAACGATGATCCGCTATCGCTCACGCCGGCCGCCCGATAAGGCCCTGCGGGCGCGATTACGAGAGCTGGCCAATGAACGACGGCGCTTCGGCTACCGGCGCCTGTTCATCCTGCTACGCCGGGAGGGCGAGGCATCAGGGATCAACCGGATCTATCGGCTCTATCGTGACGAGGGGCTGATGGTCCGCAAGCGCCGAGCCAGGCGGCGAGCTATTGGCATCCGCGCTCCGATCCTGGTCGAAGCCAGGGTCAACGCCCGCTGGTCGCTCGACTTCGTTCACGATCAGATGGCCAATGGTCGTCGCTTCCGGGTTCTCAACATCGTCGATGACGTGACGCGCGAGTGCCTGGCCGCGATCCCCGACACCTCGATCTCGGGTATGCGGGTGGCCCGGGAGTTGACGGACCTGATCGCCCGGCGCGGCAAGCCGGGGATGATTGTTTCTGACAATGGCACTGAGTTCACCTCGCATGCGATCTTCACCTGGGCGAAGGACCATGCCATCGACTGGCACTACATCGCACCCGGCAAGCCCATGCAAAACGGCTTCGTGGAATCCTTCAACGGGCGGATGCGGGATGAACTGTTGAACGAGGCCCTGTTCTTCGGCCTCGAGCATGCGCGCCACGCGATCGCGGAATGGACGGAAGACTACAATACGGGCCGGCCGCATTCGGCGCTCGACTACCAGACACCGGCGGCCTTTGCCGCCAAACTCACCGCAACAGGCCATCACGCTGCGCTCTGTCATGGCTCCCCGTGCCGGCCTGTTGCTCACCCCGCCCGAGAGGGCATACTCATGCCGAGACTCTAATTCCCAATGGAGGATACTTCAGGGGCAGGTCACCAAGAACCGCGCTTTCTAAGTTACCGCCGCGCGCATTAAACCTGGGGGCAAACCCTTCGATTAAGATCGCTTCGAACGAGGCGAGAAGTTGGTTGAGTTCACTGCCGGATTGAGGGGTGAATTTTTCTACCTTTCCAAAGGTACCAGGTGGCTCGCATTTGCGCGATGGACTTCGAAGGTTTCCATTAATGCCGGGTGGCCGTTCCAAGAATGAGAGACCAGGAATCTCCCCACTGTAAGTCCTTTCAACTGGTTTGGCGCGAGGCCGAATGGAGGGGCTCTGACGAGGTTTCTGAAACTGTCCCACGCCCGGTCACTCTTGTGGGCGATCGCGTTTCGGATGCGCTTCATTTTCTCTAGGTCCTCGGCTCTCGGAAGCGCAGCCGTGAAACGGTGGCCGGCCGAGAGGAAGGTATCGGCCCGCATTTTGACGAATCCATAGTCCCATTCGACAAATTTCTGGGGGTCTGGGTCTGTGAGGATGCGTTCCGCAAGTCGCCTTGGCGCGCCCTTCACTCGGAATGTCCGGACATCCCTTCGGACAAACCCGTGGGGATCTTCGGACAGGTCATCGGTGATTAGCTCCCGGATAAATTCCTCCCAATGGGTCCATGCGCTTAGGAAGAGCCCCTCGGAAAGCTTGTGATGGTCCGGGAATGTTAGTGTCCCAACTCGCCCTAGAAGCCCCGCGATTTTGCTCGCGACCCCGTCAAGGTGATCAATCGTCTGGATGAACTCGTTTTTGTGGTCTTCTTGAATAGTCACAGCGTTGGTCCGGCCAACTCCCTAAAAATCTTCTTCTTCATATTCTTCATCTGAGCGTTCCCACCACTGAAAATACTGTTTCGCTTCGCCCCATTTGCCGCGCTGAAGGTTGAGTCTCGGTTCTGAAATCGCGATTGAAACGGCTTCTAGAATATTCAGGGCAGCTTCGACTGTTTGGCTTACCGCTGCTGTATCTTTGGAAAGTTCATTAAGCTTTGTAACCCATTGAGTTCCAAACCAAGAGAAACGATCCCATCTCTCTGATAGATGGTCCGACTTGTGGCCTTTCAGCCTTTTGAAAAGGCGATCACCTCCAGCGCCAGTTTGTCCCACGTAAACCAATTCATGGTCGGCGTACAAAGCGTAAATCCCTCTTTGGTCCCGGTGACGTTGCCCCCTTGATTTAATCCAGGTTGAACTGGAGTCCGGCCTTGAGGGAAGGACCGGACGATGAAGCGATCGAGGCATACGGAAGAACAGATCATTGCGATCCTGAGGGAGCAGGAGGCCGGGGCGAAGACGGCCGATGTTTGCCGCAAGCACGGGATCAGCAGCGCGACCTTCTATCATTGGAAAGCCAAGTACGGGGGTCTGAGCGTGTCGGAGGTCAAGCGCTTACGGGCGCTGGAGAGCGAGAACGCGCGGCTGAAGAAGCTGTTTGCCGACGCCATGCTCGACAACGCGATGCTCAAAGAGCTGCTGTCAAAAAAATGGTGACGCCCGCCGTCAAGCGCGAGGCTGTTGTTCATCTACGTTCGGCGTTTCCGGTGAGCGAGCGGCGGGCGTGTTCGGTGATTGAGGTGCCGCGGATGACCGTCCGCTACCGCGCGCGGCGGCCGGATAATCTTAAGCTGCGCGAGCGATTGAGAGCCTTGGCGCATGAGCGCCGGCGCTTCGGCTACCGGCGGCTGCACGTGCTGTTGCGGCGGGAGGGCTACATGGTGAACCACAAGCGGGTCTATCGGCTTTATCGTGAGGAGCGGCTCTTGGTGCGGCGCCGGCGCGGTCGCAAGCGGGCCTTGGGCACGCGGGCGCCGATCGCCTTACCGCAGCTTCCAAATGAACGCTGGTCGCTCGATTTCCTGTCCGATCAGCTCGTCGACGGGCGCCGCTTCCGCATCCTGGTGGTAGTCGATGATTGCACGCGGGAATGCCTCTTGCTCGTGGCCGACACCTCGCTCTCGGGCGCCCGTGTCGCCCGCGAGCTCGACTGGCTCATGGCCGTGCGTGGCAAGCCAAAAATGATCGTGAGCGACAATGGCACCGAGCTGACCTCGACAGCGATCCTGTGTTGGGCCGACGATCACAAGATCGCCTGGCATTACATCGCGCCTGGTAAGCCGGTGCAGAACGCCTTCGTCGAGAGCTTCAACGGCCGCTTGCGCGACGAACTCCTGAATGAGACGCTGTTCCGCTCGGTCGCGCATGCCGGTGCTGAGCTCGCCGCTTGGCGCACCGACTACAATACCAGCCGTCCGCACTCGCGGCTCGGCTGGCTCACCCCACAAGCCTACGCCGCGACCCGACGGTCCGCAGCGCTGCGCTCCATTGACGGCTCCGCGTCGCGAACCGTCGCCATTACCACCGAGGAAGGCATCAGCAACCGCCCGAACTCCAGTCGCCGCTGGATAAAAGTTGGGGGCAACGTCAAGGTCATGGGAGGCCCCGGCGGCACTCCTTCTGCTTGGGCAGTCCGGGCCGGTGGCCGTACGACAGCGGCCCCGGCCCATCATTCACTCGCAGCGCACCGAAGGTTCCTTCAGTTCCCACGGTTGCGCGACACCGCCGGTCACCTTGCCCGGCGGCCACCGGGGGCGCCTGGCCCGTCCATGGTTGTGGCAGCGTGCCAGGCGCCCTCTTTTTTGAGGTGTGAATAATGGCGGACGACGTTGCGCCCTATGAGCCCAGGGCACGCGCGCAAAAAGCCCCTGTGACAATGGCAAATTACGCGCTTGTTTAATCTGTACTACACGATACCATCGATCATCATTGCGAAAGACTTCCATGCGGTTTCAGCCCGGCGTGGCGGTATGCATTTCTTTTTTTGCAGCGGCGTCTGGAAGCCAGTCCGCGCTAGGTGCGTCCTGCCCCTATGTTGAGCAAGCAGAACAGGCAAATGGCCGCGAAAATAGTCTGTTACAAACCATTCTCAAGACAGGCGATTGCTCAATGATCCCTGCGCTCTTCAGAGCGATCGGCGAATACAATCAGGCTGTCGAAAACGCGGTGCGGAACTGTCAAGGATACCGAATCACCAAACAAGGCGATCCCTCGGCAGCAGGCCGCCTGCAGGCCAGCCTGCAGGACTGGTGTAAAATGAAACAAAAAGCCGCCAATAAGACGGCATCTCCACCTGCGCAAAATCAGCCTCCTCCTGCACCCGTTGCTAGCAATCAACCAATCAATTCGTCGCAACCTGTCTCAGGATTCCAGCCCGAAAATGCGGTCTCATGCGGCAGCGACATCACCGGCACAGGCGGTCCACCCGCTTCAACGGCCTCTTGCTTGTCGAGAGCGAAGTGGATGGATTCCGAACCATACAACCACAGCAATTCACCTCTAAGCTTTCACCCGTTTCACGGCCCCATCATCACGATCAATTTGGGTGACAGCTTGTGGAGCGTGCCCGACAACTCAAGCCCTACCGGCCGTCGCCTGGAAGCGCGACCGTGGGATAATCAGACGTCGTTCCGGGCGTCTCAAGGTAAGTGCGCGCAAGAGAACACTAGCGCAACAGTCCAACCATTCATTGTACGGATGGAATGCGAAATCGACCGTCAGGCGAAACTTGAGAAGGATTTTGAAGCTCGCGAGGATACCTGCATCCCGCAATCAAGATGCATGCAGCCGCCGGATTTTTTGTCCGACTGGCAACAACGTCCCTCAAGCTATTGGCAAGCCAATCCGCAACAGCACATCGGCACTTGCGTAGTCAGCATCCGCGATGTCCGCGAGGACCGGCGTTGTGTAAGAGAGCCTGATTGGCATACTGCAAGCGAATGCAAGGACTATGGCCGCGACCCCAAATTGAACATCCGAGGTCTCTTAGGCTGCATCTACAACGAAGGCATCGCCACCGGGCCGGCGGCTCAAAGCTCCCCGCGGCCCAACTCTGTTTCTGAACACTGGTTTGTCATTGCCGGTTCGTGGCCTCCTGAAGAGAGAACCAAGGCAACTGAGCAACTCGAGTTGCTGTCATTTAATGGAGTGAAGGCCCAGATCGTTGAGACGAAGGATTATCCAAAGCTAACGCCCGGCTTGTTCGCCGTCCTAATCGGACCCTTTAATAGAGAGCAAGCAGACGTACAGTTGCTGGTTGTCCAGGCTGTTGTCGGTGACGCCTACGTTAAAGAGGCTTTTTAGCCGGACATCCGACGAATGTAGGATGCCATTTATCCGCCTCGGCTATCTGCCAGCAACCGCGTCTTCCGGCGCAGGAGTCGTGGCACCTCGTGGCATGTGTCGTGGCGATTGTGACGCTACTCGCAGTGTTGGTGATGCAGTGAAGGCAGCAGCTACGCGAACTGGGAGAAGGCCCGGCTTTCACCGGGCCTCCCCACCTTGGCGGTCACCCTCGGTCAAGTTGGGGCAGGCCGCAGCGGACCGCCTCAGTCTCAGTTGACGACGACTGTCCCTCAGCGACACAACGAACGCGAGGTGGGCAGGTCAGCTGACGGTTTCATACCGACCGACTGGGCTGACGGTCGCCATCTTGCCATGCTGGAGGCGATCCGGCGCGATGTGCAGGCGCTGAGCGGAAGATGATGACATGAGGGCGTCGGCTCCGGTCGGCGCCCTTTTTTGCTATGTGGGCCGATCCACGCCGCGTTCTTTCTGCGATAGTCTGCAAGCCTTCCGTCAGCGAGCCCCTATTGCATCGAGCTATTGTCCTGATCGCGAGGCAACGGACCAATGGCTGTTTCTAGCTCAGCACGTCGGGCTGCCTACGCGCCTTCTCGATTGGAGTGAAAGCGGGCTCGTGGGTTTGTTCTTTGCGTTGCTTTGCGAGAATCCGGTGGTTTGGATAATTGATCCATTCGAGTTGAATGGGCTTTCAACCGGTGCCTTTGAAACCGAATTTCCTTTGACATGGCACCAGCCTGAAGGGGGCCCGATCAACATCGGCGCTGCGAATATTGGAGGTGCTTGGACCAATAATGCGAGCAGCATCAGGCTGCCAGTAGCCGTGCGACCCACCAATATCCATCCCCGCATGAGCGTCCAACGTAGTGGCTTTACGGTGCATGGCACGGATCAGCGCTCCCTCGTGGAATTGGTGCCACAGCTGCTAACCCGGATCGACATTGAGCCAAGCGCATCACCTCAGATGTTGGTAACATTGCACGTCATGGGAATTAATCATTCCACTGTGATGCCTGATCTCGACGGCTTAGCGAAGGAGTTGGCAACCCTTTACTAGCCACTACTATGGGACCCGCTGGACATCACACCATCGAAGAGTTCGCCACCGAGGGCTATACGCACGTCGCCTGCGACTGTCCTCGATGTCGCGTGACCAGGATGCGGCCGATGAGCTGGCTGCCGAGAATCTCGATGGGGCTCACGCTCGCGCAACTCGCTCGCCGGCTGCGCTGTGCCAAGTGCGGCGGTCCGCTGGTCTCAGTCAAGCCGTGGCGCCAGGCGGACGTCCTCGGCAAGCCGCAAGGGCGCCGGGGCTGAGAACTACGTCATGCCGTGTACGGTGGGCATTTAATGGCTGAACCAAACTGGACTGAAGAAGCAGCAGGAATTTCAGTCTGGCGAGCGCAAAACGCTGACGAGTTCCTCGATGTCCTGCGACGCTCAAAAGAGCATTGGTGGGAAGATGGTCAAATGCCCTGGGTTTTTCGGGGCCACGCTGACGAAAAGTGGCCACTACTGCCTTCGGCTTGGCGTACCGGAAATCCAATCATTAGTGCGGCTCGAGCCGAAGCAGCACGACGTTTTGAACGGGTCAAACCAGTACAGAGACTACATTGGGCCTACGGCAATCATGTCACTGGGCAAACTCAATTTGGTGCCAACGACGCCGAGTTGCAGAAGCGTTTAACCGTCGAGGCAACCGGTGAGCTTTTGCCTGTGTTCGACTTTTTGCTGAACAGTGACCGACTAGGCTTGGCTACTCCAGTTCTCCAATTACCTGCCGACCCTACACTTAATCCAGATTGGCTAAGTGGCGAGGGGGATCCTCTCGTTGGAGATGATTTTTTCGGGTTCAGCGATATACCCCACTACATTGCGCTCGCTCAGCATCATGGGTTGCCAACACGCCTTTTGGATTGGACTCACGACCCAGTTAATGCCGCCTTCTTTGCAGTAGAGGCGATTGCCGGCGATGAACCTCAATCAGATATTGCGGTATGGGCAATTCACAGGCGAAGAGCGATGCGCGTCGAGGGTAAGCCGTGCCCCTTCCCACGCTTATTCGACGGTAAGGTGGGGGACGGCGACAACAGAGAGGTTCGGCCCAAAATCGAGATAGTTCGAACGCCCATGCGTGAAAACTTTTTCCTTGCGGCGCAGTCAGGTCAGTTCACCTCAATAAGCGCCTCCGGTATTGACTTCATGCAAAGGGGAGGACTTCGGCCATCACTAGAGACCTTTGTTGCGGAATCTGAAATTAAGGAGACCGTACTACGCAAGATCGTGCTGCCTCGCCACTGCGTAACGGAATTGGCCAGTATGCTAGAGCGCGAGGAGGTTTCCCGTTCACGATTAATGCCGACTGTCCGTCGTCAGAGTTTTTGGGACAGCGAGCGGATTCATTTAAGGGAGGCTCTGGCTCGTCTGGTTGGTGATATTACGCGGCACGCTGACGATGCAGCAAGCGGCGGTTTGCGATGGTCTGTCGTTTGATCCTTTCCCGTTCGATGCAGGATGGTGTGGCCGCGTCCGAAGTAGACGTCGGCGGGGGTCAGATTGCCGATGCTCTCGTGGTAGCGCCGGTGGTTGTAGTCGGCGACGAAGGCCTCGATCTCGGCCTCGAGATCACCCGGCAGGTAATAGTTCTCGAGTAGGATGCGGTTCTTCAGCGTCTGATGCCAGCGCTCGATCTTGCCCTGGGTCATGGGGTGATAGGGCGCGCCGCGAACATGATCCATGTTCTGGCCGTCGAGCCATTTGGCGAGGTCAGCCGAGATGTAGCTGGAGCCGTTGTCCGACAAGAGGCGTGGCCGGTGAACGACCTTGGCCTGGTCCAGCCCCGAGGCCTTCGAGTGCCAGGTCGAGCGTGGCGGTGACGTCCTCGGCCTTCATCGTTGTGCACAGCTTCCAGGCGATGATGTAGCGCGAGAAGTCGTCGAGCACGGTCGACAGGTAGAACCAGCCCCAGCCGATGACCTTCAGATAGGTGAAGTCGGTCTGCCAGAGCTGGTTGGGTGCGGTGGTCTTGTCGTTGAACTCGTCGGCCGCCTTGATCGACGATGAACGCCGGGCTGGCGATCAGATCGAGCGCCTTCAGCAGGCGATAGACCGAAGCCTCTGACACAAAATAGCTTTCCGTGTCGGTGAAGCGCACGGCAAGCTCGCGCGGCGACAGCGCCGGCTCGTCGAGCGCCAGCTCTATGATCCGCTCGCGAACTGTCGTCCGGGATGCGGTTCCAGACCCGATCGGGCCGGGGCGAGCGATCGTCGAGAGCTTCCGGTCCGCCGGTCCGGTACAGGTCGCACCAGCGGTAGAAGGTCGCCCTGGGGATGCCGAGCTTCTCCAGCGTGCGCTTGACCGGCAGCGTGCGATTGCTCGACCAGCCGGATGATCTCCAACTTCTCGGAGGCCGGGTATCTCATGCGCCGTCCTCCCCATCCCCGATCACGCTTTTTTTGAGCAGACGGTTTTCCAGGGTCAGTTCGGCCACGACCTCCTTCAAAGCGCGATGCCTCGCGCCGCAGGTCCTTGACCTCGTCCGAGGTCGCCGCGCGCGCGGTGTCGCCAGCCAGCCGCTTCTTGCCGGCCTCGAGGAAGTCCTTCGACCAGCGGTAATAGAGGTTCTGGACGATCCCTTCGCGGCGGCAGAGCTCGGCGATGCTGTCTTCGCCGCGCAGACCCTCCAGCACGATGCGGATCTTGTCTTCGGCCGAGAAGTGTCGCCGCGTCGCGCGGCGGATATCCTTCACCACCTGTTCGGCCGGCTCCTTCGCCGGCCCGGATTTCTGTCTCATCTTCGCTCCCTCCAAGGGCTACGATGAGCCAGAAATCCTCCCTTACTCAACTCCCTAAATCTGTCTCATAAGTGCTGACGGCGGACACGGGGTCATTGCGACGTCGTTGTCGTCGGTGCGCTGGCTCAGTTCCTCGCCTTCGCCCAACAAAAAACGACCGCCGGCTCCTCACGAGCCGACGGTACGTCCTTGATGGTTGCGGGGGCTCGAAGCCACCTATACCGAACACGATTGCTCTTTGAGCCAGGACGGTCTCGAAAACCGTTGTACGGGTAACCGTACCGTGGGTTCGAATCCCACCCTCTCCGCCAAATTAATAGCCAGTGCATGAATTTGGTGGGTCTAAACTTTTCGTCCGATCGCCAATGCCAAGGCTACCAGAATCGCCCACCCAAAACTTCGCACGGAGCCCTCCGTTCTTAGGTAGTTTCGGCACAAAATGCATCGCTGGAGACGCAATCGATGCGCCCTGAAGGGTGGAAAAAGCCAAAACTGAAGTTACACTAGCCCTGAATATAATCTGCCTTCGTCAGAGCAGCTTGGATCCGCGGTACCGTGCCGGTCAATGCAAGTCAATGACCTATTATCGCCTCGTGAATGATCGTAGCGGTTTCGTCGCGTGCTTCAATCCCAAGTGCGCGTGCACGACTTTGAGAGATTGGTTCGTCCATTCGATGGGAGCCGAAAACGCTCAGAGGGAGAGACAGAGACTGATTCAATCGCAAACAATAAAGTGCGACCAAATCGAGACCTTTAAAGGCTACTTAAAGATCATCTTCATCCGCGATCCGTTACGTCGCCTAGTGAGCTTTTACTGTCATTGGGTTGCGCGGAACAAACCGGAGTTCTGCTTCGCCGGCGATGGCGGCAGGTTTCCACTACATGGGCAAACATTCTCGGATTTTCTTCGCACCCTGGAAAGGATGGCCGTTCGAGGAATTTCATTCCAACACCATCTCATCCCGCAGGTGCGCGACGTGCGTCACATCGCATTCGATCGGGTGATTGCGGTCGAAGATTTGGACGCACAGCTGTCAGCGATCAACGCCATATTCGGCTTCGAGTACGTAGTCCCGAAAAAAAATTCCAGTCCGTACGATGAGGCAATCGACCGGTTCGTCTACGATTGCCACCCAGCCGAGCTTCGCAGCGATGGGATTCCCTCCTATAGCTATTTTTACGATGATCGGCTGGTAGAGGCCGCGAATAAACTCTATCGTTCCGATATTGAGTACTATCGCGCCTTCCACGAACCACATATGCTTTTTCCGTCCTCAGCCGCCCGCCTGCATCCGCTTTGAATTGGCCCGTGAGCGATCGAGCACGCGCGTTCCGGCTCGTTTGTCGGTATCTCTCGGTCACGCCACAAGACGATATCGAGAAAGCGACGATCGAAGCCGCCGCCGGCCCGCCGTTGTTCTGGGTAGAGTTCGTCAGGGTTGCCACGGACTATCTTGCCGGACCATCCCTTGCGATTCGGTTCGAGCAACTCGGGCTCAGCGGCTTCGTCCCGTCGCTCGTCGAGCGGCATTGCGACGCTATACTTAGGCTGAACCGCGGCCGCAATGCGCAATTGCGTGCTGAAGCTCTGGAGCTTGCCGCTGAACTGAACAGGATCGACATTGTTCCCCTGTTCCTGAAGGGCGGTGCGGGGGTGTTGACCGGGCTGTATGACGACCAGGGTGAGCGCATCCTCAGCGATCTGGATATATTGATACCTTCCGCTCGCGCTCGTGATTGCGAACGGCTTCTGATCGAACTCGGTTATGGCCGTGCGCCGCTAGAGCGGCGTCCGGGTCATCAAGCGATCGGGACCTTTTTGCGAAACTCGTCGGCCGCGCCTGTCGATCTGCACCACGAAGTTATCGGCTATCCGAACACCGCGCTGCTCTCGGCGACCGAAGCCATCGAGCAAAGCGTCGTCCAGGACATGGAGGGCACGACTGTCGCCTTCCCTTCTCCAACTCACCGTATCGTTCTCAATATCGGGCACGCACAGCTCAGCGATCATGCTTACGCGTACGGCCATCTGCCCCTTCGGGCGTTTCAGGACTTTGGACTACTGCTGCGACACACGTCCGGCGCTGTGGATTGGAGGCTAATCGACGAAAAGTTTGCCGCAATCGGAAAGTCAGGCGCCGTGGACTTTCATTGTCTGGCCGCGGCCGCGACCCTAGACGTGCAGGCTCGTCCAGAGCACACGCCGGGCCGCGTTGCAAATCTGCGGCTGAAGCGTGCTCAGCTCCTTACCCGCCATCCAACGCTTCTGCGTCTCTGGTTTCGGTGCGTCCGTGTGGCGCTGCTCTTGCGCGGGGACCTATCCGACGAAGAGTTGCGTGCACGGCTGCTGCGGAACATGCGGGACTCGGCGTGGTGGCGGCGCCACTTGATCATATTCTGGCAAGGTCAGCGGTAAGCCGCCAGCTCCGCAGCTACTTCAGCTCCACAAACTCGATGGCATGCAATTGACCGAGGATGCCCCGCACCTGCGCCAAGATAGTGTCATGATCCGCGGTAAATTGTGCGGTCAGCTCCGACGCGATGGCGTCAATGTCGTGAAGCCCGCTGCACATGTCCCAAACAACTTTGCCGGAACCGTTGAGCCAAAGGTTGGCGCCATCCCTTGACCGCTCGAGCAGCAAATCGTCCAGTACACGTCCCTCCATGATCCCTTCACACCGTACAGGCCGGCTATAGGCGGGCGCAGGAGCAATCGTGCCGTTCAGGCCATCGACATAGCGATTTATCAGCGTAACGAGATCGCGGCCACAATCGCGGGCGGGTTCAACCAAAGCTTCGAGGCGAGACCACGGCTCGTAGGTGTGCTTGTTGAAGATCGTGGCATTGTCCTTGCCGACGATCGGTTGACAGTAGTGAATGATCGGGGCGTCCGGGACCTTCTCCGGCTCCCAATTGGTGCAGATGCCGAGCGATATAGGCTCATGTTGAAGGCCATATTCCGCGCAGGTTGCGAGGTAGGCAAACATGTCGGACTCCCACATGGGCCGTCCATCGTCGTTGCGATAATGGTTGCGGACGAGCCCGCAAAGCTCGAGCCAACGCGCGGCAATCCTGCGTAGATCGCTGGTGTGGATCAGTGTCGGGATCATCACCGGGTCGATTTTCAGATCGGTTCGAGCGCAATGATCGTTAAGAAACGAGAACCTTTTACCCAGTCCGAATGGGCCCTCCGAACTTGGTTCGCCCGTCTTGAAATCGATCCAGTCCTGCGCCGCTGGGAATCCCGGTGCGACCCGTCGTGTAACTGGGCTGCGGAAAACGCAATCAGGATCCAGAAGGAGAACGGTGCCCTCCGGCTTGTCGTGATAGACCCATTCCAGAAGCGAGCTGGGCTTGTTGTAGATCGGATAGTGGTCCCCAGTTTCGGGGTGAACGTCGTGAAGTGTTGTCGCCACGCATTGGGCGTATTTCTGAACCGGAAGGGTGTCCGGCGCGTCCGTCGCAACAAGGCGTATCAACACGCCCTCCTGCTCGACTCGCTTCCAGGAGTATTCGAGCAAGTCGGACTGCCACTGCATCTTGGGCGAAAGATTAGTGCTGAATACAGTGTAAAACACGATTTGTCCCCAGACGCGCACTGACAACCGGCAACCAAGCGTCCTAACGACGCGACTTCATATATCCTTCGAACGTGATGCAGTCCGCCCAGTCATCCTTCGACTTGATCGTGATGGGGTTCGGTGGAACGCCAGCGAAGACGTCAGGATGAGCCCGCTTGTTGGCGAGATCAACCCCTGCAAAACGCTCGAATTGAACGCGGCTTCTGATCTCGCCCAGACCGTACCGGCCGAGCGATCGCTCATCATGCGGGTTTTCGCTATAGGCTAGCCGGCGCAAGCGGTCAAACGCGACTGCGTTCTTGGCTGCCACTATGTCATCTCCATGCTCCCAGTGCCGTCTCGGAGGCGACAGGCTATTCACATGCCACGCGACGAAATCGTCCGGCAGAAAGAAATCGTAGCCATGCGTGAATGATCGCAGAGTTAGGGCGAACTCTTCTCCCCAATAATAGTGCTCGGGATCTTGGCGGACCTCTTCGGTCCACTTTCCGAGCGTGAAGATAAACCCGCCCGAAAGAAAACGGTTTCTTGTTCCCGCTCCCAACGCCGGCCGTCCCCAATCAAACCATGGGGCCCAGCCGCTTTGTTCGCGCCATTCGGCAATACGGGTGGCTCGAATGCCGAGATGCGTCTGCTTGCAAAGAATGTCGTTCTGATCGATTCGGAACAGCGGAGCGATCATCGTCAGCAGCGGTCTTTCGGACGGCGACGAACAAATCATGCGCACCAGGCTTGCATCCCATCCCCGTGCAAATGCCATGTGCGAGTCGGTTTGCAAGACGTAGTCTTCGCCTTCCCAAAGCGTTTGCGCGATATGCCGCGCCCATGAGCCGCCTTGACTTCTCTTGAATAGGATATTTCGAGAAGTGAAAGCGCGCATCGTGCTCGAATCGGGTGAGATAGACCGGTTGCTTCCGGTCGTACTGCCAGCAAATTCCGAAACGCAAATTCTCCGGATAGCGTGCGTTTGCCAGACAGTCGTCCAAGGTCCGCGGCAACAGCGGGTCGCAGTACGACGCGATAGAGACGAATATCTTCGGTTGACCCTGATCCATTGAGTTAGCGGCGGGATGTCATGTCTGCTGCGTGTCTCTTCTCAGCCAGCCATTTATAGTGAACCGGCTGTCCGCAAAGGCGCGCGACGGACAGCGCACCATGTCCACCTCGTGCAATGAACTGCTGGCGAAGGAGACGAGGCAATTGTTCTGCGGCGATATCACGGTGACCTGCTTGCCGCTTGCATCGCCGTATAGGAGAAGGTTGCCGCCCGCATACGGCTTCGGCGTGCGGTTCAGGTAATAGACGAAGGTCAAGACGCGCGGAGCCACCTTATCATTGTGTTGGTCTGAATCCGCGTGAAGCTTGAAAAAGTCGCCGTCATTGCTGGCGGTCAACTGAATCTCAGAGCCTAGGAACCGAAAGCCCGGCATGCCGAGGGACGCAGTAATGTGGGGGAGGTGCAACTTGAGGCGCTCGATGACGATTTTTTTCCACCGCGTTTCCTTGATCGCAAATAATACCCGTGACTTGCGATAATCCTTGTGTATCCGACCCTCGCGGTTGTGGAAGACTTTGCTCCCCTCAAACTGTTCCTCGCCTTCAAGCGCATACTGCAGAAGCTGCTTGTTCTCGGCCGGCGTGAGAAAGTCGTCGATCCGCACATAAGGAGGCGTGGCTACTGCCGAAGCGATTGCCCGCGCGGAGGCCTGCGCCTGCGACTCGATCAGGACGGCCGGTCGCGATACGATCGACAAGATCGACGTGGACATGAAAGAGACGGCCGCTCGTCCTTCGTCGATGGGAAGCTGGATAAGCACGTCCTCTTGGCGACCCTCGCCTGAGGAGTTCTTGGCGAGGCCGACATAAAGGTCTCGCAGCAGGGGCGAGTTCGAGGGTAGAACGCAGGCATGGGTCCGGCCGCCCGTCAGCGTCACCTCGATCTCGACGTTACGCATATACTTCACCCCTCTCCGGCGGGCAGAGTTACCCGACCGCCTCGAAGCTCGCCGTGCGCATTGATCTTTGTTCGCGCATAAGAGTTGTTGCCGCCTCGGCCGCATCACCAAAATACAGACGATACACGGGGGTATGTTCGGCCAGGGCGCACAATGCTTGTATCGTTTCGTCCGGGTTTTCAGGAAGGCTTAGGCAATTTTCCAGAAGTCCCCCGGCTGCTTGCCCGGGCGAAATCGGTACAAGCTCCGTGTTGGTCCCGGCGTGAAAATGCGGGAACACGATCAGTGATACGGGTGTGGGGCCGTCGGCCACTCTCGCCGCATCGATGGATACGGCCGACTTAGACAAACGGCTGAGTTGATCGCGCGGGATGGCGCTTTGTGAACCAAGACGCACCTGCGGAGTGGCGGGAAATGGTATCGCCGTCGCCGATGCGGGATCCAAGGGCACTATGTCATCGGACAAAAAGGACCAACCGTGGTCGTAGAGTTGCAGTGCGATGCTGCTTTTGCCGCGTCCCCAGGGGCCAGGCAGCACGATCGCCATGTCCTCGGTTGCGACGCATGATGCATGGAGCCAGACGAATCGGGGAAGCTTGAGAATGAACTGGCGCGTTACCTCCCGGTAGAGGCGGCGCAACAGCTTCGCGTCCTCCGCCTGAGGGCCGGTTGGCGTACCGTTCAGCAGGATCTGCGATTGAGATCCGGATGCTGCGAGGCGCACTTCGGCGATCGGGTCGGATACGTCGGACGAATTCATCAAGGCAAAGAACCTGCCGATCGCCCGATTAAGTTCTGGCTCGTTGCTGCCCGCTTTCACGCTGTGGCCCAAAAATGTAACGCTGTAACTTGGGGCACGATCATGCGCGGCGCCGCCTTCGCCAGCCGGAACCAGGTAGTCGCGTGCCCCTGCGCGTTCGAACATTGCCGTCTCATCGAGAAAGCTCTCAGGCCATTCCCGCATCCAGCCGTTGTTGAGACGCTTATTCACACGATTCCAAGAATACGGCCCTGAAAACTGCTCGACCATGACGCCCTTATTGAGTGGAATGTCATCGCTATGAGCATGACTGCCGCGCTCGATTTTAGCGCCGAGCGATGGGAGTTCGTTCCAGAGAAACTTGAATGGCTCGTGCTTGCCTAAGTTACCACGCAACCGCTGAACGAGACCGGTCATGGTACTTGTCATGGTTCCGACAAAGTCATCGGAGTGAGCGGCGACGAGTTGCGAGAGATACGCGAGTGCGATGCTGTCGTGTGCCGGCAAATCGTTGAACTGCCGCTCGTAGTTGCGAAGGATATGCCAATCGAGAAACACGACGTCATCATATAACACCTGGATCTCATCGAAGAAGGGATCGCCGGCCTCGTCCGTCAAAACAACCAGCCGCTTGTTGCGGCTGAAATGATGGTCCATTGCCTCGATCGCTTCCGCGCCGGTGCGGTCCAGAGTGGTGACGCCGAGCGTCTTCTTGAAGTCTCCTCTGCGAATGTGCACGGCATTGAACGGTCCGAGGTCTCGCACGATCTGACCCGCCATTGCCGCCAACTCCGCCTTTGGCTGCATGCGCTTCAGCGCATCATGCATCTGCAGCTGAGCGGACCGGTCGAGATAGAAGAAGGTCGAATAGTAGCTGAGGGTATTGGCTTCTTCGCCACCCGACACAGACAGCGCCGGCACGTGCTGGAGCTCTTCGCCGATCGTGAAGTGGTGTTGGCGACCACCGGCGAAAGCCCGGAAGTCGTCATTGTCGGTGGACAAATGCGAAGGCAAATAGCAAACGGAACTCCACGCCGCCGTGTTGCAGATTTCCATCGGCGCCAATGACGCCAAGTTGATCTGCTCCGCATCGATCCACGGCAACCCCAGGTCGATCAGGTCTGTGACCCGGCTCGGATAAGTATTGTGCACCAGACGGTCGTAGTGCACGACGTTGGCAGTCGGCGTCTTGTTGTCCTTGAGGACCAGCACGCGGTCTGTGAGGCTGGCCAACACGACGCCGAGCTCCACCGACATGATGAGATTGCCCAAGCCGGCCGAACCGCGCCGATAGACTGCGTGAACGATGAACTTCATCCCGCCGGCCGATTCCCGCCTGTTACTCGTTCAACCTAAACGCAGTCCCAATCCAAAGGCGTGTAGTGAATAAAGATGTTGGCGTAGTACTCGCCTTCCAACGGAAAGGGCCGTCCGTGTTTCAAGCGGGCGCCCTCGAAAAACACCATCTCGCCCCGCTCGATCGAGATCTCGTGCGGGCGTCCCCCCTCGTCTTCGATATAGAGCGGCCATGGGCTGCTCAAGCGATGGTCAACACAGATCGTCGAGCTCACCACGTGCGTACTCGAGCGGTCGACGTGATTGTGGAGATAACTTCCGCGCTGATAGACCCGAATCCCATAGCAAGCAGCCTTGCTGATCGCCCGGCCACTCCATGCCTCATGGACCGGATGAAGGTCGGTCAAGAGACGCTGGTTGAACTCCTCATTTTGATAAATGAGCGAGGGGAATGCGTGGGGATTTTCCGTTTGAATATATCCGTCACCGGGCTCCGACTTGAAGCGATGCACGTTGGATCGGAAGTGATCCATCAGCCGCGCGTAGATCTTCGGTTCAAGTGTCGCTTTCGCAAACCCCAGGCCGAGAGACCGCACCTTGAGCGCATTATTTTTCTGATGCTCGACCAGGTGCCCTGGCGTTTCATACATCGAGGCGCGCCCGGGCCTGCTTTGCGAGCTGGAAGAAATATCGCTCATGGTCTGTGCTTGCTTTTCGTGCGAAAGATTCGAAGTCCGAGAGCAGGAAGTCTTGGTCGCGATAGGCTTGCTTATGCCACTTCGATCCGCGGAATGCGAATCGACCAGAGTCTCTCGGATCACTGTAATAGTGATACAAGGTGCCGTACGGAATCGAAGGCTCGGCGCAACTCGAGACGAGCAGTTCCGCGTTCTCGAGCAGCTCGTAAGCGATGCAGTTCGCGGTCATCGCAAGCGCAAAACACGGCATCTCAGCCATCCACGCAATCTCGATATGAGCCGCCCGGGCGAGGAGGAAAAGCGCGTGCGCGAAGCGGTAGCAATCAGCGATGAACTTGTCGTTCCTTGCGACCGCTCCCGTTACGAAGACATTGACGCCGCCGGGCAAAAAGGGCTGCTCGCACCCCATCGCCTGGAGCAGTTTGTTGAGATCGATCCCCTTGCCAGCGTTCTTTTCCACCGTAGAGAAGAATTTGTCGTTTTCGATATGCCAGTTCCGGGAGACCGCGCAGCCTTTCGGCAAACTCTCCAGTTTGAGCGACCCGTAAAGAAAGATGTCACTGTCGAGCAGACAAATGACATCATGATCGCCGGCTGTTCGCCCCGCGACCGACAGCGCCTCGAACTCGATTCAGCGCCGCATGGCATTCGCCGCCATTCTTTCCGATATCGATGCGGTTTGTATTGGCGTGGTTAGTCGCTCGGGCAAAGGCGGTGCCGTACCGCTCCAGAATTCTCTCCAGCTCCGGAGAGATTGCTTCATCGTTATTGCAGACCACGACGAAGGTTCGCCAAGCCGGGGGAAGCTTGCCGCGAAACAACTCGAGAAAGATCGCCGTCTGCCACCAGAAATAGGGCTTGTCCTCGACGCCGATCACGAAGGTGGTGGCGGGACCGTCTGGAACGGCTTGATTTTGGCCTTCGATAAATCCCGAATGTGACAACTCCGTCAGCGCCTCGCCGACGTGTTGGCGTAACTGCGTCTTGTCGACGGGAAACGCTTCGGCGAGGGCATCGATGATCTGCTCCATAGATCGCTCGCCGTCGCACAAATCCCAGATTGCCCGACCCGAGGCATTCAAGATCAGAGCCTGACTTTCGGCAGCCTGTTCCTGTAGGTCATCATGGCGACGCGCGATGACCAGCACTAACTCATCGCCCACGGCAAATTGCCGGACGACCGGCGTCCGCCGCGGCCCCGATTTACGCTGGTGTCCAATGGCGGCCGTCACATCAACCAGGCGTCGGTGAGGGTGTCGGCGGTGCCTCTGTGGGCGAGGCCGTCGGTGCTGCCGCCGGTGCGGCTGTGGGCGGAGCTGTCGGGGAGTTGGTCGGCGAGGCTGTCGGCGCTGGCGTGCTTACCGGGCTCATTGCGCTCCGAGCGAACACACCATTTGGCAGGTTGATCGCCAGGATGACGGGGGCAGCCCATGCGGCCTGGACAATATCGCGCTTGGTGACCCCATCGTCCTTCTTGTCGGCGGCATCGGCCAGGCTCTCGAGTTGATTGACCTGTTTGCGCAGCGCTTCAATTTCTGCCTCCGCTGAACGCAAACTCGACTTGGCCTTTTTCAATTCCTTCTTGGGATCTTTGGTCAAGGCTTGTCCCTCTTTTCGCCGAGTTTACAATCCAAAAAGACACGCAAATTAGCAAAGCGCCGAGCGTTGATTTCTCTACCGGGACCTATAGAGTCTCCGCATCACCCCAAACCGCAGCGTGACCGCGATGTCTATGGGGAGCATAATCTGACATCATGCGGTCGAAAAGCAATTCCGACGCTCTTGTCTCTAGCGCACCCCAACCGCGCAGCATCAGGTCAAATCCATGGATTGGCGGGGGGCAAAGGTTCTGGTCACGGGGGGAGCCTCGTTTATTGGCTCACACCTTGTGGACAGACTAGTGAAGGAAGGTGCGAAGGTTGCGGTCGTCGACAATCTTAGCAGCGGCTCGCTTGAAAATCTTCGGCCTCATCTTGAGACGGGTGCGATCGACTTCACAGAAGCCGATCTTGGGCGTCGGGACGTTGCCGAAGTTGCTGTTTCCGGACGGTCCTGCGTGTTCCACCTTGCCGCCGATCATGGCGGACGCGGTTATATCGATACCCATGAGGCGAACTGCGCCGCGAATCTTACTCTGGATGGCTTGGTCTTCAGGGCCTGCGTCGAAAGCGCCGTGGAGCGTGTTGTCTATGCGTCTTCCGGGTGTGTGTATCCCGTGGGATTGCAGGCGGACCCGGGCAAGATCCTGAAACTGGAAGAAAGTCAGATTGGCCCTCCCTACGATGCCGATGGAATCTACGGGTGGGGCAAACTGATGGGCGAGAAGGTCCTCGCCGCCTATGCACGCGAGCATGGGCTGAAGGCGGTCAGTTGCCGGTACTTCACCGCCTACGGCCCGCGCGCCACCGAGAGTCATGCCGTGATGGCGATGATCGCGCGGGCACTTATCCTTCAAGATCCTTTCGAGGTCTGGGGGACGGGCGAGCAAATCCGCAACTGGACCTATGTCTCCGACATCGTTCAGGGAACATTGGAGGCCGCGAACATTGCCTCCGATGGGGAGGCTTTCAACATTGGCACCACCGAAGCCACTAGGGTGTTGGACGCTGCGAACATGATTCTAGAGCACGCCGGCCATCGCGCGCGCATTGTCACCAAACCGGAGATGCCGACCGGTCCTTATTATCGGATCGCCGACAATGCCAGACTTTTCGAACGGACGGGTTGGCGTCCATCCGTCTCCTTCGAGCAGGGGTTGGAACAGACGATGGACTGGTATTTCGCGACCAAATCGGCGGCCGACATCGAACGGCGGTTGCCCGGACTGCTGCTCGAGCGCTGACAGGCAGCTGACGACGCTTCCTTAGTTCTCCGAGAACGCCTCCCACAGACTTCGAGTTTGGTGCAGGAAGTACCGATCGTGGAAGTCTTCCATCTCTTGCGCCATCGCGCTGTGGAAATGGTAATGAAACACGTCGCTGCGAGGCTTGATCACGTCGGGTCTTGCCAGAACAAAATTCACAGTCGTGTAGCCTGAAGGCACGAACAGACTTTCTCGCGGCGGCGCAACCGCGTTCCGAATCGCCTCGAGTATCGCCTCCATCTTGACGCCGCTCATATGTTTTGCGACCCACTGGCCGATGGCGACGTCGTCGCGAAAGCCGAACCGGCTTTCGCTGGCGACTTCGGTCCGGTTCTTGGCGAGGTTTCGCGCGACATCGGCCGACAGCAACATGGATGCGCCACTGACAAACGGCGCGCTACCGGTGGTGTCGATACCGACGGCGCCGGCCAAAAGGCTCCGATCGCCCAGCGGAGCAATGTGTCTGACAAGCTCGAACTGATCGACATAGCTGGCAGCGCAAACCGTATAGATGAATTCATAGTCCCGCTGCGACGCCAAATAGTCGAAGGCGATCAGCCGTTTGTGTAGGATGCAATCTTCCTGCACGTGGATGCTGTCGGGACATCCGGCCATGAGAATCCCGCCGACATCGCAAAGTCCGCCATCCACCACCGGCGGAATATCTCCTCCGAGCCAAACCGTGAGCGCAGTGTGTGCCGCCTCGTCTTCCACGGTTCCGAAGAGATAAAAGATGTCGGCCTCGTCGACCCGCTTCCGGCCCCAGGTCCGGCGGATCGTGTCGATCAGCCCGACATATTGGCCAGATGCACACCCGAGAACCAGGATGGCGATCTTCGGCATGGCTGAATTGGAGTGGCCGTTTCGATGATGGAGCAGTCGAGTAACATCAAGAGTCAGCACGCGCGCATTTCTTATAAAAGACGCTCAGGTCGCTGCCAACGGCGTTAGTCACGTCTACATTTCGGCCAGCAGCGGTGCAGCTAGCAGTGATTGGCGTCTATGTCCGCTATGGATCAAAAGCCGCTCTCGGCAACCATGAAGGACTTGTCAGCTTTCAGCCCCAAAAAGGGGTCCTAGTCTGGCCGCCCACTGAGGCGGATACCTGGCGATAAACTTATGAGCGCAGCTCTGAACGCAAAAGAGATCTCCGGCGGTGTGGTCCATGACCTCCCGAGGACCTGAAAAATGCACTAATCTTCGACGCAAAAGCGTTGGAGATGCGGGAGGACATTACGCCTCTGGCGAGCAATGAATGGGATCTGCTGGATCGAGTTGGCCAAAAAGGCAGAAACAAGATCTCGCCGGATCGAATGGGGCCGTTCCAGCTTGGCAGAAGGAAACCGAGACCTTGCTGTTGGCCTGGATGTCCACATCGCTGAGATCATCGCGATCCGAATACGTCCGGAACGGTACAACCGGCTGGAAAGCCGTTCAGCTTTTTGCAAACGGATTTGCAAACGAACCACGCAGCACAGCATGGCACAGGCCCCCACAATCCGGGATTACCGCATTAGAAATGCCAAACTAAAGCACACGGTTAGCCACTGGACGGCACCGGTCAGCATGAGAAATCTTAGAACTCGAAAACCGTTGTACGGGTAACCGTACCGTGGGGTTCGAAATCCCACCCTCTCCGCCAGGCGCCGCGCCAAGAGAGAAAACACATGCTATATCAATGCCTTAAGTAGGAGGGCGAGTGACGCTATTTTAACTCTCGGGGTCATGCGGCACGCGGTCGATCGTGGAGACCTCACCGAACCAGCGCTAGAGCAGAAAATCTTCCCCAACGCTCTCGAGCGGCGGCAAGTGATCAAGACAGCAATGGTTGTCGGTCATGCCTTATCCTGAAGACTCAGGATTTGGCTGCCAGGTTTTTGATCAAGCCAACGACTACCGTGGTGATCGCACCCCCCACACCTCCGGCAACCAACTGGGCCAAAACGGTTTTGATGTCAACTCCGCTTGCGGCAGCCGCAAGCGTGGGCAGAAGCGCAGAAACAATTTGCCCAGCAGCAACGCCGCCAATAGCTCCGGCTATGGTGTTTGCAGCCTTTCCTAGGTCGGCTTGGTCGAGACCGGCAGCCGCTGCATTCCCTCCGATCGCGCCAGCGATGGCCTGAAGGATTAGATTGATTATCAAGCTAGACATGGTGCCCTCCTCTCGTTTCCCCAAACGAAGTTTATCGAAGGGAGAGTAGCTAGTTCCACTACTTCAAGGTTACAGTCCCCAAGATTGATTGTTTGGACAATCCGAGCGATATCCACGTTCAGCACTGACCTGGCCAAAAATAGCGCCAGGTGGTGGCTTGCGCCGGTTGGGATCAATAGCGGTTGGAGAGAAAGTATCATCGTTCGTCAAGTAGGAGGTCACGATGGGCTTACTCGATAGCGTCTTCGGCTTTGGTTCCAGCTCCGCCGTTCCTGGCGGCAACGTCACAAAGCCTCTAATGATTGCGCTCTTAGCGCTGTTAGCTGCTACATGAGCGGAGGAGCCAAGGGTGCTTCGAAGGATACTTCAAGTCCGACTGGTCCGGATGTCTCCACTCCATCAGGTGCATCATTACCTGATCCCGGCACGATGGCTGGTGGTCTTGGAGGGTTGCTTAAACAGTTTCAACAGGCAGGATTTTGCGATAAATTCCTGGGTCAACGCCGGCCCAAACAAGTCGGTCGCGCCGGGCTAGGTTTCCGACGCGCTTGGCCCAGAGGTCATCGATACGCTGTCGCAACGAACAGGCTTACCAAGCGATCAGGTGGCATCGATTTTGTCGCAAGTGCTACTCACACTTGAGGGGCGGCTACCCACTCAGCATGAGGTGACACAACTCATGGGCTAGCCCCGGACTAGAGTGATATTCGCGATGACCGCTTGTGGCACCGTGAGGTGATCGCGCCGCTTTGATGTCGAAAGTCAACTGCGAGGAGAATTCCGTGCGCGTCCCTCAACTCGCTGCATGGACAGTCGCCCTGTTCACCGCCTTTTTGCTGACCCCTTCAGCCGAGAGTGCCGAGCCGAAGCCGAATATCGTCATCATTCTTGCCGACGATCTCGGCAATGCCGATCTCGGCTATCGCGGCAGCGACATCAAGACCCCGAATATCGATAAGCTCGCAAGCCAGGGCGTGCGTCTCGAGGTCTTTTACGGCATGCCGGTTTGCACGCCGTCGCGCGCCGAACTCATGACCGGCCGCTATGCCATGCGTTACGGCCTGCAAACCCTGGTGATCTTTCCGAGCCATACCTACGGCTTGCCCACGGACGAGCGCACCCTGCCACAGGCGCTCAAGGACGTTGGCTACGACACGGACATGGTCGGCAAGTGGCATCTCGGTCATGCCGACAAGAAATATTGGCCGCAGAACCGGGGCTTCGACCATTTCTACGGCAACCTCGTCGGCGAGGTGGACTATTTCACCAAGGAACGCGGCGGCGATCATCGATTGGCAGCGTGACGGGACGTTCCTGAAGGAAAACGGCTACTTCACCACCCTGATCGGCAACGAGGCCGTGAAGATCATCGATGACCACGACACCGCGAAGCCACTCTTCCTCTACGTCGCCTCGCTCGCGCCTCACGCGCCCTATCAAGCGCCAGAAGGAGGACGTGGACGCCTACAAGAACTTGGCCGGAGACGAGCATCGGCACATTTACGCAGCGATGATCACCGATCTCGACACGCAGGTCGGACGGATCGTCGATGCGCTCAAGCAGAAGGGCATGCTCGACAACACGCTCATCATTTTCAGCAGCGACAATGGCGGCGCCACCAGCGCGCTGTTCGCCACGGGCGCGCGGTCGCCGGAAGAGCGGGAGGAAAGCGGAGGCGTCGAACTCGAGGAGAAGCCGCCCGCGTGCAATGGGGAATTTCGCGGCGGCAAAGGTTCTTTACACGAAGGCGGCGTGCGCGTGCCGACAATCTTCTATTGGTCTGCCAAGCTCAAGCCGGCGATCGTCAACGAGCCGCTATCTATGGTGGACGTGATGCCGACCGTTCTGGCGCTTGCCGGAGGTAAAGGCAGCCCGGACCACCCCTTCGATGGCAAGGATATCTGGCCGACTTTGGCGGAAGGTGCGCCATCACCGCATGAGGACATGTTGATCAATGTCGAAGCCTTCCGGGGAGCCATCCGCAAAGGAAACTGGAAGCTGGTCAAAATCGCGCTGCTGCCGGGTAAGACGGAGTTGTTCGATCTCTCCAAGGACCCGGGTGAACAGAACAATGTCGCCGATCAATTCCCGGAGATAACGGCCGATCTCGAAGCCCGGCTCCTTGCCTATGCCAAGGAGAAGAAACCAAGCGAGTGGATCAAAGCCCAGCCAGCCTTCCTTGGTGCTCAAGGCAAAACGATTTTCGACCCGGATTTCGACATCGATGACAGCGGCCTGCCACATGAGAAACCGGCTTTGCCGCCAAGCTGAGATTATTGCGGCCAGTCATCGATGTGACCGGCCGCAATGTGCTGACGGCTACTTGGCTCCTTAACTCCGTCATCGTCCGCATGACTTCATCGAGGTTGAAGCTGGCCGCCTTCTGCCGCTGGCGGATAATCCTTGAACGTCGTCAGGAATTTGCCCACGTAGTCCTGCGCCGGGACCAGCAGGAACGCGTGATCGAGCAGCCAGTCGTAGTAGGTATTCGACGTGATGTCCGCTCGCTCGTAGGGGTCCGTCCGGAGATTGAAGATCTTCGGGACTCGCAGGTCGGTGAAGGGCTCGGCCCAGACGAGCAGCGTTCCCGGCGCGCGCTGCTCCATGAACACGATCTTCCAGTTGTCGTAGCGCAGGCCAGTCAATTGCTGGTCGTCGTTGACAGTAGAAGAACGATTCCCGCGGGCTCTTCTCGGCCTGCCCGGTCAGGTACGGGACGAGGTTATAGCCATCGAGATGGACCTTGTAGGTCATGTCGCCGACCGTGTCGCCCTTGAGCAATTTGTCCTTCACGTCAGGATCACCGGCCATGGCCAGGAACGTCGGCAGCCAGTCGAGATGCGAGACGATCTCGTTGGACACCTGGTCCGGCTTGATCTTGCCCGGCCAGCGGAACATGCACGGGCACCCGGTAGGCGCCTTCCCAGTTCGAGTTCTTCTCGTTGCGGAACGGCGTCATCGCGGCGTCGGGCCAGGAATTCATGTGCGGGCCGTTGTCGGTGCGAGTACATGACGAACGTGTTGTCGGCGATGCCCGAGATCGTCCAATGCCTTGAGGACCGTGCCGACGTTCTTGTCGTGGTCGATCATCGCGTCGTGATATGGGCTCTGCCAACGCCCCGACTGGCCGATGCTCTCCGGCTTGGCATGCGTGCGGAAGTGCATGTGGGTGAAGTTCACCCAGACGAAGAACGGCTTGCCGGCCTTCGCTTCCCGCTCGATGAAATCCACGGCGCGGTTGGCGATGTCGTCGTCGATGGTCTCCATCCGCTTCCTGGTCAGCGGGCCGGTGTCCTTGATGATCTGCTTGCCGACCTTGCCGAAGCGCGGATCGACGGTCTGATCGTCCATGTCCGAGGCCTTGCAGTCCAGCACGCCGCGCGGGCCGTACTTGGCGCGGAACGCCGGGTCTTTCGGATAGTCCGGCAGCTCCGGCTCTTCCTCGGCGTTCAGGTGGTAGAGGTTGCCGTAGAACTCGTCGAAGCCGTGGACCGTGGGCAGGAACTCGTTGCGGTCGCCGAGATGGTTCTTGCCGAACTGGCCGGTCGCATAGCCGAGCGGCTTGAGCAGCTCGGCGATCGTCGGATCTTCCTTCTGCAGTCCAAGCGGGGAGCCGGGCAGCCCGACCTTGGTCAGGCCGGTGCGTAGGCCGGACTGGCCGGTGATGAACGACGCGCGTCCCGCGGTGCAACTTTGCTCGCCGTAGTAGTCGGTGAACATCACGCCTTCTTTGGCGATGCGGTCGATGTTGGGTGTCCTGAAGCCCATCAAGCCATGCGAATAAGCGCTGATGTTGGATAGGCCGATGTCGTCGCCCCAGATCACGACGATATTGGGCCGCGGTGCTTGTGCTTGTGCGGGGCTGACAAGACTGAGCAGCGCTGTTATTGCGGCGCTCGCCCCAAGAGCGGAAATTGCGTCCCTAGGACAAAGTTTCATGCGACATGGTTGTTGTCCTTCTGGTGAACAAATCGGGGTCGTGCTCATACTTCCCTCCAGATTCTGACGTGAAGTTTAGAACCCTCGATCGATAGGTTGATACAAACAAGGGGCTTTTATGTGATGGATGCCCACCAGGTCCGCTAATGGCGGCGAAAAGAGTCCGCCAAGTGCCGATTGTGTTGATTTAGTCGGGGTTGATCGGCTTTGAGGTGCGTGATTCCGTCCTCCAGGTGATTTTTACGGAGGGCGAATCGATGATGTGGACGCAAGCCCCCCACCTCGCCATGCATGGCTCCGCGGGTAGGGGCGCTCAGCACACCACGAGCGACCGAGCAACTAGGCCGGTGACCTGCCCCTGAAGATTTCCTCCACGGCGAGTTAGAGTCCGGCCCTGCTGGAGGGACGGACGATGAAGCGGAAGAGGTTTTCGGAAGAGCAGATCATTGCGGTTCTGCGCGAGCACGACGCGGGCGCCAAGGCGGCCGATCTGGCGCGCAAGTACGGGGTCTCGGAAGCCACGCTATACAATTGGAAGGCCAAGTATGGCGGGCTGGATGTCTCCGAGGCCAAGCGGCTGAAGGCGCTGGAAGATGAGAATCGCAAGCTGAAGAAGCTCCTCGCCGAGTCAATGCTCGACAATGCCGCGCTGAAGGAGCTCCTCTCAAAAAAATGGTAGGGCCCGTCGCCAAGCGAGAAGCCGTCGCTCATCTGCGCAGCGTCTTGGAGATGAGCGAGCGTCGGGCCTGCACGCTGGTTACCGCGGATCGAACGATGATCCGCTATCGCTCACGCCGGCCGCCCGATAAGGCCCTGCGGGCGCGATTACGAGAGCTGGCCAATGAACGACGGCGCTTCGGCTACCGGCGCCTGTTCATCCTGCTACGCCGGGAGGGCGAGGCATCAGGGATCAACCGGATCTACCGGCTCTATCGTGACGAGGGGCTGATGGTCCGCAAGCGCCGAGCCAGGCGGCGAGCTATTGGCATCCGCGCCCCGATCCTGGTCGAAGCCAGGGTCAACGCCCGCTGGTCGCTCGACTTCGTTCACGATCAGATGGCCAATGGTCGTCGCTTCCGGGTTCTCAACATCGTCGATGACGTGACGCGCGAGTGCCTGGCCGCGATCCCCGACACCTCGATCTCGGGTATGCGGGTGGCCCGGGAGTTGACGGACCTGATCGCCCGGCGCGGCAAGCCGGGGATGATTGTTTCTGACAATGGCACTGAGTTCACCTCGCATGCGATCTTCACCTGGGCGAAGGACCATGCCATCGACTGGCACTACATCGCACCCGGCAAGCCCATGCAAAACGGCTTCGTGGAATCCTTCAACGGGCGGATGCGGGATGAACTGTTGAACGAGGCCCTGTTCTTCGGCCTCGAGCATGCGCGCCACGCGATCGCGGAATGGACGGAAGACTACAATACGGGCCGGCCGCATTCGGCGCTCGACTACCAGACACCGGCGGCCTTTGCCGCCAAACTCACCGCAACAGGCCATCACGCTGCGCTCTGTCATGGCTCCCCGTGCCGGCCTGTTGCTCACCCCGCCCGAGAGGGCATACTCATGCCGAGACTCTAATTCCCGATGGGGGATACTTCAGTGGCAGGTCACCGGGAACCAAAGCAATTTTATCACCAGTTCCCGCGTGCGCCTAGAAGCGAGAGTTATGCCGACCCTGTGCCGGGATCCCGGGGATATGGCTCTGGCGGAGAGCTGAATTACCAAAATCTCGATGCATCCGAAGCACACGTTCTATGCCAGCGTGCTCGAAGTCCGCTTTCCTAGCCGGACAGAGGCCTAGGCAACTGCCGATGGATCGGAGAGCAAGGCTCTCCAATTAGTGCTGACAGACAATAGCTGAGCTCTCGCACGAATTTCTTATGCAGTGTGTTGACGTCGGGCCAATGCTCTTGCCCCCAGGACTTCTCAAGTGATCAGCGATGTATCGATGCAACCGGTGCAATGACCGTTCGGTGGAAATCTGAGGATTTCGTGCATCCGCCGTGGCCCTGATGACAACGCAGTTTTCGAACGCACTAGTCGCATGAGCCGATTGCCAAGACAGAGCCAAACCCAAGAGCAGAGACAAAGCAATAACCAGTTTGTCCATCGTGCGATCTTCCTCTAACGGCCCAATGCGGCACGGCGACGGTTTACTTCGGCTTGCGTCACCTCACCAGCGCGGACCAAGGCTGTGATGCAGGCATCAGTTAGCCGGTCGCCATGTCGGCGCATGCAATTGTCGAGACCTCGGGTCTCAAGACCCCACTGGCTGCAGAACCTGCGGTAGTCATCTGCGCAGTGACGTATCTGACTGCGGTTAGCCTCTGCGGTGCAAACTCCCCCGATAAGCAGGGCGAAAGCAACAAAGGTCATAGCGACGTGGTGGTTCACGACCAACCCTCCTCTACAATGGAAAACGGAAAGAGACCGAGCGAGTCGGATCAATACCAATGGCGCCAGCCGCAGACGCGGCGTCCGCGGTGCCACCAACACCGCCAGTGACGGTGGTGGTGCCAGTGACGATGGCGACGAGGACCGACGGAAACGACGACTCGCGCTTCCTGAACGAGGCTCGCGGGCACTGTCGTTTTGCTGACGGGCAAAGGAGCAGAATTTACCGAGAGCGGGGCAAACACGGCCGCCGCGCCAAGAAACATGGCTAGCCCAATCGCAATTCTGGAGTTGTGCATCATAGAGCGTTCCCTCGCGTTATTTTTCGCACGCTATTGCAGTGTGCTCTCCCGAGACATGCGGCTGTAGGTCTCACGTCGCTTTGGTCCGGCAGCCCGGCAAGAAGGCCGGACTGCCGACTGTTATGCCTTCACTGCTGCGGGTTCTTCACCAGACCCTTGCCGCACCCCGCCTTGAACTCGTCTGCGGAAATCTGACCATCGCCATCGCCATCAACCAGCTGGAAGTTGACGATGTAAGGCACCGCTTGGTCTTTCGAAATGGTTGCGCCGTTCGGCGATGCTATCTGCCAAACCGCCTGACATTGCTGGTCATTAAGGACTGCGCTCGGACGACCTGAAGTCATATTGTTTGCGCCCTGGGCGAGAACAGAGCTTGCACTGAGCAGCAATGCAACGGATGTCAAAGTTGCTAGCCTCATTTCCTGCTCCCTATTTTGGTTGGTATGTTCTCCCGGTCTAGCCAAACTCTAAAATGCCACGCTGTTAGGATCGTCGCGCAAAGCCGACGTTGTCTCCAATTACCGTGGTCGGTCCGATGGGGAGCGGTTCTGGACTCGCGATTTCCAGCTTTTGGAACTCAATGCCGTTCTTCCAGACGTTCCGCAAGAAATCTTCGAACACCTGAATCGTAAGCTGCTCGCCGGGGCAACGACGGTATCCGAATCCGAAGGGCGCGAACCCCGCGTGATCGCATACGGGCAGCGCCTTACCGTCAACGATGCCGTAGGTCGTGCCGAATCCGCTGTTACGAATTGAGGCGCTGCGGCCGTCTTTCACTTCAAAGGAGGTCCGCTCAAACGGGCAGCGCGCAAACCCCATCTGCTCGCATTTGGCGTCGTCAATGTCGTGGCTCGTCGGGGCTTCGTTGTAGCGATCGGGATTGAAGGTGTCGGGATCCTTCCACTGAACGGGATCAAAGCTCGTCGTAGCGTGCGGCGTCGCGATATAGCCATGGCGCTCGAAGGGTGGTGTCCGCACCTCGGTCGATGCCGAGATACTGCCGCCGTTCGGCGTGATGACGCGGAACAGCTCCATGACGAAGCGCTCGAGCGGCGTAAACGGCTTGCCAGCGGCATCATCAGGGCTTCCGTCCATCGTCTTCTTCAACCAAGCACGCGCATCGGGGTCGCCAGTGTCTTTCGCGAGCTTGAGCATGATGTTGTACATCGTGTTGCCCCACTGGCTGAGCGCCACGAAATTATGGAAGACCTCGAACACAACGTCTTTGTGCGCGAAGTTCTCACCCTCACCCCCGTTCTTGATCCAGTAATGGCGAAGGTCTTTTCTGGATGAGGCGTCTTGCCGTTGGTGAGGTCGGCTAGCCTGTCGTCAATCCATTCTTTGAGGAAAGCGAGGTGCGCACGCACCGTCAGGTAGTTGTCATAAACGATCTTCTGGGTCACGTCGCGATAAGCGAGCACGGTGTTGAAGGCATAGCCAATCTCGCGCACACCTGCCGGAACAGCGTCGCCCTTCACGCCTAAATGGAGGTCCCAGTAGAGGTCGAAATAGCTATCGAGATAAGGCCGCATCAGCGGCTTGCCTGCGTTGGCATCGCTCAGCAGCTTGTCGAAGAACTGCACGACTTTGTCGCCGTACATCGGGCGGTAAAGATCCGGCGTGAGAGCAGACATGTAGATACGCTTACGCTCGTTGTGCGGGCCACGCTTCTCGAGACCCTGCAGGAAGACAGTGACGCCTTGTGCAGGATCCGGTTTCCACGTTTCGCTCAGCAGACCCCAAAGGTCGTAAGGAAGAGCATTCTCCTTGGTGAGTTCGATACCGATCATTGGCAAGACCGGCCGCTCCCCGTCGTAAACGCTCACAAGGAAATGAGGAACGATAACGTTCTCGACGTAGGCAGCGTCGAACTCGGTGAGGAATTGTTTACGGCGTTTCTCGACGGCGGATTCTATGTCTGCAGGCGCCAGCGGCCTCGGCGAAGGCATCTTGAGCCAAGCGTCATCGAAATATTGTGCGTATGCGGGGCGACCCGCGAATCCCGCTAATCCGAACGTCGTCCCGACCAAAAATGTCCTGCGGTCCATGCCGACCTCCATCCTTTCTGGTCCATGGGATCGCCACTTACATGGAGCGATGTGCAGTGTGTCAACTGACATTTAAAAGGATGCGAGCAGCCGACGGGCTCGCAATCCATCAATTCGCGACTGGCGACCTGTCCACCGTCAGCATTCATGAGACAGATCGGGGGAGTTGAACAAGGGAGGATTTCTGGCTCATCGTAGAGGGAGCGAAGATGAGACAGAAATCCGTGCCGGCGAAAGAGCCGGCAGAGCAGGTCGTGAAGGACATCCGTCGCGCGACTGCGGCGGCACTTTTCGTCTGAAGACAAGATCCGCATCGTCCTGGAAGGCCTGCGCGGCGAGGACAGTATCGCCGAGCTTTGCCGCCGCGAGGGGATCGTCCAGAACCTCTATTACCGTTGGTCGAAGGACTTCCTCGAAGCGGGCAAGAAGCGATTGGCCGGCGATACGGCCCGGGCCGCGACCTCGGACGAGGTCAAGGACCTGCGTCATGAGGCCAGCGCGCTGAAGGAACTCGTGGCGGAGCTGACCCTTGAAAACCGCGTGCTCAAAAAAAGCATGATCGGGGATGGGGGAGACGACGCATGAGGTACCCCGCTTGCGAGAAGCTCGAGATCATCCGGCTTGTCGAGCAATCGCACCTGCCTGTTCGGCGGACGCTGGACAAGATCGGCATTCCCCGGGACACATTCTATCGCTGGTACGACCTCTATCGTTGCGGCGGCCCCGAAGCCCTGGAAGACCGTCGCCCAGGCCCCGATCGGGCATGGAACCGCATCCCAAAGGAGGTCCAGCAAAAGCTCGTGGATTTGGCGCTTGAGGAGTTGGAACCTGCAGAGCGCGTGCCTTATTGCAACCGTCTGCGCGAGGCAAGCCCGGCCGGGAAGGGACGCCACTATGGCCCCTGGGTTGGGGAATTGCTCCCGGTGAATGGCAAGCCAAAATAGTAGAGATAGAGCAGCGCGAGCACGACAAAAGCACCGACAGTGCTTATTATCAGCACGCGCGCCATCCGCCCTGAAATTAGTCCCTGCCGCGCTCTCGTTGCCAACTCGACAACCGGACTTTCCGTAGATGCACGAACTTTCTTGGCTTCGGGCATTTCAACCCCTGTCCCAGAGATACCGATTGAAAAACATCAACACTGACGCATTGTTCCAACCGGTGGACATGCCGTTTCTAGCGCGCGTCGGGTTGGTAGCTGGTACGTCGCACTCGCCTCGCGCACCCTTTTCTTTAGTGATGATGCGGTTGGCTTGCCGGAGCCCTCAGCGGCGAACTCCTCGATGGTGGCGTGAAGCGGGTCCATTTTCTCGACCTATTGCAGGCCTCTGGCGATGATGCCTAACTGTTGGAGTTCTAGATAGGCAAAAGAGAATCCGACTACGACAATGAGCACCAAAGCATAGAACAAGAGCTTCAGCCACCAGAGTACCTGAGCGGACTGGGCGCGGATTTCCTCAATGAGAAGTTTGTCTTCCTGGCCTGTCATTGTCCCCTCCTTGCTTATCCCCCGCCAATGCCTATAGCGCCATGAGTGACAGAGTAAAGCTTGCCCGCGAGATAGCGGCGCGCACCAAACCCCGCTTCATTGACACGACCAGAGAAGGCGCCAGAGACCTCAAGGCGCTGGCGCGAAAGATTGCCGCCGCGAAGCCGCCGAGGTTCATCGCGATACCGCGTGAAGGTGGAGGCTCCAAGGTGCCCTTCACTGAGGAGCAGCTAGCCGCGAGACGGTGCCCTTCGTGGCTTTGAACGGCGTCATGCCACCATCAGGCCAGCGCACCAATAAGATCTGGGCCGCTTCGTAGAGCATTGCCCGCATCATCTCATCCCCGCACCGTGATATTCCGCCAGTGTGGTCGCTCTCGCCCGATTGATGTTTGCAGGGTGTCAGCCCAAACACGAGGTAACAGCGAACCGCCCCCGCCTCTCATACGCACCAGCACCCCCCGAAGGGCGGAACTTCCAACCCCAAATCCTGATGTCTGAGAAGTGACCCGAGGCGGCCGTGAGCAGGTCTCCGGCCCTAGACGGTTTGCAAGTCCGCAAGCAGTGCTTTCGCCTCTCGCAAGTCTGGCGTCGAAAAGCCTTCCCCGAATGAACCGTAAAGGTGGCCCAGCATGTCTCTGGCATCGGCCGGGCGACCATGGCGCGCATAAACTCGGGCGAGGCTGACCGTGGCCCTGAGTTCCCACGCTTTGCTGCACTGATACCTGGCCGTGTCGAGTGCTCGGGTAAAATGCTGCTCGAGCACTTCGGGCTGTGCTCCTTCCCTTTGTGCCAGGTCTCCCTTGAGACGATGCAGTTCGGCTTCATGGCAACGATCGCCGCCCGTCTCGACAACCCCCAATGCCTCATTGAGCAGGCTGTTAGCCGCATCATTGTCGCCGGTTTGAATTAGAGCAGCACCCAGCAATCCCAGATAATAAGGTAATGCAAGTCCAGCCCCGGTCGCCCGATAGGCGTCGAGACCATCCTCGAGCCCTGTCGTTGCCTTCTCGGCTTTTCCTTGTAGCAGACAGCCGGCCGCATTGTAGATGGCGCCCGTTGCCTTGAACAAAGGAAAGCCGTGCTTGGCTGAAGTGCTTGTTTGCTCATCGCTGAACAGGAGCGTTTCAGACGGCATCCGCATCAATTGAGAGAGCCAGCTCGTGTGGTGCTGTGCGTAAGCAAGACTAAAGGGATGCTCAATGGCGCGAGCGAGTTCGCGGGCCTCACGGTTCACTTTCAGCGCTCGATCGGGGTAGCCGAGGTGCCACAAGGCCAGCGCCAAGTAACATCGGTGGGTAACACCCGCATCCTCGCCGACGCGCGAAGCCCAGAGCCTGTTTCGGTCACGGTCGTCGTATAAAGCAAGCGCTTTCTCGCATTGGTCGCGCGCACCGGCAAAGTCGCCTCGATAAAAGAGCGCAACCCCAAGCAGAAACAAGGCCTCCATCCAAAAGCCGGGGTCATCACGAGTGAAAGAGCTTCTTTGGCAAGCGCCAGCGCGCGAGATCCATCTCACCGCGAACAATGCGCCAGGCAAAGTTCCCGAATACCATGGCAAATTGCTGTTGCGGCTCACCGACGGTCGCACAGATCTCACGCGCCCGCTGAAAGACCGGTCCAACCTCTGGCGCCGCGTAGCCGCGAGTTGCGATGTAGGCCGTGCCAAGCGGATTAAGAATCTGCAATTCCGCTTGGTCACGCTGCACGCCGGCTGGAATATCCTTCAGCAGATTTCGGGCGGCTTCCAAGTCCTTCACGGCTTGGGCAGAAGCACCCCGCGACATCGCCTGTGACGCTGCCCGCCTCAGATATTCTACCGCCTTCTCCCGATTGCCGCTTCGCGAGAAGTGATGGGCTAGATCGGCGAGATGGTCATCGAGTGAGTCGGCATAGAGCAGCTCGATTGCCCGTCCCACACCTTCATGCAATTGCCTTCTTCGCTCCACGAGCACGGAGTTATAGGCGACCTCCTGCGTCAGAGCGTGTTTGAAGATGTACTCGACGTCGCTGACCGAGGGCTGCTCATAAACAAACTGACCGAGTTGAAGATTGGCAATGAGGCGGTCGAGCTCTCCCTCTGACCGTCCCGCAACCGCGCGCGCAAGGCTCAGTACGAACTCGCGACCGAGTACCGCGAGCGTTTGGAGGAGATTCTTTTCATCGTTGCGTAGCCGGTCGATGCGAGCCGCGAGAATGGCTTGAACGGTCGGCGGGATCTTGAGGCTCGAATGGGATTTGAGGAGTTTCACCTTTCCGTCGCGGTCCTCGAGCGCTCCCTCATCAAAGAGCGCCTGGACCGTCTCTTCCATGAAGAAGGGAATGCCGCCGGTCGTCTCGATAATACGCTGCTTTAGGATGGCAAGCTCTTCGGAGGCGCCAAGCGTCTCCGACAGCATTTCCGAGGCACTTTCTGAGCCAAGTGGCTCTAGTCGTAAACGCGGACAGTTGGGCTTGTTGCCCCAGCGCAGCTGATATTCTGCCCGGTAATTGACCAGCAGTAAGACCTTCTCCGAGTCAATTGCATCGGCAAGAAGGTCGAGCAATGCTTGACTCTCATCGTCCAACCAATGCAGGTCTTCCACAATGAGGACCAGGGGCCGTCTCCTCAACTCGCTCAGAAGCAATCGCGTCAACGCCTCGAGCGTGCGCGTTCGTCTGAGTTGTGGATCCATCACTGCAAGCTTTTCTTTCTCCTCCTCGATCTCCAGCAGAGCGCTTAGGTAAGGAAGATCGGCTTGCAAATTTGCACCGACCGCCTCGATTTTTGCGGTTAGCTTTTCCCGTCGAGCTGACGCACTCTCGGACCGGCCCGTCCCGAAGTGGTTATGCAGCATCTCAACGATTGGGAGGTAAGCAGAACCCTTGCCGTGAGAGACGGAGAAGGCTTCGAGCACGTTCCAATCAGTACTCACCTCTGACTTGAACTCAAAAAAGAGTCGGGACTTTCCGACGCCCGCCTCCGCTTCTACGGCGACGATTCGGCCAATCCCTTTGCCACCTCGTTGGCAGCATCCCGGAATTTGACCTTTTCCTTTTCACGCCCCACGAACCTCGACAGTCCGCGACCTGCAGACTTTTCCAGACGTGTACGCAGAGGGCCGAGACCCGTCACTTCGTAAACACTGATGGGCTCACTCAGCCCCTTGACGTGGGTAAACCCCAATGGGCGGAGCGCGAAATAGCCCTCGACAAGCCTACGCGCGCTGTCGCTGATGATTGTTGATCCGGCACCGGCCAGCGCCTGAAGTCGCGAAGCCAGGTTCACCGTATGCCCGATAGGCGTGTACTCCGTTTGCGTCTCGCCGGTTTTGATCGAGCTGACGTTGCCCCCTTGATTTAATCCAGGTTGAACTGGAGTCCGGCCTTGAGGGAAGGACCGGACGATGAAGCGATCGAGGCATACGGAAGAACAGATCATTGCGATCCTGAGGGAGCAGGAGGCCGGGGCGAAGACGGCCGATGTTTGCCGCAAGCACGGGATCAGCAGCGCGACCTTCTATCATTGGAAAGCCAAGTACGGGGGTCTGAGCGTGTCGGAGGTCAAGCGCTTACGGGCGCTGGAGAGCGAGAACGCGCGGCTGAAGAAGCTGTTTGCCGACGCCATGCTCGACAACGCGATGCTCAAAGAGCTGCTGTCAAAAAAATGGTGACGCCCGCCGTCAAGCGCGAGGCTGTTGTTCATCTACGTTCGGCGTTTCCGGTGAGCGAGCGGCGGGCGTGTTCGGTGATTGAGGTGCCGCGGATGACCGTCCGCTACCGCGCGCGGCGGCCGGATAATCTTAAGCTGCGCGAGCGATTGAGAGCCTTGGCGCATGAGCGCCGGCGCTTCGGCTACCGGCGGCTGCACGTGCTGTTGCGGCGGGAGGGCTACATGGTGAACCACAAGCGGGTCTATCGGCTTTATCGTGAGGAGCGGCTCTTGGTGCGGCGCCGGCGCGGTCGCAAGCGGGCCTTGGGCACGCGGGCGCCGATCGCCTTACCGCAGCTTCCAAATGAACGCTGGTCGCTCGATTTCCTGTCCGATCAGCTCGTCGACGGGCGCCGCTTCCGCATCCTGGTGGTAGTCGATGATTGCACGCGGGAATGCCTCTTGCTCGTGGCCGACACCTCGCTCTCGGGCGCCCGTGTCGCCCGCGAGCTCGACTGGCTCATGGCCGTGCGTGGCAAGCCAAAAATGATCGTGAGCGACAATGGCACCGAGCTGACCTCGACAGCGATCCTGTGTTGGGCCGACGATCACAAGATCGCCTGGCATTACATCGCGCCTGGTAAGCCGGTGCAGAACGCCTTCGTCGAGAGCTTCAACGGCCGCTTGCGCGACGAACTCCTGAATGAGACGCTGTTCCGCTCGGTCGCGCATGCCGGTGCTGAGCTCGCCGCTTGGCGCACCGACTACAATACCAGCCGTCCGCACTCGCGGCTCGGCTGGCTCACCCCACAAGCCTACGCCGCGACCCGACGGTCCGCAGCGCTGCGCTCCATTGACGGCTCCGCGTCGCGAACCGTCGCCATTACCACCGAGGAAGGCATCAGCAACCGCCCAACTCCAGTCGCCGCTGGATAAAAGTTGGGGGCAACGTCAGAGCGAACGACCACTTCCCCGGTGTTTACGCCGGCTCTGATTTGGATTGGCGGGCGTCCTAGCTCGCGCAGCCTTTCGCTGTAGCGCCGCATATCGTCATGCAGTCGTAGGGCTGTATACAGAGACCGCTGTGGATGATCCTCATGCGCAACGGGCGCTCCGAACAGCGCAAAAATGCCATCTCCAGTTGATTGGACGACATAGCCATCATAGCGGCGCACCGCTTCGATCATCAGCTTCAGCGCCGGATCGACGATTGCGCGAGCTTCCTCGGGATCGAGATCTTGCTCGAGTAGTGTCGAGCCGATGATGTCGACGAAAAGCGCCGTGACGAGCTTGCGTTCTCCGTCAGATGCAGATCGTGGAGACGCGGTGAGGTTGACTGAAATGGCTGGGTCCGACTTCGATGCCTTCTCAGGTGCGCTTCTGTTTTCTTGCAGACTACCGCAGTTGTTGCAAAAGCGTGCATCGGGAGGATTTAACGCGCCGCAGTGAGTGCAGACGCAGGTAAGCGGTGACCCGCAGGAGCCGCAATATTTCGACCCCTCAGGATTATCGCCGTGACAGGTCGGACACCGCGTCAGCCCCATAGGTCACCTACAGGAATCCCGCACATGCATGACAATTGCATGTGTCAGTCTAACGACGGCGCGACCTCTGCGCATCTGCAGGCTTTCAAATTCGGCGTGGTCCCGTTCAATTTCCTGCGGCTACCAAGCGAATCGTGGGCTAAGTCGGTCCAGCTGGGAACGGCCATCCAGCATCGATGGCAGCAATATCACCCATCGATCGCTTGGATATCTCTGCGACTGTGCCAAGTTGATGAAGACAACACCTCGGCAGAGGTTGGACTTCTCGCTGGAACACTTCAGCCAACTCGGCCGCCATTGGTACTCAGCGGACGCGACTTTACTTTGCCTGAGCGTCGACTCTTGACCCGAACCGGAGTTTGCTCATCATTGGGTTCTCGATGTTACGCAGCAATTCAGCACCAGTCCACGATGCGACTAAGGATCAGAAACAGTCGCTCACGCCCCTAATTTTGTTCGCCGCAAGTCCGGGTACGATTACTGGGGTCATCACGCTGGCCGTTGTCCATACAAAGCTATCATTGCCGGTGACGGCACTTGTCGCGGTGGCGGTGGCTACGGTCGTAATGTGGATGGTGATGCTGCTCGTGGGCCGCGAGGACAATCACGCAGGAGGGAGTTTTCTGCATGACACGGCGACGCGGTTCATGGGATTGATCGTCATCGCTATGGGCACGCAATTCGCGCTGACAGGTCTACATAATTTTCTCGCGGCACATTCCTGATAACCCGGGTACAACTCACGGAGCGCCGTCGACACCAAAGCGGACCGCGGGCGCGAACTTGAAAGTTCGGATCCTCATTCCATCTTCGGTGGTCGGTCGGAAGCGTGGCTCTCGATATTTGTTTCCGCCAGAATGCCGACCGACGCGGGTTATCGGAACGCACCCGGGGGGCCGTCCTTGGGATGTCGCCATTGCGGATCGGGACGAGCCCAGCCGCATCGCGACCGTGCTTCCGATCATCGATCGCGCGGTAGCAACGTCTGGCGCTTACGGCTTCCGTTTCGATCAAACCGGCCGTTTCAATCATCTTTTCAATCCGGCCACTGGCGCTTGCGCCTGCTTGTACCGAAGCGTGACGACAGTGGCTCAAAAGGCCACGGTCGCGGATGCGCTGTCGACCGCCTTCAGTTTGATGTCCCAGGATAGAATCCAATCTGTCATGCGAGCCGCAGGAATACAGTTGGTGTATGTGATCGAGGCTGATGGCAGGCGGTTACAACTCGAGGCCTGAGTGCGGCAAGTCGAGCCCTGTATCTCGATGCTTATCTACGTTGCAAGTGGCGACTCATGTGCACCCCGCGGCGTGTCGGTTCGACATTCGCGGCGAGCAAGCGTGCGGTTTGATCTCAGACTCCGATCAATCAGGTGTTCAACGAGGTCACCACCAGTCGGACACGCTCATCTGATCAGTAATATTGAGAGAGCAAGCACGTTGATAGCCCAGCCGACCGTAAGCGCGCGGGCTAGCGAGCTCCACACACCTGGCTCGAGCCCCAATGGACGCCCCTCATGTTTTCCGCGCAGCGCCAAACGCGATCGAAATCAAGCCAGTGCAGACTGCTAGACCACTACCATCGCAATCGGGCCCGGAACGTCGCAACGGGCTGATGAGTACGCTGTGAAACCAGTAGACTTCTGTGCGAGTTCAGTCCGCGGCTAAAGCACTGCCCTCGCGGGTTCAGAACTCGCAAAACCATCGGCAATGGATCAAGCAACCTGCGCAAACCGATTCTGTGAAAACAAATCGCCCCGCCGAGGAAGCTCGGCGGGGCGTTAGGCGACAAACAGGGATTGATAGTGTACCTGCAAGCCCAAGTAATGGCGATGCTCTAATCTGCGTCATGCAAGCGCATGTAGGGCGTAGCCAATCGGCCCAATCCTGTTCCATCGATCCTTGAACGATGGACTTCGCCGGATTAACCTCCGATCGTGGTCGACGACAACTGCCTGAGAGGCACTAATGTCCGACACATCCGAAACCTTGCCCTATCCTGCCGATGATCCAGTCAGCAATGTTCTCAAATGGATTCTCCTCGTCGTCGCGATCGCCTGCTTCGCCTTGATCGCGTGGGCGACGGTGATCACCTACGACCGTGCACCCCCGCAACCGGACCGCTTTGTCGGGCCTGACGGCGCCACGGTGATGACCGCGGACGACATCGTCGCCGGCAAGGGCGGCTTTCAGAAAGCTGATTTGATGGACTATGGGAGCCTGTATGGGATGGGCTCCTATTTCGGCGAGGACTATACCGCGTCCGCGCTGAAGCGCCTTGCGAACCTCACGGAGGACAACCTCGCCCAAGCCCAATTCGGCAAGAACTTCGATGCGCTGTCGCCAGAGCAGCAATCCGGCATCCGCGATCAAATGCGCCGGCAGCTTCAGGGTGTGGATCTTAGACTAGGAGAGGTCGCGCTGCCCGATGCGCTGGCCAAGGCTATCCTTACGCTTCGGTCCGACATGGCGAAGAATCTCGGAACCGTGGATCTCACCACTGGCTGGACGCCAGCTTATAGCCTGAGCCAAACGGAAGCCCTGCAGACGGCAGACTTTATTATCTATTCGGCGTTGACGACTGTCGCTCGCCGTCCCGATGTGAGCTGGTCTTGGACCGAGAATTGGCCCTACGAGCCCGAGGTCGGCAACACCCCGACCACCAATACCTTCATTTGGACCTGGGCGAGCTTTTGCTTCACGTTCCTCGCCTTTGGTGGCGTCCTCTTCATATACAAGTTCTGGCTCGACACCCCCGACGACCAGCCCAGGGAGCGCGCTCTTGCAAAATTCGGACCTTTGACTCCGAGTCAGCGGAAAGTCGGAAAGTACTTCCTCGTCGTCGCCGCGGTGCTGCTGGTTCAGATCCTAGCAGGTACCATCATGGCCCACGCCTATTACGACCGGCGCAGCTTCTACGGTCTCGAACTCCACAACTACTTGCCATTCAATTTTCTGCGCGATGTGCATATTCAAACGCCAATCGTTTGGATCGGGATTGCGTGGATCGGCTCCGGGCTGTTCTTGGCGCCCGCAATGGCTGGAGGCCGCGATGCGCGAGGGCAGGCGCTCCTCGTCGACATGTTGTTTTGGGTGACGCTAGTCATCGTCGCAGGGGCGCTGGTCGGCGACTGGCTTGGGGTGATGGGATACATCCAGAATGGGTGGTTCTGGTTCGGCAATCAGGGCCTCTCCTACATTCAGCTTGGACGCTTCTGGCAGATCGGCTTCTTCCTCGGGCTCTTGATCTGGAGTGGTCTCGTCTTTCGCGCGCTATGGCCCACCAATCCCGAGCTCTGGCGCGCGACGCGCGATTTCTGGTCGGGACGCATTCGACTGGAAAATCTGATTTGGGCTGCCACCATCAATATCGCGGTCCTCTACGTCTTTGGCATGATCCCGCTCACCGGCATCGGCAAGTCTTTCACCATTACCGATTTCTGGCGCTGGTGGGTGGTGCACCTCTGGGTCGAGCAGTCCTTCGAGTTCTTCGCCGCGGCGATGAGCGCCTACCTCTTGATGGCGGTCGGTCTTGTCTCGCGGAAGCTCGCGGAACGCGCGGTCTATTTCGAGCTCATCCTCATCTTTCTCGGCGGCGTGCTCGGCACCGGCCACCATCTCTACTGGGCTGGTGGTCCGAGCATGTGGGTCCCCTTAGGCAGCATGTTCTCCTTCATCGAGGTTCTGCCGCTCGTGCTTTTGATCATCGAGGCAATCACGCAATACGAATTGATCCGAGCCCATGGGGCGACGTTCAAATATCGGCTTGCCTATACCTACATCATCGGCGCCGCATTCTGGAATTTCGTTGGCGCCGGCGTCTTCGGCGGCGGCACGCTGAATGCGCCTCTGATCAATTATTACGAGCACGGAACGTTTCTGACGCTGAACCATGCCCACACGGCCCTGTTTGGCGCCTTCGGCTTGCTTGCGATTGGACTTGTTTATTTCTGCTTGCGCTACATCGCAGGCGACCGAGTACCATTTAACGAGAAGATTGGGCTGTGGGCTTTCTGGCTGTACAACGCCGGCTTGGTGCTTTGGATCTTGCTGAACTTCTTCCCAATAGGATGGGCGCAACTCGCTGCAGTATTTGAGCACGGCTTTGCCTACGCGCGCAGCGTCACGTTCTATAACAAAACGTTGTTCTGGCAGTGGATGCGGTTGCCGGGCGACGTGGTATTTGCAATCGGCGCGCTGCTCATGGCGTGGGACTTCATCGTCAAGCTCGGGCCGCTCTATCCCGCCGTGGCGAGACGCCTCCAGCTTGCGCAACCCCTAGCGAGTCAGCAGCCGGCGGAATGACTGTGCCGTGTCTCCTTTGACCCAATTGCCAGGATCGGCTTAGCGCAAAGCGAGGTCTCACATGGCGAAACGCATGCGTGGATGGCATCGGCTGACGATAGCCATCGCAGTCGTCTTCTGCATGATTGCATGCGGGTTCTATCTCGGCGTGACACATACCACCGCGGCGCCTGTGATCAGCGGTGATGCAGCCGCTGGCAGGCAAGTCTTCAAGAAATGTGCAGTGTGTCATTCTTTGGAGCCCGGCAAAAATTTGGTCGGGCCCTCGCTCGCAGGCGTCGTCGGTCGAAAAGCTGGCACAGAGCCCGACTATGACTACTCACCGGCGATGAAACAGAGTGGCCTTACCTGGAATCCGGCAACTCTCGATTCCTATCTGGCTGATCCGCAGAAGATCGTGCCGGGCAACAAGATGCCGTTCCCGGGACTGAAGACTGATTCTGACCGTGCTGACGTCATCGCTTTATTGTCGAGCGGTGGCGGCGCTCCACAGCCTGCGCCTGCGGCAAGTACGAGCGGCGGTCCAATCCCCAGCGTCGGCTATCTTCCTGACGCGAAGTACACCTTGCGCACTGGAATCGCCGAAGGCCGCCTAGTCTTCATCGGCGTCGGTGGCGACATCGATGGCAAAGTCAATCCTGTCTTGTCGGCAGCGGAGGGACAGGTCGTTCAGCTCACGCTGATCAACGGTGAGGGAGCCGAGCACGACATTGTCTTTCCTGATCAGGACGCGAAATCACCACGTGTGACGGGAAAGGGTGCAAGCACGACACTCGCGTTCCGCGCCACGAAGGTCGGCGATTTCATCTATTTCTGCAGCCTTCCAGGGCATCAGGCCGCGGGCATGCAAGGCCAATTCATCGTCACGCCAAAGCCCCCGGCACCGGCGGTCGTTGAAGCGGACATCTCGCGTGATCCGACGGATTTGCCGCCACCACTTAGCAAGCGCGAGCCGCAGACGGTGCGCGTAAATCTGCTCAGCGTCGAAGTTGAAGGGCGTCTCGCCGAAGGGACGACTTTTGGCTACTGGACCTTCAACGGGAAAGTGCCGGGGCCCTTCATCAGGGTGCGGGTGGGGGACACGGTCGACATCCATCTTAAGAATTCTGCCGATAGTGCAATGATGCACTCGGTCGACTTCCATGCGGCCACGGGACCCGGTGGCGGCGCAGCCGTGCTGCAGGTGGGTCCTGGCGAAGAGAAGTCGATGACGTGGAAGGCCCTGGTACCGGGGCTCTATGTGTACCATTGCGCGACCCCAATGGTGGCCGAACACATCGCCAACGGGATGTATGGCCTCATTCTGGTTGAACCTGAGGGCGGGCTGCCTCCGGTAGACCGCGAATTCTATGTGATGCAGGGCGAGATCTACACAGGCGAGCCCTTCGGGAAGCACGGGAGCCAGGAGTTCAGCGTCGAAAAGCTCCTGGATGAGCACCCGGAATATTTCGTGTTCAACGGCTCGGTCGGGGCAATCTCCAAGCTCCACCCGCTCCGCGCAAATGTGGGCGAGACGGTGCGGATTTTCTTCGGCGTGGGCGGACCGAACTTTACGTCGTCTTTCCACGTGATTGGGGAAATTTTCGATAAAGTCTACCTCCTTGGTGGCTTGGAAAGCCCGCCGCTTCAGGGCATCCAAACGGTAAGTGTCCCGCCTGGTGGCGCAGCCATCACTGAATTCAAGTTGAAGGTTCCGGGGAACTATACGTTAGTCGATCATGCACTTGCGCGGGCCGAGAAGGGATTGGTGGGTATTCTGCACGTCGAGGGACCGGCCAATCCAGACATCTATAATGGGCAAGTGATGCCTGGCATGGGACATTAGCAGACCGCGTCTTGCTGAAGGCGGCACCGGTAAATTCTACCAACCCGCCGCTCTTGAATGTCCCCTCGGTTAGATCTTTCAGCCCATTTGAGGGCTCCTAATTTTTCGAGGAGGGGCGCATGTGGCCTTTCAAGCCAAAAAGGAAGGCCGGCCGGGCAATTCGGCGGGGCTTAAAGGGCGAAATCAGGAGAATCTCCGTGCCACGCGGCTGAGAACGTAGCACGATCCCCTTTCTTTAGACATGTGCGCGAGCGGTCATCGCTGGTGCCACGTGGGAACTGACCGATGCAGAAAAGCGCACGCAAGGCAGGGGGGCAGCCCCGCATCGACCCTGCGGACCGCGACACGATCGCCCTGTTCAGCTACGGCTTCCGGCCTTTCTTCCTCGGCGCCGCCATTTGGGCAATCGTGGCGCTCGCGCTTTGGATCGGCTCGCTTCAAGGCCATGTCCAGCTCGCGCCCTCCTATGGCGCACTTCCCTGGCACGGCCACGAGATGCTCTTCGGCTATGCATCGGGCGTGGTGGCGGGCTTTCTCCTTACGGCGGTGCCGAACTGGACCGGGCGGCTCCCCATCGCAGGCGTTCGCCTCATGGCTCTCTTCGCGCTCTGGTGCTTTGGCCGTATCGCCCTTCTCGCCACGAGTGTGATCGGACCCCTCGTCGCGGTTGTCATCGACAGTCTCTTCCTCCCCTGCCTGCTCCTCGTCATGGGGCGCGAGATCGTCGTTGGGCAGAACTGGCGGAACCTGATGCCGCTTGTGCTGATCGGGCTCTTAGCGATTGCCAATATCGTCTTTCATGCGGAGGTGTTGACCGCGGGCGCGCCGGACTATGGGCTGCGCGCCGGTGCCGCGGCGCTCGTCACGCTGATCGTACTGATCGGTGGCCGCATCACCCCAAGCTTCACCCATAACTGGCTGTTCCGCGCTGGCTCCCCGGTCCTTCCTGCACCGTTCGGACTGTTCGACAAGCTCGCCCTCGTCACGACGGGCGCAGCACTTCTCGCTTGGATCGCGTTCCCCGCCACCATGGTAACGGCCCTCTTGTTTCTCGTTGCAGGGGTCATGCTGGGGTTGCGGCTTTGGCGCTGGAGGGGAACGTCTACCTGGCGCGAGCCCCTCGTTCTCGTGCTCCATCTCGGCTACGCCTTCGTGCCGTTGGGCTTCCTGCTCGGAGCCATGCACACGCTCTTGCCGGGAAGCCTCACAGGGACCGCGGCCTTGCATGCCTGGACCATCGGCGCCGTCGGGCTCATGACGCTTGGCGTGATGAGCAGGGCGACGCGGGGTCATACTGGGCACGCGCTCACCGCTTCGCCCATGACCGTTGCCATCTATGGGGCGATGATGGCGGCCGCCCTCTTGCGCATCGCGGCAGGTTTCTTCCCGCAAGTCTACATGGTCCTACTCGAGCTTGCGGGCACGGCTTGGATCACCGCCTTTGCTCTCTTCCTCGTCGAATATGCCCCCATGCTGCTCGAGCCGCGGCTGGAGCGCGGTTCAGGCAAATAAGCCGCTGATGCGACACCCATGTGGCAGCCTTTCGCATCAGAGTTTGACCTGGAGCAACGACAGCGCACAGCCCTCGTCCTAAGAGGGATAGCTTGTCAGGTCGCGAGAAACTGCGTGGAAAAGCGGGAGGGGAGGATGGCGAACTCGAGGCTCTTATGGGCGACGCCCAATCAGCTACGCCGCCGGTTCAAGCTGATGGACCGGATGATGCAGAAGCGTGGCGTGGACTTATGTGCGGCGCTTGACGTCGATGGCGGCCTCGCTTTCATCGAGGCGCGCGCCAAATGTCGCTACTGCCTTCATGAAGAAGAATGCCGCCGCTGGCTGACAATGAGGACGCCGCGCGGAACTCCAGATTTCTGCCCCAACGCGAAGTTCTTTAGCGCCTGCATACGCTGTGACAACTGAAAAGACGCACCGCACGACTGGTGGTGGTTGCAACACCTCCACGTTTGCTTTTACCCTAGACTGGGCGATATACGACGCCGCTTTCCGTGACGACCGCATCCATGGATATGTCATGTGGCTGCGGATAAATCGTTTTAAGACGCCCGAGTTCATAGCCGTTGCCGATGGCCAGCGGCTTTTGGGCGAAGGTTGCCAACGTGCGATCATAGTAACCGCCTCCGTAGCCCAGTCGATAACCCGTCGCGTCAAAGCCAAGCAAAGGCACGAGCAGAAGTGACGGTTGGACGGGGTTTCGCTCGCTGGGAATCGGGATGTTCCAGATCCCCCGCACCAATTTCATTGGCGGTTGCCATGACCAAAACTCCATCGGTTGCTGCTTTTCCACCACCACCGGCAGAGCGGCCTCCGCGCCAAGGGCGAGAAAACCGCGCACCAGTTGACGAAGATCGATTTCTCCCTGGAACGGCCAGGAAAAACCAATGCGCGCGTCGCACAGTTCCGGAAAGCTCTCCCGTATTAAATCGCAAACGCTCGTTCTTGCGCTCTCCTTCTCATGGCTGGTCAGAGCGCTTCGCTTTGACCGTAGTTCGGTGCGTCTCAGACGGCGCCATTGCCGTATTTCATCCCAGTCCTCCATTAAACGGTCGCCGTTCCAACGCGTTGGAGGCGCTCTAGGGTCGCGCGCGCAGCGCTGACGATCTCCCCTACCCGCACACCTGCGCTCGGAATCGTCTCGATCGCACCCGCGATCTGACCGGCAAAGAGTGCTAGGCACTCGAGGTTGCCCGTGGTGGTTCTCAGCGGCGAGTCGGTACTGAATTTGTAGATTGGCCGGCCATCTTCATCGGCGATCGCCTCGCGAGGAATATTCTCGGGCCCATGCCCGAGCAGGAACTGTCCGAGTTCGTCGGTCAGGCGGTTCGCGACAACGCGCACGGGCGAATCGGGCGGCCAATTGATGGCGAAAGCGTCCGTGTAGACCGTGTCCTCAGACTTTGCCCGTACCACGCGATCCTTGTGATAAGCGTGAGCAAAAGCCTCTTCGGTGGCGAGAAAAGCGGTGCCGCAATGGATTCCTTGAGCACCCAATGCAAACGCCGCGACGAGACTCTCGCCCGAGGCGAACCCGCCGCAGGCAATCACGGGAATCGACACCGCTCGAACGACTTGCGGCAGCAACACCAGAGACGATACGGTCCCCCGTACGTGTCCACCGGCTTCGAAGCCCTGTGCGATGATGGCGTCTGCGCCCGCCTCCGCGGCGGCGACAGCATCCTCGACCGATCCGACCTGATACAGGACACGGCATCCGGCAGCCTTCGCGCGGGCGATCACGTCAGCATGGACGTCCCAGAAAAAGCAGAGCGAATGGACCTTCTTTTGGAGGCAAACGAAAAGCTCGGCCTCCAGCAGGTCAGGATCAGTGGCAGCAGGGATCAGATTAACGCCGAAGGGCCCATCGGTGCGCGCACGCACCTTATCGATTTCGCGTGCGATCAGATCGGGTGACTCTCGCACCATGCCCAGGAAGCCATAGCCTCCGGCCTCGGTCACTGCTGCGACGAGCTCCGAGCGCGCGACCCCACCCATGCCCGCCTGAAGAATTGGGTACCTGCATCCGAGCAGATCGCAAATTGGCGTATGCAGGTCGCGCTCAATTTCCATGCTCGGCCCTCCTTGCTTTAACGCTCTCGTGCTAATCCTGCGGCACGAGAAAGTAATTCTTACTGTTGTCTCCTATGACAATGTCTTTTTTCACGATCGGTCATTCCACGCGTTCTATCGCGGAGTTCGCGGATCTCCTCCACGCCTCGCAAGTCGAGCTTGTCGTCGATGTTCGGCATATGCCGCGTTCGCGCACCAATCCGCAGTTCAATCGCGAAGTCCTTCCCGACGTGCTGAAGAGTTTGCAAATCGGTTATGTCCATTTGGCTGCGCTTGGTGGCTTACGCTCGCGCGGACTAGAGACTTCGCCCAATCTGCATTGGCAAAACACTAGTTTTCGGAACTACGCTGACTACGCCATGACTGAGAAGTTCCATCAGGGCCTGACCGAGCTCCGAAATCTGGGGCATAAGCGTCGTTCAGTCATTATGTGCGCCGAAGCGGTCTGGTGGCGCTGTCATCGTCGAATTATCGCCGATTATCTCATTTGCGCCGGAGAGACCGTGTTCCACATTCTCGGCAATCGCGTTGATCGGGCGCTGCTCACGCCAGGCGCCATCCCACGTGCCGACGGCACCGTTATCTACCCACCCGCTAATAGCTGAAGAGCGCGGATGATCAAGTCGCGCGTCAAAGCGAGTGGCTGCAGAAGGCGATCTCGCGGATTTATCCCTTACGCCACTTCTTCCTATGAATCGTAGCGACTGGTCCTTCTACGATTTTGCTTCTTCGGTATGTCTGAGAGTTTTGATATCGGTTCCTGAGCACAATGGGTTCACCGTTGGATATACGGTCATCGGAAACCCTAGTGTCGGGTCGTCAGAAATTCCAAAGCGCCGCTGGCGCGGACGTGTGAGGGCTTCTGATCTTCACTCGCCTCCTTCACTTCTCGAAGTTCTTTTACCCGAACTTCTGACCTGCCCCTGAAGTATCCTCCATTGGGAATTAGAGTCTCGGCATGAGTATGCCCTCTCGGGTGGGGTGAGCAACAGGCCGGCACGCGGAGCCATGACAGAGCGCAGCGTGATGGCCTGTTGCGGTGAGTTTGGCGGCAAAGGCCGCCGGTGTCTGGTAGTCGAGCGCCGAATGCGGCCGGCCCGTATTGTAGTCTTCCGTCCATTCCGCGATCGCGTGGCGCGCATGTTCGAGGCCGAAGAACAGGGCCTCGTTCAACAGTTCATCCCGCATCCGCCCGTTGAAGGATTCCACGAAGCCGTTTTGCATGGGCTTGCCGGGTGCGATGTAGTGCCAGTCGATGGCATGGTCCTTCGCCCAGGTGAAGATCGCATGCGAGGTGAACTCAGTGCCATTGTCAGAAACAATCATCCCCGGCTTGCCGCGCCGGGCGATCAGGTCCGTCAGCTCCCGGGCCACCCGCATACCCGAGATCGAGGTGTCGGGGATCGCGGCCAGGCACTCGCGCGTCACGTCATCGACGATGTTGAGAACCCGGAAGCGACGACCATTGGCCATCTGATCGTGAACGAAGTCGAGCGACCAGCGGGCGTTGACCCTGGCTTCGACCAGGATCGGAGCGCGGATGCCAATAGCTCGCCGCCTGGCTCGGCGCTTGCGGACCATCAGCCCCTCGTCACGATAGAGCCGGTAGATCCGGTTGATCCCTGATGCCTCGCCCTCCCGGCGTAGCAGGATGAACAGGCGCCGGTAGCCGAAGCGCCGTCGTTCATTGGCCAGCTCTCGCAATCGCGCCCGCAGGGCCTTATCGGGCGGCCGGCGTGAGCGATAGCGGATCATCGTTCGATCCGCGGTAACCAGGTGCAGGCCCGACGCTGGCTCATCGAGCAGATGACACCGTGATTAGCCATCAGCCGCTGGAACTGCTCGCTGGTGTATTGGCTGCCGCGATCGGAATGATGCAGCAGCGCATCAGGCTCGCCTCGCCGCCAGATCGCCATCACCAGAGCATCGGTGACGAGCTGTACCGTCATCGCTGCACTCATCGACCAGCCAACGACGCGGCGTGAGAAGAGATCGACGACGGCCGACACATAGAGCCAGCCTTCCGCTGTCCAGACATAGGTGAAGTCGGCAATCCATTTGCGGTTGGGCGCGGGTGCTTCGAAGCTGCGGTCGAGCACATTGGCAGCGACGGCGGCAGCCTGCCGCTCACCCTGATCGGGCGGCAGCCGACGCCGTCGTGGGCGCGCTTTGAGGGCCTGTAGCCGCATCAATCGCTCGATCCGATGCAGTCCACACGATACCCCTTCTGCCAGCATGTCGTGCCACACACGCCTGGCCCCATAGGTCCGGTCGCTGGCCAGGAAGCTTGAGCGAACCTTGGCGCTGAGTTCTTCATCGCTCCGGCTGCGCTGACTGCACGGCCGTGTCAGCCAGGCATAGAAGCCGCCCCGCGAGACACCGAGCGCCTCGCACACCCATCCCGCCGGCCAGATCCCCCGGTGCTTCGCAATGAAGGAGAACTTCACGTCGATTCCTTCGCGAAGTAGGCCGCGGCTTTTTTTAGGATGTCTCGTTCCGCCTTCAGCTTCGTGACCTCGCGCTTCAGCCGCGCGATCTCGAGCTGCTCCGGCTTCATCTGACCCTGGCCGGGAAAGGCGTGCTCAGGATCGTCCGCAAACTTCTTCACCCAGCTGCGCAGCTGCGACGTGTGCACGCCCAGGTCCTGCGACGCCTGCACGTAAGACACGCCTCGATCCTTGATCAGGCGCACCGCCTCAAGCTTGAACTCTCGCGTGAACTTCCGCCTCTCCATGACCCACCTCCGATCCCATCAAAACACCTAACTCGGTGTCTTTGGAACCGGGTGCAGGCCAGTCGGCTCGGCTCTTCGACAGCCACTTCTTGTTTTCGGCTTCGGCACGATGAAACCTGAACTGCTAGGCCGCCCGCTCGACTTAAATAAATCTGGTGGGTGAAGACGTAGGTTGACACTCCGTCTTCAACAGTGCAGCCACGGCTGTCGGTCTAGTTCAGCATGATCGAATGTAACGACCTCTACCTCTACACCGGGTGCGACCTTTTCCCTAATGCGCCTAGCCAGCTCGCTCTTATTCCCCGCTGGACTAAACGCCACAAAAAGAACGTCCGGCCGGATGCGCTCGGACGCAAGTATAAGTTGGTCAATCTCGTCAGCGCTTAAAACCGCCGCCGAGGTGGCTTCTACAACGTGTACCTGCCATCAACAACGACAACAGCGTCTATTTCAACGGCGCACTGTTCCCCGCTTTCGGGATAGTGAAGCCACAGCCTGAGAGAGGGTGCGAAGTAGAACGATCGCTGTGCTCGACCCCAAAGCTTCCAGAGAGCCCAAATTAGGGTCTCGGTTCCATGGTCACGATAAGCCTCAATTACGAAGGAGTTAGGCCGGAAATGCCAATCGCTGGAAACAGGAGCGGGCTCCGCGTGACCGCAGACCTCGCAATCCATGCTGCGCCCTAGCTCCTCGATTCCAACCCAGTTGCGGTTAAAACACGTACGGCAATGCCACTCCAATCCTTGGAATAATAGTTCCGATTGACATGCGAACTGGAGGCCGGGCCCGAACCGTTCCTCGTTCCGGATAAATTCCTCATAGTCCTTATCCTCCGGCGGATGTTCTTTTAGCTCATCGTCAATTCGCTTTTGCCACTGCTTATTCAGCCAGGCGTAGCGAAGGTATCGGGGAGCGCGCTGAACCATTCGCCCAAAGCGCAGTGCTTCTCGCCCAAGCCGATCGATGTCTTCCGGCGTGTCAAACGAAATCGGTCCGTCTGTTTTCCCCAGACGCTTGCGTAAAACCGCTATGAACAGTTCCCGCAGTTGTAGATCTTTCTCGACGGGCACCCCGCCAAACTTCCTAAGCACATCACTCCAGTAGCTGTGCATCAACACTTCAAACGCATCAGGAAGGGTTTCAAATAGATTGAGGACGCCTAAGAGGTAGCGGCCCTTGTCGGACAGATCGGCGACCTCAAAACGATCCCCAGCATGAGGTGCGTCTTTCCTAAACGCGTCGAACGGCAACCATTCTTCTCGATTGCAGATACCCATTCGGATCGCATTGAGATCTTCCGGCGTAGTGATGGCAACATGCGTAACAGCGTAGTTCAGTGCCACGCCAAAATTGCCTAGCCGCATCGGACGAATAAACTTCCCAGAATAATCGTGGCGATCGTCGGTTTCGCGTTCCAGCTCGAACGCTCTCTCAATTCGCAATCGACGAGGCAGTGCCCAAACGTGTCGTCGGTTTACATAAGGGCAGTGGTCCACAAGACGGTCAACTGAGACATCGATCATCCAATTCCCGTACCGAATTCCAACCGGGGGAACTTGCTCGCTTATGTGCCATGGAATGGCCATCGGGACCGAAACTCGCCTACCTTGAAACTCTGTGGTAGCTCGTCCATCCGGTGTCCCGAAAGGACCACCTCGGAACGTCACGTTTCTCAAATCTGTAAACTTTGGGACACAAACCGCGTGGTCGTCGTCTTGAATGACGTTTACAACGAGGGGGGGCCAATCTTACGCAATAGCTCTGCCGCAGCCTCTAACACCTCTTTGCGCACCGATGTTGATCGAAGCCTGATCTGATCCGCGCGCCCATTGGCGCCAAATGCACCCCTTCGCCGTAGGATTTCGCGAATTTGGGCGAGGAGCACTGCATCCGTTAGTCGATTACTTGGGACACGAATTGCGGTCAGAGTGCCAAAAAGGGGCTCGCCGTAGTGGTGGTGGCAATTCCAAAACAAGAGCCGATCGTCTGGTTCATCGCCCGCAACGATGGTGGTGCCGTATGCGCCGTGATGACCAGTACCCAGGTAGCGGGCAAAGAACTCTGATAGCTGAGCTACCGTCAGGAGGCCCCGACCGATTGCATCCAAGATGGAACTTTCATCGGTGAAAAAACGGGCGTGTGGATCCTTGAGGTAATGCTTGTTCTCAAGGCTTTCCTTTGTGATCAACGTTCCACAAGTAAAAATGTCAGGATACTGCGTGGCAGAGTTGGCAGCATTACCGAGGCTATTTCTCAAGAAGCCAAAATTCTCTTGGACGAAGGGTGCTGAACTCGCGTCCCAAAATTTGTCCAGCACCTCGATTTTGGAGGGACGGTCAGGAAAGCCCCAACTACGGCCGCCATATGCCGGCAGCACGGACAGGCTCGATAACCCGGTGATCGGTAGCTCTATCCTAAATGAACGTTGCTCACATGTAGATATTCCCCGCTCACTGTGATGTGTGAGAAAGGCGGGTGCATATCGTTCGTGCACAGCAGCGACGGCGGCGTCAGTTAGGGATACGAAGCTGTAGATAATGTCGGGATCGAAATACCATAGCCACTCGTCGTAACGCTGATCGATCCCCGTTGACGTGGCCGGTACCACAAGGGTTCGCCGACCAGCCCAGCGGCTATAGCACTCGGCGAACACCTCGTCTAAAAGAGCCGGCGGGCAATCGTCCAGATCTACAAGGTACGTAACGCGAAGCGGACGCGCAGTGGAGATAGCACTAAGGTGAATTTGCTTGGTCCGCATCCCCGTAACCTTGCGATGGCGATCGAGGCGATTGCGATTTGAATGCGAGCCTCGACGAAGTTGATGGTCTTTTCTGGTTATTGGCTATCCAAGTTGTCCAGCAACTAGGCCCTAGCCCAGCGTTGATTTCCGAGCCTGTCTAGGAGACAAGGCAGGATGGACCTGCTCACGTTTCTATCCAAAGTACTCACCTTGACCCGCCGTTGGGCGGCTATTCTTGCACTGACCGCGCTGATCGTAATCGCGGGAAGGGTGCTTAATATTGAGTTCTTCGTCAACTTAGACTCGAAAATCTATCAAGCCCTTGTTGTCGCCGGTCTGTTGGGGGGATGCGTGCTTGTTGTTGACTTAGTCACGACGCTATGGCGATGGGCCAGCAAAAAAGATCAAGGTTCACTCGTCCAAATCGAAGGACGTACGCCTCAAAAAACAGAACGCGATCAAGAACCTCAATTCTTTGATCCCCGAATACGCCGCAGTGCTCAGCTTCTTGCGTGCGAACGATCGGCAACGATTTCCAGCCGATGCCGACAATCAGCTACTGTGGCATATGCGCCAAGCGGGCCTCTTAGAGATCGATGATCCGAATTGGAATGTTAATTCTGACGTTGCCCCCTTGATTTAATCCAGGTTGAACTGGAGTCCGGCCTTGAGGGAAGGACCGGACGATGAAGCGATCGAGGCATACGGAAGAACAGATCATTGCGATCCTGAGGGAGCAGGAGGCCGGGGCGAAGACGGCCGATGTTTGCCGCAAGCACGGGATCAGCAGCGCGACCTTCTATCATTGGAAAGCCAAGTACGGGGGTCTGAGCGTGTCGGAGGTCAAGCGCTTACGGGCGCTGGAGAGCGAGAACGCGCGGCTGAAGAAGCTGTTTGCCGACGCCATGCTCGATGACCTGCCCCTGAAGATTTCCTCCACGGCGAGTTAGAGTCCGGCCCTGCTGGAGGGACGGACGATGAAGCGGAAGAGGTTTTCGGAAGAGCAGATCATTGCGGTTCTGCGCGAGCACGACGCGGGCGCCAAGGCGGCCGATCTGGCGCGCAAGTACGGGGTCTCGGAAGCCACGCTATACAATTGGAAGGCCAAGTATGGCGGGCTGGATGTCTCCGAGGCCAAGCGGCTGAAGGCGCTGGAAGATGAGAATCGCAAGCTGAAGAAGCTCCTCGCCGAGTCAATGCTCGACAATGCCGCGCTGAAGGAGCTCCTCTCAAAAAAATGGTAGGGCCCGTCGCCAAGCGAGAAGCCGTCGCTCATCTGCGCAGCGTCTTGGAGATGAGCGAGCGTCGGGCCTGCACGCTGGTTACCGCGGATCGAACGATGATCCGCTATCGCTCACGCCGGCCGCCCGATAAGGCCCTGCGGGCGCGATTACGAGAGCTGGCCAATGAACGACGGCGCTTCGGCTACCGGCGCCTGTTCATCCTGCTACGCCGGGAGGGCGAGGCATCAGGGATCAACCGGATCTATCGGCTCTATCGTGACGAGGGGCTGATGGTCCGCAAGCGCCGAGCCAGGCGGCGAGCTATTGGCATCCGCGCCCCGATCCTGGTCGAAGCCAGGATCAACGCCCGCTGGTCGCTCGACTTCGTTCACGATCAGATGGCCAATGGTCGTCGCTTCCGGGTTCTCAACATCGTCGATGACGTGACGCGTGAGTGCCTGGCCGCGATCCCCGACACCTCGATCTCGGGCATGCGGGTGGCCCGGGAGCTGACGGACCTGATCGCCCGGCGCGGCAAGCCGGGGATGATTGTTTCTGACAATGGCACTGAGTTCACCTCGCATGCGATCTTCACCTGGGCGAAGGACCATGCCATCGACTGGCACTACATCGCACCCGGCAAGCCCATGCAAAACGGCTTCGTGGAATCCTTCAACGGGCGGATGCGGGATGAACTGTTGAACGAGGCCCTGTTCTTCGGCCTCGAACATGCGCGCCACGCGATCGCGGAATGGACGGAAGACTACAATACGGGCCGGCCGCATTCGGCGCTCGACTACCAGACACCGGCGGCCTTTGCCGCCAAACTCACCGCAACAGGCCATCACGCTGCGCTCTGTCATGGCTCCCCGTGCCGGCCTGTTGCTCACCCCGCCCGAGAGGGCATACTCATGCCGAGACTCTAATTCCCAATGGAGGATACTTCAGGGGCAGGTCATCGACAACGCGATGCTCAAAGAGCTGCTGTCAAAAAAATGGTGACGCCCGCCGTCAAGCGCGAGGCTGTTGTTCATCTACGTTCGGCGTTTCCGGTGAGCGAGCGGCGGGCGTGTTCGGTGATTGAGGTGCCGCGGATGACCGTCCGCTACCGCGCGCGGCGGCCGGATAATCTTAAGCTGCGCGAGCGATTGAGAGCCTTGGCGCATGAGCGCCGGCGCTTCGGCTACCGGCGGCTGCACGTGCTGTTGCGGCGGGAGGGCTACATGGTGAACCACAAGCGGGTCTATCGGCTTTATCGTGAGGAGCGGCTCTTGGTGCGGCGCCGGCGCGGTCGCAAGCGGGCCTTGGGCACGCGGGCGCCGATCGCCTTACCGCAGCTTCCAAATGAACGCTGGTCGCTCGATTTCCTGTCCGATCAGCTCGTCGACGGGCGCCGCTTCCGCATCCTGGTGGTAGTCGATGATTGCACGCGGGAATGCCTCTTGCTCGTGGCCGACACCTCGCTCTCGGGCGCCCGTGTCGCCCGCGAGCTCGACTGGCTCATGGCCGTGCGTGGCAAGCCAAAAATGATCGTGAGCGACAATGGCACCGAGCTGACCTCGACAGCGATCCTGTGTTGGGCCGACGATCACAAGATCGCCTGGCATTACATCGCGCCTGGTAAGCCGGTGCAGAACGCCTTCGTCGAGAGCTTCAACGGCCGCTTGCGCGACGAACTCCTGAATGAGACGCTGTTCCGCTCGGTCGCGCATGCCGGTGCTGAGCTCGCCGCTTGGCGCACCGACTACAATACCAGCCGTCCGCACTCGCGGCTCGGCTGGCTCACCCCACAAGCCTACGCCGCGACCCGACGGTCCGCAGCGCTGCGCTCCATTGACGGCTCCGCGTCGCGAACCGTCGCCATTACCACCGAGGAAGGCATCAGCAACCGCCCAACTCCAGTCGCCGCTGGATAAAAGTTGGGGGCAACGTCAATTCGACCCGCACCTATTACGTGGTGCCGCCCTATGTGTGGGATGCAATCGTAGAACTGCCCAACCAATATCCTCCAAAGGACAGCCCACCGTGGATTGAGCAATCTCATCCGCAGGCCTGGATGAGAACATGATGATCCCTGGCGAGAAAGGGGCTCACCCAGGTCACTTAGGCGTGATGCAGTGCCCCCGCGTGATTCGTTTCGCCGTGAGGTGTTCACCCCTCCAAGATTATTTGCTGCGCGCGAAATGCCCAGAGATTCCACGCGAGCGCGACGGCGGCAGGGTGCCCTTCACCGAGGAACAGCTAGCCGCGATGGGTGGCGGGCTCGGTGTCGAGGACTATTGCTGGAAGTTAATCCGCGCTGTGGTTGATTCAGAGCCGACGCCGGACTAAAATTTTCGCAGAGGGGAGGAGTAGGGGGGAACCGCCTACCCTCGCTAAGGGCACAAGAGGGTTCCACCATGAGCAAACCCATTTTTGGTATTCCAGTAAGGACGCGCGTCCCGCTAAAGGCTTGGGTGTTGGCAGCTTTAGTCGCGCTCTGCTCGCTCATAGCTTCGGCTCTGCATCTGCACACCACGCTTAATCAATCGGTCCTTGAGACGTCGGCGTCCGAGTTAGAGTTTCTTACAGGCTCGTAAGTAGCGATCCCCTCTCAGGCCGCTGGGAGCTTTTCCAGGGCCGAGATGGGCGTCGTGATCCACCTCGGCGCTTCGGCAGCGCACAGAGGGCGACGCTCCGCTGGCGCACCGTTCTTGATGGAGGGCTCTATGGGCCAGAGGCACTACGCCTAGTCCATGATGGCTCTCCGCCAGCTCTTGATGCGTGTTGAGTGCCGTGCCGTGATCACCGCGGCCGGACAGGAATTCCAGCATCAACTTGACGCAGTTGAGCGCCAGCGTTCAACACGGATCAATTAGTGATGTCGAAATCCATGCCCTCGAAGGTGTAGAGCGGCTTCTGCGTCCAGATGCCGTCCTCCTGCACCGGGATCTTGTGCATCTTCACGTTATCGACCTCGAGCTTGCCGGTCTTCTCGTTCACCCAGAAATCGATGTCGTAATATTCGTCCTTGCTGCCGGGCTTACGGAAGTCGGTGCAGACGAAGTATTCGCCATTCTTCTTGAGATGGCGCACCGGCTGGTGAATCTCGACGAACTGGAGCGGCACTGGATTGCCGTTCTGATCCTTCACGTCAAGATCGCCGTTCTGGTCCTTATGCGTGGCGATGTAGCTGTGGATCGCTGCCATCACCTGCCAGGCGCGGGTGACCTCCATGCTGCCCGGGTGCTCTTCCACCGGGAGCCACCACCAGGCGACCGGCATGCGGGTGATCATGATCCAGTGGTCGCCTTCTTGCTTGGGCCCCTTCTGCACGCGGATATCCATGAGCTTTAACTGATCGCCCTCCGGCTTGTACCAGAAGTCGATGGCATATTGCTTCTCCGCCACGTTCTTGTCGTGGAAGATGATGTTGGCAAACCAGCCATAGCCTTCCATGCCACGTACAATTCCGATCTTGTCGAAGACGAGGTTGAGATCGGCATCGAGCTTGGGATCATGGAACACGAAGACGTCGTCCTTGCTCCGCTCCGCTATCGTCTGCTTCACGGCCGCATCCACGTCGTCCTCGGTGAACTCTTTGGTAGGCTTGACTAGCCCGCCTTCCTCCGCCGTGGGCTGGGCAGAATTGGCGCCCTGATCCTGAGTGAGGCCTTCAGCGATGAAGAATTCCTTGGCCTTCTGGATGTTCTCGTCGGGGTTCTTGAGGAACGTGGCCTTCGATTCTGCAGTGGAGAAGCAGTAGACCTTGCCGTCCGGCGCTATCCAATTCACCGAACAGTCGGTCTTCACCGTCTGTCCCGAGGCGAGTTCCATAGCGCCCTGATCGTCGAACTCGCCCGTTGTAGGCGCTGGCGTCATGGCTTGGCTTGAGGGCGCCGCGTCCTCGGCTGGAGCGGAGGCCGCGGTTGAGAAGCACAGTGCCGCCGCAATCGCCGCGGCACGCGCGATCGAGGCAAGGCCTCGATCAGAACCATCATACATCATTGGCTTAAGGTTTCCTTGTCACCCGAGCGCCGAAGGCACCGTTTCCAGATGTCAAGGCGCCCGATACCGAGAAGCCTCGTTGACCGAACGGTGGGTCCTCCAAGGCGGCCGCAGGGCGGGGGCATGTATGGTACCCAAACTGACTCCGCAGCCGGACTCGCGTCAAATTAAAACCGTGGTGCCAGAAGCGGACCCGATCACGCCGGTCGGGTTAGCACGCGGTAACTAAGCAAACAGTAACCCGCTTCCCCAAAAGCTGCCGTTTGTGCGCGTCACGCCTAAGTGACTTAGGTCACAGAAAATAGTGGGCTGCCAGTGCTAAAAATGAGGGGGAAAGTGACCCCCAACCCCCAACCCCAAGGATGAAACCTATGCGTAGAAGTTACATCACGTCCGCCTTTGCAGGCGCTCTATTGCTTGGTCTAGGCACGACGGCGGCTCTGGCTGTGACAGGCGAGTTCAACAACATGTGCACAGAAGGCCTCGCTCTCGGCAAAGACATACAGACTGACTGCAAGATCAACGCGGTCATTGAAGGGAAGACCTACTGCTTTGGCAGCGAGGACGCCAAGGCCGCCTTTATGAAGGACCCCACGGGCAACATGGCGAAGGCGCAGGCCTATTACAAAAGCAAGCATCCTGGTTAGGCTGCCACTTCAATAAAAGCAATTGGAGGGGCCTTCCGCATATCGACGGAGGGCCCTTCGTGCGCCGGGGGCTATGATACTCGACCTGTACGCCAACAGAGAGCCATCACGGACTGGCGAAGAGGCCTTGGCCCACTGCTCCATCACAAAGGATGCGCCAGCGGAGCGTGATCTCCGCCACCGAGCGTTGACCGAGGGGAGCCGCCCCCAAACCCTCTTGAGTGGACGTGATGGCGGCATTCGAATATGGGGCGATGGACCAGCTACGTGCGACAATCGAGGAATTTGCCGCCGGGATGGCAAGAACCCTACTGTCCCGACATGCGTTTCCGGTTATCCTGCCACCCCAAATCAATCCAGGAGGAATCAATGCCCAAAGCAATGCTCGCTACCGTAGCGGCTGTGGCCTTCTCGCTGACCGGAGCGTTTGCCGCAAATGCCATCCCATTGGCCAGCGGCGCGACGTTGCCCTCTGCGTCACCTGTTCAGACCGTCGCTTGCTGGTGTGGTGCCTATAGATGCGCTTGTGGCCACCGAAGATACGGATACGGCTACCATCGCTATCACCACCATCGGCATTGCTGGTGGCGCCACGGTGTCAAGGTCTGCGCGTGGTAGCACCACTAACTATATCGGCTGAAGAGGGCGTTGGCTTCGGTCGGCGCCCTTTTTGTTCTGATGGGCCGGTTTCGCATTCGGCCCTTTTCTGTCGCCCGTGAAGAACCCCCAAGCTTCTGATCGGCTTGGCTGATTGGACCTAGCCAAGTGTTCGATTTTGCCGCTTTTGGGGCTCTGGGCGGCGGTTTTCTTGCAATTCGGATCGGCGGATTCCCTCGAATCGCGAGCTGTGATTCTCTGCCGTTGAGGCGAGCAGACGGCGAGGGGGCCAGCCATGAAGCCACGCGAGCGGCGCGAAACCGACGAGCAGGACTTGTTCCGCTCGCGGCTCGACCAGATCATCGACATGAACCACGCTCTGGCGAAGCTGGCGCGGGCCATCGACTGGGGTTTCCTGGAGGAGCGCTTCGGCGCGGTCTATGAGGACGGCCCCGGCCGGCCGCCGCTGCCGACACGCCTGATGGCGGGATTGGCGATCCTCAAGCACGCTCACGACCTCTCCGACGAGGTGTTGTGCGAGCGCTGGGTGGAGAACCCCTATTATCAGCACTTCTGCGGCGAGGTGTTCTTCCAGCATGAGCTGCCGCTGGACCGCTCGTCGCTGACACGCTGGCGCCAGCGCATGGGCGAGGACAAGCTGCAGGCATTGTTGCAGGAGAGCCTTGCCGTTGCCACCAGCACTCAGGCGATGAAGCCGAAGGACCTGGCGCGCGTGGTGGTCGACACGACCGTGCAGCCCAAGGCGGTGATGTTCCCCACCGACGCCAAGCTGCTGAACCGCGCCCGGGTGCGGCTGGTGCGGCTGGCGAAGAGGACGGGCGTGGAGCTGCGGCAATCCTATATGCGGGTGGGCAAGCTGGCCTTGATCAAGCACCAGCGCTACGCCCATGCGCATCAGTTCAAGCGGGCGAACAAGACCTTACGCAAGCTGAAGACCTATCTCGGACGGGTGATCCGCGACCTCGCGCGGCGGACCGCGGACGATCAAGAGTTGCGGCAAACCTTCGCCCAGCCGCTCAGCATCGCCCGGCGCGTGCTCGAACAAGACCGTCGCCAGCGTGGGCGCAAGATCTATTCCCTGCACGCCCCGGAGGTCGAGTGCATCGGCAAGGCAAAGGCGCACCGCCCTTACGAGTTCGGCGTCAAGGTGAGCGTGGCCACCACGGTCCAGCGCTCGAAGGGCGGCCAGTTTGTCGCCCATGTCGCGACGATGCCGGGCAACCCTTATGACGGGCACACCCTCGCAAGCGTGATCCCCGACATGGAAGCGCTCGTCGGCAACAGGCTGGAGCGCATCCTTGCCGACGCCGGTTATCGCGGCCACAACGCCCCGCCCGATTACAAGTTCAGGGTCTACACCGCGGGCCAGAAGCGGCGCGTGACGCCGCAGATCAAACGCGAGCTCAGGCGCCGCGCCGCCATCGAGCCCGTCATCGGCCATCTCAAGGCCGAGCATCGCATGGGCCGCAACCACCTCGCCCATGCCTCAGGCGACGCCATCAACGCCATTCTCGCCGCCGCCGGATACAACTTCAAACTCCTCCTCACCTGGCTGAGGCTTCTGTGGCTCAGATTGCTAACCGCCCTCGCCGCACCGGATCACCTCAAGGCCACGTGAAAACGCGATTGTTCACGGACGACTTTTCTTCGGCCGAGTGTTGCAGACTAGGTACATTGTCGGAGACCAAAGTGGGCTAGACTATTGGCTCTCCTGATTACGAACTGACTGCACTAGCCTCGCCTCTCGCGGGGCTTCTTCTTTGTAGGGCGCTTTTCCCCGCCCGAACCCCGCATACTTCCTAAGCGCAAATGGAAAGGGCCCGGTCATGGCTTCGGGCCCTCGCAGGATTGCCTGGCGTGGGTTGGGGAACGCCAGGCTATGTGCCAACGCTGGCGGCCTTTCGAGTCCTCACGACGCTCGCCCTTTCAGCATCTTAATTGTGACGTTCTTGGCAAGCTACTGCGGCCGCGCTATCTGAGGCTCTTGTTCCGAGTTCGGCTTGCCCGGTGGCGGGCGATCGGCGGCTGGAACGTTCGCATGGCAAACTTGCCCCGGTCTTCCCAATGGCTGGCTCGGACTTCCAGTCGGCGGCTCGAATTGCGCCGAAGGGCATCGGCAAGAATGCCGTCCTCCTCAGCTTGTGCTTCTAATAATCTCCAGTCCGGTCTTGTGTAGCATCGAGGAATGTCTTGGACGAAACACGGACGCTTATTATGCAATCCTCGCGGCCACTGGTGAAGGCAAATGGAATCCGGCGCGAGACGCATTACCCTGGGTACGCTTCTGTTTTTTGGCTCACTACCAACAAGCGTCCACGCTGATCAAGCGTAACGCCGAGTTCGGGCGAGCTTGGGAGCAGATTGAGATTCTGCGCGATGAGCATGGTCTTCCTGAACGCTGCGAGCTTGTTCTGATGGATGCCGGCCAGTTGGCTTTCCCGGTTTAGCGGGGAGTCCCTTATCCGCCGCCTTGGTCGGCTTCCGATTCTTATTCTCGGCTACGCGATCCTCGACCTCGCCTGACACTATATCGGTCATGCGCTTGGCCCATTGGTTGGGGTCGCGGGGTCGTTTGGGATGCTTGTCAGGCATGGGAGTGCCAGAGGTCATACCAGAACGTATGATGCTTGGTCGGATTGTCTTTGTGCTGCTTGAATTTAGTCGGATTGTCTTTGTGCTGGCCGAGCTTGTGTTTTGCACCGGCAATGCCGGCTCCGCCCATCAAGAGAGCCGTCGCTAATAGAACTGCGAGAACGCGCTTTCCTGCCATGATCCCAGTATGGCCTCTGGTGCGGCCGATTTCTAGGGCCGCCTTAATCAAACTGGCCCACTACCCCGATTGTCGATCTCAATGAGAGGCTGTCCGCAATGGTAGCACTCCTGCCTTTTCCTTTCTCGTCAGTCATCGGCTCAATGCAGGTTCGCGGGCTGGCTACCCCACCTCACCAACTCGTCTGAATGAAGCTCCGGGCAAATCCCACAAGCGGGCCGCACCCCGCACACCGCTCGCAGATCCCCATTTGGGGGGCTTTATTGCGACCGAGCCCCGATCGGCAAAAATATTCGGTGCTATAAGCAGGGGTAGTTCTTCGTAGAGATGAGAGAGTTGCGACAGACGTCCACCGAGCACTATCACGTCGGGATCAAGGATGTTGACAACGTGCGCCAGCCCGCGCGCCAGCCGAAGGACATGCCGAGTGAGTGTCGCTCTCGCTGGTTTATTCCCTTGCTTGGCACGACCGGAAATCTCCAGGGGCGTGAGAGTCTCGCCTGTTGCTCTAGCGTGGTCGGCAGCCATGCCTGGCCCTGAAAGCCAGGTTTCGAGACAGCCTTGATTCCGGCGACCACAAAAAGGGTAGATATGTCGCGGCCGTCCAGTGCGCTACATCGTGCGGTTTCAGCGCCCGATTCATCTCGATCAGGCCGCGCGTAAAGTCGCCCATCGTGAATTGCGCCGCGCCCCGGATAAACGCATCCGCGTGCGATCCGCGCAGTGCTTCCTGCAAGCGCGTTTTCTCGAAGGGCGAGAGCAAATTCGTCGCCCGAAAGACCGCCAGCACAGCTTCTCCCAGTCCTTTGCTGTCGAGGGCCTGCTCCAGCGGCGCCGTCGCATCCAGCTTTTCTTTCGCTGCCAGCTTGTAGCCACGCTCCCACTCCATGTAGGCCGAGGACGCGAACCCCTCTTGAAAGATGCGCAGAAAACGCGCGCGCGCCGTCATATCCGAAAAAGCTCGGATCGCGCTTTGCCGCCTCATCGCATAGTCGGCGCCAAACATCATCCGCATCATCGCCGTAAATCGTGGCGCTGTGCCCGTCGTCGCCAATCACAATTCCAGCATAACCGGCTTTGGATTGCACCAGCCGGACGGTTGCGCGACCAACCGTAAATTCTCTCATGGTTTTCAAGAGATCCCTCCCGCCCTTTAAAGCAGAGCTTATCGAATAGCTCACTAAAAGCGACGCCGGATCACCGCTTCCGTCGTTGTTTGGGAGCAATCAATAGCTCGGCCGGCTCGACATCTAGAGCGACGGCGATTTTGCCGCATTCCGCGTGAGCACGGCGGCGGCAAGGTGCCCTTCACCGAGGAGCAGCTTACCGCCATGCGCGGCGGCCTGACGGCGGAGGAATATTGTGTCAAACTGATCCGAAAGAGTGGCGCAAGTGAGCGGGCGATGTAACCAGTGTGGTCAAGAGCTGGTCGAGATTGATAATCGCGGTGAGCGCCTGATCGGATGCCTGACGTGCAACCTCTGGAGTGCCGAAGGCAAAGAGGGTTGGGTGCGCCTCACTGAAGAAGATCTTCGTGCCCTGCACGAGCTGCGCCACAAAGGATCAAGATGAGGAGTGCCGGCTGAGCCAATCGCTATCCACCCTCGCTTGAGGGCGCAGCGCTAACGCAAGTCGTTTGGCAAAAAAGTATGTGCGGCGCTCCAACAGGCAAGCAGTTGCTCGGCTTCCGTGGTGTCGGCTCCGCTGGCTTCGAGCCGCCCGACCAAAGTGATCTGGGAATTGATCAGCTTCTCGATCTTGGCGAGATATTCCCTGATAAGCGCTACGTTCAGCATCCGAATTGCTTACCAGGAAAGTCTTTCCGATTTCCTGCTGCCAAAGAGTGGCCACCGACCGGGAGCCGACCACAGCATAAAAGAAGCCCGGTCGTGGCGGCCGAGCGCGGCATCTCGAAGATGCAAGCCACGCTTTTTGCTCTACTAAGCCATGGGTCGCTTGAGCCTGTCGTTGTCAAAAGACATATCGAGCGTCCCCATTAGTGCCTCATTCAGCGGCAAATTCTAGATGCCCCCCTGTGACCATGACCGATCGTAGCGGGCCGCCACACGCAGCGCACCGCAGCCGTCGGGCGAGTTGACCGAGCTTGAGCCCCATCGAGATTTTCGGAAGCCAACTCATGGGCCGCATCCGCGTCATGCGGCAGCGCGGGCAATAGCATCCAACGCGCGTATAGCCCTCGGCAGCGAATTCTTCGATGGTGGCGCGGAGTAGGTCCGTTCGGAATCAATCCGCGCTACTTCTTACCATAATTCATATGGAGCGTAGCGTGAGCGGCTCGGGATGTGCCCCTGAGCACTTCAAGGACTGAAGCTGCTGCTTGAACTAAGCCGTAGATGACGAACACGAGGACGAGAATAAGGAGAGCGGGCATCAACTCCTTGAGAAAGTGGAAAAGCCGGTCGGTCTCATGAAGCTCAAAGACCGCGTAGACTGCGCCTGACAGGGCAATCGCAGAATAAAGGAGCCCGACTCCTAGCTTTTGCGCCGTACCCATGATCCGCGCCCCCCACGCGCGCGCCATGCCGGCAATCTAGCACATGAAAGGGCGCCGACCGAAGCCTACACCCTCGACAGGGTGAAAGCGCCATGGGAACGCTTCCACCCGAATGCTTAAGCTAAGAAACCTGAGAACCCATTAAAGCCGGGCAAGCGCGCCACGAAAAAGCCCCGGCCAAAGTGACCGGGGCTGTGGCTCGCATCTCCTATCCCTAAAGTCTAAAGCAGCGTCACGAGCTCGCCGAACTCGTCGACCTGACCCTGCTCGCGAGCATCCTTGAGCGCTTGCGACAGCGCCGAATGGAAGCTCGCCATATTGAGCACTTTGTGGTCGGGGCCTAGATAGCTCTGGATCAAGGCGGTGGCAGTCTTGTCGGCGTCTGCCTTCATGCGCTCCATAAAGGCGACCTCTTTCTCGACGATGTCGGTCACTTCCTCTGCTTGATCTTTCATCGGGGATACTCCCTCACTGATAATCCCCTCCGCACGCCGCGCATGATGACAGAAGAAAGGGCCCAGCGCGAGATTGGTAGCATAAAGGGCGCCGACCGAAGCCGACCTTCTTGAAGGTCTGCGCTCGCTTCCATGCCGCGTCCGCTGCGGCTTCCAAAGCCTTGAGGCGATGCTTGCGGGAAGCCGCCGCAACCTTACCTCGGAACGACCGTAGCTCGCGTTTCGCGCGGGGCCTCTGCCATCGGTCGATAGAGGAATATCCACGGAAGACGATCCCAAAGTTTGGGCAGCATTAGTTAAACGAGCCAGCCGAGTTCGCGAGCCTTGCGGCACGCAGCCTCCCGCGCCAACGCTTCAAATTCTCGGCGGCCGGCGGGACCTCCTTCGTCCTTAACGCGCTTCGGGTTAATGTTCGGCAAAGCGCTAAGCTCGGGGAGGTCAGGCGCACTCGAGTAGCCACCTGCACCCAGACGCAAACACCGATCCCCAGGCTCGTTAGCGCGCCGTGCGCCAATGACGACGGCATGGAGGAGAACGTCATACGAGCATCCGAAAGAGTCGGACGCCTCGTCGAGATCTTTGACGGAATTGACGCCACGGATGAACTCAAGCGTCGCGGATTGGCCGCTGCCGATGATGCTTCGCAAACCGGCAGACTAACGACGCTTCGCGGTCGCCGGGGAAATCCTGCCGTGAATTCCTGGATGACTGAGATGATGCCCATCTACAGGGCGCTTACAGGGAAGGACCCTCGCATTTCGGTGAATGCTTATGGCAAACCAACAGGTCCCTTCCTCCGATTTTTGAAGGCAGCGAGCAAGCCTCTCGAGGTCGATGGCAATCCGCTGGCCTTTGGCTCGGTAAGAGAAAAAGCGCGCGCAATCGTCAAGCGTGCCTCTCGGCAGAAATAAAATCATTTCCCCATTTCGACGACCAACTCCCGGCATCTATGTCCTGGGGGCTATGAATGTTGATCGCGCAAAGGTTCAAAAAATCGACGGTTCGGCCGCACGGGCCGCGCTGACGGCCCTCGTGCGCCTTCTCGCTCAGCAAGCCGCGCGCGAATGGACCGAGCCGAACGCCGAGTGGGAGGTTTGTCCAGTTATCCGCGATTAAGCTGACGAGGATCGTCGCCGAGATCCACGTAATCGACGCCCAACGGACCGATGGCCGTTACTTGGGTGATGTACTCACCAGACTTTGCCCAGTGGAAATGGGACGTGTTGCCGGGCAGAACGACGACGCTACCGGGCGGATAAGCCTCTACCTTATCGCCGTCGAACTTGTCGCCGGGACCGATGTAGAAAACGCCCGACAGGACCGTGTAGACACGGTCCTGTCGGGCGCCTGTGAGGCATGAGTTTCACGCCGGCTGGCACTTTGACCCTTATCGTGTAAGGGCCCCGCGCCGAGGGCTGACCGACAACGACGGCGAGGCGGACCGAAGGTGGGAATGCAGGGAACGGCTTCCAGTCGACATCCTCGGGCAGGATCGATCTGAAAACGGTTTGCCTTGGCTGATGGGTTCGAACCATGCGCTCCTCCGCCTACCTACGGCGAGACGGCGAACTCGGTCAAAACTCTAGCAGCGACCTAATCCGGGTTAGGCCTCACCAAAATCACTCCGCTGCTTGTGAATAGGCTGTCACCTCCCGCAACCGGCCAGTATCGACGTCGAAGACGAAACCTCGCACCGGGACATCCTTAGCAATCCACGGATGGGACCTCACCATTTTGATTTGCTCCTTGGTGTGCTGTTCCGGGTCCTTGAAGGCAAAAAAGCGCATCGGTGCCGGCGTCGAGTCTCCGGTCAGCTTGGAGAACTTGGCGTTTAACTCTGCATCGGTAAAGGTCGCAAATCCGCATCCGGTGTGATTGAGGATCATGATCTCTTTAGAGCCAAGCACGCGCGTTGAGACGATTAGCTCTGACAGAACATCCTCGGTAACGGCAGGCCCTCCGGTTCGGATCACGTCAATGTCGGCGTGCTTCAATCCGAGAATCCCGGGGAGGTCTGAGAGCCGAGGATCCATGCAAGTCACGACCGCAATTTTCGGCTTGGGAGGCCCCGCCCCCCACTTCGGGTCATACGTCTTGGCATAGTGTTCGTTTGCTTGAAGCGCTTGGTCGATGACACCCATGGCTTCCTCCATCTTGGTCGTCCGCGCGGGACAGCTAAAGACGTGCGGAGGGGTCCAAACCATCCGCATGAGGAAAGCGACAACTCGGAGCAGCCCAACCACAGCGTCGGGGGCTAGGTGGGTCGGAGCGCCAAGAACGCGCCCTCCTCCTGATGGCGCAGCTAAATCCCCGAAGGGGTTGCTAGACAAAAGGCAATTCGCCGCAGTTGCTCACCACGGCTGTGCTAGTGGGCAATCAACCTTAGCCGTCACGGACAAATCCGCTTCGATCCCCACAAATCCGCTTTGATGGCATTCCACTCCTAACTAACGCCGAGCGAATTGAAGTCATTGGAGGACAAGAGTGATGTCCGCTTTGGGTCGATGCTGTCGATAAATTCGGCGGCGGGACCGGCTTGATCCCTCGCTGCTGTGGAGCTGAGTTTGGCGCTTCTTGCCTTCCGCATCTAGTCGGGAGCTAGGGTTCGACACCGACGCCACTCTGGTACTGGCTCTTACGCAACTGACACGGTCGCGCGGTCTGGCGGCGGCCACACCAGATGCAGGGCAAGCGCGCACGATGGCGGCGAGGTGGAACTCATCGCGTGCGCCGGAGAGCCCACGCAGCCGCAACCGCTCGAAGCCATGGTGGGTCTTTAAGTGTGCAAAACGCATTTCGACCCGCTTCCTCTCATCACGCGACCTGGCGAACGCCTTCGTCCTCATCTGCCAGCGAGCCACATCGCGGGCATCTTCGTGAAGATCACGAGGGATCTTGCGCGGTGCGTCCCTGGTGCAGTGCGGCTGAGGGGCTTGAGTGGCGCGCGCGACGAGGTTCTGCTCGTTGCCACCGCCCAGAATTTGAGAAAGCTCGCCAAGTATGTCGGACGATCACCGCCCCCGGAGCTGGCCGCCTGCGCTGCGTAGCTCGCGTCGAATATTAATGTCTGCCACCGATCCGTGGAGACGGCGGCAGGCAAAGCACCACACTCTGACATTCTCCAAAAGCGAACCAACGCGCGCTGTCGATGAGTTTTGCAACACAATCGACCCATAGCGGACATTGCGCGGCGTGGCGGAGGCGCATCGCAAAAGCCGCGTAGGCACGCATATGGGCGCCTGCGCCTCACTGTCGGTCTGGACCGCTACGGTCAGGTTCGCGCAAGTTCGATGAACTGCGCTTTTGCCAATGTGGCGAAGATACCTCCCTGCTGCACCAACTCGTCGAAGCTGCCCCTTTCCACGATGCGACCCTGGTCGAAGACGAGGATGCGGCTGGCATTGCGTACGGTGGCCAGCCGATGCGCGATGACAAAGGATGTACGTCCCTTCATCACTTCGTTGATCGCCGCGTTTACCTTCATCTCGGTCACGGCATCGAGCGCGCTTGTGGCTTCGTCAAGAATGAGGATCGGCGGATTTTTCAGAAGCGCGCGCGCGATCGAGAGCCGTTGACGCTCGCCGCCGGACAGATTCCGACCGCGCTCTCCGACTATGGCATTAAGGCCGCCTTCGTGACGCTGAATGAAATCGAGGGCCTGCGCGCGCTCGCAGGCTTTGAGAATGTCCTCGTCGGTGGCGTCGGGATTACCCACGCGTAGGTTCTCCGCGATCGACCGGTTGAACAGCAGCGGCTCCTGGAAGATCACGCCGATGTTGCGACGAAGGCTTGCGAGCTTCACGTCTCGGATATCACGGCTGTCAATTCTTATTGTCCCGGATTGCGGATCATAGACGCGATAGAGGAGCGCGAGCGCCGTGGATTTGCCGGCGCCCGTAGCGCCGATCAGCGCGATGGTCTCGCCCGGCTCGGCGGTGAAGGTGAGATCGGCAACGGCTGGTCTCCGACCATCATAGGAAACGGTGACGTCCTTGAACTCGACCAATCCTCGGACCTTCTTCAGAGTCACGGCATTCTTGCGATCGCGCACGCCAGCGGTGGTGTCGAGCACGCCGAAGAATTCCTCTAGCCGCGGGGCGTCCATGAAAATGCGATTGGTGAATCTAGCAGCCTGTTCGAGCCGCTGGATGAGTATGCCTGCGAAGGTCATGAACATGACGATTCCGCCCACAGTCGTCTGCCCGCGCGAAAATAGAACCAGTCCGACGAGGAGGATCGCGAGCATGGTCAAGGTCGTGGAGGTCTTGGTAAGCGTGTTGGCCAAGGCCCACCAGGATAGCACCGGGATCTGCGCGCCGAGCAGGCGGTCAACGACATTGCGCAGGTCCCGGACTTCGGCCTCCACGCGTGTGAAGCTCTGTACCAATGCGACGTTGCCGAGAGCATCCGAGGCGCGTTCGGCAAGGTCGGAATAATATCGCTCCACTGATTCTTGCAACGCTTCCGTCCTGCGCAGGACCCAAGCGGTCAGGACGACAAAGATCAGGCACAAACCGATCAGCAACAGGCCTAGCCGCCAATTCAGATAGACGGACAATGGGACCAGCACGAAAATCGACGCGAGCGCTGCGAGATCCTCCCGAAAAAATCCGAGCCAAAGCCACCACAACGTATCGGTGCCAGTGAGCATCACTTTCATCAGACGGCCGGAATGCTGGCACCGTGGAAGCTAAGCGAAAGCTGAAGGACGTGCTCGAAGAATTCAGAGAGCACTGCCTGGCGGCGCCGATGGGCAAGCCTGTCGGCGTAGAGCGCGACGAGCGCGCCGCAAACAACCATGAAAAGACCGAAGCCGACCCAGGCGGCGACCAGTGGAAGTAAAGGAGACCACGACAACGCGCGCCCCTGCCCTTGCACGTGAGCGAGCGAATCGATGATGCGGCCGAACAATACAGGCTCGGCGAATTGCGCGGCCGCCAGCGCGACATTCGCAAAAGCAAGCACCCAGCCCAGACGAATCTGCGGGCCGAGCAAACCGAGGACCCGCGCATAAAGGCGAAGAATCATCATGGGCTATTGTGCGCTGCAAGCCCTCTGCGCGACAAGGCTGGCGCCTTACCGGCCTCAGGTCATGGGCGAGGTCGCCAAGATGGTCGGGGGCTCAGGCTGATGCGCCCGATCCCTTAGGCAAGCCCGAGGGTGGAAAATCGGTCACAAGCTGACGTCAGAGTCCTCACCTCACATGTTTGCTTCGTGCCACGAGCGGAGTTACTGCATTTGAAACCGGCCTTTTCCGGACCGGTCCTTTCGCATGTGTCGGCGGAAGCTCGGCGCAATTGACTCGTTAAGCAGTGTGGTTCAGGAAGCGAAATCGACAGGGGCGACTTGGTCGGTTGATCTTCAGCAAGGCAAGGGAAGATCCGATGAAAAAATTCATGGTGCTGTATATGGCTTCTGGACATGAGTTCGAAAGGACGATGAAAAACTCCACTCCTGAGCAGCAAAAGAAAGGGATGGACGCCTGGATGAAGTGGATGAATGCCAATAAGACGTCCATTGTCGAGGGTGGAGCGCCTCTGGGAAAGACCAAGCGCGTTGACTCAAACGGAGCCTCCAACACAAAAAATGAGATCGGAGGCTATTCGATTGTGCAGGCCGAATCGCATGATGCGGCCACGAAGATATTCGGCACCACCCTCATCTGCAGATGCCAGGTGCATGGATAGAGATCATCGAGATCATGCCGCTGCCGGGGATGTAGGCTAACGCCAACCTCGGCGTCGTGCAGACATGTGAACGTGGATGGCACATCCGCCATACTGACGTTGAGTCAGCGAACACTGACGTTAAGTCAGCAAATGTCCAATTCGAACTCCGGACCTTATTAGCAGGTCCCAACGTTGTGGCTATCGCACTACCTGTTCGACGATTGTGGAGGGGATTCCCAATGCGAGCACTCCCCGGTTGGCCCCAAGTGGCTCTGATTATCTTCTTTGGCAGCCAGACGGCTCTGGCAAAGGATGTATGCAGCGCGCAATCGACAAAGCGCGATATTTGCCTGTGCAAGCTTTCCGATCTTCATCCGACCCAGGCCTCAGTCGGAATGGTAGAGGTGCAGATCAAAGCCGAGAAGTTAAAAGATGAAATTCAGCGGCGGACTGAGTTGAGTTTTCTTAAATATCTACTTAGGCGTAATAAGGAAGAGCCGGTTAACCCTGCAGAAATTCGCCGCCGTCCACGCCTCGATCCACAATCACTTTAACCACGATCGCCACCTCAGCCGACGCGACATCTTCAAGCAGCACCGCTTCGCCGCGTTGGCCGAGTGGCGTCAACTGGCAGCCTGACGCAATCCGCTTCGCGCACTTCGCTGTCTGGTTCGCATTAGTTTGACACTGCCTTTCGCGGGTATCGCATTCTTGGTGCGTGCAACCCGCCGCTTGCGTTTCGCGCCTTACAGCTTGAGGACAAGATTGGGACAATGCTGCCCTGCAATGTCATCGTGCAGGAAAATCGAAGCGGCGGCGTTGAAGTGTCAGCCGTTGACCCCGTTGCCTCTATGCAGGCAATTCATAACCCTGGCCTTGCCGATGTGGCGAAGGAGGTACAAGCCAAGCTCAAAAGGGTTGTCGAGAGTCTATGATGCAGCACATGCAGCAGAGGATGGATGACGGCATAATAATCGGCTCGCCAGAGTGTAGGGGTCAAAAGCTGTTGACGGAGTTTCCATATGTGGGACCACATGGGTTGGATGAACGGTTGGGGCATGGGGTTCGGCATGATCCTTTGGCTCGTAATCCTTGCCCTGATAATTGCAGGGGTGGTGTGGTTGGTCCGTTCGCAGCCAATTCGGAGCGATCAACGTCGCTCCCCGGGTCTTGAAGTGCTTGATGAGCGCTACGCGCGCGGAGAAATTACCCGCGACGACTATCTCCGAATGAAACGCGATATTACCGAGTGAACAAGACGAACAACGCGCGCGGCACTGTCCGTCCGCTTTCCTGAAGTGGTGGACCGTGCGGCATGGACAGCAAAGGTCACATCGGGAGGACGTTCCTCGCAGGTGATGCAATGTGCTTCTTCATAAGTTTGATCCCGGCCACAGTCTGGGTGGTCCCGTCCATGCTGAACCGGATGCCGGCGTCCTTGCTGACCGTCGCCTTATAGGTAGCGCGGCTCCGGGGGCGGTGACGTTCTCCTCCACATGGGCGTCACCGCCTCTTTCGCTTAGAGAAAAGGCTTTTTCTTTCGGCGGTGGAGGCTTCGTACGACTTAGCCCCCCCAAATGCCCGTCTGCCCGCACCCAGTCGTTGATGGCCCCTACCCGCAACCCCTGGTTGCCGCCTGTACGGGGCAGGGACCGCCCTCAGACCCCGCAAGGCGGTCCACCGCTATTGGGCACCGTCTAATCTGTTAGACAGTGCCACGTTGCGGGAGACCCCACCCCGAACGCCGTTCTGCGGGGGGTCACTGAGAAAGGGGCAAAAACCGGCGTTTTGGCGCGGTTCGGCGGGTACCTGCCAATTGGGGCGGGTTTGCCCCTGCAGCTCAAGCGCCCCCAAAACGAGGGAACTGGGCAGCGTCGGTTTGGAACACGCACACGCTACGTGACCATCCCTTCAGCGCATGTGCGACGAAGTGATCACCGATAAGTCATGATCACTCGCTATAGAGTTTATCTCACTTCGTAGGAACTCGAAGCAACGGGGGATTTCCACATGCCGCATATTGTGCTTGGCACTTCGGCGATAGCTGCGTCTCTGTTGGCTGCCACCGCCTTGACAGTTCTACCCAATGAAGGCATGGCCTTTGATCTGCAGAATGCGACCGTGGATACGGGGAACCCGACCGTCAAGCCAAACGACGGCACTCAATTGCAGGACCCAGACGAAAAGCTGACGGCACCATCCAACAACGGTTCTTTGCCACTGCTGACGAACGATAGTTCAGACAGTCAGTCCTCATCACCGGGAACCACTCTTCAGCTCGGGTCAGGAGCAACTCTACAGATAATGGGCGGGACGGGTCCGACGCTGGGGCTCCAGTCCGGGGCTCCTATGGGGCCAGTCATTGACACTAACAACCCGGCGGATAATCGGAGCCTTATTCCGAGCCCGTGATCCCTGAGCTAGTTAGGAAGCTTTCGCTTACCCGCCGTGCGAGGAAGGCAGCAGCCGCGCTTTCTGCCGCAAAGTCACGCCCTTGGCTGGTCGCCCGCTTGACCGTCGCCTTATAGGTAGCGCGGGCAACGGGCGGTGGCGGTCCTACCAATGGCGTCACCGCCCTTCTTTTCGTCTCCGCCCTGACCTGCTCAGCCCACGCGCAGGGCGGTGAAATCGGCATCAAGGGACGACAGGGGCACCTCCCCTGGACCCGCCCTGCCCGCCGTTTTTGCTGGGCAATCTCAGTGACCTCGAAATGGTGGGCATTTGGTCTGGCCGCCGCCAGCCTCGCGCCGCGTCAATTGCGTGAGGGTCAGTGCCAGTGGCGTCCCGTAGCGTCAGTGTCGAGCCCGAAGCCCCGGCTGGGTGCAGAGGAAGGCAAGAACCACCTCAACTCAGCCTCGCAGCAGCGAGAGCGATCAAGCCGGTCGCACCACCGACTTTATCGACAGCATCTTACAAAAGCGGACTTCACGATCCTTGGGTCGGGCGCGGGACTTGCGCACGCGTTCGCTCGGGGTCGGGGCGTCTGCTTATGGACCAAAGCGGCAGAGTGCCACTACGTCAGCAACCGAGCCAATTACAGAAGTAAGGCTTTGCTCCTTGGACTAGGCGGCGGCGTGCTCATAGATATCTTCCTCCTGAGCGCTATGAATGCGAACGAGTGCTTCTATTAACTCGATCACACGCTGCGCGTCGCGCACAATATACTTGTCAATATCCTCGGGACGCAGCCGATCACTGAGACGCGCGAGAAGTCGGGCGAGATGGAGAATTTCCCGATGCGCGCGGCTCATTGCCGAGAGACCATGACTGTCGGCAAGAAATGGGCTCAGTCGCGGATAGACGTTCGTCTCATCTCCCCGCTCATGCGTAACGATACTGTCTTGAACAACCGTGTGCGCTTCGGTGATGAGATTCACGGCTTCTTGCCCGCGCGAGTCGTCAAGCGAGTCCGCAATGGACCTTAACTGATCCAGGCTCCGCTCAAGTAGCTCATGTTCGTGGTGAAGTGCCTGCGCCATCTGAGCAGGAAGCGCACGCGAAACGAATTTGGGAGGCGAAGCTAGAGCGCGCAATGCGTTCAGGATGACCGCGACATCGATGGCTTCTTGTGTGAGGGCACCTGCGACAGGGGTGAGCCAACCAAAGGCGGCAAAACCCATGGCGATGCCTGATAGGGCCATACCCCAAGTGATGCTCTCTACGGCGATTCGATGGGTGCGGCGAGCAATAACAATGGCTTCCGAGACCCGATCAAGTCGGTCGACCACGATGACCACGTCAGCCGCCTCGGAGGAAGCGCTCGCACCGCGGGCGCCGAGGGCGATACCGACATCCGCAGCGGCGAGAGCTGGCGCGTCGTTGATCCCATCCCCCACCATCACCGCGGGATGCAATCGCTGCTCCATTGCCACCGCGTCGACTTTGTCGGATGGGACCCGATCTGAGAGCACGCCATCAAGATCGAGCGCTGCGCCGATGGTTTCGGCAGCGTCCGCTCGATCACCTGTCACCATGACGATGCGAGCAACGCCGGCTGCACGAAGCGACTGAACTGCTCTCGGCGCCTCCTGTCGAAGTTCGTCGGCAAGGAGCAAAGCTCCGATTGTGCGTCCATCAACTGAGACGAACACACTTAGCGCCGAACGCCACGAAGCGCGGCGTAAAGCCCGGATAGCCCAATCATCAGGTTTATGGGCACCGAAGATCAACTGTTGTGAACCAGCGCGGACTCTGCGCCCGTCGATGACGCCCTCGAGACCTGAACCCATGGCTTCTTGCACGAGCTCAGGCATTTGAAGGACCAAGCCCTTTCTCGTTGCAGCGGAAACGATGGCCGCAGCCACTACATGCTGCGAAGCCTGCTCAAGTGAGCCTGCAAGACGCAACACTTCGTCAGCACTTTCGCCAGGCGCAGTCTCAACGGCGATGAGCCGTGCTCCACCGACGGTGAGCGTGCCGGTCTTATCAAATAGAACCGTATGTGTTCGCGCCAAGGCTTCGAGTGCGGCACCACCTTTGACGAGGATCCCACGTCGCGCTGCTTGGGAGACGCCAGCAATGAACGCAACGGGTGCTGCAAGGATGAGAGGGCACGGAGTGGCGACGACGAGGACGGCAAGCCCGCGAATAGGATCTCCTGTCAGGAACCAGGCACCACCCGCGACGGCAAGTGTAACAGGGAGCAAGAGCAGCGCATAACGATCGGCAACGCGAATAAATGGAGACTTTGCCGTTTGAGCAGATGTTACCAATCGCACAATGCCGGCATAAGTGCTCTCCCCTGCCGTAGCCGTGGCCTTCATTGAAAAGGTCTGACCTGCGTTTACTGTACCGCTGCGGACCTGGTCCTTTTCAAGGCGTGTCACTGGAATCGGTTCGCCGGTCAGCGCCAATTCGTCAATGACGGCGCTCGCCGACGTGATCAAGCCATCTACTGGGATAACTTCTCCGGCACGAATGAAAATCGCGTCGCCAATCTTGATGTCATCTACCGCGACGTCCTCGACGGATTGGTCAGCACACCTATGCGCAATCCTCGGGGTGCGATCCACCAGATGCTTAAGACTACGTTCGGCGCGTGCCACAGCAAAATCCTCAAGCACGGTGCCGCCTGCATACATTATGGCGACCACGATCCCAGCGAGTGTCTGTCCTAGAACGAGCGCGGCAATCATCGACAAGAAGGCGATGGCATCGACGCCCATGCGACCCCGCAAGAGATCCCGAGCAATCGAGACTGCGAGAGCGACGACAATGGGCAGCGTAGCCCCGCCCCAAATCCAATGAGCGAGGGCGCTCTCGCCTTTTACGTAGGCTGCAAGGCCGGCGGCGAGGCCCAGCAAGGCAATGATGATCAGGGCACGTCGAAATATACGGTCAGTAATCACGTCGAAACCCATGGATGGCGGCTAGACAGCTCTTCCAACGAGCGCACCAATTCCTGCGGTGATCGCCATCGCGAGAGCGCCCCAAAAAACGACCCTTATGGTTGGGCTGATAATTGCAGCGCCGCCGGCCCTCGCTCCCATCATGCCGAGCAGGGCTAAGAAGACCAATGAACCTAGTGACACGGTCAGAATAAGCCAAGCTGACGGCGCAAGCAGCGTGAGAACAAGTGGAGCCGCCGCTCCAGCAGAAAAGGTCGCCGCCGAAGCCAAGGCGGCTTGCACGGGCCGCGCTGTGCTAATCTCAGAAATGCCGAGCTCGTCGCGAGCGTGGGCTCCCAAAGCATCCTTCGCCATCAACTGTTCGGCGACTTTGTGTGCGAGTGTAACATCCACCCCCCGGGCCGCATAGATTCTGGCGAGTTCCTCTTTCTCGGACTGGGGGTCTTCCGAAAGCTCCCGCTCTTCACGCGCAAGATCGGCATGTTCGGTATCCGCCTGGGAACTAACCGAAACATATTCTCCTGCCGCCATGGACATGGCACCCGCCACCAGTCCTGCAACTCCCGACAGCAGGATGTCAGATTTACTGGCAGCTGCTGACGCGACCCCCAGAATCAGACTTGCGGTCGAGATGATGCCGTCATTTGCCCCGAGCACTGCGGCCCTAAGCCATCCAATTCGCTCGACGAGATGATTCTCTTTGTGAACTCGCCTCATCCAGTTTCCGAATTAGTGAGTGTTGGGACGCTTTAAGCCGGTAATCATGGTTCGAACGAGATTTTCGTGGTACGCGAAGCTCGCGAGTGCCACGCCGGCAAGATGGAAAAATACGAGCGCGAGCGTGATATTGGCGATCGCGTCGTGCACCTCCTCTACAGTCTCGCCGGTGTCCTTGCTGAACATGCCAGCAAGAGGACCCCCCGCCTGCTGGTCACCGCCATAGACAACAAGCCCCGTTACCACCGCTGCGGCAAGAAAAACCAGGAGGGTAAATACCATTGCGGCGCCGCCTGGACTATGGCCGAGATAACGTTTTGCATGGAAGCCGATCAGATCGCGCAGATAGCGCAAGCTGGCGGACGGGCTGTAAATGAAGTCCGAGAACCGCGTATGGCTCGGCCCGCCGAAACCCCAAATTACGCGCAAGACAACGAGGATGCTTACGACGTAGCCGGCCCAGACATGGACGGTGAGAGGCTTTTCAACGAGATAGGCGATAGTGAACGCAGCCACCAAGCTCCAATGGAATATCGTTACGAAGGGCCAGACGTAAATTTGACGCTGCTGATTGGTTTCGCTGCTTGGCATCATGCGTATCGGTTAGCTGATCAGCGATGCCTGTAAATTGACCCTCGTCAAAGCCTAAGGTCACAGCCCGCGCGATTTGTTCAGCCCTAAAAGAGAGTGCGATTGTCAATGGGTGCTTTTGGTTTCATCTTTTGGCTGGTTATGCTCGCAGGGATTTCGGGCACTGTATGGTTCTTTGGCTCACTCGTAAGAGATAAAACAAACCGCTCGCAACGTTCGATCGCCTTGGCGCTTCTCGATGAGCGCTATGCACGAGGCGAAATTGATCGCGAAGAATATGTGCAAAAGAAGTGTGACCTCGGATCGGAGGCGCCAAACGCGAGCTCAGGCTGATGATCGGGCTCTAGTCATCCCCTGGCCTAGCAAAGCGAAACGTCTGGTATGGTCATCACACCATGGGGCCGCCGCGCAACTCACATCGCGCCGTGACGACGACGTAGAGCGGGTGAGTTACTAGGCAAAACCCTGCTGATCGCAGGAATGGTGTTGACGGGTTCGCCGCCGTTAGACGGTGCTTAGTCTACTACTTGCGCGGACTAGGAGTGAGAGAGCGAAAGGAGTAAGAGCAATTTCGGCATTGCTAGCTTTTGCTGTGATTGCAGGGAATACAGTCAAGCTCCAACTTGTGGTTGTTGATCATTGATAAAGGGAAGGACGGCAGTGCTCAGGCCTATCTGGCTGGGAACGGTTTTGACATTATGCTTTGTATTCCGGCCTGATCCGTTGCCCGCTGCTGATGCTGAATGTGCCAGCGACAGCGGGATTCCCAGCGGGGTAATCGCACCCCTTGATGTGGGCCATTTGCGCAAGTCGCTTGCCGACGCGGGCTTCACCATTGGTGGACTTTATCTCGGCGAGACATTTGCCGACACCGGAGGTATTCACGAGGGAGCGACCTATGACGGCGTGCTCTGGACTTACCTGCTCGGCGATTTGCACAGAGCGGGTCTCTGGAAAGGCCTCTGCTTCTATACAGACTCCTACCAAATTCACGGGCAAAGCATCACTGCGGATGATATTGGCAGCCTCGTGACCGTTAGCAATTACGAGGCTTTGCCCTCAACGCGCCTCTCCGAGCTTTGGCTCGAGCAGCACCTGTTCAATGACAATGTCACCGTCCGCGTCGGTCAGCTTACGGCCGATACGGAATTCCTCCTCAGTTCAGCAGGCAGCAATTTCCTAGACTCGACCTGGGGCTGGGCCACGCTTCCCTCCTTAGATCTACCGGGTGGGGGTCCTTCTTATCCGTTGGCAACGCCCGGCGTGCGCGTTGCACTCAAGCCCAATGACAAATGGAGTCTCATGCTCGGACTGTACAACGGTGATCCCGCGGGCGCTCGTTGCACGGGTAATCCTCAAGTCTGCGACGACAACGGTCTCGACTTCCGGTTAGATTCGCCACCTTTCTTGATCGCTGAGGGCAGCTATAAATACAATCAAGACGGGCAGCTGCCCGGCACCATCAAAGTCGGCGGATGGAACCAGTTAGGAACCCTCCATGAGCAACCTTTCGGTTCGGCTGTCCCAACTGTTGCCATGACATTCAATTCCGTGCCCATTGAGAGTGACTGGGCGATTTACGGCATCGTCGATCAACTCGCATGGCGCGTCCCCAATAGCAGGATTCCAAGAGGGATCGGCCTGTTCGCCCGAGTGATTGGAGCGCCGGGGCAACAAAACCTGGTTGAAATCTACGCCGATGGGGGAGTCACCTTCAGCGGCATGGTGCCCCGTCGCGCCGAAGACAGGCTCGGCATCGGTCTCGCCTATTCCGGGGTCTCAAATGATGCACATTCTCTTGGCGCCGAATTTGGTCGTCCCGTCGCTCTCAGTTATGAAGCGCTTCTTGAGATTTGCTACACGGCTCAGCTCAATCCCGGCTGGACGCTACAGCCAGATTTTCAATACATCTGGCAGCCCGGTGCGGCCACCCAACTGGGCAAGGAGACAGTCGAGAACGCGGCGGTGTGGGGGATACGGACGACATTAAATTTCTGAATTTTACCTGCGTGTCGATTTACCTCTGTTCCCGCGCGTTTGAACCGTTGTCGGACTGTTTTTGCTGTTGAGTGAGGCGAGCAAGCCCTTCTCTAGAGCATTTTCGGGTTAATCCGGATCATAGCCTGCGGCGGCGAAGTAGTTGGCGCATTCCTGCGGACTGAAGGCATCGAGGAGCTTCCCGATCAGGTGCCAGAGGCCCTCGATGCTGCGCTCGCCAGCCTTGCGCAGCAGCGCTTTGAGTTTGGCGAAGGCGTTCTCGATCGGGTTGAAGTCGGGGCTGTAGGGCGGAAGGTAGAGCAGTCGCGCGCCGGCCGCCTCGATTGCGTCGCGCACCTGGCAGCTCTTGTGAGCGGACAAGTTGTCCATGATGACGATGTCGCCGGGCTTGAGTTCCGGCGCCAGCACCTGCTGCACATAGGCGAGGAAGGCGGCGCCGTTCATCGGACCGTCGAGCACCATCGGCGCGGTCATGCCGGTGAGCCTGAGGCCTGCCACGAAGGTGGTGGTCTTCCAATGGCCCTGCGGGATGCCGGCACGCAGCCGCTCGCCTTTCTGCGCCCGGCCGCGCAGGCGGGCCATGTTGGTCGCCGCGCCGGTCTCGTCGATGAAGACGAGTTTGCTGGGATCGAGGTCGAGTTGGTCCTCGAACCAGGCCTCGCGCCGCTTCACGATGTCGGGCCGATCCCGCTCAACCGCATGCGCGGACTTTTTTTGAACGTCAGGCCGCAGCGGTCGAGGAAGGTCCAGATGGTGCCCACGCTCGCCTTGATGCCACGCTCCGCGGCAAGCCGCTGTTGCATCTCCACGATCGTCATGTCCGGCGTCAGTTCGACCAGTCCGAGCAGGAAGGCGCGCTGCGGATCGAGCTTGGAACGCCGCGGCTGGCCCTGACGGCGCGCCGCCCGCTCACCGCTCGTGCGCGCCCGGCGCACCCACACAATCGCCGTGGCGATCCCGATCTCGAATTGGACCGCCGCCCGCCGGGCCGGCATTCCGCCGAGCGCCGCATCGATCACACGATCACGCAAGTCTTGGCTGTAAGCTCGCGCCATGTCCCCCTCCATCCCCAAGGAATGGAGGACTCGCACTGTTCGCTTGATTTGGGAATCCCTTCAGGAATCGGAAAAACCTGAATCTGCTCTAGCGCTTTCTAGTCGCGGATCGATTTCAAGGGCGGCGTTATAACCATCTATCGCTTCTTTGGTTTGCCCCATCGCTTCGTGAGCCTGTCCGCGGCGGCTTAGGGCGTTTGCGTCAGTTGGATGCTCTCCGAACGCAACCGTAAAGTCATCAATCGCTTTTTGATATTCACCGAGCATCAAATACAAGTTGCCCCGGTTCGCGCGACAGTAGCTCAGACTAGGTTCGTGACCGATGCCAATTGCATAGTCGGCGATAGCGTCGTCGTAGCGGCCAAGCTCGACCTCTGAAAGAGCGCGATTACAATAGGAAAGAGCAAAATCCGGTTTCAACCGGATGGCTTCGGTAAAATCTGAAATAGCCGCTTCGAACTGGCGCATATGCGTGAAGAGAGTTCCCCGGTTGTTCCAGGCTTCGACCATATCTGGCGCAAGTCGAAGCGCCGTGCCGTAGTCATCCAAGGCAAAGGAGAGCTCACCCAAAGTGGCCTGAGCACTGCCGCAATTCATGTAAGCGGTGTGGATCATTCTTGATGACCTGCGTCAGCATCGGTACGGCTCGCCCCGGCTTTTTCTCCCGCACACAGGCCGCGGCTTGTTTGAGCATCGCGTCGATCTCCTCTGCGGCGCTCGCATTAATAAGCCCAAGGTCGGGTAAGTCACAGGCAACCGTATCCGCCTGGGTGCCTCGGGAGGCTAAGCAAAGCGCTAAGGCGACGACCAGCCAATAGGTTCTACTCATGTTAACCTCCACATTTAAGCGTCAAAGAAATTCGACGGTCGCGGCATCTTCGAAGTGCTTGCGCGCTTGCGGCAGCGACGCCGTGTCACTTCGTTTTGTCAATCTTTGAGACTGTGAGCCGACCATTTACTCGGTCAGCTTCAAACTTGACTTTGTCACCGGCCTTGAGGCCCTTGAGCATGTCAGGACCCTGCACGGCGAAGACCGTGGTCATTTCTTCATTCATGCCAAGGTTTTTGATCGGCCCGTGCTTAAGTGTGCTTTTGCCTGCGTCGCTATCGACCTTTTGAGCCACACCGCTGACCGTCTCGTGCTGTTCTTCCGGCGCTGCGGCATGGGAAAGAGATGCGTTTACCAAAGCCGTTAGCGCGACAACTCCCAGCAGAGGTCGTGCCAAAAATATCAGCTTATGCATTTGGTGTTCCTGACATACGAAATCGTTAGTCGTGGTTGTTTCCACCATCGTGATCCATCCCCATCTCCCGCATCATCTCGGCGTGAGACTTCGGAGCGCTCTTCACGGTCGCTTGGTATTGTTCGGGCGTGAGCTCTGGTAACTTCTGCAGAAATGCTACAACGTCCCAGAGAAGATCATCGTCGTGCGTTACACCCCCGGCATGCCCGTCATCTTTAGCCCATGTTTCACCACCCAAAATTTCTCTGCAGGCGGCCAGGACCATCGATACTCAAAGCTCATTTAATCTATTTTTCCATAGCCTCCATAGCGTCATCCATGTGTGGGTCTCGCAGCCCTCCATGTCCTTTTTGGCCACCATGATCACGATGATCACGTACATTCCCATGACCCTCAACATCATCACCACCATCGAGATCACAACTTAAGAGCCTGTTGAGATACTCGACGTGATAACCAGATCCCTCGTCGTCGTGGATAAAAATCGTATTCAGTCATCATCTCGAGCTCGGCTTTGCTAACTCTCATCGTCATCCCGGCAATCTATGCCGTGGTAAAGGGCTTTGCTCTACGGCATTCCAGAGCGCGAGAATCGATGCTATTCCGCTTAAGCGAACTCAATGCTCATCGACGTTTTCGCGCTTGTCACCGAGGCAGGGGGAGAAAACCAATGTCCACCACACAGGCAGAGATCTCGAGCAGATCGTGGTGAAGAATGACAGCGGCGTGCCGGTGCTGCTCAAGGACGTTGCCCGGGTCGAGCTTACCCCCGATGAGCGTCGCGTAAACTAACATTGCAGCTGGACCACTCGATGGGGGCCGATCACACCCCATTTTCGTCCATAATGTCGCTCTTCCCGAACCGGATTTTGGAGGTGCAGAATCGGATTGCTGCTCGGTAAGGACCATGTCTCCACTCAGCTCCGTACGGAGGAAAAAATGTTCGAGAAAAAACGACTCCTCGCCACTTTGAGCTGGATCTTTGCAGCCACGATTGTGGCCGGAGTCACTTTCGCTGGCTACCGCCTGATGCAGACGCAACAGCATTTGGCGAAGGTCGTTGCCAATCTAAGCTTGGAGGGCGAGAAAGCCAAAACTGACAGCAATGAACTTAAGGCGGAATTGGAAAAGACCAGTTCGGAGGTCGACCAACTGAGAAAGAGCTTTGGTGGAGTCCAATCCCAGCTCTCTGCACTTGCGAAGACCAGTGCTGACAAGGGGATCGTCGACGTCGTCCACGACTATCTCATCAAAAACCCTGAGATCCTGGTCGAGATGACCAACGAGCTCGACAAGCGGCAAGTGGCGGAGCAAGCAGATGAGCAACTGAAGGTCATTAGCGAGAACGCCGATAAAATCTTTCGCTCGCCGCTTGCCTTCGTGGCCGGCAACCCCAACGGCGACGTAACTGTAGTTGAGTTCTTCGACTACAATTGCCCTTACTGCCGCAGGGCGCTGCCTGACGTGGTCAAGCTCGTGAACACCGACAAGAACGTGCGGCTCGTGCTCAAAGAGCTGCCGATCTTCGGCGATGACTCGGAAGCCGCGGCAAAGGCCGCGCTCGCATCAGAGAAACAGGGCAAATATTTCGAGATGTATCAGAAGCTCTTCACCGAGCCCGGAAGGGCCAATGAAGCGAAGGCCTTGCGCATCGCCCAGGAGCTCGGACTCGATGTGTCACAGCTCAAAAAGGACATGCAAGAATCCCTCCATCCAGAAATCACTCGACGAGGCCAGGGATCTCGCCCAGAAGCTCGGGCTGCAAGGCACGCCGCTCTTCCTAGTCGGCGATCGTGAGATAGCAGGAGCTCCCGACGACCTCTACGAGCAACTCACCAAGGACGTGGCCGAGATTCGCGAGAAGGGCTGCAAGGCCAAGTGCTGACGCCTCTTCATGAGTACATGGCCTCGTTCGGCGCCATCCTCCACGCTCAGTTCTTTGATTGCTTGCTCGGATTTCTCGCAAGAAGTTGAGGCTGCAAGGCATCCCCCTGCGTCCGTCCCGAGGGAAACAGCGAAAGTTCACTGAGGCTGCGTTACAGCCCCTGAGGGCCATGATTGACGGAGTAGAGCTTGCCCCCGCGAGATTTGCCGCTCGCACCCAACCCGCATCGTTGATACGACTGGCGAGCGTTCCGAGGCTGGAGCAGTGCAAGGTACTCCCCGAACTTAGCCCGCGCCGAAAGCGGGGCGACATAGCTTCACACAGATTCCGCGCGCGATGGTGCCAAGGTGCCCTTCACAGAGGAGCAATTATCCACCATGCGTGACGGTATTAAAATTATCCACCATGCGTGACGGTATTAAATAGAAGGATAGGCTGGGTGTTACGCAGATTTAACTTTCGTTGGCATTGCGCGTCGGGCATGAGTTCAAGCTCCATAATTCCCTCAAGACAACTCTTGTAATGCCTCGAAGAGGTGCAAGGATGATGCGGAAATCCAAATACGCGCTGTGGGCGCTTCTGGTCTTGGCAGTGCTTGCCGCCGGATCGACGATGGCGAGTCTTGCGCGCAGCGAGTCCGCATCGGCCGCGAACTCCGAGATCTATCGTCAGCTCGAGCTGTTCGGCGAGGTGCTCGAGCGCGTTAACTCCGACTATGTCGAGAGGCCGGACAACTCGAAGCTCATCGAGGCGGCGTCGTCGGCGAAGAGCTTGCGCGCCTCGCCGTTGCGCAGCAGGCGTTTGCGGATGTCGTCGGTTAGAAGTTTCATTTTTCTCTCCTTTGTTGGTTTCCCCGCCAAAACGCCTAACGAGGCCGCGCAAGGGGATATCGTGATCTCGATGTGCAACGATGCATTGTCACTGTTTGATTAGACATAAGAGTCCCATTCGTGTTCGATTGCTTCTCGTTTGCAGAAAGCGCGGAACTCGTCGACCGCTCCTTCTCGACCAGCGTATTTTTCACGGAGCAGAGCGAACAGCAGTTTGCGAAGTGCTTTGGCAGGAACGTCGACCCAGAACTCGTAATCGCTATCACCCCACACTTCTTCGACAGCTTGGGCATCCAAACGAACCGAGCCATCAGCATTAATGGACAGGCGAACTGAGCGGAATGGATCACCTTCTTGGCGATGTAATTCGGTTGAATAGGTTTCGGTCATCCTTCACCTCCCTATGCCACCAGCGCCTTCGAGCAGCTGGCCTCCGCGAAGTCGCTTGAACGCCATCGAGATCCAGTCTCAGTATGCCAAGCAGGCCTATGACACCTGGGTTGCCGAGGCCTCAAAGCTCGGCGAGATGGACGAGATGTAAGACGCCCTCGCGCGCGATGCGTATAAACCGGTCGAGCAGGCCGTTGCCAAGACCGCGCCCAAGGTAGCTCGCGTCTCCTAGGTTCAAAACAGACCCGGAAGACTGGACCTTCCGGGTCTCTATTTTTGTCTGCCCATTATCTGGCGCTTCACGACCTGGCACCCTGACGCCGCGCTTATTATCTTCGCATCCCATGTGCGGCCGCGTCGTTCAAGCTTCCGATCCCTTGCGCTACGCATTCGTTGACGGGCTCAAACTGCCCGACAGCCGAATGAAGCCGCCTTCATGTAATGCCGCCCCGAGTCAGCTCCTTTACGTGATCCGTGAAAATCACGAAACCGGCGAGCGAGCGCTCGATCTTCTGCACTGGGGCCTGATCCCGCACGGCTGCACCGATCCAGACGGCGGCGCAAGCCGATCAACGCCCGCGCCGAAACCGCCGCGCAACTCCCCACGTTCCGCGCGGCTTACGCCAAACGCCGCTCCATTGTGCCGGTCGATTGCTTTTTCGAGTGGCGGGCGATTAAAGGCGCGCGGGCAAAGCAGCCCTTCGCCGTTGCGATGAAAGACCGCTCGTCGATCGGCCTCGGCGGGCTATGGGAGAACTGGCGCGACCCGCGAAGCGGCGAATGGATTCGCACCTTCGTCATCCTGACGGTCCGGCGAACGAGCTGGTCGCGCAAATTCACGACCCCATGCCGCTGATCCTGCCCAAAATGGTTACGACCGCTGGCTGGGGCACGAGCCCAACCCGCATGATCTGCTCGTGCTGTTCCCTGCGGACCTCATGGTCATGTGGCCGGTCTCGACGCGCGTGAACAAGCCGGAGAATGACGACGCCTCGCTGCTCGATCCAGCCGCTTGACCCAAGACTGCGCCGGCAAATTCCGCCCGCAAAAATCCGGGACCTTACCCGCAGGTGCGCCTTAAGCCCCCGGTCGACCAACCGCAAACGCAAAATTCCGGGGCTGCCGACGCAAAGCTGCGGGGCTTCTCGTTGCGGTCAGCTCAGTTCTGCCTTTCTCGGTTTTCTCAGGCTCTCACGCGCGTTCAACTAGCCGGTCGCGCCAGACGCGCAATGGGCGGCCCGCACCAAAGGCCGTGTAGCCCGTTTCCCCCGGACCAAGTTCCGGGGGTGCGCGTTCCGGCTAACGCGACCGGCCCGGGATTTGAAACTGCGGCGGTATGATACCCACGGTACGCGCCAATAGGTCTGCGCGACTCAATCCATCAGGAGCTCATCAACTCGTCGACGATCTGCTGATATCGGCCGACAGCGCTGAACATGGCGCCTTTGTTGTAGTGCTTTTCCGTCGTGCGGGCATCGGTGTGCTGGAGAAGCCCGGAAGCGATGCCCGTGCGGTCCCCGGCATTGGTTGCGACGGTATAGACGCCGCAGTCGCGAAAGAGGTGTGGGTTTACGGCAATCCCCAGCTCCCGTCGCGTCACCTCGGTGATGATGTGACCGACGTAAGTATAGGCGAGCCCACCGCCCTTGATGGAGGGCCAGAATGCATCGTCAGAGGGATGGAACACCTGGCGCCACTGCCGAACCCAATGATGGATCGGTTCGGTGAGAATTGCGGGAATAGGGCGCTCGTCGGGACGCTTCGACTTTGTCTCCGTTCCTTCGAGCGTGATCCACCAATCATTACCGATTAGGCGTAATTGTCGGCCGAGATGCAACTCCGAGAAATTGCCAAGCCTGATGGGGCAAAGCGCAAGAAGAGCGATCATTAAGCCGTCGCGCACCAGCCGAGCGCGGGCGAGAAGCGTGAGATGTTGGCTCGTTTCACCTTGTTCGATGAGGTCGAGCCCAAGCTTCACCAGCCGTTCGGAGGAGACGATGCGATGATGTTTGGGCCGGGGTTTTGCTTCACAGCGGAGATCGACTTCAATCTCGTAGAGCCAAGAGAAGTCTTCCGCTGGGTCAAGGATTCTCGCCATTGCTCGTATCCTGGAGATATAGACCACCCGCGTGACCGATCCGACGCGGTGGTACAACTCCAAGAGAAAGGCCGCGATGATGTTCGGCGTGACGTGGCCTGCGGCCGCGACACCTTCTTCAAAGAGCCCTTTACGGCGGCAGAACCCGAGCAGGTAGCCATAGGCCCGCAAGGGGCCCACTCGCGTGGAAGAGTTCAGGCGGCCGGCAGCGCCGCCGGGGCGCAGACGCTGCGTAGCCAAGCACGCCTTCTCCCAGCCGTCACGGTCAGCTCTGGGCCAGTGCGGGAGGGCCAAGGCACGGATCTTGTCAGGCATTGCTTTTCTTCCTGGAGGAAGTTGCTTGGGACGGCTCGTCTTGGATCAGATCGGTGACTATTTCTCCGAACATACGTGTCGCGTCAAGGCTCTCGAGCCCGATATAGAACTCGCGGGTGGTAACCATGCTGCGATGGCCGAGAACGCGGCGGACGAGCTCATAATTGCCGGGATCAGCTTTCAGCATGAGATAAGCCGCGGCGTGCCTGAGCCGTCTCTTCCCCAAACAAGAACCATCGCTGGTGGTGAACAACTTGCGTCCAATAGCAAGGCAGTCTGACAGGAGAAGGACAGAACTTGTCGCCGACAAGTTTCAAGATGAATCCCGAGATCCCGGTCGAGGTGCACTGGCGCCCCTACTTCCTCAATGACTGGATCCCGCGCGAGGGCATTCCCGCGAGCAGTATCTGACCACCAAGTTCGGCTCGCCGGAGCGGTACAAGGGCATCGCACGAAGGGTGGCGGCCGCCGCGGCACAGGAAGGCTTGGTCTATACCATCGATAAGATCAGCAACCAACCAAACACGACCGATGCGCATCGGCTAATCCGCTGGGCGGCCGGCATCGGCAAGGCGGCGGAGATGGAGCAGCGGCTGATGGACCTCTATTTCACCGAAGGCGCCGATCTCACTAAGGAAGCCGTGCTGGTCCAGGCCGCGGCGGATGTCGGGCTCGACCCGGAAGACGTGCGCGCGGCGCTCGACAGCGACAAGGATGTCGAGGAAGTCACGCACGAAGCGCAATCTGCCAAGGAGGCCAGCATCCAAGGCGTGCCCTGCTTCATCTTCGGCGGCCGTTTTGCCGTCTCAGGGGCCCAGTCGCCGGAATACCTCGCCGAAGCGATTGAGCGCGTCGCACAAGCGGAGACTGCCGATCTTTTTATGTCTTCAATAGAGAGGACGTGAGATTGCTTAGGCGGGTGGGAGCGCACCTTCGCCACCGGCAGCCCTAGCCGCAAACCAAGTCAAAAAGTCGAGCCTGATCCCCGCCGATCTGGACCTAGATCAGGCAATCGTTAAATCCACAGCCAGTCAGACCGACTTTTGTGAGGTTGTTTTGGGTGTGCTAGAGAGAAGGGCGGGCCTTAACATGCACTGGCGCGAAACATCGCGGTGATCTTACTCCTGAACTGCCTTTCAGCCGAAGCAGCGGTGGCCGGCGCGGCTGAAGATGCAACGGCAGCCTTGGCGGCCATTGACCGGGGCGACTGGGGTCAAGCTTTCCGGCTGATGGAGCCCCACGCGCGAAACGGCGTGGCCGCGGCGCAAGGAGCGCTAGGCTCGATGTACGAAAATGGTCAAGGGGTTGAAATGAACTACACTGAAGCGGCGAGGTGGTATCGGCTCGCTGCTGAGCAGGGTAATGGCGGAGCTCAAAACCACCTTGGGCGGCTGTATTTTAACGGCTGGGGCGTGCCGCAAGACTATTTGGAGGCGGTCAAATGGCTTCGGCGTGCAGCTGACCAGGGCGTGGCCACGTCTCAGCTCTTGTTGGGCGCAGCGTACGCCGTGGGAAATGGGGTGCCGCAAGACTTTTCAACTGCCTATATGTGGCTCAGTTTGGCTGCGGCAGCGCTGCCCCCGGGTGAGCTCCAAGACAAAGCGGTGTTTGGTCGCGACTCATTGCTGAACTGCATATCTCCGGCACAAATTGACGAAGCGCAACGAATAGCGCGCGAATGGAAGCCAGTGTCGGAATTTCATCCGGGTACTATCGATCCAGGTGAGCACTAGGCGCGCGAGCTGCCGGCGGGCACCACCACTAAGGCAGGCCATCACTACAGGCCCCTACAGTCACGGCACCGTGACCTTAAAGGCCAAGAGCAGACCCCTGCCCTTTAAACCCAGCTTTGCGCGTCCTCATGCTCGACCTAACGTTATGAGGTGTTCAGAAACTTCCAATCTGGTGCCTACTTCCGCCGCGCAATTTGCGATTTGGCAGCGGCTTACTTTCTGCCGAACGTGTGCAAAGTCAGCTAATTCTAGTTCAAGCCGCTGCATAAGCGCATAAGCGCATAAGCGTCCATTGCTCGCACACTGCGGTGCAGATCACTGACGCGCATGCGGCATCTAGTGCGGCGCCTAAAGCCGCGGCAGGAGGGACAACCTCTCATCTATTGAGTTCTTAGATAAGCAATGATGTCAGCCCGCTCATTGGCATCAGGAATTCCCGGGAACGCCACTGCCATCGGAGAAGCCGGGAGGATCGCCTTGGGATCAGCGATCCACTTGTCCATATTTTCGTCAGTCCATACGAAGCCGGATTCTCTGAGCTTCTTCAATCCGTCGGAATACTTGGTATAGTTGGGGACGCTGGCGGCATCGCGTCCCACGATGCCATTCAACTCTGGGCCGACGAACGGGGTTGCGCCGAGACCCGCTTGATGACAGCTTGAGCACTTCGCAGCGAAAGCCGCCTTGCCCCTGGCGGCGTTGCCTGTGGCAAAGGCCGATCCGCCGAGTGCCATCAGGGCAGCCACGGCAACGGCCAAATAGAACGCGCTCCTCATTATCACGGCAGCACTATCCTTATGGATCATGCCGGGAGCATAGCACGCTGGCTCCCAACCCGCCGAAGCTGAACCACTCAAACTCCTTTTCGTCCTGTGCAGTCCATTCACGGCAAACGATGCGCTTGGCCACAAGTCAGCTCTCCCCTTGATTCCTCTGGGCATAATTACATTTTTCCGCCGATGCGTGAAAGCCGCTGATCGTTGCACGAGTAGGACAATGTCTCCTGTGGCACTTAGCAGAGGCGCGCGGTCAAAGCGACTGCCTCGACGCCTTGTCTCTTGGGCTTCATTCTTGGCGAGTTCCGTAGGCGATGCTTCGTTAGGCGTGACGAGCCCCCGAATTTTTTCGAACGTGGAGTCAGGTTCAGGAATATCGCGCAATGCGGCACCGCTAGCCTCGGCCTCAAGCTGGCTCCCCGACTTGAACAGGTCGACGACGAACATTCCGAGCGCGTGCAGCATCGCAAACATCGCTCTCGATGATGCGATGATTCTGCCTTACGGTGCGAATCTAGGCCGGATGGAATTTTCGGAAACGACAGCCTTGCTGCCAATTCCGAAGAGAAGCACGAGCCCGCGAGCGGCGTCGACACTGAATTGGTGGATAGTCTGAAAGCGCTTGACCCCGAACGGCCGATTAGAGAAGCGGACATAGAACCTAATGCTATTCAAGCACAGCTCGTCGAGGCCTGGCAGCAACTAAGTCAAGGTCGGCCAGGTCGCCCTCCGCCGTCAGCGGTGTGAAGTTTGCAGCCTCATCCGGGCTTCCCTTTCGCCGACTGCTCTTGCTTGCGGCGCGCGTCCTCCAGCGTCCCAACCATATAGAGAGAGGCTTCATCCCAGCTGTCCGTATCGCCGCGCAAGATCGCCTCGCAGCCGGTAAGCGTATCTTCGATGGAAACCGAAACGCCTTTCTCGCCCGTGAACTGGGCGGTGACGACAAAGGGCTGGGTGAGAAAGCGCACTAGGCGCCGGGCGCGCTGGACGGCTGACCGGTCCTCGGTGCTGAGCTCACCCATGCCGAGAAGCGAGATGATCTCCTGCAATTCGCGATAATGCTCGATCAGGCGGCGCACCTGCTCGGCAATGCGGTGATGGCGCTCGCCGACGACCCCGGCGTCGAGATTCACCGAGGTGGAGTCGAGCGGATCTATGGCCGGGTAGAGCCCTTGGCTCGCCATATCGCGGCTCAGCACGATAGAAGCATCGAGATGGGTAAAGACGCTGGCGACTGCGGGATCGGTGAAATCGTCGGCAGGCACATACACGGCTTGGATCGAGGTCACCGCGGCGCCGCGCACGGAGGTGATCCGCTCCTCGAGGCCGGCGATCTCGGTAGCGAGGGTTGGCTGATACCCCAACTGCGAAGGAAAGCGGCCGAGAAGGCCCGAGACTTCGCCTCCCGCTTGAAGGAAACGGAACACATTGTCGATCAGGAACAGCACATCCTTGTGCATCACGTCGCGAAAATACTCGGCGATGGTCAGTGCGCTCAGACCAACGCGCCAGCGCGTGCCCGGCGGTTCGTTCATTTGCCCAAACACAAGCGCGGTGCGGTCGATCACGCCGGTTCGCTGGAGCTCGCGCCACAGCTCATGTCCCTCTCGCGAGCGTTCGCCGATACCGGCAAAAATCGACAAGCCGGAATATTTTTCTCCCGTAGTGTGGATCAGCTCCATGATGAGCACAGTCTTGCCGACGCCGGCGCCCCCGAACATCGCCGCCTTGCCACCCCGGGCGAGAGGCGCGAGCAAGTCGATGACCTTGATCCCGGTCAGCAGAATCTCAGGCGCGCCGATCTGCTCGTCCAAGGGCGGCGGCTCCCGATGGATCGGCAAGCGAGGCGTATCGGGAGAAAACCCGGGGCCGTCGTCGATCGCGTCCCCGGTCACGTTGACCATGCGGCCGAGCAACGCCTCTCCGACAGGGACCATGATCGGGCCGCCCATATCGCGCACAGCCCTACCGCAAGACAGCCCTTCGGTGTCACCCATGGCGACACATCTCACGGTGCTTTTATTCAGGTGCTGCTGCACCTCAAGGACGATGCGGTTGCCGCCCTCGCCACCGATTTCCAGCGCCTGATTGATGGGCGGGAGCGAGCCCGCGGCCATTTCGACGTCGACAATGGAGCCGACCACGCCGGTGACGATTCCGACGGCGTGCGGTTGATGCTCTTCGCTTTGGGTGTCCATAGGTCGCTCTTACGTTATCGCTATTATGCCCTGCGGCCGAAGGGGACTTCGGATGAGAAGGGTCATCACTGCGCCGTTTCGGCAGGGATATCGGAGCCATAGTCGTCAATCAGGTCAAGGCGATGCCTTCGGATCCGAAAAGGATGATAGAGGCGTGGCGCTGCGCGGAGCAAAGCCAAATATGCTGCCTCAGCAAAGCCAGGAGCTTGGCGACTGCTCTCGAAGATGCTTCTCCTCAAAATCGCAGAGCGGTTATGCAACCTGACGCGCAGGGCCCGATCGACACCACGCTTGACGTAGATTTCCGCAAGCTCATCAAGCTCAAACTCAACATTCTCCCTCACCTCCTTGCTCTCGCGCGCGAGATCCGGTGTCGGATTGTGAGCTGACGGAGACATATTCGCCGGCGGCCATCGACATGGCGCCAGCCACCAGTCCCGCAACACCCGGGATTAGGACATTGTTCCGAGTCGCGGCGGCCGCGGCAACGCCGACGATCAAGCTCGCGGTTGAGACGATGCCATCGTTAGCACCAAGCATCCGAGGTGGCTCTCTCTGGATGCAAGCGAAGACGGCTCACGTCTTCCTCCTAGTTACGCCTTCAAGATTTGGCCCATCCGCATCAGAACGAATAGCTCTGAGCGCGCGGCAGGTGCAAAAGCGCTCACTGCCTATCCCGCCAATTAGAGCCAGAGGGAACCCTTTTACCCGACGAGCCGTCGCCTGGCATTGATCCAACTCAAGGTGTACCCCTCGAGAGTAGGCTATATGAAGGATGCTCAACAAAAGTGGCGTTTTCTGACCAACTACGATCTCTCGTCGATCAAGACAGAGGGCCAGCCCTGCTCAACAGTCAAAACGCGCTTGAGCATCTCGGAGAAACAGGCGAAACGAGACGTTGCTGCCTGGACGCAGGGCAAGCAATTCTGACCCGCTTCCCAATCGCTGGGTCCAAAACAGGTAGAGAGCGCCACAATGACACCGGCAGACCGCAAGGAAACAAGCCCAGCCATTAATCCTGAGGCCACTGAAGAAATGGCGAAGTATGGCATCACCCGAGTTCCCATCGACTATTTTCACTATAAGGGATATCGCTACACCAATTTGGATGATGCGATTGCTCAGGCGAAGCGGGAGCACGAAGCGGATCGATCGGACAGACGCGAACGATCTGGATCACACTGACATGGGGGCTGCGGCAGGCAATGTCACGGTAACTCGATTAGCTCTGCGGTTCGTCGGCGACTAGCATCACCGGATGAGACCCATATCGTTTAAGCGCCACCGCTTCCCCCAGAAATCATCCGCCACGCGATTTGGCTCTATGCCAAGTTCACACTGTCCTTTCGGGATGTCGAGGAATTGCTGGCCGAGCGAGGTATTGACGCATCCTACGAGACGATCCGGCGCTGGTTCCGGCTTTGTCACGTTGTCGGCTTTCAGTTGCGCTGAATGAAGCGGGCAACAGGTGTCATGCGGCGGCGGATGCCGCGGCCCAAGTGCGGAATGAACCGGCGCGAAGCTCCTTGAAATGCGGTCGGCGCAGCAGATGACGTTGATGGGTGAATGCGTTGAATGTGGCGGCATGGATGGCGAGGAAACGTTGGGCTGAGCCGGGTGATTTGAACCGCTGCAGTTTTCGTTCTCGGCGGCGTATCGGCTGATGCGAGTTCTCCGCCCTGTTATTTGCTCGCAAGCCCCAAACGTGCTCAGCCCTAAGCCCGATCGCACGGAACGCTGCCGGATAGGATCGCAGCCGGTCGGTCACAACTAGGCTCGGCGCGAAGCCGTGCTTCTTAAGCAATTTCACCATGAGTTTCTTTGCGGCTTGTGCATCCCGTCTGCGCTGGACGAGGAAATCCAGCACCTCGCCCTCGTTGTCCACCGCCCGCCAGAGCCAGTATTGACCGCCACGGATCGAAATCACCATTTCATCGAGGTGCCAATGATCGCCGGTCGCGGCCGCGAACGGCGGATATTCGCCGCGATCGATGGTCCGAACTTCAGGAACCACCGCCGGACCGTCTCGTAGGATGCGTCAATGCCTCGCTCGGCCAGCAATTCCTAGACATCCCGAAGGGACAGGGTGAACCTGGCATAGAGCCAGATCGCGTGGCGGATGATTTCTGGCGGGAAGCGGTGGCGCTTAAACGATATCTGTCTCATCCGAATGATGCTAATCGGCGACGAACCGCAGAGCTATCCGAGTTACCGTGACATTGCCGTCTGGACTGTCTCACCCCGGAAGCTGTTCCTGCACCGTCGGCACGCCGGCGAGCATCTCTCTTTCCTATCGCCGGTTGGCGGCGCAGACGCAGGAGAGGTCCGCATCGCCGCCTCGCTTGCGCAGCACGGTCCAGCCGCCTGCCGCCGCCGCTTCGTCCGGTCCCCGATAGGGCACATTTGTGTTCATCAGTGTCGCCGCTCTCACGGTGCGCGCATTGATGTGCGGGCGCGTCGATCAGGCTGCCGCGCTGCCCTCCATTAACGGGCTTAGTATCCCTTGCGTTCGGATGGGCACCGCCCAAACCTGGCTCAGTCGCGCTTTGGACGTCGCATTCGGCCTTGGCCCTTAATGAGAACCCAGCCGGCGAGGATGGCCACTGCGGCGCCCGAGAGGATAGTGTTCCAGGTCAATACAGGCACCTCGCCAAACCCGATAATCCACGGGGACATGATCAGCCATAGGCCGAGAATAACATCCACCCATTCTTCCCAGAGCTGATAGCCGGCAACGGCGCTCGCGCCGACGGCGATGAGCGCAAATCCGACAGCCCCCTGACTCCAGGCTATCGCGCGCGTGAAAACCAGTTCCGGAAAGAAGAAGTGAATGATCTCCAGCGAGAAGAGCACCCATACGCCCATGAGTGTTGTGACGTAATCCTGCCAGCGCTGGCTCATGCTTCAATGACTACGATTTTTCCAGATGACCCGCATTGCTTCGCGTCAAGCGGCATGCCCATCTGAATTTGCATGGAGGGAGGCTGGCGACCCTTTGATTCAAGACAGCCCCAGAATCGCGCTAACCGACCGCTAACCGACGATGCCGACTGGAAATTCCTCTCGCAGATCGTCAGCCGTACCGACCTTGCATCCAAGGTCGCAAGGGCGCAGCTCCGCACACATCGCAGGCATGGCGAAAAAGCTCCCGCCGTTACCGCCGGGACCCAAAAAGCGGCCTGCACTCGCAGCAGCCCCGAAAAAGCCGCCTTCACTGCCGCCGGGCAACCAATAAGCCGCCCGCCTGCGCCTTCGGCATCCTGAAGAGAATCGCGCGTGCCGGCAGGACGGGCAGACAGGCACCGGACAAAAAAGCCCGCCAGACCGGGGGCCTTAGCTCCCACGGCTTGCGAAGCCGCCTGTGTTTCCGGCCTATCCCCTTGTCCGACCCGGATTCGCAGCTCCAGCGGATGGGAAAACGCTTTGCGAAGCGACGCAGATGTCCACGGGAAGAACATGACGCACGGATTCGATATGTCCGGGACCATGAATTCCAGCCCGGGGGTGCTGAACTCTTCGTTCGTCAGCAAGAGCGAAAGCCACAGGGCGCAGCCGCTATAGTGGACGCAGGCTGCGCAATGGCTTGTATCCCGGAACTGCCTGAGTTCGGCGGCTGTGTGCCGGCTCATGGTACATTGTGCCGGCTCATGGTACATAATGTATGAGGGGGCCCAAGAGGGCCGCCTTGATCCTGCTCAAAACTGGGGCTGCGGCATGATGTGAGGGTTGAAATGCCACGCCCCGGCCCGAACGGAGAGCGCTATCTAGGGGATCGGTCATTCCGCGACTCTCCTGTGCGGCTTGGCAAGTGTCGGCCCGGAGGTTAGCACCTGTCCGGGCCGATGCGCGGCAAACAAGCCGCGAGCGCCGGCAACTTTCTGCGCAACCCGGTCCTGAACAAGAAGGTGATTATCTAGACAATTCGTCAAACGGCGAAGACAAGAAGGGGAAATTTGATCGCTACCTCGGCGTCATCTGGCTCGGCAGTATGAACGTCAATGACCTCCTGCTGTCCAGGGGGTATGCCGCCTACCGGGAACATTGATCTGAGTGCGGCGGCCTGTCCGCGCTCACATCGCTCCCATGGCCGCTTTCAGTCCCTTGCGCAGATCGTCGGCATTCATGACCGGCACGAGCGCGACCTTTGCGTCCATGCCCACGAACGCGGGTTCGACGATGGCGGGAATGTCGGAAACGTCGTGCATCTCGAAAAAAATCATCGCCGTGCGCAGGCCGCCTTCCAGGAAGAAATAGGCTGCCTCGGGCTTTAGTCTGTCTATCACGGCTTCAATAACGTCCGGCATCGACCCATCCTTGATCGTGCGGTTGCCAGCTTCCGTGGGTATCCTGACCTTCAGCATCATGCGCATGGCTGTACCTCCTTCGCTCACCGCCCGATCCTAAAGGACCGACGGCCGGCATTCGAGCCGCCGGTCGCATTTGCCGCGCGCGCATTGAGATGAGCGCTAGGCAGCCCGACCGCAAAAAGTTGCCGGACGAAAACCCAATCTCACTGTTGCCCGGATTGAACCGGCGCACTCACCGGCGGGGCCGGCTGTCCCTCTGACTTGGCTTGATTAAGCTCGGTTTGAAGCTCCTTGCGCGCGGCATTGGCCTCGTCAAGGCTGCTCTCCAGCGTCTTGATTTGCGAGTTTGCCTGATCGAGCTGGGTCTGAAGCGCGCTGCGCTGACTGTTCGCCTGATCGACTTCTGCGTTGAGGCTGGCGACCTTGTTCTTGAGATCTGCGGTCTCCGCCTTTGCCTGGTCCGCGGCCTGCTTGGCTGTCGCCAGATCGCTTTGCGTGGACTTAATCTCGGTGTTGGCCTGATCCAGCTTGCTCTGAAGCTCGTCGCTTTGAGCGTGCGCCTTGTCAAGCTCCGTCTTGAGACTGACCGTCTGTTTCTTGAGGTCTGCTATCTGGGCGCTGGCCTGCGTTGCCTCGCTCTGCGCGCTCCGCGGTCCTGCGCGTCGAGATCGTCGCTCAAGGTGAACGCCATCGCCTGCTCAAGATCGATCTGATCTTCGCGGTATGCCGTCATGATCGCGGGCGGGAGCCGCCCGAGCTTCAGGCGCTTGGCGACGGTGGTTTCGGAAACGCCGAAGCGAACAGCAACTTCGGGGATCGTCGCGCCGTCATCGATGATGCGGGCAAAGGCCTCGAATTGATCGGCGGGGTGCATGGCAATCCGCACGACGTTTTCAGCGAGGCTGATCTCGCGGTCGTCGGCATCCGTGCTTCGCAGGCTGCACGGGATCTCCATGTCGGGGTCGATCTGGTTCTGCTTGGCAAGCTGCTGCAAGGCAGCCAGCCGCCGGCCGCCGGCAATGACGGTGTATTTGCCGCGCTTTGCCTTGCGCACCACAAGGGGCTGCAACAGGCCATGGGCGGCAATCGAGGATGCAAGCTCGTCGAGGCCGTCGGAAGCGCCGGTCTTGCGGACGTTGCCGTCCCATGCCGCGAGTTTGTTGAGAGGTACAGTGATGATGTCTGTCATGAGGTTTCTCCTTTCCATGTTGGTTTGCTCAAGACGCGGAAAGGAAAGCCGGGCGCATAAGCCGCCGCGGTCATGCCCCACACGGTTTCTTGGTGCGGGCCGGGCATTGACCGCAAGGCGCGCCCGGCTAGGCGCGTAAAATGCTTGAGCAAACCCGGCGGAAAGAGAAGCGGACAGACGATCACCGGCCGTTGCGGACAAAACAGGTAGTGCCGCGGGACGCGGGTTGATGCCGGAAAGATCGAGTTTTTGGCGCTGTTACGTCCGGGCGCTCTGGCGTTTGGCGGTTTTTCTGGCCGCCAGGGAACGGCTACGTGTGTGCGATGACTCGTTCAGTGCGGCGAGCCCGGCCAAATGTACGGGCGGCCTGTCGGGGAACTCAGCCACAAGAGTAAGCTCCCCGCCCATTGCCTCAACGTAATTGCGCAGGGTGGAGATCAGAAGGTCACTGCGCTGTTCGAGGCGGCAGACGCCTTCCTGCCCGATGCCGAGAGATTTGGCGAGGCTGGTCTGCGTCTTTTTGCGGGCACGCCTCAAATCGCGCAGGGAAAGCTCCTCTGCGATCAGCTCTGTCGCCCGGGCCTCAACCTTCTTGCGGCGGGCTGGGCTCAGGCTTTTCATCTTGTCCTTCAATGCGGATGCCATCTCTATCTCCTTTTTCTGACTCTTTTCCGTTTCTTTTTCTTTCCGGATTTGTCCTTCTCTTTCCGCGTTGACTCAGCTTGTTCCTTCAGCCGTTCCAGATGCTGATCGAAGCGCTCGTCGGCCACACGGATGAGCCTCTGGTAAAAGCGCCTCTCGTGGCCGCCGGACTTGTCCCCGCACACCAGGAGAATCGCTTTCCGCCTCGGATCGAACGCAAAGGCGACGCGCCACACGCCGTCATCTGTGTCAAACCGCAGCTCCTTCATGTTGGCGTGAGTCGAGCCCTTCAGCGTATCGACGCGCGGCCTGCCAAGTCCCGGCCCAAACTGCTCCAGCAGATGGGCATGCGCAATGTATTCTATGTTCTTCTTAAGTTTCTTGTCTTCACCGCCCCCCGACGCGCCAGCCGAAACCTTCGCCAAGACACTTACACAATTTACAAAATTTTCCTCGCCGAATACTTCGTTACAAAGCGACCGTAGGTTTGTTATCTCATCTTCACCGATCGAAATGCAGATGTAACCGTCGTTCGCCAACAAGTTACGAGCTAGATAAAGGCGAGAGAACATCATATTCAGCCATTGGGTATGAAACCGTCCCGATAACTCGGAATTGGTAGAAAACTTACGCCCATCAGAATCGATCTGTCCTGAATAAGCCAAATATGTATCTAGTGACTCTGCATACTTGTCAGGATATATGAACTCTTTCCCTGTATTATACGGAGGATCGATATAGATCATCTTTATCTTTCCAAAATAGGCCTTCTGGAGAAGCTTAAGAACCTCCAGATTGTCTCCTTCAATATAAGCATTTTGCGTCTCATCGAAATCGACAGAGTCCTCGCGCAGGACTTTGAGTGCAGCGGCGCTGGGTTGCTGGATAACCTTCATGCAGTCAGCTTTGCCGGGCCAATTCAGACCGAACCGCTCCTTGCCGGGCTCAACCCACTGGCCCAGAACTCGTTTGAGCTGGTCGAAATCGATGACACCTTCCGCAAACACTTCCGGGAATGCGCGACCGAGGCAGCCTTTCAGCTCCGAGCGCTTCTCTTCGGCGACGTCCATCGAGGTCAGCGGCATCTTGGTTGCGTCGTTCATCACAAGTCCTCTCATACAATTTCAAAGCGAATGGCAAAGAGCTGCTCATCCGAAACCTCTTGGCCCAGGCGCTCTTCTACCTGATCGAGAAGACCGTCCTTCTGGACTTCGATCTCCTTCGCGGCCGCGTCGTAAGCGCGCCATGCGTCCTCGCGCTTTGTCTCTAACGCTCGCGCCTGACGTTGCAGAGTCAGCTTCTCCGGCAGATTGCCGATCTGGCGAATTTCCTTCTTGAGCGCCTTGATTTGCTCGTCGAGTTCTTTCAGGTCGGCCTTCAATCCCGCGCGCTTATCTTCGGCCCAGTTGTCGAGCTTATCCATTTCATCGTCGAACCAAACGGACTGTCGAGCCGTCATTGCATCAAGGATGGTCTTGCGCTCTGTATCTACAGTCGAAGCAACACCCTCGGGTAAGAGCAACTCCGCCTGACCGTTCTTTCTCGCCGGAAGCTCGAATAGGCGCATCGCAGTCTTCGGATCGAGCCGCACACCTTGATCGGTCATCGCGGCGAGAATGATGTGATCCTGATCGTCGGCACCCCTGATGGAAATCTTGTGCGCCACAAGCGTTCCTGATCGCCCGACGAGCGGCTCTATTGCCACCGCCTTTTGCGGCCACGCGGTGTAATCGAAGGTTATTGACGCGCCATCGAGTTTCCGGGAAGCCGCGAGCGTCAGTAGGTGTTGCGCCAGAGGATGACCCAGCCTGTAGCGGTGGCCGTCAATTCCCTGCTTTGACATGAAGTAAGCGCCGGGCGCGGCGTTGATGCCGTCTGGAGGCGCTTTCAACATGAAGGTGAGGTAATTGTCGTCGAACTTCGCGATTTTGCCGAGTTCATGTTTCGTGACGGACCAGAGCATCCGCGCATAGCGGTCGAGATACTCCCTACTCTGGTCCATATTAATCTTCAGGCGGTCATGCACCTCGGCGTCGAAGTTTTCCAGCAATTTGCGCCGGGTGTCCTCCATCGTCACCGTGATATTCTCGTCCATCTCCGCCCGCAGGCGCTCGAACTCCGTTTCGATCTCTTCTGTCGAACGGCAGGTTTGATAGATGGCGACAATGCGCTTTTCAAATTCGACACCGGACTCAATCGCACCCAGCACTTCATCGGACGCGCCGAAGACGCCGGAGAAGAGCTTGAACTTTTCGGCGAGCAGTTCGTAAACGCGCTGGTCGGCCGCATTATTCTTATTGAGGAAGTTGACGACGACAACGTCGTATCGCTGGCCGTAGCGATGGCAGCGCCCGATGCGCTGTTCGATGCGCTGCGGATTCCAGGGCAGGTCATAATTTACGACAATCGAGCAGAATGTTGATGCCTTCCGCAGCAGCTTCCGTCGCAATCATGATTGATGCCTTGTCTCGGAAATATTCCACGAGCGCGGCTCGTATGTCGGCGGTGCGCGATCCGGTTATCCGGTCAGTGCCTTTGTGCTTGACCAGCCACGCCTCATAGATCGCCTTCGAACCTGGATCGGAATTCGAGCCGTTGAAAAGGACGAGCTTGCCGTCGTAGCCATGTTCGGTCAGCAAACGGACGAGGTATTCCTGCGTGCGGCGGGATTCGGTAAAAATGATCGCCTTCTCGGCAGCCCCAAGCTCGGCGGTCTTGGCGAAGCCGGCGCGCAATGCGCTCAGGAGAGCCTGCCCTTTAGCATTCTCGGCGATGGATACCGCCAGGTCTCGAAAAGCGCGCAGCTCGCCAATCTCATGCTCGATTGCCGTTATATCGGCGACTGTCAGAAGCTCGGGTTCGTCTTCTTCCTCGGACCACTCCTCGGCGGTCTCGTCGAATTCCTCGTAGTCCTCGGAAATTTCCTCCTCAAGTTTCTCGCGGAGGTTCTTATCGTCTTTGAGCTGGCGCTCCAGTTTCCGCGCGAGGGAATCGAGCGCGCCAGCAATCGCGAATGTCGATGACGCGAGCAGCTTGCGCATTATCAGCGTCATCAAGGCTCGCTGGCTGGACGGCAGCGCCTGCAAGGAAGGCCGCCGCAGGTATTCGGACACCATGTCGTAGAGCGTCTGCTCTTGCTCGGTCGGCACGAACTCCTGAGTGATCGGAATACGGTTTGTGTAGCTGATATATTCCATCACCTGCCGGCGCAGCGTTCGGTGACATACTGGCTGCAATCTCCCCTTGAGATCGTCGAACTGCCCATTTTCGCTCAGGCGAGCGTATTGAGCGCGAAAGCTCTTGGCATCCCCGAAGGCGTAGTCGTCAATGAGGCTGACGAGGCCGTAAAGCTCCATCAGTGAGTTTTGCAGCGGCGTGGCGGTGAGAAGAACCTTCGGCGCATTAGCCAACGCTCCTTTGAGGGCACGCCCTATCCGGTTGTCAGGCCGGTAGACGTTGCGAAGGCGATGCGCCTCATCGATGACGACAAGGTCCCACGGAATGACCATCAGCTCTTCAGCGTTGCGGGCCGCAAACTGGAACGAGCAGATGACGAGCTTCTTCTGCTCGAACGGACGGCGGGCGCCGTCCTTGCTCATTTTGTTGTAGTTGCGGGACTCAAGGATGACGGTCGGGAGGAAGAACTTCTCCTCAATTTCCTGCGACCACTGCTTACGCAGGTTGGCAGGGGTGATGACCAGAATGCGGCGTTTGCCTTCCGTCCATTTTTGGGCAAGCACGAGTCCGGCTTCGATCGTTTTGCCGAGGCCAACCTCGTCGGCGAGAATGGCACCCTTGGATAAGGGCGATTTGAATGCGAAGAGAGCGGCCTCGACCTGATGGGGATTTAAGTCAACCTGCGCGTCGAGAAGAGCCCCGGCCAGCTTCTCGGCATCGGCGACGGAATGCCGTCTGCTGAGTTCGTTGGCGAACAGCTTGGCATGGTATTCGGTGCTCAACTTTCCCCCTTTAACTTGCCCTCGTGTCTTTTGGATGTAGTTCGGTCACCCCACAACCTGCGGCGAGGGTTGCCTCCGTTATAGCGAGGTGCATAGATTTGGGCAAAGCAAAAAAGCTGTGGCGAGCACAACTGTTCTTTGTAATAACCACTTCCTTGGAATACCTCCGACCAACATATCCCAATTATTATTGCAAGAACGCGTAGTTTATAGGTCTGTCTGTAGCAATTTCTGATATTTTTGAATTTAACAACTCGCCACAAACTTGCCACAAGCCGAAACAGACGGATTCAGACAATGGCGGATTTCTGCGGGTTTCCGGGGACATGGTTTTTGTGGCGAAAACGGCCCCGAAGGGCCGTTTTGTTTTCGTAAGTGTGATCTAAGTCCCTGATTTAATTCTGGAGCGGGCGACGGGGGTCGAACCCGCGGCCCTCAGCTTGGGAAGCTGGGAAATATTAGCTTAATTCAGTGGCTTGTAATTATTTGCCACAGATTTGCCACAGCGAGATCCAAGCAACTCTGCCGCCAGCTCTTCAGCGGTCTCTTTATGAGCGTCTTCATGGTCTTTGAGAAGGTGCCCATAGACATTCAGCGTGATCTCGATTTTTGAGTGGCCCATTGCCTTCTGAATGTATTTAAGGTCCTTGCCTTTGGCGATCAGCTTGCTCGCGTAATAGTGCCGGAGAGCATAGGGCGGATATTTCGGGGTGTCGATCTCGCGCCCGTTCTTACGTTCCGTTTGCGTTAAGCCGACTTCACGCAACAAGGGGACCCATGCACGCCTGTAGATGTTGGTGAGCATCTGAGGCGCGCCGGACTCAGTAGGAAACACAAGATCGATTTTGGATTTCGGGCAGCGCTCTTTCCATTGAAATACGATGTCAGTCACCAGACGTGGCAGATGAATCGTGCGTTTGCCGGCTTTCGATTTGACAGGGCCGATAAGGCCGGTCTTGTCGGCGCGCTGCCGTACCTGTACGTGGTCCTCAAACAGGTTCGACCACGGCAGGCCTCTGTATTCGGATGGCCGCATGCCTGAGAACGTGGCGAGGTAGATCATGGGCCGATAGCGGGCCCAGCATTTTTCCATGAAGTCGTTTTTCGTTCCCATGCTATCGGCGGCGTCGAGTATGTCGCGCACTTCGGCATCGGTCGGAATCTGAATTTCGGAATCGTCGTCCTCGTAGCGGCCGCCGCTTCTGATGGTGATACCTCCGGCAGGATCATCGTTCAGGTTGCCCTGCTGCTTCATTTCGATCAGCATTGAATGGAAGGACGAGAGGGTCCGCCGTGCGAGGTCGCGGCTTTTGTTTTCGAGTAGCCAGTTTCGGAAGTGGACGATGTCGGCGGGTTCCAGATCAGGGAGCGTTTTCGGCCACGGGTATTCTTTCATCACGCGACCCCGGCGCTTGTATTCAACGAGCGTCTGCGGCTCGACCTTCTCGCGGCCGTCGCGCCCGATTTTCTCGCAAATGTTGAGCCACTCATCGACACCCTCGGGAACAGTTTTGGTTTCGGCGGGTGCGCGAGTGCCGGCATGGCGCGCCTTGCCGCTCTCAACGAATGCGAGCGCTTCCTTGCGCGTATTAAATGTCTTGTAGGCGTAACCTGACTTGGCCGCCTTGCTGGGGGAGCGAACCTGGTAAGTTGTTCCCTTTGGTCCCCTCCTTTTTCTTATATCTGACATCGGGCAATTCCGGTTATTCTTGTTTTTTGAAGTGTATTCATTGAATCACATCGTCGTTAATCTTGCAATTATTCTCTGCGTGAACTTGTAGTTTGAGGTAGGCGTTGACGAGAGCGCCCTTTTCAATCTTGAGCTTGCCTTCTATGGGATCGACAAAGAACGGAAGCTTGCGGCGGCCATGAATGTCTTTGTCGGCGGCCCGCTTGATCTGGCGAGGTGTGAGATTCACGCCCATTTCAGCAAGAACTGATCGGGCTTGATCGAGGTCTATGTAACAAGGGACCTTCATTTCTGCCTGCTTTATCATTGGTCGTATATTTTTATTATTGCAACTTGTGATTTAAAACCTGTTAAAAATTGTTCACTTATCCGGTTGGGAGCGCTTGCGGCGGCTGGGTTGCAATTAGTTTTCACCGGAAGTGGCTTGTGCAAAGATTTTTCATGAGATATGATGGTTTTTCAGGCGTTGGCCTTTTTTATTGTAGTTTTTCGTGGAAAGTGATCGTTTTTCATGGGACAGCGTGAACAACAGGGTTTTTCAGGACCGGTGACGGTTTTTCAGGAAAGGCGGCTCCCCGAGACGGGAACGCCTGCGGGATACGCTGCGCTTATCGGGGCGTACAATCTGCGTGTGCCGCTCCCGCTGCGGCTATTGGCAATCGGCACGCGCCACCGGGTCAGCGAGGAAGGCGGCTGGCGTCTTTACACGCCGCGGCACGCGCCGCCGGCCACGCTGGAAGGCCACCTAACCTTTGCCCTGAAGTATGAGGGCCTCGATCTGGCCGTCCTGAAGCGGCTGTTTCTGGCGGCCGGTCCCGCCGCGATCGAGGGTCTTGTCCGGGCGACCCCGACGGGCAGCTATGCCCGCCGCATCTGGTTCCTCTATGAATGGCTGACGGGAACGCAGCTTGACTTGCCTTCAGCGGAACGGGTTGCCTACGTCCCGGTCGTTGACCCGGATCAGCAATGGGGCGCCGACGGCGAAAATTCGCCGCGGCACTGTGTGCGCAATAACCTGCCGGGCACGCCTGAATTTTGTCCGATGGTTTTTCGCAGCCGGGCGCTTGATGAGTTTGTTTCTTTGAACCTGGCTGAGCGCGCGCGCGAGATCGTTGGCACGGTGCCGCGCGATCTTCTCGCGCGTGCCGCCGCTTTCCTTCTGCTGAAGGATTCAAAATCGAGTTACGTTATCGAGGGCGAACACGCGCCGCAGGACCGGATACAACGCTGGGGCAGAGCGATTGGCGAGGCGGGACGCGCACCGATCGATCTGGATGAACTGCTCCGGCTGCAAAGGATCGTGATTGGCGACGAGCGGTTCGTGCGGCTGGGCCTGCGGCGTGAAGGCGGCTTTGTCGGCGAACACGACCGCGAGAGCCAGGCCCCCCTGCCCGACCATATCAGTGCGCGGCCCGAGGACCTTGAATCGCTGATCCGGGGCATGGTTGCGTTCGACCGCGCATCGGACAGGATCGATCCGGTGATCGCCGCCGCCATTCTGTCATTCGGGTTCGTTTACGTTCACCCTTTCGAGGACGGGAACGGGAGACTCCACCGTTATCTGATGCATTACGTTCTCGCCCGCCGGGGGTTCAATCCGCCGGGCGTACGTTTCCCGGTTTCAGCGGCGATCCTCGATAGAATCGACGATTACCGCGCGGTACTCGAAAGCTATTCCCGCAGGCTCCTGCCGCTCATCGAATGGGAGCCGTTGCCGGACGGCAATGTGCGCGTGCTGAATGACACGGGCGACTTTTACAGGTTTTTTGACGCCACGCCGCACGCGGAATTTCTGTATGGGTGCGTGCGCAAAACCATCGAGGAAGACTTGCCCGAGGAAACGCAGTTCCTCGAAAGGTTCGACCGTTTCCGCGCCGGGATAGAAACGATCGTGGATATGCCGGACAGGACGCTGAACAACCTGTTCGGTTTCCTGCGTCAAAATGCGGGGCGCTTGTCCAGGCGTGCGCGGACAAATGAATTTGCAGCTCTGACGCCGGACGAGGTCGAGCGCATTGAAAACATCTATGGGGACGTTTTTGGCGAGGTTAATTCAGTGCAGAAGTAGGAATGCTTTTGTACTGCCCGAGGGTGCTCAGGAATCGTGTTGTTATTGTTGTCGGTGGCGGCAGCCAATCCGGGTCGGTTTGTGGTGCCGGTGATGATGATGGTGGTGGCGATGGCGATGACAATAACGACGGTGACCATGGTGGAGATGATGAACGCCGCCGCCACCACCGCCGGAGAGTTTTTTTTATGAGGCCGGCGGCGTGCGGCCCGGCGCGCCGGTCTTCCTGTTCTTCTTCATGTTCATGATGTTCTTGTTGTCCTTCTTCCTCGGCGCCCTGGGCTTGCGGACATTGATCGCGGCGGCGTCAATGCGATCCTTGATGTGGGTCGCGTAATATTTCTCGATCATATCGACGCTGGTGCGGCAGTTTTTTGCGATCTGGTAGATGTCCGCGCCCTCCATAAGGCGCAGGCAGATATAGGTATGGCGCAGCGAGTAGGCGGTGCGGCGGTTGCCGTCGCGGTCGAGTTTGTAGCCGAGCTCGTCGAGGATGCGGTTGAACTGGCGTTTGTGATCGACCGGGAAGAGCTTGTCCGTAGGCTGGGGCAAGCGAGTTATACCGGGATCGGCGTCGTTGTCCGCCCCGCCGTTGCGTTTGTTGGCGATAACGGGGCGCGGGCGGTCGCGCAGGCGCTCGAAGGGGCGTATCGCGCCGGGGATGCTCTTGCAAAAGCCGACGCCGCGTTTGCCGCGGACTTCAATCTCAAGGATCTTCGCGCCGACGCCTTTGTCATAGGCGATCTTGACGTCGCGGAACTCAAGGCGGTTCGCTTCATCGGGGCGGATGCCGGTATTCGCCATGAAGAGAACGTAGTCGTGAAGCTGTTCAGCGGCCCATAGCCAGGGCTTGTCTTGGGCCTTTTTTACGTTCGTGCGGGTGTGGGCGTAGAGGGTTTTGTATTCCTCGGGCGAAAACCAGGCGCGGTGCGTGATCTTGGTCGATGCCTGATAGGGGCTCGACAGGTCGGGCAGGACTTTGAGCAGTCCGTGGCGGACGGCTGTTTTCAGGATCAGGCGCAGAGTGACGATTTCGCTGTGAAGCGTCGTGCGCGCAGGGGGCTTTTTGCCCTGCGGCGGGCTGAGCCTGTGCAGGCGGTATTCCATGATCTTGCCGGCCGTGATCTGGGCAAGGCCAAGCGGGCCGAAATAAGGGAGCAGGTGATTGTTGATGCGGCTGTGGTGGTCCTGGACGTATTTGGGATTGCGCTGTCCGGCGGTCATCGCCTCGTAGTCGCGCAGGAACAGGCGGCAGGCGCGCTTGAAGTTCTTGTCGTCGATGATCTGGCCGGCACGGGCTTTGCCGCGCAGGGTCAGGTACCAGTCTTCGGCGAAGTCCTTGGCCCGGGCGAGGCTGTCTTCGCGGGTGCTGGCGCGGCGCTGCTTGCCGGCAAGCGAAGCAGAGCAATGCCAGGAGGCTGTTTCGGGACGGCGGTAGAGCTGGACTTTACCGCCGAGCATCGTGTGGCGTTCCACGGGTCGGCGTTCCGGTGGTGAGGCGCGGCATAAGCCTGTGCTAGAACTGTGCTAGTATGCTTCCAGCAGCTATGAAAATCAACACCCGTATAGCCTCTTGAAAATCCTTTGAAAAATGGTGCCCAGGGGCGGATTCGAACCACCGACACGCGGATTTTCAGTCCGCTGCTCTACCAACTGAGCTACCTGGGCCCTTTGCGGCCTTTGCCTTCCGCAGATGAGCAAAGCCAGCGCAGCGCGCAAGGCCTTGGCTTATAGGAAATCGCCTTACCCCTGTCGAGAGCGGCGCTAACAGCCCGCGTCTTCGTCATCTTCGGAGCCGAGCTCGCCAGCGTTATCGGCGCCGACCGGCTCGCCCGGGACGGCGTAGCGACCCTGGAGCCAGCGGCCAAGATCGATATTGGCGCAGCGTCTCGAGCAGAACGGGCGATACTCAGCGACGGTGGGCTTGCTGCAGATGGGACAGCCAGGAGCCTTGCGCGCGGGTGCCGCGCCCTTAGCCTTACCAGGCCGAGTTGCTTCCTTCTCTCCGCGTCGTCGCACGCTCACTCGGTCTCGATCTCCTCGGCTTTTGACAGCCAAAGATGACTTACGGGGAAGCCCTCGCCTTGCAAGAGATTGACGACCTCGGTCAGCGGCAGACCGACGACATTGGTGTAGGAGCCGACCATCTTCACCACGAAGGCGCCGGCAATCCCCTGGATGGCATAGCCGCCGGCTTTGCCCTTCCACTCGCCGCTCGCGAGATAATTGCCGATCTCCTCGTTGGAGAGATTGCGGAAGCGCACGCGCGTCTCGACCACGCGCTCGCGCGGGCGGTCGTCGGGCGTCAACAGGCAGATCGCCGTGTGCACCCGGTGGGCGCGGCCGCGCAATAGTCTCAGCGCATCTCCGGCCTCATGTTCGAGCTCGGCCTTGCCGAGTACGCGGCGTCCGACCGCGACCACCGTGTCGGCGGCGAGCACGAAGGCCTTGGCGAGATCGGGCTCATTCTTGATCTGCCGGCGCGCGGCCTCGGCCTTGGCGCGGGCCAGGCGGCGAACGATATGGCGCGGCACCTCGCCTTTGGTCACGCTCTCATCGATCGAGGCGGGGCGGAGTGCGTCCGGCGTGATGCCCGCCTGCTCGAGCAATTGCAGCCGGCGCGGGGAGGCCGAGGCGAGCACGAGCTTTGGACGGAAGCGGCTCGGTGCCGCGCGCGTCCGCGCCGGCCGCTGCGGGGCGGCCTTTTCCTTCTTCACCGGCTCCGCTCGCTTGAAGCGGAACCTGCTACTTAAATCGGTAAGTGATCCGACCTTTAGTGAGATCATAGGGAGTCATCTCGACCAAAACTTTGTCACCGGCAAGCACTCTGATGCGGTTCTTGCGCATTCGTCCTGCCGTATGGGCGATGATCTCGTGATCGTTCTCGAGCTTCACCCGGAAAGTGGCGTTCGGGAGAAGCTCCGTCACCACCCCGGGAAATTCGAGCATTTCTTCCTTCGCCATAAGGCTCCTTCCGCATCGCAAGTCGCGGGAGAATGGTCGGGAAGCGGCGCAAAATCAAGCCGGATTACTGGGTCAATATGATCCTTGCGACCGCTTGGCAGCTTTAACGTGGCGAGGCGGCCGAAGCGTGGTAGAGCCCCGGCTGCAAACAAAGAGGGATCAGCGGATGACACGTCATCGGTCAAGACTGCCCACCGCCGTTGTTGTGATCCTTGGCATCTGCGCGGCACCGTCGCTGGCTTTCGCGCAAGCGGGGACCATCACCAAAGGCATGCAGAACAACTGCGCCAACGACTACAGGAAGTTCTGCGGCGACTATGGGCTGCAGACCGCCGCTCTGAACCTTTGCATGAAGAAGGCGGGGCCAAGCTTGTCGCCAGCCTGCGTGCAGGCGTTGGTCCAAGCCGGAAAGGTCTCGCAGGCCGACGTCGATCGCATCAAGGCACAGATGAGAGGCGGCAAATAGAGCAACCCGCCGGACTGAATGGTCCGCCTGCCTCTACCCCACTCCGATGAGGAACAAGGAATCCTTGATTATGAAAAGATTTCTCGGCTTGAGCGTGTTCGTGGCTCTCTCCCTCACGGGCACTGCCACCTTCGCTGCAGATGAGTGCACCAAGATCACGGCGACGGGGCATCCGCAATACCCGGTGATCGCCTACAAGGACGGCGACAACATCGTCGGCGCGGCGCCGACCCTGGTCGAAACCATCGCCAAGCAAATCAACGTGCCGCTCGAATCGAAATACATGGGGAGTTGGGAGGAGGCGCAGCAAGCGGCATTCGACGGCAAGGCCGACATGATCTTTGGCATCTACTATAATGACGAGCGGGGCAAATATCTCGATTACGTCCAGCCGGCCTTCACCTTCGATGACGTGGCAATCTTCGTGGTCAAGGGCAAAGACTTCCCCTTCACCGGCGAGAACGATCTGATTGGCAAGAAAGGTGTCACCAACCAAGGCGAAAGCTACGGAAGCGAGTTCGACGCTTTCATGAAGGAGAAGCTTGACGTCGCCCGTGCTCCAGGCATCGACGCTGCCTTCAAAGACCTGCTGGATGGAAAGGCCGACTATCTCATCGCCGGTTATTATCCGGGCGTTGCGGAAGCCGCCAAAGAGGGTCTCAAGGACAAGGTTGTGGCCCTCAACCAGGCGCTACTCAGCCAAGAAATGTTCGTCGCCTTCTCCAAGAAATCGCCCTGCCGCTCGTTGGCTGCCAAGTTCGGGCAAGGGATCACCGAACTCACGACCGACGACAGCTACGACAAGATGCTGGTGCAGGCCGAGAAGGATTGGGAGAGCGCCCAGCAGGCGGGGAAGTAGGGACTTGAGCCCGGCTGCCGAGATGCGCTGAGTGGAACAAGCCGAATTCCGTGGCATAATGCTTTCCCGCGGGCACTTGAGCCTTGCGCGGTAGCGTTGCACGAGGAAACGGCATCATGGGCTACTCCCACACCGTCGGCGGTCACACCTACAGCTTCCCTTCCCTCAAAGAACTGCTTGCCAAGGCGACGCCTGCGCGGTCGGGCGACTACCTGGCCGGAATCGCTGCCGGCGACGATGAGGAGCGCGTGGCGGCGCAAATGGCGCTCGCCGAGCTTCCGCTCTCGGTGTTCCTCACCGAGGCGGTCGTCCCCTACGAGAGCGATGAGGTTACGCGTCTCATCATCGATGAGCACGATGCACGCGCCTTCAGGCCCGTCGCCCATTTGACAGTCGGAGGCTTCAGAGACTGGCTCCTGTCGGATGCGGCGAGCGAGAAGGCGCTTGTGGCTCTCGCTCCCGGTCTTACGCCCGAGATCGTCGCGGCGGTCTCCAAGATTTGCCGCGTGCAGGACCTCATCCTGGTCGGGCAGAAATGCCGCGTCATCACCAAATTCCGCGATACGATCGGGGAGAGGAAGCGCATGGCGACCCGCCTTCAGCCGAACCATCCGACCGACGATCCGACCGCCATTGCCGCCAGCATCGTCGATGGATTGATGTACGGCAATGGCGATGCGGTCATCGGCATCAACCCCGCCACCGACAGCGTCGCCCAGGTCACCACGCTCATCGAGATGCTGGATGAGATTATCCGCCGCTACGAGATCCCCACCCAATCATGCGTGTTGACCCATGTCACCACGAGCATCGAGGCGATCAATCGCGGTGCGCCGATCGATCTCGTCTTCCAGTCGATTGCCGGCACGGAGGCGGCCAATAAGAGCTTCGGCATCAACCTCGCCATTCTCCGGGAGGGCCGCGAGGCGGCGCTCGGCCTCGAGCGCGGCACCGTTGGCGACAACGTCATGTATTTCGAGACCGGCCAGGGCAGCGCGCTTTCCGCGAATGCCCATCACGGCGTCGATCAGCAAACTCTCGAGGCGCGCGCCTACGCCGTCGCCCGGAAGTTCAAGCCGCTTCTCCTCAACACGGTGGTCGGCTTCATCGGGCCTGAGTATCTTTACGACGGGCGGCAGATCACCCGCGCTGGCCTCGAGGACCATTTCTGCGGCAAGTTGCTCGGCGTGCCGATGGGCGTGGACATCTGTTACACCAATCACGCCGAGGCCGATCAGAACGACATGGACGTGCTCCTAACCCTGCTCGCGGTCGCAGGCGTCAGCTACATCATGGGTATTCCCGGCTCCGACGACATCATGCTCAATTATCAGACCACGTCGTTCCATGACGCGCTCTACGTCCGCAAAGTGCTCGGCCTCAAGCCCGCGCCGGAGTTCGAGGACTGGCTAAAGGCGATGGGCATCTACGAGCAGGACAAGAGAGATGTGCGGCTGTCAGACAGCCTGCCGAAACCATTCCAACGCGCACTCGCGCACCTTCACTGAGGCGCCTCTCGTGGCACGCGAACCGCGCGATATTGTCGTTGCCGACCCTTGGAACAAGCTCCGCAAGCACACGAGCGCTCGCATCGCGCTTGGCCGCTCGGGCACCAGCCTGCCAACCAAGCCTCACCTCGAATTTCAACTGGCACATGCCCGCGCACGCGATGCCGTGCATCATGCTCTCGACGCGGCGGCCTTCGAGCAGAGCCTTCGTTCGCGCGGGCTCGAGACGGTTCTCCTGCACAGCGCTTCCGATGGACGGCCGATGTATTTGCAACGGCCCGACAAGGGGCGCCGGCTCGATGCGCGGTCGCGTGCTCTGTTAGAGGCGCTGCCGCGTCCGGCCGAACCCTATGACGTGGTTTTCGTCATCGGTGATGGGCTCTCGGCTTTCGCCATCGAGGAGAACGCCGCGTCCTTTCTCGATGCCGCGCTGCCGACGCTGAAGGACGATTGGCACATGGCGCCGTTCTGCATCGTGAAAGAGGCTCGGGTAGCAGTCGGCGATGAGGTCGGCGAGGCGCTGGGCGCCAAGATGGTCGTCGTGATGATCGGCGAGCGCCCTGGTTTGAGCTCGCCCGACAGCATGGGCATCTATATGACGTTCTCCCCCCGTGTCGGCCTCACCGACGAATCGAGGAATTGCATCTCGAACATCCGCCCGCAGGGTCTCAGCTACGAGCAGGCCGCCTACAAACTGCGCTATCTGATGACCGAGGCGCGCAAGCGGGGACTTTCGGGCGTCAATCTCAAGGACGAGGCCGAGGCGCTTCCCAAGGTCGGCCTGGAATCGGTCGACAATTTCCTGATCGAGTCGTAAGCGGCCTCGCCTCTTCCATTCAAACGGTCGGACCGCCGCCAAGCCCGAAGCGCGTCTTTATCTTACGGAACAAGCCGTCGCGCACGGCGCGATAAGCGTCGAGGATCTGCTCGCGATTGCCGCCGGCGAGAGTCGGGTCCAGCGTCGGCCAATATTCGACATCGACGGCAAAGCCTTGGGCGATCTCGAGAGCCTTGTGATGAGCCTCTGGCGCGAGCGTGACGATGAGATCGAATGAGGTGTCGTGCACGCCGGCGAGCGACACTGGCTTGTGCTTCGACATGTCGATGCCAAGCTCCTCCATCACGGCGACGGCGAAGGGATCGATTGCCTCACCGGCACGCACCCCAGCCGACCCGACAAAGACACGACTTCCGGCGAGATGGCGCAGGATGGCCGCTGCCATCGGCGAGCGTACGGCGTTGCGGCTGCAGGCGAAGAGGACTGCGCCCGGCAACTCGCCCGCAAGCGCCAACGGATCAGCCCTTCCAGTGGAGCGCGCAGAGCAGCGTGAACAGGCGTCTTGCGGTCGGAAGGTCGATCGTGATCTTGCCCTTGAGCCGCTCCATGAGAAGCTTGCTCCCTTCGTCGTGGAGGCCGCGTCTGCCCATGTCGATTGCCTCTATCTTCGAGGCCGGCTGGGTCTTGATCGCCTGATAGTAGCTCTCGCAGATCAAGAAGTAATCCTTCACCATGCGGCGGAAGGGCGAGAGCGAAAGCATCACATGCTGAATCGGGGCGCGGTCGGCGTCGCCCACGGTGAAGACCAGGCGATTGTCGGCGAGCGAAAGATGGAGCGTGTAAGGGCCGTCATGTCCTTCGAGCGCGAAGGAGTTCTTCTCGAGCAGATCGAAGATCGCAACGTCGCGTTCGTGCTCGACCTCGGCCTGATTGCGGCCGATCGAGGCCTGGTCGAGGGTAACCTCGACCAGACGCGACCGATCCTCAACCGACGCCGCCGCCTGCTCCGCCATTTCAGCCCCTCGGGTTGAGCCTGATGGCGACCGAGCGCCGGTGCGCCTCGAGCCCTTCGGCCTCGGCCAGCGTCATTGCCGCAGGGCCGAGCGCCGCAAGGCTTTCCGCATCGAGCTTCAGGATCGACGTGCGCTTCATGAAGTCGAGGACCGAGAGGCCGGAGGCGAATCGCGCGCTCCGCGCGGTGGGGAGAACGTGGTTGGTGCCCGCAACATAGTCGCCAATCACCTCAGGCGTATAGCGCCCGATGAAGATCGCGCCGGCATCGTTGATACGCGCGGCGAGCTTCTCGGGATCGGACGTCGCGATCTCAAGGTGCTCCGGCGCAAGACGGTCGGCAAAGGCAGGCGCCTCATCGAGGTTTCTGACCAGGATAACGGCGCCGTAATCGCGCCAGCTTGCCCTTGCGATTGCCTCGCGCGGCAGGGTCGAAAGTTGGCTTTCCACTGCCGCAACGACGTCCTTGGCGAAGGAGGCATCATCGGTGATCAAGATCGATTGGGCAGCCTCATCGTGCTCGGCCTGGGCGAGCAGGTCGGCGGCGATCCAAGCCGGGTCGTTCTCCTTGTCGGCAATCACCACGACTTCTGACGGGCCCGCCACCATATCGATGCCGATCTGGCCGTAGACCTGTCGCTTAGCGGCGGCGACATAGGCGTTGCCGGGGCCAACGATCTTCGCCACCGGCGCAATGCTCTCGGTGCCATAGGCAAGGGCCGCGATCGCTTGCGCGCCGCCGACACGGTAGATCTCATCGACTCCGGCGAGAGAGGCCGCGACCAGCACGAGCGGGTTGAGCACTCCCTTCTGCGCCGGCACGACCATGACGATGCGCTTCACGCGCGCGACTTTGGCAGGAACCGCGTTCATCAGCACCGAGCTTGGATAGCTTGCCGTGCCGCCAGGAACATAGAGACCTGCGGATGCGACCGGGGTCCAGCGATTGGCGAGCTCAACGCCGGTCGCATCGGTGTAGCGATCATCGCGCGGCAGCTGGCGGGAGTGGTGGTCGAGGATGCGCTCCTGCGCAAGCTCGAGCGCGGCCAGCGTCTTCGCATCGATCTTAGCGCGCGCCGTTTCAATCTCCGCCGCCGCTACCCTGAGGCCGACCGCCTTCAAGTCGAGCGCGTCGAAGCGCTGTGTGAGTTCGATCAGCGCGGCATCGCCTTCGGCGCGGACCTTGGCGATGATGGCCGCGACCGCATCGTTGACGTCCGAGGCCTGCTCGCGCTTCACCGCAAGCAGAGCGGCAAAGCGGTCCTCGAAATCGCGATCCCCGGTCTTGAGAAAAACAGGCATGGATTTCAGGAGTTGGTTCCAGGCTTGCCGCCCGCTCCAGGTTCGCCGGGATGCTGGGGCTTCGACTTGGCGCGCCAGACAGGGCCGAGATCGGTAAGCTCGGCCTCGATGCACTCGACCTTGAGCTGGATCGAAGCATCGCCAGAGAAGGTGAGCGTCACATAGCCCCCCGGCGGCTGGGTGGCCTCGAAGCTGATGGCAAGGAGCGAAAGGACCTTGTCCTCTGTCGCGGGCTTGACCCGTCTGTGCTTGGCGCCGAGCACGCGGTCGAATCTTAGCGCGGCCCGCCGCCGGCGATAGTTCTTACCGCCGTCCCCACCCTCGGCCCGCTCCCAATCGAAGCGATTGAGGACGGCGGCGAAGCGCTTCTTCGAAGGCACGTACGCCATGTCGCCGACTCGCATCACCGCATCCTGGAGGTGCGATGACACGACCTCGAGGTCAGCCTCATCGAGCGCGATCAGTTTCAACGGTTTCATGACAGCAAAGGAGGTTCTTTCGCCTGGCCAAGTACCACGCTCCAGCAAGACATGAAACTGTCAAGTTCGGTTAAGGCGTCAGCTCGTCAGCCGCTCGATATGGGCCCCGCATTGGCGAAGCTTATCCTCGATGCGCTCGAACCCGCGGTCGAGGTGATAAACGCGTCCGATCGTCGTCTCCCCTTGGGCCGCAAGCCCGGCAATAATGAGCGACACGGAGGCGCGCAGGTCGGTCGCCATGACCTGGGCTCCACGCAAGCCGTTGACGCCGGTGACAAGTGCCGTGTCGCCCTTGAGATCGATCTTGGCACCGAGGCGCGCCAATTCCTGCACGTGCATGAAGCGGTTCTCGAAGATGGTCTCGCGCACCGTCGAGGTGCCTTTCGCCATGCACATGAGAGCAATGAGCTGCGCCTGCAGATCGGTCGGAAAGCCGGGGAAGGGCTGCGTCTCCACGCTAACCGGCTGAAGCCCTTGGCCATTCCGCGCCACGCGGATACCGGTCGGCCGCTCCTCGATCTCGATGCCACTCGCGCGCAAGATCTGCAATGCCTCTTGCAGGAGGTCGGCACGGGCGCCATCGAGCATTACGTCTCCGCCGGTCATGGCGGCGGCCATGGCATAGGTGCCGGTCTCGATGCGGTCGGGAAGGACGGCATGCTCGGCGCCATAGAGCGCCTCGCGTCCCTGGATCCACAGCGTGCTCGTTCCCAGCCCCTCGATACGCGCGCCCATCCTGATCAGGCAGGCGGCAAGATCGGCTACCTCAGGTTCACGCGCAGCTCCTTCGATCAACGTCTCGCCCTTGGCCAGGACCGCGGCCATGAGGGCGTTGTGGGTCGCGCCGACCGAAACCTTCGACAGCTCGACGCGATTGCCGGTAAGTCCGCGTGCGGCTTTGGCGATCACATAGCCGCCTTCGAGCTCGATCTCGGCGCCGAGTTTATCGAGCGTGGAGATGTGCAGATCGACCGGGCGCGTGCCGATAGCGCACCCGCCGGGCAGAGAAACCTTCGCCCTGCCGCAGCGCGCGACGAGCGGCGCGAGCACCCAGAAGCTCGCACGCATGCGCGCTACCATCTCGTAAGGCGCCGTCGTGTCGACGATCTCGGCTGCCGTCAGCCTGAAGGTCTGGCCATCCGTCGAGCGCTGGCCCGACTTCTTGCCGGCAATGGTGACGTCGACACCGTGATTGCCGAGGATACGCGAGAGGAGGTTCACGTCGGCGAGGCGCGGGACGTTGTGCAACGTCAGCGTCTCCCGGGTCAAAAGGCTAGCAATCATCAAAGGTAGCGCAGCGTTCTTGGCGCCACTGATCGGTATGGTGCCGTTCAAGCGCTGGCCGCCGACAATGCGGATGCGGTCCATGGCGTGTCACTCCCTCGCGCGCCCTGCCCCTTTTCGCGCCTTATCAAGCCCCCGTCTCTTTGCCGGACCAACCTCCCTCAAGGCGTCGCGACAAACCATGAGCTTACTCCCTAGGACGTGCTCTGTCCTCCCTCATCGCACCGCTTGGCTGAAGTGCGGGCGCGGGCCCGCGCCTTGCGTTTCAAGAGGTTAGCGCGGAGCGCCTGGGCGAGGCGGACCTCGCGGTCCTGCGCCCTTTGGCGTTGCTTCCGGCCGGCCCGACCTTCATTCTTTTCGCTCATAAAACCATGCTCCCAGGGGGGAATCCTGGACCGCCTTTCTTTATATCATGGCCAAGGTTGCTTATGTCTTGAGCCGCGGAGACCAGTCGGGTGGAAGGGTTCGATGCTTGCAGCGGTTTCCCCGCTATGGCAGGGTCCGCACCCACGCGTCGGGGCAGCATCAACAGATGGCCTCGAGCGGACGTCCTAAGCCGCCGTAGCTCAGTGGTAGAGCACGTCATTGGTAATGACGGGGTCAGTAGTTCAATCCTACTCGGCGGCACCATTCTTCCGGCTAGACGGCGCCTCAGCGCCGCGTCGACATTTCGCCGCTCATCCGCCGGAAACCGTCGGAGAGCACTGCGAGTCCCGTCTCGAGCGGCAGGGTATAAGCGGGCTCGATGCTATAGCGCACCTGCGAGCCGCTCCGGCCGGCGTTGAGCCGGTCGCATTCGGCTTGCGCCTCCTCCTCGGTTTCGAAGCAGAGGATCCGGCCGTTGCGGTTGACCGGGTGGGAACTCGCGCCAAAGATGCTCTTGGCGCTCCGGTGACTCCAGATCGTGTAGAAATTGGCTGTGCCGTGCATTGAAGATCCCCCCGAGGTGCGACGGGGGAAACGCAGGCCTCTCCGACTTGGTTCCATGCTCAAAGCGAGCGCCAAAGCGTGACGCGGAGCCTGCCGAGCGGCCAGACCATCGCCCCGTAAAGCAGCACCGTCAGCAGACAGCTAAGCATTGCGCCGCTCCTCGCCCCCTTGCGCGTGGTGCGGCTAATCTATTTGACCCGGAGATCATTGGGACAGCGAGGTCTTAAGCCCCTTCGCCGCCTCTCCGTCTGCCTGCACACGCAGTACGTTCATGATGTTGATAGACACACGCTTGACGCGAATATACAACCCTAGATATCTAGTTCTCAGATCTACAAGCTCAGTCGCGGGAGGACGCCATGCCGTTCGAGCTGACAGAGGATCTGCGGACCGAATATCTGAGCCTGTTTTCCAACTCACAAGTACGCCCCGAACGGAAGGCTCTTGTTGAGGCAACGGCCAACAAGATTATCGCAAATCGCGCGCGCTACGCCACGGTTGCGGCGAACACCGCTGTCCCGTGGTTCGTAATCGGTATCACCCACAGCCTCGAGGCAAGCCAGAGGTTTGACCGTCATCTTCATAATGGCGATCCGCTAACGGGTAGAACAATTCATGTTCCCGCTGGCCGGCCAGCCGGAATGCCCCCCTTTACTTGGGAAGCCAGCGCGGAAGACGCGCCGAGATTCGACAAGTTTGATCAGTGGACCGATTGGACGGTTCCGGGAGTTGCATTCGTCCTCGAAAAGTACAACGGCCTGGGCTACCGCAAACATCACCCCCAGGTGAAGTCGCCCTATCTATGGAGCTTCACCAACATCTACAGCCGGGGAAAATACGTCAGGGACAACATTTTCTCGGCCGATGCAGTCAGTCAGCAGGGCGGCGGCATGGCTCTCCTTCGCGCCCTGATCGACGGCGATCCTTCGATTGCACAAACACTCCAGTTCGCGCCCAACCAGCCGACCAACGATGGCGAGGCGACGCGCGCCTTCCCGGTCATCGACGGCCCTGAAGGCTCGGAAGGTCCCGCGGAAGGTGATGGAGTACAGCCTCCGGCTTTTCCAGGCAGTTACATTCGTAGTGGATCGATTGGCGACGCCGTCAAGCAGGTCCAGCTGAGGCTGCGCGCACTCGCCATACCCCCCGGTACGATCGATGGCGAATTCGGCGAGCGCACCGAAGAGGCCGTGCGCGTTCTTCAAGCCCGTGGTGCCGACCTGGCGGCAGAGCCGCTCGATATCGACGGGATCGTAGGACCGATGACATGGGCGGCTCTGTTCCAGATGGGGGGTGTGACAGCCGTTCCAGCAGACCCGCCGGTAGCAGCATCGGCCTCGCCCCAACTCGCTCAACTCGTGGTGACACTTGCCGACAATGAGGTCGGCGTGCGCGAGGTGCCACTCGGTTCAAACCGAGGACCTCGCGTAAACGAATATATCCGCGCCACTGGTCTTGATCCCATGGAGGATCACTATCCATGGTGCATGTGCTTCGTCTATTGGTGTTTCGAACAAGCGTCCGCACAACTGCGACGGGCTAATCCGGCACCGAAGACCGGAAGCGTCCTGTCGGCCTGGGCGAAGCTCAAGGAAAATCCGGGCGGATCGCGGCTCACACTCGCGGCCGAAGCGCGACGCGATCCGTCACTGGTATCGCCCGGCTCGGTATTCTTCCTCAAGACAGGGGCATCCACGGGTCACACCGGCATTATTGCCGGCAACTTCAACGGCAAGCTCGAGACCATCGAAGGCAATACCAATGACACCGGGAGCCGCGAGGGCATCGGCGTCTTCCGCCGCACCAAGCGGCAGCTCGACGGAATCAATCTCGGCTTCGTCAGCTTCGTCTGAGGGCCGTGTCCCTTGGCCGACAATAGCCCCCCAGCGAACCAACCGGTCGACCAAGACGGGCCGATAGACGCCAAGCTGACCGACCATGAGGAGCCGGCAAGACCGACGGACCCGGACAGTTCGGCGGAGATGGAGGACCTTGCCGCGTCATTCGCCCGCGTGCGTCTCCTGTTCGCCTCAAGTGACAGCGGGACTCCGGAATTCGCCAATCGCATTCGCGAGATGATCAAAGCAGTCATTGCCAAAGGGCAGTCCGCAGGCAGAGACAGCTGGATCTACATCTACGAAGCGCGGCGCCTGAACATCCTCCTCTTGACGCCGGACGAGACGCTTCAGCAGTTGGCAAAGGCGCTGTCAGAGCTAATGGTCACGCAAGTTCCGGGAGCGGCGGCCCTGCAAAAGGCCTTCGACGACCTCAGGGCCCCCGGAGCCAATCTTCCCCAGCCGGCGGCAACGCCGAACCGGGTTCGCCTCCTCCTCCTCCTCGACGTCACCGAGGCGATCCAGTGGAACGAGCAAAAGCGATATTTGGCGCGTCGTAAGACCAATGAGGCCGCTCGGCGCTTGGTATGGTGCTGGGTAATAACCTTCGGTCTCTTCATCGCACCTTATGTCTACACGTTGTACGTCTACGCATCGTCAGAGAATCCTCACCTCACTTTGGATGCATGGGTCGCTGTCGTTCCATGGATGGTGCTGACCGCCGGCTTGATGGGAGCGCTATTCAGCCGGCTCATTTATCTCCAATCGAATTGGACGTCGCTGTCGCTGGACCAGGTTGAGGATGCCAAACAGTGGTCCTCGATCTTCTTGCGCGGCTCTGTCGGCATGTGCGCGGCCGTCCTCCTCTTCCTGTTCGTGCGCTCAGGCATCGCCGGCGGAGGTCTTCTCCCCCAATTCGAAGAGGTCGGATTGGTGCGGGTCGTATTCCACGTGACCGAGAAAAAAGGGCAAAACGGGTCTGAGGTGGCCGAGAACGTGGAACAGGCTCCGTCGCAGGGAGGGGAGAACGAGGGCCAGGCTGCTTCGCCTCCGATTGCCAGCGAGGACAAACCGCGAGCGGCCAAGAACGGAAACCAAACCGCGTATCACGAGGTCCAGAGCTTGAACCTCGGCTTTCTCGCTCCTACCCCGCACTTTGCGCTGCTCCTTATCTGGTGTTTCATCGCCGGCTTCTCTGAACGATTTGTTCAGGACATCTTGGCTGCGAGCGAGAAGAAGCCGAGCGAGGGGGCGCCGAAATCATAGCGCCCGGTCACGCGCCGACACCGCACCGGGCCGACAGCATCGCTATTTCTTGTAGAGCGCCCACGCCGCGTAGCATAGCGTGACGGCAAGCAGGGGTCTCAGCAGCCATTCGGGAATGGCGCCAGCGAGCCGCGATCCGACCAGGATGCCGGGAATTGAGCCGCAAAGCAGCGCGAAGAGGATGCTTGGATCGACGTTGCCGAGACCGAGATGGCCGAGGCCTCCAATCAGCGTCAGCGGCACGGCGTGGGCAATGTCGGAGCCGACAAGGCGCTTGGCCGGCAACATGGGATAAAGTACTGCAAGAACCGTGACGCCGATCGCGCCCGCCCCGACCGAGGTCAGCGTCACCAGCAGGCCGAGAACCACACCGAAGAGAACGGTCGGCAACGTTCGCACCGGCACATCGCCGGTATCCTCGCGCGGCGAGGAGCGCGTCGCCAAGGGATAGAGAACGATCGCGAGGCCGCTTATGGGGAGCGCGCCGACGAGGCCCATCCTGATCCAATGGGCGAGCTTCACCATGTCGATGGGCAGAACGGTGATCGCGGCAAGCAGCGCGCCTGCCGCTGGCAAGCTCCCGGCGGCAAGCCTGAGCACGATCGGCCATTCCACGTGACGCGAGACGTGATGGCGCCAGCTTCCGACGCTCTTGGTGACCGACGCATAAAGAAGGTCTGTGCCCACGGCGACTTGCGGACTCACGCCGAAGGTCGAGATGAGAAGCGGCGTCATCAGCGCGCCGCCGCCAACGCCGGTGAGCCCCACGAGGAAGCCCACGCCGAAGCCAGCCGCGACAAGCGGCAGCAAAGGGGCCGCCCAGCCTAGATCCACCATACCTGACAGGTCCCCTTCCCCCTTGGACGCACACAAAAATCGCGCCCTCGCCGGAGCGTCTTCATTATAGCCGGATTATAGCGCGTCAAATCTCGATCAGAACCGGAACGCCGACCGAGCGTAGCAAAGTTGCGACCTCTTGCGCACGCCGATTGAACTCGTCGAGGTCGGCCGGTGAGTTGCCGAGATCGGAGCAGAGCCCGTTCGCAAGGAGTTCGCGATTGAGCACGAGCACGTTGTTGCCGACCTCAGGCGCCCCCGACTGTGCCCAGGTGATGACACCACCCGCCACTGTGGCACCGTCGATGGCGCTGACCAAGACGAAATTGCCGGTGAGAGGCAGCTCGCGGAAGACATCGAGCGCGGTCGTGCGGCCGAGGAGGATGCGGCAATCAGCGATATCGTTCATCCCACAGGCATGAGCGGGCGAGGAGGCCAGCGTCTCAAAGTCGACAAGTGCGGAGATGCTTACGCTTGTCACCGGCGCGAGATCGGTCGGGGTGCGGAGGAGATAGCCGTTCTCTGGATCGAACGGCGCCTCGGACAACCACACCAGCCGCGCCTCGATCACGTCGGCATTGATCGGGCGCCGTGGCACCTCCGACAGCACGGCGCCGCGCGAGATATCGAGATCGGTGTCGAGCACGAGCGTGACGGCCTCTCCCTTGCCGGCAGAGGGCAGGTCTCCGTCCATGGTCGAGATACGCTTGAGCATCGCGCCGAGCCCGCTTCTCGCATCGACGATGCGATCGCCGACTCTGACCCTGCCCGAAGCGATGGTCCCAGCATAGCCGCGAAAATCGCCAGAGGCGCGCAGCACGAGCTGAACCGGCATGCGGAACGGCGCATCGATGGGTTCCGTCTCGGGATCGACCCTCTCGAGATAGTCAAGCAGAGTCGGACCTGAATACCAGTTCATGCGGGTGGAGCGGTAGGCGACGTTGTCGCCGGTAAGCGCTGCAACGGGAATGGTGGTGATTTCGGTGAACCCGAAGCTCCCCGCGATGGCGCGGAACTCGCTCTCAATCTCGTGGTAGCGCGTTTCAGACCAGTCGACCAAGTCCATCTTGTTGACGGCGAGAACCACCTTTTTGATGCCGACGAGGTCGCAGATGGCGGCGTGACGGCGCGTCTGGCGCTTGGGACCGTGACGTGCATCGACGAGTAGAATGGCGATGTCGGCATGCGAGGCGCCGGTCGCCATGTTGCGCGTGTATTGCTCGTGTCCGGGCGAATCGATGATGACGAAGCGACGATCCCCAGTCTCGAAATAACGCCAGGCGATGTCGATGGTGATGCCTTGTTCGCGCTCGGCTTGGAGCCCGTCCAGCAAAAGGCTGAAATCGATCTTCTCGCCGTTGACGGCGCGGTTGTGCGAGGCGAGCGCGATTGCCGCGCGTTGATCCTCGGTGACACCGGAGGCATCCCAGAGCAGGCGCCCGATCAATGTCGACTTGCCGTCATCGACCGAGCCGCAGGTGAGCAGCCTGACGATACCGGCCGCTTCCGGAGCCCTCATGGCGACCGTTCTGGGAGCAATCTCCTCTCTCAACGCAGCGACATGCATTAGAAATAGCCCTCGCGCTTCTTAATCTCCATGGCGCCGGCCTGATCGTGATCGATCAGCCGCCCAGCGCGCTCCGACACCCTCGCCGCGAGCGTTTCATCTACCACCTCATCGAGCGTGGTCGCGTCAGACTCGATGGCGGCGGTCAGCGGCCAGCAGCCGAGCGTGCGGAAGCGGACTTTCCGTATCTCGGGCCTTTCATTGGGCGCGAACCGCATCCTCTCGTCGTCGACGACAATGAGTTGGCCATCGCGGTTGACCACCTGGCGTTTGGCGGCGAAATAGAGCGGAACGACGTCGAGCTTCTCGAGCGCGATGTAGCGCCACACGTCGCCTTCGGTCCAATTCGACAGGGGGAAGACGCGCACGGTCTCGCCCTTGCCGAGCCTGCCGTTGAGCAGTTGCCACATCTCGGGGCGCTGGCGGCGCGGCTCCCAGCGATGACCTGCGCTCCGGAAGGAGAAGACGCGCTCTTTGGCGCGCGAAGCCTCCTCGTCGCGGCGAGCGCCGCCGAAGGCCGCATCGAATCCGCCAGCGTCGAGGGCCTGACGCAGCGCCACCGTCTTCATCACGTCGGTATAGATCGAGGGCGGATGGTCGAAGGGGTTGATGTTGCGTGCGAGCCCGTCGTGATTGGTGTGCACGATGAGATCGAGACCGAGATCGCGCGCAGTCTTATCGCGGAAGGCAATCATGTCGCGGAACTTCCACGTCGTGTCCACATGCAGCAGCGGAAAGGGCGGCTTAGCCGGCCAGAACGCCTTGCGCGCAAGGTGCAACAGCACGGTCGAGTCCTTGCCGATCGAATAGAGCAGCACCGGCGCGCGGAACTGCGCCGCAGCTTCACGGAAGATGTGGATGCTCTCGGCCTCGAGCAGCTTGAGATGGGAGACGATCGCGGTCACGCGGCCCTCTCTTTGCGGTTCGGGTTCATGTGGATGCCGCACTCCTTCTTCTCTTCGTGCTCCCACCACCAGCGCCCAGCGCGTGAGTTCCTCGCCCGGCTGCACCGCGCGGGTGCAGGGCGCGCAGCCGATCGAGACGAAGCCGCGGGCGTGCAGCGGATTGACCGGGATATTGTTGGCGGCGATGTAGGCGGTGAGCTCGTGCGATGTCCAATCCGCCACCGGGTTCACCTTGATCAGGCCATGCGCCCCATCCCAGGCGGCAAGCGGGACGTCGGCCCGGGTCGCCGAATGCTCGCGGCGGATGCCTGCGATCCAACCTTGGGCGCCTTTCAATTCGCGGTTCAGGGGCCGTACCTTCCTGATCTCGCAGCACGCCTTGCGATTCTCGACGGCGTGGCGGAAGCCGAACACGCCGTCGCGGGCGACGAGCTCTTCGACCTCGTTTGCGTCGGGCGCGACGAGGCGGATACGGAGGCCGTAACGGAGCTCCGACAGCTCGACCGTTTCGAGCACCTCGGGGAACAGCCGCCCCGTATCGAGAGTGAACACATCGATCCTGTCCACGCCCGATTCGGCGATAGCATGGAGGACCGCCTGATCCTCGAGTTCAAGGCTCGTCGAGAAGGCAATGCGGCCTTCGATACGGCGATGAATTTCCCTGATGCGGTCGGTAAGGCTCTTGATGCGCGCGAGCCTCTGATCGAGCTCGCCCGCCTCTTTGCGGGCCGCATCGCGGCGGAGCGGCAGAGGATTGCGATAGCCCTTTTGATAGTTGCGGCTATAGCGGGAAAGCGCCGCCTTCCACGTCGCCGTCTGCTCTGGATCGGCGATCTCTGCGGTGTCGAAGCCTGAGCGCAGCAGGAACTGGGCGAGGTCCGGGATGAGATAGCCGACCGCCCTGATCTCGCCCGTGAAGCCGTGCCGCTCGCGTAACAGGACTGCGAGGCTGATGCCGCGCCCGTCGCCGAAGGCCGGGAAACGGATGGCGACGGGTCCCGCATTGCCTGAAGCGGCGGCTTCGAGCGCGGCGGTATCGGCCGTCGGCTCAAGCAGCGTCGCGGCCTCGGGCCCGTCCGACAGCAATTCGCCTGTCGCGAGATCAAGCAGCGCCATAAAGAGCCTCCTTGAAGGGCTTTGCTCCCACGCGCCGCCAGGTATCGAGGAAGGTCTCTCCGTCGATGCGCTCGGCGAGATAGGTGCCGATGATGGTGTCGATGGCCTCAGGCACCGCCTCGGCGCGGAAGCCGGGGCCAATGATGGTGCCAATGGCGGCATCATCCTTGGGGCTGCCGCCGAGCGAGATCTGGTAGAGCTCGGTCCCTTTCTTGTCGACGCCGAGGATGCCGATATTGCCCGCGTGGTGATGGCCGCAGGCGTTGATGCAACCCGACATGTTGAGCCGGAGCGGGCCAATATTTTGCTGCCGCTTCAAATCCTCGAAGCGCTTGGCGATCTCCTTGGCGATCGGGATCGACCGGGCATTGGCGAGATTGCAATAATCGAGGCCGGGGCAGCAGATCATGTCGCCGAGCAGGTCGTAATTGCCGGTGGCGAGTTCCGCCGCCTCGAGCTCGTCGTAGAGCGCCGGAACATCCGAGAGCGCAACATGCGGCAGCATCAGATTCTGCGTGTAGTTGACGCGGATCTCACTATGCCCGAAGCGCTCGGCGAGATCGGCAACGCGATCCATTGTCTCAGAACTCGCATCACCCGGCGTGCGTCCCGGCTCTTTCAGCGAGACCACCACGGTCGCGTAGCCCGGCACGCGGTGCGGCCTCACATTGTGCTTGAACCAATTGGCAAACACGGGATCCGTGTGCCGCCGCTGGTCGACCGCCTCGTCGCGGATCGGACGCGGCGTCAGCTCGGGCGAGGCGAAATAGGTCATGATGCGCCTGATCTCGTCCTCAGGCAGGTCGATCGCATCCTTGTGGGTCGCTTCCCAATCGGCCTCGACGTCCTCGCGGAACTTGTCGATGCCGAGCTGATTGACGAGGATCTTGATGCGCGCCTTGTGAATGTTGTCGCGACGACCGTGGAGATTGTACACGCGCAGGATCGACTCGATGTAGGAGAGGAGATGCTGCTTGGGGAGGAAGGAGCGGATCTCCTGCCCGACATAGGGCGTGCGCCCCATGCCGCCGCCGACGAGCACGCGGAAGCCGTTCTGTCCGTTAGGCCCGCGCACGATCTTGAGCCCGATATCGTGGAAGGCAATCGCGGCGCGGTCCTCAGCCGCGCCGGAGACGGCGATCTTGAACTTGCGCGGTAGCCAGTTGAACTCGGGATGCATCGTCGACCACTGGCGCAAGATCTCGGACCAGGGCCGTGGGTCCTCGAGCTCGTCGTTGGCGGCGCCGGCGAAGGGGTCGGCGGTGACGTTGCGCACGCAATTGCCGCTGGTCTGGATGCAGTGCATTTCGACCTCGGCGAGAGCGGCCAGCACGTCGGGCACGTCGACCAGCTTGATCCAATGGAATTGCAGGTTCTGGCGCGTGGTGAAGTGGCCGTAGCCGCGGTCCCATTTCCGCCCGATCATGGCGAGCTGCCGGAGCTGCCGCGGCGACAGCACGCCATAGGGGATGGCGATGCGAAGCATGTAGGCGTGGAGCTGGAGATAGAGCCCGTTGCGCAAGCGCAAGGGACGGAACTCGTCTTCGGAGAGCTGGCCGGCAAGCCTCCGCTCGACCTGATCCCTGAACTCATCCACGCGCTCGTGCACGAAGGCGTGGTCGAACTCGTCATAGCGGTACATCGTACCAATCCTTTGTCAGCGTGGTGCGGTGCGACGCGCGGATCTTCTCGCGCACCGAGAGCGGATCGACCACACCGTCCTTGACCGCGACTTCCATGGGATAGACGGCGACAACCTTGCGCGCCTTCACGTCCCTAGCCGCCTCTTCTTCGAGGACCTTGGTTTCGTCCTCCGTCTCAGCAAGCCGCGCGCGGTCGATATCCTCCGTCCAGCTCCCGTCGGGAGCGAGATAGACGACGATGCCGTCGTTCAGGCGGTTGGCGGTGACGACGTTAGGCACGCTTGAGCTCCTCCAATGCGAGGATGTCTTCGACGAGGCCGTGCGCGGGTAAGCCAGCCACTTCGCCGAAGATGAGGATCGCCGGGCTCTTCAGTCCAAGCCGCTCGGGGCGAGAAGCAAGATCGGCGATGGTCGCCGCCACCCGGCGCTCGTCCTCGCGGCTTGCGTTCTCGACCGCAAGGACGGGAAGCGACGGGGAGAAACCAGCCTCGAGCAGCTTCTTGGCGATCGCGCCGGCGGTAGTGACGCCCATATAGACGAGCAGCGTGTTCTTGCCCGAGGCGAGAGCGGCGAGATCGAGATGCTCGAAAGATGGCTCCTCGCCGCCAGCCTCATGACCGGAGAGGAAGGTCACGGTGTGCGAGACATCGCGATGGGTGAGCGGGATTTGCAGGCTCGCCGCCGCGGCGATGCCGGCAGTCACGCCGGGCACGATCTCGATGGCGATGCCGGCCGCGCGCAGCGCATCGATCTCCTCGCCGCCTCTGCCGAAGATGAAGGGGTCGCCCCCCTTGAGCCTGACCACAGTCTGGCCGGCCTTGGCGCGCGCGATGAGGAGCGCATTAATCTCGCCTTGCGGCACGCTGTGCTGGCCTTTGGCCTTGCCGACCGGAATTAGCTCGGCCTCGCGGCGCGCATGATCGAGCACGCCTTCGCCGACCAGCCCGTCGTAGAGGATGACGTCGGCGGCCTTCAGCGCGCGCACCGCCTTCACGGTGAGCAGCTCAGAATCGCCAGGGCCAGCGCCCACGAGAAGCACGCGGCCCTGCGTATGCAATGTTGACGCTGCGGTCTCGATTGCCTCGCCGATCAGCGCCTTGGCTTTGGCTTCGTCGCCTTCGAGCATGGCCTCGGCGGCGGCCCCTTCGAACACGGCCTCCCAGAATTTGCGCCGCCTCATGCCCGAGGGAATCTTGTCGGCGACGGCGCCGCGGAACTCTCCGGCGAGGCGCGCAAGCGTGTCAAGCCGTGGATGCAGCTCCTGCTCGAGCCAGGCGCGCAGGCGCTGCGCGAGCACTGGCGATGCGCCCGAAGTCCCAATCGCCACCGTCACCTCGCCGCGATCAACGATTGCCGGAAGGACGAAGGAGCAGAGCTCGGGCCGGTCCGGCACGTTGACCGGAACGCCAAGCGCACGAGCAATGGCAGAAACGCGCGTGTCCTCTTTGTCGTCCTCGGTGGCAGAGATGACGAGCGGACGGCCGCGCAACTGGTCGATGCCGGGAAGCGCGGGGAGTAGCGATACAAGTCCTGCTTCGGCGAGAGCGGCCAGTTCGGCCACGACATCGCTCGCGGCGACATCCACCGATGGAGCGCGCTTTAAGAGAAGGCGGGTTTTCATCGCCGCAAGTTCGCCGCCGCCGACAACGAGCGGTGACTTGCCCTCGAAGCTCACGAAGATGGGGAAGGTCTTCATGGCTTAGCCTCCCACCACCAGCCGCTCTTGCGGCGCGTCGGCAAGGCTCTCGGGCGCCAGCTCGACCTCGAGACCGTCGAGCGCCTTGGACATAATGATCTGGCAGCAGAGCCGCGAGCGCTCGTCGACATTGAACGCGCCGTCGAGCATTTCGAGCTCCTCGTCGCTCGGCGGCACCAATTTCGACAGCCACTCCTCGGCGACCCAAACATGGCAGGTCGCGCAGGCGCACGCCCCGCCGCACTCGGCCTTGATGGGCAGGCCCCAATCGCGGATTACCTCCATGACGCGCCAACCATCGAGCGCCTCGAGCCGGTGGGTGGTGCCGTCGGGCATGTGCACGGTGAGAAACATAGTCAGGCGTCCTTGGCGACCGTTTGCGGCCCGCTCGTGTACTGAAAATGAAGCGTCTTGTCAGGGTCGAAGACGAATGCGCCTAAGGCCGCCAAGCCCACACCTGTGACCGCCGCTTCGGTGGAGGCCTCGATGGCTTGCATAGTTCAACTCGCCCGTTGCCCCGGCAAAACGCATATAGGGTGTGGAAGCCTACTGGAAAATGATTCTCCGGGGTAGGTAATGAGCCGAAAAAAGTAGAAACTACATTCCCATATCGGTCTATCGATAGTATCTTTTTCTATTTACGGTCGATCGCACACTTTCCGTCCTCCTAGGGCCGCAACAAAGCAAATCCATTTTTCGGGCAATTGAGGAACGGTACGCTACGCACTCTTCTCCACGCGGAAACGGGCTTAAAGACCTGCCAATTCTGCTTGGGATGTCTCCTCTGCACTAGTCCAACTTGGCCAGTTCCTCGAAGCTCACGATAGGGCCTTGGTTTGGGCGGCGCGCAGCGGCGCTTGGCGGATTAGTTCGAGTTTCGTTGGGGGGTTCCTTTGCGCCGGTCGCGTCGCCGCGGTGTCCATTCTTCTTATGCCAAACGTGGCGTCGCCGCCCGGGCGGTCGCTCGATCGCCCGCTATTGTGGCGCGGCTCGCCTCCGCCGACCACAAGTCGCTGCTGCTCGGCACCGCGCTCGCCTCCACGCTTGTCGCCGCTGTCCTCTGCGCTCCTACTCCTGCTCTTGCCTTCCCGCCGGGCGTTCCTTGCGCCGCTCCCGGTCCAACTCAGATTTTCGAGTATTCCAACACCTCTCCCATCGTCTGCGTGAATACCGACACGCGCATCGGCGATCCTTTTGCTATCGACCTGTACACGGTGGGCGACGGAAATTTCGTTTATCTCAACAATAGCAGCACGCTGCATTCCACCGCGCTGGGCATCGTCACCTCTACGAATGGCGACCGGGCCGGCATTCACATCGTGAATAGCGGCGACATCACCGTTTCTTCCTTAGCCCTGCACGTGTGGGAATTGATGCCTTCACGCTCTACGACAATAGCCCCATCGTCATCGAGAATTCGGCCAAGATCAGCATCACCACGTATGGCGGCGATGCCTTCGGCATATACGCAACGACGAGGGGATACGACAGCCCGATCACGATTCACAACAGCGGCGACATCATCGTTCAGTCGACGGCATCTTACGGTGCGGCCTATGGCATCGCGGCTCAGGCAATTGACGGCGACATCGAAATCAACAACAGCGGCGATGTGACCGCGACCTCGCAAGAGTACTACCAACGTGCCATCGGCATCAGCGCGCAAACCTTCTATGGCAATATTTCGATCATCAACAGCGGCGCGGCGACGTCGTCATATTATGCCATCGCGACGCATAGCATTTACGGCGATACCCATATCGAGAACAGCGGAGCACTCAAGGCAGGCGTCGACGGCATCTACGCCACCACCGGGTACGGTAATATCGACATTATCAATACGGGCGATATCACGGCGAATGTGCACGGTATTCACGCTTATGCCGGCTGCGGTCTTTCGGGACCGGGTTGCTACGGCCAGGGCGACGTTTCCATCACCAACACCGCCAAGATCGATGCCGGTGAGATCGGCATTTTGGCGGGCAGTGCCTTTGGCAATATCAATATTCAGAACTCTGGGAACGTGACCGCAGGCTACGCGAGTATCTTCGCCTTCACGGCCTATGACAACAGCAAGATCACGATCTCGAATGCCGCGAAGATCACGTCGGGCTTTATCGGCATCTTCGCCGCAACGGGCTTCTACGACTATTCCTGCGGCTGCTCTACCATCCCCGATCTCGCCCAGTCATATTACGGAGCCAACAGCCCCGTCTCGATCATCAATACCGGCGAGATCGATCCTGCTGTCGGCATCGCCGCCATCACGCTCGGAGCGAACAGTGCGATCTCGGTCGAGAACAAGGGTGCGGTCGACGCCTATGGCGGCGCCACGGCGATCTACAACGCCGGCCACATCACCGGCTTCGTCGCTCTGACCAATTCTGACGACATTTTTATCAACCAGAAGGGCGGCGTGTTCGAGACCAAGCTGACGAGCTATTTCGGTGGCGGCAACGACCTGTTCCGCAACGAGGAGGGCGGCGTCGTGCTTGCCGCCACCGATCCAAAGGTCAAGGAGACGAGCGGGTTCGAGGGGCTCGAGCGCTTCGAGAACAAGGGCCGCATCTCGCTGCAAGACGACGCCGTGGGCGATGTGTTCTTCATCTCCAACAGCTATGGCGCAACACCGGAGTTCGTGGGCTCGGGCAAGTCGGAGCTGGAGGTCGATGCCTTCTTGGGAGGTCCCGGGTCGACGGCGGACAACCTCATCATCAACGGCAACGTGTCGGGCAAGACCAAGGTCGATGTGAACGACACCAATGCCGGACCCGGCGTCTTCAACAAAGAGGGCATCCCCGTCGTCTATGTGAACGGCCCCAAGGTTCAGGGGAACGAGTTCTTCCTGAGCCAGCCGATCGACACCGGCTTCTTCAATTACGATCTGTTCTTCCGCCCCACCGGGTCCGGCATCTTCGAATTGAAGAGCTTCTTAGGCCAGGGCGCCTTCGTGCTGCCGCAACTGATCACCGCGGCCCAGGACATGTGGCACTCGGGCTCATCCACCTGGTTCGATAGAACGGCCGATTTGCGGGTGCTGCTCAATGGCGGGGCTCCGCCCTTGGAGAACCCCGACGCCAAATATGCCGAAGGCAGCTCAAATCCGCAGACCTTCACCCCTGCGGTATGGGCACGAGGCGCCGGCAATTGGCTCAACCGCGATGATAGCGAGAGCGTCGATGCCTATGGCCGCACCTACCGCTACAACCTCAACCGCGACCTCGAGACCATCGACTTCCAGTCGGGCATCGACCTTGGCAAGCGCGGATTGCTGTCGGACAACGACATTCTCGTCTTTGGCGCTCTCGGCGGCTTCGTCCATTCCGATCTCGATTATGACGCCATCAACCGCATCTTCAGCTTCAATGGCGGCCAGGTCGGCGGCTACGCCACCTATCTCCGAGGCGGTCTCTTCGTCGATACTCTGGTCAATGTGCATCTGCTGCAGGTCGATACCAGCACGCTCGGCTTCCCCAATTCCATGAACGCCACGACGGTGGGAGTGAGGACCGACTCAGGCTACCGCTTCGGCTCGTTCCACGGCGGGGCGTTCATCGAGCCTCTGGCCACCATCTCCGCCACCTGGGCCGACATCAACGGCTTCAGCCTCGGCGGCAACAAGGTCTCGTTCAACGACGATGCCGCCGTGCAAGGGCGCCTCGGCTTGCGCGTCGGCACCACCACCATGCTGTGGCCGGGCATCACCGCCGAGCCCTTCGTCATCGGCAGTGTGTGGGGCAACCTCTCGAACGACAATCAGGCGACGCTGGTCTCGACCGGCACCACCTTCCACTTCGAGGATAACGTCCAAGACGTGTGGGGCGAGGTCTCGGGCGGGGTGAACTTCTTCAACCCCACCGCCAACACTTCCGTGTTCGCCAAGGTCGACGTCACCTTCGGCCAGGACCTCGACGGCGTCGGCGGCAAAGCCGGCATGCGCGTCAGCTGGTAGCGCTGCGGCCGCTACTCTAAGGCCGCTTCACCAAGGCGTCCCTGATCTCCTCGAGCAGTTGCACCTCGCGTGACGGCGGTGGCTCGGCAGAAGGATCCTCTTCCTGCTTCCGGCGCAGTTGGTTCATTCCCCTGACCACCATGAACAGGACGAAGGCCACGATGGTGAAGCTGATCACGCTGTTGATGAAGATGCCGTAGTTGATCGTCGGCGCTCCGGCCTGTCGCGCCTGGACGAGCGAACCGTAATGCTCGCCGTTGAGAGGGATGAACATGTTGGAGAAATCAACGCCCCCGGTGATGACCCCCATGGGCGGCATGATGATGTCGTCGACCAGCGATTTGACGATGGTCGAGAAGGCGGCGCCGATGATGATACCGACCGCCATGTCGACAACATTGCCGCGCAGAGCGAATTCCTTGAATTCCTTCAACATCCCCGCTCCTCCTCGAAGTCCTTGAGCCACCAGCATGCCACGTTTGATCGTCTATGGTGCGTGTGGAGTTTGCAACAGCCCCGCATGCTGCTAACGCTTGCCGGTCTTGGCGAGGGAGAGGGGAACAAAGTGGCGACGGACGTTCCCGTTTCGGACAATCCCGCGCGTGATCGCCATCAGCTTAAAACGCTGATCCTCGCGATCGCGACCGTGGCGATGGTCCTGCTCGCCGTCGGTCTCGTCATCGGGGGGACGCGCTTTCTCAACCAATATTGGTTCCTGCATTTTCCGCTCGGCTTCTACCTTCTCGCCCAAGGCATTCTCATCTTCATCGTCGCTGTTTGCTTCTGGTTCACGCGCACGCAGGAGCACATCGACCAGGCGCGAAGCGAGAACGAGGAGCTCACTTAGGTCATGAGCGATCGCTCGCGTCTGCGTACGCCGAACCCGCATCTCGGCGCCTATTACGGCATCGTGACGAGCGCCTTCGTCTCGCTCGTGATCATGCTCGCCATGCTCGAGCAACTCGGTTGGAACGAGGCCTTGATCGCCGAGGCCATGATCGCCGTTCCCCTGCTTCTCTATCTCATCATCGCCATCTCAGCCCACACGCTCAATGTCGATGAGTTCTTCACCGCGGGGCGCCGTGTCCCTCCCGTGTTCAACGGCTTCGCGCTCGCCGCGACCGCGGTCGGCGGCGTCGGATTCTTTGCCTATACTGGAGCGGTTTTCTTTCTCGGCTTCGATGCGCTCGCGATCGGCCTCGGCTGGACCGTCGGTCTTCTGCTGGCAGCCGTGCTGTTCGTGCCTTATTTGCGCAAGGCCGGTGCCTATACCTTGCCGAGCTTTCTCGGCCATCGCTTCCGCTCGCGCTATCTTCGCATGACGGCGAGCGTGCTCCAGCTTCCACCAACGGCGCTACTGCTCGCCGCCGAGTTGAAGATCGCGGCGATGGTCGCCGCTCTGTTCCTGCCGCTCTCCTTCTCGTTCGCCGTGATCTTGGTCGCCATCGTGGTGGGGGCGTCGGTCATGCTTGGCGGCATGCGGTCGCTGACCTGGACGGGAAGCGCCGAGTTCCTCACCGGAGCGGTCGGTCTTGCCGCGCCGCTCGTCATCGCATCGATCCTGCTGACCAACCTCCCCGCCCCGCAATTCACCTATGGCGAAGCGCTGGCCTCGTTGCATGACGCCGAGATCACCACGGGGCTCATACCGACAAAGCCCGACATTGCGGCATCTCCCCTCCCCGGAGCCGCGCCTATGCCGGTAACCAAGCCCTTTCTCGAGCCGTTCGGAGAGCTGAGCATGACGGACTTTGCCGTGCTCTTTCTCTCCCTTGCTCTCGGTACCGCCGCGTTGCCCAGCCTTCTTGTTCGCAGCGGGGTGACGGGATCGGTCACCGACCAGCGGCGAGCGGTCGCTTGGGCGCTCCTGCTTGTCGCGCTATTCGCCATGACGGCGCCGGCAATTGCCGCCTTTGCCAAGCTGCTCATGTTTCAGGGTATCGCCAAGGCCCCGTCGACAGCCCCTCCGGCTTGGCTGAGTGAGTTGTCCGCACGGCACCTGTTGCAGTCCGGCGATACCAACGGCGATGGTGCGATCGGAGCATCCGAGCTTCGCATCGCGCGCGACGGCATCGCCATCGCACTGCCGCTGGCGATGAAGCTCCCCTACGTCATCACCGCACTGATGGCGGCAAGCGGTCTCGCGATCGCCCTCGCTGCCGCCGGCTCGCATCTCTTCACGCTTTCTACGAGCCTCGCCGAGGACTTTTATCGCGTCATCGACCGGCGTCCGAGCGCACTGCCAAGGCTGATCGCGGCCTTGGTCGCGATCGGAGCGTCGGCGCTTGCGGCTTGCATGTTTCTCCTCATCGCTGATCTCGATCCGCTGCACGTTTCGCTAACCGCTTTCGCGTTTGCGGGCTCGACATTTTTCGCTCCACTACTGCTTGCCATCTGGTGGCCGCGCTGCACCACGCTCGGCGCCTTGGCCGCGCTTGGCGCAGGCTTCCTCGTCATGCTCGTAGCGACGGTGATGAGTGCCTTGGGCATAGGATCCATGAGCACCATGACGGCTATGGCGAGCCTAATCGGCATGGTCGTTGGCCTTGCGGCCGGAATCGCTGCAAGCTTCCTTTGGACGCCGCCCTCCGAGGCCGAAACAGCTTTTTATGAAGAGATGCGCGACCCCGAAGGCGAAGCAATTTACGATCGCGCGCAGCAGCGAGCAGCGGCCGCGGCGGCCGCGGCGGCTCAAGCGGCGTCAAGCCAGTGAGGGGTGACAGTTGAGCCCGATGGATCAGCAGCGGACGCCACATGAACCGCGCCTCACGCTCTATCCGGAGATCGTGCCTTATCGCACGGGGAGGCTAAAGGTCTCTGGATTGCACGAGATCTATTTCGAGGAATGCGGCTCTCCCGCCGGCAAGCCGGCCGTGCTGCTGCATGGTGGCCCGGGCGGCGGGATCAATCCGGTGATGCGCCGCTATCATGATCCGCGCAGCTACCGCATCATTCTGTTCGACCAGCGCGGCTGCGGCCGGTCTACACCGCACGCCTCGCTCGAGGAGAACACCACCTGGGACCTCGTCGACGATATCGAGCGCTTGCGCGAGCATCTCGGTATTGAACGCTGGCAGGTGTTCGGCGGGTCATGGGGCTCGACGCTCGGCCTTGCTTATGCCGAGACCTACCCGGAGAGCGTGACCGAGCTTGTGCTTCGCGGCATCTTCACCCTGCGGCGCTCCGAGCTCGAATGGTTCTATCAGGAAGGATCGAGCTGGATCTTCCCGGATGCTTTTGAGGACTACCTCCGCGTCATTCCCGAAGACGAACGCTCGGACATGATCGCGGCCTACTACCGCCGCCTCACAGGCTCCGACCCTGAGGAGCAGATTGAGGCCGCGCGAGCCTGGAGCGCCTGGGAGGGCAAGACCTTGTCGCTTCTGCCCGACGCCGACCGCGTCCGCCGCTTCTCGGAAGACCATTACGCGCTCGCCTTTGCGCGCATCGAGTGCCACTATTTTGTCAATCGCGGTTTCTTTGCGAGCGACGACCAGCTTATCGCCGATGCTCATCGAATTGCCGACATCCCCGGCGTGATCGTGCATGGACGCTACGACGTGGTGACGCCGGTCAAGATCGCCTTAGACTTGGTGCGCAACTGGCCACAAGCAAAACTCAAAGTGGTCGCTGATGCGGGCCACGCCATGACCGAGCCCGGCATCGTGCATGAGCTCGTGGCGGCGACCAAGGGCTTTGCCGGCTAGCCTCAGGCTTCGGCGATGTGGCCGATATAGCTAAGCACGACCGTGCGCCGATGCGGCGTCGCGCGATGCTCCACTACATAGACCCCCTGCCAGGTGCCGAGCACCATGCTGCCGTCGATCACGGGGACCGAGATGCTGACTTCGGTGAGCATTGATTTGATATGGCTCGGCATGTCGTCGGGACCCTCCTCTTGATGAGCGTAAGCGCGACCTTCGGGGGCCAAGGCCTCGAGCGTGTCGAGAAGATCGCGGCGGACGTTCGGGTCGGCATTCTCCTGGATGAGGAGCGATGCCGAGGTGTGGCAGATGAATACCGTTAGCAGACCGCTTTCGGCCGAAAGCGTGTCGAGCCAGCGCGATAGCTCCCGCGTGATCTCGGTGAAACCCTTGCCGCGTGTTTCGACGGCGAGCTTGTGGCTCGCCTGAACCATCTCAGCCATCGCTGCCCTCACCTCGCGGATATCATCATCCTCGTTTGCCTGCGACACGTTGGCAAGCGGGGGGATGATATGCCCGCTGTGACCAGCCGATCGCGCCGCCTGACGTCCCACATTAGGGCGCCGCTTAACGCAATATTTACTCGCCCTTGCCACCGTAAGTTTCGACCGCTTCGTCGCGTGTCTTCTCACCTTTTGAGTCCCACGCCCGATCGGACCTCTCGCACGTTTCGGTGGGCGCACATTCATGGGGAATGGGATGGCTTCGGAAGCAACTTGGCAAACCGGCGGCGCTCACAGGACTGGCGAAGCGTCAGCCAACGCCCCCATGGACCAGCGTACGGTTGAGAGCCTGCTACGCCGGCTCGTTGAGCGGGTGGAAGAGAGCGAGCGCCGCTACAGCGAAGCGCTCGACGAACTGCACTCCAGGCTCGATCAGCTTTCGCAGACCACCGATGCCGCCCGCGCCACGAGCACACCGGAGGAATTCAGCGTCGCTCGATCGGCTGCATGACCAGGTGAACGACCTCACCCGGCGTTTCGAGCCGCAGAGCACGAACCCACTCGAAGATTTCGAGCGCCTCGGCAAGGCGTTGTCGGCGGGTCTCGATTTCGCGGCCGGAGGGTCGGATGGGCTGTCCGGCGCGGCTGACGTGCCGAGCGCCTTCCCTTTTGCGCCGATCCCGCCGAAGACCCCTGAAACGTCGACGCAAGGTCTGCCGGATTTCGCCTTCAAGGCGCCCGATCTTCCGTTTGCCCCGCCGGCGCTCGAGTTTCCGCCGCTCACGGGTGCGGCCCCCTTCGACAAGCGACTCGCCGATGTGGCGAATGAGCTCGAGCATTCGCTCGGCGCGGTCATGCCGGCAGCCACGATCGAGGCGCTGAATACCCGGCTCGACGAGATCGCAAGCCAGCTCAGCCAGGCGCTCAAGCAAGCGCCAAAGCTCGACAATCTAGCATCCGTCGAGAAGCAACTTTCCGAGATGGGTCAACAACTTAGCCGCGCTGAGGCGCAGCTCGCCCGCATGAACGGTATCGAGGACCAGCTACGCACGCTGATCGAGCGGTTCGATGCGACGCCCGACGTGATCGAGGAGATTGCTGCCAAGGCTGCTAACGAGGCCGCCCGCCAAGTTGCCGAGAAGGCCAAGTCCAACACGAGCGAGGATCGTCTCAATGCCATGCATCGCGACCTCGTGGCGATGAGCGACAAGAGCCGCGCGGCAGACGACCGCCTTTCGGCAACGCTTCAGGCCGTGCACGACTCGCTGAAGCAGCTTGTGCAGCAGGTCGAGAGGGGCGCCTCAGGCGCTCTGCGGCCGCCGAAGCCTCAAGCGCCTTTCGCCGAGCGAATCCGCGCCCAGGCGGAGCAGGGTCTCCCGCCGCTTCCTCCTTTCCAGCAGCCGTCTGCCACCCCGGGAGGTGCACAACAGCAGCCCGGTGCGTCTGCGAAAGAGCGGTCGCCGAAAAGCCGTCTTGGCGGCTCGATCGCGGACTTCCAAGACAGCGAGCCCGTCCCGCCATTCGGACGAGGGAAGCGCCCCGGGCTCGAGGACGAGGCCGTCGATCTCGATGCCGCGGCCGGGCGCGGCAAGAGTGCCTCCGCTGCAGACGCAGGATTTGCCCATGACGACCTCGTGGCGGCCGCTCGCAGAGCCGCTCAGGCCGCGGCGCTGAGGGCCGAAGAGCGGGCCGGCGGCGGAAAGCCACGGCGTGCCTCAGACAAGATCGCCGCTAACAGCCTTCCCGGCCCCGATGCGCCGGTCAAGCGTAAACGCTCGCTCTTGATGATCAGCGCGGCCATTCTACTCGTGATCAGCGCCGCCCTGCTCTACGGACGTCTTCGCTCAAAGCCCGAGGTCGAGGCGACGCCGCCGGCGGCAGAGGAGAGCGTTCCTAACCCTACGGGTGAGGACCAGATCACGCCTCTTCCCGAGGGTTCACGGCATGGCACGGCGCTCCCCGATGCCTCGCAGAGCGCTCCGGCTCCCGCTGAACCGGGTTCAGATGCGACACCGCCCGCCAGGTCCGGCGCTTGGGAAGCTGTTCCCGATGACAACGAGCAAGAGCCCACCGGCGGCGCGTCGACCGGTTTCAATCAGGGCAACGATCCGAGTCCTGACGACAGCGCGCCGAGCGCCACGAACAATACGGGCGGCGTCACCGACGTCGCCAAGTCGTCCTACCGTCGCGCGCCGGTGGAAGCCGCGGATATGCCTCAACCGCAGCCCGCTTCGTTTACGCCGGGAGGGATGCCCGACCTTCCGCCTGGGGTCTCGGTGAGCATCGAGGATCCGGCCCTCGACTCTTCGCCCGGCGCAGCTCAGCCCACGACACTACCGGTGCCGACCAAGCTTCCCCTTCCGCCCAAGGCGCTCGGCCCGATCGACATGCGCGAGGCCGCCGCTTCCGGCGATCCCCGCGCGCAATACGCGATCGCGCTTCGCTATGCGCAGGGTGAGGGCACCGCTCAGGACCTGACCGAGGCGGTACATTGGCTCGAGCGCGCCGCAAGCGCAGGCCTGGCCCCTGCCCAGTACCGTCTCGCCGCCATGTATGAGCGGGGCCAGGGCGTCGCCAAGGATCTGGGCAAGGCGCGCTCATGGTATGCAGCAGCGGCGGAGAAGGGCAACGTCAAGGCGATGCACAATTTCGCCGTGAGCGTGAGTGGGGCTCAGAGCGACAAGGCCGACTATGCGCTTGCGGTGAAATGGTACGCCGAAGCCGCTTCTTATGGTTTGCCCGACAGTCAATACAATCTCGGCATCCTTGCTGAGCACGGGCTCGGCATGGCCAAGAATCTCGGCGCCGCCTATCAGTGGTTCGCGCTTGCCGCCAAGACCGGCGACACGGAAGCCGCCAAGCGCCGCGATCAAGTGAAGGGTGAACTCGATCAGCAGACACTTGCCGCAGCCGAGCAAGCGGTGAAAAGCTGGAAGGCAAAGGCCGCCTTGCCAGAGGCCAACGAGGTCGCGTTTCCTGACGAATGGACCGCGTCTGCCGAAACGCCGAATGGCGCGCTCGTCACCCGGGCGCAAAAGATGCTCAACAAGCTCGGCTATGATGCGGGGCCTCCCAACGGCCAGCTCCGGGACCAGACACGTGGCGCCATCAGGACGTTCCAGCGCCGCAATGGGCTCGACGAGACCGGTGAGGTCACTATCCCGCTCGTCACCAGGCTCGAGCGCCTGACCAGCTGATCAGAACACAGAAACCTGAAACCAGAAGCCAGAAGACGGTGGTCACGGGCACCGTTTTCTGGTTTTTGTTTTCCGGCTTCTGATTTCTGGTTTCTGGCTTCCGGTCTCCGATGCTCCAAGTCTATCTGCCGATTGCCGAGGTCTCGGTGAACCTCTTGGTGATGCTGGGGCTTGGAGCGACGGTCGGCTTCCTGTCCGGCATGTTCGGCGTGGGCGGGGGCTTCCTGCTGACGCCGCTTCTGATGTTCTCGGGCGTTGCCCCCCCAATCGCTGTGGCGACCGGGGCTAATCAGATCGTTGCCACATCCGTCTCTGGCGCGCTTGCCCAATGGCGCCGCGGCAATATCGACCTGCGCATGGCCAATGTGCTGATCGCCGGTGGTGTCGCCGGCGCTGTGGTGGGCGTGCTCCTGCTCAGGCTACTCAGGCAAATCGGCCAGGCGGGACTTCTCATCTCGCTTACTTATGTCGTCTTTCTCGGCGCCATCGGCCTCTTGATGCTGGTCGAGAGCCTGCGCGTCATTCAGAGGGCGCGGGCAGGAAAGCCGGTGCCGGCGCGGCGGGCAAGCGCGCATCATTGGATTCACGGGCTCCCGTTCAAGATGCGCTTTCCCAGATCGCGCCTCTATATCAGCACCATCCCGCCACTCGTGATCGGGGCCTTGGTCGGCCTGCTTGCAGCCTTTCTCGGCGCCGGTGGCGGCTTCATCATGGTGCCGGCCATGATCTATCTCTTGCGCATGCCAACCAACATCGTCATTGGCACCGCCATCTTTCAAATCATCTTCGTGACTGCCGTCGTGACGCTGCTGCACGCGACCTTCAACCACACGCTCGACGTCGTGCTCGCGTTCATCCTCGCGGCGGGCGGCGTGGTCGGTGGGCAATTCGGCGTGCGCGCCGGCCACAAGCTTAAAGGTGAGCAACTGCGTCTCTTGCTCGCGCTCTTGGTCTTGGGAGTCGCTTTCAGATTGCTGCTCGACCTCGTGCTGAAGCCGGCGGACGTCTACAGCATGGTTGCCTCGTTGGCGGGGGCGTGATGGGGCACAAGCTCAGCCTCGCCGCCGCCCTTTTCGCGCTTTGGTGGGCGCCGGCGCAGGCCGAAGAGCCTCCCTCTCAGGAGACAGTGCAATCCGACATCTCCACGCGCGAGATCTCCATTCAATCGAATTTCGCCGGAATCGAGATCGTCATCTTCGGCAGCGTCGACTTCAGCCGCGCGACAATGCCGGATGAAGGCAAGTATGATGTCATTACCCTCGTCCGCAGCCCTGCCGAGCTGTTCGTCGTAAGGCGCAAGGAACGCGTGGGCGGGATCTGGGTGAATAGTGCCAGCCGAACCTTCGCAGACGTGCCAGGCTTCTATGCCGTGCTCTCCACGCGTCCCGTCAAGGCGATCACGACCGATGAGACGCTGAAATCGCTCGGCATCGGCTTTGACAATCTCGATTTCGGCAAGGTCGACGAGAATGATGCGACGCAGGCAGCGTTCCGTTCTGCGTTGATCCGCTTGAAGCAAGATCAGAATCTGTTTCAGGACCACGACGATGGCGTCAGCTTCATCGGTCGAAGTCTGTTTAGAGCGAGCGTCGATCTGCCGGTGAACGTCCCCATCGGACGTTACACGAGCGACGTCTATCTCTTCCGCGACAGCAAGCTGATCAGCAAGAGCGAGAGCACGATAGAGGTGAGCCAAGTCGGCTTCGAGCGCGTGGTGTACCTGCTCGCCCACCAGCATCCCTTCATCTACGGGCTAGCGGCGGTGGTGATCGCCGTATTGGTCGGGCTACTCGGTTGGGTGGTGTTCCGCCGCGAGTAGCCTCTTAATCTGACGCATGGTCTTATGGGAGACCCGTTCCACTTTTCCGGATCCATGCTCAATCGGGCAGCAACAGGCTCCCGAGCACGGGATAGACGTCGGCGCGTCCCATCATCCAGGCCTCAAGCCTGTGGCGCAGGAAAAGCTCGGCGAAGGCGACGTTGAGCACGTTCAGCCCTCCAGCATAGGCGCCGAAGGCCGGCATCACCAAGCGGTTGCCGTCGGTGGCGAAGCAGCGTCGCCTGATCACGGCGCCTCGCCTCGAAATGCGTGCCACCGGGTGCAGATGGCCCGCGACCTCGCGCTCAGTAGCGTGCCCTGAGGGTTCATGGCGGAGCGTGACGCCGCATATGGTCAGCGTCGTGCAGATCGTGCCCCCGATCGTCGGCGGCAGATGAGGATCGTGGTTGCCGCAGATCCAATACCACTCGCGGCCCTTCTGCAGCCGAGTGAGCAGCGCGAGGTCGTCGCCAGAAAGCCGCGCCGCGCCTTCGCTCCGGTGGAAGCTGTCGCCGAGCGCGACTACTCTCCTCGGGTTCACCGCATCGAGGACCTTTCCCAGCCGTTGCAGCGTGGTGCGCGTATCGTAAGGGGGAAGCAGCATGCCAAGCGCGGCATAGGCGGCACCCTTCTCGAGATGGAGATCTGCCACGAGAAGCGTGTCTTCCGCCTCCCAATAGAGTGCTCCCGCAGCGAGCGGCTGCATGGCATGACCGCAGACGTGAACGTGCGATCGAAGCGAGGGGGCAATGTCAGGCATGAGATCGGGCTTGGCGCGCAGCATGTCCGCTTAAGGCCTCCGCGATGAGCTCTTCTACCGTCTCACGCAACAACGTCTCGCTCGCCTCCCCAGGAACGCTCTCGCGTCCGATCTCAAGCATGACCGGCACCGCAAGCGGCGAGACTTGGCCAAGCGCAATATGCCTGATTCGTCCGCTGATGCGTTGCAGGAATTGGTTGAGGCGCCCGACATCGATGAGGCCTGTCGCCGCATCGGCGAAGGCCGCATGCAGGAGGACATGATCGGGCTCGTGCTGACGGAGCACGTCATAGATAAGGTCTGAGGAGACGGTCATCTGGCGTCCGGTCTTCTCCTGCCCCGGATGGCGGCGCTCGATGAGGCCAGAGATGATGGCGCAAACGCGGAACGAACGCTTCATCAGGTTCGACTCGGCAAGCCAGGCATCGAGATCATCGCCGAGCATGTCGGCGTCGAACAGCTTGGCGAGATCGAGCCTCCCTTCCTCAATCATTTCGCCCATGTCGTTGAGCGCCCACACCGCGAGCGCATATTCGTTGGCGACAAAGCCTAGGGGGCCGGCGCCTGCGCGTTCGAGCCGCCGGGTCAGAAGCATGCCGAGACTTCTGATGGGCGAGCCGGCCCTCGAACGGATAGCAAAGGAGATAATGCCGAGTGCCGCGCGGGAAGGTCTCGATCAGGACCTCCTCGGGGCCGGGCACGATCGAGACATCGGCCTGGAATCTCAGCCAGTCCGAGACCTGATCGGGGAGGCGGAGCCAGGATGCAGGCTCGGCCAGCAACTTGCGCACGCGCTCGGCGAGGTAGGTCGAGAGCGGGAATTTGCCGCCGTCGTAGGAGGGCACCATTGGCTCGGTCACGTGCGCGCGGGTGACGATCGCCTCGTTCTCCCGCATGCCCTCGAAGCACAGCACTTCTCCTGCAAACGCGAAGGTATCGCCGGGGGTGAGCTGCTCGACGAAATATTCCTCGACCTCGCCCAGCACTCGGCCTGCTGCAAGCACGCCCCCTTTTTGGCGGGCGAGGCGCACGCGGATCATCGGCGCCTCGACGATCGTACCGACATTGAGTCGGTATTGTTGCGCGATGCGCGGATGCGAGAGACGGTAGAGGCCTTCGGGAGTCTTCTTCAGCTTGGCATAGCGGTCGTAATTGGCAAGCGCATAGCCGCCGGTCGCGACGAAAGCGACCACCTTGTCGAAGCCCTCGCGGGTCAGGCCCTGATAGGGCGCCGCGCTTGCGACCTCGCGATATAGCCGATCTGGGTCGAAGGGCGCGGCGCAGGCGGTCCCGAGCACATGCTGGGCAAGAACGTCAAGGGCGCCTGGTCGCGAGGGGGCTGTGTCCTGCGCCCCCTCCTCGGCCGCCTCAAGTGCGGCTTGACACTCGACCACTTCGAAGCGGTTTGCCGGCACGAGCAGGGCCTTGCTCGGCTCATCGATGCGGTGATTGGCGCGCCCGATGCGCTGGTCGAGGCGGCTTGCGCCCTTTGGCGCGCCGACATTGATGACGAGATCGACATCGCCCCAGTCGATGCCAAGATCGAGAGTCGAAGTGCAGACGACGGCCCGCAGCTTGCCTTGCACCATCGCCGCCTCGACTTTGCGCCGCTGCGCTACGTCGAGGGAGCCATGATGAAGGGCGATCGGCAGATTGTCGTCGTTGTAGCGCCAGAGCTCGTGGAACAGCATTTCGGCTTGCGAGCGCGTATTGACGAACATCAGCGAGAGGCGATGCGACTTGATCGCTTCGTACATCTCGGGAAGAGCGTAGCGCGCCGAGTGCCCGGCCCAGGGAAGCTCTGCCTCCGACCGCAGAATCGAAATGTCGGCCTTGGCGCCTTCACCCTCTGCGATGATCTCGGCCAACCGTGTCGCCGATTGTCCCTTATGCGGCACGAGGAAGGCGGCAAGCTCGTAAGGCCTCGCGACGGTCGCCGAGAGGCCGATGGCGGTCAGCTCCGGGGAATGGGTGCGGAGCCGCGCGAGGTCGAGCGCGAGCAGATCGCCGCGTTTACTGGATGCGAGCGCATGCAGCTCGTCGAGGATCACATATTTGAGCGAGCCGAACAGATCGGCAGCATCCTTATGCGACAGCATCAGCGCGATCTGCTCGGGTGTGGCGAGGAGGATATTTGGAGGCATCAGGCGCTGGCGTGCACGGCGCGCGGGCGGCGTGTCTCCGGTGCGCGTCTCGATCCTGATGGGAAGGTTCATCTCCTCGAGGGGCGTGGCAAGGTTCCGCGCGATGTCCGTCGTGAGCGCCTTCAAGGGCGAGACATAGAGCGTGTGGAGACTTTCTCGCGACGACTGTTTCACTGTCTGACCGGTGAGATCGACGAGGCTAGGGAGGAAGCCGGCCAGTGTCTTGCCGCCGCCGGTCGGGGCAATGAGAAGCGCGTCACGCCCCTGTCTTGCCGCTTCGAGCAGCGCAAGCTGATGGGCATGAGGCTCCCAACACCGGCTTGCGAACCATGACAAAAAGGGTTCGGGCAGCTGCGTCGTGTACGACGCCAACTCGGGTGCCTCCAAAATAGGCGTCCTCTTCGCGCGTCCCGCCATGCTCCTGCTTGACCTTCTTGGCCGCCAGCACCAATTTCGCTGCAATTCGAGTCGAAAGTTACGATCTCTTCAAGGCTGGTGCTGTACCTCAGACGAACACAGGAGCTGATCGATGGAACGGTTTTTTGGCGGCAATCCTGCGCTCGTTCTGATCAGGCTGGCCATTTTGTCCTTGATCGTGGGCGTGGTGCTCGCCGCGCTCGGCTTCAGCCCGCTCGAGCTGATCGACAGCCTGCACCGGCTGGTGCAGCGCATTTATGACATGGGCTTCACGGCGATCGAAAAGGCTGGCCGCTACTTCCTGCTCGGCGCGGTCATCGTGTTCCCGGTGTGGTTCGTCATGCGCCTGTTGAAGGTGATGGGGCGAAGCTCGACCGCGGTGCTGGACGGCTCGCGCAACCGCGAGGCATAGGCGTCACAAAATCTCCAGGATCTTCTCGGGCGGTCTGCCGATCGCGGCCTCGCTCCCGCTCACCACGATCGGACGCTCGATCAGGATCGGATTCGCGACCATCAGCGCGATCAGAGCGTCATCCGACAGATCGCAATCTCTCAGGCCGAGCTCCGCATAGCGCGCCTCGCCTTGGCGCAACAGATCGCGCGGCTTCATCCCGAGCTTGTTCAGGATCGATTTGAGCTCGGCCGCTGAAGGTGGCTGTTTGAGATACTCCACGATCTTCGGCTTGATCCCGTGCGCTTCCAGTAGCTCAAGCGTCTGGCGCGATTTCGAGCAGCGCGGATTGTGATAGATCACCACCATTTCGGGGGCTTTAGTAGAAAGACCGGCAGCCCCCATCTAGGAGGCTATCGTTCGCGACAGGTCCTCTTTCTGGAGGTGTTCTGGTTCGCCGTCCGCTTCAGCCGACGCCATAAGTTCGGCGGCCACTTTGTTCTTGAAATACACAAGCATCCGCTCGTAGATCGGAATCCCTGCGTCCACCTCTGCGATCAGGTCGTCGACGCTCTTTCCACCGATATCGGACTCGCCGTCATTTCGATGGGCCACGAGCCTGAGATGCAGAGCCATCTTGGCGCGGATGATTTCCTCGATGAGCTGTATTGGCGATTTTGGCGATTTCATGCTCAGAGGATTCCCTCGATGGCCTTGGGAAACAGCATGTTCCCTTCCGTAGGCATAACATTCCCCTAATTCGTGTCACGGAACGGTTCTTGGCAAAGATCGCTCGGACCATTCGGCGGCGCGCCGGCCAATAAGCGGCGCAAGGCTGTCGCTGCCAGCTCCTTCCATCGCCGAGACAAGATCTCGCTTGATGCGTCCGATCAGTGCCGGTCCTTCGAACACGAGTCCGGTGTAGAGCTGAAGCAGAGAGGCGCCGGCCTCGATCTTGGCCAAAGCCGCCTCGCCAGAATCAATTCCGCCCACCCCGATCAGCGGCAACTTCCCTTCCGTCAGCATGTAGACCTGCGCCAGCATACGGGTGGCACGGGCGAAGAGCGGCCGGCCGGAGAGCCCGCCTTTCTCGCGGGCGAAGGTCACATCTTTGAGCCCATCCCGCGCAAGAGTGGTGTTGGACACGACGATGCCGTCGGCGCCGTTCGCCACGATGACGCCCACTACCTCGGGCAAATCCGCGTCAGCGAGGTCCGGCGCGAGCTTCACAAGAAGAGGCGGCGTGTTGGGAAGCTTAGTGCGCACGGCCTGCACGCGCTTGAGCAACTCATCGAGGGCATGGGGGGCCTGGAGGTCGCGCAGGCCCGGCGTATTGGGCGATGAGATATTGACGGTAAAATAGCTTGCGACCGGCCCCATGCGCTCGATGCCCGAGACATAATCGGCAATGCGGTCGGGGCTGTCACGCCCTGCCCCGATATTCACTCCGACGATGCCGCCCGGGCGCGGCTTGAGCCTTCGCAGCGCCGCTTCCTGACCCTCGTTGTTGAAGCCGAGCTGATTGATGACCGCACGATCATCCATCGAGCGAAACACGCGCGGCAGGGGATTGCCGCTCTGCGGCTTCGGTGTGAGCGTGCCCACTTCGACGAAGCCGAAACCCATGGCGAGAAGCTCGCGCGGCACCCGCGCGTTCTTGTCGAAGCCCGCCGCCATGCCGAGCGGATTGGGAAAATCGAGGCCGAAGAGGCGGGTGGCGAGACGTTTATCGTCAGGCTCGATAGCGCGGGGATAGAGCCCAAGCTCGAGCGATTTGACGGCGAGGTCGTGCGCCTGCTCGGGGTCAAGCGCGAGGAGCAGAGCCTGTCCCAGGCCGAACAGTCCATTCACGGCAGGACACGCCGTGGCAGGCGATGCCGTCCGTCACTCCCAAGGTGAAGCGGCTCCTCCCAGAGCAGCGCATCAAGTCTGAGTGGACCATAAAGATGCGGGAACAGGGTCCCTTCCCGCGACGGCTCCCATTGCAGGCGCTCGCCTAAGCATTCGCTGTCGACCGCCAGCAGAACAATGTCGTCGCGCCCGGCAAAATGCTTGGCGAGCGTTCCTTCGAGCTGATCGGCGGCGGAGAAATGAATGAAACCATCCTTGATATCAGCTGCCGAGCCGTCGAAGCGCCCCCTCGCCTTGGCCTCCGCAAGGTCGGCGCGGCTCAGAACCTTATAGATGGTGCCATCCATGCGTCCTCGTACTTATTCCCCAAGGCCGAGTGGAACAAGACAGAGCCGATTGCCTCGGATTGCCGTTGGACAAGTACGGCGACAATAAGTCATAATTCCTATTATTGGGTATAAATTCCGCCGGCGGAGGGGCCCTTTGCCCGTGAACAGGCTTACGCATGCCAAAGTCTGGTCAGCGATCGATGCGCTTGCGCGTCGCTATAACCTCTCGGCTTCAGGGCTTGCCAAGCGCGCGGGGCTCGATCCTACCTCCTTCAACAAGTCGAAGCGCGTGACCGGTGAGGGGCGCCCGCGCTGGCCCACCACCGAGAGCATCGCCAAGGTGCTCGAGGCGACAGGCGCTTCGTTCGAGGACTTCAGCGCGCTCGTCAACGCTGAGCCCCGCGGCGCGGGCGCGCGGGCCCAACCGATTCCGTTGATCGGCCTGACGCAGGCCGGCGCCGGTGGATTTTTCGACGACGGTGGCTTTCCCGTGGGCCAAGGCTGGGACCAGATCCGTTTTCCGCGCGTCGACGACGAGAACGCCTACGCGCTTGAGGTGAGCGGCGACAGTATGCAGCCACTTTACCGTGACGGGGATATCCTCATCGTCTCGCCCAATTCGGCGCCACGCAAGGGCGATCGCGTGGTCCTGCGCACGACCGACGGCGAGGTGATGGCCAAGATCCTGGTGCGGCGCACGGCGAAGACGATCGAGCTCGCCTCGTTCAACCCCTCCCATCCCAACTTGACCTTTCCCGTCGATCGCATCGATTGGATTGCCCGCATCGTCTGGGCGAGCCAGTAGCCAGAAGCCGCGATTGGGCGCTAGAAATGTGATCCGCGAGCCTCAGAATGGCCCGATCTTTCGGGTTCGATGCGGAGTTCCGAATTCCGATTTCCGACCTCCGATTTCTGGGTTCCGAGCATGGCCCTCGCATCGCGCATTCTCTCCATCCTGCTCGGGATTGCGGTCATGGCCCTTCTGCTGTGGCCGATCAACATCCCGCTCGGATTTGGGCAAGCGTGGTGGGCCAAGGACATCGCCGCGAGCCGGAAGCTGAAAGAGCCGCCCGCGGAGCCGTCCGCCTCCTCGCTCGTCGCCGCTATGCCAGGAGCCCAGCCGCAAGCTCCCGCTCGACCCTCGGCACAAAGTGAGCCATCGCCTACTGCCGCTCCTGGTCAAGCCGCGGCGTACCCGGTTACGCCCACAGCCGAGAAGGCGGGAGGCGGGCAGGTCGCCGCCTTGCCGAAAGACAAGGCGCCCCCCAAGGCGTCACCGCCAGCGCCTAAGCTCTATTACAAGGTGCGCGTGATCGACGCCGGAACGATTTAATCGGGCGGCATCGTCATCGCGCTTGCCGATGTCATCGCGCGCGACGCCAAGGCGACATGCAAAGACGCGAGGGGACGATCGTGGCGATGCGGAGAGGCTGGCCGCGTCGCTCTCATGAGGTTGATCCGCACGCGTGCTGTCGGCTGCGCTCTGCCCCCAGGCGGCGAGCAGAAAGCGTTCACCGCGCGCTGCAGCGTAGGAGAGACCGATCTTTCGACCTGGGTCGTCCGTCAGGGCTGGGCCAACCCGAAAGACCGCGCCGCGAAAACGCTCGCCGATGCCGAAGATGCCGCCAAGAAGGACAAGGTCGGGCTCTGGCGGGGGCCCAACTGACTCTCACCTTTGTGATTCCGCGCGAAACCGGCTAATCCGATAGGGTTCACCGGACGCGGATGGCAACAGAGGTGTCGGCATGTGGCGTGGTGCGACTGCTCTAGGCATTCTCTTGCTCACGTCTTCGCCCAGCCTTGCCGAGGACCCGTTTCAGCCGACGGACTCAGAGCGCGCGACCATCGACAATTGCCTGAAGCGCACCGAAGACGAAGCGGTGCTCAAACAGGCTAGTGCCTGCGTCGGGCTCATCTCGGACCCCTGCGTCGACAAGGACACGGCGACCGCCGTTGCCTGCCAGGAGCGTGAGACGCGCATCTGGGACGACCTACTCAACAAGGCCTTTCAGGACGCGCGCGCGCATCTCGATGCGGCGGCGGGGGGAGCGCCGAAGGACGCGCAACGCGCCTGGATCGCGTTCCGCGACGCGAAATGCGCCGTCGCGGAGAAAGAATATGAGGGGGGCACTATGGCCACGATCATGGTCGCCGATTGCAAGCGCACCGAGACAGGGCGCAGGGCGATCGAGATGGAGGCGATCGCGACCGAAGCCGAAGCAACGATCTTCGCGCCACGATGATGCGTCCGCTCTTACTGTTCGCACTGCTCGCGCTCATTGCAGCGCCTGCGATCGCTCAGAATGATGCGCCGACGGCACCCGAGCGCAAGACCATCACCGAGTGCCTCGACGAGAGTTCGAGTAGCGATGAGCTAAAGACGATGAGCGCCTGCATCGGGCTGATAGGCGATGGTTGCGCCGATGAACCTGGCGCCAACACTATGACCATCGTCTCCTGCCAGATCCGCGAGCAGAAGATCTGGGACGACCACCTCAACGACTGGTACGGTGAGGCGCTGAAGAGGCTCAAGGACGAGCCCGGCGCCGCGGCCGCGCTCAAGAGCGCGCAGCGGGCCTGGATGCAATACCGCGACGCGAAATGCGATTATTGGGAGAAGCGCTACGAGGGCGGTACCTTCGCCTCGGTCGCGGTGGGAAGCTGCATGCGTGTCACCACGGGACAACGGGCTATCGAACTGCGCGTCATCCTCGATGATCTCGATCATTAGCTTCGAAAAAGGAAACGCGGAGCGGGCATGCGCCGGTTCCGCGTCTCACAAATAGAAACGCCGCCTAAGGGAGAAGGCGGCGGCGCAATGTAGGGACTACGGATTCTCGCACACGACCTTGAGGTCAATATTGGCTTCCTCGAAGCTCGGATAGGCCTGCTTGCCGACCTGCTCGCCGAGCTGGTCTTCACTCACCAGCTTCTTATCGATGACGCGGCAGTTTTGGTTCTTGTCCTTGATGATGACGAACTGGCTCGTGTCGGCGGCGATGGCCGTGCCGGCAAAGCCGATAACGACGGCGGCGGTCAGAACATATTTCAGGCTCATTGGGGTCCTCCTCAGTTGGGGTGCCCACGGAATAACCTTAAACCGCTAAAACGTGCTGAACTGGGTTCGCGCAAAATGCGATTAAATTTCGTGATTTACGCGATCGTTCGTAAAGCGATCAGGAGAGCGCCGGCTCCGTCTCCTTGATCTCGTCGGTGACGACCGCGAACTCGGCGAGAGTGTGCGGGCCGAAAGAGGTGGTGATGGCGACATCGGTCGCATCGCGGCCGCGCGCAATGAGGATTCGGCCGATACGCGGCGTGTTGTGGCGGGCGTCGAACGTGTACCAGCCGTCGCCGATATAGGCCTCGAACCAAGCGCTGAAATCCATCGGCGATGGGTCGGGCGGCACGCCGATGTCGCCGAGATAGCCGGTGCAGTAACGCGCGGGGATATTCATGCAGCGGCAGAGCGTCACGGCGAGATGGGCGAAGTCGCGACACACGCCTTTGCGCTCGATGAAGGTGTCGTGGGCGGTGCGGGTCACGTCGGCATGCGGATAGCCGAAGGCGACGTGCTCATGCACGAAGTCGACGATCGACTGAACGAGGGTCCAGCCCTGCGGAATCTTGCCGAAGGTCGACCAGGCGAAGTTGGACAAGCGGTCCGTCTCGCAGTAGCGGCTGCCCAGAAGGTAGACGAGCGTGTCAACGGGAAGTGTCTCGAGCGGGGCTTGCGCTGCTTGCGGAGCTAAGACGTCTGGCTCGCCGCTGTCCCGGACGCGAAAATCGGAGGAGAGGGTGATGCGCCCTGCCGGCGCGCGGATCACGTGGCAGATATTGCCGTAGCGGTCGGTGTACTCGGTAACCGGCACGCGAGGCTCGATGCGTATGAGATCCGGAGTGATGAGGTCGCCACGCCGGCTCGGGTGGACGCTCAAAGTGAGGATCATGGGCGTCGGCTGAGGGCAGTCATAGGCGATCCGGTAACCTGCCCGAATTTTGATCATTCATGGTCTCTCCGAGGCATACCCCTGTGGCACGCAAAAGCACGCGGTTGCCGATCCGCCCAATTTTCTGGGCGAGATTCGGCGCCGATCATCGCCAACGCGCCTGGCGCGCAGAATGTTTCGAGCAACACTCATGCCAAACGCTTGATCCACAACGGTATCAGTTGGCGGTAACGAGCTCGCCCGCGAGCGCCTTGGCGATGAGCGCGCGCGTTTCGGCGATGCCATAGAGTTCGACAAAAGAGCCGAAACGGGGGCCTTGCGTCTGACCGAGCAGGACCTCGTAGAGCGCGGCGAACCAGCCGCGCAAGGGCTCGAAGCCGTGCTCCTTGCCGACGGCATAGACCTCGGCCTGGATGTCTTCGGCGAGAATGCCCTGCGGCAGCTTGGCGAGGCGCGCGTCAAGATCGAGCAGCGCCGCTTGCTCCTTTTCGGTCGGCGATCGGTAATCTTTGTTCGGCTTTACGAAGTCATGGAAATAGCGGATGGCATAACCAACCAGCTCATCGAGCAGAGGATGCGCTTCCGGAGTCGCGTCGGGGGCATAGCGGCGGATAAAGCCCCACAGCACCCCGCTGTCCTCCGAGTTCGATGCGCTCGCAAGATTGAGGAGCAGTGCGAAACTGATGGGAAGCTCAGCTGCCGGCGGGTCGCCGTCATGGATATGCCAGACGGGATTCATCAGCTTGGCCGCCTGATCCTCCTTGGGATAAGCGGCGAGGTGGCCGACATATTCATCGACCGCGCGCGGGATCACATCGAAGTAGAGGCGCTTCGCCTTGCGCGGGCTCTGGAACATATAAAGCGAGAGACTTTGCGGTGAGGCGTAGGTCAGCCATTCCTCGATGGTGAGGCCGTTGCCGCGCGACTTCGAGATCTTCTCACCGTTCTCGTCGAGGAAGAGCTCGTAGTTGAAGCCTTCAGGCTGCTGGGCGCCGAGGATGCGGCAGATGTGGCCAGAGAGGCGGACCGAGTCGATCAGGTCCTTGCCCGCCATCTCGTAATCGACGCCGAGCGCCGCCCAGCGCATCGCCCAATCCGCTTTCCATTGCAGCTTGCAATGGCCGCGTGTGACCGGAACCTGGGTGAGTTTTCCGCTGTCCGGGTCCTTGTAGGCGATCGATCCCGAGGAGAGGTCGCGGTCGACGACCGGTACTTGCAACACTTTGCCGGTGGTCGGCGAGATGGGCAGGAACGGGCTGTAGGTCGCGCGCCGTTCTGGCCCGAGCGTCGGCAGGATCACGTCGCGGACCTCGTCGTAGTGATCGAGCACCTTCAACAGAGCAGCATCAAAACGCCCGCTGGTGTAGCACTCGGTCGCCGAGAGGAATTCGTAGTCGAAGCCGAACGCGTCGAGAAAGGACCTGAGCCGCGCATTGTTATGATGGCCAAAGCTCTTATGGTCGCCGAAAGGGTCGGGGATCTGGGTCAGCGGCTTGCCGAGATGCTCGGCCACCATCTCCTTATTGGGAATGTTGGCGGGGACCTTGCGCAGCCCATCCATGTCGTCGGAGAACGAGATGAGCCTCGTCGGCACCTTGTCCTCGGTGAGAACGCGGAAAGCGTGGCGCACCATGGTCGTGCGCGCGACCTCGCCGAACGTCCCGATATGGGGAAGGCCTGAGGGGCCGTACCCCGTCTCGAAGATGATGGCACCGGTGGGCTTGGGGATGCGCTTCAGCCGGCTCAAGACCTTGCGCGCCTCCTCGAACGGCCAGGCCTTGCTCACATGGGCATGCGCAAGCAGCTCCGAATTCGTCTCGATCTTGGCGGGGCGGGGCGTGGCTTTTACGTTCGGCACGGTCATCTTCTGAGGTAACTGCAGCGGTCCCGACCAATTTCACAGTTTTCCGCCAAGCGCCAGTGTTTGCAGGGATTCCCGGGGGATGCGATGAGGCTGCAAGGAGGGATTTTCCGCCCTTGCCGGGCCACCCGCAATTGCCTACGGTCGCGCCGCTTCACGCTTCGGCCAAACCAGAGGGAGCTTTCGCGCCATGACCGAGCCGCTCGACCATCACGCCGCGCTGATCTATGCGATGGTCACCATGTCGGCCGTGGACCGCACGATGACGGACCCCGAGCTCGCCCGCATTGGCGAGATCGTTTCCAACTTGCCGGTCTTCGCCGATTTCGATCAAGAGAAGCTGGTCAAGACGGCTGAGGACTGCGGCGGGGTGCTGAGCGAAGACGGTGGACTCGACCGTGTGCTTGGACTGATCAAGGGTGGGCTGCCGAAGAAGCTGCGCGAGACGGCTTATGCCGTTGCGCTCGAAATCGCGGCAGCCGATCTCGACGTAAAACCCGAGGAGGTGCGCTTCCTCGACTTGCTGAGCGAGAGTCTCGAGCTCGACAAGCTGACCACGGCAGCGATCGAGCGCGGCATCAGGGCCCGCAACGTCGTGCTCTAGCACGTATCCTCTCAGTCTTTGTTAATGCCATCATCCCGGCGGACACGGACGCTGGAGGATATTCCTCCGCGAAGTCATCGCGGCTTGATCCAGCGGGGGAAATACGACGCTCACGATCAACCGGCGCCGTGGAACGCGATAAGGAGCTTCACGGTTTCTGCTATGCTACGCGCTTCGGTCGGGGCGGCGCTTCGATTGACAGGAGGAAGTGGAATGCTGAGTTGGCCCAGGGCTGAGCGTAGGGCGTCAAGGCTCGTCAGTAGCGTCGATGTTGAGGACCTGAACGACCAGATCGAGAGCCTGCGCGCTTATGTGAATGAGCTCGCGGGCAGCGCCGGAAGAAGCGCAAGCCGCAACTATGGCCGCGCCCGTGACTATGCCACTGAGCCGGCGCACGAGGCGGAAGACCTCATGAAGGACAATCTCGGCGCTTCGCTCGTCCTCGCGCTCGGGCTCGGGCTCGTCGTCGGCTATTTCATCGGCCGCGGGACCGAATAGCCACTTGCTCAGTGTGACAGCTTGACCGCGCCGGTATAGAGCGCGCCGCCGATCACGCAGGGGATGGCAATCTCGGGCTGACCGAGAGCCGTGGCCGCGACGCAACCGGTGGCGATCGCGATCGAGCCCGCGGTCGCGCCCTTGCTCATGCCGGCCTCGTTCGACATCTGCGACTTCTGCGCGTCCTCGATCGCACCAAACTGGTCCTTGCGTATGGTCTCAAACTCGAACGCCTGTGCCGCAGCGATCACGTCCTTGAGCGGGGTCGCAATTGTCTCGGGCTGACGCGGGACCTCGGCGCGGTAAAGCTCGAGCAGCTCGCGATCGCGCTCGGCATAGGAAGCGAGCGTCCATTTGGCCGTGCCGCCGGTCGTGATCTTCTCGACGGCTGAGGCGTCGCCGCCCCATCCGGTGAAGATCTTCTTGAAGGAGAAGCTGTGGTCGTCTTTCCGGCGCGACCATTTCAGCGCCTGCATGATGCGGACCACCGGCTCGTGCTGGCCGGTCGCGACATAGTAGCCCCATAGCGCGTAGATTCCCGAGGAGCCGCCCTGCTCGAGCGGCAACTCCATCAGAGTGGGCCTTTTGCCTTGCAGGAAGTCATCGATCAAAGGACGCCTCAGCGGCATGCGCGCGGAATTCTTCTCGAGCAGCTCGCGCCAATCGGGGCGTCCGGAATAGGCAATCGCTCTGATGATCACCGCCTGCTCCTTGTCGGGCAGCGGGAACATTCTCGGGATGAGGCCGGGGCCGTCCTTGGGGTTGGTGCCGAGCACGCCGGCGATGAAGCCGATACAGAACCATTCTTTGTCCTCATCACCGAACAGGCCGAAGTCGTTCATGGCGTGTACGGCTGCAGGCACGCGCGAGGGATCCGGGTGTTTGCGATAATTGGTGACCCAGTCAAGCAGCTTCTCGGCCGAGGCGAATGAGGCTTGCGGTTCCGGCAGCGGCCCTGCCGCGGGCTGGATCGGCGTGGCCGACATCGGCACGTCCGTCATGGGCTGGGGAATGGTGGCGTAGACGTGCACCGGCACAGTCGCTGGCGCTGCCGCGACAGGTGGCGCGGGAGGCGCTGCGGACGTCGGCGCAGCAACTACGACATCCAACTCCGGCGGTGCGAGGCGCTCTGGCGCCGCCTGCTTGGCGACGGAGAGGGTACGGGACTGATTGCCGGATGCTGCACTCTGCGCGGCGCAGGGACTCACAGCGGCGAAAACGCCGAGAGCGAGTGCAAGAATGGCAAGACTACGCATCTCATCAGCTTCCTCCCCCCGGCCCCAGAGTGCTGACGATACTCGAGACATAGTTAATGCCCGCGCGGCTGCCGCCTTGCGGGAAACACCTTGATTTTCAGGCATTTCGTGGCTTTTTGAAGGCTGGGAGCGTTAACCATAACGAGAAGTTAACACTAACCCTCCCGCGCTGGGCGGCCCTCCCCTCACCCGGCCCCTTTGAGGCTCGCCAGCGGTAACGCACGTCGTTCCTCATCATGCGCTCATAGGCCTCGTTGATCGTCTGGATCGGGATCACCTCGACGTCTGAGGCCGTGCGCAACTATAGGGAATGTGACTGGCAAAGGCGGTCGCGCGATGCGCTCATGCTTCTTTCGTTTCCGCCGCCCATCTCGCGGCGCCATGAATTGAGCGCCGCGAGATGGAGATCCCCGCATCTCCTGCCCTGTCGGGTTAATCCGCTTCCTCCGTGACCATGGCACGCGCTTTGGTCACGTCGTCCTCATCGGTTTGGCGCCGTGCCATGACCAAGGCGACGTCACCATTGTCACGTGCTAGCTGTATCATCAGCATCGCGAGAGGCTCAAGCAACCGCGCGGCTTTGAGCTCGCCCGCGTCGATCGGCTCGAAGCCGATGTCAGTGACGAGGCGCATGACCATCGTCTTGTCAGGACCCGGCGGGCCGGCGACGAACATTGCCGCCGCCCCTCGTGGAAAGTCGGGCCGAACAAGGACGCGGGCGCATGCCGAATTGAAGGTCTTGAAGAACTTGGCGCGGCGCGCCTGGCTTTGCAGCAGTTCGACACCGGAGGTGAGAAAGCCGAGCGCAAGTCCCGTCTCGGCCGGGTTGAGAGGATTGGTGGCATCGATCACGATCTTGTCGTCAAGGTCGGCTGCATGCTCGCAGACAAGCGCCTCGGTCACGGGCCAGGGCGTGACGATGATCACGGCCTCGGCGCTCCTCACCGCGTCGCGAACGCTTCCCGCGTTGCGCTCGTCAGATTTTTCCGGCTCGGGGATTCCGTAGACGAGGGAGTGTCCTCTCGCCTTAAGCGCTGCGCCGAGTGCCCGTCCTATTTCATCGGCTCCGACGACGGCAATTCTCATGGCCCTCTTCCTCGCCCACGCGCCAGTTGCGAGGGGCCGCTTTGCTGTTGCCTTAAACATGGGCGATTCAGTATCATCGTCCCAATCGATGATATCGATGACCGCTATCGACCATGCTAATTTGAGCAGGCTCGATCTGAACCTGCTCGTTGCCTTCGATGCACTGCTCACCGAGCGGAGCGTCACCCGCGCGGCTGCGCGCGTGGGGCTTGGCCAGTCTGCCATGAGCCACAATCTCGCGCGCCTTCGAACTCTGTTCGGCGACGAACTCCTGACCAGAGGGGCGGAGGGCATGCGGCCGACGCCCAGGGCTCTTGCTCTCGCGGACCCCGTGCGCGTGACACTCGCCCAGATTCAGGGGGTGGTGCTGCAGCGCGAGGATTTCGATCCCATGAACGCCGAGCGGGTTTTCCGCATCGGGCTCGCGGACTCGATCGAGGTGGCGATCGTGCCAACTCTGCTCGCGCGTCTTCGCAAGACGGCGCCCGGCGTTTCCCTGCGGCTTCGTCCGATCAACCGCGTGTCAGTGCTCGATGAGCTGGATGCCGGCAGCCTCGATCTCGGCATCGGCGTATTCACCCAAGGCCAGAGCCACCACAAGCGGCGCTCTCTTTATGCGGAGAATTTCCTCTGCCTGTTCAGTCCCGACCAGATCAAACTTTCTCCGCCCATCTTGCTGAAGGACTACCTACGGCTGCCGCATGTGCTGACGAGCTTAAGCGACGATGCGCATGGCGCCGTGGACGAGGCGCTCGCCAAGCACAAGCTCAAGCGCACCATTGCGATGACAACTCCGGGATTTCTCGCCGTGCCCTTCGTGCTCCGCCGTGCACCCGTGATCACCACCATGCCGTCGCGGCTCGCCCGCTACTTTGCCGATGCCTTCGGACTTGCCACAAGCCCAGCCCCGATCGAGCTTCCAGGCTTCACCATCTCGTTGCTTTGGCATGCGAGTTTCGACCAAGATCCGGGGCATCTCTGGCTCCGACAGACGGTGTCGAGGCTTGCCTCGGAGGTGGGTTTGGAACTCTGAGAGGGCGAGCCCGGTTGTGGACAACCTCGATGGGAGCCGTTCCGCGATTTAGAATGGCGGCATCATGGCGCCTAATCAATTCGCATCTCTCGTGGGCATTGGTTGCCTGATCCATACCTGGCTGATCTAAGAAGGAGAATCCCATGGCAGCGAGCACATCTTCGAGGAGTCGCGCGGTCGCGTCAGACCCGCGCTCCGACGCGTTGAGCGAGGTTTTGGCCGACGGTTGGTGGGCCGTGGGCCTACGCGGCATTTTGGGCATCCTGTTCGGCCTGATCTGTCTGCTGACACCGGGCCTTGCCGTCCAAGTGTTCATCATCCTGTTCGCCGCCTACATGTTCGTCGACGGCGTGTTCGCCATCATCTCAGGCATCAAGGCGGCGCGGAACGGCGAGCGGTGGGGGCTCCTGATCCTCGAGGGCATCGTCGACCTAGCGGCCGGCGTCATCGCCGTGCTGTGGCCCGGCATCACGCTCGTCGCGCTGATTTGGCTCATCGCGGTATGGGCGACCGTCTCCGGCATCCTGATGCTGTCAGCGGCGTTCAGGCTCAATCTCGATCATGGACGTTGGTGGCTCGCGCTCGGCGGCATTGCCTCGATCATCTTCGGTATGCTCCTTGTCATCGAGCCGTTGATCGGCGCCGTGGTGCTGACCATGTGGATCGGGGCCTATGCGCTCGTGTTCGGCGTGTTCCTTTTAATCCTCGCCTTCCATCTCCATTCGCGCAAAGAGGAGCGGGACCGCGCAGCAGCGGCGCCGGCTGCAGCCAAGAAGGCCTGAACCGCTAGCGATCTGAAGCGTTATCCTGCGAGGCGCGGCATCACTTCGATGGCCGCGCCTCACGCTATGTGGTGGTGGTTATGCCTCGCTCAGCGCTTCCCATTGTTACGCTTCCCTCAGGCGAGAAAGTGCCGCAGCTCGGCCAGGGCACGTGGCGCATGGGAGAGAGCAAACGCGCCTTCGACGAAGAGGTTGCTGCGCTTCGGCTTGGCCTTGATCTCGGCATGACGCTGATCGACACCGCCGAGCTCTATGCGGATGGCGGCGCCGAGGAAGTGGTCGCCGAGGCCGTCAAAGGGCGGCGCGAGGAGTGCTTCATCGTGACCAAAGTGAAGCCAGAGAACTCGACGCGCGCAGGAACCATCGCCGCCTGCGAGCGAAGCCTCAAGCGGCTCAAGACCGACCGCATCGACCTTTATCTCCTGCATTGGCGTGGACGCCCGAGACTGGAGGAGACCCTCGCCGGTTTCCAGGCGCTGCTCGATAAAGGGGCGATCCGCTATTTCGGCGTCAGCAATTTCGACGTCGATGACATGGAGGAGCTGTTCGCCCTCCCAGGCGGGGATGCCTGCGCCACCAACCAGGTGGTCTATAATTTGTCGCGGCGCGGCATCGAATATGGGCTCGTCCCTTGGTCTCGCGAGCATCGCGTGCCGATCATGGCCTATTCGCCGATCGAGCAGGGGCGGCTCGGGAGCAACCGAACGCTGGCCGCCATTGCCGCCCGCCACGACGCGACGCCGGCGCAGATCGCACTCGCCTGGGTGCTCAGGCAAGGCGACATGATGGTGATCCCCAAAGCGTCCAACGCCGCGCATGTGCGCGATAACCGGGCGGCGCTCGACATCGCCCTTACCGAGGCCGATCTCGCCGAGCTTGACCTGACCTTCCCTCCCCCGAAAAGTCCCCGCCCGCTCGAGCTCCTATGAGTACTGTCATCACCGCGTCATGCAATTTCGCTGTTGGATGCGGAACCTGCCGTTTGCTTGAGTCGCAAGATGTCCGAGAAGCTCGTGCCCTGGATCCTGCTTTTCACTGCCATCCTGCTCGAAGTCGCCGGCATCACCTCGATGAAACTCTCGCGCGGCTTCACCGAGCGGCTCCCCTCGCTCGCCGTTCCCATCTTCTATGTGTGCTCTGCCGCCGCGGTCATCGTGGCGCTGATGCGGCTCGATCTCTCGGTCACCTATGCCATCTGGTCGGGAGTCGGCACCGCACTCGCGGCGTTCATCGGCATCGCCTATTTCCGCGAACCGCTGACCTTGTTCAAACTGGCCTCTCTCACTCTTGTGATCCTCGGGGTGGTTGGCTTGTCGCTGGCGGCGCGGCAGACTAACTGACAGTCAGACCCAACTCATCTCCGATTGCTCTCAATGGATGGTCTCATCGGGCAAAGCGACGGCGTGGCTCGCCTTGCCGTCTTCATCGGCGTCTTCCTTCTCATGGCGCTGATCGAGCTTGCCGCGCCAAAGCGGACGCCGGTCGTGCCGAAGGGACGACGCTGGCTCACCAATCTCGGCATCAGCATCACGGGAACGGTGCTGGTCAGGCTCATGGCCATGCTCGCCGTGCCGCTCGCGGCAATCGCCGCGGCGGCTTACGCGGAAGGACATGGCATCGGCTTGCTCAACCAGCTCGACTGGCCCGATTGGCTCAAGATTGTCGTGGCGCTGCTCGTGCTCGACCTCGCCATCTGGGCGCAGCACCTCGCCTCACACAAAATCCCCATCTTCTGGCGCCTGCATCAGGTGCACCACGCCGATCGTGATATCGACGTGACCACGGCGGTGCGCTTTCACCCGATCGAGATCGGGCTGTCGATGCTGTGGAAGATCGTGGTGGTGATGGCGATCGGCGCGGCGCCCATCGCCGTATTCCTGTTCGAGGTCATCCTGAATGCGTGCGCCATGTTCAACCACGCCAATATCGCGCTGCCCTCGTGGCTCGACAGGGTGTTGCGCGTCTTCGTCGTCACGCCGGACATGCATCGCGTGCATCACTCGGTGCTGTGGCGCGAGCACGATTCCAATTACGGCTTCAATCTCTCGCTGTGGGACCGACTATTCCGGACCTACACCGCGCAACCTGAAAGCGGCCATCAGGGCATGAGGATCGGGCTCACGCCCTATCAGAGCAAGGCTCCGACGCGATTCGGCTGGAGCCTTGCCCTGCCTTTTGTCGATTCGCCACCCAACGATGATGCGCCGCACTCATGAACGGCTCTTGACTTCGACCGAAGTTGAGATCGAGTGTCGGCTTAGGAGAGTCGGCATGACGAAACCAATAATGCTTGGGGTGGTGTTCACATCCCTCATCTTGGCTACCAGCTCTGCGGCGGCGCAGGTCTTGCTCGACGTGGCGAAGATCGATTGCGGGCAATATCTCGGCTACAAGGTTGCCAATCCCAAAAGCATTGCCATCTGGCTGAACGGCTATCATCACGGCAAGCGTGGCGACACGGTCGTCGATGCGCAGCAGCTGGACGAGGATGCCGACAAGATTCAGAAGTATTGTGCTGCCTATCCAAACACGCCTCTGATGCAGGCGATCGAGACGGTCATAGGACCGCGCGACTAAGGTCGGGGCCGATTCGTCCCGTTTTGCTCTTGCGTGTGGTGCCGGCGTAGGGACGCCCTGGATAAGCGAGAAAATACTTTATGGATTTCTCGGTTATCGATGTTGCGCTGGTGGGGAAGCTCCTTCTGCTTTTGCTCATCGGCATGGGCCCAAAAATTGCGCTCGTGCCGTTCCTCGAAAAGACCAAACACTTCGACGCCGAGACACAGCGAGCCGTAGGCCGGAGGATGGTCGTGATCGCGGTTATCACCGCGCTCATCCTTTTCGCCTTCGGTGCGCTCCTGATGCGTCTCCTCCATATCTCGGGCGGTGCCGTCGCCGTTGCTGGCGGAATTATCCTCGCCATCTTGGCGATCGAGATGGTCGCCGGGCACAACAAAAAGCCAGTGGAGGAATTTCCAGCTAAGGACGATCCACGGCAGATCGCGGTCTACCCGCTGGCGATACCTTACCTTCTCAATCCTGTAGGCATCACAATCCTCATCATTGCATCTGATGAGGTTGTCTCAGTGGCGAGCATCGCGCTGGTTGTGGGGTTGGTGCTATTGATAGGCGCATTCGACTATCTGATCTTTGCCAACATCGACAAGTTGTCGAAACGCCTCAATCCCACCAGTCTCGTCATTTCCGAGGTCGTATTTGGGATCTTGCTGACCGCAGTCGCGGTCCAGTTAGCTGTCAGCGGGCTCAGTTCACTCGGGATTATAGCGCCGACGCCCACTCACTAGATTGAGTTCTGCCATGGTCGAGAAGAGCGAAAAGGCGCGGGATCCGGTTCGGCGTTGGACGCTGATTATCCTCGGCATCATTGTGGTTCTGTTTTTCTACTCCATTATCGCCGATCGGATGACACCCTACACCTCGCAGGCCGTCGTGCAGGCCTATGTCGTGCGGGTCGCGCCTGAGGTGTCGGGCCGTGTGCTGGAAGTCGGCGTGGCTGACAACCAGAAGGTCAACGCGGGAGAGCTGCTGTTCCGCATCGATCCAGAGCCGTACCAGATCGCGCTTCAAGAGGCCGAGGCGAAGGTCGCAAGCGTCGGGCAAAACATCGGTGCCAACACAGCGGCGGTCGCCTCGGCGCAAGAACGCCTCATAGAAGCGCGGGCCAAGCGCGACAACGTCGTCGAGCAGGCTAAGCGCATTCTGGAGCTGGTGGAAAAGGGAGTCTACGCCAAGGCCCGCGCCGATCGAGCAAACGCCGAGATCGAGGCGGCTGAGGCGAGCGTGCGAGAAGCCGAGGCCGAACTCGAAAAGGCGAAGGAGCAGCTTGGACCTCACGGCGCCGATAATCCCGAGCTGCGTGCGGCGCTTGCGGCGATGGAGAAGGCCAAGCTCGATCTGGTCCGCACTTCGGTCGTCGCTCCATCGGACGGCGTCGTCACCAACCTGCAGCTGACGCTCGGCCAATTCACCGGCGTAGGCCAGTCGGTCCTGACCTTCATCGATGCGCGCGATGTCTGGTTCAGCGCCAATTTTCGCGAGAACAGCCTGGAGAAGATCAAGACCGACGCGCCAGCCGAGATTGTGCTCGACGTGTTTCCCGGACGGGTGTTCGACGGCAAAGTGGAAAGCGTCGGCTGGGGCGTATCGCAAGGATCGATCGATCCGGCCACGGGACTACCCAAAATCTCCGCACCAATCGGACTCACACGCACTCCACAGCGCTTTCCTGTGCGAGTCAATCTCGATCAGAAGGACTATCTGCCCGGCATGCGGCTTGGCTCGCAGGCCAACATCATCGTCTATGCGACCGGCAACCCGATCACCAATGCCATAGGCGCATTATGGATTAGGCTCATCGCCGTTCTCACCTATGTCAGCTGATAATCGAGAGACGCCAATGCCCGGAAGCCGGCACGCCGAGCACGCTCTCGCGTTCCGGATCGCCATTGCCGCATCTTTGGGGTTTACACTCGGCCACTTGCTGGGCTGGGACTTTCCCTTCCTTCCCTCGCTGATAGCCGTTCAGCTTCTTTCGGCGCGGCGGACTCTCGATCTGAAGCACGCCCTCGGCTTTGTTGTGCTCATGGCGGTGGGCTGCACGGTTAGCCTCTTCGTAGCGCTTATGTTCGCCGGCCGCCCTGCGAGCTTGATCCTCGTGGTCGGCTTGATGATCTTTCTGGAATTCTCGGCTTTGGCCCGTGGCAAGGCGGCGGCAGGGATTTTCATCATGACCACCTCTTTTGTGCCGTTGATGGCCGTGAGCTCGCTCGACCTCGCCTATGCGCTGGTGCACGATCTGATCGTCGGCAGCATCCTCGCGCTGCTGCTGATCTTTCTCGTCCATGCGCTGTTCCCGGCGCGGAGCGAGCGGCAGCAAAGCGTTGCCCCGGCCGTTCGGGAAAGCGCCCCCGTGGGCGCCGCACTCGCCAACACCGGCGTCTTGATGAGCTTGTTCGTGTATTTCATGGGCACGGGGACTCCGACCAGCATCATCGTGATCATGGTCACCGCCGTCACCATTCTGCAGCAGTCGGCGGTCGCGGGGACGGGCGCGGCCCTCGGTCTGATCGTGGGGAATATCGCCGGCGGTCTCGCTGCGACAATCGCCTATCTGCTGATCTCTCTGCTCCCTACGCCGGGCTTTCTTTTTCTCCTCGTGCTGTTTCTTGGGCTGGTCTTCGGAGCAAAGATCGCCGCCGGCGGCAAGCTCGCGCCGATCTATTCGGTCGGAGCAGCAACCTTCCTGACGGTGCTCGGTCTCGGCCTGTCTCCGTTGCCCCAAGACAGCAGCACGCTCTTTCTGGCTCGGGTCTCGACGGTTATACTGGCCTCGCTCTACACGATCGGCATTGCAGCTGTTTTGCGCGCGCTGTTCGTTGGCGACTCTTCGGCCTGCGAGACTGCCGAGGTCAGCCCCGGCGAGCACCAGACATGACGGAACTTGCTATGGATCAAAGCCTGCGACTGCGAGCGCGATAGATAAGCCCAAAACGACGCGACGCCACTAGGGAGAGCGAATCATGGCCGCAAAGACCGATGACCTTTCCAAGCTGCTGCCGACCGCCCAGCAGATGATGGAGAAGCTTGCGCTCGCCGAGGCCGAGAAGGCGGAGGCAGCGGCGCGCAAGCATGCCGAGGCCGAAGCCGAGAAGAAGCTCCTTCTCGACAAGATCACCAAACCCTCGGGCGTGGCCGACGAAGAGGCGATGAAGCGCGTAGCGGTGATCGTCAATCGCGCGGTGTCGAACGGTCTCACCGAGGTTCAAGTCTATCGCTTTCCCCACGATCTTTGCACCGATCATGGTCGCGCCATCAATCAGATGGAGGCGGGCTGGGAGAAGACGCTGACCGGCTTGCCCAAAGAGATGTACGAGTTCTGGGACCGCCGGCTGAAACCACTCGGATACAAGATCAGATTTCAGATCGTCGACTGGCCGGGCGGCATGCCGGGCGACGTCGGCATCACGCTGAAGTGGTCGTGACGGAGAAGCCTGACCCTTCGCTCAAAATTTCTCCTTAATCCAGCGCCGATCCCGCATGGTCGCCTCGTCGTCATAAGCATGTTTCTTGTCGCGATTGGGCAGCGTGATCTTTTTTGCATATGGGGCTTCGTACGGAATGAGACCGAGGAAATGCGAGATGACGTTAAGGCGCGCGCGCTTCTTGTCGTCTGAGCGCACCATGTGCCAGGGCGCGAAGTCGGTGTCCGTCGCCGCGAGCATGAGATCGCGGGCGCGGGAATAATCGTACCAGCGCTCCCGCGAAGGGAGGTCAATGGCGCTCAGCTTCCATTGGCGCAGGCGATCATCGATGCGTGCCTCGAATCTCCGTCTTTGTTCCTTGTTGGAGACCTCGAGCCAGTATTTGATGAGGCAAATGCCGTTATCGACGATCTGTTTCTCGAAGGCGGGACAGATCTCGAGGAAGCGCTCGTGCTGCTCCTTGGTGCAGAATCCCATGACGTGCTCCACGCCGGCGCGGTTGTACCAGCTGCGGTCGAAAATCACGATCTCGCCGGCCGCAGGGAAATGCGCCAGGTAACGCTGGACATACATCTGCGTTTTCTCGCGGTCTGAAGGCGCAGGCAGCGCGACCAACCGGAACGTGCGCGGGCTTACGCGCTCGGTTATTGCCCTGATGGTACCGCCCTTGCCAGCGGCGTCGCGGCCCTCGAAGACGACGATGATGCGCTCGCCGGTTTGCTTTACCCAATCCTGCAAGGAGCAGAGCTCCGTCTGCAGATCGCGTAGCTTCTTTTCGTATTCCTTGCGCTTCAGCTTGGGCCGTTCGAGGTCGTCTTGCAAGCTGGCAGACTCATCGTCGGAACGATCAACTTCCTGCGCCATGACGCGACTCCCTTCCGCACTGAACCGATGCGACGTTCTTCGAACTAGAAGAAGCTCATTGGGAAATAGCGGAGGAACAGTTCCTCGTAGCGCCCCGAGGAGTGGACCTGCTCGAGCGCATAGTTGAGGATGTCGACCATCTGACGGTTGCCCTTCTTCACCGCGATGCCGACGCCTTCGCCGAAGTAGACGTCGTCGAGATAAGGGCCGCCACGGAATTCGCAGCATCCATCGCTGGTCACACCGTTGATCCAGAAGGTAAGGCCGATGCCGTCGCCGAACACGAGATCTATGGCCCCGTCCTTGAGCGCCTTCTCGGCATCCTCGGGGGTGGCAAAGCTCGCGATCGCGGCACCGGAGAAGTATTTCTTGAGATAGGCCTCATGGCCCGTGCCCTTCTCGACGCCGATCTTCTTGCCAGCGAGCGCCTCAGGACTGATGTCCTTGAGATCGCTCGCCTTGCGCGCGACGAAGCGGGCAGGCGTCGCGTAATAGCGCGAGGTGAAGTCCACTTTCTGGAGCGCCTCTGCGGTGATGCGCATGGAAGCGATGGCGCCGTCGGCCTCGCCCCTGTCGAGGCTCGGAATGAGGTCGTCCCAGGAGACGGCCTTGACCTCGCACTGCACTTCCAGCTGATCGCAGATCGCCTTGGCGAGATCGACATTGAAGCCGGTGAGCGCGCCAACCTCGTCGTAATAATCGAAAGGCGGATAGTCGCTGTCGGTCACGAAGGTGAGCTTGGAGAGCCCACGGAGGTCAGGCTTGGGCCTGAGTGCGTCCCCATGCCAGGTGTCGGGAACGATGTCGATCCTGCCCTGAGCCGCTGCCGCGTTCGGATGAAGAAGCAAAGGCGCGACGAGTAGCGCGGCAAGCCAAAAAGGCGCGTTGCCTAAAAGATCAAAAGCGCGGAGGGAGGAGCGCAGCACGGTCCCTCATAGCGCGGCTTAGCCCCCGGTGCCAAGAGGCAAGCAATTACTGCTTGCACTATAAACTAGCACATACTCTACGTTGTATCAATCGAGTACAACTCGAGATTGGCGCAATCAGGATTGCGCATCGTCTCTAAAGTGCAAATACTGCGTGCGGGAAATGTTGGGGGGCGTTCCCGTGTTGCTTGTAGCGGAGACATCCGGGCTCAAGCGAAGGCTCGCGCAGCTCAGTGCGCATCCACAGCCGTTGCCCGGCCAGGAATATCGCTTTCTCGTCGGACGCTTCATCGATTCCGCAACGCCCACCCGCGCAACCGCGCTTGCCGCACGGTGGGGCGTCCATCCCCATGAGGTGCTGATTGCCAACGGCTGGCTCGACGCCGAGGACTATTACCGCGCGCTGGCTGAGGCTTGTGGCACAGCTTTCAAGGCTCGACTTGCGCCGGCGGAGGTTGCGCCCGCGGCGGGAGCGGGCCCGCGCCGAAGCCTCGCCAGCGGCCTCCTGAAGGAGCGCGCCCGCGCGCGGCGCTTTGTCCTTGCGCCAGACCGACTGCCTCCCACTGCGCTTTGCGAGATGCTTGCGCGTCTCAGGCCGCATGCCTTTTCGTTCGCTTCCCCGCAATCGGTTCGCGGCGCGATCTACCGCCAGTTCGCCGAGACCTTCGCTCGCGGCGCGGTCGAGGGACTCGCCACTCGGCATCCGGACAGAAGCGCTCGCGAACGACCCGCCCTTTGGCAGCGCCTCACTCTCGTTCTCGGCCTGCTCGCATTTTGCGCAAGCATAGCCGTCGCGCCGGCTGACACGCTCTCGCTGCTTACGCTTTTCCTCGTCGTCCTATTCGTGCCTGTCGTCGGACTTCGTCTTGTGGCCGCCTATCGGCTTCTATATGGCGGCGGTCGCGCGCAAGAGGGCGTATTCGCGCGAGTGCCTGACGCGGAGCTTCCCGTTTACACCATCCTCGTGCCACTGTTTTGCGAGGCGCACATGCTGCCTCGACTCTTGCACAGTCTCACCCATCTCGATTGGCCGGCAGCCAAGCTCGACATCAAGTTCGTCCTCGAGGCGGTTGACATCGACACGGTCGCCGCGGCGCAGGCGCTCAACCTTCCCGGCAATGTGGAAATCGTCGTGGTGCCCGCGCTTCACCCTCGCACCAAGCCAAAGGCACTCAACTATGCTCTGCCGCTCGCCCGCGGAGAGTATCTCGTGATCTTCGACGCGGAGGATCGGCCTGATCGCGACCAGCTTCGGCGCGCCTTCGCCGCCTTCCGTCGCGGCTCTCCCAACCTCGCCTGCGTACAGGCAGCACTCAACATCTACAACGCCTCAGACAACTGGCTCACGCGGCAATTCACGCTCGAATATTGCGCTCTGTTCGACGCACTGTTACCCGCGCTCGCCAAGCTTCGCCTGCCGCTCCCGCTCGGCGGGACCTCGAACCATTTCCGCGTGTCGGCGCTGAAATGGCTCATGGCGTGGGACCCGTTCAACGTCACCGAAGATGCCGATCTCGGCATTAGGCTCGCGCGGAGTGGCTATCGGTGCGCGGTGCTTCCCTCGACCACTTATGAAGAGGCGCCGCGCACGCTGATGTCTTGGCTCCGCCAGCGCACGCGGTGGCTCAAGGGCTATGTGCAGACCTGGCTCGTGCATATGCGCTTCCCCCACAAGCTCTGGCGCGAGCTCGGCCCGCTTGGTTTCCTCGGCTTCCAGACGATCGTGGGCGGCACCATATTGTCGGCGCTGGTGCATCCCTGGTTCTACGTGCTGGCGGGCATCAACCTGGCGCAAGGGGGACTGCTCGTACGGCCGGAAAGTCTACTCGGTTGGCCATTTTGGGTGATCGCCTGGTTCGACCTTCTGACCGGCTATCTCGCGTCGATGGCGCTCGGCGTCTTGAGCGCGCAAGGCCGCGGCTGCCGCCATCTGCTCAAGGACGTACCGTTGATGCCGTTCTATTGGCTCCTGATCTCGGCCGCGGCCTACCGCGCGATCCGGCAGTTCATGACGGCACGGTTTTATTGGGAAAAGACCGAGCACGGGCTTGGTCCAAAGAGCGTTCGCAAGTCCTCACACTGAACGCTATCTTGTCCCCATGGGGCTGCCGCTGCCGGGGGGGGGGAAACCCCGGTACGCAGTGGAAATGCGCAATAAATAGGCTGCCCATTGCGAGACCGGGCCCCCCAAATGATAGGTACCGGCCGTGCCGGCCGTGGTAAGCACTCTCATGCGTGAGCTCACAGTACTTCGAGAGGGCGACTCAAATCCCTATGGCCCGGAAAGTCAGCACACGACGCTTGAATTTGTAGGCGCCGTTTTTTGCCATTCTGTTAGGCTTTGCCCTCCTTTGCGGTCACGTTTGGGCCTTGCTCTACATGCTGCGGCGACCGAGGGCGAGATCTTAAGATAGCAAAGGAAGACCCAAACCTGGTCGCCTTGAGGCTTAGCACGTCCGCCTGGCACCAAGGCTTGACCGCCCGCAGCCGCCACCGCACTCAGCGCAGCGAAGCCAAGGCTCCGATTGAGTTGCAAAAAGTGGAGCGGGTGAAGGGAATCGAACCCTCGACACGTAGCTTGGGAAGCTACTGCTCTACCACTGAGCTACACCCGCGAACCGCAAATTGATAACACCGGAAGGCGCGTTGGCAAACAGGCGGCCTCGCACCATCGTGAAATCGGGCCCGCGCTTCGTTACCGGCTTTCCCGGCAATCTTTCGTATAGTGCCGGCCATGAGCGACCTTGCCATCGCCCCCTCCCCGGCCAAGTTCGCCGATCCCGACCGGACGGCGAAGGGCGAGCGGCGCGCGCGCGTCAGGCTCGATGCCTTGCGCACGCTGTGGATCAATACCGGCACGCTCTGCAACATCACCTGCCGCAACTGCTACATCGAGTGAGCCCGGAGAACGACCGGCTCGCCTACATGACGCGGGCCGAGGTCGCCGCCTATCTCGACGAGATCGCGCGCGACGGATGGCCGGTCTCGCAGATTGGCTTCACCGGCGGCGAGCCTTTCATGAATCCCGATATCATCGAGATGCTCGGCGACGCGCTTGCGCGCGGACATTCGGCGCTCGTGCTCAGCAACGCCATGCAGCCGATGCTGCGCCCGCGCATCCGCGATGGCCTGCTCGGCTTGCGCGCGAGCCACGGCGACCGCTTGGTCATGCGCGTGAGCCTCGATCATTACACACGCGAGCTGCATGAGCAGGAACGAGGGCCGGACACGTTCGATAAGACCGTCGAAGGCATCGACTGGCTCGCGCGCGAAGGCTTCTCGCTTGCACTTGCCGGACGCACGATGTGGGGCGAGAGCGAGCAGGACGCGCGGGCCGGCTACGCGGCGCTGATCGCGGACCGCAACTGGCCAGTCGATGCGCACGATCGCGCCGCGCTCGTGTTGTTCCCCGAGATGGATATGCGCGCAGACGTGCCGGAGATCACCGAATCCTGCTGGGGCATTCTGCACAAGGATCCCAAGGACGTGATGTGCGCCTCGAGCCGCATGGTGGTGAAGCGGAAGGGCGCGAAAGCTCCTGTCGTGCTGCCCTGCACACTGCTTCCCTACGATCCCGCCTTCGAGATGGGGGCGACGCTCGTCGAAGCCGGGCGTGCTGACGGCGCCATGTTCGAGCAGGGCGCGGTTAAGCTCTGCCACCCGCATTGCGCCAAGTTCTGCGTGCTCGGCGGCGGAAGCTGCTCGGCCTAGCCCTGCTTGAAGTGCTTCGACAGCTTGAGCCCTTGCGCCTGGTAGTGCGAGCCGATGCCCTGGCCGTAAATCTGATCGGGGATGTCGGTGAGCCGGTCATAGACAAGGCGCCCAACGATCTGGCCGTCCTCGAGGATGAAGGGGATGTCGAGGCTGCGCACCTCGAGCACGGCCTTGGCGCCGGGCGCTTTGCCCTCGGCATAGCCGAAGCCCGGGTCGAAGAAGCCGGCATAATGTACGCGGTACTCGCCGATGAGAGGATCGAACGGCGCCATCTTGGCGACATAGGCCGGGGGCACTGACACACTCTCCTTGGAGGCGAGGATGTAAAACTCGTGCGGATCGAGCACGAGGCGACGGTCTTCGCCAAGCTGCACCGCCTCCCAGAACTGATTGGCCTCATAGGCGCCGACCGCATCGACATCGATCACGCCGGCATAGCGGCGGGCGCGGTAGCCGACTAGGCCGGTCGGCGGGATCGGCGCCAAACTGATGCTGAGATTGAGACCTTCGCGGATCGAGGCCTCGCCCTCGACCAAGCCGACATCGGAATGGATCTCGCGCAAGTGCCGGTCGCGCACGCGGCCAGGTCTCTCGTCGGCGTCAAGCTGTTGACCGACCCGGCGGCGGAATCTGATCTGGTTCAACCGCGAGCCGTAACGGACCTTGATGGAGAAGGTGCGCGGACAGATCTCGGCGAAGAGTGGCCCGCTATAGCCCTCCTCGACCGCATCGAATGAATCCTGACGGTTGGCGATCATCCGGGTGAACACGTCGAGGCGCCCGGTCGAACTTTTCGGGTTGGCGAAGCCTGCGATGGTCGAGCGGAGCTTGAGCTGCTCGATCAGCGGCACCAGATAGACGCAGCCGGCCTCGAGCACCGCGCCCTTGGTCAGGTCGATCTCGTGAAACTTGAGCTCGCCGAGCTTGTCGCGCACCGTGGCGTTAGCCCCCGGCAGGAAGCTCGCGCGGATGCGGTAAGCGACTTTGCCGAGCCTGAGATCGAGGCTCGCCGGTTGGATTTGGTTCGCTTCGATTTCGGGCGCGCCGAAAATCTCGCCGCTAGCGATCAGCGCGCGAATGGCCTGACAGGGCAGGATGCCCGTACGGGCGAAGGCGCTGCGCGTCCCCTCGGCGGGAGGATCTGCGCGAGGGTCCTTGGGAAGGGCCTCGAAGAGAACGTTGCTTGGGCTTGCTGGGTGCATGGATGATGGTCTTGGCATTTTCGCGAGATTTGGTCACCTAAAGCTCGGCCTTCTCCCCTCAATTCACAAGAGGGCTAGCTTGGGGGGACGGGCGAGATGGCTTGACGAAAGGCCCCTAGAAGCGCCATGAATGCGCCTCGTGGTGATTTGGCCGGCCGGCTTGCAGCCACGTTAAACAAGTTGCTAAAAGGCCGTGCGAGGCGTGATTGCCGATCCCGGTCTTTTGGCTTTAGAGCCAAAGTCCGGGTTTTTTTGTGCCCGCCCTTGGCTCCAGTCAAAAGGAGTAAGGCCCATGGGGGCAGGAAAAGACGATAAAAGCGGCGCGAGCGCCTGGCGCCCCGCCACGCGGCTCGTGCATGAGGGAACGCTGCGCAGCCAGTTCGGCGAAACCTCCGAGGCCCTCTTCCTCAACTCTGGCTATGTCTACCAGTCCGCCGAGCAGGCCGAGGCGCGCTTCAAGGGTGACGAAGAGGGCTATGTCTACAGCCGCTACGCCAACCCGACCGTGTCCATGTTCGAGAGGCGCATGTGTGCTCTCGAGGGCGCTCGGCTGCACGCGGCACCTCGAGCGGCATGGCCGCCGTCGCCTCATCGCTCCTGTGTCACCTGAAGACGGGAGACCATGTGGTCTCGGCGCGGGCGCTGTTCGGAAGCTGCCGCTATATCATCGAGGATCTCTTGCCGCGTTACGGTATCCAAACGACGCTCATCGATGGGCGCGATCTCGATGCGTGGGCGGGAGCCGTCAAACCCAACACGCGCGCCTTCTTCTTCGAGACGCCGACCAACCCGGTGCTCGAACTCGTCGATATCGCCAACGTCTCGGCCATCGCGAAAAAGGCCGACGCGCTTGTGGTGGTGGACAATGTATTCGCCACGCCGCTGTTGCAGCGGCCGATGCAGCTCGGTGCCGACATCGTAGTCTACTCGGCGACCAAGCATATCGACGGACAAGGGCGCTGCCTCGGCGGCGTCGTGCTCGGCCCCAAGGAGTTCATCGAGGAGAAGCTGCACAACTACCTCAAGCACACCGGCCCATCGCTCAGCCCGTTCAATGCCTGGGTGATGCTCAAAGGTCTCGAGACGTTGCCGGTGCGAGTGGAGCGCCATTGCGCTTCCGCCGCGGTGCTCGCCGATTTTCTTGCCGATCGCAAAGAGGTCGCGCGCGTGTTCTATCCGGGCTGCGCCGATCACCCGCAAGCCGCGCTCGCCAAGAAGCAGATGGCCGGCGGCGGACCGATGGTCGCTTTCGAGATCAAGGGAGACAAGAAGACCGCGTTCCGCTTCACCAACGCGCTTCGCATCTTCAAGATCAGCAACAATCTCGGCGACACGAAGAGCCTGATCACGCATCCCGCGACCACGACGCATCAACGGTTGATGCCGGAGGCGCGCGCGGAGCTGGGAATCTTCGACAACAGCCTCAGATTGTCGATCGGTCTCGAGGATGTGGAGGATCTCAAAACCGATCTCGACCAGGCGCTTGCTGCCGCCAAGTGAGGAGCAGGCCACGCCTTGCTTGGGGTAGCCTCGTGTGCCACCCTTTTCGCAAGGAGCCGCTAATCGCTGCGAGGACGATCATGTGCCGAAATATCAAGATGCTGCATAATTTCGATCCGCCCGCCAGCGACGAGGAGATTTACCTGTCGTCGCTGCAATTCGTGCGCAAGCTCTCTGGCTGCACGCGGCCGTCAAAGGCGAATGCGGCTGCTTTCGACCGTGCTGTCGAGAAAGTGAGCCGCGCCGCGCGCGAACTGATCGATTCTCTGGTCACCGAGGCACCGCCCCGCAATCGCGAGGCCGAGCAAATGAAAGCCCGCGCCCGCTCCGCCGAGCGCTTCCGCAATCAAACTACGATCGTGTCGCGTTAAGTGACGCTCGCCAAGCAAACCAAAGCCACACCAAGGGCCACAGGAGCGCTTGAACCTGCGTCTCTGACGAAGGCGGCAGAGCTGTTGAAGACGCTTGTCGGCTTCGACACGACCAGCGCAAAGTCGAATCTCGAGCTGATCGCCTTTATCGAGGACCATCTCAAGCACCACCAGGTTGGATCCTTGCGCATCCCCTCTCCCGACGGCACCAAGGCCGATCTCTTCGCCACGATCGGTGGGAGCGGTGATGGCGGCATCGGACTTTCGGGGCATAGCGATTGCGTGTCGGTCGAAGGCCAACGCTGGGCTTCCGACCCCTTCACTCTCACCAAGCGTGATGGAAAACTATACGGGCGCGGCGCTTGTGACATGAAAGGCTACATCGCCTGCGTGCTCGCCTCGGTGCCTCAGTTCAAAGAGAGAAGGCTGAAGGAGCCGGTCCATCTCATCGTCTCGTACGACGAGGAGGTCGGCTGCACGGGGGTGAGGCCGCTGATTGACCGGCTCGGCAGAGACTTGCCGCGGCCCCGTGCCATCATCGTCGGCGAACCGACCAACATGGCCGTAATCGACGCGCATAAGCGCATCGACGCCTATCGCACCACCGTGCATGGCCGCGAGGCTCATTCGAGCTTGCCGTCGCTCGGCGTCAATGCCATTTCCGCGGCCGCCTCGCTGATCGACGAGCTCGGTCGCATCGGCGCGGACATCGCCAAGACCGAAAACGATGCTCGCTTCGAGCCGCCTTATTCCACGATCAGCGTCGGCACCATCAAAGGCGGCACAGCGCCGAATGTCGTGCCCAAAACGTGCGACTTCCACTGGCAGGTTCGGAGCCTTCCCACGGCTGCGCCAGAGCGGATTCCGCATGATTTGGCGCGTTTCGCCGAAGCCGAGCTTTTGCCGAACATGAAGCGGGTCACTGACAAAGCCGGCGTCGAGACGAAGAACGTGCACTCTGTCCCGGCCTTCGCAGCTGGTAGCACGTCCGAGGCCGTGGCGCTCGCGCTCAAGCTGACCGGCGCCACCGGGACGCGGGCCGTGTCCTATACGACGGAGGCAGGCCTGTTCGAGCAGGCGGGATGTTCTGCCGTGATCTGCGGGCCTGGCGATATCGCCCAGGCGCATGCCGCTGACGAATATGTCAGCGTTGAGCAGATCGAAGCGTGCCTCGCCTTCCTCTCCGGCCTCGCGCAAGAGCTCAGCGCCTAGAGGCTCAGGCGTCGGCGAAGGTGGCCGGATCGAAGCGGTAGCGGCTGTTGCAGAACTCGCACGTGACCCACACCTCGCCGTCGACCACCATGTCGTCGAGATCCTCCGGCGAGAAGCGCTTCAAGAGTTCCTCGACACGTTCACGCGAGCAGCTGCAATAGGTCTCGAGCGGAATGGCGCGATAGGCACGCACTTTCTCCTCGTGGAACAGCCGATAAAGCAGTCTGTCGGGCGGCAGCATCGGGTCGAGCAATTCGTGATCCTCGACCGTCTCGGCGAGGGCCTTGGCGCGCGTCCAATCCTCCTCCTCGAAGACCGCTGCCCGCGAGCCTGACCGGCCGCCCTCGCGTGTCAGCTTCTGGACGAGCAGCCCGCCCGCGCGCCAGACTGAGCCCTTGTCCGGACGGTAATGCCGCGCCACGGCTAGGTGGATGAAGGTGGGCAACTGCTCCGACTGGCGGAAATAGGTGTCGGCCGCCTCGGTCAGGCTTTCGCCCTCGAGCGGGACCACGCCCTGATAGCGCTCGGTCTCAAGACCGCGGTCGATGGTCATGGCAAGATGACCCTGGCCGAGCAGCGGGGCCCCGGCCGGGAGATTGGCGACCTGATCGGCCGAGAAGCGCGCATAGCCACGCAACCCTCCCGGCACTTGATAGTCGGCGACGAGTAGATCAACGGGACCGTCAGTCGAAGCCTGGAAAATGAACTTGCCTTCGGATTTGAGCGCAGCGCCGAGCAAAGCCGTCAACGCCACCGCCTCGCCGAGAAGGCGCGACACCGCCTCCGGATAATCATGGCGCGAGAGGATCGTATCGACCGTCGGCCCAAGCTTAACCAGGCGTCCCAACACGTCGGCCTGCTCGGCCTGGAACGGCAGGATCAGATCGTCCTTTGGGATGCTGAGCTCGGCGTGACGTTGCTCTGAGTGCTCCGTCATCTCCGATCCTTGCTCGGCTTGGTGCGTGCTGTGCGCGACGTCGCTCGGCTGCGCTTGGCCACGGTCGCTTGACGCTTCGCGCCAAGACACCAGGCGAGAATCGCCTTCTGCACATGTAGCCGGTTCTCGGCCTCGTCCCACACGGCAGACTGCGGGCCGTCGATCACGCCTTCGGTCACCTCGTCACCTCGATGGGCGGGCAGGCAATGCATGAAGATCGCATGCCTGTTCGCGGCCGCCATCACCGCCCCATCAACCTGGAACGGGCGCAGCGCGTCGTTGCGCCGCCTCGCGTCATTATCGCCCATCGACACCCAAACGTCAGTCACCACGCAATCCGCACCATGTGCCGCCTGAAGCTTGTCATCGCTCACCTCGATCTTCGCCCCTTGTGCATTGGCCCAAGCCAGCAGCTCGGGCGAGGGAGCAAAATCGTTGGGTGCCGCGACTCTCAGCTTGAAGCCGAAGCGTGCCGCAGCATGCACCCAGGAGGTGGCAACATTATTGGCGTCCCCGATCCAGGCAATTGTGCGGCCCTTGATCGGACCTTTGAGCTCTTCGAAGGTCATGATGTCGGCCATGACCTGGCAGGGGTGTGACCGGCAAGTGAGCCCGTTGATCACCGGCACGCTCGCATGCGCAGCAAGCTCGGTCAGCGTCGCATGCGGGCCGGTCCGCAGCATGATCGCGTCGACATAGCGGGACAGAACCCGCGCCGTGTCGGCGATCGTCTCGCCGCGCCCGAGCTGCATGTCCTGCGGGTCGAGCACGACCGAGGTGCCGCCGAGCTCGTGCATGGCGACCTCGAAGGAGACGCGCGTCCTGGTCGATGGCTTTTCGAAGATCATGGCAAGGACGGCCCCCTCGCCTACGCCGAGGCCCCGCGGAGCCTTTCTGTTCTTGCGCTTGCGCTTGATGGCGGCAGCGTCATCGATGATCGCGCGCAGGGTCTTTGCGTCCAAAGCGTCGATATCGAGGAAGTGCTTGGGTGGCATGGCTGGAAGTCGTGTGGGATCAGGCCGTGACGGAAGCCGTGGCCAAAGCGGCGCATGCGGCCTCCAGCTTCACCGCGGCAAGCTCGATCTCGGCCTCGCCAATAATGAGCGGGGGAAGAAGGCGCACGACGTTGTCGCCGGCTTGAACGGTCAGCATCTGCTCGGCGCGGAGCGCCTCGACCAGCTTCTGGTTCGGCACCTTGCATTTCAGCCCGAGCATGAGGCCCTGGCCGCGCACCTCCTCGATGATGTCGGGATGCTCGTCCTTCAGAGCGGCAAGTCGCTGCTTCAGCCTGAGGCCCATCTGGGCCACGTTATCGAGGAAACCGTCAGCGAGCATGACATCGAGCACGGCATTGCCGACCGCCACGGCAAGCGGGTTGCCGCCGAAGGTCGAGCCGTGGCTGCCTGCGGTCATGGCGGCGCCCACGGCCTCCGTGGTGAGGCAGGCGCCGACGGGGAAGCCGCCGCCGAGCCCCTTGGCCGCTGCGAGGATGTCCGGCGTAATGCCCGCCCATTCGTGAGCGAACAGCCGTCCGCTGCGCCCCATCCCGGTCTGCACCTCATCGAGCAGGAGCAAAATGCCCTTCTCGTCGGCGAGCGCGCGCAGATCCTGGAGGAAGCGCCAGGACACCTCGCGCATGCCGCCTTCGCCCATGATCGGCTCGATGAGGATGCCGGCCGTCTCCTCTCCGATCGCGCCCTCGACGGCGCCGATATCGAGCGCCTCGACCTGGTCGAAGCCGTCGACGGGCGGCCGAAGCCTTGGAGGTGTTTCCCCTGACCGCCGGCGGCGATGGTGCGAGAGTCCTGCCGTGAAAGGCGCCCTCGAAGGTGACGAGCCGGTAGCGCTCGGGCGCGCCAGTCTTGAAATGATACCGGCGCGCCGCCTTGATCGAACATTCAACCGCCTCGGGCCTGAGGTGGCGAAGAACACCCTGTCGGCGAAAGTGGCGGCGCAGAGTCTTTTCGGCGAGCCGCTCCTGCTCGGGGATGCGGTGCAGGTTCGAGACGTGCCAGAGCTTCTCGGCTTGATCGGTCGAGAGCGGCGGCGAGGCGGGGATGGGCGTGGCCAAGCGCAGGCACCGAAATTACGCTCGAAAGTCGAGGTAGCGGTGGCCTGACGCCGTGTAGAGAAAGGCGCCTCTCCCGCGCGAAGGAGAGATCGCTGCGGGCATATGTCGGGAGGAGGGCCGACATGAATCTGTGCTGTCCCTGAAACAAAAGTGCCGCCACTCGGCGGCGGCAAGGAAAGCAGAGCATTAGGTCTCGCGCTTTCCCCTGTCGATCGGCGCTTGTACGCGCTTATCCAAAGCTTCTCCACCTTTCCATCAACTGTCACGTTTGTGTTCTTTCTGAAGAAGTGGCAGACTCTCTTCGTTCCGGTGGAAAACGGAGAGGACAGGCGTGGCGGACGCTTGCCGATTATCCCGGATATAGTAGCGTGCTAACCGCTCGGCTACCAGATGTCGTGGGTGCTGCGTTGCGCCCGGGCGGTCGTTCTCACCAGTAATTCTGAGTGTTCATAGCGCCGTCTCTTGGCAGACGGGGGGATTCTAGTCCAAACGAGGAGGCCACACCATGGGTTGGACTGATAAGAGGGTCGAACTGTAAAGAATTCTGGGCTGAAGGTTTGAGCGCAAGTCAAATTGCTGCGCGACTGGCGGCGTCACGCGTAATGCGGTGATCGGCAAGGTGCATCGGCTGGGGCTGTCGGGGCGGGCGACGAGTTCGCGCTCGTCGAGCCCAAGACCTCGCCGCGCACACGTGCCGCGGCAGCATCGCGCGACATCGCTGATGTTCGGGACGCGCGGCAACGTGGCGCTCAAGCCGCAATTCGAGGCCGAGGAAGACTGAGCCCCGCGCCGATTGAGGAGCTTGTCATCCCGCTCGCCGAGCGAGCAAGCATCCTCACTCTGAAGGACCCAATGTGCCGCTGGCCGATCGGCGATCCGGGCGATCCCGAATTCATTTCTGCGGCCGC
>CAVSYE010000005.1:0-2500 GCA_963732205.1 uncultured Alphaproteobacteria bacterium
CGATCACGCCCAATGCCAAGCGATCCTTCACCGATCCCAAGGGGTTGAATGCCTCTATTTTGACGAACAGGTTGACGCCTTGCGGCGCTAACCGATTGATCCTCACGACGGGCGTGCGACCGACCGTTCCGAGAATGCTGCCGAATTTTGCCATCTTCTTCCTCACAAGTGACGTGCCGGTGCCTGATCCGACAAGCTTAGACGGAATTAAGACAGCGCGCGCAAATTGCCGAACTGACAGAGGCAGAAGCGTGTTTTAAAGATTGGCTTCGCCTGAGGGAAAGCGCGCTTAGAGGGGGACATGGGGCGGACAAGTCTCTGGCACGTCCTGACTGCTGGTGTTGTTGCGCTTGCGTCATCGCCGTGGCTCTTCGGCTGCAGCGGGCAGCCGACCACGAGCCAAGGCCGGGTCGCGCAGACGGCCACCAAGGGTGACGAGCGCACCTGTCTCGTCCGCGCCATGTATTTCGAGTCGAACCGCTCGAGCCGCGACGGGCTGATGGCCGTCGGCACCGTGGTCATGAACCGCGTCGCCTCGCCCCGCTTCCCCAACACCATTTGCGGCGTGGTCGGACAACCCGGCCAATTTGCTTATGGCGTTCTGACCAACCCGCTCAATCCGAGAGAGCTTCCGCTCGCCGGGCGCACCGCCGACGCGATCCTTGCCGGCGAGCGCTACAAGCCGATCGGCGATGCCATGTGGTTTCACGTCGCGAGCCTGCAGATTCCGTACCGCGTGGAGTACATGGCGGTCGCCGGCGGCAACGCCTTCTATCGCAGGACCGGGCGGCGTTATGCCGGCATCCGTATCGAGCAGACTGCCAACAGCGCCGCGGCGCCTGCCGCCGCGAGCGTCAATCAGGCGGCTCTCGCCGAGGTGCCTCAAGGAGGAATCATCCAGCGCTTCTTCGGCAGCGCCCAAGCGGCCCCCTCGCGCACACAGAATTGCGATTCGGCAAGAGCGGGCCTTGGCGCGATCTCGCTCGCTTGCGAGGACGAAGCCTCCGGCCATTAGGCAAACGCTAGACGCAAAAAAGCCGCCGGGGATTTCTCCCAGGCGGCTTCTCGCATTCGTGGTGCGCTCAAGCAGCGCCACGCGCGGTAGCGCAAACTAGAGCTGAAACCAACTCGTAGAAGAGGGGACGCGAATCTCTCCGCGTTCTCGATGAGGGCTCTGGCAGCCCTTCGTCGCAACCAAGCAGCGCAAGGCAGTGGCGCGACATTTCCCTGCGCTCCACTCGGCACACGGCCGTTAGCGCAAGTTCAAAGACGCCCGTCCTTGGTAAGCCTGGCGACGACCTACTCTCCCGCGCCTTAAGACGCAGTACCATCGGCGCTGGAGCTTTTCACGGCCGAGTTCGGGATGGGATCGGGTGTTCACGCTCCGCCAGAATCACCAGGCCAACGAAGGACGGTGTCTGATCTGATCTGGTCTTCGTGCTCGTCCTTCGCGCTCAAGTAGGCCAGAGGCCGGTAGCGCGATGATCTTGCCCTCAAGTAGCGCAGAGCGCGGTGGGGGCAAAAAGGAGAGGCACTGACAATGAGAGCAATCAAGCCTATCGAGCGATTAGTACTGGTTAGCTACACGCATTGCTGCGCTTCCACACCCAGCCTATCAACGTGGTGGTCTTCCACGGCTCTCAAGGGAGAACTCGTTTCGAGGTGGGTTTCCCGCTTAGATGCTTTCAGCGGTTATCCCGTCCGCACTTGGCTACCCTGCTGTGCCGCTGGCGCGACAACAGGTCCACTAGAGGTGCGTCCATCCCGGTCCTCTCGTACTAGGGACAGATCCTCTCAATTCTCCTACACCTACGGCAGATAGGGACCGAACTGTCTCACGACGTTCTAAACCCAGCTCACGTACCACTTTAATCGGCGAACAGCCGAACCCTTGGGACCTGCTCCAGCCCCAGGATGTGATGAGCCGACATCGAGGTGCCAAACGATGCCGTCGATATGGACTCTTGGGCATCATCAGCCTGTTATCCCCGGAGTACCTTTTATCCGTTGAGCGATGGCCCTTCCACGCGGGACCACCGGATCACTAAGGCCGACTTTCGTCTCTGCTCGACTCGTCAGTCTCGCAGTCAGGCAGGCTTATGCCTTTGCACTCGTCAGCTGATTTCCGACCAGCTTGAGCCCACCTTCGCGCGCCTCCGTTACTTTTTGGGAGGCGACCGCCCCAGTCAAACTACCCACCATGCACTGTCCCGGACCCGGATGACGGGCCGCGGTTAGATATCCATGATCACAAGGGTGGTATTTCAAGGTTGACTCCCCGGGAACTGGCGCCCCCGGATCAAAGTCTCCCACCTATCCTACACATGCCACCACGAATACCAGTGCAAAGCTATAGTAAAGGTTCACGGGGTCTTTCCGTCTAACCGCAGGAACCCCGCATCTTCACGGGGAATTCAATTTCACTGAGTCTGCGTTGGAGACAGTGGGGAAGTCGTTACGCCATTCGTGCAGGTCGGAACTTACCCGACAAGGAATTTCG
>CAVSYE010000005.1:7500-312100 GCA_963732205.1 uncultured Alphaproteobacteria bacterium
GCTGAAGTGGCTCGCCAGCACCTGCGTCGCCGGCATGGTCGGCGTCTGTCTCATCGGCGTCGCCATCTATGCGTCGATGAACATGGACGACGGCTCGGGCATGATGAGCTCGATCAGGCGCGCAAGCCTCGCTGCGCTCCAGCCGATCAGAGGGGCACGGCTTGCCGATAACGGGCAGAGCCCGGCAGGGCAGAAAGAGGATCGCATCGCGATGACGGCGGCGGGCTTCGTCACCCGCCACGTCATCCACGAGACAGTCACCGAGCGGCAAGGGAGCCGCGAGTTCATCACCATCAAGCCCTATCTTCGCATCGTGGCCGGCCTCACCACCGACGTCCCCGACGATGCCGACAAGCTTCCCCCCTTCAATCCCTTCAAGCTCTACTCGGACCAGACGCCGGTCGGCGCCGGCGAGACCTCGAGCGATGCGCCGCAAGCCGTCAGCGTCGATCTCGTCGACGTGCCAGGCGCGCGCGTTCCGCAATCGGACGGCATCGAGCTCCGCACCGACGAGGTGAACGCGCTGGTCGGCGAGGCGGCCGAGAATTTCGCCTATGCCGACGGACCGCTCGGCGGGGGCGGGGCGACGCTGCAGCTCGCTTCCTACAATCCGCAGGACGGCTTCAAGCCGGCGGCGCCCGCGATCAACACCACCGACATCCACAAGTCCATGGAGGATGCCGACACCGGCGACGACGACGACGACATCGACCAGGATCTGATCGCGAGCGGCACCGAGAAGAAGCTCACCGTCGGCAAGGGCGACACGCTTGCGAGCCTGTTCGCCAAGATGGACACCGATCCGGCGGAAGCCGAGACCATCATCGATGCGCTCAATCCCATCTTTCAGGCCGACGACCTGAAGCCCGGCGAAGAGGTGAGCTTCGTGCTCGTCCCCGCCCCGTCGGACACCGCCACCATGGAGCCGGTCAAGGTCTCGATCTACGCCCATAAGGGTAACCATCTCGCCACCGTAACGCGCAACCGCAACGGCGATTTTGTCGCCTCGACCGAAGGCGACGACAACAAGACGGCGCAGACCCAGACCCGCGCCACGCTCTACACCAGCTTCTATCACGCGGCCCTCGAGCAGCGCATTCCGGTAAGCACCATCGACACCCTGCTCCGCGTCCACTCCTACGACGTCGACTTCAAGCAGAAGGTCAAGCCCGGCGATCAGTTCGAGGCGTTCTTCGATTCGAGCTCGGACGACGAGGTGGGCGAACTGCTCTACACCTCGATGACGATCGACGGCGTGCAGCATAGATTCTATCGCTTCCGCACCCCCGACGACGTCGTCGACTATTACGACGAGGACGGCAACAGCGCGAAAAAGTTCCTCATGCGCAATCCCGTCAAGGGCGGGCGCTATACCTCCGGCTTCGGCATGCGCAAGCATCCGCTGCTCGGCATCATGCGCATGCATACCGGCGTCGACTGGGCGGCTCCCGTCGGCACTCCGATCGTGGCCGCCGGCGACGGCATCGTCGAGATGGTCGGCGGCAAAGGCGGCTACGGCAATTACGTGCGCATCCGCCACCCCAACGGCTTCTCGACCGGTTACGGCCACATGTTGCGCTTCGCCGACGGCGTGAAGCCCGGCGTCGCCGTGAAGCAGGGCCAGATCATCGGCTATGTCGGCAATACCGGGCTGTCGACCGGCCCGCACTGCCACTTCGAGGTCCTGGTCAACAACGACTTCGTCAACCCGATGACCATCGCCATGCCGCGCGGGCTTCAGCTTCAGGGCCGCGAGCTCGCCGAGTTCCAGCGCGAGCGCAACCGCATCGACGGCCTGATGCAGATGGACCCGGTCACCGCCCGCGTCGCGCAAGCCTCGAACTAGCGCACCTCTATCTTTCCTTCTCCCGCCTCTCTTCCTCCTCCCCTCTTTTTTTGTGTGCCGTCATGGCCGGGCTTGGCCCGGCCATCCACGATTTCCCATGACGCTCGCCCAAATCGTGAGCGCCGGTTCGTATTCTCCTCGCCCCTTCGGGGAGAGGGCTTTCCGCCCTGACTTGCGCGCTCCCTTCAATGCGCTACCGCTTCGCCAATTGAGCGCGAGCCGCGCAAGTCGGATGGCGGAAAGGGTGAGGGGGATTCTTCTGTTTGACGCGGCACACACTCGTGTGCGCCGCTGACCCCTCACCGATCCGGCAAGAGCCGGATCGTGCTCTCCCCAAGGGGAGAGTAGAAAAAAGCAGCACGAAATGTCTCGCCGAGATGTCTCTCGCGAGTGAGGGGCTTGCCCCCGAAGGGGATGGCGCGCCGAAAAGCGCAATCTGGTAGCGTCCGCGGTCCTTTGCAGGGCCGCGGCGGGCGCCTCTCGGCGCGCCACACGCGCTCAAGTAGGCCAGAGGCCGGTAGCGCATGTTATTTGCGGTGTTCTCATTGCGGCGCCGGGCCTCGCTTTCCGTTGCCGGCTATGGCCGGGCGATCAGCCAGCTCCTGGCAGGGGCTCCTAGTGGCCCCGGGAGGAGCTCCGGCGCCGCCCGAGTGCCTCGACTGCGTATCGAAGCCCGCGGGCACCGCACCTCGTCCCGCAACACGAACGCCTCGCGAAGCGCCCTTCAGTCGGACGAGGTGGGTGCAGTGTAACCGGGGTTTGGAGCGCGGGGATAAGTTTCGTGCTGAGCGAGTGGCATACCTCCCCCTTGTGGGGAGGTCCGGCGGTGCGCAAAGCGCAACGCTGGGGTGGGGGCCTGACTCAATCGGCAACCACATTTGCCCTCCACCCCACCCGTCGCGCCAAAAGGCGCAACTCCCTTCCCATCAAGGGGAGGGATGAAAAAAGCGCATGCCGAAATCTCTCGCCAAAAAATAGCTCAAGGTGCGAAACGGCAGCGTATCCGTTTTGTTGCGCTACCTCTTCTACTTTGGTGGTGTCATGCCCGCGAAAGCGGGCATCCAGTAGTCGCCGCCGGCGTGATAAGGAAGATCGGTGGTTACTGGATTGCCCGGTCAGGCCGGGCAATGACAATGGTAGTTTCTTGGAGCGATGAAAGAGGCGGGGGGAGACGACAAGACCTACGGGCTGTTTGCGCACACCGGCGGGCGCCGCTTCGCCTGGCGCCTGCACGATCCCGGCATCGCGCTCGGCCACGGCCGCATCGCCTGGAGAGAGGACGGCGCGCGGCACGAGGCGAAGCTTGCCGACATCCTCTCGGTGCATCTGCAATCGGGCGGGGACTGGCAGAACGCGATCGGCCAATGCGACATCGGCTTACACGACGGGCGCGTGCTCCATGTCAGCGACGCCACTGCGAGCGGCGTCCCCGATCAGGCACGCCGCGCGGTCTATCGCGATTTCCTGCGCGATCTGCACGGGAGGCTCGAGCGCGGCCGCGTCAGCTTCACCGCCGGCTATTCGCAAGCGCGCTACTGCGTGGTGCTCATCGCCGCCATCCTGCTCGGGCTGATCATCGTCGCCGTCCCGCTCGCGCTCCTGCTGATCACGGGCGAGACCCGCGCGCTTCTCCTGCTCTTCGTCGGCCTCATGCTCGCGCTGCCGCTCGCGCGCATGGCGAAGGCCAACGCGCCGAGGCCCTATACCCCCGAGGAGTTGATGGAGTGAAGCGCCTGCGCCTCGCGAAGCGCCCTTCATTTGGACGAGGCGGCCGGGCGCAATCGGGGTTTTGAAGCGCTGGGATAGAGTTCGGTCCAACGGAGCGGATGGCGTCAACCGCGCGATCCTAAATTGCTTTGTTCTGGATTGATCCCAATGCACTGGGATTGCTAAATCAAGCTCCAGCGAAAGAATAGTTGCTTCGCTCGGGCGAGATCTGCTGATGCGTTCTTCCAAAACGATGGATAAATCTGAACTGAGCGACCATGTTGACCGCGGTAGCGTCGTCCCGCTCTACTTCCAGCTTCAGGAAATTCTCAAGGAAAAGATCGAGATCGGATTGTGGAGCGCTGGTGAAGCTCTTCCTCCCGAGGCTGACCTCTGTGCTACCTATGGCGTGAGCCGAACGGTGGTCCGGCAAGCGCTGGCGATTTTAGAACAGGATCGCCAAATCATAAGAGTTCGCGGCAGCGGCACCTTCGTTGCTACTCCCAAGGTCGAGCAACGCGCAGGTGGCTTCAGCCGGCTTCTAGCCTTTGCCACGCCTGGGGCCCATATCATAATACTCGACGCCCGCACCCAACCGGCATCACGTCGCATCGGCACTCAACTCGATATGAAGGCTGAGGGTGACATCTTGAGAGTGATGAGTCTGCTCCACATTCGCGATGTACCAGTCGCACTCTTTGATTCGTTTTTTCCAGCGTCGGATAGCGCCGAGCTGCGGCGTGCCCTCCCACGCGCCTTCCCCGGCCTGCTCACCAGCCCGCTCCGTCCAAAAGTCGAGCTCACAAAAACTGAGGTCACAATCGAGACCAGTTTTTGCAGCAAGTGGGAAGCCGAACAGCTAGCGATACCTTTTCGAGGCGCCGTGTTTGTGACCCTTATCATCGAGCACCGCGCCGCAGGCAAGCAGGATCGACCGTTTGAAATCGCTCGGGCTGTTTATCGGGCCGACCGAGTCCAATTCCATCTGGAGCTCTCAGGCAACAGCGCAATTCCGCAAGCGACGTGGCAACTATCGGAAGCGAATTGAAGCTAAGTTGCTAGGAACACCAGAAGCTTTGGACGGACCACTGACCATTGAGCACCAATCCGGCAGCGTGCGATTTGAGAGCCTCTATAGAGGGACAGCGCAGCGGTTGACCCTCTCGCCACGGGAGGGTGGAGAGTTCAATTACGTAGTCGCCACCGGGCCGAACGCGGCGGGCGTAAGAGAATTCGCAGTCCAGTAGCTCGCACAAGCGCTGTTGATCGTATTTGGCCTCGCGCGCCAGCTCCAACAGCGTTTTGTCTGCTGGCAGTGCTTCTGAGCGGTTTCTCGCAAAGATTGCATGATCGCCCGCAACGTAAAGACAAGTGAGAGATGGCGCATTGCGCTGCGTTAGGTGAGCACCAAATGCCTGGGAGCCTGCTTGCAGTCGCCAATCCTCGACGTAGGCGCCGCTCGGCGCCTTCTCGATCATGCACGTGCCGCCTTCGAGCCACTCCATCCATCCCGGTTCAGGGAACGTGATGACTGGCTGAAACCGGAACAGATAGCTTTCTTTCGGCCAGCTTGCCGTGGGAAAGGGCTGAGCCTTGGAATTGAACAGCGTCACCCCGCAAAAGCAATCTTGTTCGGCTAACGCGAGCAACTCTTCCTTGGAGCAGTCCGCGAGTCCACTTCGTGCCCTCAGGTCGGGTCGTGTAGACGCGACCCTTACATCGCCTACGCCCGAAAGCGTCTGAACCCAGATGACCCGCGTGGTGGCGTCCTCGGTATTGTCAGGGAAGCGAATGTAGCGTCGGTACCAGCAACCCAACAATCTAGTGGGCACGGTGAGCGAGCCGAACGTTACCCTCGGCTCTTCAAGAACAGCGTCGTTCATCATTGATTTGGCTTGGCGTAGGAGAGTTGGGTTGACCCTGCTTCGGTGCTCAAAGTCGTCAGCGAGTACAGAAGGGCACCGACAATCAGTCCAACGATGGGAGACAGATCAGCGCCGTCGAGGTAGTGCATCGAGACGTATCCCTGCCAAAGGGTGGTATTTGCGCATAGCGCGCCGGCAACAATGCCAACGATCAGGGACAACAGAGCGGGCCAGTTAAATCCCTGATTGTACCAATAGACTCCCCCGCTATCCCTTACCAGGTCATGCGCTTTGTATTGGCCGCGTCGTCGAAAGTAGTCGACGATAAAGATGCCGGCCCATGGTGACATCACGATAACGAGCAGCGAAAGGAATTGGGTGAACACGGTCGAGAAGTCGTAGACAAAGATCGCGATGCACGCCGCGGCGACGGTTATAACGCCATCGATGAGCACACTCTTGTAGCGAGCAACTCTGACGCCAAGCGCGAGGAGGTTGAGACCACTCGAGTAGCTATTCATCACGTTGTTCGCGACGACGCCCGCAATGATGACGATCAAGAACGGAAACAAAAACCAATTCGGGAGGATCTTCGGTAGGTTGCCGACTGGGTCTGACGTATCGACGAGGGTACCGATAACAACACCCAGCCCGCCATAAAGAACGGACGGAATAAAGTTGGCGAAAGTGACCCAACCGACAATCGCGGCGCGATCCGAATTCCGGGGTAGATACCGCGAGTAATCAGAGGCGAAGTTCACCCAGCTCATCGCACCCGCACCGAGAACAGTAGCAAGGCCGAGAAACCAGGTCGCCGTAGGAGTCGAGGCGCCCAAATTTACGGTTGGCTGGTAGTCCCAATGGACGTTGGAGATGGTCAGAGCTGCCATCACGACCGTCAGCGCCGTCAACAGGTAGGAAAGCCATTTCTGGGCTACGACAAGCGTCGCGTGACCTAGAACCGGGATAGCGAACGTCAGAATGGCCATGATCACCAGGAAGGGCGCGAGCATCCAGTGCGGCGTGGGAATGCCGGCCTGCTCAAGCAGCGTCCTAATAGCGAAGGTGCCGATGATAATGTTTACCGTTTCCCAGCCGAGCGTGGCAGCCCATGAGAATGCGGTCGGTAGAGAATTGCCCCGAAGTCCGAACGGCGCGCGACTGATGACCAACGTAGCGGTTCCGGCGCGAGGCCCCGGCAGGCTGCACAAGCCCACAATCAAATAGGTCAAACTGCCTACAACTACGATCGACAAACCCTGCCAAAGGTTGAGGCCGTATAGAATCAGAACGCCACCGGCGATCATGTTGATGAATGTTGAATTGGCACCGAACCACGGCCAGAACAGCTCTCTCGGCGAGCCGTGGCGATGGTCGTCGGGGATAATTTCAATGCCGTAAGTCTCAATCCTCCCGAACTCATCGACGCCGGAGGCTGCCGCGGATAGTGCGGTCGCCTGGACCTCGGATTCGCGCTTCATGTGGGATCCTCCCGCTCATTAATTGTAATTACCTTTTGAAAATTTGTAATAACAACTTTTGACATCGGCTGTCAACGCCGCCCACACTTCACGCACGCACGTGTGCCTTGGAGCATAGATTCCAAGGTAAAGCCGCCACTGAACCTGTGCGGACTTCACTCACCTGGAGTGAGGACAATTCAGGCCGGCTGGCCAGAAGACCCCTTTTCGCTGGTAGTGACCGGCGGACTAAGCGCTCGCTCCGGAACGCATTTGGCACGTGCACGTGCAGGCTGTTTAGGCCGCCTTCTGCTTCACCGCGGCGCCGTTGAACATGAGGCCGTCCTTGCCGGCGGTGATCTTCACCGTCTCGCCGTCATGAATCTTGCCGGCCAGCACCATCTCGGCGAGCGGGTCCTGCACATATTTCTGGATGACGCGCTTCAAGGGCCTGGCGCCATAGGCCGGGTCGTAGCCCTTCTGCGCCAGCCAATCGCGCGCGGATGCGTCGAGGTGAAGCGTGATCTTGCGCTCGGCGAGCAGCTTGGCGAGGCGCTGCATCTGGATGTCGACGATCTTGCCCATATGCTCGCGCTTCAGCCGGTGGAACAGGATGATCTCGTCGACGCGGTTCAGGAACTCGGGGCGGAAATGGGCGCGCACCACATGCATCACTTGCTCGCGCACGGCGTCGGTGTCCTCGCCCTCCGGCTGATTGACGAGATATTCCGAGCCGAGATTAGAGGTCATGATGATGAGCGTGTTGCGGAAATCGACGGTGCGGCCCTGGCCGTCGGTCAGGCGCCCGTCGTCGAGCACCTGCAGCAGCACGTTGAACACGTCGGGATGCGCCTTCTCGATCTCGTCGAACAGGATGACCTGATAGGGGCGCCGGCGCACCGCCTCGGTGAGCACGCCGCCCTCCTCATAGCCGACATAGCCGGGAGGCGCGCCGATCAGCCGGGCGACGGAATGCTTCTCCATGAACTCGCTCATGTCGATGCGGATCATGGCGTGCTCGTCGTCGAACAGGAACTCGGCGAGGGCGCGGGCGAGCTCGGTCTTGCCGACGCCGGTCGGACCCAAGAACATGAACGAGCCCATCGGCCGGTTGGGGTCCTGCAGCCCGGCGCGTGAGCGGCGCACGGCGGTCGACACGGCCTCGACGGCCTCGGCCTGGCCGACCACGCGCTTGGCGATGCCCGTTTCCATCTGGAGGAGCTTCTCGCGCTCGCCTTCGAGCATCTTGTCGACGGGGATGCCGGTCCAGCGCGACACCACGCCGGCGATCAGGTCGGGCGTCACCACCTCCTGTGCCATCACGCCGCCCTTCTCTTCCTGCTCTTCCATCTTCTTGAGCTTGGCCTCGAGGTCGGGGATCACGCCGTAAGCGAGCTCGCCGGCGCGTGTGAGATCGCCTCTGCGCTGCGCCTGCTCGAGCTCGATGCGCGCGGCGTCGAGCTGCTCCTTGATCTTCTGCGCGCTCGCCAGCTTCTCCTTCTCCTCGCGCCAGCGCTGGGCGAGCGCGTTCGCCTGCTCCTCGAGATTGACGATCTCCTTCTCGAGCTTGGCGAGCCGGTCCTTCGACGCCGTGTCCTTCTCCTTCTTCAGCGCCTCGCGCTCGATCTTGAGCTGCATGATGCGCCGGTCGAGCTCGTCGAGCGCCTCGGGCTTGGAGTCGACCTGCATGCGCAGGCGCGATGCCGCCTCATCGACCAGGTCGATCGCCTTGTCGGGCAGGAAGCGGTCGGCGATGTAGCGGTTCGACAGCGTCGCGGCGGCGACCAGCGCGGCATCGGAGATGCGCACGCCGTGATGCAGCTCGTATTTCTCCTTCAGCCCGCGCAGGATCGAGATGGTGTCCTCGACCGTGGGCTCGGGCACGTAGACCGGCTGGAATCTGCGCGCCAGTGCTGCGTCCTTCTCCACATGCCTGCGATATTCGTCGAGCGTGGTGGCGCCGACGCAATGCAGCTCGCCGCGGGCGAGCGCCGGCTTGAGCAGGTTCGAGGCATCCATCGACCCTTCCGCCTTGCCGGCGCCGACCAGGGTGTGCATCTCGTCGATGAAGAGGATGATCTGGCCGGCCGAGGCCTCGATCTCCGACAGCACCGACTTCAGCCGCTCCTCGAACTCGCCGCGATATTTGGCGCCGGCGATGAGCGCGCCCATGTCCAGCGCAAGCACCTTCTTGTCCTTGAGGCTCTCGGGCACGTCGCCGGCGACGATGCGGTGCGCCAGCCCCTCGACGATGGCCGTCTTGCCGACGCCCGGCTCGCCGATCAGCACGGGATTGTTCTTGGTGCGCCGCGACAGCACCTGGATGGTGCGCCTGATCTCCTCGTCGCGCCCGATCACGGGGTCGAGCTTGCCCTTGGCCGCCGCCTCGGTGAAGTCGCGGGTGTATTTCTTCAGCGCCTCGTAGGCCTGCTCGGCGCCGGCCGAGTCGGCGGTGCGGCCCTTGCGCAGCTCGTTGATCGCGGTATTCAGCCCCTGCGGCGTGAGCCCGGCATCGGCGAGGATGCGCTGCGTCTCGCCCTCTTTCGTCATGCCGAGAGCCTGCAGCGCGCGCTCGACCGTGACGAACGAGTCGCCGGCCTTGGTCGCCATCTGCTCGGCGGAATCGAGCACGCGCGATAGCGCCGGCGAGAGATGCGGCTGCGACGCGCCGCCGCCCGAGACTTTCGGCAGCTTGTCAAGCGCGGCCTCGGTGCGTGATAGCGCCATCTTGGGATCGCCGCCGGCGCGCGCGATCAGCCCGCTCACCATCCCCTCGGGATCGTCGAGCAGCACCTTCAACAGATGCTCCGGCGTGATCTGCGGGTTGCCCTCGCGCACCGCAAGCGTCTGCGCGGCCTGGACAAATCCTTTGAGACGGTCGGAAAGCTTCTCGAAATCCATGAGTGTGTCCCTCTTGCGAGGCCAAGCGTGAAGATGGGAGTGGGAGCGGCTGTCCGCCGCTCCAAGGCGCCGATCAGGCTCATAACGCAGGGCTGTTAACGGAGATATAGCGTCCCGTTTAGCGCAGAGAAAGGGGGCGGGACTTGACCGAAAGCAAACTCGCTAACGCGTTGTGCTCGCCATCCCGGCGAGCAATGCCGCTTGGCGGCGCGATCTCGCCGTCAGCCACGGCAAGGTCGGCATCGTGCTCGCTCAGCAAGGAAAGGCGTCGGAGGCGCTTCAAGAATTCATCGAGGGGCGCGAGATCATCGCACGTCTCAAGGAGCAGTTCCCCGAGAGCACATCATACGGCGAGGACCTCGCCTGGTTTGATGCCGAGATCGCCAAGCTCGAGCTCCCGGCACAGCCAAAGCAGACCGCCCAGTGACGGCGCTCGTCACTGGCGGGGCTTGACCCGCCTGCGCGGGCCGAAGCCTGGTCTTGGATTGCATAGAGAATTGCTTCGGCGGGCGAAGGCCCGGCAATCCATTCCACTTGCCTATCGACTCTGTCGCGTAACGGCACGGATGCCCGGATCAAGTCCGGGCACGAGGATCATGGTCGAATCATCGAAGGAGCCGAGATTCCTCAGCTCACCTGATCGGGAGCGGTCTCGTCGCTCGGCTGCGCCTCGGGCTGATCGGCGCCGTTGGCATCGCGCTCGCGCGTGCCCTCGCTGCCGTTCCCGCCCTGGCGCCCATGCTCGCGGCGCCCGCCGCCGTGGTGCTCGCGATTGCCCTCATGGCGCTCGCGATCCTGAGAGCCGCGAAAGTCGCCGCCGCGAAAGTCGCCGCCGGCACGGATTTCTCCGCCGCCTTCGTTCTCGAACTCGCCGCCCTCGTCGTCGGAGCCTTCCGAATTCCAGCGCGGGTTACGGTAGCCGCCATTCGGACCCTCGCCCTGATGGCCACCATGCTGCGGCCCGAACTGTGCCTGCGCCGCCATGATGATGCGATTGTAATGCTCGGCGTGCTGGAGATAGCTCTCGGCAGAGACCATGTCTCCAGAAGCGAGAGCGTCACGCGCGAGCGACATGTACTTCTCGGCGATATGCGCCGCGGTACCCCTGATCTTCACGTCGGGGCCGTTCGATTCGTAGTTCCGCGCTAACGGGTTTTGGGGCTTGCGACCACCGCGGCCGCGGCCCCTGCGATTCTGCTGTCCTTGCCTCATGGGCCTCTATTCACCTGCTGTGCGGCAAATGCCGCGACCTTCTCCCTGCTCAAAACTCACGACCCGCAACTTAAGCCCTAGCGGGCTTTGCCCTCCGGCAAGCCGGATCAGGCTCATGCAAGTCCTCTCGGCGGTTTTTGCTGCCTTGTTTTTCTGAAACGATCTCCGGCGCCTAAGCGTCCTGAGAATCACCGAGCAAACGCGCCAGCCAACCTCAATCGTGATGGGCGGTCGAGCGTCTCCTGAACGTCCCGAGAGGCAGGGAGCCTTTCAATCGAGGTTCACGAGATATCCGATTCTGTTGCCGTTGCAACCGGCCGGGCTCCGCAAGGCCGCTGGCCGAAAATCTTCATTTGCTTGCGTTGAACCTAACCCGAACATCGCGAATTTCCAAGCCCCTTTTTTGCCCTGCGACGCTTCTGGCCGGGGATTCTGTCACATGGTTGCCACAACCACCCGCGGCCTTCCGGCGAGATCGAGCCGCGGACTCGCGGTCTCGACGACAAATCCCGCCTCCCGCAAGAGAGCCGCCACGGCAACGGCCTGAGAGGCTCCAATCTCCACGAGAAGCTGCCCCTGGGGCGCGAGCAGCCTGGCCGCTCCGGCAGCGATGCGGCGATAGGCATCGAGCCCGTCAGGGCCTCCGTCGAGCGCAAGGCGGGGGTCATGAAGGCCCACTTCAGGTGCAAGCCCGCCGATCTCTGAGGTAGCGATATAGGGGGGGTTCGAGACGATGAGGTCGAAGGCCCCCGACACCCCATCGAGCCAATCTGATCGAAGAAAGGAGACGCGGGCGGCGACGCCGAGACGCATCGCGTTGGCCTCGGCGACGCGGAGCGCTCCAAGGCTGAGGTCGGTGCCGGACCCGCGCGCCTTGGGCAGCTCGGCAAGGAGGGTCAAGAGGATGCAGCCCGTGCCGGTGCCGAGATCGAGCAGGCGGAGCGGCTCGTCGCGCCTCCCCGCTTGCTCGACGCCATCGAGCGCCGCCTCGATCAAGGTCTCGGTGTCGGGCCTCGGGTCGAGCGCATCGGCATCGACGAGAAAGCTTCGTCCGTAGAATTCGCGCATTCCGGTGATGCGCGACACAGGCTCGCGGGAGACGCGACGTCGGATCATCGCGTTGAGCCGCTTCGCCGCCTCTGGAGCAAGCGCCCTGCCTGCCTGCGCGACAAAGCCCTCATGTGTGAGCCCGGCGGCATGACAGAGCAACAGACGCGCATCGAGCTCAGGAGTTTCGATCCCCGCCTCGCGTAACACTGAGACAGCCTCGGTGAAAGCCTCTCGAATTGAACGAGACGGTAGCGGCAGACTCTCCCCTCCCCCCTCGTGGGGGAGGGATAGGGAGGGGGGTGCACATGTCGAGCTTTTGGTTTCGACGGCAGGCGCATTGACCCCCCTCGGATCGGCTGCGCCGATCCTGCACCCCCTCACGGGGGGAGCCGGGAGATCGCTGCAATGCTCAGGCACGAGGACGTCAGACATGGGCCTCTTCCTGCATCGCGGCGAGCTGGCTCGTCTGAAAGTCGGTGATGAGCGCATCGATGATCTCGTCGAGCGCGGGGCCGCCTTCGAGCACATAAGGAAGCTGATGCGTGGTGAAGCCTATGCGATGGTCGGTGACGCGGCCTTGCGGGTAATTATAGGTGCGGATGCGTTCGGAACGGTCGCCGGTGCCGATCTGGCTGCGGCGGTTCTGGGCGCGTTCGGCGTCGAGCTTGGATCGCTCGAGCTCGTAGAGCCGCGCGCGCAGCACCTTCATCGCCTTGGCCTTGTTCTTGTGCTGCGATTTCTCGTCCTGCTGGCTGACGACGAGCCCGGTAGGAAGATGCGTGATCCTGACCGCGCTGTCGGTGGTGTTGACCGACTGCCCGCCCGGGCCGCTCGCGCGGAACACGTCGATGCGCAGATCCTTCTCGTCGATCTTGATGTCGACCTCCTCGGCCTCCGGCAGCACCGCGACGGTCGCCGCCGAGGTATGGATGCGCCCTTGCGCCTCGGTCGCCGGCACCCGCTGCACGCGATGTACGCCCGACTCGAACTTGAGCCGCGCGAACACGCCCTTGCCGGTGATATTGGCGATGATTTCCTTGTAGCCGCCGGTCGCCGACTTGCTCGCCGACAGGATGGCGACCTTCCAGCCCATGCGGTCGGCGTAGCGCTGATACATGCGGAAGAGATCGCCGGCAAAGAGCGCCGCCTCCTCGCCGCCGGTGCCGGCGCGCAACTCGAGGATCGCGCTCTTCTCGTCCGCCGCATCCTTGGGCAGAAGCTGCACCTTGAGCTGGTGCGCAAGCTCTTCGATCTTGGGATCGACTGCGCCGAGTTCGGCTTCAGCGAGCGCCGCCATATCGGGATCGGCGTCAGGGTCATTGACCATCTGATTGAGATCGTCGCGCTCTTTCTCAGCCTTGCGCAGTGCCGTGATGGTGGCAACGATCGGATCGAGTTCGGCGAACTCGCGCGAGAGCCGCACATAGCTCTCCTGATCGGCGCCGGCCGCAAGCGCGCCTTGCACCGTCTGCCAACGGGCAACGAGCCTATCGAGTTTATCGGCGGGAATCGTGGTCATGGTGTTGTGGAAATAGGAGATCGCGGACGGCGAGGGAAGCTTGGTCGAAAGCCGCGCTAGGACGGCCCTTGGGACGGGCTCGGCAACTTGTCGGCCTTGTGGCTCCGCGGATCGTCGGGATCGAGAGCAGCGGGTTTGGAGGATTGGAATCCGATGTGTCCCTTGAAGTGACCGAGCACCAGCCAGCCTCCAACGGCCATGATGGCGAGGAGCAGAAGAACGATGCCCCATTTCAGAAGAGCGCGCTTGCGTCTCGGCTGCTCCGGTTCCTCGACCGGGAGAGGAGGAGGCGGGGGCGGCGCGGCTTGAGGCCTGGGCCGGGGCTGAGCGTTAGATTGACCGGGCTGCTGCCAGGCGGCCTCAAGATCGGCTTCGGTCGGATGCTTCGGCACCCCGGGCTGCTGCCAGCCGCCGCCTTCGAAGGTGGCGTCGGCCTGATGAGGCTGCGGGGCAGGTCGCGCCGGCTGTGGCGGCATCTTTGCCTGCTGCGGAGGTCTTTGCTGTTGCGGGCGCTGCTGCCCTTGCCCTTGCGGCAGTTGCGGCGTGGGGCGCAGCGGTGTTCCGGAATTGCCGGTCCAAGGCGCCTGCGGCTTTTGCGGGGCTTGCGGAGAGGGCGCATTGGGGCGCGCGCCCTGCGGCATGCGCTGCGGCGGCGCCTGTGGAGCGGCGTTAGGCCAGCCCGCTTGCAGGGGCGTCCCCGGCCCCTTGGGCCAGGCATTTTGCTGCGGTGAAGGCGCCGGCTGAGCTCGCGGCAATTGCGGCCGATTCTGCGGCGCGGCCTGCGGCTGAGCTTGCTTAGGCGCGGCTTGCGGCTGAGCCGGCCTGGGCTTGGCGAACGGGTTCTCCGGCCAATCCGCAGGAGTCGGGGATGCCGGCCTGGGGGCTGCCGTCTTGCTCGGCTCGACCGGCTTTTGCCCGAAGCTGTTCGTCCCGAAATTGCTGCTCGCGAACGGATTCTGGAACTGGTTCGCTTGGAACGGATTCTGGTCGAGCCCATTTGACTCTGGGGGGGCCATCGTCGGCACGTCGGGGATCGGCTTCGGGGAGAGTTCGACGATGCCGGCCTCGAGTTGCGCATAGATGCGGCGGAGCAGCGGGCGCACATCGAGGTTGAGCATCGCGCCGTAGCCGTTGACGACGCGGCATGTCTCGGCCCAAGACGGCAGCGCGTAGATCGCGCCCTGCTCGAGCGCCTGCACCACCTCGACCCTCGTCGCGAGCCGCTGGGCGAGGTCAGCCTCTGACAGGCTGCTCGCGGACCTCAAATCCCGAAACAGTTCAGCGACTTCCGTATCATACCCGGCCGGCATCTCTCTAATCCCGTGAATTTGCAGGCGCTGTCGCGCGACAGAGTCCGGCGACGGGCTTACCGGCACCTGGCTCGGCTCGGGCGGCATATAAGGGCCGGTCCCATCTCCTGCTGATCTCCGTCAACACAATCCCAACGGCTTCGGGTTTGCAAGTTAAACGGAGACTAGCATATTGCCGCTCCGATTTAAGGTCTCTCATCGCCTCAGATCTGTACGCCTTTTTCCGCAGCAAAGCGCTTCAGATTCTCTCTGAGCGACGGGGTCTTGGCTTCGAGCCATTCGTCCATTTTTTCCCGCAAAGCCCCGGCATCGAGCGACAAAATCATGGCTTTCACCGGGCCGACCGAGGCCGGCGCCATGGAAATCGAGCGGAAACCGAGCGCCACCAGAGCCATAGCCTCGATCGGACGGCCTGCCATTTCGCCGCAGAGCGTGAGCGGCACGTCATAGGTCTTTGCGGCCTCGACGATGTGGCGAAGCGCCTTGAGCGCCGCAGGGTTCAAAGAGTCGAAGCGCTCCGCGACGCGCATATTCCCGCGATCAGCCGCGAACAGGAATTGCATGAGATCATTCGAGCCGACCGAGGCGAAATCGGCGAGCGGAAGCAAGCGGTCGAGCTGCCACAGCAGCGCCGGCACCTCGATCATCGCCCCGACCATCAGCCGTTTCGGCTCGACGCGCCCGTGCCGCTTCAGGATATCGACCTCGCGGTCGATCAGAGCGCGTGCAGCCTCAAATTCCGACACGTCGGAGATCATGGGCAGCATGATGCGGAGCTCGCGCCCCTGCGCCGCGCGCAGCAACGCCCTGATCTGGGTGCGGAATAGAGCGGGTCTGTCGAGCGCCATGCGGATCGCGCGCCAGCCGATGGCGGGGTTCTCCTCCTCGCTCGCGCGGAAAAAGGGCAGCACCTTGTCGCCACCGACATCGAGCGAGCGAAACACTACGGGCCGATCGCCGGCGGCGTCGAGGATCGCCTTGTAGAGCCGCGTCTGCTGCTCGAGCCGCGGGAAGGTCGAGGAGATCATGAATTGCAGCTCGGTGCGGAACAGCCCGATGCCATCGGCGCCCGACTGATCGAGATGCGGCAAGTCGAAGAGAAGCCCGGCATTGATGTTGAGCCCGACGCGCTCGCCATCGAGCGTCACCGAGGGAACCGTGCGGAGCGCCGCATATTGCGCCTGCCGCCGCGCCCGGAAGCGCACTTTGTCAGCATAGGCCGAGACCACTTCTTGCGTCGGCCTGACATGCAGCTCACCGGCGTCGGCATCGACGATCGCCGCATCGCCTGCTTCGACCGCCTCGAGCACGCCCTTGACCTGGCTGATCGCGGCGACGCCGAGCGCGCGGGCCACGATCGCGACATGGCTCGCCCGACCGCCTTCCTCGAGCACGAGCCCGCGCAAACGCTGGCGGTCATAATCGAGCAGCTCGGCGGGGCCCATGGTGCGGGCAATCAGGATCGCGTCCTGCGGCAGGTTGCCCGCCGCCGCCGTGATGGCACCGCCAGAAAGCAGCCTGAGCAGGCGATTTGACAGATCGTCGATGTCGTGCAGCCGCTCGCGGGCATGCGGATCGATTTGACGCAGCATGCGCGCGCGCGCGTCATTACGCACGCGCTGCACCGCAGCCTCGGCGGTCAAGCCCGTCAGCATGGCCTCGTCGAGCCGCCTCCGCCAGCCATGATCGTGAGCGAACATGCGGAACGCCTCGAGCACCTCGCGATGCTCGCCGGCGCGCGCGAGATCGCCGCGCTCCAGCATGTCGTCGATCATGCCGGTCAGTTCCTCGATCGACTGGGAGAGACGCCGGCGCTCAATCTCGACATCCTCCGCGATCAGGCGCGTGACGACGATGCGCGGCTCATGCAGCACCACATGGCCAAGCGCCACACCCTCCGAGATGGAGAGGCCGGTGAAGCTCGCCGCGAGCTCGCGCCGCGGTTCGGCGCTCACCTCCTCGGTGACACCGAAGCCGCCAGACGCAATCATCTCCGCGAGCACCATGGCGGTGGTCTGCAGAGCCTCGATCTCCTCGTCGCTATATTGCCGCTTGGTGCGATTCTGCACCGTAAGGACGCCGATGGTGTGACCGCCGCGCAGGATCGGGACGCCGCAGAAGGACTGGTAGACCTCCTCGCCGGTCTCGGGGCGATAGGAGAAGGCGGGATGATGCTGCGCATCGGGGAATTGCATCGGCTCGGCCTGCTCGGCGATCAAGCCGACGAGACCTTCACCAGGCTTCAAATGCGTGTTGTGCACAGCCTCTGGGTTCAAGCCTTCGGTGGCGAACAGCTCGAGCGAGCCGTCGCGGCGACGCAAATAGAGCGAGCACACCTCGGCCACCATGTTCGAGGCGATCAGCACCACCACCTTGTCGAGCCGGGCTTGCGCGCTCTCGCGCTGCGCCATCACCTCGCGCAGGCGGCGCAGCAATTGCCTCGGGGCGCCAAGAGATGAAGTAGACGTAGGCATGGCCATAAATCCTCGCCGACCGGCGAAAGCGGCGGACCGAGCGTCGAACGAGCCGTCAGTTTTGCCGCCAATCCTTTAGCGGCTGTCCAACCCGAACAAGGAATGCAAGGTCCTGACCGCGAGCTCGGCGTAGGCCGCATCGATCAATACGCTGATTTTGATCTCGGATGTCGAGATCGCCTCGATATTGATACCCTTTTCGGCCAGAGCGCTGAACATCTGGGCGGCAACGCCCGCGTGGCTCCGCATCCCGACGCCAATCGCCGACACCTTGGCGATGTCGGTCGAGCCGCGCAAGTCGAAATAGCCGATTCTGTCCCTGGCTTTGCGCAGAACTTCGAGCGTCCGGTCGAGATCGGCAGCCTGAACCGTGAAGGTGAGATCGGTATATTTGCCGTCTTCCGACACGTTCTGCACGATCATGTCGACATTGATATTGGCATCGGCGAGCGGGCCGAAGACTTGCGCCGCGACGCCCGGCTTGTCGGCGATCTTGAGCAGCGTCACCTTGGCCTCGTCTCTGGCGTAGGCAATTCCACTGACGACGTTTTGCTCCACGATCTCATCCTCATGGCAAACGAGTGTTCCAAGCTCAAGCGCATCATCGGTGCTTCGGCCGCCCAAGTCCGGCGGATCGAAGCTCGAGCGCACGAGCACGCGTACGCCCCTCTGCATGGCAAGCTCGACCGAGCGGGTCTGCAGCACCTTGGCCCCTTGCGAGGCCATCTCCAGCATCTCCTCGTAGGAGATGCGGTCGAGCCGGTGCGCCTTGGGCACCACCCTCGGGTCGGTGGTATAGACGCCATCGACGTCGGTATAGATGTCGCAGCGGTCGGCGGCCAGCGCTGCGGCGAGTGCCACCGCGCTCGTGTCGGAGCCGCCCCGGCCAAGGGTCGAGATGCGGTTGCCCGGCGCAATGCCCTGAAAGCCGGCCACCACGGCAACCTCGCCGCCCGTCATGCGCTCCTTGAGCCCGGCCACCTCGAGCCCGGTGATGCGGGCGGCGCGATGGGCCGCGTCGGTGAAGAGTGGGATCTGCCAGCCCTGCCAGGACCGCGCCTTGACGCCGATCGACTGGAGGACGAGCGCCAAGAGACCCGACGTCACCTGCTCGCCGGAGGACACCACGGCATCATATTCGCGCTCATCGTAGAGGGCCGATTGGTCTACTGGCTCACCCCCGTTCTTCCTTTGGCGTTCCTGGAAGCCCCAGGCCTGCTCGACGAGAGCAACGAGCTGGTTGGTGTGCCCGGCCATGGCCGAGACCACGACGGCGATAGCGTGGCCGGCGTCGACCTCGCGCTTCACGTGAGCCGCGACGTTCCGGATGCGATCGATGTCGGCAACCGACGTCCCGCCGAATTTGAGCACCAGCAGGGCCATTTGGCCCCCTCCACAACAGAAGGGCCGGCCTCTTGAGCAGGCCGGCCAGAAAGCGGGTCTTTCATACTGACTGGACCGGGCGCCCGCAATGGTTTCGCCTGTCACCTTGACAGGGATATGGCGCCAGCCGCCAATGCCGAAATGGCAGATGCCCGGAGTTCAGCCACGCTCGACCGCGGCGAGGTCGCGAGATTCGCCAAGGATGCCGGCCGATGGTGGGACGCCAACGGCCCGTTCAAGCCGCTTCACCGCATCACGCGCGAGCGGCTCACTTACATCCGCGACCAGCTCTGCCGGCGTTTTCGCCGCGACAAGGCGGAAGCGCAAAGCCTGAAGGGCCTCTCCATCCTCGATATCGGCTGCGGCGGCGGCCTCGTCGCAGAGCCTTTGACCCGGCTCGGCGCCTCAGTCACCGGCATCGATCCTGGTCTCGAGAGTATCGAGGCGGCCAAAGCCCATGCGGACGGGATGGGGCTCATGATCGACTATCGCGTGGCCACGGCAGAGGAGATCGCGGCGTGCGGCGCCACCTACGACGCCGTGCTCTTGCTCGAGGTCGTCGAGCACGTGCCCGATGTGCCCGCGTTTCTCAAGCTGATCGCACCGTTGGTGAAGCCGGGCGGCATCCTGCTACTCTCGACGCTCAACCGCACCTACAAGTCTTATGCCTTCATGATCATCGCGGCAGAGCTCATCCTGCGCTGGGTCCCCGCCGGCACCCATCAATGGCAGCGCTTCGTGACGCCCGAGGAGCTTCGTGCGGCGCTCAGAGCCGCTGGCCTCACCCCGACCGACACGACGGGGCTCGTCTACAACCCGCTGTCAGACGAGTTTAGCCTGTCGCGCGATACCGACGTGAATTATTTCGCAGCCGCCACACGCGAGGGGTGATCAATCGGTGAGCATGGCCAACGCCGCCCGCCGGTCTCCCGGCTTCAATCTCATGAACAGCGTGCGAGCGTTCTTGATGTCCCTCTCCGAACCGCTCTTGGCTGCCGCTTGCAGTGCAACCGTCGTCGGATGGTCCTTGCCGCAGATGAAAACCAGGGCCTTGGCCAAGCGCCCCATGGCGGCCTGATCGATCGCGGCTTCTTCCATTTGCGCTGTCCTCAAAGCGTCGCGGAGCACGATGAGCCGACACTTGCCGTGTCACGTAGGCAACGAGCTGGCGTTGCCCGCCCTACCGGCTAATAGCCGTAGCCGCGCTGGTAATAGCGGGGAGCGGGCGGCGGGGCGTAATAGCCCTGATTCTGCTGGAACCACCTGAACAGGCCGCGACGGCGCCGTTGCGGCTGCTGGTCCGGCTGAATCTGAGCTTCCTGGTTGGGGTTGAACCACGGCGGCGCCACGGCCGGGCCCCTGCCATAGCCATAGGGGTAAGGCGGATACTGATACTGGGGCCTGGCCGACGCGATGCCGCCCTTGTATTCGCCGCCCGGAGTCTCGCCGTTCAGCACGACTTGCGTGTTCTGCAAGCCGTTCTGCTTGACGAGATCATAGAGGATCGTCGCGTTCTCAGGCGCAAGTCGCACGCAGCCATGCGATGCGGGCTTGCCGAGATTCTTCACCTCGAGGGTGCCGTGGATGGCATGGCCGTCCTTCATGAAGAAGACGGCATGCGGCATGGGGGCGTTGTCCCACTCCTTGCTGTACCAGATCTTGTTCATGGAGGTGGCAGTGTAGGTGCCTGACGGCGTCACATAGCCTGGTTTGCCGGTCGACACCTTCCAATTGTACTGCTCGATGCCGTCGATGAAGACGGTCGCCTCCTGCGTGGACTTGTCGATATTGACGACGATCTGCTTGGGGTTGGCGGCGAGCGGCTGCATGCCCTCTTCGACCGGCTGGCTCGCCTTCTTCTCCTGGGACTTGTCGGCAGACTGCGCCGTGCTGGTTGCGGGCTGTGCCGTGCTGGTTGCGGGCTGCGCCGTGCTCGTTGCCGACTGTGCCGCACCAGCGCCCTTCGCCTCGGGCTGTGCCGCGGTGGTTCCCGACTGGGCAGCACCTTGGCTTGCGCCAGCCTGGTTGATGTCAGTGTCCAATTTCAACTTGGGAGTCGGCTTCGCTTGCGCGGTCGGCGTGCTGCCCGACTGTTGCTTGGTCTTGGTCTCCGCGGCTGCAGGGCCGGCAAGCGCAAGCGCCACAAGGGGGACAAGAACGAGAAATGCGTGCTTTTTAGAGGGAAAGAGGCCTGAGAGATGCATGATCGACCCTGGTTGCGCAGAAACCAATGCCCGGCATTTTTCAATATTATAGGCGCTTCGAGACATTACCAGGGCGCCTGATAAATTTGTTTTTACCGTAGGGCTGCAAACAAGAAGTTACCCGCGCGCGCTCGTCGCCTTTTTTAATTGTGATCCTCAGGCAGAGGGGGTAGCGGCAGCGCGGGAATCCCCTCTTCGGTCAGGGCGATGGCCTCCTCGCGGGTCGCTTCCCCGTAGATATTTCTTTCCTCCGCCTCGCCATAGTGCATTTTGCGCGCCTCCTCGGCGAAGGCGGGGCCGACATGCTCGGCATTCGCCTTGAGATGCTCACGCAGATTCTTGAGGAGGGCATAGGTTTTCCGGCCCTCATCTCTTCGTGGCGGAGCGGGCTGCGCCTCGCCCCGCCCTCGCTTCACCGCAGGCGCCATCGGCACCTTCCTCACTTCCGCGCTGCCGCAGGACGGACAGGTGACGGCACGGGCCTCGACCTGCACGTCATAGTCGCTGATCGAGCCGAACCAGGCCTCGAAGTCGTGCCCCTTGTCGCAGGTGAGTGCATAGCGGATCATTATGCTTCTCTCTGCGCTTTACCCCTCGAAGCACCGGCGATCTCGACCTCGAAGCTGCGGCTATGCTTGAGCGCGGGGATGCGCGCGCGGGCCTCATCCGAGGCGGCAAGATCGATGTCGGCGAAGATCACGCCGGGCTCCTCGCCGCCTTCGGCAAGCACATCGCCCCACGGCGACACGACCAGGCTATGGCCGTAGGTCGCGCGTCCATTCTCATGCAAGCCGCCTTGCGAGGCCGCGAGCACGAACGCGCCGGTCTCTATCGCGCGTGCCCGGATGAGGACTCGCCAATGCGCTTCACCCGTTTGCTTGGTGAAGGCGGATGGGACGGCGATGACCTCGGTGCCGGCAGAGGCGAGCGCGCGGTAGAGCGCGGGAAAGCGGAGATCGTAACAGATGCTAAGCCCCAGCCGCCCGAACGGGAGTTCGGCGACGACGGCCTTGTCGCCGGGACGGAAATACTTCGAACTCGCGATAGCTCTCGCCGCCGGGGAGGTCGACGTCGAACATATGCAGCTTGTCGTACCGCGCTGCGACCTGTCCCTTGGGATCGATCACATAGGAGCGGTTGGCGACGCGTGCCTCATCGAGCTTGATGGCGAGCGAGCCGATATGCAGGAAGATACTGAGCTCGCGGGCAAGCTCTCTGAGATGGGCAAGCGGCGCGCTTCTCTCCTCGGTCTCTGCCGCTTCGAGCACGAGCTCGGGCTTGAGCTCCATGAGCCCCGTGTTCTCCGGCGTCTGGACGTAGGTCGCACCGCCTCGTGCGGCGCGCCTGATCAGCTCTTCGGCCTTGTCGAGATTGGGCTTGACGGTCCGCCCCGAGCGAAGCTGCACGAGACCTGCGCGAAAGCGTCGTTCGCCGCTCATGTCTCGGCGGCGCCGGCGAGCGCCGGTTGCCCGAGCATTTCTGACCCAAGCGTCTCGGATGCAAGCGCTTCTGACGCAAACGCTTCGAGCGCATTGGCGAGCCAGTCATTGAGCTTGCCCTCGCGCTCGAGCGCGGCGAGCTCGTCATAGCCGCCGACATGGCGGCCATGGATGAAGATCTGGGGCACGGTGCGCCGCCCGTGGGCGCGCTCGATCATCTCGAGCCGCCTCCCCGCGTCGGCGCGGACATCGATCTCTTCGTACTCGAGGCCTTTGGCGCGCAGCAGGTTCTTGGCGGCCCGGCAATAGCCGCAAAATTGGGTGGTGTAGAGGAGGATTCTCGCCATGCGTCGTTGCCTCGGATTTCTGAGAAATAACTGGGTTCGGGAGGCGGCTTACACAAGGGTATTCGCCCCGGGTTCGACCGCCCTCGCGAGAGCGAGAACGTCGATCCGGACAGCGCCGCCCGGCGGAGCGCCCGTGCACAGGCGTCGGCTGTTGCCCCCGTGGTAATCACATCGTCGATCAGGACGATGCTCTTGCCGGCCACTGCACTCGCCCGCGAATTGGGCACCTTGATGGCACCCGCCACGTTGCGGCGTCGCTGATCGGGCGACAGGCCGACCTGGCTGATGGTCCTCCGCACGCGACGAAGCGCAAGGCAATCGACCGGCACGTGAGCGAGCCGCCCGACTTCGCGGGTGAGCATGGCCGATTGATTGAAGCGTCGCGACCAGAGCCGCCATGAATAGAGCGGTACCGGCACGATGAGGTCGGCATCGGCGAGGAGGTCGGCGCCGGCCTTTCTCAGCCAGCGGCCGAAGAGCGGCACACCCTCGTGGCGGTCGCGATATTTGAAGCTCTGGATCAGCTCGCGCATGGTCGAGGAATAGCGCGCAACGGCGCGTGCCCGGTCGTAGACTGGTGGCTTGGCGATTGCCGCCGCGGAAAGCTGCCTGCCCTCTCCCGTGTCGTAGGGAAGCGGCACGCCGAGCCGGTCGCACAGAGGAGGCGCGATGAACTCGATTTTGGCAAAACAGGCGCCGCAGATGAGCCCATGTCCGCCGATGCGCGTCCGGCAGACGATACAGACGGGCGGCAGGAGCAGATCGGCGAGCGGCGCGAGAAGCGACTTCAGTGCGAGTCGACGCTGCGCGGCTTCAGCCGGCGCTGGTGCTGTGACGCTATCTGCCTCGCTCATCGGCATGGGCGATATGATAGAGCGGAAGCAAGGCAAGCAGGAAGTAGGGCGGCGCACAATCTCATGAGCGAGCAGCACCTCTTGTTCGATCGCAGACTGTTGCGCGCCCGGCGCGAGCGCTTCGCACCTGAGATCGGCGCGCATGAATTTCTGCTCGCACAGGTCGCACGCGAGATCGCCGAGCGCGTCTCGCTCATGCTTCGCTCCTTCCCCCGGGCGCTCGACCTCGGCGCCTATAACGGGCTGCTCGGGCGGAAGGTCGCCGAGCTCCCCTCAGTCGGCGAGATGACCTACGCCGAGAGCGCGTTGGCGCTTGCCGCACTTTGCCCGCGGCCTACTGTCGTTTGCGATGAGGACCTGCTGCCGTTTAAGGAAGCGAGCCTCAATCTCATCGTGTCGGGACTCTCGCTGCACCGGGTCAACGATCTTCCCGGCGCGCTCATCCAGATCAGGCGCGCACTTTGCCCCGACGGACTTTTCATCGCTGGCCTGCTCGGCGCGCGCTCGCTGATCGAGCTCCGCCAGACGCTGATCGAGGCGGAAGCCGAGACTGAAGGCGGCGCAAGCCCGCGCGTCGCCCCTTTTGCCGATGTCAGAGACTATGGGGGACTGCTGCAGCGGGCAGGATTTGCTCTGCCGGTGGCTGACGCTGACGTGCTGAAGGTACCCTACCCATCCCCCCGCGAGCTGATGCGCGAGATCCGCGTGCTGGGCGGCGGCAATGTGCTCGCCGAGCGGAGCAAGGCGCCGCTGCCCCGCCGCACGCTCGACCGTGCCGAGGCGATCTATCGCGAGCGCCACGCAACGCCTGAAGGCGGGATCAGCGCGACCTTCGAGATCGTGTACCTATCCGGATGGGCGCCTGATGCGAGCCAGCAGAAGCCGCTTAAGCCCGGAAGTGCCGCAGCGCGGCTTGCGGATGCACTTCACACCACCGAGCATCCGGCCGGCGACAAGGCTGCGTTCCCGGCCTCGGCGAAGCGCGAGGATCGCTAGAATTTGCTAAGCGCCGTTTCAATGCGCTCGTACAGCGCGTTCACGTTGCCGCCGACTTGGCTGACGATGGTGATGATGGCGACCGCGATGAAAGTCAAAATCGCATATTCGACGGCGGTCGACCCGGAACAATCACGAGCAAAGCGCCGCACGCCTTCGCCGATATGAGTCTCAAACTCGTGTCGTGTGATACGGGTCATGATCCTCCTCCTCATCATCATACGAGCTTGCGCAATGCGGCTTTGAGCGGCTCATCCGCCGGCGGCATGTCATAGTCGACAAGGTCCTCCGCGCAGACCCAACGGAGCTCCTGGCCCTCCAGCGCGACGACAGCGCCACGCCATCGCGCACAGCGGTAAAGCGGCATAAGCAAATAGAAGTCGGGATAAGCGTGGCTGGCGAAAGTAAGTGGCTCGAGGTCGACCCTTGCGATCTCGATGCCCAGTTCCTCTCTCAGCTCGCGGATCACTGCGTCCTCCGGCTGCTCTCCCTGCTCGACCTTGCCGCCGGGAAACTCCCAAAGACCTGCGAGAGGTCTCCCCGGCGGGCGCTTGGCGATCAACAGCGCGCCGGCCTCGTTCACGAGCACGCAGGCCGCGACGATCACGATCGAGCGCTTCTCACGCTCACCCACGCTCGCACCTCGCGATTAATAAATGCTGGCGGAGAACCCGTCAGGACCGGTAGTCAGCGTTAATGGCGATATAATCTTTGGTGAGATCGCAGGTCCAGACCGTGGCGGCTTCGTGGCCGACGCCGACATCGACGGTGATGGCGATTTCCTCGCCCTTCATGTAAGCCGCGCCTTGAGCCTCGCGATAGCTTGCCGCGACCTCGCCGTCCCTGGCGACCAAGATGTCGCCAAGCCAGATGGCAAGCGCGTCACGCTCGGCCTGCTCGCCCGACTTGCCGACCGCCGCCACGATCCGTCCCCAATTCGGGTCTTCGCCGGCGATTGCGGTCTTGACCAGGGGCGAGTTGGCAATCGACTTCGCAATCGTCCGTGCCGCCTCTTTGGACTCAGCGCCCGTCACCTTGATGGTGACGAATTTGGTCAGACCCTCGCCGTCTTTGACGACCTGCAACGCGAGATCGCGCGTCACCTGGGCCAAGGCCATGCGGAACGCCGCGAGCTGCGGGTCTCCGCCATAAGCGATGCGCGGGACCCCCCGGTGGGCTGCCCGTCCCGTGGCGAAGAGGAGCAGCGTGTCGCTTGTCGAGGTATCGCCGTCGATGGTGATGGCGTTGAAGCTGTCGTCGACGGCAGGATGCAGGCAGTCGCGCAGCGCCCCGGGCTCGATCGCCGCGTCCGTAAACAAGAAGGCGAGCATCGTGGCCATGTCGGGAGCGATCATCCCTGCCCCCTTGGCGATGCCGTTGATGGTGACCTCGACTCCGTCGATCTCGGCCTTGTGCGTGGCGAGCTTGGGAAACGTGTCGGTGGTCATGATGGCACGGGCCGCCTCCTCGAAAGCGTGCGGCCTCGCCTTCTCGGCGAGGTCGCCGAGCTGAATGGCGATCTTGCGTGCGTCCAGCGGCTCGCCGATCACGCCCGTCGAGGCGATGTAGACGTCGGCCTCGAGGCAATTCGCTGCCGCAGCGGCAGCCTCGGCGGTGAGCTTCACCGCCTCGCGCCCGCGCTTGCCTGTGAAGGCATTGGCGTTGCCCGAATTGACCACGAGCGCGCGCGCCATGCCGTGCGCCAGCCGCTCGCGGCACCAGTCAACCGGCGCCGATGCCGTCTTCGACTTGGTGAGCACGCCGGCGACGCTCGTTCCCGGCTCGAACAGCGCCAAGAGGAGATCGATGCGCCCAGGATAGCGGATGCCGGCAGCCGCAGTCGCCAGACGCACGCCTTCGATCGCCGGGAGCTGCGGCAGATGCTTCGGTGCAAACGGCGAGATCTTGCTCAAAGCGCGCCCCTTACGCTCTTGAGCGATCGACTATTGCTGGCCGCCGGTATCGTCCGGCTGCCCCTCGTCGCCGGGGAGCGCATCGCCCTGAGCGGCAGCGGCGTCCATCGCCTTCTTGAGCTCGGGATCGACCACCTCGATCTTCGCCGCGTCGCGCAAGCCGGTCACCACTTCTTGCGCCTTTTGCTGCACGAGCTGGGCCATGATCGCGTCCTTGACCTGGTCGAAGGTCGGCAGCGGCTGGTCACGCTTCTCCTCGACCTTGATGATGTGCCAGCCGAATTGCGTCTGCACCGGGTCGGAGATCTGCCCGACATCGAGCGCAAAGGCCGCGTCCTCGAACGGCTTCAACATCTGGCCGCGGGTGAAGAAGCCTAGATCGCCACCTTCGGCATTGGTGTCCTTCGACACCTCCTTGGCGAGTGTGGCGAAATCCTCGCCGTTCTTCAGGCGCTCTTTGATCTTCTCGGCTTCCTCCTTCGTGTCCACGAGAATGTGCCGCGCGTGAATCTCCTGCTGCGGCTTCATCGTGGCGATCTTCTCGTCATAGATCTTCTTGGCGTCGGCCTCGGGCACCGCAGCGACGATGTCTACGTCGAAGAACGCATCACGCAGCGCCCGCCGCCCGTGATATTTCTCGCGCGCCGCGAAGGTCGGTTGTTTGTCGACACCATCCTTCTGGCCTGCCTCGGCCATCAACTCATTCTCGATGACGTATTGCAGAAGCACGCGCTTGCGATCCGCCGGCGTGTAATTGGAGAGGCGCGGGCCGACTTCCGAGGCGGCGAAATCGAGATCGGATTGCTTGATGTCAACGCCATTGACGCGCGCGACGACGGCGTCGTCGGCTGCTGCGGACAACGGGACAAGGCCGATCAAGGCTGCGCTGAGCAGCAAGGCTGACCAAATTTTCACGAGAGATGTCCTCATCTTCTGCTCGCCGATACTACCCCAAGTGAGTAGGCGAGCGGGTTGGGTTTGCTTCCCCGGGGCGCGTTTTAGACCCCGCCCAAGGGATTGCCAAGTGGAGTACACTCAACTCTTGCGATGCGAGCCTTTGACGCGGGCTTGACGCTGCACTTATGATTCGATATTTCTCGAATTATGGAATTATCTCGTGCCATCGAGGCGCTGGCTGCCCTCGCACAAGAGAGCCGGCTCAGGGTCTTCCGCTTGCTCGTGCGCCAAGGCCCATTGGGCATGGCGGCCGGGGACATCGCACGGACGCTCGGCGTGCCGCCGAACACGCTCTCCTCGCATCTTGGCATCCTCTCGCGGGCTGGGCTCATCGCCCCACGTAAAGAGGGCCGCTCGGTCATTTACGCGATGGATGTTGCGGGAACGCGCGCGCTTCTCTCCTTCCTGGTCGAGGATTGCTGCCGTGCCGAGCCGAATGTCTGCGCCCAGTTGATTCAATCCGCGCTGGCCGGCTGTTGCGCCGAGGACGCAGCAGCTCAGTGCTGCACTTAAGGGAGGATCACCCAATGAAGATCGTAAATGAAAAGGAGCCGCTCAACGTGCTCTTCCTTTGCACCGGAAACTCGGCGCGCTCGGTCATGGCCGAATGCATCTTGAACCGGCTCGGCGCGGGCAAGTTCCGTGCCTTTAGCGCGGGCAGCCACCCGGCCGGCAAGGTCAATCCTCTGGCCAGCGCGCTTCTGCGCAAATCGAACTACGACGTCTCGCGTCTCCGCTCAAAGTCGTGGGACGAGTTCGCCAAGCCCGACGCGCCGAAGCTCGACTTCGTGTTCACGGTTTGTGACGACGCCGCCAACGAGGTCTGCCCAATCTGGCCCGGCCAGCCGATGACTGCCCATTGGGGCTTGCCCGACCCGGTGAAGGCGCAAGGCAGCGAAGCCGAGCGGAGCCTCGCCTTCGCCGACACCATGCGCATGCTCACTCAGCGCATCGGCATCTTCGTGAGCTTGCCCTTCGACAAACTAAGCAAGCTCGCTCTGCAAAAAGAGCTCGACGCCATCGGCAAGACCAAAGCCGCCACGAAACAGCCAGCCTAGGTCCGGGTCATCCGGCCCGTCTTGCGTGCCGGGTCACTGTTTCTGCTGAAGCGGTGAGACGACATAGATCTGGTCGAGCATTTTCAGCATGAGAACGTTGGCAGTCGGCTTCCCGTCAAGCGACACGGTCAGGCTGGTCCATATGATCAGCGTGACATCGTTGACGGGATCGTAGCCCATGAACGAGTTGTAGCCCGGCATCTCCCCGCCGTGGAAATACACACGGTTCGGCCCAAAGCTGATCTCGGTTATCCCAAAGCCATATTTTTGGCCGCCAGGCGCAGTCGGATCCTGCGGCTCGAGGCTCTCGAGCCATTGCCGCTGATAGTCGGCATCGAAAACCTTGCCCCCGACCAGCGCACGCATCCAGGTGGCGAGATCATCAGCGGTGGAGATGGCGCCTCCGGCCGCCAAGGCATAAGAAGGATTCTGCCTCGTATCGTCATTGGGCTTGAGGGTTCCCGACTTGGCCGCGGCGATGAGATCGGCGGGATACGGCGCATCCACCAAGGCGTATGAGGAGCTGCCGTACAAATAACCATGCGAGTAGGGATCAGGGATCGCGTTCGACGAGGCGGCCGGGAGCAATGTGTCCTTCATGCCGAGCGGCCCGAACAGACGATCCTGAAGAATTTTGGCGAGCGGCGCGCCTTCAAGTTTTTCGATGATGAGACCGAGCAGGGCATAGTTGGTGTTGCAATAGTCGAATTGCTCGCCCGGAGCGAATATTGGCGGATGCTTGAGCGCGATGGCGAGCAGTTCCTCTGGCGTCCAAACCCTGGTCGGGTCGCGGTCGAGGCTTTCCGCAAGTTCGGGCGACGAGGTGTAGTTATAGAGGCCGCTCCGCATTTTCAGGAGCTCACTGATCCTGATGTCGTCGCCATTGGGTACGCCCTGGACATATTTCGAGACCGGATCGTCGAAACGGAGTTTCCCTTCCCGGGCGAGCAACACGATTACGGCGGCGGTCATCGTCTTGGTATTCGAGGCGATCCTGAAGTGCGTGTCGGCCCTGGGGCCTATCGTGCCGCCCAGCTCCGTCGCGCCGTAGCCGAGGGCGAAATCGCCCTGCGGCGTGCGCAAGAGAATCATAGCGCCCGGTAGCAGGAGTTCCTTTGCGGTCGCTGCCACGACGCCTTGAAGGGCGACCGAATCGATCGGCTTGAGATTTGTTGCCGACGCCCCCATAGCGCCGGCGGAGCACACGACAACAACCACAGTGCGCAATATTCGCGTAATCATTGTCACACTCCTCTGGTCATACCGACAAAAGCGATCATGCCGACGCATTTTCGTTCCAACCGGTGAAGCTCGGTTCTCGACTATAGGCGCTTTGAACCCTGCGGGGCCGGAGGTAATCCGGAAAGGAAGGAGCGCTCCCCGCAGGCCGGAAAGCGAGCGGTCGCGTTGACAAGGATAGACGCCCCTCTTATGTCACACCTGACTCTGCTCCCGGCATTTCTTGACGTTTTCCCAGGGATTCATCGGGGATCGGCTTGGGAGCTTCCCGCGATCTGAAAGGTCCTGATCAATGCTTTCCCTCGGCACCATGGCCAGCAAGGTTTTCGGCTCAGCCAACGACCGGAAACTCAAGAAATACGGACCGGTCGTCGCCAGGATCAATGAACTCGAGCCAGACACCACCGCGCTTTCCGACGAGGCCTTGCGCGCACGCACCGAGGAATTCCGCAAGCGCCTCGCCGACGGCGCCGAACTCGACGATCTGCTTCCCGAAGCCTTCGCCACCGTGCGCGAGGCCGCCAAGCGCACCCTCGGCCAGCGCCATTTCGACGTGCAGCTGATCGGCGGCATGGTCCTGCACGAAGGCAGAATCGCCGAGATGAAGACCGGCGAAGGCAAGACCCTCGTCGCCACCCTTCCCGTCTATCTCAATGCGCTCACCGGCAAGGGCGTCCACGTCGTCACCGTCAACGATTACCTTGCCCGCCGCGACGCGGCCTGGATGGGAGCGATCTACAAATTCCTGGGGCTTTCGGTCGGCTGCATCCTGCACGATCTGAGCGACCAGGAGCGGCGCGACGCCTATGGCTGCGACGTCACCTACGGAACCAACAATGAGTTCGGCTTCGACTATCTGCGCGACAACATGAAATACGCGGCCTCGGAGATGGTGCAGCGCGGCCACGCCTACGCCATCGTCGATGAGGTCGAACTCGATCCTGATCGACGAGGCGCGCACGCCGCTCATCATCTCGGGCCCGCTCGACGACCGCTCCGAGCTTTACAACGCTATCGACGCGTTCATCCCCAGGCTCGACAAGGCCGACTATGAGCTCGACGAGAAGACTCGCGTCGTTACGCTTACAGAGGCCGGCAACGAGAAGATCGAGAGGCTCTTGACCGAAGCCGACATGCTCAAGGGCGAGTCGCTCTACGACATCGAGAACGTGACCGTCGTCCACCACGTGCAGCAGGCGCTGCGCGCCCACACGCTGTTCCAGCGCGACCGCGATTACATCGTCAAGAACGACGAGGTGATCATCATCGACGAGTTTACCGGCCGCATGATGCAGGGGCGCCGCTATTCGGAAGGCCTGCACCAGGCGCTCGAAGCCAAGGAGCGCGTGGCGATCCAGCCCGAGAACCAGACGCTCGCCACCATCACCTTCCAGAACTATTTCCGCCTCTACCGGAAGCTGGCCGGCATGACCGGCACGGCCGTGACCGAGGCCGAGGAGTTCATGGACATTTACGGCCTCGACGTGGTCGAGGTGCCGACCAATATGGACATGATCCGCGCCGACGAGGACGACGAGGTCTATCGCACCGCGCAGGAGAAATACCGGGCGATCATCGCGCTGATCAAAGAGGCGCAGAAGCGCGGCCAGCCGATGCTGGTCGGCACCGTGTCCATCGAGAAATCCGAAATTCTGGCCGAGCTCCTCAAGAAGGACAAGGTCCCGCATCAGGTGCTGAATGCGCGCTACCACGAACAGGAAGCAAAGATCATCGCCCAAGCAGGCGTGCCCGGCTCCGTGACCATCGCCACGAACATGGCCGGCCGCGGCACCGACATCCAGCTCGGCGGCAATCCCGACATGCTGCTCGAGGATTGGCTCACCGACGAGAAGGAGAAGGGCAAGGAGCCTACACCGGAGGAAATCGCCGCCAAGCGCAAGGAGATCGCGGCTGACGTCGCCGCGAAAAAGAAGAAGGCACTCGAGGCAGGCGGGCTCTATGTCGTCGGCACCGAGCGCCATGAGAGCCGGCGCATCGACAATCAGCTCAGAGGCCGTTCCGGCCGTCAGGGCGATCCCGGCCGCTCGCGCTTCTTCCTCTCGCTCGATGACGACCTCATGCGCATTTTCGGCTCGCAGCGCATGGACGGGATGCTCGGCGCATTGGGCTTGAAGGAAGACGAGGCCATCGTCCATCCGTGGATCAATAAGGCCCTGGAGAAGGCGCAAGCCAAGGTCGAGGCGCGCAACTTCGATATCCGCAAGAACCTGCTCAAATACGATAACGTGATGAACGATCAGCGCAAAGCGATCTTCGAGCAGCGCCGCGAGCTGCTGACTGACGCCGATCTCTCCGAGACCATCGGCGAGATGCGCCGCCAGGTGGTCGACGATCTCGTCGTCGCCAGCATCCCCGAGAAGTCCTATGCCGAGCAGTGGGACATCGAGACGTTGAAAGAGGGGATGCAGGGCATCTTCGGTCTCGACCTGCCGCTTGCCGATTGGGCCGCCGAGGAGGGGATCGGCGAGGAAGAGTTCCACGACCGGCTGATCAAGGCTGCCGACGAGCGCTTTGCCAAGAAGGCCGCCGATTTCGGTCCGCAGATCATGCGCCAGATCGAGCGGGCGGTTCTGCTGCAGACCCTCGATGGCCTGTGGCGCGAGCACCTGGTGACGCTCGATCATCTCCGCCAGGTTATCGGTCTGCGCGGTTACGGCCAGCGTGATCCGCTGAACGAGTACAAGAACGAGAGCTTCACACTGTTCGAGCACATGCTCGCGCGCTTACGCGAGGCCGTCACCGGTCAGCTCATGCATGTCGAGCTTGCCAAGCCCGAGGAGGTGCCGCCGCTCGAACAGGCCGAGCTTCCGCCGATGGAAGCACATCACGTCGATGCCACCACCGGCGAGGACGAGTTCGCGCTCGAGACCGCCAATGCCGGCGGCAATGGGCGTGGTGCTGCCAAGCCTCAGCGCGCACGCAGGGCCGCTAGCCCTGCCACAGCCGGTGCCGCAGCGGCTCACAATCCGGCAGACCACTCGACCTGGGGCAAGGTGCAACGCAACGCACTCTGCCCGTGCGGCTCAGGTAAGAAATACAAGCACTGCCACGGCGCGTTTGTGGGCTAGTCAGTTCGTAGCGACTTCGGGTGGGCAGCGCTCCTCGATGGCGCTCCCGATCGTCGCGGCGCTGCCCGGCGAGAAGGCATAGCGGCCATTGCATATGCTGACGACCGGCGGCGTGAGCGTCCGCTCGAACAGGTCGTGTCCCTTCTTGAGATCGGCCCAGAAGCCAGCCCACTGATCCCCGCGTCGCGCGTTGAGATTGGCGTCGGTCATGCGGAACGGGAAGACATGCACCGGCACCCTCCCCTCGCCCTTGTCGAGCGCTGCCGTGACGAAGCGCCAAAGCTCATCGACCACCGCATCGGTCATGGCGTAGCAGCCGATCGACGAGCACCCGCCATGCACCATGATGAAGGAGCCGTCGCGCCCCTTCGCCTTGTCGAAGGCGTTGGGGTAGCCGAGATTGAAGGCGCGATGCCACCGGCTGTTCGGATTGAGCTGCTCTTGGGCGATGGTATAGAAGCCCTCCGGCGCCTGGCGGTCGCCCTCTTTCAGCTTCGGCCCGAGCCGCCCCGACCACAAGCAGATCGGATAGGTGGCGAAGCGGACGAAATGTCCATCCTTCTCCACCCAAAGCTCGAGCTGAGATTCGAGCTTGAACAGGCGCAGCATCACCGGATCGCCGAGCTTCACCGCTTGAGCCGCGAGTCTCTCGTCGAGATGGGCGAGATCGGGCGTGCCGGGAAGCGCCTGGCCGGTGCGGTAGCTCGCCTGATGCTCGGCGCGCATGGCGTTGATGCGCACGCGGTCGAGCGTTTGGCGGCCCTCGGGCGCCAGCGCAAACAGGACTGCGCCGATCAGGAGCGCGAGGATGAAGAGGCTCAAGAATTCCCGCATGTCGGCTGCCAGAAATGGGAGGTCGGGAATCGAAAAGTCAGAATGAGGCCCTTAGGTTTCAGATTTCTAATTTCCGACTTCTCAGCTCCGTCCTTTGCTCTTGGTCGCGGGTGGAGGCACGGTCGGTGTCGCGGGGCCAAGCGTGAAGGCGCGATAGACGGGCTTTTGCGGGCCGAGGGTCAAGCCCATCACCAAGGCGAGGGGCTTGGTAAGAGGCGTCTCGTCGGGCTTTTTGGTCGAAGCCACCTGCTCGGCCGGCGCACGCGACACCGGCAGTCTCGCAAAGGCGGGACAGGGGCCGGCGGGATTGGGATGCGCGCCTCGATCAACGAAGGCGGCATTGATCAGATAATGCTTGTCGCATACCGCCACGCGCGGCGGGAGATGCGTGATCTCGAAATAGTCGTAGCCCTCTTTCAGGTTCTTCCAGAAATCATACCACTCGTCCTTCTGATGCGCGGCCATGTTGGCGGCTGTCATGCGGAAGGGATAGGCCTGGATCTGAAACGCCTCCTGTCCACCCTCGAGCGCCTCACGCGCGAGGGTGAAGATCTCCTCGATCACGCCGTCGGTCATGGCGTAGCAACCCGCAGAGGTGCAGTCGCCATGCACCATGATGTCCTGCCCCGTGCGGCCAAGCGCGCGGTCATAGGCGTTGGGGAAGCCGACATTGAAGGAGAGGTGATATTTGCTCCGCGGGTTCATCTGATCTTCCGACACGAGATAGAACCCTTCCGGCGCTTGGCGATCGCCCTGGGTGACCTTGGGGCCGAGCCCGCCGGAATAGGAGCAGATCGGATAGGTCTTGAAGAGATGGAAGCGGCCATCGTCCTTGGCCTTCCATACTTCGAGCTCCGATTCGGCCTTGAAGATGCGGATGAGAATGGGCGAATCCTCGGTCATCCCCTTCTGGGCGAGGAGGGCTTGGGTCTGGGGTGAGAGCGGCTTCATATAGGTAGGCGCGAACTCGCCGCAGCCGCCGAGCACGCCGGCCAAAGCCAGCGCGCCAGCCGTGACAACGGCCGTGACCACTTTTGATCGAAGCATCCGCGAGTGCCCCTTGCGCATCTCGGCCAAGATCGAGTCTGTGAGGTTAAGGCGAAGTTAGCGCTTGTTTGGGCGCGCTTATCCTTCGGTTTCCCCCTTTTTTTGGGCTCCCATTATAGGCCTGCTCAGCCCTTAATTGGACTGAAAAAATGTCGCTTTTTTGGGCGGACTTTGGCCGGCTAACTGGCGCGGCCCATGGCGAGGAACTTCTCGCGCCGCTCTTTGCGGATCTCATCCGGCGACAGATCGTCGAACTCGGTGATGGCGGCGAGGATGGTCTCGCCGGCTGCCTTCACCACCTCGATCCCGTCGCGATGGGCGCCGCCGACCGGCTCGGGGATGATTCCGTCGATAATTCCGAGCCTTAAGAGGTCCTGGGCGGTGATCTTCATATTGGTCGCGGCGTCGATGGCGCGCGAGGAGTCGTGCCACAGGATCGATGCCGCGCCCTCCGGCGAGATTACCGTGTAGATGGAGTGCTCGAGCATGTAGACGCGGTTTGCCGTGGCGATGGCGACGGCACCGCCGGAGCCCCCTTCGCCGATGACGACGGAGACGATCGGCACGCCCAAGCCCAAGCAACAATCAGTCGAGCGGGCGATGGCCTCGGCCTGACCTCTCTCCTCGGCACCGATCCCGGGGTACGCCCCCGCCGTATCGATCAAGCTCACCACGGGTAGGCCGAAACGGTCGGCCATCTCCATGAGACGCACGGCCTTGCGGTAGCCTTCGGGTCGCGCCATGCCGAAATTGTGCTTGATGCGGCCTTCCGTGTCCGAGCCCTTCTCGTGACCGATCATCATCACCGAGCGTCCATGCAGCCGCCCGATGCCGCCCACGATGGCCTGGTCTTCGCCGAACACGCGGTCGCCGGCGAGCGGGGTGAAGCCCTGCACGAGCCCATCGATGTAATGGCGGAAGTGCGGGCGCTCGGGGTGGCGCGCCACTTGCGTCTTCTGCCAGGGGGTAAGCTCGGCGTAAGTCTCCTCCAAAGCCTCCTTGGCTTTGATCTCGAGCTTGGCGAGCTCCTCCTCGATCGACACCGAGTGCTGCTCGGCAGCAAGCGTTTTTAGCTCGGCGACCTTGCTTTCAAGCTCGGCAATCGGCTTTTCGAAATCGAGGTAAGTGCGCATCCGGTCTGGCAAGCCCCTTGAGGGACGAACGATCCCCGGCTGATGTCGGCGAACAAATAAGGCAAGGGAAAGTCGCTTGTAAGTGGCCTTGGCGCGGCACGCTGTCAACCGGCGAACCGGACCTACCCCAACGAAAACCTAGCCCCGCTTGGTTAAGCGGGCCTGAGCGAGCGGATGGTGCTGCTCGACCAGACGTCGGAGCCGCTCTTCGATGACATGGGTGTAGATTTGAGTGGTCGAGATGTCGGCATGTCCGAGAAGCTGCTGCACCGTGCGCAAATCGGCGCCCCGCTCGAGCAGATGGCTGGCAAACGCATGCCGGAGCACGTGAGGCGACACGCGCGACGGCTCGATGCCAGCGGTGACCGCAAGCGCCTTCAGCTCCTGACCAAAACGCTGGCGCGTCAGGTGCTCTGCGCCCGATGAGGGAAAGAGCCAGGGCGAAGCGCCCCTGCCCTTCGCTTCGTCTTCGCGCACAGCAACGAGATGGGCGGCAAGCGCCTCCCGCGCCGCGTCGTTCAGCGGCACGAGCCGCTCGCACCCGCCTTTGCCCTTGATGGTGAGAACGCGGTCGTCGGTGGTGAGCACCTTGCGCGGCAGGGCGATCAGCTCCGACACGCGCATGCCGGTGGCGTAGAGCGTCTCGAGCAATGCGTAGAGGCGGAGCGCGCGCCGTTGCGCTGCGCCCTCGGCCGCCGTTTCGCTCGCGTCCGAGGCGGTCTTGAGCAGCGTCTCGACCTCTTCGAGCGACAGGATCTTGGGAAGCGGACGGCCGAGCTTCGGGCTGTCGATGGCAGAGCTCGGATCGTCGCCCCGCATGCCTTCGGCGAGCAGGAAGCGGAAGAACTGACGGATGGCGGAGAGCTTCCGCGCCCGTGACGTGGGCGCGAGACCCTTCTTGGCCAGTCCCGCAAGGAAGGAACGCAAATTGTCGGCGGTTGCGGTCTTGGCCGACTTGCCCTTGGCGGCGAGGAAAGCAAGGAACTCGCAGAGATCGCGAGTATAGGCTTCGATGGTGTGGGTGGCAGCGCCGCGCTCGGCGATCAGCATATCGAGGAAGAGCTCGAGCTCCGAAGCGCCTCCCCCGCTGCACGATCCTTTCGCCCCACGCAAAGGCTCACGCCTTTCGCATCAAGTGTGCAGGCTCACGAGGTTCACTGCGCACGATTTTGGCCCTGGGCCGCGCTGTCCACTGGCGCAGAGGCGGGTGACGCGCCGGGGACCGGCACCGGCGTGGTTCCCGGCGAGCCGGTCGTCTCGGGGGCCGGCGTTGAAGCCGTGTCCTGCTCGAGCCGCGCCTTGACGTTGCGCAAGGCTTTGGAGATTTCCTTGGGCTCAGGCTGAAAATATTCGGCGAGCACGTAAAGGCTTCCAGCGACGACACCGACGATCATCCCTAGAACCATTAGGAATCGGAATAGTGTTGGCATCGCGGGCGCTCGTGATCCTAACCGTTTATTGGTCGCGAACAGGGCCCTATTATGACCCAAAACCGCCCAGCACTTTAACCCCTTTCATATCATGGACGATTCGACAGGCCGCGACCAGCATGGGACATTGCACCAAGCCCTTGAGTCGCGGGCGACACTCTACGTCAGACGAACGAATGAGTCTCAGGCTGGCCGAGCACAAGACACAAGACCGGAACGAGCGGTTGGCGGAAATGCGCGAGGCGCTGGGACCGAGGAGCATCGTGCTGATCGGACTCATGGGCGCCGGCAAGACCGCGGTCGGGCGCAGACTTGCGAGCCGCCTCGAGCTGCCCTTCGTCGATGCCGACACGGAGATCGAATTGGCGGCCGGCCAAAGCATCCCCGAGATCTTTGCCGAGCATGGCGAGGCCTATTTCCGCCACGGCGAGCGCAAGGTCATCGCCCGTCTGCTCGAAACCGGTCCGCAAGTGCTCGCCACCGGCGGCGGCGCCTATATGAACGCCGACACGCGAGCGAGCATCAAGGCGCATGGCATCTCGGTCTGGCTCAAGGCCGAGCTTCGCGTGCTCATGAAGCGCGTGGGGCGGCGCGATAACCGTCCGCTGCTCGCAGGGAGCGATCCGGAGGCGGTGATGAGGAAGCTGATGGCGGAGCGGTATCGCATCTATGCCGAGGCCGACCTGACGGTCGAGAGCCGCGACGTGCCGCATGACGTGATCGTGACCGCCGTGATCGACGCGCTCGCCGGGAGGCTCGGCTGCAAGAGCGAACGAGCCAAAGCGGGCTGCTGCAAGAAGGTGTGACGATGCGCGACGGCGCGACCGCTCTCGCCTCGCGCGAGGGTGAGACAATCATCGAGGTGGCCCTTCCCGGACGGAGCTATGCCATCGTCATCGGCGAGGACCTGCTTGCTTCGTCAGGCCGGCGGATCGCCGCTGCGTTGAAGGGCGCGCGCGCCGCCGTGGTGACCGACGCCAACGTGGCGGCGCTCCATCTTCCCGCGCTGAAGGCGAGCCTTGCCGAGCATGAACTCCTGCTCGGCGAGGTGATCGTCGAGGCGGGAGAAGCGAGCAAGAGCTTCCCCGTACTCGCCTCGCTCTCTGAGCGGCTGCTCGAGCTCGGCGTCGAGCGGGGCGATTGCGTGATCGCCTTTGGCGGCGGCGTGGTGGGAGACTTGGCGGGGTTTGCCGCGAGCATTCTCCGCCGCGGCGTTCGCGTCGTGCAAATGCCGACGACCCTCCTCGCCCAGGTCGATTCGGCGATTGGCGGCAAGACCGGCATCGACACCAAACAGGGCAAGAACCTGATCGGCAGCTTTCATCAGCCGAGCCTCGTGCTCTCGGACATCTCCGTGCTCTCTACGCTGGCCCCCCGCGAGTTCCGCGCCGGCTATGCCGAAGTGGTGAAATATGGACTGCTCGGCGATGCTCCCTTCTTCGACTGGCTCGAGGCGAATTGGCCTAAGGTCTTCGCGACGGCCGGCACCGAGCGCAGGCTGGCGGTCGAGACCAGCGCCCGCGCCAAGGCGGTCGTCGTCGAAGCCGACGAGAAGGAGGAGAAGGGCACGCGTGCGCTTCTCAATCTCGGTCACACCTTCGGCCACGCGCTCGAAGCTTTCGCCGGCTATTCCGACCGCTTGCTGCACGGCGAAGCCATCGCCATCGGCATGCGGCTCGCCTTCACCTTCTCTGCCGAGCTCGGGCTGTGCCCTGCGGGCGATGCCGCGCGCGTTGAGCGGCATCTCGCCGCCGTCGGCCTCCCCGTCAAGATCGGCGCGATCCCAGGTGGAAAACCAACGCCCGAGGCGCTGTTGAAGCTCATGGCGCAAGACAAGAAGGTGAAGGGTGGCAAGCTCGCCCTCATCCTCGTGCGCGGCATCGGCCAAGCCTTCGTCGAGCATGACGTGAAGCTTCAGCGCCTCACCGAATTTCTCACCCGGGAGTGTGCTGAAGGATGACGATCGGCTTGGGAATTACGCTCGGCGCGATCCTGGGTCTGCTCCTCGTCTCGGCCTTCTTCTCAGGCTCAGAGACGGCGCTCACCGGGGCTTCGCCCGCCAAGATGCATGCACTCGAACAGGACGGCAACGCCCGCGCCAAGGTGGTGAACTATCTGCTCACCATCCGCGAGCGCTTCATCGGCGCCATCCTGCTCGGAAACACGCTCGCCAATGTCGCCGCCTCTGCTCTTGCCACCAGCCTGTTCCTGACCCTGTTCGGCAAGGAGGGCGTCGCCTACGCCACCGTGATGATGACGGTGATCGTGGTCCTGTTCGCCGAGGTGCTGCCCAAGACCTACGCCATCCTCAACGCCGACCGCATGGCTCTCGCCGTCGCCCCCATCGTCAATTTCGTGGTGGCGGTGCTCGCCCCGGTGACTGCTGCCATGCAGTTCCTGGTCCGCAATACTTTGCGCCTGTTCGGCGCTTCGATCAGCGACGATGCCGAGGTGCTCTCGGCGCATGAGGAGATCCGGGGCGCGATCGAGCTTCATCACAAGGAAGGCGGCGTGGTGAAGCTCACCCGCGATATGCTGGGGGGGGTGCTCGATCTCCGCGAGCTGACGGTGTCGGATATCATGGTGCACCGGACCAAGATGGACGCGATCAACGCCGACCTGCCGCCCGAGGCGATCGTCGACGCGGCGCTGAAAAGCTCGCATACGCGGCTGCCGCTGTGGCGGGGCGAGCGCGAAGAGATCGTCGGCGTGCTACACGCCAGGACCCTCCTCAAAGCGCTCCACGAGTCCAAAGGCGACTTGAGCAAGATCGATATCCTCGCCATCGCCGGCGCGCCTTGGTTCGTGCCCGATACCACGACGCTCAAGGACCAGCTCAACGCTTTCCTCAAACGCAAGGTCCATTTCGCCATCGTCGTTGACGAGTATGGAGAGGTGATGGGCCTCGTCACTCTCGAAGACATTATGGAAGAGATCGTCGGCGACATCACCGACGAGACCGACATCGTGGCAGCGTTGGCGAAGCCGCAAGCCGATGGCTCCTTGATCGTGGACGGCATGGTGCCGATCCGCGATGTGAACCGGCTGATGGAATGGGACATCCCCGAGGAGGAGGCAACGACGGTGGCTGGCCTCGTGCTCCACGAGGCGCAGACCATCCCCGAAGCGGGCCAGGCCTTCACCTTCCACGGCTACCGCTTCGAGGTGTTGCGGCGTCAGCGCAACCGCATCACGTCGCTGCGTGTCACCCCGCTCGCCAAGAAGCGCGCCAAGGCGAAGAAGAAAGCAAGCCAAGCCTCATGATGGTTAGGCGCGGACGCGCTCGGCGGGCGTGAGCGCGCTTAACGCAAGTGCGTGGATCTTGCCGGCAAGCTCCTCGGCGAGAACCTGATTGACCATGCGGTGACGCTCGATGCGCGACTTGCCCTCGAAGGCTCCCGATACCAGTTTGATGGTGAAATGGCTTTCGCCGGTTCCGGGCGAGCCGGCATGGCCGGCATGGCGGTGGGAGTCGTTGACGACCTCGAGCGTCTCAGGCGCGAAGGCCTGCTTCAGCTTCCGTCTGATCTCGTCCTCGACCCGCATCGCCTCGGTTCCACGTGTCATTTCGCGGTCTCGTCATGAGACCCATAACCCACCAGTCTATCCTAGTTCCTAGCCCAAGGGCCATTCTTGTTGTGTCTCTCGCTGCTTCCCATAATGCCAATTCGATGAAGCTCGAACTCGAAATTCTTCGACCGCCTCCGCGTCAAGCCGGACGAGAACCTTCTCTTGCGCGACGTGTGCCCGGCATGCGAGGCGCCTGGCTGCAAGGAGCCCGGTCTTTATCCCGCTCCTAAGGGGCGCGGCTTCGAGGGCCAGTATCACCGCTTCTGCCTCGACCACGTGCGCGAGTACAACAAATCCTATAACTACTTCTCGGGCCTTCCCGACGAGGCCGTCGCCAAGCACCAGAAGGACGACGCGACCGGCCATCGCCCGACTTGGTCCATCGGCGTCAACGCATGGTCGCGCAACAGGACTGCCGGCCGACAAAGAAGCCGTAACGGCTTTCCCCACCGCTTCGCCACTGACGATCCGTTCGGCCTCTTTCCCGAGCGCGAGGAGAAGGCGAAGCCTGGAAGCGCGCCAGCCCGACCCTTACACCGCGCCGAGCGCAAATGCCTGCGCCAGCTCAATCTCGAAGACACCGCCACCAAGGCCGACATCAAGGCCCGCTTCAAGGAATTGGTTAAGCAACTCCACCCCGACCACAACAAGGGCGACCGGACCTCAGAGGATAAGTTGCGAGAAGTGATCCAAGCCTATAACTATTTGAAACAGGCGGGGCTTGCGTGACAGTCGCTGGACAGCCCCAACCCCTAGAAAACCGAGGCTCTTGGCTTGCCCGAGCCTCTTTGCAACGCGACAAAACAGGCTTCCACACCCCATGACCCTGCAAACAGCTGAGCGCGGTGCCGGCCTGCCGGACATGTCGGTCTCCGTGCGCCAAGTCTTCGGCATCGACACCAACCTTGAAGTGCCGGCCTATTCGCTCCCCGACGAGCACGTGCCGGACATCGACCCCGACTATCTTTTCAATCGCGACGTGACGCTCGCCATCCTCGCCGGTTTCAAGCACAACCGGCGCGTGATGATCCAAGGCTATCACGGCACCGGCAAGTCGACCCATATCGAGCAGGTAGCGGCGCGCCTCAACTGGCCTTGCATGCGCATCAATCTCGACAGCCATGTGAGCCGCATCGACCTCGTCGGCAAGGACGCCATCGTCATCCGCGACGGCATGCAGGTGACCGAGTTCCGCGAGGGCATCCTCCCTTATGCGCTGCAGACCAACACGGCGCTCTGCTTCGATGAGTACGATGCCGGGCGCCCCGACGTGATGTTCGTGATCCAGCGCGTGCTCGAGGTCTCGGGCAAGTTGACTTTGCTCGACCAGTCCAAGGTGATCAGGCCGAACCCGGCCTTTCGCCTGTTCGCCACCACCAACACCATCGGGCTTGGCGACACGAGCGGCCTCTATCACGGCACGCAGCAGATCAACCAAGGACAGATGGACCGCTGGTCGATCGTCGTCACGCTCAACTATCTGCCGCATGACGATGAGGTGAATATCGTGCTCGCCAAGGCCAAGGCGTGGAACACCGGGGCCGGGCGCAAGGTCGTGGGGAACATGGTGCGCGTCGCCGAACTCACGCGGAACGCCTTCATGAACGGCGATCTCTCCACCGTGATGAGCCCGCGCACGGTCATCACCTGGGCCGAGAATGCCGAAATCTTCGGCGATATCGGCACGGCATTCGCGCTCTCCTTCCTCAACAAATGCGACGAGCTCGAGCGCGGCCTGATCGCCGAGTTCTACCAGCGCTGCTTCGGCGAGGACCTGCCGCAGTCGACCGCCAACGTGGCTTTGAGCTGACGATGACGACGGCGCGGCGAAAAGAGGCGCCGCTCGATCCATTCAAGCGCGCCGTAACGCAGACAACCCGGGCGATTGCCGCCGACGGCGCGGTCGAGGTCGTGTTCTCGAGCGAGCCTCCCGGACTTTCCGGCAAGACCGCGCGGCTGCCCGAGCCTTCGCGCATCCCCTCGAAGGCCGAGATCGCCGTGATCCGCGGTCATGCCGACGCCGCTGCCCTTTCCGTCGCCTGTCACGATCCGATCCTGCATGAATCCTTGGCACCGGGAGGTGGAGAGGCGCGCCAAGTGTTCGAGGCGATCGAGCAGGCGCGTGTCGAGGCGATCGGCGCGCGGAGCATGCAAGGCGTCGCCGCCAATCTCACCGCGCGCATCGAGCAGCGCTACGAACGGAGCAGATTTGCCGACGTCACCGACCGCGCCGAGGCGCCGCTTCCCGATGCGCTGGGTCTCCTCGTACGCGAGCGGCTGACCGGCCAGGCGCCGCCGGCCAAGGCGCGCGCCGTGGTCAATCTCTGGCGGCAATGGGTCGAGGGGCGCGCCCGCTCGGTGCTCGACCGCATGCCCGACATGGTGTCGGATCAGGAGGCGTTCGGCCGGCTGACCCGCGATCTGCTCGCGGCGCTGAACCTCGCCGATCAACTCGATCAGCGCCGGGACGAGGACAACAGCGAGGACAGCGAGAACGATCAAAACTCGGCCGAGTCCGACGACGAGAACGCCGACGGCGAGCAGCGCGCCGAGCTCGCGGCAGAGGCCCGCGCCGACGAGCAGACCTTGAGCGAGGAGGCTCTCGACGACAATGAGGACGGGTCGAGCGAGCGGCTCGACCGCGACGCTGAGGCGGCCGATCTGCCGCGCCGTTCCGAACCCTGGCGTCCGAACCTCTCGGTGCTCGATGATCCTGAGGCCTTCGGCTACAAGGTCTTCACCCGCGCATACGATGAGATCGTCAACGCCGAGGACCTGTGCGACGCCGACGAGCTCGACCGTCTGCGCGCCTTTCTCGACAAGCAGCTCGTGGCGTTGCATGGCGCGGTGGCGCGACTTGCCAATCGGCTGCAGCGCAGGCTGCTCGCCCAGCAGAATCGCGGCTGGGACTTCGATCTCGACGAGGGCCTGATCGACGCGGCGCGGCTTGCCCGCGTCGTGGTCGATCCGATGCACCCGCTAACGTTCAAGCAGGAGCGCGAGACCGACTTCCGCGACACGGTGGTGACGCTTCTCCTCGACAATTCGGGCTCCATGCGCGGGAGGCCGATCATGGTCGCCGCTTGCTGCGCCGATATTCTCGCCCGCACGCTCGAGCGCTGCGGGGTGAAGGTCGAAATTCTGGGCTTCACCACGCGCGCCTGGAAGGGAGGCCATTCGCGCGAAGCGTGGCTGAATGCGCTGAAACCTCCGCTTCCCGGGCGCCTGAACGATCTGCGTCATATCGTCTACAAGTCGGCCGATGCACCTTGGCGGCGGGCGCGGCGCAATCTCGGGCTGATGATGCGCGAGGGCCTGCTCAAGGAGAATATCGACGGCGAGGCGCTCGCCTGGGCGCACAGCCGCTTGCTCGCCCGGCCCGAGCAGCGCCGCATCCTGATGATGATCTCCGACGGCGCGCCGGTCGACAATTCCACCCTCTCCGTCAACTCGGGGTCATATTTGGAGCGGCATCTTCGCCAGGTGATCGACGAGATCGAGACGAAATCGCCGGTCGAGCTGCTCGCCATCGGCATCGGCCATGACGTCACCCGCTATTATCGCCGCGCCGTCACCGTCACCGACGCAGAGGAGCTTGCCGGCGTCATGACCGAAAAGCTTGCCGAGCTGTTCGACGAGGACCTTGCCTGGCGGCAGCTCCATCGTACCGTGCCGTCCGCGGCACGGGTTAAGCGCCGGAAGCTTCATTAGCGTGCCGCCCTTCGCGCGCCAAGCCTTGCGTTACCCTTGCGCCCGCATGCCTGGCGGTCGCCAGCCTCGCCATCGCGCCGGCGCTCGCCGACAAGCCGCCGGTGGCGCCCGACCGGGCGATCCAAGTCAAGATTACCGCCATCCCCATCGACTTCGACCGCGAGCATCCCGATCAGAAGCAGTTCGGCAAGCTCATCTATCGCGGCGGGCTTAATCTCTTCGCCAATTCAAGCTTCTTCGGCGGCTATTCGGAGATGATCGTCGATCCCACCGGGACAACGCTGCTGGCCGTCTCCGACGCCGGCACGTGGCTCAGGGCAACCCTCGACTATGACGGATGGGAGATCAAAGGCCCGAGCAACGCCACGCTCGGTCCTTTGCTCGGCAAGGACGGCAAGCCGCTCGTCGACGACCAGGAGCGCGACTCCGAAGGCATGACCCTGATCGACGGCACGCCGGCGAAGGGCACCGCCTATGTCTCGTTCGAGCATCACCACCGCATCGATCGCTATCCTTTCAACACTGAGCGCTTCGGACCGCCAACCGGCTCGGTCCCGCTTCCTCCCGGCACCAAGCGCATGTCGAGGAATAGCGGGCTTGAGGCGATCACCCTAATGCACACAGGACCTCTCAAGGGCACGCTCGTCGCGTTTGCGGAAAATCTGACCGACAAGAGCGGCGATCTCCAGGGCTGCTGATCGGGGGGCCTCGGCCGGGATCGATTGCCGTGAAGCGGCTCGAAGGCTTCGATATTACCGATTCCGCCGAGTTGCCCGATGGCGACCTTCTGATTCTCGAGCGACGCTTCCGCTACAGCGAAGGCATCAAGATGCGCATCCGCCGCATCGGTGCGGCTGAGTTCAAGCCCGGCGCCGTCGTCACCGGCGAGGTGCTGCTTCAAGCGACCGACGCCCTCAACATCGACAACATGGAGGCGATCGGCGTGCATCGCCGCGGCGGCGAGACCGTCATCACCGTCATGTCCGACGACAATTTCAGCCCGCTGCAGCGGACGCTCATCATGCAGTTCACGCTGCCCGAGCCAAAATCCGCGGCTGCCGCAACGCCTAACTAGGAGCGTCGAGACCTCCGGAGTACCGCCATAAACTCCATCCCTCCCCTTGATGGGGAGGGTGGCTCGGCGTTTCGCCGAGCCGGGTGGGGTGAAGGGCACTGCGTAAGCCCCCACCCCAGCGACGCCATTGGCGTCGCTGGACCTCCCCGCAAGGGGGAGGTATTCCAAATGCGGCTGACCCCTACTGGCCCGCGGAAGCCTCGGCCTCGTGGCGCTTGGCGATCTCGCGCTTCAGCCGCCGCGCCTTCAACGACAGCTCGTCGTCGGCAGCCTTGAGCAGATAGGCGTCGAGTCCACCACGATGCTCGACCGAGCGCAAAGCGTGCGCGGTGATGGTGAGCCGCACGCGCTTCTTCAGCGCCTCGCTCTCGAGCGTGACATTGCAGAGATTGGGGAGGAACCGGCGCTTGGTCCTCCGCTTGGCATGGCTCACATTGTTGCCGGTGAGCACGGCCTTGCCGGACAGCTCGCAACGACGGGCCATGGTCCTGATCCTTCTCGCCGAATAGAAACAGAAAACCGGTGCGGCTGGGGCGAGACCCCCAGAACCGTGCCACCGGCGGGGGAGATATACGGGGAACGGGCCCGGCCGGTCAAGGCGGGATGGGCCTGTTACAGAGACCGGACAGCCCTCTGTTGGCTTGCTTGGCAAGAGGCGTTGCAACTCGCGAAGTGCCGATCGGAGCCGACTATGCAAGCCAGAGAACTTTCGGTCTCGCCGACTGGCTCGTGCGCGTGTCATATCGCGACAAGAAATGGCCATCGACAAGCCTGTGCGGCCCGCCAACCTCACAATTGACGAAATCGGCGAATAACCCGACATTCGCCGGAACATCCTAGCAGCGGGAGAGGTTTCTGCTAGGGATGGGAGCCATGCAGCAAACCCGACATTGTTTGAGCCTTGTGGCTGTCGCCGCCGTGACCTCGGCGCTGGGCGGCCGTTTGCCGCCCGCCAATGCCTTTGCCGAGAACGCGCTCTCCTCGGCGAGCCGCATCACCGCCGTCTATCGCGTCGATCTCGCCGGCTTCAATCTCGGCAATTTCAATCTGACCACGGTGTTCCGCGGCGACGACTACGAGATGCGCGGCGAGGCCCGCTTCTCGATCCTGCAAGGCCTGGTCTATCAGTGGACCGGGACCACGGCGAGCGCTGGCCGCGTGACAAGCGCAGGCCCACAACCCGCGATGTACGCGCTGAACTATTCCGAAAGCGGCAGGAAGAGCGAGCAGCTCCGCATGACGTTCGGCGCCGGCGCCGTCACCCAGGTGCAGATCATCCCGCAGAAGCTTCCCAATCCCCGTGACATTCCGGTGACCAAATCGCAGCTCGAGGGCGTGGTCGATCCGATGAGCGGCGCCTTCTTGAGCGCGCATTCGGAGAACCCGAACGGCGATCTCAATGTCTGCAACCAAACGCTTCCCGTCTTCGACGGCCGGCAGCGCTTCGACCTCGTGCTCACGCCGAAGCGCGCTGTGAACGTGCAGCGCTCGGCGACCAGCGGCTATACCGGGCCGGCGGTGATCTGCCGCGTCAAATTCATTCCCATCGCCGGCTACCAGCCCGACAATCCCGGCATCAAGCTCATGACCGAGACCGACGAGATCGAGGTTTGGCTGATCCCGATCAGGGGTACCCATATGTACGTGCCTTACCGGATTGTGTTGCCGACGCCGGTGGGCTACGGCTCGGCCGTTGTCACGTCGATCGCCGTCGACGGTGCGCGCCGCGCTGACGCTGGTCCCTGAGCGGCAACACGCCCCAGGACGCGTAGCGTCTCAGGGGTTAACGTAACCGCGGCAAAACCCAACATGTTGTGGTGAACGGATGCTGAAAATTAACGCTCCCCTGATTCGCTCATGCTCCGTTCCTGCTCGTTCTTCCCTTTCTGAGGAGCCCGCAGACGGCTGAATCAACATCTAGTCATCGAGATCTCGATGAGTGCCTCTCACCAACGCGCATGAGCGCAGCACCAATTTCGCCCGCCACAATCTGGAACGAAATCCGAATGGGCAGAGTCAGCGATTCGGACGGGATTCGTTCCCGCCCCGTTCCGAAGCGACGACTGAGCCCGGTCCAAGGATAATTGAGATGAGCCGGACTTTATCCACTCATTCCACAGGCTCTCAGCGCGGGCGCGGCGTCACCGCCGTGCTCGGTCCGACCAATACCGGCAAGACTCACCTCGCCATCGAGCGCATGCTCGCGCACGAGGTGGGCATCATCGGGCTCCCACTCCGCCTTCTTGCCCGCGAGGTCTACGACAAGATCGTCGCCCGCATCGGCGCAACGCAGGTCGCACTGATCACCGGCGAGGAGAAGATCAAGCCGCCGCGCCCACGCTTCTACGTCTGCACCGTCGAGGCGATGCCGCTTGATCTCGATGCCGAGTTTGTCGCCATCGATGAGATCCAGCTCGCGGCAGACGGCGAGCGCGGGCATGTGTTCACCGACCGTCTGTTCCATGCGCGCGGTCTTAGCGAGACGCTCCTGCTCGGCGCCGCCACCATGCGCGAGGCGATCCGCGAGCTTCTGCCCAGCGCCAATATCGTTTCGCGGCCGCGCCTGTCGTCGCTCACTTGTGCCGGCGACAAGAAGATCACCCGCCTCCCCCGTCGCTCGGCCATCGTCGCCTTCTCGGCCAATGACGTCTACGCCATCGCCGAGCTGGTCCGGCGCCAGCGGGGCGGCGCCGCCGTCGTTCTCGGCGCGCTCTCGCCCCGGACACGCAACGCCCAAGTCGCGCTCTACCAGAACGGCGACGTGGACTTCCTCGTCGCCACCGACGCCATCGGCATGGGCCTCAATCTCGACCTCGACCATGTCGCCTTCGCCGGCATCCGCAAATTCGACGGGTACAATCATCGCAGTCTGACCCCTGCCGAGCTTGCCCAGATCGCCGGCCGCGCCGGGCGCCACATGAATGACGGCACGTTCGGCGTCACCGGGCAGGTCGCTCCCTTCGACCCGGATCTTGTCGATCGGCTGGAGAATCACTCCTTCGACCCGGTCGGCGTGCTGCAATGGCGCAACCGCAAGCTCGATTTCGGCTCGCTCGATCGTCTCAAGGACAGCCTGCGCGAGACGCCGGATCACCCGCGGCTCTCGCGCTCGCGCATGGTCGACGACGTGATCGCGCTCGAGAATGTGAGCCGCGACGATTTCGTGCGCGACATGGCGACCGCGCCGGCCGCGGTCGCGCTGCTGTGGGAGATGTGCCAAACCCCCGACTACCGCAAAATCTCGGCGGCGAGCCACGCCGAGCTCGTCGCGACGCTCTATCGTTTCGTCATGAGCGACAAAGGCCGTATCCCGGCCGACTGGTTCGCGAACCAGGTGGCACTGGCGGACCGCACCGACGGCGATCTCGATACGCTGTCGAACCGGCTTGCCCAGATTCGCACCTGGACCTTCGTCTCGCACCGCCCGCAATGGCTCGAGGACCCCGAGCATTGGCAGGAGCGCACGCGGGCCATTGAGGACACCCTCTCCGACGCGCTACATGAGCGTCTGACGCAGCGTTTCGTCGACCGGCGCACGAGCGTCTTGATGCGGCGATTGCGCGACAAGGAGGAGATCGTGGCGGAGATCGGCGCCGACGGGCATGTCCTGGTCGAGAATCATTTCGTCGGCCGTCTCGATGGCTTCCGCTTCACCCCCGACGCGTCGGACGACGGCATCCACGGCAAGGCCGCGCGGCATGCCGCCGCCAAGGTGCTCGCGGGTGAGCTTGCCTCTCGCGCCGCTGCTCTGGCGGCAGCACCCGATGAGGCGATCACTCTCAAGCCGAATGGGCGCATCGTTTGGGCTGGGTCCGAGATCGCCTGTCTCGAACGGGGCGAGACCGCGCTCAAGCCGAGATTGAGCCTCTTCGCCGATGAGCATCTCGCTCAGCCCGATCGCGAGATCGTGCTTGCGCGGCTCGATGCGTGGCTCGCGAGCGAGCTTGGCACCAAGATCGGGCCCCTGATCGCGCTCCGCGAAGCCCCGGAGCTTGCCGGGCTCGCCCGCGGCCTTGCCTTCCGGCTCACCGAGACTCTCGGCGTGCTCCGCCGCGAAACGGCGTCAGAGGAGATCAAGGCGCTCGATCAATCGGCACGCGGTCAGCTTCGCAAATACGGCGTGCGCTTCGGCGCCTTCAACATCTATATCCCCACTCTGCTCAAACCTGCTTCGGCCGATCTCCTTCTGCTGCTCTGGGCGCTCCACTCGGGCCGCGAGCATGGCTTGGATGCCGACACGCTTCCGGCGCGACCGCAGCAGGGCCTCACCTCGGTCGAGGCTGGCAAGAACATTCCGGAAGCCTATTGGCGCACCGCGGGCTTTCACGTCGCCGGCACGCGCGCCGTCCGCATCGACATGCTCGAGCGGCTCTCGGATTTGATCCGCGCGCGCGTGGCCTGGCGGAACATCGAAGGCGGCGAAGCTCAACCCTCCGGCGCGACCGGCGATGGCGGCTTCCGCGTCGTGTCCGAGCTCATGTCCATGGTCGGCTGCTCCGGCGAAGAGTTCGCCTCGATCCTGAAGGCGCTCGGCTTCAAGCGCGAACGGCGGAAGCTTGTGCCCAAGCCGGGCCTGGCCGTTGCGCCTGCCGCCGGCATCGACGTCGATGTGGAGAAGAGCGAAGCCGCAGAAGCGGCACCGCCGGCCACCGAAGCCTTCGAGGAGATCTGGCGCCCCGGGAGACGAAAAGAGCCGCATCATACAAAGCGCGGACACAATCAGCCGCGGCACGAGCCTCGCCCCCAAGGCGGCAAGCGCGAGCGCCATCGGCCGCAGCCTGCGCCCAAGCGCGAGCGGCCGGCGGCTGTCGAGAATTCGCCCTTCGCCGCGCTGAAGGAGCTGAGGAAGACTCTCGTCGCACGCCGGCAGGAGCGGAGCTGACGACGCAGACCACAACACACATCGCGGGGCAGCGGCTCGACAAATGGCTATGGTGCGCGAGAGTGGTCAAGACGCGCGCCGTGGCCGTCGAGCTGATCGTCGCGGGGAAAGTCCGCGTCAACGGTGCGCGCGCGCTGAAGGCGAGCCGTCTCGTCCATGCCGGCGATGTCGTCACCGCCATGTCATTCGGGTGGCTTTCGGTGCTGCGCGTGACCGGCACCGCGGAGCGGCGCGGGCCTGCGAGCGCGGCACTTGGCCTTTACCAGGACCTGACTCCGAAAGAGGCCGCGCCTCAGAAATCGGCGATCGGCCGGCCGGTGAAGGAGCGTGGCCCGCGTCCGACCAAGCGCGACCGGCGCCGGCTCGATGCCTGGCGCAGCGAGAGCTCTGACTCCGAGGCCTGAATTGTCGCGCGACCGCCTCGCGCCAGACACCGCCGAGCGAGGGAGAATATCAACCTCATCCATTCTCTTGGTGAAACAGAGAACGCAGCTCATCGAGGAGCGCCGCTCCTTCGACGTGCCACCTGGAAAGCACCGCGTTATAGAGATCGCCACCTTCGATTTTTTCATCGGGAGCGTGATGCACGCTTTCGGTCACTGCAACGGCGTCCTGCTCTTCCGCCGTTAGAGGCTGAAAATGCGACAGCGAGACATAGGCGACCTCCAACGCATCGACCGCCTTTTGGTCCGCCCTGTTCACAGTCTTCAGGTAGTGCCGCAGGGCAGATTTGATCATGTCCTTCGGATAGGGAAGCTCGGAGATGTCCCTTATGACCCTGTTGCCTGTCCTTTCCAAAGCGGCCACGTATTGGCCAAGCACCTGATCCGGTTTGGCGGAGAAGTCTCGCCTCGACTTCGTCGGCGCTGCGGCAGTCGATAATCTTGTCGATCAGCGCTTCGATCGGCTTTTGCGGCAGCTTCGTCTCATCGGAAAGCTTCTCGGCGATCTCCTCCGCGCTTTCCGATTGCCAAAGCGTTGGGCCCGGCAGCACGCCCGCCCATTTCATCTTGATCACCTTCGCGTCCCCCGGCGTGACCGAGATCATCACCTGGTCGCCATTGCTCAGCTCTAGGCGGGCAAGAGACTGCTGAGGCCCATCTCTCTTGACGATAACCTTGCCCATTGTACAGCACCCACCGTTGCTACGGTTCGAGCAGACACTCGGCGTCTTACCTTACTGCAACGATCGGGGCGTTGCGCGCCCCGCGTGCATTGCCCAGTGCCGACGGGATGATCCGAGCTAAGCCGCGCTTGTCCTCACTTTCGCCGAGGGTGCGGCAGCCGGCCCGATCCGTCCCGCGCGCAACATCTCCGTCACCTGCGCCACCGTCACCGGTCGGCTGAAATAGTAGCCTTGCGCCTGCTCGCAACCGGCTCCGATGAGAAAGCGCATCTGCGCCTCGGTCTCGACGCCTTCGGCGATGACCTCGAGACCGAGCTCGTGGGCAAGGCGGATGGCAGCCCGCACCACGGCGGCGTTGCGGTAGTCGACGGTCACACGGAAGACGAATTCCTGCGCCAGCTTGAGCCGGTTCACGGGATAGGTGGTCAGATATTTGAGCGAGGAATAGCCGGTGCCGAAATCGTCGATGGCGATCTTGGTGCCGAGCTGGCGCAAACTTTCAAGCGTATTCTTGTGCCGTTGCGTCGCCTCCATCAGCACCGACTCCGTCAACTCAAGCTCGAGCCGGCTCGGGTCGACGCCCCAGCGCGACAGGCTCGTAGCGACTTCGCGCTCGAGCTCCGAGCTGCCCTTGAGCTGAACGGCGGATACGTTGACCGCGAGCACCTGCGGTGCGATTCCCTCCTCATGCCATAGCTTGAGCTGCCGGCACGCCTCATCGAACACCCAACTTCCGAGCGGAAGCGCGGTGCCGGTCCGCTCAGCGATCGGAATGAAGGCCGCAGGCGCGAGCAGCCCGCGCGTCTTGTGGTTCCACCGGATCAGCCCCTCGAGCCCGGTGATACGTCCCGTCGCGAGCTCGACTTGCGGCTGATAGTAGAGCTCGAGATCGCCATGATCGAGAGCGGCGCGAAGCTCGTCGGCCACGCGCACCCGCTCATGCACGCGCCGATCGAGGTCACGACCGTGAAAGCGGTAGCAATTGCGTCCCTCGTCCTTGGCCCCGTAAAGCGCGAGGTCCGCCTGCACGATCATATCTTCCGGCCCTGCGGTCTCCGAGGAGAACAGCGCGATGCCGATGCTCGAGGTGATGCGGAGCTTGTGGCCCCTGAGGCTGAAGGGCTCGCCGAGCCGCTCGACGATCTTCGCCGCGAGAGCGCCGGCCGCGGTCGGATCGGTTACGCCCGGCATGAGGATGGCGAACTCGTCGCCGCCAAAGCGCGCCACGAGGTCGTTGGGTCCGACGGTTTCCTTGAGGAGCTCCACCACCTCCTTGAGCAGGAGATCACCCATGGCGTGGCCGAGCGTATCGTTCACGTCCTTGAAGTCGTCGATGTCGAGGTAAAGCACGGCGAAGGACGGAGCACCGCGCCGACTCGCATTGAACGCCATGGTCAGCCGCTTGATGAAGGCCCGGCGGTTGGCAAGATTGGTGAGAAGGTCGGTTTGCGCCAGCGCGAGGATCTTGCTGTTGGCCGACTCGAGCCTCAAGGCATAGCGCAGCGAGGCCCACATGTAGGCTAGCACTGCCGCGAACACCAGGATGACCGCGGCAAAGACGAGCCAAGCGCGGTAATAGCTGGTCAGGGTTTGGCTGGCAGGGACCATAACGAGGTGCCACTGGGCATCTCCAACCATCACGGAACCCGACCAATGAGTTAGTCCTGAGAGATCGGCGATCGACCTAGGCGTTGCCGGGTCGGCCTCACCGACTGCCGGCCGCGAATAGATCGGGGGGCATCCGCGCTGGGGCTCGCGGGGTAGAGATAGAGGGATATATTATCTGCCAGCGTCGCCGTACTCAGGATGGCATCGATTACGGCATCCGTCTGGAAGACACCGGCAACGATGCCGCGGATATTGTTGTGGCGCTCCTCCTTGCTGTCGACGTGCGCTCCCCGCTGATAGACGGGGACAAAAATGATAAAGCCGCCTCTATTGTCGCCAATGGGGTTGCTGAGCATGATTTTCTGCGCCGTTGCCGCGATATTGTCGTTACGAGCGCGCTGGATCGCGCGGCTCCTCACCGGCTCCGAATTGAGGTCCATGCCCAATGTCGCCGGGGCCTTTGAGGCGAATGTCGAATAGAGAACAGGGAAATATTCGTCCCTCTGGGGCGAGATTGAGGGCGTGCCACTCATGGTCCAAGTCTTGATGGCATATCCCTCAAGGCCCTTGGCGATTTGCTCGCGCTCGAAATCGGCGCGTTGAGCGCGCGTGACGTAAGGCAACCAGATCGCGCGCATCTTGTTGGTATGCCCATCGAGAATCTGGTTAGTGAATAAGGCGAATTCGTTTGCGTCTACTTCGACCGACGCATCATAGAAGGCGCGCAGGGCGAGGATTTTCCCTACATATCTATTTAGGCCGTTTTGCAGGACCTCGGCATAGTCCTCGGCAACATCATTGAACTTCGCCGTGGCAAGACGCTCCTCCCAAATCGACACGGCGAGCCAGGCTGCGACGGCAACAAACAGCCCGAAGCAGGCGGCGGCGAGGATTGGCCACAGACGGCCAATCGGCTGCCACTTTCTCCTGACGTCAGGCAGGTCGGGCATGCGGGGTCGGACTCCCTAGGCGCCCGCTTTTCCTTGGCTAATTGATGTGCAGGCTGCCCAGCGTTCCCATAAATTGATTGACGCCGGATTAGTGAGTTGCCCGAAAACCTCAACCGAAGGTAGGTCCTTTGGATGTGGCCTGTAGGCCCCGCAACGGCCTCTGCTCGGGTCCGATCGCCCGCCTTGTGCTTCCTTCGCAATTGCGATAGTTGAAGGCTCTTCCTCGGGCGACTTTGGCGGCCCCAAGGGGCTAAAGAGCCGGCGAGTCCGGCCGCGAAAACGTGTGGGAGCAATGACCTACGTCGTTACCGAAGTTTGCATCAAGTGCAAGTACACCGACTGCGTCGAAGTCTGTCCCGTCGATTGCTTCTACGAGGGCGAGAACATGCTGGTCATCCACCCCGACGAGTGCATCGATTGCGGCGTGTGCGAGCCTGAATGCCCGGTCGATGCCATCAAGCCCGATACGGAGCCCAACCTCGAGCGCTGGCTCGAGATGAACCGGCAATATTCGGAGGCTTGGCCGAACATCACGACCAAGAAGCCCGCGCCTTCCGATGCCGACGCGTTCGTCTCGGAACCCGACAAGTTCAACAAATATTTCTCGACCCATCCCGGCGAAGGGGACTAGTTCCCTCAAGGGGTTAAGCGTTAACCCTCTTGTCAAAATGTCGCATGTTGCGGCGCGAAAAAGGCCGTGCTGCGGCACGGGACGGCTTCCCGATTCACTAAGATTGTGTTATCTTCCTGGCCAAATGGCGCAGACTGCCGGCGCGCGAAGCATCGAGAGAGGCGTCCCTGCTTGGACGCGCTTTTTTTTCTTAACTGAGGGAGGGTGACGCGATCAGGGCTCTGATCGGACAGTTCATCTTGTGCCTCATGCCCGCGCGTTAGCGGCGCTCCAGTTGAAATGGACTGGTTGATACGACATTGCCAAGTTCGGATACCACGGCAAAAGCCCTGGCCAAAGCATTGCAAACAGTGAGATGAGAGTATGACTGAGAAGAAGAAGCCCCAGCAAAGACACGGTTTTCGCACCAACGAGTATATCGTTTACCCGGCTCATGGTGTCGGCCGGATCACGTCCATTGAAGAGCAGGAAATTGCCGGCGCCAAGCTTGAGCTGTTCGTCATCAACTTCGAGAAGGATAAGATGACGCTCAGAGTGCCGACCGCTAAGCTTGCCACCGTCGGCATGCGAAAGCTCTCCGAGGAAAAGACCGTCAAGAAGGCGCTCGGCACGCTCAAAGGCAAGGCGCGCGTCAAGCGCACGATGTGGTCGCGGCGCGCCCAGGAGTATGAGGCGAAGATCAACTCCGGCGACCTCGTCTCCATCGCCGAGGTGGTGCGCGACCTCTATCGCTCGGAGGCGCAGCCCGAACAGTCCTATTCCGAGCGGCAGCTCTATGAGGCCGCGCTCGACCGCATGGCCCGCGAGATCGCCGCCGTCGAGAAGCTCGACGAGGCGAGCGCCGTGGCCAAAATCGATGACGTGCTCGCCAAGACGGCGCGCCACGCCAAGCTCGCCGCCGAGAGCGAGGCACGGACCCGCGCAGCCTAACCGGGCTTAGATCTACCGAGCCTGATCCTCTGAGCACATCTCGCCGTGAGGGTCAGGCTCTTTGCTGTTCCTCGCCCTTGAGCTCGACGGCCTCGCAGCCGAACTGTCCCATCAGCACTTTGAGCTCCACGGCCTCGGTCTCGGCCTTGGCGGCGAGGCAGAGCTCGAGCGATTCCTTCAGCCTCGAGCAAGCCTCGCTCCTGTCCCCCTTCTTGTGTGCGAGCACGGCGAGGTTCCGCGTCTGCATGGCGAGCGCGCGCGGGTCAGCCGCCTCCCTCGCGGCATCGAGCGCCAGCAGGAACTGCTGCTCGGCGTCTCCGAAGCGTTCGGCATCGAGATAGACCGCACCGAGATTGCCGGCGGCGCGCGCCACGCCTCGGGCATCGCCCGCGGCCATGAACAGGTCGACCGCCTTGCGGTAGCAGCGCTCCGCTCCGGCCTCGTCCTTGAGCGCGCGCTGGGCGTTGCCGAGATTATAGACGGCATTCGCGGCAAATGCCGGTAGCTCGATCTCCTCGTAGAGATCGAGCGCCTTCTGGAAGTGGTCTGCGGCCTCGGCGAAGCGCTCTTTCTCGAACTGAATCGTCCCGAGATTGACGTTGCCGCGCGCCACCCCGTCTTTGTGCTTGAGGCGTGTCTCGAGTGCGAGCGCCTGCCGGATGGTCTGCTCGGCCCGGTCGAGATCCTGGGTCTCGCGATAGAGCAGTCCGAGATTGGCGGCGGCGACGGCGGCGATCGCGATCTCTCCCTGCTGCTCAGCGATGGCGAAGCTCTTGAGCAGCATGGTTTCGGCGTCGGGGAATCGCCCGAGGCTCTGCAACAGGAGCCCGAGATCGGCGTGGAGCTGGGCGAGGCCGAGCTGATAATCGTTCTTGGTGCACAGCACCTGCGCCTCGCCGTAATTGGCGAGCGCCCCGTCGAGATCACCCGCCTTCATCTGAGCGCTCGCCAGAGCCATCAGCGCATCGACGAGAGCCCTCGGCTCGTCGAGCCTCTCGAAGATGCGCTTGGCGTTCTCGAACTTCTCGACGGCAGCTTGCAGGCGGCCGCCTCGCAGATTGAGCACGCCCGCGAACATATCGATCAACCCGATGATGTCCTCGCGGCCGCCTTCGGCGACGCTGCGCGCCTGCTCGATCAGTGCTTCGACATTAGGGACATCGCCGAGCCTGAACTGCACCACCGCAAGCGCGAGCAGATTGGCGGCATTGCGCGGATCGAGATCGAAAGCCTCCCGGAAGAGCGCGAGCGCGCCTTTCGTATCGCTGGGGAGCGTAAGCGCGCCTTGATGGCGGAGAGCGGCCGAGGCCGCACGCGCCGCCTTGTCTGCTTCGGCGCGCTTCGCCGCGGCGGTCTCGGCGAAGAGGTCGATGGCGAGCGAGGGGTCGCCCGCCTTCAGCTCCTCGATCGCCCGGCGCCCCGTCCAACCCGTCTCCTCGCGAAGCGCAACCACCGCGTCGCTGATCAGCGCCTTGATGCTGTTGCGTTCCTTGAGCGAGAGCCGGTCGCCGTGCTCGGGCGAGCGCGCGACCATTTTGCCGGCGACCATGATCGCGATCTGCTCGGCGTCGATCCTGTTCTGCTCCTCGTCCTTGCGCAGAACCTTGCCGAGCAAAAAAGCGCCGACGCTGCCGAGGACGATAAGCAGGAGAACGGCTGCGAACAGGCTTTGCAGCGCCGTCCAATTCGAAGGGGAAGAAAGCTCAGCGAAGACCTGCATAAACCCCCGACACCGGCTTAAGGAATGCCGCGAGGTCCACCATCGCCTATAAAGCGTCAACCGGTCCAGGCTCTTGGCGTGGTTGGGGCTTCGGCGTGTCCCCTTTTGGGTCATCGGCGATGAGCTCGATCTGCTCGGGATGAGTTGCCTCGATCATGGGACCGTTGCGCCAAATCACCCAGCCGCGCACGCGCACGCGTTTGCCGGCGAGCGTTTTGAGGTCGATGCCCGCCGCGTCAAAGACACTCACGTCCTTGCGCGCGACGCTGACGGTGAAATCGCTTTTCCAGTCGCGGGCGAAATTGAGATAGACGCGGCCGGCGCCGCCGCCGACGCTCAGCACCTTCCCCTCGACGAGTTGGTAAGTCTGCGTGAGGCGATCGAGGCCATCGACATCGTCGGCGCTCTCGATGCGATAGGCCGGCGAGCCCCACACGCCGCGCCGCTTCTCCCGTGCGTCGTTCTCGCTTGCCAACAGCTCTCTCACGCAGGCGCGATTGTCGGCGAAGGAATAGACGCGGGCGAACCCCTCACCGACCATCTCCTGCTGAAGCCAGATTCGCTTTTCGCCATCAACAACGAAGACCTGTGCCAGCGCATAGCCATGGCGGTCGGTCTTGGTCCCGCCATAGCGGAGCTCGACCTCTTTGCCGGCGGCGAGTTGTGTCAGTTCATTTTTCGCTTCCTCGACCATGGGCCAAGGATCATCGCCGCGGAAACCGAGCGGCGGCATCGGCGCCTTGGCCCCGATCAAACGAACGGTCCTGCCGTCGGCAAGCCTGAGCGTCTCGCCGTCGATGACGGCCGCGACCGCGCCGGTCTCCGGTTCCGAGAGCGCGCATGCCATGGCCGGAAGGGACTGGAGGGCAAGGCCGAGGCACCAAGCTAGCGCGCCTGGAGCTTGGACACTGCCATCTCCCCCTCCCTTGCTTGCGCTGTGATGAGGAAGACGATAGTCGCCAGCATCGCCATCAGCGAGAGGAAAACATGCCGGACAGACCGCCGAGCGCCCGTTAACCGTTGTCTTACTTGAGCCCAAATAATTGGTTTCCCTGGAGCAATTGCCCGATTCGCTGTTGCGACGCAGGGCCGAATGGATCCCGACTTGAGGAGGGACGAAAATGATGCGGACATCATTGGTGGCGGCGCTTTTCCTCGCCGCGGCGACACTTCCCGCTCTGGCCGAAGGGCCGGTTCAGGGCGTGGTGCAAGGGACCAAAGAGGTGGGCCAGGGCGCAGTGCAAGGCACGGCGGAAGCCGGCCGTGGCGTGGCCCAAGGAACCGCGAGCGTGGCGAGAGGGGCTGGCCAAGCGACGGTCGGCGTCGCCCAAGGAACTGCCACGGTCGTCAAGAAAACCGGCAAGGGCGCCTGGTGCATCGTGACGCTCGGCTACGGCTGCTGAGCGTAAGCCTTGCGTCCCGCCATCTATGGCCTGACTGCGGCGGCGCTACTTGCTTGCATCGCGCGCGCATGGCCCGTTAGTAATGGGGCCGGAAGCTCCCATCGCTATGATGCGAGCCACGACCCCGTAGCTCAGGTGGATAGAGCATCAGATTCCTAATCTGAGGGTCACAGGTTCGAATCCTGTCGGGGTCACCACTTCCCTCACTCGACCGTTGTCAAACTCCCGCGGCCTTCAAAGGCTGCGCCGTTCGGTAGCAACCCCGAAACATCGGGCCGTGTTAAATTTCCGCGTTGCGGGGCGGTGACGTTTGCCCCTAGGCAATGGAGGGAAAGATGCGCAAAATTCTTATTTCGCTTGCGGCCGGAGCGGCCCTGTTGGGTGCGGGCTACGCCCCCGAAGCCCACGCCACCATGGGCTCGTTCCAGGGTCTCAAGCAGCCGGCTAACCAATTCTCACCGGTCGAGAAGGCCGATTGCGCCGAGCACGGCTGGTTCTGCGCCAAGGGCGCGACCTTGCAATGCGATCCGGTCTGCGTGTGCGTGAGCTGCGTGGGTCACCCGAACCCGCACCGGCATCACAAGGCGTGAGTCGAGGCCGACGCGTTAGCGCGATTGCAGCGTGAGCCCGAGTGAAAGGCAGGCGCGGGGCCGGTTAGCCGCCGATCCGCGCCGTGCCTGAGCGGCCGTCATTGCGCACCCAGCGCACCGAGCTTCCGGATTGCGTGAGCGTGTAGCAATAGGACTTGCCATCCATCCAGCTCGTCCAGCGCTGGCAGAGTTGATCGTTCGCGATCCACCACGAGCCGTGATCCGACGCGCCATCGCCTCTGGCGAGGGCCGCGGCGACCACGCCCAGGCTGCCCGACATGGTGCCGCCTGCCGCGTAGCGGATGGGAAGCTGGAAGCCGGAAATATTGAGATAGACGGTCTTGCCGCTCACGGCCTGGCGGAGCTGGTCGCCCGCAAGAGATATGGTCCTTGCCTGAGCTTCGCCGCTAAGGCCGGCGGAAGCACCGAGCGCAAGGGCGGCAATGGCCGCGGCAACAAGCGTGGATTTTGACATCTGATGGTCCTCCAGTTTGGCGCATCCAAGGGCGCCCGCTCCGGTCGATGAGCGAAGGATTTCCTCCGCGCGATGCGACCCTTCTCGCAAGAAGCGATTGAACCGCCCCTGAGCGCGCCATTCATGCGAGGTTCACACAAGGCGCGTCGCGTGGAGGCGCGGGTTCGTGGCGAAGATTTAATGCGGAACAGTGTTGGCGGCGGGCGCGCACCCGCCTTACAATCGACAACGAAGGTGGGATAATCGTTCAGGAGCGTCGGTATCAGATCTCTGGAGAGAAACATGTCGAGAAACTTGGCGAGATTGAAATATTCGACCCCGGCGGTCCTCGTGGCGCTAGCGTGTGTGGCGGTGCCGTCGATCGTTATGGCTGCGGCCCACGGCTCCGGAATTGCGAGTGGTGCCTCGGTCGAGGCGCAGGCGGCAAAGTCGGGTCCAACGGCACAAGTCGCACCGACGGCGCCATCGGCTCAGTCGCTCACTGTTAACGCGGCGCAGTCATCGCAGGCGTCGTACAAGACGGCGCCCTCGGTCCAATCGCTCCAACCCATCGCTTCCCAGTCGGCGGCAAGCCAGGCAGCGTTACAATCGGCCCCCGCACCGCAATCGCTCTCCATGAGCGTGGTTCAGGGATCGACGCAGGGCGCCACCTTGCCTCAGACCAAGACGCTGACCAACACATCGCAGGCAGCCTCGGCGCTTCCCGCCCAATCGGCAAGCCGCACCCAGCTCGCCACGCAGGGCAACTCGATGACGGAGAGCGCGTTCTCGCAATCGGCGCCGAGCCGCCTGCAGCTCGCTTCGCTTGAACAATCGGTGGCAGTCGGCGCACAGGCGGCAGTCAAACCTGAGTTCATTCCGCCGGCGACCAGGTCGAAGACGATGCCGCAAGGAGCCAATGAGGCCGAAAAGCCCTTAAAGGGCTCGCGGTCTTCCTATTCGGCTGCTCAAGCAGCGACCCTCGCGGCGCAAATGCAGAGCACCAGAGTACCAAAGCCGAAGAGCCTGAGGTGGAAATCGGCCAAGAAATAGCTGGGGTTCGAGAGACACGATCGGGCCGCTGCCGAAACCCGGGAGCGGCCCGATCTTCGTTTGCCGTCTACTCCGTGAGCGGGCTCACGATGAAGTTGTCGAATTTGAAGGTCGCCGGCTTATCGTCCGGCGACGCGGCTTGAATGCCCATGACGCCGCCATCCTTGGGAGCGACGCCCTTGAAGCGCTTAACTTCAGTCCCATTGATGATGAGAGTGGCGTCCTTGGGCCTGAGCTTCAGCTCGAACTGATTGGTGGCGCCCACGCCCTTCTTAAGGGCGAGCGTACTGACCGAGAACAGAGTACTGTCCTTACCCTTGATGAGTCGGCGAACCTCCAAGCCGCCGTCCGCCCAGTAATAGAAATAGTAGTAGTTATCCCAGTCGGCCCACCAGAATACGAGGCCGGCCGGACTGCTGTCCGCCGCCGGAGCATCGGCGATGGTGATATCGGAGCAGAAGTCGGCGGTATCAGTCTTGGTCGCGAAGTTGACTTGTGCCCGCCAGCCTTTGACGACCAGGGCTCCATCCTCGACGTAATAGTTGTCGTCGGCGTCGCCCCAGGTCCCATCGAGGAACTCGAAGTCGTCGGCGAAGACCGCATTGTCGGCATCGCACTGGGCGAACGCCGGCGTCACCAGCAGCCAGCCGGACAGCAAGGCTGCACCAGCGGTAGCCACCACACTTGAACCAAACTTCATCGCTCTACCTCCCTTCGGGCGCCGGGCGGACGATCCGCGGCGGCTAAGCTAAAGCCAATGACTGACCGGCGCGATCCCATACGATCTAACCGATCAGACCTCTCTTGCTCCTTCGTCTCAGTACACCCTTGTCGAAGCTCTCTCCCCACAACAGACAGCCGCCGACAGCTAGGGGGCGGCCTCACTCACGATGAAATTGTCGAACTTGAAGGTCGACGGCTTGCCGTCGCCGCCATAGGCCACCAAGCCGATCGGTCCTGGATTCTTTGGCGGTATGCCCTTGAAGCGCGTTGCCACCTGACCGTTGACGAGCAGGGTGGCGGTCTTGCCCTTGAGGTCTATCTCGAGGCTATTGGTTTGGCCGACGCCCTTGTTGAAATTCTTGGGATTGGCGGCGATCAAAAAGTTCGCCTTGCCCTTTACTACCCTGCTGATGTTCACCAGGCCGTTCGGCCAGTAACTCACATCGTAGTAGTTGTCCCAATCGGACCACCAGAAAATCATCCCCACCGACGTGTAGTCGGGCACGGGCGCGTCGGCTATGGTGATGTCGACGCAAGCGTTCACGTCCTGGCCCTGGGTTGAAAAGTTCACCTGCTGGCGATTGCTCTTAAGGATCAGTGCGTCGTCCTCGACATACATCGTGTCGTCGGCGTCGCCCCAGGTGGGATCGAGAAAATCCGAGAAGTCGTCGGAGAACACGGCCGCGTCGGGACTACATTCGGCCGCTGCGGGATTTGCGCCCGAGAAAAGGCAAAGTGCCGCCACCAGAATAGCGCCTCCAACACTATGCGCACCACCTCTCATGGTCACCTCGCTAGGTTAGACGGCCGCTCCCAGCCGCTGAGGATTGAAGCCCCTCTTATCTGCGCAAGGCCCGCTTTCGTTTGCGAACCCTGCGCCCCACGCTAGGTTGGTTTCGCGCGGCGCGAGAACAATCTGACAGCATCGCGGTCGGCGAACGCCGGGGTGTGACGCGAACTCGGCAACAATGATCCGAGAAAGGGTTGTTGGAATTCTTGGCCGCCGCCGATGGGCCGGGAGCGGAGAGCTCGCCGCCAAACGCGGCGGGCACGGCGTCAGCCAAATCAGGCAGGCAACCAAGCACACTCGCCTCCCTGAGGCAGAACGGCCCTTGATGACTGTAAAAATCTTAGCGGCTAAATATGACATCTTCAAGCGCGCGGGTGCGCGCCCGAGAAATCCTCACCGACTGCCGGATGACTTGACGGCTTTACCTAAGTGTTTGTCTCCTCTCGATTCTCTCTTGGACCTAACGACTGGTTCGACCGTTGTTCAGCGCGACATTTGCGAGCGCGAAGGCGAGATCGGCATGAGCAGGACTAAAAAGGGACGGCACATCAGCATGTCTTATCCCGGCCAGGGACGCCCGAAGGAGGCCGATGCCCCACCGGCAGAGAACACGCGCGCACCGGAGAAAAAGCCCGGCCACTCGACGCCGAGCCCAGAGGAAAATCGCATTCGCCGCAACCGCCCGCGCCGCTAGCGCGTGGGCATAGGCTTCTCGCCGCGATAGTCGTAGAAGCCGCGCTTCGTCTTCCGCCCGAGCCAGCCCGCCTCGACATATTTCACCAAGAGCGGACAGGGTCGGTATTTGGAATCGGCAAGCCCCTCGTATAGCACCTGCATGATCGCGAGGCAGGTATCGAGCCCGATGAAATCGGCCAGTTGCAGCGGGCCCATCGGGTGATGCGCGCCGAGACGCATGGCCGTGTCGATGGCGTCGACCGAGCCCACGCCTTCGTAGAGCGTGTAGACCGCTTCGTTGATCATGGGCAACAAAATGCGGTTCACGATGAAGGCCGGAAAGTCCTCCGACACCGCCGTGGTCTTGCCGAGCGTCTCGACGAACTCCTTGGTGCGGGTGAACGTGCCGTCGTCCGTGGCGATGCCGCGGATCATCTCGACCAGTTCCATCACCGGCGCAGGATTCATGAAATGGAGCCCAATGAAATGCTCCGGGCGGTCGGTGGCCGCGGCAAGCCGCGTGATCGAGATCGAGGAAGTATTGGTTCCGATGATGGCTTCGGGCTTGAGGAAGGGACACAGCGCCACGAAGATCTTGCGCTTGACCGTCTCGTCCTCGGTCGCCGCCTCGACCACGAGGTCGGCGTCGCTGAATGCTTGCGGTGTGTCCGCATAAGCGATGCGGGCGAGCGCCTTATTCTTATCCTCCTCGGTGATCTTCCCGGAGGCGACCTGGCGCGCGAGGTTCTTGTCGATGGTGGCGATTGCCGTGTCGACCCGCTCTTTATTCAGATCGTGGATCGCGACGTCATAGCCGTTAAGCGCAATGACATGGGCGATGCCGCTGCCCATTTGGCCAGCGCCGATGATGCCGACTTTGCGAATAGGTTCCACGTCAGACTCCCCATGCGCTTTTGGATCCGTGAGGATCGTAACGCCTTGAACTATGTCGTCCATTGTCATTCCTCATGAACCCGCTTCTTCTTAGTAGCCTGCTTTCTTCAGTTCGGCGTCCAGCTCCGGCAGGACCGTGAACAGGTCGCCGACAAGGCCGTAATCCGCCACCTGAAAGATCGGCGCCTCGGCATCCTTGTTGATGGCGACGATCACCTTGGAATCCTTCATGCCGGCGAGATGCTGGATCGCGCCCGAGATGCCGACGGCGATGTAAAGCTCCGGCGCCACCACCTTGCCGGTCTGCCCGACCTGGTGGTCGTTCGGCATATAGCCGGCATCGACCGCAGCGCGTGACGCGCCGACCGCGGCGCCGAGCCGGTCGGCGAGCGGCTCGATCAGCTTCTTGAAGTTCTCGCCCGACTGCATGCCACGTCCGCCGGAGACGACGATGCGGGCCGCCGTCAGCTCCGGCCTCTCGCTCGAACTGATCTCGGCGCCTTCGAAGCTCGAAAGCCCCACCGTGGGCGCAGGCGTCACGGTTTCGATCGGCGCCGAGCCACCTTCGCCGGCGGCCGCGAACGCCGTGGTGCGCACAGTGCCGACGATGATCTTGTCGCTGGTCTCGACCGTCTCGAGCGCGTTGCCGGCATAGACCGGACGCACGACGGTGTTGGGCGACTTCACCTCCATGATGTCGGAGAGCTGGGCCACGTCGAGCAGCGCCGCGACGCGCGGCAGCACGTTCTTGCCCATGGTCGTCGCCGGCGCGAGCAGGACTGCGTAATTCGGCATCAGTTCAAGCACCGTGGCCGCGACTTCCTCGGCAAGGCGCTGAGAAAGATGCGGCGCTTCCGCAAGCAGAACCTTGCGCACGCCTTCGAGCTTGCTCGCGGCCTCAGCCCCCTCGCGGCATCCTTCGCCTGCGACGAGAACGTCGACGTCGCCGCCGAAGGCGAGCGCAGCGGTCACTGCCTTCGCGGTCGCCGGCGCGAGGACCTTGTTGTCGTGCTCTGCCAGCAGAAGGACCGCCATCTAGAGGACTCCTGCCTCGTTCTTGAGCTTGTCGACGAGGGTCGCGACGCTGTCGACCTTGATGCCCGCCTCGCGCATCTTCGGCTCGGCGACGGTCACCACTTTCAGGCGAGGCGCGATGTCGATGCCGAGTGCTTCCGGCGTCGTCTCGTCTATCGGCTTCTTCTTCGCCTTCATGATGTTGGGAAGAGAGGCATAGCGCGGCTCGTTGAGCCGAAGATCGGTGGTGATCACGGCGGGTTTTGCGAGCTGAACTGTCTCGAGGCCGCCGTCCACCTCGCGCACCACTTTCACCTTGGCGCCGTTCAGCTCGACTTTCGAGGCGAAGGTGCCTTGCGGCCAGCCGAGCAGACCGGCGAGCATCTGGCCCGTCTGATTGCAATCGTCGTCGATCGCCTGCTTGCCCATGATAACGAGGTCGGGCTTCTCGTTCTCGACCACGCGCTTGAGCAGCTTGGCCACGGCGAGCGGCTCGATCACGCTCTGGTCCGTCTTCACCAGGATGGCGCGGTCGGCACCCATGGCGAGAGCCGTGCGCAACGTGTCTTGCGACTTCGCGCTGCCGATGGAAACGGCGACGATCTCTGCCGCCTCGCCCCGCTCCTTGATGCGGACGGCCTCCTCGACGGCGATTTCGTCGAATGGGTTCATCGACATCTTCACGTTGGCAAGGTCAACCCCGCTGCCGTCCGATTTGACGCGGACCTTGACGTTGGAATCGACGACCCGCTTTACGGGAACGAGAATTTTCATGCGGCAATTGTTCCCCGCACGTCTTGTGTGACTGGCCCCCCTGACCCAGCCATCTCGCAACTGCGAAATAGCGGCGACCGTACTGCCGGGCATGGCTCAAGTCAATGGTTTCTGAGGTTTTCGTAAGGTTTTCAGGCGCCGCCTCTGGTCTTGTCGAATAAGACTACACCGCGCCGCCGCATGAATAGAATCAACACCGAGCCCGCGGCGAGTCCTCCGACATGGGCCCACCAGGCGACATTCTCTTCCCCCTCGATCAGCAGGTTAACGAATTGTGCGGCAATCCAAATGCCTAGCGCCCAGGCCGCGGTGATCTTTATCGGAATACGCCACAGCGCGAGGATCCACACCTTAACCTTGGGGTGCAGGATGAGATAAGCCGCGATGACCCCCGCCACGGCGCCCGAGGCGCCGATCAGCGGCAGCTCGGAGTCGGGCATCATCCAGGAGTGCAGCACCGCGGCGAAGATCCCGCACATCAAATAGAACATGATGAAGCGGAGATGCCCCATCGCGTCCTCGATGTTGTCGCCGAACACCCACAGGAACAGCATGTTGCCGATGAGATGAATCCAGCTGCCATGGATGAACATGTAGCTGATGAGCGTGAAGCGTTCGGGGATGGGGAAGGCACCGGTTGCGAAGATCGAGCCCGATTGCGGGCCGCCTGCCATGAGCTTGGCAGGAATGACGGCGAATGCCGCGGTGTTCTCATCGTCGATCGGGAAAAACCAGCCCGTCTCGAAGATGGTGAAGATGGCGACGTTAATGACGATCAGCGCGACCGTCACATATTGGAAGTGGATGCGCTTGAGGGGATTCGTGTCGTGGAGCGGAATGAACACGGCGACACACTGATCCCTCAGTTACCGGTTCTTGCCCGGCACCCACGTCACGTCGGACTTGCCCTTGTCGTTCGCGTAACGCGCGGCGACGAACAGAAAATCGGAGAGGCGGTTGACGTAACGAATCGCCGCGTCGCTGACCGGCTCGTCGGGGCGCGCGGCAAGCGCCACGATCAGACGCTCGGCGCGGCGCGAGATGGTGCGGGCGAGATGCAGATGGCTCGATGCGGGCGATCCGGCCGGCAGCACGAAAGACCTGAGCGGCTCGAGATCCTTGTTGAGCGTGTCGATCTCGCCTTCGAGACGCTCGACCTGTGCATCGCTCACCGTCAGCCGACCGCGCGCGTCCTTGGTTTCGTCCGGAAAGCAGAGATCGGCACCAAGATCGAACAGGTCATTCTGGATGCGGGCCAGCATGGCGTCGAGCGCCGGCTCTACTTCGCGGGTATTGAGCCGGGCGATGCCGATCGCGGCGTTGGTCTCGTCCAGCGTGCCGTAGGCTTCGACCCTGAGGTCGTATTTGGGCACGCGGCGCCCTGAGCCGAGCGCGGTGGTACCGTCATCGCCAGTGCGCGTATAAATCTTGCTGAGGACGACCATCGTCACCGCCTTGGCCCATGCCCCTGAAAAGTCGAGGACTTTTCTTTAGGTCATGCGTCGAAGCAAAGTTTCTGCCAAGGCCCCGAAAGGGTTAGCCCCGCGTCTTTGAGCTTAGCGTAGCTTGGTGCCGAAACCGGTCAAGCCTTCGTTACATGGGAAACTTGCCGCCGAGATAGATGGCGGCCATGACGATGATGATGGCAATGAACTGCAGCATCACGCGCCAGCGCATCAGTTTCTGGCTGAGATTGGGGTTCCCGCCGCGCAGCATGTTCCACAGCCCCGCGAGCAGAACGATGGCGACCGCTGCAAGCGCGAACGGCACGGCATAGTGAACGATGCGCTCCAACGAGATCTCCTGAGAGGCGCGGGTTCAACGCGCCGGGCGGACTTTAGTTGCTCGCGGCAATCGCGTCCAGCACGCCGGTCGGCAGGAAACGCCGCATCAACGCCGCAGCATAGGTCGGAACGGTGATGTAATAGCGGGGCTTCGGCCGCTTGCTGGTAAGCGCCTGGACGAGCTTGGCGGCGACGGCCTCGGGCCCGAGCTTGAAGGTCTGGCTTCCGCCCTCCTCGAGCCGAGCGATCCTGGCGCGGTAGATGTCGCGATGCGGTGAGCTTTCGAGATCGATATTGCGCCGATAGGCTTCGAGCACATGCTCGAGGAAGCGTGAATAAATCGGCCCCGGCTCGATGAGAATGACTTTGATGCCGGAGGCGGCAAGCTCGACGCGGAGCGTATCGGCAAGCGCCTCGATGGCGAATTTCGAGGCGCAATAGGCGCCGCGATAGGGTGCTGCGACAAGGCCGAGCACCGAGGAGCAGAACACGATGCGCCCCTCCCCTCTCGCCCGCATCGACGGGATCAGGCGCACGGTAAGATCGTGCCAGCCGAACACGTTCGCCTCGAACTGGGCGCGCAGCACATCGGGCCGCAAGTCCTCGACCGCGCCGGGCTGGCCATACGCGCCGTTATTGAACAGGGCGCCGAGCTTGCCGCCGGTCGCCGCCAGCACCTGCTCGGCTGCCGCTTTGATCGAAGCGGGCTCGGCATAATCGAGATAAAGGCTTTCGACGCCGACGTCGTCGCGCAGCCGCTCGATGTCCTCAGGCTTTCGCGCGGTGGCGAAGACGCGCCAGCCACGCCGCTTCATCTCGCGCGCACAAGCAAGCCCAATGCCGGACGAGCAGCCGGTGATGAGAATTGAGGCCATAGCAGATTTGCCGTCTCCGCCGGGGAGATTATAGTGTTACCGCATGGCTTGCCCGGCGTATCGGCCCGACCGTTGGCGAAAGGGGACGAAATGAGGTCTTTGCTCGCGCCTGCCCTAGCGCTCCTCTCAGTTGCCCCGTTGTCCGCGGCCCACGCTCTGCCGCAAAGGCTGACCCTACGCGCTCCGGAGGCCTTCGTGACAAGGGTCGGACTTCTCAACCCCGGTTACAATTGCCGGCAGGTCTGTGTGGCCCGGATCGATGCGCCGGGTTACCCGTGCAAAAAATATGAAACGAAGTGCACACCGAGAGACCTCTCTCCCGAGATACACAAGCCGCCCACGGGAAAAAAGAAGAACTAGGTCGGGGGCTCGGCTCGCTCTCTCAGGCTCCTTGGCAAACGGGAGGATGCGACGCCTAATCGCCGCCGGCGGTTCCTTCCGGCGGCAAGGTCTTCTGCTTGATGGATTTCAGCCCGGCATAGAGGATGTCGCTGACGGCCTTCGTTGCCTCCTCGTCGCTCTTGCCGTTGGCATCGAAGGTCGCGTCCCAATGAATCACGGTGCGGGCGGGATCGCGGTCGTCAGGCTCGACCCAGAGCTTGGCGGAGTAGTTCTTCACCGGCAGCGGACCTGGGTCCACAATCTCGTAGCTGTAGCTCGTATCGTCAGAGCCGGTGAGCTTCTCTTTGATCGTGCCGCCATTGTCCTTGAGCGTGAGGACGCGGATGGTGTCGCTCCCCTCTTTGCTCTCCTTGCAATCGGCGACGGCAGGATGCCAGTCCTTGATGGAGCAGAAATCCGAGATCGTGGACCATACGACGAGCAGCTGAGCCGGCGCTGCGATGTGTTTGTTCACGTCGAGAGCAAAGGCCGAGCCGCTCGATGCCACGAGCGCCGCGAACACCACGAGGGTCAGTCTATTCATACGCATGAATTTCCTCCTTCGTCCTGCCGGCCGGTGCCGACTTATCTCTCATTCTTGATCAGCTCTCGAGCAGGCGCCGGGCGATGACCTGGGCCTGGATCTCGGCGGCACCCTCGAAGATCGAGAGGATGCGTGCATCGCACAACACGCGGCTCACCGGATATTCGAGGGCGAAACCGTTGCCGCCGTGGATTTGCAACGCGTTGTCGGCTGCCGCCCACGCAACGCGCGCGGCGAGCAGCTTGGCCATGCCAGCCTCGAGGTCGCAGCGCCGCCCAGCGTCCTTCTCGCGCGCCGCGAAATACGTGAGCTGGCGAGTGAGCAGGATCTCCGCCGCCATCATCGCGAGCTTGTCCGAGACGCGTGGGAAGGAGATGATCGGCTTGCCGAACTGGACGCGCTCCATGCCGTAGCGGAGCCCGAGGTCGAGCGCCGATTGCGCGACCCCGATCGCCCGCGCCGCGGTCTGGATGCGCGCCGCCTCGAAGGTCTGCATCAGCTGCTTGAAGCCCTGGCCCTCGACACCGCCGAGCAGATTGGCAGCGGGAACCGCGAAGCCGTCGAAGGAGATGTCGAACTCCTTCATGCCGCGATAGCCGAGCACCTCGATCTCGCCGCCGGTCATGCCCTGGGCGGGAAATGGATTGTCGTCGGTGCCGCGCGGCTTGGGCGCCAGGAACATCGACAGCCCGCGATAGCCCTTCTCGGATGGATTGGTGCGCACCAGCACCGTCATCAAATCGGCGCGCGCCGCATGCGTGATCCACGTCTTCTGCCCGGTGATGCGATAGACGTCGCCGTCACGCACCGCGCGGGTGGTGAGCGAGGCGAGGTCGGAGCCCGTGTTGGGCTCGGTGAACACCGCCGTCGGCAAGACCTCGCCGCTCGCAATTCGCGGCAGCCATTCCTGCTTCTGCGCGTCGGTGCCGCCGTTCAGGATCAGCTCCTCGGCAATCTCCGACCGCGTGCCGAGCGAGCCCACGCCGATATAGCCGCGGCTTAGCTCCTCGGAAACGACGCACATCGCCTCCTTGCCGAGCCCGAGGCCGCCATACTCCTCGGGAAGCGTGAGCGAAAACACGCCCAGCTCCGACATCTGCGCGATGAGAGGCAGCGGAATGTATTCGTCTTTGAGATGCCACTCCTGCGCCTGCGGCACGACCTGGCCTTGCGAGAAGCGGCGCATCTCGTTGCGAATATCCTCGAACGTCTCGTCGAGGCCCGGGTCGCCGTAATTCGCCGCGGCGGCGCCTCGCGCATGCTTGATCAGCTCGACCACACGGGCGCGCGTCTCGGGCGTGGTGGTCTGGATCAGCGTCCTGACCGCGGGCGCAAGGAAGTTGAGGAGATCGCCCTCCTCGACGCCGAGCTCATGCAAACGCACGATCTCGCCCTGGCTCATCATCACCCCACCGAAGAGCTGGGAGAGATATTCGGCCGCACCGATCTGGGCGAGCAGCCGCTCCATCTCGCCGAAACGACCCTCGCCGTCCATGCGCTTGGCATAGCTCGCAATCTGCTCGATCGCGGCGACGTAGGTTGCGGCCCAGGCAAGCCCGTGTGCCGCGCGCTGCTCGCGTTCGAAGGCGGCGCCGTCGATCGTGCCGCCCCGCGAGACGACGCCCGACACCGCCTCGACCGCACTGTCGCGCAGCTTCTTGGCGGCCTCTGCGGCCTTCTCGAGGAGAGGAATGAGTTCCGGAGACTGGGCAGGCGTATGGCCCCCCAAGGTTTCGACGGCAGTCAAAGCGTGCTCCTCATTGCAAAAAGCGTGTGTTCCGGGGGCACGGAAGCGCGGTCCGGGCCGCAAGTCAAATCGGAATCTGTCGCGCGGGTTAAGGCGCTTTGGGGGCCTGAAGTTCCCATCCCGGCATGAGCCGCGCTCATCGCCGGGATGAGATATCTTCGATCCACTGTGCGAAACAGCGGGTCTATAAGATGCACGAACAGGTGAATTCGGAGGACGACGTGGTAAAGACATTAGGCACGTTGGCCGTTGCGCTGGGCATCGCGCTTGGGCTCCACGCTGCGGGCCTCGCCGCAGATCAGGCGGCACAGCCGGCAGACGCAGGGAAGCAGGCCAAGTGCTTGGAGGCTGCGGTCAATCCCGTCACCGGATACGCCGTCTGTGTCAATCCGGTTGGTGCTCCCGTCGATCAGCCGCCGGTCGCGTCATTCAAGCCGTGCAAGCCGCGCGAACACGATAACGAGGCCTGGACGACCTACGAGCATTGGTCGGGGTGCGGCGACTAGGCGTCGAAGCTCGGGCTGAGAAGCGTCGAACCCTCTTGATAGTGCATCACGCCGGGCCTGAGAGCGCCTAAGAGCTGGAAGTAGTTGACGATCATCTCGGCGAGATGGTCGGCCAACGGCGGGCAATTCCGGCTGCGCCTCAGCACGAACTCGAAATCGGGGAGCGCCGGCAACGCCTCGGCTTGGCCGAGCGATTTCAGCGTGCGCGGCAGGCCGTGTTCGGGAAAGATCGATATGCCGAGCCCGGCGTCGAGTGCGGCGAGAATTCCCGCCGTGCCCGCGCTCTGCAATACCACGATCCATGACCGCCCCGCGCGATCGAGCTGATCCAAAGCGAGCTGCCGCCATCGGCAATGGGGCGGAAAGAGCGCAAGCGGCGCCGGTGTTTGCGGGTCGAGCTGCATCGAGCGCCCGGCCGCCCACACCCGCCGCTCGCGGCATAGAGATAGCCCGTCGCTTTCCCCGATCTCGCTCGCGACGATGGCGATATCGAGCTCGCCGCCGTCGAGAAGCGCAGAGATGTCGGGACCGATGCCGAGCTCGACCTGCTGCCGCACCGAGGGGTAGCGGGCCGAGAACTGCACGAGCAAGGATGAAAGAATGTGGAAGTCAAAATAGTCTGGGGCACCGACCCGGATGAGACCTGCGCTATCGCGACTGAGGTGCTGCTCAGCCTCCTTGTAAAGGGCGAGGATGCGCCTTGCATAGGACAGGAGAACCTCGCCCTGCTCGGTCAGAGCAATGCCGCGCACTTTGCGCTCGATCAGGCGCGAGCCGACCTGATCCTCGAGCCGTTTGACGTGCAGGCTGACGGCCGACTGCGTGAGGTTCACATCACGCGCCGCTTTGGTGAAGCTGCCGGTCTCGCAGACGGCGACGAAGGTGCGAAGCAGGGCTGTGTCGTAGAGCATCAGCCTAACACCCTCGGTGAGCTCTAGCCGCCGTGCATCTCGCGGCTCGCCTCGAGCACGTCCTCGAAGGTGCGAAGACCCGTGCAGGGCGCGCTGACGAGCACCGCCATGTTGCCCGGCCGGTGCTCGTTCTTCCACATACGCATATGCGCTTTCGGGATCTGCTCCCACGGGAAGACCTCGCTCATGCACGGGTCGATGCGCCGCTCGACGACGAGCTTGTTGGCCTGGCTCGCCTGCTGGAGATGGGCGAAATGCGAACCCTGGATGCGCTTCTGGTGCATCCACACATAGCGCGCGTCCATGGTGAGGTTGTAGCCGGTGGTGCCGGCGCAGAACACGACCATGCCGCCGCGCTTCACCACGAAGCAGGAGACCGGGAAGGTCGATTCGCCCGGATGCTCGAACACGCAATCGACATTCACGCCCTTGCCGGTGACGTCCCAGATCGCCTTGCCGAACTGGCGCACTTCCTTGTTCCAGGCATCGTATTCGGGCGTGCCGACGCTCGGCATCTGGCCCCAGCAATTGAAGTCCTTGCGGTTGATGACGCCCTTGGCGCCGAGCGACATGACGAAGTCGCGCTTGTCTTCATCGGAGACGATGCCGATGGCGTTGGCGCCCGAGGTGGCGCAGAGCTGAGTCGCCATCGAGCCGAGGCCGCCTGAGGCGCCCCACACGAGAACGTTGTGGCCCGGCTTCAGCGTGTGCGGGCGATGGCCGAACAGCATGCGGTATGAGGTGGCGAGCACGAGCGTGTAGCAAGCGGCCTCCTCCCAGGTCAGATGCTTCGGCCGCTCGAGCAGCTGGCGGTCCTGCACGCGACAGAATTGCGCGAAGGAGCCATCGGGCGTCTCGTAGCCCCAGATGCGCTGCGACGGCGAGAACATCGGATCGCCGCCGTTACACTCCTCGTCGTCGCCGTCGTCCTGGTTGCAGTGGATGACGACCTCATCGCCGACCTTCCAGCGCTTCACCTTGGAGCCGACCGCCCACACGATGCCCGAGGCATCGGAGCCGGCGATATGATAGGGATGCTTGTGGCCGTCGAGCGTCGAGATCGGCTTGCCGAGCGAGGCCCACACGCCGTTGTAGTTGACGCCGGCAGCCATCACCAGGACCAGCACATCGTGGCTATCGAGCTCCCAGGTGGGAACCACTTCGACCTGCATGGCCTCGTCCGGCGGGCCATGGCGCTCCTTGCGGATCGCCCAGGCATACATGTTCTTCGGCACATGGCCGAGCGGGGGGATCTCGCCGATCTCGTAGAGATCTTTGAGAGCGCCGGCCGGCGCGGACGTTTCCGGAGAAACTGCAGCTAAAGACATTTCATTCATCCGATTGTCCCCCCAGGCCACTTGTTCGGTCTATTTTTTGCACTGCGGTAATTGTCTTCTATTCATCTCGCGACTGCAACATGTTTGGGGAAGGGAGGCTTAACGCGCGAACGCGCCGCAAAGACGCCCTGCCTCCGCCCGAAACTCCACAATTCCGGCACGGTTTGGCCGGCGCGCGGGGAGCGTTAGCAAAAAGAAGCGGCCCTGCCCAGGGACAAAACGCCATCTCTGCAACACGGAAACCCCGCGCCCCTCCGGCACGTTCCCCCTCACGAGCCAAGGCGGATGCGATCGCGCAAAGCGCGCGGGGCGACAAGCGCGACTTTGTGGGACGTGGCCTCAAAGCAAAGCGCAAGAGCCCGGCGATCAGGGCTCGACCCCCGAGGTGATAGGCTCATGGTTGCCGAAGCGCGCTCCACATGCTTCTTTTGCGACAAAGCCGAACCATCCGAGCGCAACCATGAGCGAGAACACACCGAAGCGGGACAAACCTTGGTTGTTCCGCACTTATGCCGGCCACTCCACGGCCAAGGCCTCTAACGAGCTTTACCGGCGGAACCTGGCCAAGGGTCAGACCGGGCTTTCGGTCGCCTTCGACCTTCCGACCCAGACGGGCTACGATTCCGACCACATCCTCGCCCGCGGCGAGGTAGGCAAGGTCGGCGTGCCGATCTCCCATCTCGGCGATATGCGGAGCCTGTTCGAGGGCATCCCCTTGGCCGAGATGAACACCTCGATGACCATCAATGCGACGGCCGCTTGGCTGCTTTCGCTCTATGTCGCGCTCGCCGAGGAGCAAGGCGCCGACCACGCCAAGCTTACCGGCACGGTGCAGAACGACATCCTGAAAGAGTATCTCTCGCGCGGGACTTACATCTTCCCGCCGGCGCCCTCGCTCAGGCTGATCAAGGACGTGATCGTCTACACCAACCGCGAGATGCCGAAATGGAACCCGACCAATGTCTGCTCCTACCATCTGCAGGAAGCAGGAGCGACGCCGGGCCAGGAGCTCGCCTTCGCGCTGGCAACCGCCGAGGCCGTTCTCGATGAGGTGAAGACGTCGGGCGAGGTGCCGCCCGAGCAGTTCCCGCAGGTCGTGGGCTCGATCTCGTTCTTCGTCAATGCCGGCGTGCGCTTCATCACCGAGGTGTCGAAGATGCGTGCCTTCGTCGATCTCTGGGACGAGATCGCTGAACAGCGTTACGGCGTCACCGACCCCAAGCTTCGCCGCTTCCGCTATGGCGTGCAGGTGAATTCGCTGGGCTTGACCGAACAGCAGCCCGAGAACAACGTCTATCGCATCCTGCTCTCGATGCTCGCCGTGACCTTGTCCAAGAAGGCGCGCGCGCGCGCCGTGCAGCTCCCCGCCTGGAACGAGGCGCTCGGCCTGCCGCGGCCGTGGGACCAGCAATGGTCGCTCAGAACTCCAGCAGATCCTCGCCTACGAGACCGATCTCTTGGAATACGGCGACATCTTCGACGGCTCTGCCGAGATCGACCGCAAGGTGGAACATCTCAAGGAAGAGGCGCGCGCCGAGCTCGCCAAACTAGAGGCCATGGGCGGAGCGGTCGCTGCCATCGACTACATGAAGGAGGCGCTGATCGCCTCCAACGCCGCCCGCGTCGAGGCGATCGAGAAGGGCGAGCAGGTGCTGGTCGGCGTCAACGCCTATACCGAGACCGAGTCATCGCCGCTCTCGGCAGGCGGCATTGAAGGCATCCAGACCGTGCCGGAGTCGGTCGAGATCGAGCAGGTCGCGGCCCTCCAGGCTTGGCGCCGCGACCGTGACGACAAGGCCGTGCGCCAAGCTCTCATCGACCTGAAGTCTGCCGCGGCCGAAGGGCGCAACATCATGCCGCCCTCGATCGCCGCCGCCAAAGCCGGCGTCACCACCGGCGAATGGGGCGGCATCCTGCGCGAGGTGTTCGGCGAATATCGCGCGCCGACCGGCATCCACGCCAAGCACGCGATCGACAAGGCGAGGCTCGAGGAGGTACGCGAGGCGGTCGAGAAGGTCTCGGGCAAGCTCGGGCGCACGCTCACCTTCGTCGTCGGCAAGCCCGGCCTCGACGGTCATTCGAACGGCGCCGAGCAGATCGCCGTGCGCGCGACCGACGTCGGCATGGAGGTCGTCTATGACGGCATCAGGCTGACCCCCGCCGAGATCGTGCAGCAGGCCCGCGAGGCCAAAGCGCATGTGGTCGGGCTCTCGATCCTCTCGGGCTCGCATGTCTCGCTCGTACGCGAGGTGGTGCAGCGCCTGCGCGAGGCCGGCTTGGGCGACGTCCCCGTTGTGGTCGGCGGCATCATCCCGCCCGAGGACGTGAACATCCTCAAGCAATGCGGGGCCTCCGCGATTTATACGCCGAAGGACTTCCAGCTGAACGACATCATGCTCGGCATCGTGAAGCTGGTCGACGCCAAGGCCGAGGTGCTGGCAGGCGTCAGCGTTCCCGTGCCGCCGCTCCGCGCCCGCGAGAAGGTTCCGCTCTAACAAGCCGAAATAGCGTGCATAGCAAAGCTCAGAGCGTGGCAGCGGCCCGGCTCCAAAGCGTGTTTTCCATGGGATTGCTCGTTACGACGCGAAGAACCGCGCTCCAGGCCACCGGCATTTAGCTTACACAGACCTCGTAAGCGGGCTCAGGGCTTGCAAGCGGACCACCGGTGCTCTCGCCTCTCTTCGTGCGTCGCTGAGCCAGCTTTGCACTGCAAGATCAAGCACCATTGGGCCAAGTCGGCCGAGATCGAAATTGTAGACGAGCCAATAGAGGAACTTTGTCATGGACACTGTCCTCGCGGAAAGTGTTGTACCCTGAGGCGAATCACTACGCTCTCTTCCGCGGAGCGGAAATTCGGGCCGAGCATCTAAGGGAAAGTACGGAACGTTCGGGCGCTGGCTTATTTGCATAGCGCCGACGCGCTGCTAAGATTTGATCGTCGAACCAGCGGGAAACCTGGGGCATGTCAAAGGCCGCTCTCGCGATCTCAACTTTGGCGATCATGCTTGCCACGAGTTAGGCGTTCGCAGGGTACCTGAACCATCACGACACGCCGAAAACTCTCCGTGGAAACTACGATGTTCTGGGCAGTCAGCCGGGTGCGCTGAACAAAAACGCGCAAAAGTGGCTGGACACCATTCGTCAGCGTTGGGGTGGTATCAACTGCTAATTCTTAGACTTTGCCAGCCGCGCCCTTTGGCGGGCGCTTCGCTATGGGGGACCCAATGAATTTCCGCTTGAGCACGCCGCGACGGGAGACCTTCATCGTCTCCGTCGTCATCGCCGCACTCGTCGTCCTCGGCATGATCGTGCCGCTGCCGTTCTTCACCGGTTACGCGCTCGGTCTTCTTCTGATCGCTTATCTGATCCTGCTCGCAGGGGTCTTGGTCGACACCCTCTAGCCCACGAGCAGAAGGGGCTCATCGCCCTCGTCTTGGGCGAGGAACGGGGCGAGCGCCGCATAAAGCTCGCGCCCGCGGATCGGCTTGGTCACATAGCCGTCCATTCCGGCCACAAGATACGCGCCGCACTCGGCGGTCTTGGCCTGGGTGACGAGCGCGATGATCGGAACCTCGGCAGCCGGTGCGTGCAGCGCGCGGATGCGCTTGGTGGCCTCGACGCCGTCGAGGTCCGGCATCGACACATCCATCAGCACGAGGTCGTAGGGCTTTGACGCGAGATTGAGGAGAGCAGTCCCCGCGGCTCCCACCATCTCGTAGCTCAAACCGAACTCATCGAGATAAGAGGCGATCAGCATGCGGTTAACCGCGTTGTCCTCGACCACCAGGACATGACCAGAAAGCTTGGCTGTCGGATCCTGCTCGGGCACTGACACAGCCAAAGCGGAAAGCGCCTTCTGCTCGGGCATTGCCCGCTCCGGCTCGGCGTGCGCTGCCGCGAGCGTGAACCAATAGAGGCTTCCCTTGCCGACCACGCTGTCGCAGCCGATCTCTCCGCCCATGTGCGCCGCGAGCTTGTGCGCGATCGACAGCTCGAGCCCGGTGCCGCTCTGCTGCGGCTGCATCGCGCCCAGAACCTTGACGACCGGCTTGAATAGCTGCTCGCGCTCGACCCGGTTGTGGCCCCTGCCCGTATCGCTCACGTCGAACCTGAGCATCCACATGCCGTTCACGTCGATCGCGCTCGCATGCAGCCTCACCGAGCCTTCGCTCGTGAGCTTGAGCGCATTGTCGATCAGGCACAGCAACACTTGGCGGACGCGCGCTTCGTCGGCGACGACCAGGCGCGGGCAACTCGCCCCGATGTCGAGACCGCAGGTCAGCCCCGTCTCACTCGCGCGATCCTGGAGCGCCAACCCGACATCGTGCAACATCTCGTGCACATCGAACTCAACGGGGTTGAGCTCGAATCGCCCGGCTTCGACGCGGGTGAAATCGACAAGGTCGCCGATCACACCGAGCAGGCGCCAGGCCGACTCCGCCAGCATTTGCGTGTAGCGACGTTGCGCCGGATCGAGGGGGCTCGCGCTCAGCAGCTCGATGATGGCGATCAGCGACTCGACCGGCGCCTTGAGCTCATGTCCGGTGGTCGCGAGCAGCTCCGACCTCGCCTTGCCCTCGGCCTCCGCCACTTGGCGCGCGTGACGCTCTTGCGCAAGCTTGTCGGCGAGATTCTGGATCTGCGCGAAGAGATCGTCCGGCTTGAAATCTTCTGGCAGCATGATCTTCTGCCCACCCCTGGTTACGCGAAACGAGCCTTGAGCCTGTCAGAGATCGCTTAAGAGGAGGCTAAATTCTCCGGCGGGATTGGGTTAAGTAGCGGTGGAAACGTAGGAATTTGGTCATTCGTCGGATCAGGACAAAGGCGGACCTTAATGAGGGGGTGACCGCTCTCGTCGGCTCATGCCCGCATCTGTCGCACGTTCACGCCGTTGCCGGCGCCCCTCCGCTCCGGCGCCGGCCGGCCGGCTTCAAGGGCCTTGCCCGGGTGATCGTGGGCCAGCAGCTCTCGGTGGCGAGCGCAGCGGCGATCTGGGAGCGGCTCGACGCCCGTCTCTCCCCCTTTGGCCCGCGCTCGCTCCTCAAACTGCCGGAGGGAGACCTGCTCCATGCCGGCCTTTCCGCCGGAAAGATCGCCACGCTCAAGGGACTTGCGACCGCCATCGAGGATGGCGCGCTCGACCTCGATGCTCTGACTCACGCGAGCGAGGAGGCCATCCACGCCGAGCTCACCGCGCTGAACGGCATCGGACCGTGGACGGCCGACATTTATATCCTCTTCTGTCTTGCGCGCGCCGATGCCTGGTCTCCCGGCGATCTTGCCTTGCAGCACGCGGTGAGAGACGCACTTGCCCTCGATGCGCGTCCAAGCCTCGACAAGATGGTCGAGATTGCCGAAGCGTGGCGCCCGTGGCGATCGGTCGCCGCGCGCATGTTGTGGGCCTACTACGGCGCAATTCGCCAGGCTCGCCGTTCCGTGCTCCCCACCTGAGTTCAAGAGGAAGGCCGATTAAGCTTCGCGCCGGTCGTTGGCGACAAAAGCGCCCTTCATGCCTTAGAGAGAGGGCATGATCGTCTGCTCCTGCACCATGATCACGTCTGACGATATCGCCGAGGCTGTCTCCGCAATTCGCACTGCGCAGCCTTTCGCCGTATTAACGCCCGGCCTCATCTACCGGCACCTCGGCAAGCGCCCCTCCTGCGGCAATTGCCTGCCGCTCGTCACCAAGCTCATGGTCGCCTATGACGAGGAGGGTCCGGGCGGCGGCGCCACGGAACCTCATCGCGGCGGGAGCGAGGAGCCCTGATGGCGTGATCAGCACGCCTATGCCCGTCAGCCATGCAGCTTTTTCGTTTGAGCCGGGCGGCAGGAACAGGCCATGATGCCGGCCAAGACCGACAGGAGGACTGAAAAATGAAGGGGAACCCACGCGTCATCGAATATCTCAACAAGGCGCTGACGCATGAGCTGACCGCCGTCAACCAATATTGGCTGCATTACCGGCTGCTCGATGACTGGGGCTTCACCAAGCTCGCCAAGAAGGAGCGCGAAGAGTTGATCGAGGAGATGCAGCACGCCGACAAGCTCGTCGACCGCATCGTCTTCCTCGAGGGCTTCCCCAACATGCAGCATATCGATCCCTTGATGATCGGACAGAACATCAAGGAGATTCTCGAATGCGACCTCAAGGCGGAGTACAGCGCTCGCGCGCTGTATATGGAAGCACGCGCCTGTTGCCGCAAAGAGGAGGATTATGTCTCGATGGACCTGTTCGAGGAGCTGCTCGGCGACGAGGAGGGTCACATCAATCACCTCGAGACGCAGCTCAATCTCCTGAACGAGATCGGCATCCAGAATTACGGCCAGCTCAACGCCAACTCCTCCAACGAGGCCGAAGAGGACAAGCCAAAATAATGCGAGCTGCCAAAATGGGCTTGTCATGCCCGCGAAGGCGGGCATCCAGTAACCACCAGCATCTCGGGCGAAATCGCAGCGCCAGTGATTACTGGATCGTCCGTTTTCGCGGGCGATGACAGTTCAAGTGATGAGAGCGTGAATGGCGCTTCCACTCGACGGACCAAGGCTGCCGCCCGCAGCCGGCGGCGCGCCGAAGCAGCTCGTCGTGTTCCTGCACGGCTACGGCGCCGACGGCAACGACCTGATCGGGCTTGGCCGCGAATGGGCGAAGCTTCTGCCGCACGCGGCATTCGTCTCGCCCAACGCGCCGGAGCCCTGTGCCATGTCGCCCATGGGCCGGCAGTGGTTCAACTTGACCTTCCGCGATTCGGGCGAGCTCGCGCGCGGCGTGAAACATGCCGGGCCAGCGCTCAATGCCTTTCTCGACGCAGAGCTCACGCGGCTGAACCTCGGGCCCCGCGCCCTCGCCCTCGTCGGCTTTAGCCAAGGAACGATGATGGCGCTCGGCGTCGGCTTGACGCGGAATCCTGCGCCTGCCGCCATCGTCGGCTATTCCGGCGCACTCGCAACGCTCGAGGCGCTGCCCGAAGGTCCCGGCTCAGGACCTGCCATATTGCTCGTCCACGGCGATATGGATGAGGTCATCCCGGTGGATGCCATGTTCATGGCGCGCGAGCTGCTCGCCAAAGCGGGGCTGCCGGTCGAGTGGCATGTCGCTGAAGGCATTGGCCACGGCATCGATGGCGAGGGACTGCGTCTCGGCGGCGCCTTCCTGCGCCAAGCCTTCGCCGCAACGTCTCAGCCGATCCGCTGAGATGAAGCATGGGAGCGAACAGCCGGCGCCAGGACTGACCAACCGCCTCCCGCTTGCCGAGTTCGCCCGGAGGGAGTTTGATCACCGCCGCTTTGTCGCGCAGGTGTGCTACACTACGATTCTACCACAGTGGGGAGACGCACGATGGCAGCAGCAACCAAGAAGCTCACGCCAGCTCAACAGGGGGCACTGACGCGGAAGCGCCGCGCGGCGGCAAAGAAGGCGGCGGCAACGCGCAAGCGACGGGCGAGCGCAGCCAAAGCAGCAGCGACACGGGCAAGGAATAAAGCCTAAGGTCACGCCGCCTGTGGCGGATGATCGAGGCCGTGCCGGATCATCGACAGGTGCTCAATGTCGTCCACAGAAGCGGGTGACGCGCTCGCCTGTGTAGAGGATGAGCGTCACATAGGTGCGGTCGCCTTCGTGGCGATGGGCTGACGCGGTTCACTTCGCCGGGTGAGACGTGGCGCTGCCTGCGTTTCCGTTCGGATCGACGCCGGCTCGAATCGCTTGGCCTCGCCGACATGATCGGCCTCGCGGCGATCCACACCGTCCTTCTTCGTGCTCCTTGCTTTGCTCTAGGCAACGGTCCGACCGCGATTGACAAGAGTTGCGGCGTAATCGCCCGCCCCACCACACCATGTGGGGCCCTTCACATTCGTGACATGCCCCTATAGTATGCCGCGCCATAAGAAGGCTCTAAGCCCGAGTGCGACGGGCAAGATCGAGGACTTGACCCTTGACCGTCGCCACCGCATCGGCCGCGCCCGGCACTTTTCCGGCCCTCGTGCTCAACGCCGACTACCGGCCGCTGTCCTACTATCCGCTCTCGCTGTGGGGCTGGCAGGATGCGGTAAAGGCCGTCTTCCTCGATCGCGTGAACATCGTCTCCGAATACGACCGCTCGGTCCGCTCCCCCACTTTCGAGATGAAGCTGCCGAGCGTGGTCTCGCTCAAGAACTATGTGCGGCCAGCGCGCTACCCGGCCTTCACCCGGTTCAACGTGTTCTTGCGCGACCGGTTCACCTGCCAATATTGCGGCGACAACCAGGATCTCACCTTCGACCATCTCGTACCCCGCTCGCGCGGCGGTTTGACGCGGTGGGAGAACGTGGTCACGGCGTGTGCGCCGTGCAACCTTATGAAAGGCGGCAAGCTGCCCAACGAGGCGCACATGCATCCGGCGCAGAAGCCCTATCGCCCGACCGTGTTCGAGCTTCACCGGAACGGCCGGCTCTTCCCGCCGAACTATCTGCACGAGAGCTGGCTCGACTATCTCTACTGGGATACCGAACTCGAGCCGTAAGCCTATCCCGCGTCCTGGCCTTGTCATCGTCCGCGCAGGCGGACGATCCAGTAGCCCCTGCCTACGTAATTGCGATGAACGGCGGTTACCGGATGCCCGCCTTCGCGGGCATGACAGACTCCTGAGTTTTCAGAACTTCGTCGTCCACTCCGTGAGCCAGGCTGGCGAGGCATCGACCAGCACGGTCTCGAGCCGCTTGTCGAGACCCGTGGCCACGAACAGGCCGATGGCGACGAGGAGGCCGCCGAGCAGCATCTTGCCGCCCTTGCCGGCTTCCATCAGCCGCCCGCGCATCCGCATCATCGCCTCGCGCGAGAGGAGACCGAGCAGCATCAGCGGCAGAGCGGCGCCGAGCCCGAACACGAACATGGTGAGCGCGACCTGACCCAGATTCTCGCCCTTGGCGGCGAGGATCGAGGCGGCGCCGAGCGTCGGCCCGACGCACGGGCTCCACACCGCACCAAGCAAGAGGCCGAGTGCAAACTGGCCCCAAAGACCGGTGGTAGCGAAGCCGCCGAGTTGCTCGTCGACCCAATTGCCGACCGGGCTCGCCGCGAGCGCGAACTGCGCCTGAAGTTTCGGCACCAGCAGTACGAGGCCGACGGCGATGAGGATCACCGCCGAGATGGCGCGGAACACGCCGGTATCGATGCCGGCAGCAAAGCCGATGGTGGCGACGAAAAGGCCGATGGTCACGAAGGAGATGGCGAGTCCGGCGGCAAGCGCGATCGGACCAAGCCTGTGCTCGCTCGCCGCCGTGCCGAGCACGATCGGCAGAAGCGGCAGCACGCAGGGCGACAGCACCGAGAGCACGCCGGCGAGAAATGCTAACCCGAGCGTCGCGATCATCGCACGGCTCCGCTCACAAGAGTGCGCGTTTACAGTGCGCTCTTCACCAAAGTGCCGATCTTGGCGGGATTGGTTTCTCCGACCGAGCGTCCCGTCTCGCTCTCTCCCTTGAACGCGATCAGCGTGCTTTGCGAGGTTGCGCCCAACGCGCGCACGTCCGCTTTCTGATTGTCGAAATCGACCTTGAACACGACGAGGTCCTTGAACTCGGGCTCTCGCGTGAGCTGGGTGAGGATCGGGTTCTGCGCCCTGCACACCGGACACCACGGCGCGAAAATATCGACGAGAATGGATTTGCCGTCCTTCTTGGCGGCGGCGAAGTCGGCTTGCGTGAAGCTCTTCCACTCGGCGGCGGAGGCTGCTTGCAGCGAGCCGAAGAGAGCGGCGGCGAGGATACCAGCAAGGAGGAGAGTGCGGCGAGCGATCATGGCGGGCGCGATCCTTTGCAAGCGATGATGAGCCGCTATAGCAGCGCCCGCCAAACACCCGCCAATCACTCTCGCTTGAAGGTCCTGTGAGGCGGGCCGCGCCTTAGCGCTTTTGCACCGCGCCCCACAGGGCGACAAGGGCAATGAAGGCCGAAACAAGCGCGTCCCAACCGGCGAAGGAAAGACCGAGGAAGCGCAAAGAGGCCTCATCGCAGCGGATCACCGGCGTATCGACCACCCCGTTCGCGCCCCATTTGAGATCGAAGGCACCTGAGCATTCGGTCGGGCCCAGCCACCATTTCCACTCGACCCCGGCATGAAAGACGGCAAGCCCCACATTGCCGATGAAGGCGAGCGCGATGCCGAGCAACAGGATGCGGGCGATGCCGGTGGCCTCACCTCGCGCCAGAAGCACGGCGAGTGCCGCGACCGGGATCGCAAAGCAATAGGCGTAACGCTCCTCGAGGCAGAGCGGGCACGGCGCATAGCCGCCGAGATATTGGAAGCCGAGCGTGGCGAGGATCGTTGCGGCAGCAAACGCGAGCACAAGCGCCGCTGCGCGCATGACGTTGCGCGGCGGTTTGGCAAGAATCGGTCTGCCGGATGCGTCCATGTCAGAAGGCATATTTGGCAATGAGGAAGCCGCCGACGAGCGCCGCGAGGAAACCGGTGGTGACGAGGGTCAGTCGCTTCTCGACGAAGCCGCGGATCGGCTCGCCGAAATGGCGCAAGAGCTCCGCCTCGAGGAAGAAGCGCGCGCCGCGCGTGATGATCGACAGCACCACGAACATAGGGAAGTCATAGCCGGCGAAGCCCGAGGCGATGGTCACGATCTTGTAGGGGATCGGCGTCATGCCCTTGATGAGGATGATCCAGGCGCCCCATTTGGCGTAGGCCGCGCGGAAAGCCTCGACGCCCTGGCCATAGCCGTAGACCGAAATCAACCAATGGCCGACGGTGTCGTAAAGGAACGCTCCGATGGCATAGCCCAGCATGCCGCCGAGCACCGAGGAGACGGTGCAGACGAGCGCATAGAGCCGCGCCTTGTGCGGCTGCGCCAGCGCCATGGGCACGAGCACGACGTCGGGCGGAATGGGGAAGAACGAACTCTCGGCGAAGGAAACGACGGCGAGCGTCGGGAGGGCCTTAGGGCTCTCGGAAAGCGCGATCACCTTGTCATAAAGCTTTTGCAGCATGAAGCCTGCTTAGCCGAGAGGATGGTGCCTTGTCCATCGGCGGTCATGGCCCGCGCGGTCACGGCGGGATTGGGGATACGCGCGGTTGACCGGCAGCAAAGCTTATCCCATGTTCGCGGCCATGCCCCAGTGGCGGAATGGTAGACGCGGCAGACTCAAAATCTGTTGTCGGCAACGACGTGCTGGTTCGAGTCCGGCCTGGGGCACCAAAAATACGAGGACAACCGATGTTTCGGAAAAAGAGGCCCACGTTGCTGCTATGCGGAAGGTCCACTGGGGTACGTGTCCGCAAAAGGAAAGGGACCAATAAAGTTCGCAATCTGGCTTAGACCGCTGCGGATTCTAAATCGCAGTCCATATTCCGCATCGTGGGCCCGGACAATCCCGGGATCGCTTCCCGTGCTGCTTTCACGGACAGATCGTGACCGTGTGAGGATGGCACTTTAAGCCGGCAGGACACGTGCCCGCCACAGGTGTGGCATTTGCTTTTTTCCGGCGGGACGCCGCAATTATGGGTGGCCCCCTTGCAGGCTTGCAGGGCCGAGGCGTCGCTGACCGAAAAGAACACCGCCATAGCGCCTATGGCTGTTGCGGCGAGGAGTGATCCAAGCTTGACCGTCACATCGAGCGTCATTTGTGCGTCCTCCGGTAAATTCAACGCATGGACACAAAAAAAGGCGCCGCCCTAGGCTGACGCCCCCCTGGAGTTGGCCCTGGGAGCGTCCTGAGCCGGAACGGCAAGCGGACTGTATCCGCCTTTGAGAGCGAAGGCGCTGCCGGTGGCGTCGCACCTCCGCAGGCGTCTCAGGCTCGATGAAGCGAGAGCTTCGCGATTGAAGCGGACCCTTACATACCCCTAGTCCGGAACGCCCTCGGCGGTCGGAACCACAACGGCAAACAGGTCGCCGAGCGCCGAAAGGCTCGCATCCTGCAGTTGCTTGGCAGGCATTTCCGCGCCTGTCGCAGGGTTCGGGATCGCGCGCGTCGCGGTCGCGCTCGCAACGACCGTGTTGGTAAAACCGTGGTTGAACGAGGCTCGCGTGGTCGAGTTCACGCACATATGAGTCATGAAACCCACGTAGACGACGTTCTCGATGCCGCGCTTCTTCAGCTCAGCGTCGAGTTCCGTCTGCTCGAAGGCCGACGGGAACTTCTTGACAATGATGGTCTCGCCTGCGACCGGCGCCACCACGTCGGCGATCTGACCGATAGGCGCAGCAATATCGTAGGGTGAGCCGGCACCTGCGTCGTGCATGATGTGGATCACAGGACGCCCGGCCTTGCGGAACCGCTGAAGCAATGCCGCCGCTTCCTTCAACGCCGACTCCACGTTCTCAAGCTGCATGACGCCTTCGCGATAGGTCTGCTGGCAGTCGATGATCACGAGCGCGCTCTTATGTATCGGCGCAGGATTCGGGTTCATGCCCGTGAGCGCGCGAAGCGTGGGGTTGCTCATGCGGATTTCTCCTCCAGGGGGCAGAATGCCCGCCGCCCTGGCGAGCCCCATTTAGACTGCCGTCAAGGTGTGATGCGGCTGATCTTCGAGCCTTCGAGGCTCAAGCTGTACATCAGCCCCTGCTGATCGAAGATGAAGCCGAGGACCGGGCTCGTCAGGCTGCTGGTGTCGACCGATCCGGCGGCGCCGAGATTGACCACCACCACCGAGCCGTCGACGCCGACCTTCCAGCCAGAGGATTGCTCGAACTGCGAGAGCGCGTCTTGTGTCATGAACAGGATGATGACCGACTGAGCCTGGACGCCGAGCTGAAAGCCGAACGAGGCCGAGACGATGTTGTAATAGCCGGCTGCATTGCCGTGGACGATGAGCACGCCCTCGCCGTAAGCGCCGCCGAATCCGAACCCCGCCTTGACCACTGACGGAAACACCAGCGCGCCGGCCGCCTTCGTGCCAAGCTCTTGGGCACTTTTGTATTGGGAAACGAACTTGTGGAGGGTGGCGTTGGCGGAAGCGTTGATCTCCTCCGCCGAGGCGGCTCGCGCAAGACCTGGCGCACCGACCACCATCAGCAGGACTAAGCCCAGCGCTCGCAACGATTTCATGCTGCTGCCCGCTCTCAAGGCCAAGGCCGACGGCCCCAACCTATTCCTTATCGCGGCAACAATGAGGCCTTTTGTTGCTATGTTTCCGAGGGAACCGAAGGACTCCCCTGCGCGTATGTAGAGGGGTTATGCGTGTTGTTAGCGCTCGAAAAGCCGCATAAACCCGATGGGGTTGCCCCAAACTTCGCCGTTCTCGCGCCATGGTTTTTTAGTCCCGTCTGGCGCACTACAATAACGACTCACGTGGGGGGACAAGGCCGTTGAGTCTCTTCGCTGCCGGTGTCGTTCTTTTCCTGCTGCTGATCGCTTCCTATAGCGGACGCGGCTTTTGGATTGCGCTCGGCTCGATCGCCCTGTCGATGATCGCGCTGATCGGCTTTCTGTTTGTCGCGACGCTTCAGTATCCGAGCCAGGTCAAGCCGAGATTGGCTTGGCTCGCGAGCAAGCTTGCGCTCGTTTTGGACCAGGAAACGGCCGACAGCATCGGCAAGGCGCTCGCGAAGCTCCCAGGCCCTCCTCCATCGCCGTGCGAGGCAGGACAGCAACCCGCCTGCGGGTCCGCCGCGAATGCAGCTGTCGCGACAGACACAGCGAGCGCGACAGACACGGGGGGCGCGCCAGACACGGCAAGCGCAGCCGGCGCAGCGAGCATAACTGACGCCAAGCCGCCCTCCGCGGAGCCAGGATCAATGCAGGCTGCGGCGACGCCGAGCTGGGCCCCGCCGCCACCGCCCAAGCAGGAGCAGAAAGCCACCACAAGCGGGCCGGTCGTTTGGTTCCTCGACCAGCAGCAACCCCAAGCTTCGGCGGGTGGCTCCGACGCATTCGCCATCGGCGGCATGAACGCATCCGATCAGGCCATGGAAGGCATCCACGCCATTCTCAAGCCGGATGGAGGTCAGCGCGAGATCGAGCTTGCGCTCAACGTCGAGGGACGGAAGGCCGAAGGCACGATCCCCGCCGGTGCCCGGTTCAGCCTCGAAGCGCCGAAGGAAGCGGCTTCGCAACAACCGGGGGGGGCTATTCTGACGTTCCGCTACAGCCAGGGCGCCGAACAGAGAACCTCGATCCTCTATCTCACCCCGGCAATGATCTCGCGCCTTGCCAATCGCGGATAATCTGCCACCCCGACGTTACCAGTTACGGGCTGGTGCTGCGCTTCGCGGTGTGGTGGAGTAGCCGTGCCAATAATCTCTGGGGAGGGCAAGACAATGCTGGAGCTTTCGGCACCAAGAGTCATTACCTTTGTCGTTTCCATCATCATCGCCGCGATCGCGGTGATCATTCACTACGCCCATATCGCGATTCCTCACGTCCATAGCGGTTTCGTCATCCTGTTGATCGGCTACGTGATCCTGGCCGCAGGAAATCTGCTTCGCGGGATTTAGCGAAAGGGCGTCGGCTCATCGAGCCGGCGCCCCGATCCTTTCAATCAGCGACTACATCTTCGAGCAAATCTTGGACGAGTCGTCCCACTTCATGTGAGCCTTCTGGCAAGCAGCCTTGGTCGTCGGCACCTTCTCGGCGGTCAAGCCCGGCGCCGCGAAGGCCAGGCTGAGACCTGCGGCAATGACGACGGTCATGATTTTCTTCATGGCGTTCTCTCCTAAAATGGGACTACCTCAGCGGTAGCCCCCCAGAAACGCGTTTCGCCTCCTCATCGCGTCTGTGACAAAATGACTTCCGCGGTGGGCCCACCAAGCAAAGGAAGGCGACGATGAATTGGGTCAAGCTTGTTCTTGTCGCGGCGGCAATGACGTTCTCGAGTGCCGCCTTGGCCGAGACTGCTGAGGGGAGCGGCGCGCTCGCGCTTGCAGCCCTTGTCGCCGAGAATTCCCCGCTGCTCGGTGCGACCGACAAGGCGGTGCTGGCGAAGTTCCTCAACGGCCAGACGGATGTCGCCTACCCGGCCGGCGAGACGACCCTGATCTCGGCCGACAAAATCACTTGCCGCGCGAGCAACGTGGACATCACCGCGCATTCCTGCGACCTCGTCTTCGGCAAGAAGAAGGTCATGCTCATGGGGCGCCGCGCGCACGAGCTCTACGCCACTTTTGCCGAGATCGGCGTTCCGGCCGACGGAGCGGCGGGGGTCAATTTTCGAAGCGGTCTCGAACCTGAAATGCGCCGTCACCCCGAGCGAGGTGCGGCAGAAAGCTGGCGGCGGCGCGCATTGCGACTACTCCCCGCCCAACTAGCCGAAAAGGGCCGATTTCAGGGAGCGTTGCCATCGCTTGGCCCCTATTGCCCGCTTAGCTCTTTGGCTAAACTCGCCGTCGGCGCGAGGGGCCAGATGAGGGGATTGGTGAGGCTAGCGGCTTTTGCAGTCTTGGCATCGAGGCTGGTGATGCTCATGGGGTGCCTGACGTCGTCGCAAGACAACACGGCCCAGATCGAAGCAGCCGACAACGAGAAGTGCGTGAGCTACTGGACCACTCCCTGCACGCCGGCCCATACCGATTGCCGCATGAAGCTCGAGAAGATGCGCAAGATCGCCGCCGTCGCCGATGCGCCTCCGCCTCGGTCGTCGGCGGGGAATTGCCCGACCGCTGCGAGCGGCGTCGGCTGCACTGGCTTTTAGGTGGCATCTTCGTTCCTCCGGTTGGCATGTCTTGCCTGCCTTGTGCTGGCGGTGGCGAACGCCTCCGCCGCCACATCCCTGCCTCGCATCGAGGGGAACACGATCGTGGGCGTGCGTAATGCGCGTTACTGCGAGATCATCCCCATCGTACGCAACGGTCTTCACCTCGAGGCGACCGTTTACAACACGCTCGGCCTGAACGATTGCCCGGCTTCGGCGTGGAGCGCCGTCACCGAAGACGCCATGAAGCAGCGCTTCGGCGCGGTGACCGTGCTCATGAACGGTCCGCGCTTTTTTCTCATGGATGAGATCACCCCGTCGGGCGCCACCAAATCCGGGAAGACGATCGAGGTCGCAGGGCTGAAGCTCACCGAGCGTGCCACCATCGATATCGGACTTCTCGATCTGCTGCATCGCCCCTATCGCGAACAGACCATCAATCGCGACACGCTCTATCTGTTCAAGGCGGGACGCCCCGTCTTCATGCTCGAGGGGCCGGACGGATCGCGCTATGCGATGCAAGCTTATGCGCAGATCATCGACAAGACCTTGACCTATGACGACCTTCCCGCCCTCGGGGGCAAGCTCAAGCTGCCCTCGGGCTGGACGTATCGTGTGACCGCCCCGGACAAGGATCTGCGTCTGGGCGCCAGCGGCAAAGCGACCGTGGTGCAGGACGATCTCGACAACACCTATCAGAAGCTCGACTGACGGCATGCTAAGATGGAGGCCATGCGCATCATCCTCGCCCTCCTTGCGCTCGGCCTCGGTTCAGGCGCGGCGCACGCGGCGGCCTTCGACAGCGACCCCGTGTCGCTGATCAAGGCCATCTATAAAACATACGAGGAGGATAAGGCGCAGCCGAAGCATATCTACAGCAAGCGGCTCCAGGCCCTCATCGACAAGGACGAGAAGGAGACGCCCGAGGGCATGGTGGGCAGAATCGACTGGGACGTGTTCGTCGATGGCCAGGACTGGAAGCTCACCGAGCTCAACATCACGCTTGTCTCCAAATCGGCCGACAAGGCGCAAGTCCGCGCGACCTTCAAGAATTTCGATCACCCGAGCAACATGCTGTTCGATCTCGTGCACGAGGATGGCCTTAGCGCGTCGACGACGTCATCAAGACGCTCCTGCCACGCTGGACCATGTCGAAGATCCTGCTCGATGCTCCCGACGCCTTTCCTGACGCGTCCGAGGACCGGGATTGACCGGCTGACAGCGTGATGCGGAGACGGCCAGCCACCTGGAGCTTGACTCTGCTTCTGCTTGGCCTCGCCGTGTCGATCGGCGCGGCGCGCGGCGAGGAGCACAAGGAGCGCGAATTCAAGGAGTGCACGAACTGCCCCGTCATGGTCGGCATCCCCGCCGGCAGCTTCGTGATGGGAAGCCCTCCGAGCGAGAGCGGCCGCTTCGACACCGAGGGGCCGCAGCACAAGGTCATGGTCAAGGCCTTCGCGCTCGGCAAATACGACGTCACCGGCGAGCATTTCCTCGCCTTCCTGCGCGCGACCGGTTATCAGCCGGCGCCCTGCAACCCGATGCTCGACATGGGCTGGCGCTCGTCAGGCCAGGGCCGCGCCTCGCCGCCTTACGACACCGACGCGCCGCATTGGCCAGCGGTCTGTCTCGGTTGGCGCGATGCCAAGCGCTACATTGAGTGGCTGAACGAGGAAGTTGCCAAGGAGCGCCCGAGCGCTGCGCGGCCTAACGGCCCTTACCGCCTGCCGACCGAAGCCGAATGGGAATATGCCGCGCGCGCCGGCACGACGACGGCGCGGTGGTGGGGCAATGAAATCGGCGTCAACAAGGCCAACTGCAACGGCTGCGGCAGCCCATGGGACAAGCGCCTGTTTTCCGATGTCGATGCCTTCGCGCCGAACGGCTTTGGGCTCTACGGCATGCTGGGGAATGCCTGGCAATGGACCGAGGATTGCTGGCACCAGACCTATGACGGTGCGCCGGATGATGGCAGCGCCTGGAGCGAAGGCGATTGCCGCAAGCATGTCATTCGCGGGGGCTCGTGGATCAGCCTGCCGGTCTTCGTGCGCTCGGCCGCGCGCAGCGGTGGCGGCGGCACCGATGAGGGTGAATACGATTATTCGACGCTCACCAGCTTTCGTGTCGCGCGCGACCTGCCCTGAATCTCAATGCAGAGCGTCTCTCGGGTTGAGATCGAGCACGATGTCCATCACGCCGCGATAGTGGCCTGGCGGCAACGTGAAGGGCGAGGATGCTAGCACGGCATTCTTCGCGCTGATCGCGACCTCTTGATAGTCGGGATCGTCCGACAGTGGCGTATCGACCAACTCCGCCTTGAGCACCACGCCGTCGCTTCCCACGCGCACGCGGATCGGCACCGAGGCATCGCCTCCGCGTAAGCTCTTCAAGTCGAGATTCCATCGGCGCATCACCTGGACCCTGATCACGTCCTTGGCGGCGGCGATCTCGCCCGCCGTCTCCTCGTTGACCGCGATCATGCTGGCTTGCCCGGAGCCCGAGCCTTCGCTCTTGGTCGCGGCGTCGGGCTGATGCAGCTCAGCCAGGGCCTTGAGCTTGGCATCGAGCGCGTCTAGCGGCCCGCTCGCCGATGGTCCCTCGCCACTTGCACCCGGGTTCGCCGGCGCGGATCGAGACGCCTGCTGGGGCAGCTCCGCGGCGTCGGCCTTCTTGGCCGGCCTGATGTCGTCCCCGAGGGAGACCTCGACCGGGATCGAGAGGAGATCTCGCCTAGAGCCTAACGTGCCGGGGGGCAGGGCCAGGAACAGCACGAGAAGCGCGAAGCCATGCAGAACAGCAGAGCCGGCGAGGCTCGCAGCCCGGCTGCCGCTTGTCCCCTCGCCCAAAGTGGCGGGGCCGGTTCCAAAGGCATCCTCGCTGCGAGCCGTGATAGACATCCCGGGCTCGAACTTAGCACGGAAATTGCGCCCGCCATGCGCCTACGAGGTCACACGGGCGTAAGCCCTGGGTCCCCCACGTCAAACTGGCGGCAGTGGAATGAAGCGCTTCAACTTGCCGGTCTCTTTGTGACGATTCAAGCTGTCGACAAGCGCGATGTCGATTTGCGCATTCGGCAAGCCTGCCTTGGCAAGGCCGTCGACCAGCTCCCGGCGGAGCGACAGGACATCGATCGGTCCGGTGGCCACAATGGCGATCTTCGCGCCGCCCTGCGTCTGGTGCACCTGATACTCGGCAATGTCGGGATTCTGCCCAAGCGGCGTGCGGAAGATGATCGGATGGATGCTCACGCCTCCGGCATACATGAACGCGTCGTCGGAACGTCCTTTCACGTCCCTGATCAGAGGAAATTTGGCGCCGCACGAGCAGAGCCGGTCGTCCGGTACGGGAATGTCGGTCAGCTCGTACCGGATCAGGGGCAGTGTGCGGCCGAACAATGAGGTCACCAGGACGCGGTTGATGGCATCAGCATCCTGCGTCGGCTGATCATGATCGTCGACGAACTCTGTGATGATGAGGTCGTCGGTCATGTGCATGCCTTGGTGCGCGTCGCATTCGATGCCGATATGGCCGACCTCGACGCAGCCCCACATATTGTTGATTTCGAGGCCCCAGGCATTGCGCACGGCGACTCGGGTCTCTGCCAATAGCGGCTCCGAGTTGGTGGTCACGCGGCGGGGTTTGATCTTGAGGCGCCCGGCGAGCGCCTCGGCGCCGAGCTCCTGCATGACCGAGCCGTAGCAATTGATCTGCGTGGGCTCGGCGCCATTCAGCGCAGCGACTAGCCCGGCGAGCGGCGTAACGGCGGGAAACCATTGCACCTCAGCGTCCGGGTCGGTCGAGACCGAGAACAAGAACGGACTGCCGTGCACGATCTCGCCGGCCTCTATCACGGCAAGGAGACGACGGCCCGTCAGCCGCTCCGGCGGCTCATCGCGCAATTGGTAGCGAAAGGTGACGCAGGCGATCTCAACGAACTCGTCGAAGCTCCACGGGAAAACGCCGCGCACCCCAGACGAGCCGCCGGTAGCGATGACGAGATAGTCGTCGAGATAGTAATAGTCGGTGACCTTGCCCGCGAGCTTGGCGGCGATGGTGTCGTTGCAGCCTTGGAGCGTCAGGCGCCGATCGGAGACGATCTCGTCCCAATTCGACATGACGTCCGCCTTCGTCATCACCGGGAGCTTGTGCAGTTCGGATTCGGTGATCGATGCGGGGTCGATGTAATCTAGGCGCTTGGCATGCCACGGCGATTTCGCTTTGGCAAAGGCCAGCATGTCGCGCAAGCCCCGCTGGCGCTCGGCCTTGATTCGATCGGCCGACCAGGTAAGCCGCGCCACATGTACTGGAAGCCGCCGAGCGATGAGAGCGAGTTGCTCGCGCCGGCGTGGACTGTCGATGAACATCGTTGCTCCCTCGCTTCTCGCCACAACGCGATTATTGAGGCAGCTTCCGGCCAGCCATATGCTTCAAATAGGCGATGACGAGCTCGATCTCGCGGTCGCTGAGGTAGTCGGGCGGGAAAGGCGGCATGGCCTGCGCCGGCCACGTGCGCACCGCCTTCGGATCGCGGATCAGGTCATGCAGTCCTTGAGGCGTCAGATATTGGGTCGGATTCTGCGGCAGGTTGAGATCGGGGCCGACATCTGAAGCACCCGCCGTGTTGAGCTTGTGGCAGGTGAGGCACTGGACCACGAACAGAGCTTGGCCGGCGCGGATCGGGTCGGTCGCGGAGAGCGAAGGATCGACGGCGAGTTGAGGCCAGCGTGAAGCGGGAGACGGTTGGCTCTCGAGCTTGGCCATCTGGAACGGCCATTGCTCGCTGCGGATGCTTGCCGCCTCGGTCCCCGTCCACACGATGTAGAACGGGCCCGCGGTCGCATCCTTGAACGGGATTTTCGGCCACGGATGATCGGGCTCTTCGATGGCGAGCCAGGCCACCGCCTTGCCGTCATCGGTGTTGAGCACGAGGTCGAGCGGGAGCTGCGCGATGAATCCGTCGAGCGCCACCGCTTCGACCACGCCGTCGCGCGGGATATTCAAGCCGGCGAGCAACGCCGCGACTGGAACTGCCCGATAGGTCATGGGCACCCGATAGGTGATGTCCATGGGCACGTCGATGGTCGTGGCGTCCCTTCGCGCCAGCAGTTCTCCTCGCGTGAACGTGCGTGTTTCGCCGCCGACGGTTACGGTCAGCGTCGGCTCGGCCGCCTGGACCACGCTGGACAAGAGAGCCAGCAGAAAGCTCAGCGCCAAAGCACGCAAAACAGCTCCCCCCTTGCCAACCTCGCTCGCCTAGCGGCGGCCGAGATCCTTCCAGCTCCTCTCGCGCACGTCGACGCCGTAATACTGCGCCGCAGCCTTGATATTGGCGAAGGCAAGATCGCGATCCTGGTCGGACACGCCTTCTACCTGGTCGAAACGCGCGAGAGCGTCCCTGACATGATCCGCGTCGGTCAGCGGCTCCTTCCGCTGCATCGGGAAAGCGAACACGCTGTCAGGCAGGTTGCTTCGCGTGCTCAGTTTGCCGTGCTCGGTATAGGGCATCCAAGTGCTTTGCATGATCTCACTCCTCCTCGGTTCTGCTCCTGCAACGATATTCCCTGATTGTTATTGGGATCAGCCTTTGCGTTTGCGTAAACGGCTGACGTCCGGAACTTCCTCGCCGAGCGCCGTGGCGAGGTCGATCTGATGGTCCTGCTCTTGGACCAGGATATCGCGGATTTGCTCGGCCATGGCGAACTCGCCGAGAGCCTCGCATTGGCGGACGCGTTCGCGATAGTTGATGATCGTGACATTCTCGTTATCGAGATCGAATTTCAGCATGTCGCGCATCTTTTCCGACGTCTTCACCGGCTTCGGCGTGACGCTCGGCATCTTGCCGAGATAATCGATCTGCCGCGAGAGGATGAGCGCATGCTCGAGTTCCTGGTGCGCGTGCTGCTCGAGCTGCGCGGCGATATTCATATACTCGGCACCCTTCAGCACCTGCGAATAGACCACATAGGCGATGATCGCCTGATATTCACGCGAAAGGTCCTCATTCAACAGGGCCGCCAACTGATCCCGGGTTATAGTATCTCCAGCCATGTGCTTCTCCTGTGGTGATGTGTTGCAGGCGCCCTGTGACGACCGCTTTGCCGTTCCGAACAGATCACGTCCTTCCGCGTCGGGATTTATTCACGCCTTTTACTGCAAGAAGGATAACGCGGCAGGGTCGTCTTGAGTGCCAACGCCGTAAGCGAACCATGAAAAGGGAGGTGAGCCTTTGTCTGAAATTCGCGTGACCAAGGACGGTCCCTATCTCGTCTCCGGCGAGTTGCCGCTCGCCAAGGCCACCATCGGCGCCAACGCGCAAGGCGAGTCGATCCGCTGGGAATGGGGCAAGCCCCTGCCGGCGCAGAAGAACGCGGCGCTGTGCCGCTGCGGCCATAGCGGCCACAAGCCTTATTGCGACGGCATGCACGCCAAGGTGGGCTTCGACGGCACCGAGACGGCGAGCCGCAAGCCCTATGCCGAGCAGGCCAAGCTCATCGAGGGTCCGGTGCTGTCGCTGACCGACGCCGAGGGCCTGTGCGCCTTCGCCCGCTTCTGCGATCCGAATGGTCAGGTTTGGCGCCTAGTCTATGAGACCGACAAGGCCAAGGCACGACAGGAGTTCGTGCGCCAGACCTGCGACTGCCCCTCCGGCCGGCTAATCGCCTGGGACAACGAGACCGGCGAACCGGTCGAGCCCAAGCTTCCGCAATCGATCGGGCTGGTGGAAGACCCCGTCCAGGAGTGCTCCGGACCGCTATGGGTGCGGGGCGGCGTCGCCGTCATTGCCGACGATGGCTACCGCTACGAGGTGAGGAACCGCGTCATGCTCTGCCGCTGCGGCGCCTCGAAGAACAAGCCGTTCTGCGACGGCTCGCATGCCGCCATCAAATTCGAGGACGGACTTTAGGACCCGAATGCCGGCGCTGATCACGGCTTCAACGCCGTGACCTGGTAGAACTTCTCGCGCCACTTGCCATCAAGCTTCTGCATGATTTGCGTGACGAACACGCGCGCCGACAGCGACTCTCCCTTGAAGGAGCCGTCGAGCTTGGCGGTAAAGGTGCGCATGGCGACATCAGAGCCAAGCAACTTCACCGTCGGCTCGGTCAAATTGGTTTGCTCGTATTTGAGCTCGGGCAGCGAGGCGATCTGCGCCGCAACCGGCGTCGGCTCACCGTAATAAGGGGTGACGGCGACATGGTCCGGGGTCGTCAGCGACTTGATCGCTTCTGCGTCCTGCTTCACGAACGCTTCGTCAAGCTCGGCTGCGGCATTGTCGATCGCCTCGATCGTCGCCCCATCATCCGCCCTCGCCGGAATGGAAACGCCGAGAGTAAGCGCGACCAAAAGTAACGCAGTCACGAGATAGCGCATGTCGATCTCCCTTCGCATAAGCTTTCAGCGCCTAGTTTGGACGCGCACATTCTCTACCCACGGTGTAAAGGTATTCTATCAATTCGGCCGTTAAGATCAGCGCACTCCGTTCGCTCGCCTTGGTTCCAGCCGAATAGACGACAGCAATGACCCCCGCAAAGCCTGGCCTCACGCGCGACCGCCCAATTCTGAAAGGACGTGCGGCGCTGCTGGTGATCGATGTGCAGAATGCCACCTTCGGTCCGAAGGACGCGACCGCCAGGCCCGAATTTCACGCCATCGCCACGACACGCGTTATCCCCAACATCGCGAGACTGCTCGCCGCCTTCCGCCACGCGGATCTCGAAATCATCTACACGGTGATGGAGAATCTGACCGAGGACGGCCGCGACCGCAGTCTCGACTACAAGCTCTTCGGTCTCTCGATCGCCAAAGGATCGTGGGAGGCCAAGATTGTCGCCGATATCGCGCCCGCTGGTGACGAGATCGTGCTGTCTAAGACTTCGTCCTCGGTCTTCAACTCGACCAATCTCGATTATCTCCTGCGCAACATGGGCATCGAAGATGTGTTCGTGGCGGGCTTCCTGACCGACCAATGCATCGACCACGCGGTCAAGGATGGCGCCGACCGCGGCTATTACATGAATTGCGTGCATGATGCCTGCGCCGCGGAGACCGAGGCGCGCCACGAGGCGGCGCTCCAATGCTTCAAGGGCTATTGCCGCATGCTATCGACCGAGGAGGCGCTTGCTCTCGTCCCAGGCCAATGAGGGCCCGTCACTCCGCCTCGTTCAGGACCTTGAGCTCGAACGGCTTGAGCTTGCTGGTCTTGAGGACGTCCGTGGTTCGCTTGAACTCCTCGACCGTCGCCGAGGAATAGAGGCCGGTGGTGCAAGTCGAGGCGTTGTAACTGTCAGTGATCATCAGATACGGACCTTCACCTGAGATCACTTGGCAGGCGCAAGTGGCCTTGCTCGGATCCTTCTCGTCGACGATGCAGGGCATGTCGAAACACGAGGCCCAGGACCGGTCGTTAGTGCAGACCGCATAGGTCTTGACCGGGTAATAGCGCGAGATGATCTGCGTTCCTTCGGGGCTTTCGACCTTGCTGTGGCACGACGTCTTGCCGATGGAGAGTCCGGTCTTCACGTCGCACTTGCAGAACACCGTATTCATCTCTCCGCTGATCGGCGTGCAGCGGGCCGTGGTGCACAGAGCATAAGTGCTGTCGCAGACCTCGAACTTGGACGATTCGGCTGCAGCGGCGTAACTCGCCGGAAGTGCGATGAGGGCGACAACAGCGAGAAGGTAAGCTGCTTTCCACATTAGCTAGCCTCCGTCAAAATGAAAGCATAGCGCACGAACCCGTCCGCGCCAGCAGGGACTAGTCTGACCCTTAGCGCGGCCTTACTCTGCGTCCCATTCGCTCGAGCGCTGATCAATAAACCTCGGTATAACGCGCACAGAGTTCTTGCGGAGTGAGCCACTTCACGCGCGCAAGCTCTGAGCGCTTGTGGCGGAGATAGGCCTCGCGGAACACAGGCCCGAGCCAGGCAGCGACCGCCTCGCTCTTCTCCATGTTATCGAGCGCCTCGCCGAGCGAATGCGGCAGAGCAGCAGCCGGCGCGCCGCACTGCGGGAGCGCGAGCTTCCGGGCGATGCCGTCGGCGCCGGCGAAGATCAGCGCGCCGAGCGCCATGTAGGGACTGGCCGCGGCGTCACACACGCGGAACTCGAGATTGAATTGGCGCGCGATGTCCTTCTTCTTGGCTGCGGCGAATACGGGGCACACGCGGAGCGCGGCGCCCCTGTCCTGCTTCACGATGTCGACATTGGTCGGAGCCCACCTGTTCGGCGTGAGCCGAAGATAGGACACGGGCGACGGCGCGGTGATGGCGGCAATCGCCGAAAGATGGGCGAGCACGCCGGCGGCAAAATGCTGGGCCGCTGGGCTCAAGCCAAGCGGGCCTGACGGATCGTAGGTCTGTGGATGCCCTGCCTCATCATGCAGGCTGAAATGGATGTGCGCGCCGTTTCCCGTGCCTTCGGCTATGGGCATGGGCGAGAAGATTGCGCGTTGTCCGAGACGGAACGCGACGGAGCGCGCCAGCTCGCGGGTGATCACGGCCTGGTCGGCGGCCTTGACCGCAGGCTCATGCGCCACGGTCACCTCGAATTGGCGCGGACCATATTCGGTGAGGAAGGAGTCTGGCGTGAGGCCGCTCGCGCGGAGTGCCGCGATAAGACTCTCGCCGAACCGGCCCTGGCAGCGGAACGCGGTCAAGCTGTAAGGGTGGCCGGGCCGATCCTCGACCCCGGTATAAACGAATTCCTGCTCGAAGGCGCACCAGAGCTCGAGACCGCTCGTCTCTTTGAGCGCGGCGATCGACCGGCGCAGGAAGTCGCGCGGGCAACACTCCCACGGGCTGCCATCGGTGTTGCAAATATCGCCGAGGAAAAAATGCTCGGTCCTCGCACCATGTTCACAGTCGCCGAAATCGACGTGCACCTCGGCGGCGGGATCAGGCAGGATCATGAGGTCTCCGCCCGTGCCGAACGGCGTATCGAAGATCGGGCCGAAGCAGGTCTGCATCATGTTGGAGTGAGTCCAGCCGATGCCCTTCTTGCGGCGCCGCTCGAGCTCGCTCGAGGGGAAGCCCTTGCCGCGCACGAGCCCGGCGATGTCGCAGGTTCCAACGAAAGTCAGCTCCTCAGCCTGCATGCGGTCCTCGCCTGGCGTTCCGGACTGTCGGGCGCATGACCCTAAGCCAAAGCTGTTACGAATTGGTCATGCTCCAGAGCGGAAGTTCTAGGCTTTCGCGGCGCGGCACAATTCGCTACAAGCTTTCGCCCGTGAGGATCCCGCTCGCCATCGCGCTCGTCTTTGCTCTGATCGGAAGCGCTTCCGCCGCCGGACAGAACCCGGTGCCGCCGTGTAGCGGCGCCGCGCCCTCTCCGGACTATGCCGCAGTCGATGCACCCCCCGCCGTCAAGGTATGGAGCGGTGACAACCTGGCCGCGTGGAAGCCGCCCGCTTGCCTCGGCTGGAGCGCCAAGGACGACGGCGTTTTGGTGGGGCTTGCCGGCAGTTTCCATTTCAACGGTTCGACCGACGAGCTGCTCAAGCGCTTCGGCGCCATCTCGTCGCTGAAGGGCCTGCAATATTGGTCGGTGACCGACGGCGGCTGGCGCACGCTGATCGATAGCGCCTCGGCCCTCGTCTCTCCCGACACCGGCCACTCCCGCCCCGATTTCACTCTCGCCGAGATGAAAAGTGGGCACGAGCTCTATTTCGCCCAGCAGGACAACCGCACCTCGGAGGAGGTGGTTTACCGCATGAAGCTGAGCGACCTCACCGCCGACGGCTTCGTCGTGGCAGTGGAAAACGTGACGCCGGTCAGGAGCTTCATGCTCACGTTGTTCGATCCCGGCGACCTGCAGTCGGTGCATTTCGTCAAGCGCGATGCATCGGGCCTATTCCGCTATTACGGGCTTGCCTTTGCCGGCGAGAGCCTGGCGTCCTCGCTCGCTCTCCCAGAGGCGTCCTACGTCAACCGCGCGCTTGCGCTATATGGCCATCTCAGCGGGACGAAGGTCGCTCCGGTCGCGAAGTGAGCCGCTTTTCACGCCGCCGCTGCCGCGGTGCGGCCTTCGCGGTCGAGCATGGCGAATTCTTCCTCCGACAGCTCGATGTTCACCGCCGCGACGTTCTCCTCGAGATGCTTGACTTTTGACGTGCCGGGGATCGGCAACATCACCGCGCTGCGCTTCAGCAGCCAGGCAAGCGCGATCTGGCTGGGAGCAGCGCCATGTTTCTTGGCGATGCGATCGAGGATCGAGCCGTCTTTGGCGAGCTCGCCCGCCGCGAGCGGATACCACGGGATGAAGCCAATACCGTTCGCCTCGCAATACTCGAGCACATCCTCGCTGCCGCGATCGACGAGATTGTAGCGATTCTGCGCGCTGACCACGGGGAAGACTTGCGACGCCTCCTCGATGTCGGCGACCGAGACTCCGATAGCCCGGCGAAGCGGATGATGCCATCATCGATCAGCGACTTGATCGCCGCGAATTGCGCCTTGCGCGGCACCTTCGGATCGATGCGATGCAACTGCCACAGATCGATGCGCTTGACGCCGAGCCGCTTGCAGCTCGACAGCGCGCGTTCGCGCAACCATTCGGGCCGGCCGTCCATCTCCCAGACGCCGGACGCCGTGCGCTGGAATCCGGCCTTGGTCGCGATCAGCATGCCCTTGTAGGGAAAAAGCACCTCGTGGATCAGCTCTTCTGAGACGTCGGGGCCATAGGAATCGGCGGTGTCGACGAAATTGATGCCGAGCTCCGGCACGCGCTTCAGCGTGCGGAGTGCCTCTGCCCTGTCTTCCGGCGGACCCCAGATGCCTTTTCCGGGTGATGCGCATCGCGCCGAAGCCGAGACGGTTGATCGTGATCTCGCCGCCGATCTTGAAGGTGCCCGATTTGCTCGCGTCTGGCTTTGCCATTGCTCACTCTCCTTGACGCTTTTGCTCGTCCTAATGTGTGGCGTCCAAATCCGGTTCCCAGGCCCGAACGGGGGCCGTGTTGTCGCATACTTGAAGCTTTTGCATTGACGACCACTTTGGCGGTGTGAACGATGGTGCACTGCAATCTCTTGCTTCGACACCGCTTGGAGCGCTTCCCCTATGGTTACACGCGGATTCACCGGACGCCCGCGGACACCCGACCTCGCCAAGCGGCTACCGCCGGGTCAGTCGCTGACGCACGACTTCCCTGTGCTCTCTGCCGGTCCGACGCCGCGGATTAGCCTCGAGGATTGGTCCTTCACGTTGAAGGTCGGCCCGCGCCCTGTCGCCAAATGGACCTGGGCCGAGTTCAATGCGCTGCCCAAGATGATGCAGACGCGCGACATTCATTGCGTCACCAAATGGTCTAAGTTCGACACGTCCTGGGGCGGCGTGCTGATCGACGACATTCTCGCTGCTGCCTCCCTCGACGTGCCGCCGACCAAATTCGTGCTCGCCCATTCTTTCGACGGCTACTCGACCAATGTGCCGGTTGCCGATCTCCTCGGCGGCAAGGCCATGATCGCGCTCGCCTACGAAGGAAAGCCGCTCCCGCCCGATCATGGCGGCCTGGCGCGGCTGCTCGTGCCGCATCTTTATTTCTGGAAATCGGCCAAATGGGTAAGCGGTCTGCAATTCACTGAGAGGGACGAGCCGGGCTTCTGGGAGTTGCGCGGCTATCACATCTATGGCGACCCATGGCGCGAGCAGCGCTTCACTGGTGACTGACGCTCCTGAACTTCCCCCCGCAACGCCGAAGCTGTTGTGGCAGGAGGCAAAGATCGCCTCCATCGTCTCCGACACGCCGCGCGTGAAGAGCTTCGTCTTTGCACCGGCCGCGCCCTTTCCCTTCCGCGCCGGACAGCATGTCGACGTGCGGCTTACCGCGCCCGACGGCTATCAGACCGAGCGCAGCTACTCCATTGCCTCCGCGCCTGAGCGGATGGACGGCATCGAGCTTGCCATCGAGCGGCTCGACGACGGCGAGGTGTCGCCCTTCTTCCATGACGCGGCCGAGGTGGGAGATACGATCGAGCTGAGGGGACCGATCGGCGGGCACTTCATCTGGTCGGTCGAGGACAGCGGTCCGCTGCTTTTGCTTGGCGGCGGCTCGGGCGTGGTGCCGCTGATGTCGATGCTTCGTCACCGCGCGGCGCTAGGCTCTCCCGTTCCGGCGCTCCTCCTCTTCTCAGCACGGACGTGGGAGGACGTCATCTTCCGCGACGAACTCATCGCCATGCACGATCGCAACGACGGCTTCGAGCTCGCAGTCGCGCTCACCCGCGATCAGCCGCGGCGGGAAGCGGATTTTGGCCGCCGAGTCGATCGCGCAATGATCAAGGAACTCCTGACCAGACTGCCGGCGCGGCCCCGTCACGTCTTCATCTGCGGCGGCAATCCTTTTGTCGAAGCGGCCGCTGACGGCGCACTTGAGGCCGGCATCTCAGCGTCCATGATCCGCACCGAGCGTTACGGCGGCTAGCCCTGCTCGGCGCCAATTTTCTCTACCCTCTTCTCCCCCGCGACCGGTCTCCTCTGCCGCCGTCGCCGGCGCGAGCGAAACGTCACCACAAGACGCCACAGAAGAAAGACGGCAATCGCGGTGAACGCAGCCGCACCTCCAACAATAAGCATACAACCGACCCTTGTGCGCGCTTGTCTTGTACCAGAGCAAGCCAAAGCCTGGCACGAGAAAGGAACGCCGTGCCATGCGCTTAGGTCCGCAGTGTAGCCCCCGCGGTGGGAAGCGTCATGTGCGCACAGGAGACACGGTTAGTGGCCGCCCTTCTTGCGACGATCGACCTCAGCCTGGGTGACCTGGCCGTCCGAGACCAACGCCTTGACGCAGCTCGGCGACAGGCTATGGCCGTTGCGGTCCATGCAGGCACGCAGTGCCGTCGACTCGAGGCCATAGTCCCCGCAATATTTTTTGTAATCCGCCGCACAGAATTTCTGCACGGTCTTGCTGTAGGGAATGGGCTCCGCCGCCGCGATCGCCGGAATGGCAAGAACGGCGAAAGCAAGGAACGGTAGCGCACGATTGGCCCGCATCTGAAGGTCCCCCGAATCCATGTGTGAAATCGCTAGCTTAAGCCCAATCAACGCGTAATTCTCCGCTCCAGGACCCGCCTTTGGCAAAAAAGAAGCGAACATTGCATTTGCGCAACAGTTCGCTTTCCGCGCGCACCCTTCGACGCAACAATCGACCAACCCATAGCGTGGCCATTGAAACGACTCCAAATCGGACTCACGTTGGCGTGGCTGGCGCCTACGCCTTCTTCGCGACACTCTATTTCGTGCAGAGCGTCGGCGATCCGACTTCGGGCCTGATCGCGCAACCGGTGCGTTCGCTGCTAAGGGCGTGGGGTGAATCGCCGGCCGAGCTTGCCGGGCTAATGGCACTGCTCGCCGTGCCGTGGACGATCAAGCCGATCTTCGGTCTCTTGTCCGATTTCGTGCCGCTGTTCGGCTCCCGCCGCCGCAACTATCTGCTCCTCGCCAACTTCATGGCGGCGCTGAGCCTTCTTCTGCTCGCCTTTGCGCCGCTCTCGCCAGGCAGTCGCTGGGTGATGTTCGCACTGCTCCTGCCAACGACGATGGCGATCGCGCTTGGCGACGTCATTGTCGATGCCCTCATGGTCGAGAGGGGACAGCCGCTCGGACTGACCGGACGCTTCCAATCGATTCAATGGGCCGCGGCCAACGCGGCACTTCTGTTAACCGGAGTGCTCGGTGGATTTGTTGCAGAGGATCGCCTCCAGTCGCTTGCCTTTGGCGCCTGTGCTGCGCTCTGGCTGTTCGCGCTCGTGGTGACCTGGCTCTATGCGACGGACAAGCACAGCGAGCATCTCGACAGCGGGAGCCTACATGAAACGGGCGCCGCGCTTCTCAGCGTGCTGCGCGATCCTCTGTTCCTCGCGGTTTGCGCCCTGCTCACGCTGTGGAGCTTCAATCCGGTGTGGGGCTCGGTGCTCTATGTGCACATGACCGAGGACCTCGGCTTCTCCGAGCAGCAATTCGGCAACGTCACCTCAGCATTCTTTCTCGGCTCGCTCGTGGGCAGTATCGGTTACGGAATCTATTGCCGCTCCGTCAGGCTCTCCACCCTGCTGCATATCTCGATCATCGCGGCCGTCATCTCCAATGCCGTCTACTGGCAATTGAAAGGCCTGACGTCGGCCTACATCGTCTCGGTGATTGCCGGCTTTGCCTATATGACAGGGACTCTGATCCAGCTCGACCTCGCCGCCCGCATCATTCCGGCGCGGGCGGCGGCGACCATCTTCGCCACTGTCATGGCGCTGACCAATTTTGCCGGATCGGCATCGGAAGCCTTCGGCGGCTGGCTATTCGAGGCTGCCAAATCCGATTATGGGCGAGCCACCGCTTTCAGCCTCGTCGTAGCAACGTCGGTCACCGCTGCGGTCAGCTGTTGGTTTGTCGTTCCTGCCCTAAGGCGCGCTGCCCCGCATTGGTGGGACTAGAACGACCGCCTCAGCACATGCTCGCGCAACGGCTCGTTGGCCCTGCTCACGAGCTCGGCTTGCAGCGCGCGAAGCTCGGCGGCTTGGGCCGCGAGCGTCTTCATGCGCTCATCGAAATAAGCCATATGCAACCGCGCCGCCTCGATCGGCGTGCTCGCCGCGGCGAGATCTCTGGCGAGATCGAAGCCCGACACGACGTTCGCGCGCGCCATGTCGATGAGCTTGCGGTTGACCGCAACCGTGCCGAGCCCCGCCGCCCTGAACGAGCGCTCGATGCTCTCTAAGGCCGCGCTCAACATATTGCGCGGGGAGGCCTCCAATCCGACCGTGCGCGCCTGCGTCGCGGCAGCCAGCATGGCTTCCTCGCGTTTCGGCGCGCCGGTCGCCTCGGCGACGGTCTTGTTCGGCTTGCTCTTCTCTTTGTCGGTACCGGGTTCGCTGCGAACCGGCTTGGCGACCGGCTTCCTGGCGCCAGGTGGTGTCTGGCGAGTATTTGCGTTCATGGATGCCTCCCATGTTAAGCCGCCGGGGGGAGGAACGTGGGTCCGCCGTTACGTTCGACCAGGACGGCAGTTCGAGCGCGCGGAGGCGCGCCATCGTCATAAGACCGTCAGGAAACGGCCATTTTACGGCATTCGGGACCTTTTTTATCCAGCAAATCCGCCTCTTACCGCAAACGCGAAAAGCACCGACTCGGTAGCCGTAGGCTGTTGGGCAAACGCGAGACGCCCTCCCATTTCGGCACTGTTCGCACGGCAGGTCGAACGCGAGATCAACCGGCCAGAACCGATATCTAAAGGAGAACCACCATGAAGAAGCTCCTCCTCGCCGTCGCCCTCGTCGTCGCCTCTGCCGCGCCGGCTCTCGCTCAGGACTTCCCGCAGAGCTACGGCCAGACCCGCTAATCAAGCGATGCGCCTGACGACACAAAATCTCTTTCCCCTCCCAATGTGGGCACCCGCACTCCAGCGGGTGCCCGCTGCGCCTCTTGCCCCGAACGAGGCCTTCGTTCAAGGCAGGTGCGACGCGGCGCCGGCGGGCGGCAACCGCAACGCCCGGCGCTTTTGCATCCGCCAGGCCTGCTCGGCGACGAAGGCGGAGCTTAAGCGCTAACGGCTCTTCTCCTGGCTCAGCACGTAGGATCGCGAAACATCGCCCGCGGCGAGCAGCGCTTTGACGCAGCCTCGCGACAGCTTCCGCCCATTCTTGTGGAAGCAGATTGAGAGCAGCGCGCTGCCGAGCCCATACTCCGAGCAGTAGTTGTGATAGTCCCACTGACACTGACTCTGCACCGCAGCCGTCACGTCGACGGCCTTAGCCGCCGACGGAAGAGCCGGCCCGCAGAGCGCCACCATGCCCACGATCAGAAGTGTGCGATAGCTCGTCATGAAGAGCCCCCCAGGTGTTTTGAGGAGAGGACCTTACACCGACGCACGCCCGAGCACCCCGCGAAGCTCCGTCGCACGTCACGGCTTGGGCGGCACCACGGGCGGCGGAGGCTGCCCTTCTACGCAAGGGATTCCCGCGTCGATTGACGCCCATGAGGGCGCGCTCTTCGTCCAGATGGTCATCGCGGGCTCGGCGATCTCGGGGTCGTCGAGCGTTCCGGCGCGGATCTTCACGAGATGAGGCCGCGCCTCGGATTGCGTGGTGACGGGCGTTCCGCATTTGGGGCAGAAGCCACGATGCATGAGATTGCCGCTCGCGGCGCGGCTCGCATAGTCCCCGAGTTCGCCCTCCATTTGCACTGCCTCGCTGGGAAAGGCGACGTTCACCGTGCTGCTGCCCGCGCCGACATATTGGCAGTCGCGGCACCAGCAGGCGCGCGCTTGGATCGGCTCGGCCTCGATCCGATAGCGCACCGCGCCGCACAGACATCCGCCGGTGATGGTCATTCGATCCTCCTTGCGGCTAGTCGATCTCCTCACGCACCTGCGCGTAGCTCAGCACCGCGAACGACCGCCTGAACGGCGCTCGCGAGCTTCGGCGACAGCGCGCCCGAGAAGGCAAGGAAGCTCGCGAACAGCAAGCAACCGACGACATTGGCGGCGAGCACGATGCCCCATAGCCTCAGCGTCACCCAGACCCATTCGAGCTTCCGCCGCGCAATCACCGGCAGCACGGCGGTCAGCGTGTTCTCAGTGAAGAGTTGCTGGCGCGACAGGATGACGATGAGGAAGCCGACGGAATAGCCGAGCGCCTCCACGATCCACGCGCCTGGGCTTGGCGGAAGGTAAGTCTTGAGCAGAGCTTGCGCGAGCACCGAGAAGCCGATCGAGAGCCCCGGCGCCGAGCGCCGACCACCACAAAGCGGCCTTGGTGCGCGCCAGCTCGCCCTCGCCCTCGACCCTGATGATCTCGTAGACGACGGCGGCTCTAAGCCTCCGCCTCTTCTCGACAGAGCGCGTCTCTTCCTTGGTCAACCCTTCGGGCGGCGGAGGAAGATCGGTCGGAGGTTCTGCGGCTTGCGCCTTCTTCGTCGTGCGTTGCGCCATGCGTCTTCACGCGGTCCGTCTGGGAATCGGTTGCGCCGAAGCCTAACGGGGTGGACGTCTGGATCAAGTCACCTGAATTTTTGGCTTGCAGAAAGGGCTTGGGCCTGACTTTTTTTCAGCGTAATCGGACGCTTTATGGGGTCGGCGGCAGGCCGGGCATCATGTTAAACCCATGGCGCCCCTGGGAAGTTTTCGACGGTTCAAGCAGAGGGGAAGACGGGAAATGGAAGTCAGCACGCTGTCGTCGCCCACGCGCAAGGCTTTAGCCCTCGCCAGCCTCATCCTCACAGCCTCGCTCGCCTCGGCGGGATACGCCGCCTCGCTCTCGCCCGCAGGCGATCCGTTCACCGGGCTCAAGGGCGACTGGAAGGGCGGCGGCACCGTCATCCTCGACGACGGCGAGAAGAAGAAGGTCGACTGCACGACCACCTACAAGGTGGCCGGCACCAACATCGCCCAGACGCTTCATTGCAAGGGCAGCGACTACGAGGTGAACACCCTGCTAAAAGTCACCGACAAGAGCGGCAAGATCAAAGGCACGTGGACCGAGAGCGTGTATGACGCGAGCGGCAGCGTGAGCGGCACGGCCAAGGGCGACACCATCCACGCGATCATTTCGGGCGACAAGTTCTCCGGCCGCATGAGCATCAAGGTGAAGGGCGACAGCCACACCATCAACGTCGTCAAGCTCAACAACAAGACCGGCACCTATCGTCTCGCCACCAGCCTGACCCTGCACCGGTAACGAACCAGTGACTCGCGGCAGGACCGGGACGGCATTACCGTCCCCGGCATGAACACCGACCAGAGAGTTCAGCTCAGAGAGATCGCAAGCGGCATCGCCAAGGATTTGCCGAGCGGCGCGCGCGGCGACCTCACGGCCTACGACGTCGACGCGTTTCTCTGCCCGAACTGCTGGATCAGGCAAGGAGCGAGATCGCAGCTCTTTTGGGTCGATCGCGAGGAGGTCGGCGACCGGCTTCGCTGCGACGCCTGTCACTCCGAATTCGTTGCTTAAGCGGACTGTCTTATGACGATCGCAACTCGTTCGGAAGCGCTTCGACGTAGCGCTTCAGCTTAGCGAGAATTCGCACATTCTCCTTGCGGAAGGCGCGGATGATGAAGGGCCGCAAAAAGAACGGCGCCTGCATCGTCATATCAAGCTCGCGCAAGACGCGCGTGGTCCGCCCCTCGGGCTCGAGCGTGTAACGAATGGTAATGTCGGAGTTTCCGCGAAAGGGACCAAGCTCAAGCTCCATGGTGTGATGGAACGCAATGTGCCGCGGCGGGTCGAACTCCGTGACTGAACCTGGCCGTTTACCGGCAGGTCCTGCGTCGAGATAGGTCGTGCCGAGCGTCACCGGATAGGGCGTGACCTCGGTTGTCGCGCCAAACGCCTGCGACCCTGGTAGCCAACGCCCATAGTTGGGCATGTCGGCGATCAGATCGAAGATGATGTCCGGCGAGCCATCGATCTCCGCCGTGAACGCCTTGCGCCAACTCGCCATCGAGCCTTCTCCACCGCAGGAGATTATCTCGTTGCTCGGACTTGGGAGCGCGGCGAGTGTCGCAGGCCTTGCAGGTCTGCGCCGCGTCGCATGAGGCTATTTTTCGAGCAGCCTCTTCTGCTGGTCGACATATTCCTGCGAGGTGTCGCCAGCCGCGATCAGGGCGTCCACGCAGGGCTTGGACAGCTTGGGCCCGTTCTGCTTGAAGCACATATCGAGCAGGTCGCTGCCGATCGCATATTGGTCGCAGAAATTGTGGTAATCCCACTCGCAGGCGTTCTGCACCGCCGGTGTCACCGTGACGGACTCGGCGCATGCCGCGCTGGCGAAGACGAGGATGGTGACTGAGGCGATCAGCAGTCTCGCGGCACATGCGCTCATTCTAGAGGTCCCTCCCGTTGGCTCCGACCAGGCTGATCGGACAAGCCGGGGACGTTAGCCAGTTGGCCGCGTTCAAAGCAAGGCGGTCCACAAACCGCTGAAAAACAACGGAAAACCGGGCCGCGTGAAGCTTGGCGGTGACGCAATGCCACGCCCCGACCGCGGAACCGACCTCCTCCAAACCCGTTGAAATGCCGAGGGCTTTAGTGCTGCGCGAGAAGAAGCCAAGGAGTCCGACATGCAAGCCACTTGGAAACCGCACGAGAAGCACGGCGATCTCACCGAGCGGAGCGATCTGCCTGACAGCGTGTTCGCCTTTCCCAAGCAGCGCAAGGAGCCGATGACCGACGCGAGTCATGTGCGCAACGCGATTGCGCGTTTCGACCAGACCGTCGGCGTGTCAGACGAGGACCGCAAGCTTGCCTTCGCCAACATCAAGAAGGCCGCGGCGCATTACGGCGTCGAGATGTCCGAGGACGACTGGAAGGAGCTTGGGCGGCACCCGAGCACAGGGCGCACGGCCGAGGACCGCAGGAAATCGGCAGAGAAGGCCGCCGAGACGCGCAAAGAGCACGAGCGCCATCACTAGTCGAAATTGACCGGGCCGGGACTTAGGGACTCGCGGCGCGGGGAACTCCTCTACGCCGTGGTCCGTTTTATTTGTATCGGCCTCACGTCGAGGCTTTCAGGGGAGCCTGAGGGAACGAACACTCGGAGTGCCAAAAATGACCGATGCGAAACGCAAAGACAAGGCGCCGAACGAGCGGGCCAACCTTGGCCAGCAGGAGGCCGCCGGCGAGCGCCTCGGCAAGGACAAGCTGGAGCACATGGGAAATCGCCCGCGGCGCGCGCCTCCGAAATCGCCGCGGCAACCGAACGAGCCGCAAAAGCGCTAATCGCGCGCCTGTCAGTAAGGAAGGTAGACCCAGCCAAAGGCGATGCCGTGCCGATGACGATGCCGGCGATGCGATGCGTGCTTGCGCTTCTTTTGCTTGATCAACGGCAGCACGTCGTCGCCGGCTCCAGCAGCATCGTTCTCAGGAGTGGCGAGTGCAGCGTCGACCTCTAGCGGCGGCACGGCGCGTGCCGAGGGCTCGGCTTGCGGCGCGAGGAAGCTCTGATGGATCCAACCCGTCTTCTTCGAGCCCGGGTCGATGATTTCCACCCAATCGCTCGAATGCGAGACGACTTGCGCCTCGGCACCCGGCTGGGCGACGCCGATGATCGCGGCCGAGGTCGACGGCCCCACGCGGATGCTCGCGGGCGACGTTACCTTCACGAAACTGGGGTTGGGCCGGCCCTCCGCGACGCTGGGGGACGGAGCGAGGGTTGCGTCCGACCCGGCAGGAGCCGTCTTGGCCGGCAGCGCCGCCTGCTCCACGGCGATTGCGTGTTTTGAATTTGCCGGTGGCGGCGCCAGCTCCTCGGCCGTGAGCGCTTGAGCCTCCGGCGCCTTCGCATCGTTAGCCGCGGGAGGCGAAGTCTCAGCTCCACGGTCTGCGACGGACTTGGCAGAAGACGGCGCGGTCTCTCCGCCCGAAAAGAACGCTTGCGCGGCGTAGAGAACGCCGCCAACAAACAACAGCGACAACAGAATGCGCATCGTAACTCGTGCCCCAACAGGGGGAAAACGATCTCGCGCCCGTCCCGTTCCCGTCAGGCCAGGCGGCTGACACCATGTCTTACCGCCCCACCATTAACGGCGCTTCAAGATCATGGAATCGAAGGCTCCAGGTTGAATTAGGCGCGAGAAGAGAGGCTCGGCCTCGATCGTGCGAGGCACCGCTTCGCAGCGGCACCCGCCGGTAATGGTCATTCGCTTCCTCCCATTCTTCCGTCATGGCCGGGCTTGTCCCGGCCATCCACGATTGCGCCCGCCGCTCCGCATAAATTCGTGGATGCCAAGCACAAGGCCGGGCATGACGTGCGGAGATTGGGGCAGGCGTAAGACCAAAATTCCCCTCTCCCCTTGTGGCATACCTCCCCCTTGTGGGGAGGTCCGGCGGCACGCGAAGCGTGACGCTGGGGTGGGGAGCTGAGTCTCGTTCGGCACTACGTCACCCACGTTGCCCTCCACCCCACCCGTCCGAGCTTCGCTCGGACTCCCTCCCCACAAGGGGAGGGATGGCGTTCGCTGCGCGGCTCAGGCAAGATGGCAGCGCTGTGGCTTGATGCCGGCACTCAGGCAAGATTCAGCGCCTCGCCGTGGTGACACGCGAGGTCATGTCAAAGATCATGTTCCCCCATGAGAGGGGGATGGCGCGCCGACAAGCGCAAACCTATGGTGTCCGCGCTTCCTTTTGGGAAACGCGGCGGGCGCCTCTCGGCGCGCCAACAAGCGCTCAAGCAGCGGAGCGATAGCGCATCGAAAATGCGCTCAAGTAGGCCGGAGGCCGGTAGCGCATCTAAGAATCCCCATCTGCCACGCACATAAGCGCATGTCATTTGCGGCGTTCTCTTCTCGGCACCGGGCCCCGCTTTCCGTTGCCGGCTATGGCCGGGCGATCAGCCAGCTCCTGGCAGGGACTCCTAGTGGTCCCGGGGGGAGCCCCGATGCCGCCCGAGTGACGTGTCAGCGAACACGACCCGCGGGCGCCGCACCCCGTCCCGCTCTCCGCCCGCTCCGCGACAGCGCCCCTCAGAGGACGAGGTGAGTGCAGTGTAATGGCTGCGGGGATGGCGGGGATAAGTTGGAAATCCCCCTCATCGTAAGCGGACCTTCGTCCAGCTTTGACATTCCCCTCATGACCGACTTCGCCACAAGTTCACCGGCACGCTCAGAAACTCAGCGAGGGTTACCTATAATCAGCGAAGCTGATAGCCACCGGCGACTTTCTTTACAAAACTTGCCTTCTGAAGAACGATCTTTACGTCGTTTTCGTCGAACTTGGCATCTTCGCCACCGATCTCCTGTGCCTCTCGAATAAGATCGTCAATCGTGAAGACTTTGCCCGGTTCAGTCGTCAACGACAATGCCGCGATTTCTAGTAGGGTCGCGATCGCGCCGAGGTCTTTGGGCGACGTAGGCGCGTTCTTTTGAAGGACAGGTCGACCTGTATCATAGGCCAGTTCAGCACCCGCAACATCATATGCCATGGTCATCCTCGCTCTTGATTTCGATGTCAGTGAAGGGTGCGCCAATAGATCAGTGGCAGTCCGCTCCAATTCCGTCATGACTTTCGATTTTGGGGCATTTAATGGACGTCTGCCGCGGGGAAGTCGATGAAATTCCGCACTATCTCGACCAAGTTTGAGTAGTGCATCCCAGCAATCGGCCCGCAGCAACGCCGATAGCTTTTCCCCATCCAAAGGACCTCCCGGCGCCGCAGCCCTCTTCATTCCCTTTGCTAGATCCTCGTGCAGAGGCTCTTTAACGCTCTTAGCCACCGCCGACGGTTGGGGCTCACACAGTGCGGCGACGACCATCATTCCTGTGCGCGGACCGATTGCACACTCAGCAACATCTGATCGATAAACCGCGCGTAAGTTATCGGCTGTCTCCAGCCGTTGGAGCGGCAGCGGATGATGATCGACGAGAAAAAATCTCTTTTGCGGGTTACTTCGCGCGAAGTCGGTCAAGGCCCGCGCTTCCGCCGCATATGTGGCCGGCGCAAACATCAGATCGACGAAGAACACATAGTCTGCGCGTTCGATCTCACTTAGTTGATCAAGCTTCAGCCAAGTCTTGTGGTCATTTGTTCGCCGAGGATCAACCGCAACATCAACGTCGAACGACTTCACCTGCGCGAGATTGCGACGCGTCTGCTCAGCAATGATGTATCCATCAGCGTCAGCGTGTCCGATCACCACGATTCGATGGTTCATGACAGACAGCCCATTTTTTTGGCCATGGCCGTGGGAAGACCAGCGTTGCTCTTTTCCCACATTGCGTCGACAGCTGCCTGTGTAAAGTACCTGTTGATCAGCTTTCGATCACGAAAATCGATATGCGCGAAATTCGCCTTAGTCGAAGGCGTATGTGTCTTCGGGTCCTGAGGGGCCGGTTCACCCACGTAAATCTCAAATGCGGTACGCGGCGCTCGCCTCGTTTTCGGGAACATATCAAAATCGCCCAACGCGAGCGCCTCTGATGGGAGGGTCCCGTTTCCGAATGGAAGATCACGCACAACTCTTACGGCAGCCAAATCTATTTCTGGAGGCGGATCGAGCTGCCACGCATCAACGTGCCACGTCGGATCCGTTGGTAGGGCGAGTGCCATTGCCATGAGCTTTTCTAGTGTTTCGATACCGGGCAAAACTACGGCAAGTACGCCCGGTGTTGGCACCAGTTGCTGCACTCGATTTGCGATGTTGGTCGCTACGGCCGCGGGGTCATCGGCATCAATCTCCTCCACTAACTGGCCGTAATCACCAGGAGCCTTCGACATCGCGCGCGCAAACACGCATCCGATTTCTGGCCCTCGCCTCCATCTCAGATACTCGTCGGCTGCGGACATCCCCGAAAGTGAACTCCCGCGAATTGATCTACTCCGTGGAGTGTACAACTATTGGGAATGTGGCGCTACGTTACGTGCTATATATTGACACGAAAAGAAGGACACCCACAGCACATTGTCGCAGCCCCCATTCGAAATCCACCTAACCCCAACAAAAAGATGGCGTTGCGGTATTCCTGTCGGTGAGCATGTCCAGCTTTGAGCGCTCGAAATCGTACTTCTTAGGCAGAATTGAAGTTGCACAAAAAGCCCATATTGATTTCGTCGCTTATTGGGCAAAGCCCTCGCAGGAGAGGGCTTGGGGTAATCCTTTCTCGAGACGCGGCTTCGCCGCTGACCCCTCACCGCGCGCCAAATGGCGCGCGTGCTCTGCCCGAGGGGAGAGCAGGAAGTCCGCGGCGCCGCTCCGGACAACAACCCCTAAGCCGTGCCCATGGCCTTGGCCTTGTTGAGAAGCGCCTCGGCCTGGCGGATCGAGGCGATGTCGATCAGGCGGCCATCGAGCGATACGGCGCCCTTGCCTTCCTTGGCCGCCTGCTTCATCGCCTCGACGATGCGCTTCGCCTTGGTCACCTCCGCCTCTGACGGGGTGAACACCGTGTTGGCGAGATCGACTTGGCTCGGATGGATCGCCCATTTGCCCTCGAAGCCGAGCACGGCGGCGCGCTTCGCCGCGGCGAGATAGCCGTCGGGATCGGAGAAATCGCCGAACGGCCCGTCGATCGGACGCAAGCCATAGGCGCGGCAGGCGACCATCATGCGCGACAGCGCGTAGTGCCAGGGGTCGTTCCAGTAGAAGAGGCGCGGATTGTCGCCGTCCTTGTCGGACAGGATGCCGTAGTCGGGATGCGGCGCGCCGATACCCATGGTGCGCGCGCGGGTCGAGGCCGCATAGTCGGCGACGCCGAAGCTCATCGCCTCGACGCGCTTTGAGCTTTGCGCGATGCGCTCGACATTAGCCATGCCGAGCGCCGTCTCGATCAGAAGCTCGAAACCGATCCGCTTATCGCGCTTCTTGTACTGCTCGATCTGGGTGACCAGCATGTCGATGGCGTAGACGTCCTCGGGCACGCCGGTCTTGGGGATGAGGATCATGTCGAGGCGCGGGCAATTCTCCACCACGTCGACCACGTCGCGATAGGCGTAGTGGGTGTCGAGACCGTTGATGCGGATCATCATGGTCTTGTTGCCCCAGTCGAGATCGTTGAGGCCTTGAATGATGTTCTTGCGCGCCTGCTCCTTGTCGTCGGGCGCCACCGCATCCTCGAGGTCGAGGAAGATGACGTCGGCGCCTCCCTTGGCCGCCTTCTCGAACAGCGAGGGGTTCGACCCCGGCACGGCAAGCTCGGAACGATGAAGGCGCGGGGTCGCCTGTTGGATCAGGGTAAAGCTCATCTTGGGTTCCTTTTCCTCTCTAATTGGCTCAACAGAAATTGGACTCGTCATTGCCGGGCTTGACCCGGCAATCCAGGAGCAACCAGCCGAGGAGCAATCGGCCCTGGATCACCGGGTCTCGGCCCTTCGGGCCGGCCCGGTGATGACGTGGATTTTGTGGAAGGGCTAGTCGCATAAAGTTAGCCTGTGGCGCCGAGACCGGCGGCAACGGTGTTGATGGACAGCAGCAACGCCGATTTGAACGCTTCGCGCTCGGAGTCCTGCTCTGTGCCCCTGAAGCGGCGTAAAAGCTGGACCTGCTCGCGGTTGACCTCGTTGATGGTGGGAAGCCGCGCTTGAAGCGCGGCACGGAATTCGGGGAAACGCTGGGCGATATTGGTCTCGCCGCTCACCTTCAACACCATCTCCTTGGTGCGGGCAAGCTCGGCCTCGATGATGTTTAAGATGTTCTCGCGCACGCCCTCCTCGGCGACAAGGCTGGCATAGTCGCGGGCGATGTCGAGATCGACGAGAAGCAGGGTCTTCTCCACCTCGTCGATGATGAGCCGGAACAGCCGCGAGGATTCGAACATGCGCTTGAGCAGCTTGAGCCCCTCATCGCCCCGCACCTCGAGGAAGCTCTTGATCGCGCTTCCCACTCCGTACCAGCCGGTAATGACGTGGCGGTTCTGCGCCCAGGCGAAGACCCAGGGAATCGCGCGCAAATCCTTGAGCGAGCGCGCGCCGAAGCGCCGCGCCGGACGCGAACCGATGTTGAGCAAGGAAATCTCTTCCAGCGGACTCGCTGCCTGGAAATAGGCGACGAGATCTGGATGGCCGACGAGGCCCGAATAGGCGGCCCGCGATGCCCCGGCCAGAGCCTCCATCGCATCGTCGAATTCGCGGCTTGGCCTGAGCGCCTCCTCCTGCTCAGATTTCAGCGCATGCTCGAACACGCTCGCGGCAAGCAGCTCCATCTGATAGAGCGCCGTGCCCTTATTGGCATATTTGTAGGAGACCACCTCGCCCTGTTCGGTCACGCGGAAGCGGCCGCGAATAGAGCCGGCCGGTTGCGCGGCGATGGCACGACCCGTCGGCCCGCCGCCGCGCGAGACCGAGCCGCCGCGCCCATGGAAGAAGGCGATCGCCGTGCCGGCGTCCGCGCCGACGCGGGTGAGCTGCGATTGCGCCTTGGCCAGCTCCCAATTCGAGGCGACGAAACCGCCGTCCTTGTTGGAATCGGAATAGCCGATCATCACCTCCTGCACGCCCCCCTGCCAATGGGTCGAGCGGCGGACGAGCGCGATGTCGAGCAGCTCGCGCATGATGGCCGGCGCAGCCCTGAGATCGGCGATGGTCTCGAACAGAGGCACGATGGGCATGGCGCAGATCTCCGTGCCGGCCGCATCGAGGAACAGCCCGCCTTCCTTGGCGAGGAGATAGGCGCCGAGAACGTCGTCGACCGAACGCGTCATCGACAGGATGAAGGTGCCGAAGGCATCGCGGTCGAGCCCGCGCCGCACGTCTCCCGCCTGGCGGAACATGCCGATCAGCTCGGTGGTGTCGGCCGGAAGATCAGGCACGAGGCGAGGCGCTGTGAGCGGACGGGCAAGCTCCCGCAACAGCCATGATCGCCATTCGCGGCTCCCCACCTCCGGCGGCGTCGCATCGCCATGGCCGGCCGTCGCCCACCACAGCGATTGCAGCGCCTCGGTGGTGCGCGTCGAGTTCTCGCGCAGGTCGAGCCTCACCGTAGAGAAGCGGAAAATCTCGACGGCACGCCGTACCGGCCGCACGAGGTTCTTGCCGATCGAGGCGCTCTGCGTCTCGATCAGGGCATTTTCAATGGTCCGGAGATCGAGGATCAACTCGTCGGCATTGGCATAAGCCGCGCCGATCTCCATGCCTTGCACGCGGGCGAGCGTGGCGTCGAGCTTGCGCAGCACGAGCGAGAGATATTGCCGATAGGGCTCGCCGGGATTGCGCGCCGCAACCGCCTCTCCCTCCCCGCTCGCATCGAGCTCGCGCGCAAGCTCGGCGCGAAAGCCTTGAGGGACGGGCAGAGCACGCTCGGTAATCGACAGCAGTTTCGCCAGCTCCTCGATGCGGGCGCGGTAATGGCGGAGCGAGGCAAGCGCATTCTGGCGCAGCGTCCAGCCGGTGACCGCGGTGGTGACGGATGGATTGCCGTCGCGATCGCCGCCGATCCACGAGCCGAACTGGAAGAAAGGCGCAAGCTCGAATCGGCTGCCGGGATAATATTGCTGGAGTGCGCCATCGAGCAGTGCGAGCATTTCCGGCGCCTTGTCGAACAGAGTCTCGTCGAAGAAGTGCAGCCCCCTGAACACCTCGTGCTGCACCGTCGGCTTCTGGAGGTGCAGCTCGCCGGTCATCCACACGAGCTCGATCTGATCGCGCAAGCCGTCGATGAGGGCGGTGCGCTCGCGCTCGGTCCAGCGCGGCATCTCGAGTTCGCGCAACAGCAGATAGATGCGGCGGTATTTTTCTAGCACGGTGACGCGCTTCGACTCGGTCGGGTGTGCGGTGATCACCGGGCGGATGCGCAAAGACGACAGCAGCGACTCGATCACCCGCGTCGGCACGCCCTCTGCAGATGCCTCCGCGAGCACATGGTCGAACGTGCCACGCAGGCTCGACCGCCCGCGCGTCCGCTCGACCTGGCGGCGCCGGCGCATGGCAGCATTCTGCTCGGCGATGGAGAGAAGCTGGAACCAGATCCCTTGCGCTTGCAGGGCGCGCGCCATCAGCTCGGGCGAGAAGCCGTCGATGTTGGCGCCGCCCTTGAGCACGGGCTCGAGCTCGGGCTGATGCTCGCGCACCACCTCGATGAGGAGAGAGAACAGAAGCTCCGCGGCTCCCTTGGCGGAGGTGCCGCTGACCACGGCCTGCGCCGGCTCGGGGACCAGCGGCTTCTGTACGATCTCCTCGTTCATGGCAGGCTTACGCACTCCCGATCGTCCCGATCGGCTTGAAATGACAGTCCTAGATCGCGCCTGTGGCTGCCGCCGAGCGCCCAGTAGCCCTTATAACGCAATCCATTCAGCGAAGATCGTCATTCCCGGCCTCGTGCCGGGCATCCAACGTGGATGGCCAGGACTAGCCCGGGCCATAGCACGCGTGAGAAGAAAGGCCGCTGATCGCGATCGCAACGGCCAAAAGATCAAGCGAAGGCCCGGCGCTCTGGGCGCTTGGCAAGAACGCCGGCCACGGTCGAGCCGAACTCGCTCGGATTGGGAGCGACGGTAAGCCCGCAAGACTTCATGATCTCGGCCTTCTCGGCGGCACTGTCGCCGACCGCAGAGATGATCGCGCCGGCGTGGCCCATGCGCCGTCCCTTCGGCGCCGTGAGACCCGCGACGAAACCGATCACCGGCTTCGCCATGTTGTCTTTGATCCACGCCGAGGCCTCGGCCTCCTGCGGTCCGCCGATCTCGCCGATCATCAGCACGGCGTCGGTCTCCGGATCCTCCTCGAACAGAGCGAGGTGATCGAGGAAGGACGAGCCGTTGATCGGATCGCCGCCGATGCCGACCGAAGTCGAGATGCCGATGCCCTTGGCCTTCATCTGCGAGGCGGCCTCGTAGCCCAGCGTACCGGAGCGCGAGATGACGCCGACGCGGCCCTGCAGATAGATGTGGCCGGGCATGATGCCGAGCATGGCTTTGCCGGGGCTGATGATGCCGGCGCAGTTCGGCCCCACCATCATCGGGCGGCGGTCGCGCGGATAACGCATCAGGTAGCGCTTCACGCGCATCATGTCCTGCGACGGGATGCCGTCGGTGATCGAGCAGATCAGCCTGATGCCGGCGTCTGCCGCCTCCATGATGGCATCGGCGCAAAAAGCCGGCGCCACGAAGGTGATCGAGGTGGTGGCGCCGGTCGCCCTCACCGCTTCCTTCATGGTGTTGAACAGCGGCCGATCGAGATGCTTGCCGCCGCCTTTGCCGGGCGTGACGCCGCCGACCACGTTGGTGCCGTAGGCGATCATCTCCTTCGCGTGGAAGGTGCCCTTGTCGCCGGTCATGCCCTGCACGAGGACCGGCGTGGTTTCATCGATCAGAATGCTCATGACTATGTCCTCCGCACCCGGCCTTACGCCGCCTTGCCTGCCACGCTGCGATAGGCCGCCACCGCCTTCTCGGCCGCCTCGGCCAACGTGTCGGCCGTGATCAGCTCGAGACCGCTCTCGGCGAGAATCTTGCGGCCCTCTTCCACGTTGGTTCCGGCAAGCCTGACCACGAGCGGCACTTTGACGTCGACCGTATTGCAGGCCTGCACCACGCCCTTGGCCACCCAGTCGCAGCGATTGATGCCGGCGAAGATGTTGACCAGCACGGCGCTGACCTTGGGGTCTGACAGGACGAGCTTGAGCGCGGTGGCGATGCGCTCAGGCGAGGCGCCGCCACCCACGTCGAGGAAATTCGCAGGTGTGCCGCCGGCATGCTTGATCATGTCCATCGTCGCCATGGCAAGGCCTGCGCCATTGACGATGCAGCCGATCTCGCCGTCGAGGCCGATGTAATTCAAATTGTGCTCGGCGGCCTGGGCCTCACGCGGGTCCTGCTGCGAGGGATCGTGCATGTCCGCGACGTTATGGCGGCGGAACAGGGCATTGTCGTCGAACGACATCTTGGCATCGAGCGCAAGCACGCGGTCGTCCTTGGCGACGACCAGGGGATTGATCTCGAGCATGGTGGCGTCGCAATCGCGGAAGGCGCGATAGGCGTTCATGATGGTCGACACCGCGCTCTGCGCCTGCTTGATGCTGAGCCCGAGCTGGAAGGCGAGCTCGCGCGCCTGGAAGGCCTGCAAGCCGACGGCAGGCTCGACCACCACCTGGAGGATGGCCTCTGGCTCGGTCCTGGCGATCTCCTCGATCTCCATGCCGCCCCGCTGCGAAGCGATCACGCGGATGCGCTCGGCCTTACGATCGAGCACGTAACCGAGATAGAGCTCGCGGTCGAACGGCTCGGCGACCTCGATATAGACGCGCTGCACCGGCTTGCCTTCGGGCCCGGTCTGAATCGTAATCAGCCGCTTGCCGAGCAGGTTCTGGGCCGCGTCGCGCACTTCGTGATAGGTCTTGCAAATCTTGATGCCGCCCGCCTTGCCGCGCGCGCCGGCATGGATCTGCGCCTTCACCGCCCAGCTCCAACCGCCGAGCTCGGTCGCGGCGTACACCGCCTGATCGGGGCTGAACGCGACGGCCCCTTTCGGCACCGGCACACCGAAGGAAGAAAGCAATTCCTTGGCTTGATACTCGTGGACGTCCACAGTCTCCTCCTTAGCGATATTGCCTCGGCCGTCGCCTGAGCGCGTTAGCTCACCTTGCCCTTGACGACGCCATAGGCCTTTTCAGTTGCTCCTTCGGCCCCGGCCATCAGCTCGTTCAGCTCGTTGAGCTTGGCCTCGGCAAAAGTTTTATCCGTAATCATTCTTGCATTGGTGAAAACATTCAAGGCAGCGCTTCGCAGTGCAGCATAGCCGGCGAGCACGCCGACCCCCGCATCGGAGATCACGTTGAGATTTCCCTTGGCGGACGCGATCGCGGCGAGATCGATCACCTCGCGCGCGGCATGGGCGCAGGCGAGCGGGACCTCGGTCGCCTGCTTGAGCGCAGCCTGGATCGCCTTCTCGCGCGCGGCCTTTTCGGCGTCGGTCTCTTTCGGCATGCCGTAGGCGCCCATCACCATATCGAATGCCTTCACGTCGTCCTGGATCATCCCCGTCAGCCTGCGGCGCACAGCCTCGGCCTTGCGGAGAACGTCCTTCATCTCACCTTCCACATCGGCGTACTTCTTCTTGCCGATGGTCAGGTTGCACACCATGCTGACGAGCGCAGCCCCCATGGCACCGAGAATGGCGGCCGCGCTGCCGCCGCCCGGGGTTGCGCTCTGACTTGCGAGCGCATCTAGGAATTTCTCGATTGCCGCTTCCTTGATCTGCGTCATCAAGCCATCTCTTTTGCCAGCCTGTAGATTTCCTCGGCATCGAACACGCCTTCCGAGCTCTCGAACAGCTTGCCGATGCAGGCCCGGTGCAGCTTGAGCTTGAGCCCGCCGATGCCGAGCGCGCCGAATGCGATCTTGCCGTTGCGCTCCTTGCCCTTGTCGGTCGCCTCGATGCCCTCGATGCCGAGCGGCGGCTGGGCATTCACGTCGGCCAAAAGCTCGATATTGGGATTGTCCTCCCAGGCCGAAAGCGGCAGGAGCCGGAAGCCGATGGCGCCGGCGGCGAATACGATATTGGCGTCCTTCACCGCTTCGGCGCGCGTCGTGTCGTCAGGGGCTGCAATCGCCTTGACCTTGACGCCGAAGCGGGACTCGATGGCCTTGGCGGCCTGATCGCCCTTGTCCTTGGTGCGCGAGGTGATGGTCACGTCGGCGCCTTCTTGCGCAAGGAAGGCGGCAGCCCGCATGCCGACCGGCCCGGTACCGGCCAGCACCACAGCCTTCTTGCCCTTGAGCTTCTTGGCCTTGGCCAGCAGTGCGACGCCCGCCGCTGCGGTCGTGTTGGAGCCGTTCGAGTCGAGCATCACCGAGACACGGAACGGCCCGAAGAAGCGCTTTTTCACCGCGGCGAGCACCGCCTCGCCCTTCGGCATGTCGCCGCCGCCGACGAAGATCGCCGTTGACTGCTTGTCCTTGCCGCCCCGGGTAAAGATCGTGCCGTCAACCAGCGCGCCGACATTCTCCGGCGTGACGTTGGCGTAGCCGGTGACGCGGTCGGCACCGCCGTCATAGGCGACGACCGTGTCGAACACGCTCGGCATCGGATCGGTGTCGAACAAGAACAGAAGCTTCTTCATGGCTTTTATCCCGGTTACTCGACGACGTTCTGCGGCTTGCCCGCCACGAACGCCTCGATATTGTCGATGAGTTGATCGGCGAGAATCTGCATCGCTTCCTGGCTCGCCCAGGCGACATGCGGCGTCACGATCAGATTGGGGATCGTAGGGTCGAGCAGGATGTTGCCCTCCTTGGGCGGCTCCTTGGTCAGCACGTCGAAGCCCGCGCCCGCGATGGTGCCGTTCCTAAGCGCTTCGGCGAGCGCCGCCTCATCGACCAGCCCGCCGCGCGCGGTGTTGATGAGGATGGCCGAACGCTTCATCGTCTTGAGCTCCTTCGCCCCGATCATGTTCTTGGTCTCCGGCGTCAGCGGCACGTGCAGGGTGATGATGTCGCTCTCTTTGAGGATCGTGTCGAAATCGACCAGCCCCGGCTGCGGCACCGCGTCGAACGGCAGCACCTTCATGCCGAGCGCCTCGGCGCGCTTAGCAATCGACTTGCCGAGGGCGCCATAGCCCACGATGCCGAGGGTCGAGCCGGCGACGTCGTGGATGGGATGGGTCAGGAAGCAGAACTGGCTCGACGTGTTCCACACGCCGTTTCGCGTGTCCTCCACATAGGCGAAGAGATTGCGCCGGAGCGCGAAGATCAGCGCCATAACGTGCTCAGGCACGGTGTTGAAGGCGTAGTTGCGGATGTTGACGATGGTGATGCCGTTCGCCTTGCAATAGGCCTTGTCGATGATGTCGGTGCCGGTCGCAGCGACCGCGATCAGCTTGAGCTTGGGCAAGGCCTTCAGCGTCTCGGCGCGCATCGGCACCTTGTTGATGATGGCGATGTCGGCGTCCTTCAGCCGCTCGACGATCTCGTCATGCGTCCAGGTCGACTGATATTCTTTGTAGCTGTGCGGAAAGCCCGGCCGTCTGACGTTGGCGTCCACCAACTCCCGATCGAGGAACACGATCGCGTGCTGCACTGAACTCTTGCCCCTTAAACTCACTGCCGCTCGAGAGGACCCCAAGCGGCGCACCTCAGCTTTCCCGGCGCCGGAGGCGCCAGGCAGACCCAGCCCTTAATTGAGGCGAGACCGGCGTTTTCGCCGTTAGCCCCGCGCTCCTCCCATTATTATTCGGCGGCGACCTTGGTTTCCTTGGCCGCCTGCACCCCGCGGAAATGTGCCTGCGCCGCCGCAACGCCCGAGCCGAGCTCGACCTCGATGCCCGTATCGCGCATGGCCATCTCGGCGCCCGCGACTGCGCCGAGCAGCATCAATTCGTTGAGATCGCCGAGATGCCCGATGCGGAACAATTTGCCAGCCATCTGCGACAGGCCCGCGCCGAGCGCGAGATCGTAGCGGCGATAGGCGCAGTCGATCACATCGGCGCCGTTGAATCCCGGCGGCACCATGATCGCCGATACCGTGTCGGAATGCCATTTCGGCTCTTTGGCGCAGAGCTTGAGCCCCCAGGCCTGGACCGCCGCGCGCGTACCGCCGGCAAGATAATGGTGCCGCGCGAAGACGTTCTCGAGCCCCTCCTCCTGAAGCATGGCGAGCGCCTCACGCAAGCCGTGGAGCAGAGTGAGTGCCGGCGTATAGGGGAAATAGCCTGTCGCATTCGCCCGCATCTGGTCGCCGAAATCGAAATAGGCCTTGCGGCACTTGGCGTCCTTCATCGCCGCCAGCGCCTTCTGGCTCGCGCACACGATGCCAAGACCCGCCGGCAGCATGAGGCCCTTCTGCGATCCGGTGATGGCGAGATCGACACCCCACTCGTCGAAGCGGAAGTCGATGCTCGCGATCGAGCTCACGCCATCGACATAGAGCATGGCCGGGTGCTTGGCCGCGTCGACCGCCCGGCGCACGGCAGCGACGTTCGAGGTGACGCCGGTTGCGGTCTCGTTATGCACCACCAGCACGCCCCTGATCTCGTGGCTCTTGTCGGCGCGGAGCGCCTCCTCGATGCGGTCGGGATTGGCGCCGGTGCCCCACTCCTCGTCCTGGACGATGACCTCGAGGCCGTGCTTCTTGGCAAGCTCGATCCACAAATGGCTGAACTGGCCGAATCTCGGGGCAAGCAGCGTGTCGCCCGGCGACAGCGTGTTGGTGAGCGCCGATTCCCAGGCACCAGTGCCGCTCGACGGATAGATGACGACCTGGCCGTCCCTGGTCTTTAAGATCTTCTTCAGCTCTTCGTAGAGCGGGAGGGTAAGTTTGGGAAAGTCTGAGGAGCGATGATCCTCCATGGCGACGTGCATGGCGCGCAAGATGCGGTCCGGCACATTGGTCGGCCCCGGCACAAACAGAAAGTTACGGCCTGGCCTTCTTGCTCCAGCCATTCGTCTACTCCCTTGATTTTCCTTGGCCCGACCTTGTGGCGCCCGGCCGAAATCTCGCGCGGAAAAGGGTGTTAGCAGTCACCCTTCCCACCTTGCAACCCCTTTCCGACGCTAGAATAAACCGGTGATGCGGCCGTCGGGTCTAAGCTCGATCGCGTTCGCTGCCGGCACTTTCGGCAGCCCGGGCATGGTCATGATGTCTCCGCAGATCACCACCACGAACTCGGCCCCCGCCGAGAGCCTGACTTCGCGGATCGGGATGGTATGGCCGAGAGGCACGCCTTTGGCGTCGGGATTGGTGGTGAAACTGTACTGCGTCTTGGCCACGCAGATCGGAAACTTGCCGAAACCTTCCTTCTCCAACTCGGCGAAGCGGTCCCTTACGCTCTTGTCGGCACTGATGTCCTCGGCACCGTAGATTTCGCGGGCGATTGTTCGCGTCTTGTCCCACAGCGTCATGTTGTCCGGATAGAGCGGCGCGAAATCGCTCGGCTTCGTCTCGACAGTGCGGACCACCGTCTTGGCGAGGTCGATGGCGCCGACACTGCCTTGTGCCCAATGATCGCCGACCACGCATTCGACCCCGAGCGGGGCGCACAGCCGCTTGAGCAAATTCGTTTCGGCCTCGGTATCGCTCGAGAAGTGGTTCACCGAAACGATCACCGGCACGCCGTATTTCTGCAAATTCTCGACGTGCCGCTGGAGGTTGGCGAAGCCTTTCTCGAGCGCCTCGAGGTTCTCCTTCTTGAGATCGTCCTTGGCGACGCCGCCGTGCATCTTGAGGGCGCGAATGGTGGCCACGATCACGACGCAGGCAGGCTTGAGCCCCGCCTTCCGGCACTTGATGTCGAAGAATTTCTCCGCCCCGAGATCGGCGCCGAAGCCCGCTTCCGTGACCACGTAATCGGCGAGCTTGAGGCCGGCTTTGGTGGCGATCACCGAGTTGCAGCCGTGCGCGATATTGGCGAACGGACCGCCATGGATGAAGGCGGGGTTGTTCTCGAGCGTCTGCACCAGATTAGGCGCGAGCGCATCCTTGAGCAGCGCCGCCATGGCGCCAGCCGCCTTGAGCTGGCTTGCCGTGATTGGCTTCTTGTCGCGCGTGAGCCCGACTTTGATCTGCCCCAACCGGCGCTGGAGGTCGGCGAGGTCGCTCGCCAAGCAGAAGATCGCCATCACCTCGGAGGCGACGGTGATATCGAAGCCAGCCTCGCGCGGGAAGCCGTTGGGCGCCCCGCCGAGCGAGGTCACGATCGAGCGGAGCGCCCGTTCGTTCATGTCGATGGCCCGCCGCCAGGTGATACGCCGCGTGTCGATGTCGAGCTCGTTGCCCCAAAACACGTGGTTGTCGATCATCGCCGCGAGCAGATTGTTGGCCGCGCCGATGGCGTGGAGATCGCCGGTAAAATGGAGGTTGATGTCCTCCATCGGCACGACTTGCGCATAGCCGCCGCCGGCCGCCCCGCCTTTGACCCCGAAGCAGGGTCCGAGCGACGGCTCGCGGATGCAGATCATGGCCTTCTTGCCCATGGCGTTCAGCGCATCGCCGAGACCCACCGTGGTCGTGGTCTTGCCTTCGCCGGCAGGTGTCGGGGTGATGGCGGTGACGAGGATCAGCTTGCCGTCGGGGCGGTCTTTGAGCGAGGCGATATAGTCGAGCGAGACCTTGGCCTTGTAGTGCCCGTAAGGAATCAGGTCTTCCGGCGGAATGCCGAGCTTGTCGGCCGCAACATCGACGATCGGCCGCATATGGGCGGCCTGGCTGATCTCTATGTCCGACTTGGGGCGCCTGTGCTGCTCGTCTGCACGCTTGCCCGCTTTTTCGGCATCGTCACGCGGCTGAACTGACATTACTCACGGTCCCCAATAGGTTAGCCCCACGAAGAAGCGGACATCTGTTGCGCCAAGGGTGAGCAAACTAATTCATTCGCTTGCCATCTTGCAATCGTCTGTGCAGGTTCGGGCGCAATTGGAGGGACGCCAAACTAAGACTGCGACGGCGGGACGCCCTCGATGAGCTTGCGAATCGCGTAGAGCAGCCAAACAATTTTCTTCTCGAGCCAAGGGCCTTCCCTTTTTAACCAGGCGCGCTCGATATCCGAAATATCTCCGTCCTTCTCTTTGAGATGAAGAATCGTATTCGAGAGTTTGCGCAAACCGTCGAATGCCTCACTCGCTCCGGGTGGAAGGTGCGTGCGAGCGTTATTGATTCGATCCTTCAAGTCCTTGCCTGGAACTTGATAGTGGTCGCCGAGTGTCACCTCCACAACAGACCTTAGTAAGCCGATTGTAGCCAGTGGTGCTCCAAAGATGAAGGCGTCATGAGCTTGTTGTAGGTTCTTGAATAAGGAAACCACCTGCGCGGACCCGTAGCCTGCAGCAACCTGCCGAGGTATTAAGGTGAAGGGTATCAGTTCACGTCGCCTGAAAACGCCGCGCAGATCAAATCCAACTTCGCGCTTTAGCCGCTCCCATGCGGCCTTGCCGTCCTCAATGCTTTCTCGAAATCCCTCTTCGAAATCGTGCCAATCTTCTATTGCTTGGTCATAAGCGAAATCGATCGCGCCCTCGATTGCGCCCGCCTGTTCACCAGCCTCTTCATCGGCGGTCTCCCATTGGAAGTCGGTCTTCGAGACTTGCGATGGCTCGCCGAGCTCCAGGGATAATCCTGCGAACTCGATGTCCAACAAAACACTCTCAAAGCGCTCCTCGAAATCACGCCATTCGGTCAGGAACTCAGGGTCTACTGGCTTTGTGAATAGCTGACGGTGACGTCGCTCATTCATCTTTAGGGAATGACCGGCCCACGAGAGCCGACTGCAAAGCTCCTTGATTGCCTCGTCGCTTTTGGCGAGTTCCGGTAGCGCCGCGGGTTCGTCGCCCAAATTCTTGAGCTTTGCAAAAAGGACTAGAAAGTTGACGACCCCGGTTGAGTCCTTGTTTCCTGGCATTCTCGCAATCTACAGACCGCTTGCCATCTTGCAATCGTCTGTGCAGGTTCAAACGCAATTGGAGGGACGCCAATAAGATGAAGCCTGACGCTCTGCTCAAGGCCATGTTCCAGGCCGCGGTCGATGCTGCGCTGCCCTCGCTCTGCGTGCCAGCTCATCTGCCGCCTCGCCCCAAAGGCCGGACCATCATTATCGGCGCCGGCAAGGCCAGCGGAGCGATGGCCAAAGCGCTCGAAGATGCATGGCAAGGTCCGCTCGAAGGGCTCGTCGTGACCCGCTACGGCTATCGCGTGCCGACGACGCGCCTCGAAGTGGTCGAGGCGGCGCACCCTGTTCCCGATGCCGCCGGTCGCGAGGCGGCTAAGCGCATCTTCCACATGGTGCAGGGTCTCACGCAAGACGACCTCGTGCTGTGTCTCATCTCCGGCGGAGGCTCTGCGCTGCTTGCGCTCCCGCCCGAGGGCATCACCCTCGAGGACAAGCAGGCAATCAACAAGGCGCTGTTGAAGAGCGGCGCGACCATCTCCGAGATGAACGTTGTGCGGAAGCACCTCTCGGCCATCAAGGGCGGCAGGCTCGCCGCCGCCGCCTATCCGGCACGCGTGGTGGCGCTGATGATCTCGGATGTCCCGGGCGATGATCCTTCCATCATCGCCTCCGGCCCGACGGTGCCAGATCCTTCAACCCATGCAGACGCCCGCCACATCCTCGCCAAGTACGGGATCAATGTCACCGCCGGTATGGTGGCGCATCTCGCCGACGGCACGACCGAGACGCCCAAGCCCGGCGACAACCGCTTCACGAGAGTCGAGAACATCATGATCGCCACCCCGCAAGCCTCGCTGGAGGCTGCGGCAGAGGTCGCCCGCAAGGCCGGTGTCACGCCCGTGATCCTCGGCGACTCGATCGAAGGCGAGTCGCGCGACGTGGCGCTCGTCCATGCCGGCATCGCGCGGCAATGCAAGCTGCGCGGCCAGCCCGAGAAGCCGCCATGCGTCTTGATCTCGGGCGGCGAGACCACGATTACCCTGAAAGGCAAGGGCAAAGGCGGACGCAATACCGAGTTCCTGCTCGCGCTCGCCATCGCGCTCGACGGCATGCCCGGCATCTATGCCCTTGCCGGCGACACTGACGGCATCGACGGATCTGAGGACAATGCCGGCGCGCTCATTTATCCCGACACGCTCGCCCGCGCCGAGAAAGCCGGCGTCAACGCCAAGGCCATGCTCGCCGACAACGACCCCTGGACCTTCTTCAACGCGATCGGCGATCTCCTGGTGACCGGCCCCACCCTCACCAACGTCAACGACTTCCGGGCCGTCCTGATCGAGAAGTGATCCATCCCTCCGCCTCAACGGGTCGGCATCACAGGCAGGGTCTCGATCGCTCTCAAGCCCGCGCGCGGACGCCATCTGACTTCCAACGGGTCTATGGCGAGCGCAAGCTTCGGCCAGCGGGTGAACAAGGCCTTCAGCGCGCATTTGCCTTCGATGCGCGCAAGCTGATGGCCGAGGCAGAAATGGATGCCGGTGCCGAAGGCGATGTGCCGGTTGGGATGTCGTTCAAGATCGAGCTTCTCCGGGGCCTCGTTCGCCGCAGGGTCCATATTGGCGGCCCCGATCATCGCCATGATCTTTTCGCCTTTCTTCAGCTTAACGCCGCCGAGTTCGGCGTCCTTTCGCACGTAACGCGGCTTGGAAAATTGCACCGGCGAGACGAACCGCAAGAATTCCTCGACGGCCAGATTGGCGCGAGCCCAATCCCGCTCCAGCCAGTCGCGCCGAGCGGGATCTTTGAGGAGCTCGTAAGCCGAACCGCTGATCAGATGCGTGGTGGTTTCCGAGCCGGCGCCGAGCAGGAGGAAAACCATGGCGACAATTTCCTCGCTGCCGATACGGCCGCCTTCCTTTTCGGCGCGTATCAGCTCGGCGATCAGGCCCTCGCCGCCCTTCTCGCGCGCAACGTGCAAGCGCTGTTCGAGGTAGCGCCTCATCGCGCCATAGATTCGCATGATCCGCCAGAAGGAGATCGGGCCCCTGATCCGTGCAGCACTGTTGGCCCAGGCCATGAACCTTGGCCGGTCGGCAAGCGGCAGTCCGAGCAATTCGCAGATGACTGAAAGCGGCAGCGTTCGCGCATAGCGCTCGACGAGATCGGCTGGGCTTCCATCGGCAAACAAGGCGCCCGCAAGCTCGTCGGCGATGGCAAAGATGCGCGGCTCCATCTCCAGTATGGCGCGGCGGCGAAAGGCTTCGTCCACGATCTCTCGCAACCGCGTGTGGTCTGGCTCGTCCATGGTGAGCATGTTGTTCGCGAGCAGGCGAACGCTGCGCGGCATCCACCAGCGGAAGCCGGCAACGCGGCCGCCGTCTTTGCGGATGGTGAAGGTCTCACTGTCCTTGAGCACGCGACCCGCCAACTCGTAGGTGGTCGTAATCCAGACCTTGCCGACGACCGGAAACCTGACTTCGACGACCGGGCCGCGCGCCCTTAGTCTTTCGCTCATGGCGGCCGGGTCACCCTGATCGGCGAAATCCAAGCGCCGTGTGATGCCGCCTCGCTCAAGTGACGTTTGAGGACGAAAATGTGCTCGGCGCCCAGCATAGGCGAGGACCACAAGCGAACCTCGCCCGTCCTGACGGGCGTGTGTGCGCCTAGCCATTTATTTCGTGGGTCGGCGAAGGGGCCAGGCCGAATCGGATTCCGGACCGTCTTCTTTACCGGCGTTTGCCCCGATTCGGGATTCTCCCCTCAGTTGGCAGCGAACGGGTGCTTGACCTTGTCCTTCTCAGCCGTGACGGTAGATGACTTCGGCTCACCCTTGATGGCGCGTGCGATGGCCTCCTTCGTGGCGCGGTAGTTGAACTCCTGAATCTTTTTGTTGTCCTTGGCTTCCCAGTGGATGAACACGCCGACGGTGATGAAGAGATCGTCTGCCTCATTGGCCGGGATCACGCCTTCGGCGACCGAATCGGCGACCGCCAGGGCCACGGCATGTTGCGCCGGCCCGAACATCTGCACCGCCTGACGCGCGTCCTTGATGGTCACCTTGTTGTAAAGGATGGTTGGGGGCTTGCACATGAGGTTCGGCGCGATCAGCGCCAGCAAAGTGGTGAAGCCGTCCTTGTTGTTGGTCAGCCCGATACAATAGGCCGTCTCGACGGCGCTGCCTCGCGGACCAAGCAATAGGTCGACATGAGCAACCTCGTTGCCTTCGCCAACGAGCGATTCGCCCACACAGACGCCAGTGATCTTTGGCATGAAGTAGTCTCCTCTTAGCTTCGCTGAGATGACTCCCCCGAGTTGAGGGCCAAAGGCGAGCCGAGGAAAGCGCTAGGCTGAACGCATTTCGCTCAGTCAGAGCGAGGCAACGACCACACGGGGCAGCCAAGTCAGATATCCATCGCTTGTGGGCGCAAGGATACCAGCTAACCGTGACCAAGGCACCTCGTAAGATGGCGAGCAAGCCTGGTTGCGAGTATCTGTCGCGCAACGCTTGTCCATGCCGGCATCGCGCGGCAGTGGAAATTGCGCGGTACGACTTCGTGACGCGCTCAGCGAACCAAGTTCGAAGCGCCGGTTTATGCTTCGCGCGAACTCGGGCGCGCTCAGCAACAAAACAAGCTAGCTCGGTCGCTCTTGCCGGCGGTCGACTTGGGTCGCGGTCTAGATGGCGGCCGTCTCGGGCGCTTCCACTCTCTCTATGGTGGCTTGTGATCCGGTCGGCAATTGCAGCACGGTGGCACGCTGGCCTTCGCACAACTCCGTCAAGAGAACGATCTGCCCGTCGGGAAATTCGAGCGCATCATGATGGACGTTGGGCTGGTTCACATTGATCTGCCGGAACTGAGCCACGCTGTGCCCGAATTCACGCTTCGAGCGAAATAGACCTTTCGGCTCGCCCAGAACGTCCTTCTCGAAGGAAAGCTCGGTGCCGGGAAGCAGGCATACGGCCACGTCCCGATCTTCGACAGAGGCGAAACCGCGCGTCGCCGAGTGCGGGAACCTCGTCGATATCAACGTCTCGCCGACCTTCGCAGGCCGGGATAGGACCAACTGCAGGCTATAGTCACACATCAGAGCTACTCCAATTGCAAGCAAGTTGGGTAGTGCCCCACTGATAGAGAATCCTAGCACCGCAAAGTGGTAATCTTTTGTCCGGGCGACTGGACAGCGTCGGGCTCTGGGAGCCCGTCCGGAGCCGGAGCGCTCTGTCTTAGCCAACAACATCCGCGCCGTTCTCATCGAGACGTCGTAGACTGGGTCCTGCCGTCACAGGGCGGGGATGATATGAGGAGGCGCGTCCCATGCAAGCGAGCCAGTGGCAGAGCTCGACCAGCGCTTCATTGACATCTACGCGGCGGCGCGGGCGAGGATCGTCGACCGGCAAAAACAGATCGCGTTGATCGTCATCCGGGACGACGATCTTCTTCTCTATCGCCATGACCGCGCGCTGGAGCGATTTCCCGGGCTGATCCCGCCGCTCTACCACAAGATGAAGACGCTCGGCCACATTCCGCTCGGCGTCTTCTCTCTTTTGCGCGATCGCACTGACGAAGAGCTTCCCGAGTCGGTATTGGTCCAGGTCGCCGCCTATCGCGCGGCAATCGAAGCCGCGGCCGATGCGCTCGACGCGCGCGAGGAGGCGAAAGCCGGCATCCTGCCAAGGCCAAATCAGGTCTATCCCAAGGTCACGGCATTTCTCGACGCCGTGCTCGCCGAACGCCGCGTGTCGGACCGGGAGCTCGACGCGTTCGCCCGTTCGGTCGGAGAGGAGATCCCACCGTTATTGGCGGCGGCGGCGGTTAGTCAAGGTCATAGAGGGGGCGTGCTCATCGCGCGCCCCCTGTCGCCAGCCAAGACTCGGCTAGGGCGCCGCGAGCCGCCGCCAAGCGATCAAATAATCTGTGGGCAGAGCCGCGATGGCTCAACCAGGCATTGAAAAAACGGCCTAAGCTATTGGCGCGCATTTGGGTACCGGGGGGACGTGCCCATGCTCGCATATCTCAGGCGCGGAAGTCTGCTGCTCGCCAGTCTCTTCCTGCTGTCGATGGGGCTTGCCGAGGGGGCTCTCGCCCAGAGCGATCTGCCTCTGCCGCCCGGCGAAATCATTACCGGACCGGTCTTCCGCAGCGACGGCACGTTCGTGCCTTCGATCGAGACCGGCGCCAATGCCAACACCTACCTGTTTAGCGTCCCCCCGACCGAGTCCTTCACGCCGTCCGCCGAGGCAACCGTGGTGCGCACGTCAGTGCCGACGCAATATGTGCGGGCCTATACCAACGGCGTCACCAGCCCGATTGGTCGCTTCCTCGCCGGATCGAACAGCATAAGGGGATTGAACGCGAAGCAGATCCGCGACGTGCTTGCACTTCCCTATCTACCCGAACTCGCTCACAATTGTTCAGGTCCCGGTCGGCACCTGCATGATCGTGGGCGACGCCGCGCCGATCCTCGGTCATTTCCCTGCGAACCCGCCGAGCATTCCGACCGCGGGCCCGTGGGGAAAGGGCGGCGTGCCGCAGGAGCGGCTGATCGGCATCAGCTCCGAGCCAGGCTGCGCCAATGCCCAATTCGTCCCCGCCGAGGACTACATCGATCTGCAGCCGATCGGCGCTGCGGCGCTGTCCTATCGGCCGCGCGCCGGCAGCGGCAACACGTTCGCCGTGGCGGCCGCGCTCGATGCAGGCCCTTATCCCCAGCTCTTCACCGACATGGACTCGATCTACAACAGCCTCGATCTCATCAATGTCGGGAGCGGTGACACGCTGCGCAGAGCGCTGACGCAGCTCGGCGGCGAGCCTTATGCCGACGTCCCGACCGTCGAGACCCAATCCGCAAGCATGTTCCTCGACGCGGTGCATGACGAAGTGAGGCTCAACCGCGCCGGCGTCAGCACCGTCGAGGTGCCGGTACGACAGTGGTTGACCGGCTTCGGCGGCGCTGGAGGGCTCGACGCGAGCGGCGATCTACACGGGTTCGACTATGAGATCGCCGGCGTCGCCGGAGGGATCGACCGCTGGTTCGCGCCTTCATTTCTCGCCGGCTTCGCCGTCGGTTACGCGCGGAGCAACTTCGACGCGGACCAAATTTCGGGGAGCGGCAATGTCGATACGGTCTCAGGCGCCGTCTATGCGAGCTATGTGCCTGGCAGGTGGTATATCGATAGCGCTGTGGGGTTTGGTCACAGCGAGGGCAGCCTAGAGCGAAGCATCGTTTTCCCTGGCGTGGCGCGGAGAACCCGGGGCGAACCGGCGGCGGATGCGTTCCTGTCCAACGTCGAGACCGGCTACGCGATTCCGCTTGGCCGAAGCACCGTGCTCACGCCGCTCGCGGCCATGCAGGGGATCATCGTTTCCGAGGACAGCTTCGCCGAAACCGGGGCTGGAGCGATCGATCTCATCGTCAACGGGAACTCGACCGAGGCCGCGATCGGGCTCTTCGGCGGGGAATTGACGCAAGAACTCGCGCTTGGGCTTCCCGCTCCGCTCCAGGTGAAACTCCGTGCCGGCTGGGCACACGATTTCGCCGACATCTCGCGGGGCTTCACGGCCGGCTTCGAGGGGCTGCCGGGTCCGACCTTTTCCATCGCAGGCGTCGACGCGACACGCGACGCTGCAGTGATCAACGTCCTCGCGAGCATGACGATGCGGCATTCCCTCGACCTTTATGCTCGCTACGACGCGACCTTCGCAACCGATGGCTCGGCGCAAGGCACGTCGGTGCAAGGCGGCTCCGCCGGTCTACGCTTCGTGTTCTAGCGGTAACGCTCTAAAGCGCGGCGAGCTTGCCATTCGCGATCACACAAGGCGGCGCGGTCGCCGCCGGCTGCCCGGCGTATCGCAGCGGAAAGCTGCTTACGCCTCGCTCCCGCATCCATCGCTACGAATTTTGCCCAGGAAACGCGGCATTCCTTAGCGTGCGCTGCCCGTCCCTGTCGCCATGAAACAACTTGGGAAGATTACTCTCAGAGAGAGACGATTTCGCAGTTGCGAATTGAGGGGGGCGCGCTACTCTCGCGGCGGATTGCGGTCCGGCTTGGCCATGATTGTTGCGATTCGACTTCTTCACGTGTTGGCAATTGTGACGCTCGCCATGGAACAGTCGAATTTGCATTGATTATAGGGCACGGCCGTTCCTACGGGTGGGGGGGTGGCTCTAGCTTGCGATTGCCGCGTGACGCATCGTTTGCGCGCGCGATCGGAGCAGACACGGCACCAGCTTGGGTGAGGGAACAAGAATGATGCTGAGACGTGCGGGTCTTGGCCTCCTCGTCGGAGCGATTCTATCAGCTCCTTCGGCGGCGACCGCGGGACCGGCGCTGGTCTTCGAGCCCTATAACGGGACGGTGTTCTATGCCGAAGATCCCGACGTGATGTGGTTCCCCGCCTCTCTCACCAAGCTGATGACCGCCTATGTGACCTTCGAGGCGCTGAAGGACGGCACGGTCAAGCCCGATACCAAGCTCATCTGCTCCAAGCTGGCGACGCAACAGGCCCCGAGCAAACTCTGGCTTAAGGAGGGAGAATCGATCACCGTCGACGTTGCGCTCAAGGTGCTGATCGTGAGATCGGCCAACGACGTCGCGGTGATGCTCTCCGAGGGCGTGGCCGGCAGCGAGGATGCCTTCGTCGCCAAGATGAACGAAGCGGCGCAGCGTCTCGGCATGACCCGCACCCATTACGTCAACGTCAACGGTCTGCCGGAGGAGGGGCAGTACACCACGGCCCGCGACCTTGCGCGGCTCGCCCGGGCGCTCATCATCGAGTTTCCTGATCACCTCGACCTCTTCACCACGACTCAGGTCCAGGTCGGCAAGCAGATCATCCGCACCCATAACGGCCTGCTCGTGAGCCTGCCCGGAGCCGACGGCATGAAGACGGGCTTCATCTGTAACTCCGGCTTCAACATCGTGGCGAGCGCGACCCGGGACGGGAGGAAGCTGGTTGCTGTCGTCCTCGGCGAGCCGTCCGTTGCCTCGCGCCGCGTCCGCGCCACCGACCTCCTCGAGAACGGCTTCAAACGCTATTTCTGGAAATCGCTGTTCGGCACGAGCCTCGACGGTCTTGCCATCCAGGCTTCGTTGAACGACACACCGGTCCACTTGGCCGACAGCATCTGTGGTCCTAAGGCCGCTACTGCCTCACGAAAAAAATATGGTGGCAAGAAACGCAGGCCCACCCTCGATCTCGATGCCGAGGAAGCTGTGAATGAGAGCACCGACGCGGCCGCGGCCGTCGCCAAGGGCGCGGTGAACGCCACAGCCGGGGCCGCTGCCGCCGTCACCAAGGGCGCGCTGAAAGCCACCAAGAAGACCCTGCGCAAGACAGCCACCGGCGCCAATTGACCCCGCTTCTCCCTTCACTGTTGCGCCGCTTGGCCTTGCTCTTTGCCATCGCTTGCCTGGGCGTTTGCCTCGCCCGCGCCGCCGAGCCGCCCGACAATGTCGCTCAGGCCATCACTGACGCGATCCAGTCCTGCAAGGACGAGAACGGCAAGCCGAACGGCGACGCCGTTCTGAGCACAAAGGACTTGAACGCCGACGGCGGCGAGGACTGGATCGCCGACTACAAGAAGTTCAAATGCGATGGCGCGCCCAATCCGCTCTGCACCAGCGCAGGCTGCACGTTGCAGCTCTATTTCTGGGACGGCGAGACCGCCTGGGATCTCGTCTATGAGGACCTGGTGCAGAGCTATAAGTTCGGCAAGTCCGGCGGCAAGCCGATGATGTACGTAACGACCTCGGGCGACCCCTGCAACAAGCCCACCGCCGATCACTGCTACTACACCTATCGCCTCGACAAGGACACCGTCGTGCCGGTGCAGTAGCGCGCCGCCGCTATCGGCAAAGCGAAGCTACCCGATCTTCGCTCAAGACGCTCCGTCCGGTCTCGCCGCAATAGCCGCCTCGACCACGCGCTTGGCCTCTGGCGAGCTCCAGTCGGCGGGGCCGACCAGGCGGCCGATCTCCTTGCCGTCGCGGTCGAGCACGACGGTGGTCGGCATGCCGACCGTCTTCAGCACGGCGAACATCTTGCTCGTGGGATCGGTGTAAAGCCCGAGATGCGTGGCGCCGGTCTCGGCGAGGAAGCTCTTCGCCTTCTCCGGGCCTCCCTTGTCGATGTTCACCGCGACGACGGCGAAGTCCTTGCCGCCGAGCTCCTGCTCGAGCTTGTCGAGAGCCGGCATCTCCTCGCGGCAGGGCACGCACCAGCTTGCCCAGATATTGAGGAGGACGACTTTGCCCTTGAAATCGGCGAGCGACTTCATGGCTCCCTCGCCGTCGGCAAATTCGATCGGCGGGACATCGAGCGGCTTCGGCCTCACCAGAAGCGGTGCCATCGGCCCTTTGTTGAGACCGGCCAAAGTCCCGCCCGCTCCCCCTTGATCGGGAGAGGCTGTTCCCTGCGCCTCGCTCTCCGCAGGCGCGGCGCTCGGCTGAGACGGGCCATTGTCAGGAGGGGCAAAACTCACATATACCGTCGCGAATCCGGCAATCGCCGCTAACAGTCCAGCGACGAGAAATGTGGCCGGTGGCGCGGCGCGTTTCGTTTTCGTGCGTTCGCTCACGTCTTCCCGCTCACCTCGTCTTGCCAGGCTCGGACAGCGATGACCAACACCATGTGGGGCGGCCGTTTCGCCTCAAGCCCCGCCGCGATCATGGAGGACATAAACGCCTCCATAGACTTCGACAAGCGGCTGTGGCGTCACGACATTCAGGCCTCCCAGGCCCATGTCGCCATGCTTGGCGCGACCGGCATCCTTAACAAGAAGGAAGCCCAAGAAATTGCGCGCGGTCTCGCCAAGATTGAGGCGGAGATGGAGGCCGGCACCTTCAACTTCTCGCGAGCGCTGGAGGACATCCACCTCAATGTCGAGAGCCGCTTGCGCGAGCTGATCGGTCCCGTCGCCGGCAAGCTTCACACCGCGCGCTCGCGTAATGACCAGGTGGCGACCGACTTCAAGCTCTATGTGCGAGACGAGATCGGCGCGATCGATGCTGGCCTTGCCGCGCTTCAGCTTGCGCTCGCCCATAAGGCGCTCGACTATGCCGATGCCGTGATGCCGGGCTTCACCCATCTCCAGACCGCCCAGCCCATCACCTTCGGCCATCATTGCCTCGCTTACGTCGAGATGCTCGCGCGCGATCGCGGGCGTTTCGCCGACGCCGCCAAGCGGCTCGCCGAATGCCCGCTCGGGGCGGCGGCGCTTGCCGGCACGAGCTTCCCCATCGACCGCGCCATGACGGCTAAGGCGCTTCGCTTCGACCGCCCGGCGGCGAACTCGCTCGACGCGGTGTCCGATCGCGACTTCGCGCTCGAGACGCTGGCTGCCGCCTCGATCGCCGCCATGCATCTGTCGCGGCTGGCCGAGGAGATCGTGATGTGGACCTCGCCGCAATTCGGTCTCGTGCGTCTGTCGGACAAGTTCACCACCGGGTCCTCGATCATGCCGCAAAAGCGGAACCCCGACGCGGCCGAACTCGTGCGCGCCAAGACGGGGCGGATCGCCGGCGCCTTCCAGACCCTGCTCATGGTGATGAAGGGCCTGCCGCTCGCGTATGCCAAGGACATGCAGGAGGACAAGGAACCCCTGTTCGACGCGCTCGACGCGCTGAAGCTCTCGCTCGCCGCCATGGCCGGGATGGTCATGGATCTCGAGCCCGACCTCGACGCTATGAAAGACGCGGCTTCGCGCGGCCACTCGACTGCCACCGACCTTGCCGATTGGCTCGTGCTCAAACTCGGGATGCCTTTCCGCGATGCCCATCACCTGACCGGGCAAATCGTGACGCTCGCCGATGCCAAGGGCGTCGAGCTCAAGGACCTAACGCTCCCCGATTTGCGGTCGGTCGAGCCCAAAATCACCAAGGAAGCCCTTGTCGCCCTCGATGTCGCAGGCTCGGTGAAAAGCCGCAAAAGCTATGGCGGAACGGCATCAGTCAACGTCAAGGCGGCGGCCAAGCGGTGGATAAAGCGTTTGGAGAAGCAGGGCTTGTCGCGTAAAAAGGGGTAGCTGAAGGGCCGGAAAAAGGCCCGCGCGACAGGGGCACGACCAATGGGAAGCGCACTGCGTATCCTGATAGCGCTTTTGCTCATGGTGTCGGTAGGACTTTCGGCCTGCGGACGCCGCGGTTCTCTTGATCGTCCGAAGCCCGCATATCCCGAGACCAACGCCGACCCGCAGACCAAGATGTCGAAGGTGCCGGCGCGTAGCCTCTGGATCGACCGACTGCTGCAATAGACTGATATTCCCTCAATGCACCATTTCGCCTACCGGCGCGGCGTGTCCCACGAGAACGTGCTCCACGCCGAGGAGGTCGACCTTGCCGGCCTTGCCGCCGCGATAGGGACGCCCTTCTATTGCTATTCGAGTGCCACGCTCGAGCGCCATTATCGCGTCTTCGCCGATGCCTTTGCCGACATGGACGGCGCTCTTGTCTGCTACTCGGTCAAGGCCAACTCCAATCTCGGCGTGCTTGCCACGCTCGCGCGGGCGGGCGCCGGCATGGACGTGGTGTCCGAGGGCGAGCTTCGCCGCGCCCTTGCCGTGCGCGTGCCGCCCGAGCGCATCGCCTTCTCCGGCGTCGGCAAGACCAAGACCGAGATGGCGTTTGCGCTCGATGCCGGCATCTTCGCCTTCAATGTCGAGTCCGAGCCCGAGCTGAGAGCTCTGAGCGAAGTGGCCGAGGCGCGGGGAAAGACCGCGCCCATCGCCCTCCGCGTCAACCCCGACGTCGACGCCAAGACCCACCACAAAATCGCCACCGGCAAGGCGGAGAACAAGTTCGGCGTCCCCTTCGCCGAAGCTGCCGGTCTCTATCGGCTCGCCCGCGAGCTTCCCAACATCGAGGCGGCCGGGGTGCACATGCATATCGGCAGCCAGATCACCGACCTTTCTCCCTTCAGGAACGCATTCGCGCTGCTGAAGGAGCTGGTCGGCACGCTGCGCGCGCAAGGCTTCAATATCGCCTTCGCCAATCTCGGCGGCGGGCTCGGCATTCCCTACCGGCGCGATGAGCCCGTGCCGCCGCTTCCTGCCGACTATGCGCGGCTGGTCAAGGAGGAAGTAGGCAACCTTGGCGCGCGCCTCCTATTCGAACCGGGCCGCATGATCGCCGGCAATGCCGGCATCCTCGTTTCGCGCGTGCTCTATGTGAAGCACGGCGCATCGAAGATCTTTATCGTCGTCGATGCGGCGATGAACGATCTCATCAGGCCGACGCTCTACGAGGCCTATCACGAGATTTGGCCTGTGATCGAGCATAAGCCCGGAACGCCCGCCGTCATCGCCGATGTGGTCGGCCCGGTGTGCGAGACCGGCGACTATCTCGCGCTCGCCCGTCCTCTGCCTGCGCTTCGCCCCGGCGATCTCATTTCCGTGATGACGGCCGGCGCCTATGGTGCGGTGCTCGCGTCGGAGTATAACTCGAGGCTGCTCGTGCCCGAGGTCCTGGTGGCAGGCGGCCGCTACGCGGTGACAAGGCCGAGGCCGAGTTATGACGACATGCTGGCCAAGGAGCGCCTGCCAGACTGGCTCTGACGCGCGCAGCCGATTGGCTCCGATGCGCGTTTACTAGGATGGCGAAGCCCCATTTCGCCCGCATCGGACCTGAGATTACCGGAACGTAACTTACGAGCGGCCCCCGCTCCCGTGCTATGAAAGAGCATGATGAAATCCGTGTTCCGCCCGAGTAAGACGCCGCCCGAGACGCAAGAAGACCGCACGCTCGCCAAGCGCTTCGAGCAAAAAGTGCGCTTGAGCCTGCTCGCGCTCCTGTTCGAGCGGATCTGGGAGGCGCTGCTCTGGCCCTTCTTCGTCGTCGCCGCCTTCCTCGTGGTGACGCTGCTCGACCTGTGGAGCATCACGCCGCCGCTCACTCATCGCGTGCTGCTCGGCGCATTCGGCCTTGCGCTCGCCGTCTCCTTCCTGCCGCTTATTCGCATCGCCCTGCCGACGCGCGAAGAAGCGCTCCGCCGGCTCGAGACCAAGGCCAACGTCAAGCACCGTCCCGCCTCCTCCTACGAAGATCGCCTCGGCTCCATCCCTGCCAAGGAGACAGCGGTACTTTGGGCCGCGCATCGCGAGCGGCTGTCGCGGCTGATCCAGAGGCTCAAGCCGACTTGGCCGGAGCCGCGGACCGACCGCAAAGACCCCTATGCCGTCCGCGCCTTTCTCCTCGTCGCGCTGGTCGGCGCTGTTCTGGCCGCGGGTCCCAACGGGTATGACCGGCTGCGCGCAGCCTTTTCTCCCGGCACGAGCAACGCGCCGTCGCTCCTTAGGCTCGACGCCTGGGTGACGCCGCCCATCTATACCGAGGTCCCGCCCATCATTCTTGCCGACGGCAGCGAGACGGTCGGGCCGGGCTCCGAGACCTTCCGCGCCCTGTCGGTGCCCGAGCGAAGCGAACTGATCGTGCGGGCAAATGTGCCGAAGGGCGAGAAAGTGAGCCTTCTCACCTCAAACGAGGAGGGCACCGTGGCGAAGCTCGCCGAGCCCAAGACCGGCCATACCGAAGGGCTCACCGAGTTTAGCGTGACATTGAACGAGCCCGGCGCCGCAGAGGTGAAGATCGGCGGCGCCACCGTCGCCAAGTGGCGCTTCGACCTGATCAAGGACCTGCCGCCGACCATCAGCCTGACGGGCAATCCCACCACGACGCCGCGCGGTGCCTTGCGCCTCGTCTTCCGCGCTGACGACGATCATGGTGTCGCCAGCGCCGAGGCGAAGTTCACCCTTGCCGAAGGCCAGGACGAGGCACCTGCGCAGGAGCCATTTGCCGTCAGCCCCAACGACGCCGGCAGCAAGGACGCTGACGCCAAGGAAAAGAGCGATCCCCTGCTCGAGCCTCCGGTGATGCCGCTGCAATTGTCGCGCGCCAATGCAAAGCATGTCGACGGACGCTCGACACAAGACCTGACCGCCCATCCCTGGGCGGGCTTGAGAGTGCGCATGACGCTCGTCGCCCGCGACCAGGCGGGACAGGCAGGCAAGAGCGCGCCCTACGAGTTTGTCCTACCCGAGCGCGTCTTCACCAAGCCTTTGGCCAAGGCCGTGGTCGAGCAGCGCAAGAAGCTCGTGCGCGACCCGGCTTCTACCGAGACCGTCGCCCAGGCACTCGACGCGCTCACCATCGGCGCCGACAAAGTGGGCGAAGACAGCTCCATTTATCTCTCTATGCGCGACGCCTATTGGCGGCTGATGAGCGATCCCTCGCGCCAGGCGATCGGCAGCGTCGTCGATCAGCTCTGGCAGATCGCGCTCAAGATCGAAGACGGCGATCTACCCGAGGCCGAGCGCGAGCTCAAAGCCGCGCAGGACGCGCTGGCGCAAGCGCTGAAGAAGAACGCCTCGCCTGCTGAGATCAAGCAGCTCGTCAACAATCTGCGCGAGGCACTGTCGCGCTACATGCAGGCGCTCGTCCAGCAGGCCCAAGAGAAGGGCAACATGGCGAAGCAACCGCAGCAACAGCAGCAGAACGGCGATCAGCTCCTCTCGCAGCAGGATCTCGACAAGATGCTCGCCAACATCGAGAAGCTCGCTCAGTCCGGCTCCAAGGAGATGGCCGAGCGCATGCTGTCGGAGCTCAAGGACATGATCGAGCGCATGCAGGCCGGCAACACGCCTGAGAGCGCCAAGCAGCAGCGCGCGAACCGCATGATGAAGGATCTCAGCGATGTCATCTCCAAACAGCAGAAGCTGCTCGACGATACCTTCGACGCCAAGCGCAAGCAGGGCCAAGATGGCGGCCAGCAAAGCCAGCAATTCGAAGTCAGCCCGCCCGGCCAGCCGATGGATTTCGGGCAGGGCATGGGCATGTCGCCGTTCAACGATTTGCCGGGCGAAGTCCCCCAAGGCGCGCTGAAGAGCCAGGGCGACTCCGGCCAGCAAGGCGGAGCGCCCGGCGAAGGCAAGCTCGAAATGGGCCAGGAGCCGGAAGGCGGCCAGCCATCGGGCCAGCACTCCGACCTCGCCAAGCGTCAGCAGGAGCTCCGCGACAAGCTACAGAGCCTGATCGACCGCTTCCGCATGGAAGGAGCGGACGCGCCTTCGCAATTCGACGGTGCCCAGAAGTCAATGGGCCAGGCTCAGAATGCGCTCGGCCAGGACGAACTCGACCAGGCGACCCAAGCGCAGAACCAGGCGCTCGATAGCCTGCGCAAGGGCGCGCAATCTCTTGCCGAGCAGATGATGGAGTTCTGGCGAGATCCAGGCTGGCCAGGGTCCGGGCAATAACGGGCGCGATCCGCTGGGCCGCCCAGACCGCTCGAACCGGCCCGACCTTGGGCTCTCGGTGAAGGTTCCCGACGAGATCGACGTCCAGCGCGCCCGCGAGGTTCTGGATGAGATCAGGCAGCGCCTCGGCGACCCGCAGCGGCCGACCTACGAGCTCGACTATCTCGAGCGCCTGATCAAGCCGTTCTGACCGCTTCACCGGAAGAAATAATCGATCAGGGCGATCGCGCTGATCGACCCCAGCGTCCCGAGATAGATGCCGACCAGCACGCCCTCCGGCCAGCGATCCTGCGCCCGGCTGCGCAGCGTCTGCACGATCACGACGAGCGGGATGACCGCGCCGATCAGGGCGAAGATGAGCTTGAGCGTGGTCATGGTCTCGTCAGGTAACAGGTGTGGCCGAGCCCCCGCTAGCCCTTTCTGGCGGAGACTTCCGCGATGAAGGGCAGCTCGCGATAACGGTGGGCGAGGTCCATGCCATAGCCGACGACGTAGACGGGCGGGCAATGGAAGCCGACAAAGTCCGGCACGATCTCGGCGGTGCGCGGTACTTTCTTGTCGAGCAGCACGCACGTTCTGACCGAGCGGCTCCCGCGCGCCACGAGCATCGCTTTGGCAAAAGCAAGCGTGCGGCCCGAATCCAGAATGTCGTCGACGATCACTACGTCGCGGCCCTTGAGCTCGCTCTCGACGTCACGGAGCACTCTGACCTCGCCGCCTGAGGTCGTGCCGGTGCCGTAGCTTGCGAGAAAGATGAAATCGATCTCGGGCGCGAGCCCCTCGCGCTGCAGCGCCCTGATCAGGTCGGCGGCGAAGATGAAGCTCCCCTTGAGCACGGCGACGATGATGAGGCCGTCGAGATTGAGCGAAGCGATCTCGTGCGCGAGCTCCTCGACGCGCCGTGCGATCGCCTGTTCGCTGTAAAGCGGCGTGATCGAGGGCGCCGCGGGCTCCGCCATCGGTCAATCGGCCTTGGCGAAGCGCACCTTGACGCTACGGACGTTGCTCGGCGGCGAGGGGATCTGCCGCAAGAACGACGCATGCTCGCCGGGGGCGAGCTCGTCGGCGCCGGGCTCGGTCGTCCACTCCGAGATCTCGTTGTCCTTGTCGTCGCGAAGCGCGATCACGACCTGCGGCACCGCGGCTGGGGAAGAACTCGAATTCACCACATCGCCCTGGATTTCGAGAACGGTCTGGCCGCCTTCATTCGACCAGCCATAACGCACGTCCGTGAAGGTGAGACCGCTCGCGACCGAGCCGCCTCCGAACATGCCGTAGAGGCGCTGAGCGCCGGGCAGCACCGAAAGCACGGTGCCTTTGGCGAAGACGAGCGTGCCGACAATGAGTCCGATGCAGAGGATGAGGGCGAGCCAGCCTATGGCAACCACGCGCGAAGAGCCCTCGACCGCGGGAGGAGCCTCGCCGGAGGCAAGAGCGGCAAGCTCGGGCTCGCTTGGAGGAACGCCGCCAAGCGTGGGCTCGTGGGCAAATGCAGGTTCGTCTGGAAGCGTAGGCTCCTCAGGCAGCACAGGTGCCTGCGCGGGCGCCGGCGGTGGTGTCTTCTTGGCACGGAGCCTCGCAAAGATGCCGCCGCCTGACGGCTTCTCGTCGGGAAGAACGCCCTCGGCCGCCATCGCGGCCTCTGTGTTCATGCGCTCGACCTGGGCGGCAAGGTCCTCATCGGCGCTGAAATCGGCGTCCGGCTTGACCGCAGCAGCAGCAGCGGCAGCAGAAGCCGCAGCCGCCCTCTCGGCGAGGCTTGGCTCGACCTTGGGCGCGGCTGCCGCGCCACCAAAGCCGCGCAGGACGGTGCTGACCGTCGCGGGCTTGGGTTTCGGCTTGGGCTTTTCCGCAGGCTTGGCCGCAGCCGCGGGCGGCGGAAGCGGTTTGGCGGGCGCCGGCGTCTTGGAAATCACCTTGAGCCCGGTTGCCGCAGGTTCAGGCTGCACGATCCCCTTCGCCTGCCAGACATGGCCGCATTTCGAACAGCGGACCTTGCGCCCTTCCGGCGGGAATACGGCCGCCGTCTCGTAGCGCGTCTCGCAAGCTGGGCAAATAATGAATGTTGCCATCGGAAAGCCAAAAGCGCCGCAATCGTGGATTCTGCGGCAGCCCCCATGTCGTTGCCCAATTCCATTGATACCGGACAGCGAGTTCAGCATAAAGAGCGAAGTCGCGGCCAATGTTAAGAGGCTTTAGGAAGACGGGTGATTCGCTTTGACAATGTCGGGCTGCGCTATGGCGCCGGCCCCGAGATCTTGCGCGACGTCGCCTTCCACGTGCTCCCGGGGTCCTTTCACTTCCTGACCGGACCGTCGGGGGCCGGAAAGACGACGCTTTTGCGCCTTCTTTTCATGTCGCTCCGGCCGACCAGGGGGCTCATTTTCGTTCTCGGCGAGAATGTCGCCGAGCTTTCTCCGGCGGGCCGCGCCAAGCTTAGACGGCGGATCGGCATCGTGTTCCAGGATTTCCGGCTTCTCGATCATTTGACCACCTGGGAGAATGTGGCGCTGCCCTTGCGCGTCCTCGGCAAGCGCGAATCGGACTATGCTGAGGACGTGACCGACCTTTTGCGCTGGGTTGGCCTCGGCGAGCGCATCAACGCCTATCCCGAGACCCTGTCGGGCGGCGAAAAGCAGCGCGCGGCCATCGCCCGCGCCGTGATCGGCCGGCCCGAGCTCCTGCTCGCCGACGAGCCCACCGGCAATGTCGATCCGGTCATCGGCAACCGGCTTTTGCGCCTGTTCGTCGAGCTCAACCGGCTCGGCACCTCGGTCATTATCGCGACGCACGATCATGCCCTCATGGATCAGCTCGACGCCCCCCGTCTCGTCCTGATCAACGGCCATTTGCAGATGCGCTAGGCAGCCACCCCGTGACCCTGCTCTCCGACATCCGCGACTATCCCTGGACGAGCCTCATCGGCGGCCTCCTGCCCGCGCGGGTCGTCAACCGGCTTCCGCCGCGCTTTCAGACGCGCTCCTCGCAGATCGTCCCCTCCGCCTCGATCGCCGGCAATGCGCTCACCGTCGTCATCGCCATCATGACCTTTCTCGCTTGCCTCACCGCCGGCGCCGTCTACATGGTCAACCGCTCGGCGCAGGCCTGGGTGAACGACATCACGAGCGAGATCACCGTCGAGCTTGATCCCGTCAACACCGCCGACATCGAGCAGAAGATGACCCTCGTCTCGCTGTTCCTCGCCAAGCAGAAGGGCATCACCCAAGTGAAGCCGCTCACTGCGGACGACAGTGCCAAACTGCTCGAGCCCTGGCTTGGCGAGTCGACGGCGCTGTCGGCCCTCCCCATCCCCAGGCTGATCGCGGTCGAGATCGACCGCTCCAATCCTCCTGACATCGAGCTGATCAAGGAGGCGCTCTCGCAGAATTTCGAGGGCGTCACCCTCGATGATCACCGCCGCTGGCAGGCTGAGATCAAGACGCTGACGCGCTCTGCCGCGCTCGGCGGTCTCGCCGTGCTTGGTCTCGTGGCCGCTGCCACGGTCGCCGTCATCATCTCGGCGACGCGGAGCGCCATGGCCACCAACCGCGAGATCATCGAAGTCCTGCACTTCGTGGGTGCCAACGAGCGCTTCATCAGCCGCGAGTTCGAGCGGCACTTCCTCGGTCTTGGCATCCGGGCCGGCTTGGTGGGGGCGATTGCGGCGGCAATCGCCTTTCTGCTTCTGCCCGTCCTTACTCACATGCTCGGCGGCGGCATCGTCACCGCGACGGAGACCGAACGCCTGATCGGCACCGGCGAGCTCGATCTCGCCGGCTACTTCCTCTGCGTTCTCGTGGTGTTCGTCGTCGCCTGCCTCTGCATGATCACTTCGCGGCTCGGCGTGATCCGCGTGCTCAAATCCTACGAGTGACCCCAAAGGATTGTCATCTGGATGCGGCAAAGCCAGTTTCATGGCCCCAATGTTTCAGCCTATTCTTCCCTGCGCCTGGCAGTCCTGGAGTAAGCGGTGAGCGAGGAAGAGGAAGAAAGACCAGGCCGGTTCAGCGGCTTTTTTGGGGGGGTGCGGCTCATCTTCGATGGGCTGCTGTTCCTCATGGTGCTGTTCTTCATCGGCTTCGCCGTGTTCGCATCCGGTATCGAGGACGAGCCGCGTGAGCCGGTACCGTCTGCCGATGGCATCACCGTGCTGACCGGAGGCGCCGACCGCATCGACCAGGCGATGAAGCTGCTCGCCGAGCGCAAGGCGAAGCGCGTGCTCATCACCGGTGTCTATCGCGCCACCACCAAGGAGGAGCTGAAGCAGCTCGCAAGCCAGGGCGATCAGTATTTCGCCTGCTGCGTGGACATCGATAAAGAGGCGCGCAACACCATCGACAACGCCACCGAAACGAGCGAATGGGTGGCGCAGCACCACTTCCGCTCCGTCATCGTCGTCACCTCGAACTATCACATGCCGCGCGCGCTCGCCGAGCTCGGCCGCGCCATGCCCGACGTGGAGCTGATCTCCTATCCGGTCATCGACAAGAACGTGCATCTCGATCGCTGGTGGGCCTATCCCGGCACGTCCAAGCTACTGATGAGCGAATATATGAAATATCTGCCGGCGCTCGCCCGGCTCGGCGCCACCAGGCTCGCCAATCTCATCTTGCCGAAGGGCGCCAAGGTCGCCGAGAGCGCGCCCGAGCCGTAACGGTCCTTGGCCTTGGCGCGCTCAATTCTCTTCAATCTCCTGTTCTACGTGACGACGGCGCTGTTCGTCCTTCTCGGCAGCCCCTTGCTGTTCGGTCCGCGCCATTGGGCGATGGCGGCGCTCGCCGTGCACGCCCGCTTCGAGGTTTGGCTGCTCAAGGTCGTCATCGGCCTCAAGCTCGAGGTGCGGGGGCGGGAGAAACTGCCCAAGGGCGCCTGCCTCGTCGCCTGCAAGCATCAATCGGCGTGGGAGACTTTCGCGCTCATCCCGCTTTTCCGCGATCCGGCGCTGCTCATGAAACGTGAGCTGTTCTGGATTCCCTTCCACGGCTGGTTCTCGCACAAATTCGAGATGATCCCGGTCGATCGCGACAAGGGTCCCTCGGCGCTCCGCGCCATGCTGCGCGAGACGAAGAAGCGCGTCGAAGACGGGCGCGAGATCATCATCTTCCCCGAAGGCACCCGCCGCGCACCCGGCGCCCCGCCCGACTACAAGACGGGCGTGGTCCTGCTTTACGAGGCGCTCCGCGTCCCGTGCGTTCCCGTCGCGCTCAACTCCGGTCTCTTCTGGCCGCGGCGGAGCATGATGCGAAGGCCTGGCACCGTGATCGTCGAGTTTCTCGATCCAATTCCGCCAGGCCTCACTAAGGCCGAATTCATGAGGCGACTCACCATGGCCATCGAAACCGCCTCCGACCGCCTCCTCGCCGAGGCAAAGGGCTAAGGAATCGGGCGGTAGGGACGGCGTTAACCTTTGAGTGCTTGACTGTCTGAGGGCGAGAGTTCTATTTTTGTTCCACACTCGGCAGAAAAATCGTAGCGAGTACTGTCTTGAATTCGTCACCGATCAACCCATCTGACAATGCAAAATCAGGGTTAACGGACGGAACGCCCATGTGGATGCGCAAAGTCGAAGCTCCCGAGATTGACGAGTTCGGCCCGGCCGACGAGCCGGCTCTCGTCTGTTCGGAGGCGGCTTTCGCCCAAGCTTTCCACTATTGGCGCGGGGCCTCCGGCCGGCGCTATCTGCACAGCGTCTACAGCCTCATTGGCTGCCCTGCCCTGCCGCGCGCGAACTACATCCTCGTCCGCCGCTACGACGACGGGCACCGCGTCGCGCTCTCCTTCGGCCAGACCAAGGACGATGCGGCCACACTCAACCTCGCCCATCTCCGCCATGAGGGCGCGAAGATCGGTGCGAATGAGGTACACATTCACCTCCTGGCCGAGAATTGCGACGAGCGCGCGTCGGTCGAAGCCGACCTCATCGCCGCTCATACCCGCAGGCGCCAGGCGAACGCCGCCTAATCTCTCAACCTTCGCCTGTCATTCCCGCGAAAGCGGGAATCCAGTAACCACCAGCCTACGTCCATTGGGGAGGTCTGGATTACTGGATCGCCCGGTCAAGACGGGCGATGACAATCGAATGTGGAAAGAGACTACCGCCGCGAGAGCTGCTCGAGCCGCTGCTGCATGGCGGAAAGCTCGGCCTTGAGCGTCGCGATCTCGTCCTCGGACTTGGCTGGGCTCGCCGGTATCTCGCTCGCCTGAGCGTCGGTCTCGGCAGCGTGAGAATTTCCCTCCTCGCCGCCCTTGGCGAAGGGCGTGAATAGGCCGAGAGCCTTCTCGAAGGTGGCGAAATTCTTGCGCACCTGCTCCTGCATCGCCTCGAAGGCCGCGGTGCCGAACGCATGGGCGAATCGCCGGCGATATTGCTCCTGCTGGCGGGTCAGCAAATCGAGGCTGAACTCGAGATAGCTCGGCACCAGCTTCTGCATCGAGTCGCCGTAGAAGCGGATCAGTTGTCGCAGGAAGCCGATGGGGAGCAGGTTCGTGCCGCGGCTTTCCTGCTCGACGATGATCTGCGTGAGGACAGAATGAGTGAGGTCTTCTCCGGTCTTGGCGTCGTAGACGACAAAATCTCGCTCGCCGCGCACCATTTCCGCCAAATCCTCGAGCGTCACATAGGTGCTCGTATCGGTATTGTAGAGCCTGCGGTTGGCGTATTTCTTGATGATGACCGGCCGGCTCTCCTGCTCCGCGTCCCTTGCCACGTGTCTTGCGCTCCTACGCCTTGGGGCCCCGACCCAAGATTACTTCATACCGCACCTGCGAGATCAGTAGCACGTTATTTGTGCGCAGCACCAGAGCCTTTGCCGCGAACCTTAATAGAGATCAAAGCCGAGGCTTCCAGGGTGGGCTTCCCTAGAGAGAATCACTACGTTATGACCTTCCCTCCCTTGCGGTGTTGGAGATGGGTATGAAAGACGAGGATATTGTGATCGTCAGCGCGGCGCGGACGCCGGTTGGCTCGTTCAACGGTGCACTGTCAACTTTGCCGGCGCATGCGCTTGGCCAAATTGTGATCAATGCGGCGCTCGATCGGGCGGGCGTGGCTCCTGCCGACGTCGATGAAGTGATCATGGGCCAGGTGCTGACGGCGGCCCAAGGGCAGAATCCGGCGCGCCAGGCCGCGGTCGCAGCCGGCGTGCCGGTCGATGCGACGGCGTTCGGCGTGAACCAGGTATGCGGCTCTGGCCTCCGTGCCGTAGCACTCGGCGCGCAGCAAATCGCCTCTGGCGACGCCGATATCGTCGTCGCTGGCGGCCAGGAAAGCATGAGCCTTTCGCCCCACGCCGCGCACTTGCGCAACGGCATCAAGATGGGCGATCTCAACCTTATCGACACCATGATCAAGGACGGCCTGTGGGAGATTTTCAACGGCTATCACATGGGCAACACGGCGGAGAACGTCGCCCGCAAGTGGCAGATCACCCGCGAGGAGCAGGACAAGTTCGCCACCGCCTCGCAGAACAAGGCCGAGGCCGCCAGGAAGGCCGGCAGGTTCAAAGACGAGATCGCCCCCGTCACGGTGAAGACCCGCAAGGGCGAGACCGTCGTGGCCGATGACGAGTACATCCGCGAAGGCGCCAAGGTCGAGGACGCGGCGAAGCTCAAGCCCGCCTTCGACAAGGAAGGCACCGTCACCGCCGGCAACTCCTCAGGCATCAATGATGGCGCGGCGGCGCTCGTGCTGATGACCGCGAAAGAGGCCAAGAAGCGGAAGCTCAAGCCGATGGCGCGCATCGCCTCGTGGGCAACGGCGGGCGTCGACCCCAAAGTCATGGGCTCAGGCCCCATCCCCGCGTCGCGCAAGGCGCTTGAGAAGGCTGGCTGGACGCCTAAGGATCTCGATCTGATCGAGGCCAACGAGGCCTTCGCCGCTCAGGCCATTGCCGTCAACAAGGACATGGGCTGGGACACGAGCAAGGTGAACGTCAACGGGGGCGCGATCGCCATCGGCCACCCGATCGGCGCCTCGGGCGCTCGCGTCCTCACCACGCTGCTGCACGAGATGCAGAAGCGTGACGCCAAGAAAGGACTCGCCACGCTGTGCATCGGCGGCGGCATGGGCATCGCCATGTGCGTCGAGCGGGAGTGAACGCTCTAAGGAACGTCATTCCCGCGAAGACGCGAATCCAGTACCCACCGGTTCGCGTTTCTTGATGAGGTCTTGGATTACTGGATTGACCGGGCCTTCGCCCCGCCGAAGGATGGTCAAAGTCAAGGCAAGCTCTTGGCTTCGTCCCGCAGGCGGGTCAAGCCGGGCAATAACAGCGAGTGTCGAAGCAGGCGCCAAAGAAGCGCCGTCCAAGGGAGGAAGGCATGGGAAGGGTCGCTCTCGTCACGGGAGGAACGCGCGGCATTGGTGCCGCCATTGCCAAGGCGTTGAAGAAAGCCGGCTACAAGGTCGCCGCCAATTACGGCGGCAATGACGAGGCGGCCAAGGCCTTCAACAAGGAAACCAAGATCCCGGTGTTCAAATGGGACGTGGGCGACTACGTCGCCTCCGAGCAGGGGATCATCGCCGTCGAGAACGAAGTCGGCCCTATCGAGGTTCTCATCAACAACGCCGGCATCTCGCGCGATGCCATGCTGCAGAAGATGTCGCACGTTCAATGGGAAGAGGTCATCCGCACCGATCTCGATTCGGTGTTCAACCAGACCCGGCCCGTGATCAACGGCATGCGCGAGCGGGGCTTCGGCCGCATCGTCAACGTCGCCTCGATCAACGGGCAGAAGGGCCAGCTTGGGCTCACCAATTACTGTGCGGCCAAGGCCGGCCTGATCGGCTTCACCCGCGCCCTTGCCCTTGAGAGCGCGCGCAAAGGGATCACCGTGAACGCGATCGCTCCTGGCTATGTGAAGACCGAGCTGCTCGCCGGCGTGTCGGACGACGTGATGAAGGCGATCGTCGGCCAGATCCCGGTGGGACGGCTCGGCGAGGCCGAGGAGGTCGCGCGCTGCGTCGTGTTCCTCGCCGCCGACGAGGCCGCCTGGATCACCGGCTCGACGCTCACCATCAACGGCGGCCAGCACATGGATTGATGCGCCAACCTTAGGTGCGTGTTTTTGTGCCTGAGCGTTGCTGCAGCCTCCAAACCTCCCCCTCGTGGGGAGGTCGGGAGCCCGTGGCTACTTTCGTCGAAGGCTCGAAGCCTTCAGGGGCGATCTCGAAGTGGGCGAACTCGAAGCCTGGCGCCACGGTGCAGCCGAGAAGCGTCCATGGTCCGAGACTACGCGCCGTCTGCCACGCGCCGGCCGGCACGAACGGTTGCGGATGCTCGCCGGCGAGGAAGTTCGAGCCGAGCCGGTATTCGTGACGCGTCTCGCCGGTGCTGACCTCGAGCAGAAGCGGTGCGCCTCCATACCAATGGAACATCTCAACCGCGTCCACGCGATGCCAGCGCGACACCTCCCCCGCCTTGAGCAGAAAGAGAATCGCGGTCGAATGGGCACGGCCCTTGTGGCCCGGCTCGTCGCGGAAGGTCTCGCGGTACCAGCCGCCCTCCGGATGCGGCTTCAGCCCAAGATGGGCAATCACCTCGTCCGCCGTAAGGGGTTCTGTCGTCATGCCACCCGGGTCTCCTCAGCCGTCATTCCCGCGAAAGCGGGAATCCAGTACCCACCGCGGTACGTTGCCTTGCAGATAAAGGGGTTACTGGATTGCCCGGTCAAGCCGGGCAATGACAAGTGGGTTGAGGGAAAGGCTAGAAACGGTCCTTGCGCTTGCGGATCTCGCCGAAGATCTCCCACAGGGGATGCCCTTCCATGCCGAGCCGCTTCTGGATCTCAGGGCTCGATGGGCGCAGGAAGGGATTGGTGGCAAGCTCCTCGCCGATCGTCGTAGGCAGCGTCGCCTCTCCCTTCTCGGTGAGCGCCGCGACCTCCGCCGCGCGTGCCCTGAGCGCAGTGTTCTCAGGCTCGACGGTCAGCGCGAAGCGGCAATTCTTGTCGGTATATTCGTGCCCGCAATAGAGCTTGGTCTCGGGCGGTAGGATCATGAGCTTTTGCAGCGAAGCCCACATCGTCTTGGCTACGCCCTCGAGCAGCTTGCCGCAGCCGACCGAGAACAGCGTGTCGCCGACGAAGACGATCTCATCCTCCGGAAAATAATAACTGATATGGCCGCGCGTGTGCCCGGGCGTCTCGATCACCGTCGCTTTCGTTCTGCCGATGTCGATCGTGTCGCCCTCGGCCACCTTGACGTCGATGCCGGGGATCGTACCCGCCTCAAGGGCCGGGCCGATGATGGTGCAGCCGGTCATGCGCTTCACGATGGTGTTGCCGGCGGTGTGGTCGTGATGATGGTGCGTGGTGAGGATATGGGTGAGCGTCCAGCCCTTCTCGTGCAGCGCGGCGAGCAGCTCCTCTGCGTCGGGCGCATCGATCGCAGCGGTCGCCTCGGTCTTCGGATCGTGGATCAGCACGCCGAAATTGTCGCTGCGGGTGGGAAATTGGTGAATTTGCAACTGGGACATCAGGCGTTTCCAACGGTCTATCTTGCTTTGGGCCGCGGACCGTAGCATCTCCTCGCTGGCGATTGAATGAAGCTTCGCGGGAAGTTGAGAACGGAGTCTAAACGCGCAAAGGCGAGAATTTGGCTGATGCAGCTCGACGTCATCGACCTCAAGGATTTCTACGCGCGGCCGCTTGGGCTCGTGGTGCGAAGCCTGCTCTCGCCCCGCATCAGGGCACGCTGGAGCGACGTCAAGGGCGCGCGCGTGTTCGGGCTCGGCTTCACCACGCCCTATCTTGCGCCGTTCAGGGGCGAGGCTTCGGTGCTCGGCGCGCTGATGCCCGACGAGCTCGGCGCCGTGCCCTGGCCCGAGCAAGGACAATCGGTGGCCGCTCTCGTCGAGGAGACCGAGCTTCCCCTCGAGGACGAGAGCGCCGACCGCGTTCTGCTCGTGCATATGCTGGAATGGTCCGAGAAGTCGCGCGAGTTGCTGCGCGAGCTGTGGCGCGTGCTTGCCCCGCAGGGGCGGCTTCTCCTCGTCGTGCCCAACCGCCGAGGCTTATGGGCGCGCGTCGATACCACGCCCTTCGGCTATGGCAGCCCGTTCAGCCGCTCGCAGCTCACCAAGCTCCTGAAGGAGGCTCTGTTCTCGCCGGAGGAGTGGGAATACGCACTCTATATGCCGCCCTTCAATTGGGCCGTGCTGCTGAGATGGCCGGTGTTCTGGGAGAGACTGGGGCTTGTGCTATGGCCCGCTTTCTCGGGCGTGATCCTGGTCGAGGCGACCAAGCAGGTCTATGCCGCCGTGCCGGCCCGCGAGGTCCGCAAGGTGAAGCGGCGCATCGTCCCCATGCCTGCCGGCGTCACACCGCACGATTGGTCATCACCTATCGGGTATTGACAAACGTATGTACAAATGTGATCTCTAGAGCCTATGGAGGTCGAAGGCCTGGAGTTCGACTGGGACGAAGGCAACCGCGCGAAGTGCGAGAAGCATGGCCTTTCGGCTCAGGACATCGAGAGCCTCTTCCAGAAGTCGATATCGGTCTTCCCGGATCCAGAGCATTCAGACGAGGAGCAGCGCTTCATCGGCATCGGGACAACCGACAAGAGGCGCAGCGTCTTTGTCGTCTTCACCCTGAGGACGAGAAACGGAACTGCCTTGATTCGTCCGATCAGCGCCCGCTACATGCACAAGAAAGAGATCGATCATTATGAAAAAGAAACTTCCGAGGCTAAGGAGCGACGCTGAGGCTGAAGCCTTCGTCGAAAAGGCTGACCTCACGCAATTCGACCTTTCAGGAATGCGAGAGCTTCGCTTCGAGCTTGGCCCGAAGACAGAGCGCGTCAATATGCGCTTGCCGAAGCCATTGCTCGATGCTGTGAAGGCGCATGCCGCAAGACGGCATATCCCCTACCAGCGCTTCATTCGCGCTGTCCTGGAACAGGCAGTAACGATCCAAAAGCCGTCCAAATAGGGGGCTCGCCCTTACCGCGACAGGAGGAAAACAGCCTGCTCGCCGAAGAGGTTCTGGGCGAACAGCGGCATGGAGACGCCGAGCTTGCGCCCATAGGCGTTGAGCGCCACGGCCCGCTCGATTCTAGCGCCCGCGTCGCGGCAGAGATCGGTGAAGTCGTTGATGGTGCAGAGATGGATGTTGGGCGTGTCGTACCAGCGGTCGGGGAGATACTCGGTGCGCGGCATATGCCCGCCGAACAGGAGCTTCGTCCGCACGCGCCAATGGCCGAAATTGGGGAACGACACGATCGCGCGCTTGCCGATGCGCAGGAGCTGCTCGAGCACGTGGCGCGGGCTATAGGTCGCCTGGATGGTCTGCGACAGGATCGCGTAGTCGAAGGCGAGATCGGGGTAATAAACGAGGTCGGTATCGGCGTCGCCCTGGATCACCGACAACCCCTTCGCCACGCAATTGTTCACGCCCGCTTGGCTCAGCTCGACGCCGCGGCCGTCGACGCCCTTTCGCGCCGTGAGCAGGCGGAGCAACGTGCCGTCGCCACAGCCGACGTCGAGCACGCGCGAGCCGGGGGCCACCATCTCGGCGATGAGAAGCAGGTCTACGCGCGCTGTGTCGGTCGCCGCACGCACGGCATGAGGCGGCACGTTCACGTTCATGGTAGCCATCCTTTCGGCTCCGCGATGCCGCGCTTCTGCGCCGCCGCACCGAGGAAGCCGCGAATGGTATCGAACAGCTCGGGCTCATGCAGCAAAAACGAATCGTGACCGTTGTCGGTCTTGATTGCGACGAAGCTCACATTGGCGGCGACCGCGTTCAGCGCGTGCACGATCTCGCGGCTCTCTTCGGTCGGGAACAGCCAGTCTGAGGTGAACGACACCAGGCAGAAGCGCGTCTTGGTGCCGGCAAATGCGTTGGCGAGCACGCCGCCATGATCCGCGGCCAGGTCGAAATAATCCATGGCGCGCGTGATGTAGAGGTACGAATTCGCATCGAAGCGGTCGACAAAGCTCAGGCCCTGGTGCCGCAGATAGCTTTCCACCTGAAAATCGGCGTCGAAGCCGAAGGTGACCTTGTCGCGGTCCTGGAGATTGCGGCCGAACTTCCTGTGCAGCGCATCATCGGACATGTAGGTGATGTGCGCCGCCATGCGCGCGACGGCGAGCCCCTTGCGCGGGCTCTTGCCCTCGTCGAGGTAGCGGCCCTGGCACCAGTCCGGATCGGCCATCACCGCCTGGCGGCCGACCTCGTGAAAGGCGATGTTCTGCGAGGAGTGGCGCGCGGAGCAGGCGATCGGCACTGCCGAGAACACGCGGTCCTTGTAGGTCGCGGCCCATTCCAGCGCCTGCATGCCGCCCATCGACCCGCCGAGCACGCACAGCACGTCAGCAATGCCGAGATGATCGAGCAGGCGAGCCTGCGAGCGCACGATGTCGCGCACCGTGATGACCGGGAAATCGGGTCCGTAGGGTCGTCCTGTCGCGGGGTTGATCGAGCTCGGGCCGGTCGAGCCCATGCAGCCGCCGATGACATTGGCGCACAGCACGAAATAGCGATTGGTGTCGATCGGCTTGCCGGGCCCGACCATGGTCGCCCACCAGCCGGGCTTGCCGGTGACGGGATGCAGATTGGCGACATGCTGGTCGCCGGTCAGGGCGTGGCAGACGAGGACGAGGTTCGACGTGTCCCGATTGAGCTCGCCATAGGTCTGATAGGCGATTGAGAAGGGCTTGAGCACGGAGCCGCAATCGAGCGGCAACGCCTCGTCGAAATGCACGATCTCGCTTTGCGGATTGGCGATCTGCGCCAGCCGCAAGGAAGGATCGGTAATAGCCTCCGCCGACGACGTCTCGCCCATTTCGGTACAGATGCTCCACCCCGACTTAAGCATTCTACAATTCGGGGTTAGCTAGGAGCTTAGCAACGAAAGTCAATCTTTTCTTTGCTTTGGGCCGAGAAATGCCCCAAGAGAGGCGCCTTGCAACACCCCCATCCGAGGAGTGCCACGATGACCGCCAAGCGTGGGCCGATCCCGCGTCAAGGCATTCTCGACATCGCGCCTTACGTGCCCGGCACGAGCGCGCTGCCCGGCGCTGCGCCCGTCATCAAGCTCTCCTCCAACGAGACGCCGTTCGGCCCCTCGCCTGCCGCCATCGACGCCTACCATGCTGCCGCGGGCTCTCTCTCGCTCTACCCCGACGGCTCCGCGCACCCGGTGCGCGAGGCGCTTGCCGAGCTCTACGGGCTCGATCCGGCACGCATCGTGTGCGGCGCGGGCTCCGATGAGCTTCTCAACCTGCTCGCCACCGCTTATCTCGGCCCAGGCGACGAGGCGATCTACAGCGAGCACGGCTTCCTGGTTTACAGGATCGCCATCCTCGCGCGCGGCGCGAAGCCGGTCGTCGCGCCCGAGACCGATCTCACCGCCAATGTCGATGCGATCCTTGAGCGGGTGACCCCCAATACGCGCGTCGTGTTCATCGCCAACCCGAACAACCCGACGGGGACCTATCTCCCCTTCGACGAGGTGAAGCGCTTGCGCGCTCGTCTGCCCAAGCAAGTGGTGCTCGTGCTCGACGCGGCTTACGCCGAATATGTGCGCGCCAACGACTACGAGGCCGGCATCGAGCTGGTCGCCACCACCCACAACACGGTGATGACGCGTACCTTCTCCAAGATCTACGGGCTTGCCTCGCTCAGGCTGGGCTGGGCCTATTGCCCGGCCGAGATCGCTTCCGCGCTGAACCGCATCAGAGGTCCGTTCAATGTCTCCGGTCCGGCGATCGCCGCCGGCGTCGCCGCGCTCGGCGATCAGCGCCAGGTGCAGCGCGCTGCCGAGCATAACCAGACGTGGCGCGCGCAAATGGCGGAGGCTCTCACCGAGCTTGGCCTCAGGGTGACGCCGAGCGCCGCGAATTTTCTCCTGCTGCATTTCCCCAAGGGCAAGGCGCACTCGGCCGAAGAGGCCGACAAGTTCCTGCACAGCCGGCGCATCATCTTGCGGCGGGTCACCGAATACGGCTTCCCCAATGCGCTCCGCATGACGATCGGCACCGAGGATGACAACCGCGCCGTGCTCGAAGGCTTGCGCTCCTTCATGAACACCGATGGCTCGGCGCGCAAATGACGAAGCCCCTGTTCGACACGCTCGCCATCATCGGGCCAGGGCTGATCGGCTCGTCGATCATGCGCGCGGCGCGCGCGCAAGGCGCGGTGAAGAGGATCGTGTCGACGTCGCGGTCGCCTGAGACGCGAAAACGAGTCGTCGAGCTCGGCATTGCCGACAAGGTCACCAAGACCAACGAAGAGGCCGTCGAAGGCGCCGACCTCGTCATCGTCTGCGTTCCCGTCGGCGTTTGCGGGCGGGTCGCCAAGGAGATCGGACCGCATCTCAAAGCCGGTGCCATCGTCTCCGATGTGGGCTCGGTGAAGGGTTCGGTCGTGCGCGACATGGGCCCGCATCTGCCGAACACCGTTCATTTCGTCCCGTCCCATCCCGTAGCCGGCACCGAGCATTCGGGTCCCGACGCCGGCTTCGCCGAGCTGTTCGAGAACAGGTGGTGCATCCTGACGCCGCCTGAGGGGACCGAACCGCAAGCCGTCGACAAGCTTGCCGCCTTCTGGCGCCTCATCGGTGCCAATGTCGAGCGCATGACGCCCGAGCATCACGACCTGGTGCTCGCCATCACCAGCCATTTGCCGCATCTCATCGCCTACACCATCGTCGGCACCGCCGACGAATTGCAGACGGTCACGCGCTCGGAGGTGCTGAAATTCTCGGCCGGCGGCTTCCGCGACTTCACCCGCATCGCCGCCTCCGACCCCGTCATGTGGCGTGACATCTTCCTCGCCAACAAGGACGGCGTGCTCGAGATGCTCGGCCGCTTCAACGAGGACGTGGCGGCGTTGACCAAGGCGATCAGGAAGGGTGACGGCGAGGCGCTCTACGAGCATTTCACCCGCACCCGCGCCATCCGCCGCGGCATCATCGAGGCGGGCCAGGATACGCCTGCCGCCGATTTCGGCCGCCCCCACCGCCACGAGGACTGATGCTGGCGAATGGCTGAGCTTTGGGTGTTCGGCTATGGCTCGCTGATGTGGCGGCCGGGCTTCGAATTCGCCGAGCAGGCCCCTGCCCGGCTCATGGGCGCGCATCGCGCGCTGTGCGTCTATTCCATCGTCCATCGCGGCACCGACGCAGAGCCGGGCCTCGTGCTCGGCCTCGACAAAGGCGGATCGTGCCGCGGCGTCGCCTATCGCGTGGTTCCCGGCGCCGAGGACGAGACGCTCGCCGCTCTGCGGGCGCGCGAGCAGGTGACCGATGTGTACGTCGAGGCGATGCGGCCGATCACGCTGCTCGATGGATCGAACCGCAGGTTTCGCGCGCTCTGCTATCTGGTCGACCCCAAACATGCGCAATATGCGGCCTCGCTGTCGCTCGAGGAGCGGCTTCGCATCGTCCGCAGCGGCAAAGGCCAGGCGGGAGGCAATATCGAATATGTGCTGAACACCGTGCGCCATCTGGAAAAGGTGGGCGTGCACGATCCGGAGCTCGCCGCTCTCGCCGCATTGCTCATAGCGGTCTAACCTTGAGTTCAGGGATGCCAAACAGACGTTGGTTCATCGTCTCGAACTATTCCGCCCAAATGAGTATCCTAAGCCCGGTTTCACCCAGGAAGCCCTGAGGATGCTAAATGAAAAAGCCTGCTGAACTTGCCGCACTTAAGAGCGCCCAATCCGTCCCCACTGCCGCACCGAATTTCGGCGGCGTTTGGATCAACGAACTTGGGTCAGAAATGACTCTGACGGTCACCGGAGACCACATTGGCGGGACTTACACAAGCAAGGTCAGCGGCGGCGGCGGTTCGACCCCACCGCGACCTCTTGTTGGCTTTAAGAACGGCGATCTGATCGCTTTCGTTGTGAATTGGGGTTCACCTTACAGCTCACTGACCGCCTGGGTCGGTCAACATACGATTGAGAACGGCGCGGAGGTGATCAAGACCTTGTGGCATCTTACGCAGAATGTGGCCGACGCCGATGAACCCTCGGGTTTGTGGCATTCAATCCTGGCCGGAGCGGACGAATTCTGGAGAAAATAGTAAGTGGTAAGCCAGCCTAGCTAGACGGATTTCGCTTCGCCCGTCACTTCGCTGTCGCTGGCAAGCTCGGGCGCGCCGAAGAAATAGCCCTGCATATAAGCCACGCCCGCCCGCTCCAGGAGCTTGGCCGTCTTCTCATCGCCGACCCATTCGCCGACGGTGACGATGCCGAAATTCTTCGCGAGGTCGATCAGCGTGCGGACGAACATCTCGTCCTCGGCGTGGGTGGCGACATTCTCGATGAAGGAGCCGTCGATCTTGACCATGTCGACGCCGAGCAGATGCAAGCTGCGGAACGAGGTATAGCCCGCGCCGAAATCGTCGAGGGCCACGCGGCAGCCTAATACCTTGAGCGCGCTAACAAATTTAACGGTCTCGGCGAGGTCTGCAATGGCTGCCGTTTCGGTGATTTCGATCGTCAGCCGATCGGTGAGCGAGCGGTCCTTGCTGGTGAAGGCCTCGAGCACGGCAAGCCATTGCGGGTCTGTCGCGGTCGCCGCGGAGACGTTGAGCGCAAGCTTGATCTTGGGGATCGAGCGCAACAGATCGATGGCGAGTTCGAGCACGCGGTGGTCGATGAGCTTGGAGAGGCCGAACTGTTCGGCGATCGGGATGAACTCGCTCGCCGAGGCGATCGAACCGTCGAGCCGCTTCATGCGCAGCAGGCATTCGTAAAGCTCCGGCTCGCGGCTGCGCGAGGTGACGATCGGCTGGAGCGCGAGCATCATGCGGCGATCGTTCAGCGCGCGCACGATGTCGTCGGCGATGGCGACGGCGCGGCGCCGTTCCGACTCGCGCCGCTCGCAAGCGTGATAGAGCGCGAAGCCCTGACCGCGATTGTTGCGCGCGGCATCGAGCGCCTGGAGGCAGCGGCCGATGGCCGATTGGGAGTTGCTGGCGTGCTCGGGCAGAAGCACGGAACCGACCGAGAGGCTCGTCGCCACCGCGCCGACGCTGGTATCGATGACGTTGTCGCGCACCGTGGCGATCAGACGCTCGGCAATCGCCTCGAGTCCGCTTGCGTCGCAATCATGCAGCACCACGCCGAATTTGTTCGAGGAGAAGCGGCCGATGCAGTCCTTGCCGCGAAGTGCGCGGCCGAGCCTGCGCCCGACGATGGCGATCACCTCGTCGCCCACGTCGAAGCCATAAGTTTCGTTGATCAGCGTGAGGTCGTTGACGCCGGCGAGCAGGAACGCGCCTTTGGTCGGGGCGCGCCCGGCGCTGGACAGGAGATGGGTAAGCTCTTCAGTGAGCCGCGTGCGGTTGAGCTGGCCGGTAAGCTCGTCATGGCTGCCGAGATAGAGCAGCCGCTCATGCTTCTCGCGGCGGTCGTCGATCACGCGCAGCGTGCCTTGTGCGAGATGCGGGCGCCCCTCCTCGTCGATATAGCAGAGGCCGGTGTCCTCGACCCACAGCGCCGCCCTGCCGCGACGGCCATCGGGGAGGAAACGGTAATGCAGGCAATATTTGATCTCGGTGTCCGTTTGGACGTTCGGGCCGCCGGTGATCCCGTCATAGCGCGCCCCGGCATGCTCGGGGTCGATCAGAAGGGCGAAGGCGCGGCCCTTCGCGAGCTGCAGCGGATCGATAACGCCGAGCACCGAGGGCGCATTTTGGGCCCAGTCGATGCGGTCGCTGGCGAAGTCCCAGCGATAGGCGGTCTCACGTACGGCTTGCAGCACCTCTTCGAGATCGAGCTTTGGCTCCAATGACGGCGCGGCAGAGGGCTCACCGTCCCGCTGACTGAAACCGGCGACGCTCGGAGTGGCTTGCGGGCCCTGGGACTGGACGGCGCTGCGCTCGGCGCGCTGGTCAGACAATCTGCTCAACTCCTCCCCCTCAATCCCAATCGCGGCGCGCCTTTGCGGCGCTGCCTCATTACCGCGAAGCCTAGAAAACAAGGCTTAAGAAAGGACTCTCTCTAGTGCGCGATCGGGTAGGAAAGACGGCGGCAGCGCGACAGCGTCAGTCTTTCTTCGACGCTTGGTTGACAAAAGCTTGCGTCGATCCAACAGCCCACTTTGGGCGTCGCCAAGCATTATGGTGCGCTGACGTTATTGCCGCGCCGCGCCGCCTTGATGGTGAGCGAAAAGCCGGCGATCACGTCGATCATGGCCATGAGCATCAGCAGGAAGAAGGTCGAGGTCGCCGCACGGTCCCAGATCAGGAACAAGATCAGGCAGGCGACGAACACCATCATCGACAAGGCATGGTCGATGACGGTGGCGCCGCCGGTCCACGTCGCCTTCAGGATCTCGAAGAAGAGAAGCCCCAGCCCTGTCGCAAGCAGAATGCCGCCGAGCGTGATCTGCCAAATGCCCCCTGACGGCAACGGCACATCGAAGCGTGGAGTGCCGAAGTCGGCACCCGCCACGGCAAAGACCACATAAGCGAGAAGCGGGATGACGAGGAGCGGCAGGGCGGCGATGAAGCTCCGCCGTTCACGCCTGCGAACCGTCCTTGTTTCAGGCGCCGGTTCCGTCATTGCCGGTGAGCCTCCTGGAGCTGAGGCCGGTCAGGCCCCTCGAGGCGGGACGCTCGCTTTAGGCCTCTTCCTTGACGTCGAGCACCTGACGGCCACGGTAACGGCCCGATTTCAGGTCGATGTGATGGGGCCGGCGCAATTCGCCGGACTCCTTGTCCTCGACATAGGTCGGCGCATGAAGCGCGTCGTGACTTTGCCTGTTGCCGCGCTTCATGCGCGAGACTTTTCTTTTCGGAACGGCCATGATTTTGCAATCCTTTGAGCGGCCCCGGTAAGCGCCGAGGACCTTCGTCGCGCCCTTATAGTGGCAAACATTTCGGCTGGCCAGAGCCGATGGCCGCCCTTTTACCGTCGCGGCACGACGCAGCCGCTGCGCTTGGCGATGGTCGGCATGCGCAGCTCGACCGCGCGCGCGATCCGCAGCATGCGGAAGCTCGGCTTGTGCGGATTGCGTATATGCGGGGCCGGCAACGTGACGGCGAGCAGGACGGCCTCGTGGCGAGTGAGATCGGCTGCGCTCTTGCCGAAATAATGCCGGCTCGCTTCCTCCGCCCCGTAAATGCCGCGGCCGAACTCGGCGACGTTGAGATAGACCTCGATCATGCGCTGCTTCGGCCAGATGACCGACATGATATAGGCAAGCGGCAGCTCGAGGGCTTTGGCCACATAGCTCCGCCCGTTCCACAGATAGAGGTTCTTCGCCACCTGCATGGGGATGGTGCTCGCGCCGCGCACGGCGCCCGCCTTGATCGCCTCACGCATGGCGCCCCAATCGACCCCCCAATGCCGGCAGAAGCGCCCGTCCTCACTCGAGATCACGGCAAGCGGCAGATCGGGCGACATATCCTCGAGCGGCACCCATTGGCGGTGAAGCGTCGTGCCGGTCAGCTTGTCTGCCAGCATCACCGCGGTGATGGGCGGATTGACGAAGCGGAAGAGGACGATGGAAAGGAGAAGAGCCGCGAGGCCAAAGAGGACAACGAGACCCGCGCGTCTCATCCAGGGATGCGCTATCCGTCTCTTAGAGCGCTTGCGCCCTCGCGCTCCCGAGACTGCCTGAATCACCATATCCCCCGCGTTCTACCTCTCGGTTGCCGCACCCGGCAACGTGGTATTAGGGTAATGATTAGTAACGATTTTGCGGCAAAGCGCCGCCCTCTATCGCCCTATCCCCAATATGACTTTCAAGAAAGACCTCGAACGCGTGGGCCAGCTTGTCGAGGCGAGGCTCTCTGCCCTGCTCGGCGACGGCGCCGCTAAGGGACAGGCGCAAGCGGCCATGGCCAAGAGCGATCTGGCAGAAGCCATGCGCTACGCAGTGCTGGGCGGCGGCAAGCGTTTGCGCCCCTTTCTCCTCATACAATCGGCGCGGCTGTTCGATGTGGATGAATACGCCTCGCTCGATGCGGCTTGCGCGCTCGAATGCATCCATTGCTACTCTCTCGTGCATGACGACTTGCCGGCCATGGACGATGACGACATGCGCCGCGGGCGTCCCACGGTGCATAAGGCCTATGACGAGGCGACCGCCATCCTCGTGGGCGACGGGCTGCTCACCCTCGCCTTCGAGATCCTAAGCAATCCATCGGCCAGCACCGATCCCGTCGTCCGCTCCGAGCTCGTGCTTCACCTTGCGCGGGCGAGCGGGTGGCAGGGCATGGTGCTCGGCCAGGCGCTCGATCTCACCATCGGGCAAACGGGCTTCAGCAAAGAGGACGTGGCCATGATGCAGGCGCTGAAGACCGGGGCTCTGTTCCGCTTCGCCTGCGAGGGGGGCGCGATCATCGGTCGCGCCAGCGCACCAGAGCGTGCGGCGCTCATCGCCTATGCTGCGGCCTTCGGCCAAGCCTTCCAACTCGCCGACGACCTGCTCGATGCCGAGGGCGACGCCGCCACGCTCGGCAAGGCGGTCGCCAAGGATGCAAGCCAGGGCAAGGCGACTCTCATCGCTTTGCTTGGCTCCGAGGCGGCAAAAGCGCGTCTCGCCGCTCTCGTCGCCGAAGCGGAACAAGCGCTTGCGCCGTTCGGCGGCAAGGCCGCCATGCTCATCGACGCCGCACGCTTCGTCGCCGAGCGCCGCGCCTGACGCCGCAGCAGTCAGGTTTCCCCATGAAGCGGATCAGGGAATCTGCTAGCAGCTAGCGCCATGGCAACGCGCACCGGGCCAAAGGCCAAAGAGACGCCCGAGCACATCTCCTTCGGCGCCCATATTGCAAGACATGGGCGGGCGCAGATTCGCTTCCTCATCTCGCTTTGCGTCGGCCTCGCCGTGGCGCTCTTTGCGCCGATCGAGGATGTGATCCCCCGCATCCTCGCCGGTTGGAACGCCGGCGGCTGGCTCTATCTCATCCTCATCGCCATCAAGATGGCCCGCGCCGAGGTCGAAGGCATCAAACGCGAGGCGGGCATCGAGCGCGAGAGCCGCATCGCCGTCCTGTTCATCGTGACTTTAGGTTCGGTCTTCGCCATGCTCGCTCTGTTCGCCCAGCTCATGGCCCTCAAGAGCGAGCATGGGTCGGAACGCGACATCAGCATCGCGGTGTCGGTCGCGACCATCTTCCTGTCATGGCTCCTGATCCATACCGTGTTCGCGCTGTTCTATGCGCATGAGTTCCACAGCGAGGGCAAGGACCGCGCGGGCGGACATGGCGGCGGCCTCGGCTTTCCCGACGACTCGACGCCCGACTATCTCGACTTTCTCTATTTCTCCTTCGTGGTCGGCACCACCGCGCAGACCTCTGACGTCGCCGTGACCTCGCGCGCGATGCGCCGCGTGGTGATGCTGCATGGCATCTTGTCGTTCTTCTTCAACACGGCGGTGATCGCTTTCGCCGTCAACCTCGCCGCGCAGCTCGTGCAGGGCTGAGAGTTATCGCTTGCAGGTCTTGGGCGCCGTGGGGTTCAGCACGAACAGCGAGTGCTCGGGATTGTCGGGCGAGAGCAGAACGAATGACGCCGTGTCGACACCGGGGACGAGCGCAATATGATCGTCGCTTGCTTGCAGCACGATCTTCATGTTCTTGGCCGCGGGAACGAGCTCGAATTTGCCGACGAAGAAGCCGTCGGTGACGCAAGAGAGCTGGTCCTTGGCGGCGCCGGCGACCACGCAGCGCCCGGCGCTCGGCATGACATAGATGTCCGGCTTGTCGCGGAATTTAGCGGCGAGCTTGGCCGCATAGGGGCCGGGGTCGCTGTCGCCCGACGGCTCGCGCGTCTCGATCGAGAGCGTGAGTGCCGTGACCGCCTGCTTCGGATGCTTGGCGAGATGCGTGGCGTCATAGACGCGGGTCCAGCAGCCGAGCCAAGGATCGGGCGCCTCGTCGCTTGAGGATTGGTCCGATGGCTCGTCCTCTGCGCGTGCCGAGAAGACCGCGAGTGGGGACGCAAGGAGGACCGCAAGGACCGCAAGCCACGCCCAACGCATCGCGCCCTCCCTATTCGGCAGCGCTGCGGCCGATAGCGCCTTGTCCGAAGCGCCGTTCGATATAATCGAGCACCATCTGCTTGAAGTCGGCCGCCACGGTCGGCCCGCGCAAGGTGACGGCCTTCTTGCCGTCGATGAATACGGGCGCAGCCGGCGCTTCGCCCGTGCCGGGCAGCGAGATGCCGATATCGGCGTGCTTCGATTCACCCGGCCCGTTGACGATGCAGCCCATCACCGCGACGTTCAGCGTCTCCACTCCGGGATAGCGGCGCTTCCACTCCGGCATCTCGTTGCGGATGAAATCCTGAATGTCGCGGGCGAGCTCCTGGAAGGTGGTGGAGGTGGTCCGCCCGCAGCCGGGGCACGCGGCCACCTGCGGCACGAAGCTCCTGAAGCCCATGCTCTGCAAAAGCTCCTGCGCGACCTTCACCTCAAGCGTGCGGTCGCCGCCGGGCTCCGGCGTGAGCGAGATGCGGATCGTGTCGCCGATCCCCTGCTGCAGCAGCACGGAGAGCGCGGCCGATGAGGCCACGATGCCTTTGGACCCCATGCCCGCCTCGGTGAGGCCGAGATGGAGCGCAAGGTCCGAGCGCGCGGCGAGCATTGCGTAGACGGCGATCAGGTCCTGCACCGCCGAGACCTTGGCGGAGAGGATGATCTTCTCAGGCGGAAGGCCAAGCTCGACGGCTCGCTCAGCGCTCAACAGCGCGGACTGCACGATCGCCTCGTGCATCACCTCGCGCGCATCTTTGGGCTCGGGCTCGCGCGCGTTCTTGTCCATCAGCCGCGTGAGCAAGTCCTGATCGAGGCTTCCCCAATTCACGCCGATGCGCACCGCTTTGCCGTTCTTCGCCGCGATCTCGACGATCTCGGCGAATTGCTTGTCGCGCTTCTCCTTGAAGCCGACATTGCCGGGATTGATGCGGTATTTGGCGAGAGCTTCGGCGCAGGCCGGATACTCGGCGAGCAGCGTGTGACCGTTATAGTGGAAGTCGCCGATGAGCGGCGCGTCGACACCCAGACTGTCGAGCCGCTCGCGGATATGCGGAACGGCAGCGGCGGCCTCGGCGCGGTCCACCGTGATGCGCACCAACTCGGAGCCTGCCCTGGCAAGAGCCGCAACCTGCTTCGTGGTCGACTCGACGTCAGCCGTGTCGGTATTGGTCATCGACTGGACGACGATGGGCGCGTTGCCGCCGATGGTGACGTTGCCGATCCTGACCGGGATCGTATGGCGCCGGGCTCCGCTGATCATGGCTTAAGGATAGAGCAGATTTCGCCAAAACGCGCCAGGGGCGGCGGCAGACCTTAGGCGCGCCTGCCACACATCTGTCACGAGAGTTGCCAAAAGCGTCGCGACGAGCACCCCGGCCGCCCCGCAAAAGGCGGTGGCGAGGTCGGGAATGCGGTCGGCGGTCACCCCCTGAAGAGCCTCCATCCCGCCCGCGACCACCATGAGACAACCCGCCACCAGGAAGGGCCTCGGCCAGGCGAGGCGAAAGACGAGCGTGACGGCGAAATAGGCGAGGAAATGCTCGATCAGCCAATGCAGCCCCGTGCGAACCTGCCAGGCGACCGGCACAAGCGAATCCGCTGCAATCGCCAAAAGCAGGACCGCGCCAGCGACAGCAATCCATCGCGATGTGTAAAGAGACGACACCGGCACAGAATAATCCCCTCCCCCTCAAGGGGGGAGGGTTTGGCGCTCAGCCCTCGGCGGGGCTCCGCCAATCCGGAAAGGGGTCGGGGAGCTTACTCCACCGGCCCCGGTCCATGTCGGCCTTGCGCGGTTTCTTGAGGAGGCACGCATTAAGCTCGGCCGTCAGCGCGCCGGGATCCATGTCCTTGGTCCCGATGAACACGAGCTCTTGCTGCCGGTCTCCCCATTCCTCGTGCCACCGTTTCCGAATGTCCCGGGCAAGATCGGGATCGTCGGGCCATTGCCGTTTCGGCACCGCCCGCCCACCAATAGCCGACGCCCTGGTGGCGGACCAACGCGCCAGCCTGGCTCAGCTCGCCGACCCATTGCGGGCGCGTCGCAAGCCAAAAGAATCCCTTGGCACGAATGACGTTCGGCCAAGGCCTATTGAAGAAGGCGTGGAGCTTCACCGGATCGAACGGCGCGCGCGCCCGGTAGGTGAGGCTCGCGATGCCGTATTCCTCGGTCTCCGGAATATGGTTCTTGAAGCCGTTCAGCTCCTTGTACCAGGTGGGATGAGCGTGCGCCGCCTCGAAGCTGAACAGACCGGTATCCAAGAATCTGATCGAGAGGAACGCATGCCTCGGTCGTCTCGACGACGCGGGCGCCGGCGTTCAGCGAGCGGATGATGGAGCGCGCCGCCGAAAGCTCGTCCGGCGTAGCAAGGTCGAGCTTGTTGAGGATGACGACGTCGGCGAACTCGATCTGATCGACGAGGAGCTCGACCAGGGGGCGATGATCGTCGTCGCCGAGCGCGAGGCCGCGCTCGGCGAGGAAGTCTTCCGAGGCATAGTCCTTGAGAAGATTGGCGGCGTCGACGACTGTCACCATCGTGTCCAGCCGCGCGACGTCGGCGAGGCTAATCCCCCTCTCATCGCGGAAATCGAAGAGGCCACGGGGAGTGGCTCGGAAATGCCCGCCGATTCGATCAGGAGATAGTCGAAGCGCCGCTCCTCGGCGAGCCGGCGCACTTCCTTCAACAGGTCCTCGCGCAGCGTGCAGCAGATGCAGCCGTTCGACATCTCGACCAAGACCTCGTCAGTGCGCGACAGTTTCGCGCCGCCCTTACGGATCAGCTCCGCATCGACATTGATCTCGCTCATGTCGTTGACGATGACGGCGACCTTGCGGCCTTCGCGGTTGCCGAGCACTCGATTGAGCAGCGTCGTCTTGCCGGCGCCGAGAAAGCCCGACAGCACGGTCACCGGCAGGCGACCGTCCGCACCAGAGCCGACGTCTCGGAGATGTTGGGGAAGTTGTCGATCCATTGGCAGGCTCCTATGTTATAACATAACTACAGTGGGCAAGAAACTAACCGACGCAAAGCTGAGTGGCGCCCGCTTGCCGGAAAGGGACCGGCATTGCTAATTCAGAAGGCTGAGGCGGAGAGCGCCGCGCTGAGCGTATCGATATTGTTTGCGGAACATGGCCCAGCCCAGGTCAGGACACCTGCCGGCCGTCGGTTGGGGCGAGACCCTCCGCAACGGACGATTTGGATGTGACAAGTCCTATCGCTGCGCGCCGCGACAACCAGTGCGCCCATGGGAGAACCGCCAAGAAATATCCAGCGGCGCTGAGGGCCGAGATCCAGAAGCTTGTCGGCCAGTCGGTGTAGAACGCGAGCGTGAGGCCGAGCCAGACGTAAGCCAGCGCGAGCGCAACGGCCACGATCACACCGCTCGCAAAACCCTTGGTCAGACGTTGCGCTGTGGCCGCCGGCCCCACCATCAAGGCAAAAACCAGAAGGACGCCCACGATTTGTGCGCATTCGGCGGTAGCGAGGGCGACGATGGCCAAGAACGTGACCGAGAGCAGTCGCGCCGGCACGCCTTTCGCCGCGGCAAGCTCCGGCTGCAGGCTGGCAAACAGCAGCGGGCGCGAGATGACGGCAAGCGCGGCAAGGCTCACCACCCCGAGGCCGAGCAAAGTCCAGACGGTGCTGACATCCACGCCAAGCACGTTCCCGAACAGCAGCGCCGTTGCCTGGGTAGCGAAGGACGTGAAGAAATGCAGGAACAGAAGTCCGAGGCCGAGCGCGAGCGCGAGGATGATGCCGATGGCCACGTCGCGTTGCGCCAAGCGCTCGCCGAGAAACCCCATGGCGATACCGGCGGCGACGGTGAGACATACCAAGCCCGCCAATGGGGAAAAGCCGATCAGTATTGCGCCGGTGGCGCCGGTGAACCCGACATGCGCCAAGGCGTGACCGGCGAAAGTCTGTCCCCTGAGAACCAGAAAGTAGCCGATAGGGCCAGCGACGATCGCGACGATGGTGGCGGCCGCGAACGCGGTCCGCATGAAATCATACTGGAGCATGGTGCTCGTGGTGTGCGTGTTCGTGCCGGTGATTTTCCCGCTCCACGTCGTGCTCTCCCGACATGACGAAAATGCGGCCACCGATGCGCACCACCTCGATCGGAGATCCATAGAGGCGCGACAAGACCGGGCCGGTGATAACCTCATCCACGGTGCCGAGCGCCGCATATCCGTTGCCCAGATAGAGGACCCGGTCGAGCGCCCCAAGCAGCGGATTGAGTTCGTGCGAGCTGAACAGCACCGAGATGCGCAGTTCCGTCTGGAGCGCTTTCGTTAGCTGCACGACCGCGCGCTGGTGACTCGGGTCAAGGCTGATCAAGGGCTCATCCAGCAATAGCAGTTTGGGCCGCCCGATCAGGGCCTGAGCCAGCAAGAGCCGCTGACGCTCGCCCCCCGATGTTTCGGCCAAAGGGCGCTTCGCCAGCTCGCGCGCACCGACCATGTCGAGTGCCCAGTCAACCTCCTTGCGCCCGTCTTTGCTCAAGTAAGGCAGGCCGAAGCGATGGCCGTTGACCACCACGGCCACAAAATCCCATCCACTGAGCCTGAGCGCGTCGACATTGCTGCGAACCTGGGGCATGTAGCCGATGGACGGATTTCCGCGCACGGCGGGCGAGCCGAGCACCCTGATCGACCCGTGGTTGATGGGCAACATTCCGAGCGCGGCTCGCAGCAACGTCGTCTTGCCGGAACCGTTTGGCCCCAGCACACCGACGAATTCATGCTCTCCAACCGCAAAGCTGACATTGGCCAAGACCGCGCGCCCAGCCAGCATCACCGTGACGTTGGTGAATTCGAGCGCTTTCATTCCGTCAGCGGGGGCAGAGCTTTGTCCACGGCCACGAGTTCTTTGGTCATCCATGCCTGATACGTCGAACCCGGAGGCTCGGTTTCGGTCGCTCCAACCACCGGAATCTTCGACGCCTTCGCCAGCTTGAGCATACGCTCGGCCAGCGGATCGGAGGCTTGGCTGTTGTAGACGAGCAGCTTGACCTTGCCGGTTTTCAGGTCGACTTCGAATGCGGCTATTTGAGATGGACTAGGCTCGGTGTCGTTCATCACCGCCAACTGAAAGCCCCCGTTCCTGACCTCCATGCCGAGCGCCTCGAACATGTAGCCGAAGACCGGTTCGGTTGCGGTGGCAGGAACGCCAGCTGATCGCTTTTTCAATGCGGCGATCTTGTCTTGGACTGGCTTGAGCGAGTCCTCGAAAGCCGTGAGGCGCTTTTCATACTGCGCCTTGTTGGCCGGATCGGCGGCAACCAGCGCATCTTTGATCGCCCGCGCGGCCGCGACCATGGTGGCCGGATCGTACCAGATATGCGGGTTGTCACCGGACTTCTTGCCGATGAGATCGGCGACGACGATCGCCTTGCGGTCCGGCGCCTTGGACGCGCTGAGCAGATTCGTCATCCAAGGGTCGTAGTCGATGCCATTGTAAATGACGATCTGTGCGCCCTTAAGGCTCCGGGCAACCGACGGGCTCGCTTCGAAGAGGTGCGGGTCCGTATCGGGATTCGAAAGGATGCTGGTCACCTTGACCGTCGGTCCGCCGATCTGTTTGGCGATGTCGCCGTAGAAGTTCTCCGCGGCAACGACATGGATGGGCTCTGCCGCCAGAGCAGGGAAACTGGCCAAGGCGACGAACGCTGCGGCAACTGCAAACGATTTCATGAGGTCCTCCCGCGCAATGCTATAACATAATCCGGCAGGCTGCTTTGCCCCGTGCGATGCTTTGTCTCTAGACCGGGAAGTTCGGCCGGCAGGCCTCGCACAGGCCCGCGATCTCGAGCGTCACCTGCTCAGGCGTAATCTCATCGGGTGCGAGACCCAATAAGGCCGCCTGGTCTTCGTCGGAGAGCGGAATTTCGACGACCTTGTCGCATTTCCGGCAGATGGCGAAGGCGAACTTGCCGTCGCAGGCGCCATGCCCGCAGGCGACGAAGGCCGACTTCGACTGCAGCCTGTGCACCATGCCCTTCTGCATCAGCTCGTTCAGCGCGCGATAGACCGTCGGCGGATGGGAGATGCCGACGGTTCTCACCCGGTCGAGGATGGCATAGGCGCTCATGGGCTCTTTCGCCCTGCGCAGGCAGGCGAGGATTTCGCTCTGATTGCGCGACAGCCTGGGACTGGAATGGTCATGGGCGCCGTTCATGGTAACGATGATATAATATAACATTGCTTGGTCAACGCCTTTTTCGCCGCACGGCCTGTCGCTAACCCAATGCCCGCAATGGGCAGCGTGGTGAAATCCGACGACGATCTGTGGAAGATCATCGCCTGGATCAGGACGGTGAATAAGTCGGGCGGATCTTCGGCGTCGTCGACACAATCGAGGACAGCTCCGCAGTAGGCTTGATCTGGGGCGGCTCTCCGCATCCAATGGCGGCATGCCCGGCCGGATCGAGATCGTCGAGGGCGATATCACCGCGCTCGACGTCGATGCCATCGTCAATGCCGCCAACAGCGCGCTGGCCCCCGGCGGCGGCGTATGCGGCGCGATCCACCGCGCCGCCGGGCCCGAGCTCGCAGAGGCCTGCGCCAGGCTTGGCGGCTGCGATACGGGAGAGGCCAAGATCACGCCGGGCTTTGATCTCAAGGCGCGCTACGTGATCCATGCGGTAGGCCCGGTCTGGGGCGGAGGCGAGCGCGGCGAGGACAGGCTGCTTGCGAGTTGCTACCGCAACAGCTTGCGGCGTCTCAATGAGCTGGGACTCACCTCGATCGCCTTTCCCGCCATCTCGACCGGCATCTATGGCTTCCCGGCCGAGCGCGCCGCGAGGATCGCGGTGAGAACGGTTCTCGGCGAGTTGAAGCATCTTCCGGACGACGGCTGCGTTGTCTTGTGCTGCTTCGGCGCCGCGAGCCGCAAAATCCATGAGGACGCCTTTGCTGCTGCGATGACCGGCGGGGCTTGAGCCGGAGTGTGTGCCTACCCTCGCTTGATGGCGCTGAGGCCGACGACAGCGATACGGTCGGCCTCGGCATAAGCGCTCCTATCGAGCTCCTCGCCGAACACGTCGGCATCGATCTCCTCATAGCCGAACTCGCTCGCGTTGCGCTCGAGCATAGGCCGCAACGATTGGAACAGAGGATCGCCCCCCGCGATGATCGGCGTGCCCGCATAGAGGACGAGCCGGCCGCCGGGCGCGAGCCGAGCGAGTGCTTCCTCTGCGATGCGGAACGCAAGCGAGATGCCAAGCTCGCCTCCGCCGTGAGGATGGAGGCGCGTCCCGTCATCGACGAGATAAGGGGCATTGGCGACGATGATGTCCGGCGCGCCGCCCACCCCGCTCAAGACATCGCTCAGGATCATCTCCGGCGACGGGACGTCGTTGAGCACGGCATTGATGGCGGCAAGAGCGAGCGCCTCTCGATTGCTGTCGGCGAGAACGAGCCGCGTCGCGGGCCCAAGCAGGCGCGCGGCGAAGATTCCGCCCGCCCCGCTCCCAGTGCCGACATCCACGAGCTTGAGCGCACCGTGTCCCGCCAAATCGCCGAGGGCTGAGCCCAGCAGCCGCACGAAGCGGTAGGTGTCAGGCCCGAAAAAGACCGCGTCCTGATCGGCGGTGGGGAAGCCGGAATGCACGAACAGCAAATCGCCCATCGTGGCGAAGCGCAGCTTCGACTTGTAGCGGCCGGAGACGGCTTCGAGGGCCTCGCCATCTTCGAGCAGCTCGAAGATGTCCTCCTCGACCGCGTCGCGATCGAACGGACGGTTCCAGCCGAAGATCGATTCGAGCGTGGTTGGACCTTCAGGCCGGTCGAGCACCCGGCAATGCGTCGCAGGCGTGACCGTGACGAAGCGGTAGCCGCGCGCCTCGAGCGTCCGCCCAAGCGTCGTCAGAGCTAGCGTTTTTGCGTCCATGCTATGAAAAATAGCCGCTTGCGCAGGTCAAAGTACAAAGAGAGTTCTCACGCGCTCGGCTGACCTATGTCAAAATGGGGTGTGTACCATGCGGCGATCGCACGGGTTCCCGTCACGGAAAGGCAGCGTTATTCTGTTTCAATCGAGTCGATGAGCCCCGCCGCTTGCGCGGGCTCCGCGAAGCAGCCGGAGCATAGCCAACGATGTCAGGCCTAGACCCGCTTCTGCTTTCGCGCATCCAGTTCGCTTTCACCATCTCGTTCCACATCCTCTTTCCGTCCTTCACCATCGGCCTCGCCGCCTGGCTCGTGGTGCTCGAGGCGCTGTGGCTCAGGACCGGCAAGGACATCTACTTCCGCATCGCTCAGCATTGGACCAAGATTTTCGCCGTGTCGTTCGGCATGGGCGTGGTCTCTGGCGTGGTGCTCTCCTACGAGTTCGGCACCAATTGGAGCGAGCTGTCGCGGCGCGGCGGCAACGTCATCGGGCCGCTGATGGCCTACGAGGTGCTGACTGCCTTCTTCCTCGAAGCTGGTTTTCTCGGCATCATGCTGTTCGGCGCCAAGCGGGTGCCGAAATGGGTGCATTTCTTCGCGGCCTGCATGGTGGCGTTCGGCACGCTACTGTCGGCCTTCTGGATCCTCTCTGCCAACAGCTTCATGCAGACGCCTGCCGGTTACACCGTCGATGCCAACGGCGTGCTGCATGTGGCCAATTGGTGGCAGGCGATCATCAGCCCGTCGTTCCCCTACCGCTTCGCCCATATGGTGGCGGCCGCCTATCTCACCACCGCCTTCATCGTGGCCGGCATCGGCGCCTGGTACATCTTGCGCAACAGAAGCGTTCCCGAGGGACGCATCATGCTCGGCATGGGGCTGAGCCTGCTCGTTTGGCTCGCGCCGCTCCAGATTCTACTCGGCGACATGCACGGACTGAACACGCTCAAATACCAGCCGGCCAAAATCGCGGCGCTCGAAGCCCATTGGGAGACGGGCAAGGACGTGCCGCTCATCCTGTTCGCCATTCCGGACCCCAAGGCTGAGACGAACCACTATCAGCTCGAGGTGCCCCATCTCGGCAGCCTGATCCTGACCCACGAATGGGATGGCGAGGTCAAGGGACTGAAATCCTTCCCGCCCGACGACAGGCCGAACCCGATCATCCCCTTCTTCGCCTTCCGCATCATGGTCAGCATCGGCCTGATCATGGTTGCGGTCGGTATCGTAGGCGCAGTGCTGTGGCTCAGCGGGCGGCTCTTCACCAGCCGCTGGTTCCTGCACGTCCTGACCTGGGTCTCGCCGCTTGGCTTCCTCGCCGTCCTCGCCGGCTGGTTCACGGCGGAAGTCGGCCGTCAGCCGTGGACGGTCTACGGCATCTTGCGCACCGCCGACGCCGTATCCCCCGTTCCTGGCGGCAGCGTGCTCACCTCGCTCATCCTGTTCGTCATCGTGTACGGAATCGTGTTCGGCGCCGGGCTCTATTACATTATCAAGCTGGTGCAGCGCGGTCCCGACGAGCCCACGCCGGTGTCGGCCGGAAGCGAGGCGGACCTCTCCCACCGGCCTCTTGCCGCATCGGGCAGCCCATGACGCCAGCATCCGCCACCGATATCCTGCCACTAATTCTGCCGCTGGTGTGGGCGGCAATCCTTGCGCTTGCCGTGTTCCTCTACGTTCTCCTCGGCGGTTACGATCTCGGGCTCGGCGCGCTCTTTCCGATCGCACCCTCCGATAAGGACCGCGACGCCATGATGGGCTCGGTGTCGCCGTTCTGGGACGGCAACGAGACGTGGCTGGTGATGGGTGGAGGCGGGCTGCTCGCGGCCTTCCCCCTCGCCTACGCCGTGATGCTGCCGGCGCTCTATATCCCCATCATCTTGATGCTGATCGGACTCATCCTGCGCGGCGTCGCCTTCGAGTTCCGCTTCAAGGCGGAGCGCAGCCGATGGATGTGGGACACGGCCTTCGCCGGCGGCTCACTCCTTGCCGCTCTGATGCAGGGAGCGATCATCGGCGCCTTCGTGCAGGGGTTCGCCGTCGCCGACAACAAGTTCTCCGGCGGCGCCTTCGATTGGGTCACGCCCTTCTCGATAACGACCGCGATTGCCGTGCTGTCAGGCTATGTGCTTCTGTCGGCGGGGTGGCTGATCATGAAGGGCGACGAGGCCCTCCGCGAATGGGCCTATGGCATCGCCCGCTACGCCCTGATTGCGGTCAGCGTGTTCATCGCCATCTTCAGCCTGTGGACGCCGCTGGCATTTCCCGAGATCGCCGCGCGCTGGTTCACGCCGGGTAATATTATCATGCTGAGCCCGGTGCCGCTTTTGACGGCGACCGCGATCGGCGCCCTCTGGCTTACGCTCGATCGGCGCTATCGCTATGCGCCCTTCCTGCTCGCCATCGCGCTTTTCCTCCTCTGCTATACCGGACTCGCCGTCAGCCTCTTCCCCTATATCATCCCACCCGACATCACCATCTGGCAGGCGGCAGCCGCGCCAGAGAGCCAGCTCTTCATGCTCTACGGCGCGATCCCCATTCTTCCCATCATCCTCGCCTACACCGCCTATTCTTATTATGTGTTCTGGGATGCGACCGAGCACGACGCCTATCACTAGCTAGAAGTGCCGCATCCTGAGGAGGCCGCTCGCGGCCGTCTCGAAGGGTGGGCTCACGCTAAGATGCGCCCTACGGGAGCTCCTCAGCATGAGGTCTCGGCGCGCTCACCAGAAGATCAACCACAGTACGAACGGGATCACCGCGAGACATAGCGCGAGGGCCAACAATAGAAGAATTGCGGCGATGCTGCTGATCATGCGCGCGTCACCCGCGTCGAAGCGAGCTTCAGCCCTACCACTGCCCGGCAAGCTCGTGCTGGGCGAGGCGGCGCTTCAACAATCTGATCTTTTCGTAAGCCTGCTCGATCCTGAGCCTCGAGATGCGCCCGTCGCGGACGCCATCGGCGATGATGGTGTGGATCTTGGGCCCGAGCTCGGGATCGTGGTCGGTGATGTTGGAGAACACGATCACGTCGATGCCGGCATCGATCGCTTTGATCACGCGTTCCTCGAGCGAATAGCTGTGCGCGACCGCGCCCATCTCCATGTCGTCGCTGAAAATGACTCCGTCGAAGTCGATCCACGATTTGTTGCGCAGCGCGCGAACTGCCTTCGCCGACAACGATGCCGGCAGCATATCTCCGTCGCTGAAGCGCGGATGGTAGAGATGCCCGATCATCACCGCGTCGAGCATGCCTTCCTTGGCGAGCACGCAATAAGGATCGAGCTCGATCTCTTTCCACGTCATCGAGATGTCGGCGAAGCCCCTATGGCTGTCCGAGCGGCTCGAGCCGTGTCCCGGGAAATGTTTGGCGACGGTGACGATGCCCTCCTCGCGATGGGCGCGGATGAAGGCGCGGGCGAGAGCGATGACGGTGCTGGGGTCGGCGCTGAAGCTCCGCTCGCGTTCGCCGATCACCGGGTTTTCCGGATTGATGTCGAGATCGACGACGGGGCCGAAATTGACGTTGAAGCCTGAGTCGGCGAGCTCCCTCGCCATCTCGGAATAGAGCTTGAAGGCACTCTCGGGCGAAGCAAAGCTCGGGTTCCGCCCGACATCATGCGCCGAGGGGAAATATTTGTGCCCGTTCTCGCGCGACAGACGCTGCACCTTGCCGCCCTCCTGGTCGACGGCGATGAACGGCACGGGCGACGACCGCGCATTGTGCAAGAAGGCGGTGAGCGCCGTGATCTGCTGCGGCGAGCGGATGTTCTCCGGGTAGAGCACGACGCCGCCGATCGTGCCGTCGCCGATCTGGTCGCGCACGGCTGCCACACCCGCGTCGCTCACTTCGGTTCCGGCAAAGCCCACCATGATCATCTGCCCGATCATGGAATCGAGCCTCGCCCCATCCTTCTCTGGCGCGGCAATCGCATGACCGAGAAGGACCGCGCCGAACCAGAGAAATGCCGCAGCAGCGAGTGTCTTGGTCAAGGAAGGAGGCAAAGAGGGCACGATTTCGCGAGAGGGCTGAGGGGTCGGCGGTTCTATCCGCCCGAAGGGGGGAGATTCTATGACGCATGCGTGAGGCCGCCCAGCAAGGGAAATCCGCATGGGACCGGAGGGGCGCCGGTGCTCATTTTGTCACGATTGTGATTACACTGTGAGCCCCGCCTCGGTTAGCTCCAAGCCAGGAAACGCCTATGGTCAATATTCGCCCGTCGCATGCCTGCCTCATCGTTGCTGCCGCTCTCTTCGCGGCCGCCGGCCTAGCGCCCGTCCCCACTGCGGCCGAGCCAAAACCGCCGACCGAGGAGCAATCGGCCGACGTGCTCTTCGCCAAGAGCTTCGTCGGCAGGGCCTATGACGACGAGCTCGACATCGAAGGGTGGGAGGATCTCGGCGGCGGCCTCGTCGCGCCCCCCATCTACGTACATGAATATCAGCGCGACGACGGCACCATCCTGGTGCTGACGAGCAAGGAAACCGTGCCGCAAAAAGGCGACACGGCGGGCTCCTACGAGGTGGTCGACGCGCTCATCGTGCCGAAGCCGCAAAGCGACGTCACCCTCTCCATCGCCTGCGTGCGGGGCGACGACCAGACGTTGCGATTCCTCGGCGAGGCCAAGGGCAGGGAGGACAAAGATTGGTGGACGGATGTCAGGCGCGCCTGGGAGATTTCGCTCGAGACGGGCGCCATCTCATCGGTCAAGCCGAAAGGCATCAAATGCACCAATCCATCGTTCTAGAGAGCATCATCCCGAAAAGTTGCAGACTTTTCGGATAAGATGATGCGTCAAAAAGAGAGTGCGCGCATGAAGGCGAAACTTAAGGACCGCGTGATCGCCGAGAGCGACGATATCGTCGAGGAAGGCGGCTATCAGTATTTCCCGAGCCGGCACGTGCGGCTCGATCTGTTGCAGAAGGCCGAGAAGACCGCCTCGGACCGCGCCTGTCCGCATGGCGTCCAGTTCTACGATGTGGTGATCGACGGCACCCGCCACGAGCGCGCCGCCTGGCGCTACGAGGCGCCGCGTCCGTCGATGCGCCACGTCGCCGACCGCTTCGGCTTCTGGGACGACGTCGAGGTCGGTTAGTCTCGCGCGCGGGACCGGGCCGTGTCTTCGCTCACTCTATTGCGGGACCTCGTGGTCAAGGCAGGGGACGCAAGAGCACTTTTTCTCATAGTGCTTGCAGCAGGAGGGATCGTCGTGATGCTCCTTGCAATAGTCTGAGTGCTTATAGTGCTCGCAATATACCGTGCACCCCGTGCACAGACCCTTCTCCTTGCAGTGATGGTGCGACACTTGGATCACAGGATTCTCCATCAATCGCTCAAGACTTGCAGGAAGCCTTCCGGCCGCAACGGGCACGGCCGAGCTTTGATTGGCAAATGTCGCTAGGAGGAAGAGGCCAAAGATGGTGGCGATGGCTAAAGCGAGCAACGAACGCATGGTCATCACTCCTCAGAGGATCCGACCCGAGCAGGCACTATACCCCATCTTACTCCCACGCAGGGAGCTTCTCCGCAGCAGCGAGATCGGTCATCGAGCGCTGCAGCTTGGAGACGAACTCCGAGTAGGACGGTGTCCCGTAGAGCGGCTCGCCGACGCTGACGGTGACGTTGAATGGCACGAGCAGCGCCGAGCCCTTGGGCAGCGCCTTGCCGAGCCCATGCATGAAGATCGGATAGACCGGCACCTTGGGCAGCGCGTGCGCAAGATGGCCGATGCCCTTCTTGAACTCCTTGAACGTCTCGGGCTCGCCGCGTGTTCCTTCGGGGAACAGCACCAGGATCTCGCCGCGCAGAAGCGCCTGCTCGGCAAGCGCGAGCGGATTGCCGCCTTCCTTGCCGCTGCCGCGCTTCACCGGAATGATGCCGATGATGTTGGTGGCGAACCAGCCGCGGATCGAGCTGGTGAAGAAATAGTCCATCGCCGCCACCGGCCGGAGCTTGGGCAGCAGACGCAGCGGCATCAGCGACATGATGGCGAGTGCGTCGAGATTTGAGTTGTGATTGCCGGCAAGGACCGCGGGCCCATGCTTCGGCAGGCGCTCGCGATGGCGCACGGTCAAGCCCAGGGCGATCAGGATCACCGCGCGCACCACCACGGCGAAGAAGATGAACCTGAGCAATCTCGTGAACGGGTTCTTGCTCATGTACCGCTCACGGAAAATAGAAATAGCGCATGAAGTGGACGAACACGGGCGCCGCGTAAGTGAGGCTGTCGACGCGGTCGAGGATGCCGCCATGGCCGGGGATCAGCCCGCCGGTGTCCTTCACGCCGAGATCGCGCTTCATCGCCGACATGGTGATGTCGCCGAGAAAACCGGAGATGCCGAGGATGGCGCCGGCAAGCGCCGACCAGCGCCAATCCATCGGCGTGAGATAAGGCCCGACCAGCGCCGCCACCATCGTTGTCGTGGCGATGCCGCCGACCAGCCCCTCCCAGGTCTTCTTTGGGCTGACTGTCGGCGTCACTTTGTGCCGGCCGAGCGGCTTGCCCCAGCAATATTGCGCCACGTCGTTGAACTGGGTGAGCACGACGAGGAAGAAAAGCAACCCCACCCCGCCGTTCACGGGGCTGATGGTGTGGCCGGCGACAAGCAGCCACGCCATGTGCGACAGCGTGTAGACCGTCATCATCAGCCCCCAGGACAGCGTGCCGACCGCGCGCAGGAATCCTTGCGTCTCGCCGCGCAGCGCCATCAGCGCCGGGAAGAACAGAAGCACCCAGACGGGCACGAACACGATGAACATGTTGTACCAATCGATCGCCGCCCAATAGAACTGGAGGGGAATGGCGAGATAGGCGAACAGCAGCACACCGCGATCGATGCGCCGGGTCGGCACGAGCGAGAGATATTCCTTGAGCGCGAGATAAGTGATGAAGGCGAGGAAGACGATCGCCACGGTCCGGTTGAGCAGGATGGCGAGGGTGAACGCGCCGATCATCCACCACCAGGAGTCGGTTCGCGCCATGAGCTCGGCGTAGCGCTCGCCCGGATTGCGCCAACGAAGCAACAGGACGACGGCCGTCGCGAGCGCGAGCAGCGCATAGATGCCGGCGGTGAAATAGACGACGTTTGCCGGCAGGCCGAAGATGAGGCTCATGCTTGGCGCCCCTTGGCTTGCGTGACGATGCTCCGCGCCCGGTTGAGCAACGTCAGCACCGACAGGAGCAAGAGCGCGGCGAGATAGAGGGTGCTCCATAGCCCCGGCGCTAGCCGCAAGCCGAGCAGCACCGCGAGCAGACCGAAGGCGAAGGCGCGATCGCTCTTGCCGAGCGGTCCGTCATAACGGCGGGGACTCCCGATCATCGGTCCAAGGGCGCCGGCCATCTCGGCAATGATGCCGGTAACGATAGCCAGCACCACGAGCGGCGCGTTCAGCCCCGGTATCAAAGCGAAGGGAAGATAGAGCGCGGCGTCGGCGATCACGTCTGACAGCTCGTTGAGCACCGCGCCCGTGGCGCTCGCCTGGCCGTGCTCCTTTGCCATCATTTCGTCGATAGCGTTGAAGGCCATGCGCACGACGAGAGTGACGGGAAGCAGGAGAAGCGGCCAGCGCGAGGTGGGCATCAGCGCGAGCCATGCGCCGTGCGCCGTGCTCAACAACAGCGCCCCGAGCGTTACGTCGTTGGCACGCAGGCCGGAGCGGACCAAAGCATCTGAGAGCGGCCGGAGCAGGGCCTGGAAGCGCGGCTTCAGATGGTAGATGGTCGCCAAGCGTCCCCGCCCCTGCGTTTGTCATTCCCGCGAAAGCGGGAATCCCGTAACCGGTGCGCTCAGTTGATTGCTGACTTCGCGAGTACTGGATTGCCCGGTCAAGCCGGGCAATGACAAGCACGAAATTAGCTTCCCAGCACCGTGGCGAGGAAATTCGTGAACGCAGCCCAGGACTTCTCGTCGGCGTCCTTGTCGTAGCGATCCGAACCGAACTCGGTGAAGCCGTGCGGCGCGCCGGAATAGACCTGGATCTCATAAGGCACCGCTGCGGCTTCGAGCTCGCGCGACAGCGCTGCGACGTCCTCCATGGTGACGGACGTGTCGGCGCCGCCATGCAGGATGAGAACGGGCGGCGTAGTCGAAGGGTAGGATTCGCCTTCCGGTGTCTTGAGCCCGCCATGGAAGGTCACATAGCCCTTGATGCCGGAGGCCTTGCCTGAGCGCGCAAGCTCGAGCGCCGCCGCGCCGCCGAAGCAATAACCGATCACCACCGCCGCCTCATCTCCGCCCTGGCGCGCTTCTTTGAGGCCCGCGAGCAGGAGTTTCCGCATCCGCGCGGGGTCGTCATAGAGCTTGGTCGCCTCTTTTCTCCTGGCGTCGGTATCGGTCGGGCGGTTGCCTTTGCCGTAGAGGTCGAGCGCGAAGGCCTCATAGCCGAGCGCGGCGATCATGTCGGCACGCTTCTGCTCGTAGTCAGTGACACCACCCCACGCATGAACGATCACGACGAGCCCTTTGGCGGGGCCGGACGGCTTGGCGCGATAGCCTTCGAAGGCTTCACCATCGACGGTGTAGGGGACGGGCTCACCGGCGTGAGCAGCAGAGCTCAAGATCATGACAAGCACCAACGCAAACCATCTCATCGTGCCGTTCCCAGAGGGGCATTTCTTGGAGAGACCATCGCGATCGGGGACCGCCCGCAACACACAACTCCGTGCGCGACTAATTGGCCTTAGCCTGCGACAAAAGCTCATCGACATTTGGCATCATATTTGCCACGATCTTCGCAACACCCTTGGCGTTGGGATGGATGCCGTCCCCTTGCATGAGCTCATCGTCGAGCGCAACGCCGTCGAGGAAGAAGGGGTAGAACACCACGCCATATTGCGCCGCGAGCGCGGGATAAATTGCGTGGAAGGCATCGACATAGTCCTTGCCCATGTTGCGCGGCGATTCCATTCCCGCGAGCAGCACCGGAAGCCCCTTTGACTTCACGGCCTCGATGATCTTGGCGAGATTGGCTTTCGTCGCCTCCGGCGGAATGCCTTGCAGCGCATCGTTGCCGCCAAGCTCCACGATGACCGCACTCGCGTCTTGCGGAAGAGCCCAGTCGAGCCGCTGCAACGCGGCGCTCGTGGTGTCGCCCGACACGCCAGCATTGATCACGCTCACGTCCTTGCCGCGCGCTTTCAGCGCGGCTTCGAGCTGGGCTGGGAAGCTCTCGCTTTCCGGCAGGCCATATCCCGCCGTCAGACTGTCGCCAAAGGCGACAATGACCATCTTTTCATCCTTTGCCTCGCCGGCGCGCAGCATGAGGAGAGACAGCACCGCTGCGGCAACGACGACGAGCGTGGCAACACGACGTTTCATCTTTTCGACCTCTTTGTCCTTCTCTATTGCCGTCACTCATGCCATCTCTGAGGGCGCCAGCGCTCAACTAGCGCAGCGGTAGCGCAAAAAATCTCCCAGCCCGTCCATGGATCACACCGTCCAAACACGCAAGCCTCCCGCGATCCTGCTCGAAGGCGTCGAGGTGACGCTGCCCTCGCGCGCAGGGCCGGTGGCGATCCTGCGCGGCATCGACCTCGAAGTCCCGACCGGAGACGCCGTCGCCGTGGTCGGCCCGAGCGGCTCGGGCAAATCGACGCTGCTCATGGTCATCGCCGGACTCGAAAGCGCGACCAGTGGCCGCGTCGATGTGGTCGGCGCCGACTATGCCGGCCTCGACGAGGATGGGCTCGCGCGGCTTCGTGCCGCCAATATCGGCATCGTGTTCCAGTCCTTCCACCTCGTGCCGACCATGACCGCGCTCGAGAACGTCGCTCTTCCGCTCGAATTCCTCGATCAGGCCGACGCCTTCGATAAGGCGCGCGCAGCGCTTGGCGAAGTCGGGTTGTCGCACCGCGAGACGCATTTCCCGGGTCAACTCTCCGGCGGCGAGCAGCAACGCGTAGCCATCGCGCGGGCGCTTTCGACGCACCCTCAACTCATTCTCGCCGACGAGCCGACCGGCAATCTCGATCTCGCTACCGGTGCGCAAGTCATGGACCTTCTGTTCACGCTGAAGGAGCGCACCGGCGCCACCCTCCTCCTCATCACCCATGACCGCAACCTCGCCAAGCGCTGCCACCGTATCGTCAGCCTCGCCGACGGCCGCATCGTGAGCAGCGGCGCCAAGCGCAAGGTCGCCGCCTCGTGACGACCGCCCGCGACATGGCGATCGATGCCGCCATCGGGCCCGGGCGCGTCACCTCATCCAAGCTCAGGCTCGCCTTGGCCATTGCCATGCGCGAGCTGCGTTCGGGCGCCGGCGGGCTCACCGTGTTCGTGCTGTGCATCGCGCTTGGCGTCGCAGCGGTCGCAGCCATCGGCTCGCTCTCCGCCTCTTTCGACGAGGCGCTCGCACGCCAGGGCCGCACGCTGATCGGCGGTGATCTCTCCTTCGAGCTGATCCACCGCCAGGCCAATGCGAAGGAGCGCGCCGCGCTCGAAGCGCTCGGCCAAGTGAGCGAGTCGGCGAGCTTCCGCGCCATGGCGCGGTCTGAAAAAGGCAAGAGCACTCTGGTCGAGGTGAAGGCGGTTGACGATGCTTATCCGCTTTATGGCGATGTCGTTGTCACGCGTGCCGGCAGGCAAGGCCCGATCTGGCGCAACGACGACGTGGTGCTGGTCGAGCAAACCCTGCTCGACCGGCTCGGCCTCGACGCCGGCAGCACGCTTCTGATCGGCGAGGCCACCACGACCATCGGCGGCGTGCTTGGCGAGCAGCCCGACCGGCTTGCCGACCGCCTGGCCTACGGACCGAAGCTCTTGATGTCGCGCGGCACGCTTGCCAAGACGGGGCTGGTGCAGCCGGGCAGCCTGATCCGCTGGACCTATCGCGTGAAGCTCGAAGAGCCCGCGGCCTCGGACCAGCAGGCCCTCGCCAAGATGCGCAAGGAGATCGAGACGCGCTTCCCCGAGTCGGGCTTCGCCATCCACGACTGGACCGATCCCGCGCCCTCGCTCCGCCGCGACGCCGACCGCTTCACCCAATTCATCAATTTCGTCGGCCTGACGGCGCTGCTGCTCGGCGGCATCGGCGTCGGCAATGCCATCAAGAGCTATATGGCGAAGAAGCGCGACATCATCGCCACGTTCAAATGCCTCGGCGCTTCGAGCCGGCTCGTGCTCGCCGTCTATATGATCCAGGCGCTCGCCCTCGCCTCGATCGGGATCGCTATCGGGCTTGTCTTGGGCGCTCTTGCACCCGCCGCCGTCGCCGCGCTTTATGGCGATGCGCTCCCCATCGAGCTTGCCATCGAGCCGCATCCCCTGCCGCTGCTCACGGCGGCGCTTGCCGGGCTCCTGACCATGGTGCTGTTCGTGCTCTGGCCGCTCGGCCGCGCCGCGCTCGTCTCTCCCGCGGTTCTGATGCGCGCGCATCTGACGGAAGAGCGCGAGCGTTCTTCCCTCCCCTTCGCGATCGCCTCGGCGGTGGCTGGACTTGCGCTCTTCGCGCTCGCCATCGCCGCCTCGGAGGAGCGCCTCATCACCGCCTCGATCTCGGCCGGCATCGTGGCCGCGTTCCTCCTGCTCTCCGGTTTCGGCCTCCTCGTGCAGCGCCTTGCCGCAAAGAGACGCCGCGTGCGTGCGCCATCTCTTGCGCTGGCGCTGTCGAGCATCGGCGGGCCAGCCTCGCTCGCCCGCTCCATCGCCGTTTCTCTCGGGCTAGGTCTCGGGCTCCTGATCGCCACCGCGCTAATCCACCGCTCTCTGCTCAAGGAGATCAGCAGCAATATCGAGGTCGATGCGCCGGCCTATTACTTCCTCGACGTCGAGGAGAGCGATCTCCCCATTTTCCGCGACACAGTGAAGGCGATCCTGCCCGATGCCAAGATGGCCGACGCGCCCATGCTGCGCGGCCGCATCGTCAAGATAAAAGGCGTGGACGTGGACCAGATCGAGGTCGATCCCGACGCGCGCTGGGTGCTCGCCGGCGATCGCGGCCTCACCTATACCGACGAGGTGCCGCCCTCCTCCACCATCACCGCCGGCGAGTGGTGGCCCAAGGGCTATTCGGGCGAGCCGCTTGTCTCCTTCGACGACGAGATCGCCAAAGGATTGGGCCTGAAGCTCGGCGATCATGTCACCGTCAATGTTCTCGGCCGCAATGTCGACGCCAAGATCGCGAGCTTGCGCAAGATCGACTGGGAGTCGCTTGCCATCAACTTCGTCATGGTGTTCTCGCCCAACACGCTGGAAGGGGCGCCGCACCGCGTCCTGACCACGCTCGAATTCCCCAAGGGCACCGAGCCGGAGCGCGAGGGCAAGGTGGTTCAGGCTCTGGCCGAGACCTTCCCGCTCGTCACCGCGATCAAGGTCGGCGACATCGTCGATGCGGCGAAGAAGATGTTCGCAAAGGTGATAAGCGCGATCAGGGCGACGGCGGGCGTCACGCTCCTGATCGGCGCCGCGGTGCTCGCCGGCGCCGTCGCCGCAGGCCAGCAGCAGCGGAAATATCTTGCCGTGCTCTATAAGACGCTCGGCGCGACACGGGGCCGCATTATCGGCGCTGAGCTGCTTGAGTTCGGCCTGCTCGGACTTGCCACCGCCCTGCTCGCCATCGTCATCGCCACGCTGACCGCCTGGGCCTTGTGCAAATGGGCCTTCGAGGTGCCCTTCGTGTTCGCCCCGCTGGCGGCCCTGGAAACGATCGCTCTGGCGCTGGGGCTGGTGCTTGCCGTCGGCGTCGTCGCCACCTGGCGCGTGCTTTCTGCCAAGGCGGCGCCCTATCTCAGGGCCGAGTGACGCGCGGCATTTCGGCAGGACCGACAAGCGGATATTTACCCTTGGCGTGCCACATCCTCTTCATCTTGCGGGGCCACGCTAGAAGCACCATATTCGTTGCCAAAGCGCCTCCTGGCGGAGGTTTCGCCCGGGGGTAAGATTTACTAGCAGCAAGGGGAAAGGACCCTAAACGCACATGGCTGATCTCAACAGACGTTACGCGCAAGGCACGACCGTCGGCCGCACCGAGGCGGGCGTCGTCGACCAGGGCCTGCGCGCCTACATGATCCGCGTCTACAACTACATGGCCACCGGCGTCGCCATCACCGGCGTGCTGGCCTACCTTGTTTACGCCATGTCGGTGGTAACGGGTGCCGATGGCACCATCACCGGTCTCACGCCGTTCGGCAACTTCATGTTCGCCAGCGCCTTCAAATGGGTGGTGATCTTCGCCCCGCTCGCACTGGTGTTCTTCATCTCGGCGCGCATCAACTCCATGAGCCTTAACGCGGCCCAGATCGCGTTCTGGGTCTTCGCGGCGCTGATGGGCGCCTCGATCTCCTCGATCTTTCTGGTCTATGCCCACGCGAGCATCGCGCGGGTGTTCTTCATCACCGCCGCCTCCTTCGGCGCTTTGTCGCTGTGGGGCTACACGACCAACCGCGACCTCTCCGGCTGGGGCTCGTTCCTGTTCATGGGCCTGATCGGCGTCATCATCGCCATGCTCGTGAATCTGTTCATCGCCTCGACCGCTCTTCAGTTCGCGGTGTCGGTGATCGGCGTACTGGTGTTCGCCGGTCTCACCGCCTACGACACGCAGCAGATCAAGGAGATGTACTATGTGGGCGACGACGGCTTGGTCGCCGGCCGCAAAGCCGTGATGGGAGCGCTCAGGCTCTATCTCGACTTCATCAACCTGTTCATGCTCCTGCTCCAGCTCTTCGGCGATCGCCGCTAAGCGGGCAGGACGCCAGAAACACAGAAGGCCCCGGCCGTCCGCCGGGGCCTTTTGCTTTTCTCGTTATCTTCTCGCCATTGTCATCGCCCGGCTTGACCCGCCTGCGGGCCGAAGCACTCGACCGCTTCAACGCACCGCAATCCTTCGGCGGGGCGAAGGCCCGGGCGCTCCAGTAATCACTGCCCCATCGCTTCACGAGGCTTCTGGTTTACTGGATGCCCGCTTTCGCGGGCATGACACCAAGGACTTGATTGGCGTCAAAGTCGTGACACGCCGTTCGCGGTAAATGCAAAGGGGCGCAAACCCGAGGTCGGAGGAGTGAGATGACGGATTGGCCGGAAATGACAAAAGAACTCGCGCCCCACTTGCGCGACCTGCGGCAGTCCATGCCGGAAGTGATGAAGGCCTTCGCCGCGGTCTCGCAGGCCGCGCTCGCGCCCAAAGCCCTCGACACCAAGACCAAGGAGCTGATCGCGCTCGCCATCGCCGTCGCCTTGCGCTGCGACGATTGCATTGCCTTCCACGTCAAGGCCGCTCTGCAGCAGGGCGCGTCGCGCGAGGAGGTGCTCGAAACGCTCGGCATGGCGATCTACATGGGAGCCGGCCCATCGGTGATGTATGCAAGCCACGCGCTCGACGCCTACGAGCAGCTGGACGAGAAAGCCAAAGCGGAAGGCCGCGCCGCTTAAGCCTCGACGAGGCGGAGACCCTTGTCGAGCGCGCGGAGCACACGCGCAAGATCGTGTCCGCGCTTGAGGATGAGGCCCGTCGCCGCAATCACGCTATAGGCGCCTTGCCGGCGCGAGAGCTTCGGCGACTTCTCGATGCGGTAGAGCGGCGTTTCGCATGAGCGCCTGAACACCGAGAACACGGCCTTCTCGCGCATCATGTCGATGGCATAGTCGCGCCACTCGCCGCTCGCGACCTTGCGTCCATAGACGTTGAGGATTTGAGATAATTCGCGCCGGTCGAAGGTAATGCTGCCCCGCCTGGGCGCTTCTGAGGGGTCATGATCGCCGCCGGCCCTGCGAGCCAGCGGCAAAACTATTTCGTCGGTTTCGCTCAACGCGCGCCTCCTGTAACGGAACCTTCATGATGACGTGAGTGGCGCGGAAATTCAAGCCGGAGCCTTAGCTTACACGACCTGTAACATAATGAAACATAAATCACAGTTCCGCCCAAGTTCAAACATTGGCATGCCCCAAAGAACCGTATGATCATCATCGTTGCCTCTCGGCCCGGTCCAACAGAGAGGCTTCGGATCTCAGCCCCCCAGCCCCCCCGGGGTCTTCTCTCGGACCGGGCCATTCCATTCCCGAAGTAAATGCCTAAGACGGGCCGGTTCGCCGGCCCGTTTGCTTTTTTGGGCCGGGGACATCGGCTCATCCAATAAAGCACGTCATCGCCGGGCTTGACCCGGCGATCCAGGGTGGCTGGCATGGAGCTTGTGGCCCCTGGATGCCCGGCTCAAGGCCGGACATGACGATACGGTTAGGGTGGATACACTCGAGCGGCTGCGCCTTGGTCAGCTGCCTTTGGCGGCAACCTCGAACTCGGCGGCGCCAAGCACCGGGCCATAGTTCTCGACCTGCACCAGCGCGATGAGGCAATCGCCGCCCATGGTCTTGAGAATCCTTCAGCGGCAGCCGGAGCGTCATCGCATCGCCGTTCCACATGCCCACTGGAGACAGGTCGCGCACCGGGTGATGGTAAGAGAGCGTGCGCCCGCAATTCTCGCCGCGGGTGATGGCGACCGTCTCCTCCTCCTTGGCAATGGCGAGCCAGATCGTCGCCTTGCGCGTGTAGGACTCTTCCGGCGCGGCGCCAACATCGATCACCAGCGTGTCGCCCTCGCTCCGCATGCTCACGGGCACGCGGACATTGGCGAGACGCTTGGCGGCATCCTTCATCGCCTGTTCGACGCCGTTCTCGTCGCTGCCGACGACGTGGAGAAGCCCATCGACCACGACCTGCGGCGTGTACACCCGCCCGTCGCCGCGTGCCTTGGCATATTCGCGCTGGCGATCGCTATTGGCGGTGCTCGACAACGTGTCGCGCCAGCCGAGATAGTTCCAATAATCGACCGAGTAGGACAGCGCGACGATGCCGGGCTTCTCGGCCAGCTCTCCGAGCAACGCGTCGGCCGGAGGACAGGACGAGCAGCCTTGGCTCGTGAACAGCTCGAGCACCGAATTGCCGGCCACAGGTTTGTCCAACTGTTCGGCGCGCGACGGCTTCGCGGCGAAGGTTGCCGCAAGCGCGCAAGCGCCGACGAGAATGAGTGCTCTCATGGTCATTAGAATGCAGGAAGCGCCCCCAAATTGCTGGCAAAAACCGCTCACCCAGGGGTCACAACTGAGTGAGGACGCTTTTTGAGCTTGCTTGAATTCCGAGGCGCCCGAAGGCAAATGTAGGACGTTGGAGAAGTTCGAGACCAATGAGAAGGTCATATCGTCACGCCATGAGCGCTTCGTGCTGCAATAAGCCGGTCGATATCCATCGTTACCGCCGCGTGCTCTGGGCCGTGCTCGGCATCAACGCGGCGATGTTCGCACTCGAAGTGGTTGCCGGCATGGCCGCCGGCTCGGCGTCGCTTCAGGCCGACGCGCTCGACTTCCTCGGCAACTCGGGCAACTACGCGATCAGCCTGTTCGTCGCCGGCATGGCGCTGCGCTATCGCGCCTCCGCCGCCCTGTTGAAGGGTGCGACCATGGGCGCCTTCGGCGTATGGGTGCTCGGCGTCACCGCTTGGCACGTCTTGCATGGCACCTTGCCCAACTCGCTCACCATGGGCACGGTCGGCATTCTCGCGCTCATCGCCAATGCCGTCTCGTTCGGGTTGCTGTACCGCCATCGCGGTGGCAATTCCAACATGCGCTCGGCTTGGATCTGCACCCGTAACGACGTTCTCGGCAACATTGCCGTGCTCGTCGCGGCGCTCGGCGTGTTCGGCACCGGTACCGGTTGGCCGGACGTCATCGTTGCCATCATTATGGCTTCGCTTGCCATCCAGGGGGCTTATGTGGTCCTCAAGCAGTCATGGTTCGAGCTTCGCCGCTCGGCGTTGCCCCAACCCGCCCCATAGCCTCCGTCACACAGCATGGACTTGCTTACTCTTTTTGGCTTCGCTGCCGTTTCGCTGATGCTGCTTTGCTACGCGCTCGAAGATCGCAGCCCCTGGTATATCTTGGGCTTCGCCGCGGCCTGCGCGCTCTCCGGTCTCTACGCCATATTGCAAGGCGCATGGCCGTTCGGAATGGTGGAGGGCGTCTTCACCATCGTTGCGCTCAGGCGCTTCCAGCACCGGCTCAAGCCCGCCTAAGCCGCTGGCCGCGCCAGCGCTCTCAGCACGTAGTGCAGGATCCCGCCGTTGCGGAAATAATCGAGCTCGTCGAACGTGTCGATTGCGGCGCGCAAGGGCACGGCGCGCCTCTCCCCGCTCGCATAGGTGATGTCGGCCTCGAGCCACTGCATCGGCTTGATGTCCGCGAGTCCCCTCAGTGTCACGCGTTCGTCGCCCTTGAGCCTGAGCGACATCCACGTCGTGCCCTCGGCGAAGAGAAGCGGCAGCACGCCCATGCCGATCAGATTGGAGCGGTGGATGCGCTCGAAGCTCTGCGCGATCACGGCGCGGACGCCGAGCAGGCGCGTGCCCTTGGCCGCCCAGTCGCGCGATGAGCCGGTGCCGTACTCCTTGCCGGCGAAGACGACGAGCGGCACTGAAGCCCCCTGGTAGCGCGTCGCCGCGTCGTAGATCGGCATCTGCTCACGGGAAGGGTAATGCACGGTGATGCCGCCTTCGACGCCCGGCACCATCTGGTTCTTGATGCGCGTGTTGGCGAAGGTGCCGCGCATCATCACCTCGTGATTGCCGCGCCGCGAGCCATAGGAGTTGAAGTCGTGGACGGCGACACCATGCGCGATGAGATATTGGCCGGCGGGGCTGTCTTTCTTGATGCTCCCGGCCGGCGAGATATGGTCGGTGGTGATCGAGTCGAGGAACAGCCCGAGGATGCGCGCGTTGTCGATGTCGGTCACCGGCGACGGCGTGAGCGACATGCCGGAGAAATAAGGCGGGTTCTGCACATAAGTCGAGGCCGCGTCCCAACCATAGGTCTCGCCGCCCTTGACCTTGATCTTGCGCCATTCGGAATCGCCCCTGAACACGTCGTCGTAGCGCTCCTTGAACATCTTCTTCTTCACCGCCTTGCGCACCGTCTTGGCCACCTCTTTCGCCGACGGCCAGATGTCTTTCAGATAGACGGGATCGCCCTCTTCGTCGCTGCCGAGCGGCTCGGTGGCGAGATCGATGGTCACGGACCCTGCGAGCGCGTAAGCCACCACGAGCGGCGGCGAGGCGAGATAGTTCGCCCTCACATCGTGATTGACGCGGCCTTCGAAATTGCGATTGCCCGACAGCACCGCGGCGACGGCGAGATGATGGGCGTGGATGGCGTGTGAAATCTCCTCCGGCAGGGGCCCCGAATTGCCGATGCACGTGGTGCAGCCATAACCGACGAGATTGAAGCCGAGCCGGTCGAGATGCTTCTGCAGGCCCGCCTCCTCGAGGTAGTCGCTCACCACTTGCGAGCCGGGCGCGAGCGAGGTCTTGACCCACGGCTTCACGCTCAGTCCGCGCTTCACCGCATTCTTGGCGAGAAGGCCGGCGGCGACCATGACGTAAGGGTTCGACGTATTGGTGCACGAGGTGATGGCGGCGATCACCACGTCGCCATGGCCGAGGTCGAAATTCTTGTCCTTGACCGGGACGCGCAAGTTCGCCTCCGCGGCCTTGCCGTATTCCTTGTCGAGCGCCTCGGCGAACGTCTCGGCCGCGCGCGCGAGCGGTACGCGATCCTGCGGGCGCTTGGGGCCGGCGATCGACGGCTCGACCGCGCCGAGATCGAGAGCAAGCGTCGCGGTGAACACGGGATCGGGCGTATCGTCCTCGCGGTAGAGCCCTTGCGCCCGTGCATAGTCCTTGACCAGAGCGATGCGCGACTTCTTGCGCCCCGTCGCCTTGAGGTAATCGATGGTCTCGTCGTCGATGGGGAAGAAGCCGCAGGTCGCGCCATATTCGGGCGCCATATTGGCGATGGTGGCGCGGTCCTCGAGCGGGAGATTGCCAAGGCCCGCACCGTAGAACTCGACGAACTTGCCGACCACGCCGAGCCGCCGCAGCATCTCCGTCACCGTAAGCACGAGGTCCGTCGCCGTCACGCCGTCGCGCAGCTCGCCGGTGAGCTTGAAGCCGACCACCTCGGGAATCAGCATGGAGATGGGCTGGCCGAGCATCGCCGCCTCGGCCTCGATGCCGCCGACCCCCCAGCCGAGCACCGAGAGCCCGTTGACCATGGTGGTGTGGCTGTCGGTGCCGACGAGCGTATCGGGGAAGGCAACGGGAGCGCCGCCGTTCGCTTGCCTCGTCCACACCGTCTGCGCCAGATATTCGAGATTGACCTGGTGGCAGATGCCGGTGCCGGGGGGAACCACGCGGAAATTGTCGAAGGCGCCCGCGCCCCAGCGCAGGAACGCATAGCGCTCGCCGTTCCGCTCATATTCCCTGTCGACATTGATCTGGAACGCGCGGTCCGAGCCGAAGGCGTCGACCATCACCGAATGGTCGATGACGAGATCGACCGGGGCCAGCGGATTGATCTTGTGCGGATCGCCGCCGAGCGCTGCCATCGCGTCGCGCATGGCGGCGAGATCGACCACGGCGGGAACGCCGGTGAAGTCCTGCATCAGGACGCGCGCCGGCCGGAAGGCGATCTCGCGGTCGCTCTTCCGCTCCTGCAGCCAAAATGCCATGGCGTGGATATCGTCGGCGGTGACGGTGCGCCCGTCCTCGTAGCGGAGCAGATTCTCGAGCAGCACCTTGAGCGAGAAGGGCAGATTGGCGATCCCGATCAGCCCGTTGGCCTCGGCTTCCTTGAGGCTGAAATAGTCGTAAGCCTTGCCGTCAACCTCGAGCGTGCGCCGGCATTTGAAGCTGTCGAGCGCGGGTTCCAGTTCCGATGTCACAGGGATCTCCAAGCAGAACTCTCGATAACGCAGACGCTTCAAGCGCATGCAAAGGCGTGGCCAAACCGCCGAGAGGCGTAACTTTCCGCCTCCCGCTATCGACGCCACCCTTGGCTCAAGGCTTGAGCGACCAAGCCTATATAAAAGCCCTTGCGGCAACGAGACAATGACGCGAAATGAGCACGTTCTTAATGCCGGCCCCTGAAGAGAGCCTTCCTCTCCGTCAATTTGCGCAAATCCTAAGCAAATGCCTTACACGATCGGCCTCGCTGCTAAGGGAATCGGCTGCCAGCGCGGCACGAGGCTTCTGTTCGAGGATTTGAGCTTCACGCTCGCTCCCGGCCAAGGGCTGCTCGTCACCGGGCCTAACGGCGCCGGCAAGACGAGCCTGCTCCGGCAGATCGCAGGCCTGCTTCCGCTCGAGAGCGGGGCGCTCGGCGTGACCGGCGCCGAGGAGGACGCCGCGATCCCCGAGCTTTGCCACTATGTCGGCCACCTCAACGCGGTGAAGTCTAACCTCTCCGTCGCCGACAATCTCGATTTCTGGGCGGACTTCCTCGGCGCGGACCGCGAGCATCTGGCGAACGCGCTTGCTGCCTTCGGGCTCCGCCCCCTCGCCGATCTTCCCGCCGGGCTGCTGTCGGCCGGGCAGAAGCGGAAGCTCGCGCTGTCGCGCCTCTTTGCCGCGCCGCGTCCGATCTGGCTGCTCGACGAGCCGCAAGTCTCGCTCGATGCGCCCTCGCTCAAGCTCCTCGAGGGCGCGATCGGCGCTCACCTGGCGCAAGGCGGCATCGCCGTGGTCGCGAGCCACACTCCCCTCAAGACCAAGTTCGCGCACAAGCTCGTGCTCGGAAAGAAGCGCGCGGCATGACGCCGGCATTCGCTCTGCTCCGGCGCGACATCGCCCTTGCCTTCCGCGAAGGCGGCGCCATCGGCACCGCGCTCGGCTTCTATCTCATCGTCATCGCCATCACCCCGCTCGGCCTTGGCCCCGACCTCAACCTGCTGTCGCGCATCGCGCCCGGCATGTTGTGGATCGCCCTCCTGCTTGCGGCGCTCCTTTCCGCCGACCGCATCTTCCACAACGACTACGAGGACGGCGCGCTCGATGTGCTGACCATCGGCCCGCTGCCGCTGCCGCTGGTCGTCGCGATCAAGAGCCTCGCGCATTGGATCACGACTGGCGTGCCGCTAGCGCTCATCGCGCCGCTGCTCGGCCTCCTGCTCAACCTACCGCTCGGCGCGATCCCGCTGCTCGTCCTGTCGATGCTCGCCGGCACGCCCGCCGTGAGCTTCGTCGCCGCGATCGGCGCCAGCCTCACGCTCCGGCTTCGGCACAGCGGACTTCTGCTCGCGCTTCTCGTCTTGCCGCTCTACGTGCCGGTGCTGATCTTCGGCGTCGCCACCGCATCGGCGGCGATCGTCGGCCCTGCCTCGCCCTGGCCGCCTCTGCTGATGCTCTCGGCGCTTAGCCTCGCCAGCATCGTGCTCGCGCCCCTCGCCGCCGCCGCCGCCCTCCGGACAGCATTGCGGTGATGCTCACAGTGCGGACAACAATTTTTTGGGGCGTCAGGGAACGCCTGCACGCATTCGGAGTTTGGAGCGATGAGGGATTGCGGCGTCAGCGAACAACGGACTTGCCTTTTGGCCAGACGGCATCGTCTGCGCCGCTGCTCTCGCGCGTTCTGGCATCAATTGCAGAACTTTTGGACAGGGGGGACTTAACCATGGCAGCGCAGGCAAGACTCCTCGGCGTGTGGATCTTTATCAACAACCCCAACCGAACCACCAATGACGATCTCAATCTCACCGTGGGCTTTACCACCAAGCTCAACACCTAAGCCTTGAGACTGCTCGGCGGAAAGCTGATGACGGTGAAGATCGACGTCATGGACGAGGACACCTTCTCCGACGACAAGCTGATGACCGATCAGAGCTTCCAGATCGGCATCCACGATACGGAGTTTCACTGCTGGAATACCGGCGTGATCGTGCCCCACCAGAAGCTCAACGACTGCGAGCCCTTCTACGAGAGCCAGGCAGAGATCTATTGCCGGGTGTCGGCGAAGGGCGGCGGCGTGCAGACCAATGCCGCGAACTCGCAGACGGAAAACGTGGCGATCGACTGACCCGCGCCTCACGCTGTTCGCGACGGGGCTAGCCTGAGCGGTCGTAACGAACTCCATCCCTCCCCTTGATGGGGAGGGAGCCGCGCCTGTTGCGCTCAAGTAGCGCAGAGCGCGGTAGCGCCAGAGGAGGCGCGACGGGTGGGGTGGAGGGCACTACGGTTAGGTGTACTCATCCCCCACCCCGACGCTGCTTCACGGCGTCGGACCTCCCCGCAAGGGGAGACGGTCTTGCGGCAGACAGCTCATCGCGATTAGGTCGCCGCGGGGGGCACCGCTTTTACCGCAGTGACGGATAGCCCTGCGTGTAGACCCAATCGGTGGCCTGCGCCGGAGCGTGACAGGGCAGACAGTCGGTGTGGAAGTTGGTCGAGTTGGTTCGGGTCGGCGCGCCAACATCGAAATGGGGCCATCCCCAACCGTTACCCCACAATGGATTGCCCGGATGCCGCGTGCTGTCGTCCTTGACCAACACGAACCATCCTAAGAGCTTCTCTTCGTGGCTCGTTGTCCCCGACGCCATCGGAGCAGTGCTCGCTTCGTACTGCTCCTTTACCAATACGGTCCCGTCGGGAAATTTCCCCGTGTTTTTGAAAGCCGCACGCTGCCGGGCGACGCGTACACCACGTGCAACTGCTTGGCGCCCGGCTTGTCGTCGTTCGCCACGGACCAAGTACCGAGGTATTCGTATGCGTCGCGATAATCGGCGGGCACGCGCAGGTTACCGTTAGCGTCCTCCACGCCCGCGGGCTTCGGGGCCCCCTCTTCAGCACAGACGATAGCGGCAGATCCGCTGAGCATTACAGCGACCCCCACTAGGAACATGGTCTTGAGATTCATGAGTGACCTCACGTTTGGAATGCTTCGTCAGGCCGAGGCCCGTCTCGGCACGGCTTGCCGCGCGGCCTGCGCCACATTTGCGAGCAGGAATCCCAACCCCTCCGCCATGGTGGGGTGGGTAAGAATCGCATCGCGGAGCGTCGGATATGGCAACCCTGCCAGCATCGCCGTTTGCACCACGGCCATGACCTCGCCGGCCTCCGATCCGATCATGGTGAAGCCGAGAATGCGGTCGTCCTTGGCGCCGACAAGAACCTTCATGAAGCCTTTCATCTCGCCGATCGCCTGCGCCCTTAGCACCGCCGCTGTCGGAATCTTGGCCACGCGGACCGCCACGTTTTGGCGTTGTGCCTCGTTCTCGCTCAACCCCACGTGGGCGAGCTGAGGGTCGGTGAACATGCAATAGGGGACCAGCCGATCGCGCGGGCTCCGCCTCCCCCCGGCGAAATTGTCTCTGATGATGCGGAAGTCGTCCTCGGAGACATGCGTGAATTGCGGGCTGCCGGCGCATTCGCCGATGGCCCACACGCCGGGCGCGGTCGTCTCGAGCCTCTCGTTGACGCGGATATAGCCTTGGCTATCCATCGCGACGCCCGCTTCTTCGAGCCCAATCCCCGCGGTGTTCGGCGCGCGTCCCGCAGCGACGAGAATGTCGCTGGCCTCGATGCTTCGCTCGCCTGAGTCCGTGCGAACGACGAGGCCCACATTCTCTCCGGATTTTCCCCGCACCTCGATCACCTCGGCACCCAACAGGAAATCGATTCCCTCATCGCTGAGAATCTTTTGAATCTCGTCGGCGACGTCGCCGTCCTCTCGTCCCATGAGTTGGGAGCCACGTTCGATGACCGTGACGCGGCTGCCGAAGCGGCGATAGGCTTGCGCCAATTCGAGGCCCACATAGCCGCCGCCCAGCACGATCAAATGTGCCGGCAAATAGTCGAGCTCCAGCGCTTCGATATTCGTAAGCGGAGAGGCAACTGCGAGGCCCGGAACATCGGGCATCGCTGCGTGGGTTCCAACATTGACGAAGACCTTGTCGCCGGCAAGAACGCGCGTTCCGCCGTCAGTCAAGCGCACCTCGAGCATTTTCGGGGTCACGAAATGCGCCGAGCCCATGACGAGCTCGGCCCCGCTCGCCTTATAGTTTTGCAGATGCGCGGCGACCTGAGCCGCGACCATATCGCGCTTGCGTTGGCGAACGACCGCCATGTCGATTGCGCCTGGATTGAGCGTCCAGCCATAATCCGCGGCATGGCGCACGAGATGGGCGACCCGCGCGCTCGAAATCTCGTTCTTGCTGGGCATGCAAGCGATGTTTGGACAGGAGCCGCCGATCCATTTGCGCTCCACGACGATGGTTCGCTTCCCGGCTTTCGCCATATGCCAGGCGATGAGTTTGCCGCCCGTTCCGCTGCCAAGGACGAGGACTTCAAACCGTTCTGGTTGAGGCATGCTTTTTCTCCCTTGTGCTGATCACCAACTTGGCAACACCGGCGCGGAAAAACTGTTCCTCTACCGCTCATTGCTGGACATCATTGCGTTATATCGCCGCTGGATGGATCAGGCCCTAGGTCCCCTGGATTTGTCAGGCAATTGCGCTCATCCGCCAAACCCACTAGATCAACCCCATGATCAGCCTCGCCAACCCGACGCGCTTCTTGGCCCTTGTCGACCGCGTCGTGCCGTGGCTCGCCGCCGTCACGCTGATCCTGCTCGGCATCGGCCTTTACCTCTCGCTGTTCGTGGCACCGCCCGACTACCAGCAGGGCGAGACGGTAAAGATCATGTTCATCCACGTGCCCTCCGCCTGGCTCGCCATGTTCGGCTATATGCTGATCGCTGCCTCGGCGCTCGGCACGCTCATCTGGCGCCATCCACTGTCCGACGTCTCGGCCAAGACCGCGGCCCCCATCGGCGCCACCTTCACCTTCGTCGCTCTCGTCACCGGCTCGCTGTGGGGCAAGCCGATGTGGGGCACGTATTGGGTTTGGGATGCACGGCTCACCTCGGTGCTCGTGCTGTTCCTGCTCTATCTCGGGCTGATCGCGCTGTGGAACGCGATCGAAGAGCCCGGCCGCGCTGGCCGCGCCGCGGCGATCCTGGCGCTCGTCGGCGCCGTCAACATTCCCATCATCCACTACTCGGTCGTGTGGTGGAACACGCTGCATCAGCCGGCGAGCGTGTTCCGGCTCGGCGGCCCGACCATCGCTCCGTCGCTGCTCATCCCGCTTCTCGTCATGGCCGTGGCCTTCACCCTGCTCTTCGTGTTGCTGCATCTCATCGCCATGCGCGCAGAGATCTTGCGCCGCCGCGTCGAGGCCCTGCAGCGCACGCAAGTCGAGCAAGCGGCCTTGGTCGGTGCATGAGGCGATAGATGCCCGATCTCGGTCAGCACGCAGACTTCATCGTCGCCGCCTATGCGGTGACCTTCGTGGCCATTGCCACGCTTGCGCTTTTCATTATCGAGGATGACCGCAGGCAGCGCCGCCTCCTTGCCGAGCTCGAGGCGAGAGGCATCAAGCGGCGCTCGGCGCGCGCGACGTCGGAGCCGAAGCGAGAGAGGTCCGCCACGCCGGCCAGAAAGCGGCGCGCATGAGCGAAGTGACCGACAGCCAAACGCGGGCTCCGGCGCGGCGCTTCTGGCTTGCGCTACCGCTTCTTATCTTCGCCGCGCTCGCCGGGCTGTTCTGGTATGCGCTCCACGGCGGCGACCCCTCGCTGCTGCCCTCCGCCATGATCGGCAAGCCTGTGCCTGAGTTCGATCTGCCTCCCCTCGAGGGGCTCACGGCCGACGGCAAGGACGTGCCCGGCTTTGCCTCGACGGACTTGGCGCAAGGCAAGCCGACCCTCGTCAATGTCTTCGCCTCGTGGTGCCTCGAATGCCAGGAGGAGCATCCGCTCCTGGTCGAGTTCGCCAAGGTGCCCGGCATCAGGCTGTTCGGCATCGACTACAAGGACGACGCGGACGCGGCGCGGCGATTCCTCGGCCGCTACGGCAATCCTTATGCGCGCGTCGGCGCCGACACCTCCGGGCGAACGGCGATCGATTTCGGTGTCTATGGCGTGCCTGAGACCTACGTGATTACGCCTGACGGCAAGATCATTTATCGCCAGGTCGGCCCTCTCACCGAGAAGACGATCAAAGAGAAGCTGCTGCCTCTGCTCAAGAAGCCAGCTCCGCAGGGCTAAGTCATACCCTCAAAGAAAACCTCGTCATGCCCGGCCTTGTGCCGGGCATCCACGATTTGCTCCGCGCATCAGACGAATCGTGGATGGCCGGGACACGCCCGGCCATGACCAGCGAACGTGAAGAGAGGGGGGCCGCTATTTGCGCGCGGCGGTCACGATGATGCTGAGCGACTCGAGGAACTCCTGCCGCTTGGCGGGAGGCAGGCTGGCAAGCAGGCGTGAGTTGGTCGCGTTGGCGCCCGGCTGTGCCTCGCGCAAGGCTCTCGCCCCTTGCGGCGTGATCTTGATGGCATAGGCGCGCGCATCCTCCTTGGCCCTGCGGCGCTGGATCAGCCCGCGCCCGAGCAGGCGCGCGACAATATCGGCAAGAGTTCGACCGGTCGATCCCCGTGCGGTCGACGAGGTCGGTCTGGGTCAAGCCCTCCTCCTCGGCGATGACCATGAGCACGGCGAACTGGCGGGGCGTCAGCCCGCTGGTGCGGGCCTCCGTCGAAAAGATGTCGGCTGCACACTGCCCTGCGCGATGCAGCAAGTGCATCGCCGAGCGGTTTAGCTGATTCCCTGCCTTAACCATGCCACCCTGCATGTTCGCGTAAGGCGTGTACCCTTGATCGTTTACTCCTTGCGCAACAGGCGTTTTTCAAGTTTCTTACAACCAGGAAGCGCGATCAGCAAACGAGGGGTTGCAGTCGTAATCGCGTTTTGAACGCAGTGCAACATATCGTTACGACAATTTTCTCTTACAAGACGCTGGGGGTGGGGAAGACGTCGTCATCCGTCATTAGCCTTAAAAAAGGGACGGGGTCGCCGCGTCAGTGGGCGTCGTCGGCCCTCTCGGCCGGCTCGGCGCCGTGGCGCTGCATCAGCGGCACCTGCGCGATCGCAAACAGGAACGTCAGCGGAAGAAAGCCGAACGCCTTGAAGGTCACCCAGGCGTCGGTCGAGACGTTGCGCCACACGATCTCGTTCACCACCGCCATCACGGCAAAGAACACGGCCCAGCGGATGGTGAGCTTGCGCCAGCCCTCTTCGGTGAGCGTGAAGACGGGGCCGAATAGAAGTTCGAGCATCGGTTTCTTCCACAGCAGTCCCGCAACCAGCAGGACGGCGAACATCGTATAGACGATGGTCGGCTTGAGCTTGATGAAGGTGTCGTCGCGAAGATAGAGCGTCAGTCCGCCGAACACGAGTACGATCGCGCCGCTCACGATCGGCATGATCGGGACCTTGTGATAGCTGAACCAGGCGGCGGCGAGCGAGATCACCGTCGCCGCCATGAACGCCGCGGTGCCGGCATAGATCCCGGCGGCTGCATTCGTTCCGAAGAACACGAGCAGCGGTCCGAGCTCGATAGCGAGCTTGAGCAGCACGGACGACGACGGCTCGACGGCATTGTCGGGCGAGACTGCCTTTGCTTTGGACTTGGCCTTGTCCGGTGCTTTGGTGTCGAGATCAGGCTGCGGCTTCATTCTCGCTCTCCACACCGGCGATGGCGCGCGCGAAGTCATGCGCATCGAACGGCTCGAGGTCGTCGATGCCCTCACCGATGCCGATGGCGTTGATGGGCAATTTGAAGCGGTCGGCGATTGCCGCGAGGATGCCGCCACGCGCGGTGCCGTCGAGCTTGGTCACCACGAGGCTGGTCACGCCCGCGATCTCCTTGAAGATCTCGACCTGGTTGAGCGCGTTCTGACCGGTCGTCGCGTCGAGCACGAGGATGACGCTCTGCGGCGCCGACGGATCGAGCTTCTTCAATACGCGCAGGGTCTTGGCGAGCTCCGCCATGAGGTCCGACTTATTCTGTAGCCGTCCCGCCGTGTCGATCAGGAGCACGTCGATATTTTCTTGGCGCGCACGCTCGAGCGCCTCATAGGCAACGCCGGCCGGATCGGCGCCTACATCCTTGGCCACCACCTCGGCGCCGACGCGCCCACCCCATATTTTGAGTTGATCGATGGCCGCCGCGCGGAACGTGTCGCCCGCTGCCAGCATGACGCTGAGGCCCTGCGCCTTCAGGTGATGGGCAAGCTTGCCGATTGTGGTGGTCTTGCCAGTGCCGTTCACGCCGACTACGAGCACGACGTGCGGCCGCGCGGCGGGATCAGTGACAAAGGGCCGGGCCAGAGGTTCGAGCACGCGCGCGACCTCCGCGGCAAGCACGCCGCGCACGGCCTCCGGCGAAATGCCCCGCTCGTAGCGGCCACTCGCGATGATATCGCGGATGCGTCCCGCCATGGCGACGCCGAGATCAGCCTTGATCAGCACCTCTTCCAGCTGATCGAGCATGTCATCGTCGAGCTTGCGCTTGGTGAGAGCGCCGGCGAGGCCGTCAGACAACGCAGACGAGCTCCGCGCCAGCCCCTTGCGGAGCTCGGCGAACCAGTTCCGCTTCTTCTGCTCAGGCGCTTGCGGCGTCTTGCCTTCGCTCATGAGGCGACCACGGCAAGCAGCGAGGACCCATCATCGCCGCTTACCACCGCATCGACGAGTGCGCCGGCGCGCTTCCCGGGTCCAAGCCTCACCGGCGTGAAATCCGCCGAGCGGCCTTGCGCCTCGGTCTCCATGAGCACCTCGATGTGCCGTCCCTTGGCGCTCGCAAGATGCGCCTTGAGCGCCGCCACACCCTTCTCTCTAAGCTCTGCCGCGCGTCGCGCGATGATAGCACCACTGACCTGCGGCATGAGCGCGGCAGGCGTTCCCTCGCGCGCCGAGTAAGGAAACACATGCAGGAAGGTAAGACCGCAATCGTCGATGAGCGAAAGTGAGCCCTCGAACATGGCCTCGGTCTCGGTGGGGAAGCCGGCGATCAGGTCGGCGCCGAACACCATGTCGGGGCGCATGCGCCGCACCTCCTCGCAGAACGCAACCGAGTCGGCGCGCGAATGGCGGCGCTTCATGCGCTTCAGCGTGAGGTCGTCGCCGGCCTGCAGCGAGAGATGGAGATGCGGCATCAACCGCTCTTCCTCGGCGATCGCCGCCATCAGCGCAGGGTCGGCCTCGACCGAGTCGATCGAGGAGAGTCTTAGTCGCGGCAGCCCGGGCACGAGCTTGAGCACCTTCTGCACGAGCTTGCCGAACGTCATCTCGCCAGGAAGGTCGCGGCCGTAAGCCGTGATGTCGACACCCGTCAGCACGATTTCGGCATAGCCGCGTTCAACGAGGCGCCTCACCTGCGCTATGACCTCGCCCGCCGGCACCGAGCGCGACGGCCCGCGGCCGAACGGGATGATGCAGAAGGTGCAGCGATGGTCGCAGCCGTTCTGGATCTGCACATAGGCGCGGGCGCGTGAGCCGAAGCCTTCGATGAGATGGCCGGCCGTCTCGGTGATCGACATGATGTCGTTGACCACGACCGTCTCGCTGTCGGCGTGCGCGAGGCCCTCGAAGGTGCGGCACTCGGTCTTTTCCTGATTGCCGATGACATGATCGACCTCCGCCATGCGCGCGAAGGCTTGCGGGTCGATCTGCGCCGCGCAGCCCGTCACCACGATCTTGGCGTCGGGGTTCAACCGTCGCGCCTTCCTGATCGCCTGGCGCGCCTGGCGCACCGCTTCCGCCGTCACTGCGCAGGTGTTGACGATCACCGCGTGCTCGAGCCCCGCGGCGTTCGCATGCTCACGCATGACCTCGGACTCGTAGGCGTTCAGCCTGCACCCGAAGGTGATGATCTCCACATCAGACATTGGCGGGCTTCTAACACGAAATATCCAATGAGTCAGACCCCGGCGGGCTGGAGCAACGCCGCAGGCAACGTGCCTTCGAAGTCGAGCGCGTAAGGGCCGGTCATGAGGATATGGCCGTCAAACTCGCGCCATTCGATCAGGAGATCGCCGCCGGGAAGGCTGACCTTGACCTTGCGGCCCGCGACCCCGCGCCGCGCAGAGGCGACCGCTGCCGCGCAAGCCGCCGTGCCGCAGGCTCGTGTCAATCCGGCACCGCGCTCCCACGTGCGCACCTTGAGATGATCGGGGGCCTGCACCTGCACCAGCGAGATGTTGGCGCGCTCGGGGAAGAGCGGATGATGCTCGAGCATCGGCCCGAACTTGGCGAGGTCGTGCGCCGCAACGTCATCGACGAAAAAGAGAGCATGCGGATTGCCCACATTGACCGCGGCAGGCGAATGCAGCACGGGATCGTCGATCGGTCCGATCTGCAGCTCGATCCGCCGCGTGTCGTGGAACGGCTCGGAGAGCGGGATCTGGTTCCAGGCGAAGCGCGGCTCCCCCATGTCGATGGTGACGCTGCCGTCGCGGTTGACGTTGGCCCCGAGCACGGCACTCTCCGTTTCGATGCTGACGCTGGGGCGACCCCGCTCGGCGGCCATAAGTCCGGCTACGCAGCGTGCGGCATTGCCGCAAGCCCCGACCTCGCCGCCATCGGCATTCCAGATGCGCATGAACACATCGGCTTGCTGAGAGGGCTCGAGCGCGATGATCTGGTCGCAGCCGATCCCCTCTTTGCGGTCGGCGATGGCGCGCAGTGCATCAGGCCCGAGCGGCAGCGCACGCGAGCGCGCATCGAGCACGACGAAGTCGTTGCCGAGCCCGTTCATCTTGCGGAAAGGGATCGAAGGGGTGTGCACGAGGAATCCTTTGCCTTGGCTGCCCCTATATAGGGCGAGCTTATCCCGGACTTCCAGCGCGCCCCGTGGGTCCTTGCCTCGCCACCAGGAAGGCGATGAAGGCAATGGCAGCGAAGGCTGCGCCGGCCGAAAAGGTCGCATCGGGGCCGATCCGATCCCAAAGGAGGCCGGCAAGCACGCTTGCGATTAGGGCTGCGACGCCTGTGACCAGGCCGAACAGCCCGAAGGCCGTGCCGCGCAAGCGCTCGGGCGCGGTGGCAGCGATCAGCGCCGCAAGCACGCCTTGAGTGAGCCCCATGTGCAGTCCCCACAGGCCAATGCCGGCAAAGATGCCGGCGAGCGACGGGCCAAAAGCGAGCAAGAGGTCCGCCGCGACGAGAACGGCAAGGCCAAGGAGAAGCAACGGTCGCGCGCCGATCTTGTCCTGGAGCCGCCCGGCCGGGTAGGCGCTGAGCGCATAGACGAGGCTCATGGCGGCGATCACCGCTGGCGCCCAGGCGAGCGGCAGGCCGGAGTCCGTGGCTCGAATGACGAGGAAGGCTTCGCTGAACCGCGCCAGAGTGAAGACGGCACCGGCGATGATGACCAGCCAATAAGCCGAGCCGAGCTCGTTGATGTCGGCGAGGCGGAGCGGCGCCTTGGGCTTGCTTTCGAGATGCGCCGGCTCCTCGACACCGAGAGCAAGCACGACGACAGCCAGCACCGCCGGGATCACAGCGAACCAGAGAACGGTGCGGATGTCGTCGTTGAAGCGATACATGAGAATGATGGCCGCGGCGGGCCCAATGGTGGCACCGACCGTGTCGAGCGACTGGCGGAGGCCGAAAGCGGCGCCGCGTTGCTCGGGCGGCGTGAGGTCTGCGACCAGCGCGTCGCGCGGCGCACCTCTGATGCCTTTGCCGATGCGGTCGAGAAAGCGCGCGAGAAGAACGAGCCCGACGGAGTCGGCGAGCGGGAACAGCGGCTTGGTGGCGGCGGCAAGACCGTAACCAGCCACCGCGAGCGCCTTGCGCTTGCCGAGCGCGTCCGACAGCCAGCCCGAGAACACGCGGGTGATTTGCGCCGTGGCCTCGGCGATGCCCTCGACCAGCCCAAGCGCGGTGGCCGAGGCCCCGAGCGTCACCACGAGAAAAACCGGAAGCAACCCGTGGATCAGCTCGGACGAGGTGTCCATGAACAGAGACGTGAGCCCGAGCGCCCACACCGCCCGTGGCAGGGGCTCTTTGGATGTCTCTGCACTCATCGATCTCTGCCTCGCAGGCCGGGAGGAATCAGCACCAAGCGTACGGGCGTGTTATATGGGCCCTCGGCAGAGTTGGGAGAGGAAAAGAATGATCGCAGTTCCAAGCGATGACCCGGTCCAAGCGCTGGTCCCTCATACGCTGAAGGAGCCGCTCATTGGCGCAGGGTCTGGCCCGCTCACCGGCCTCACCTTCATGGTGAAGGACCTGTTCGCCATCAAAGGCCGCAAGGTGTCGAACGGCAATCCGAGCTTCTACGAGCATGCGACGCCTGCGCGCGAGACGGCGCCCGTGATCGAGCGCCTGCTCGCCTCAGGCGCCTCCTGCACCGGCATCACCATTTGCGATGAGTTCTTCTACAGCGTGCTCGGCTCGAATGCCCATTACGGCCAGCCGGTGAACAGCCGCGCGCCGAAGCACGTGACCGGCGGCTCGTCCTGCGGCTCCGCGGCAGCGGTCGCGGGCAAGATGTGCGACTTCGCTCTCGGCAGCGACACCGGCGGCTCGATCCGCGTGCCCGCCTCTTTCTCCGGCCTCTACGGCTTACGCCCAACTTTCGGCCGCATCGCGACGCGGGGCGCAACGCCGATGGCGCCGAGCTTCGACACGGTCGGCTTCCTCGCTCGCGAGGCGGAGCTCTTCCGTACGATTGGCCGCGTGCTGCTCGAAGGCGAGCACCTCGACGGCAGCATCGAGGCGCTGATCCTCGCCGAAGACTTCTTCCTCCATGCCGAGGCAAGCGCCGACCAAGGTCTGTGGCAGGTGCTGGACAAGCTCGCGGGCGCGCTCCCCAAGCCCGAACACATGGAGATCGCAGGCGACGCGCTCGACGATTGGCGCAATGCCTTCCGCCTGATCCAGGGCTTCGAGATCCAATCGACTCTGCTGCCCTTCATCCGGTCGCATAACACCCACCTCGGCCCTGGCGTGAAGGAGCGCTTCGAGGCCGCTGCGGGCATCACTTACCGCGAGGCGGAGGAGGCGCGGCATCTGCGCGCCAGGATCAAGGCGAGGCTCGAGGCGCTCGTGAAGCCGGGCACGCTCATCGTTCTACCCACGACGCCGACCCTGCCGCCGGAGCGCGGCATCCCTGACGGCGCGTCATTCTCAGAGTTCCGCAACAACACGCTCGCTTACACCTGTCTTTCCGGCCATTCCGGCCTGCCGCAGGTCTCGATCCCGGCGACCGAGGCGGCCGGTTGCCCGATCGGGCTCTCCTTCATCGGCTGGCGCGGCGGCGATGAGGCCCTCCTCGACCTCGCCGTCCGCCTTGAGCCGGTCTTAAGGAAGTCAGCCTAAGCTCCCGCGCCTTGCAGCGAGGATGGCGATGTTGGACAAAACCTCGTTCCCCTACGGCCCGGGCTTCCGTTCGCTGACGCGCGAGATCATTGAGCCCATTGGGCTAATCGTCAGCGGCGAGCTGCCAACATGGCTCGAAGGCGCGCTCCTGCGCACCGGTCCTTCCCAATTCGAGGTCGGCACCCGCACCTATAATCACTGGTTCGACGGGCTCGCGATGCTGCATCGCTTCGCCTTCAAGCAAGGGCGCGTGAGTTATGCCAATCGCTTCCTTCAGAGCAAGGCATTCCGCGCCGCGGAGGCGACCGGCAAGATCGCCTACGCCGAGTTCGCCACCGATCCCTGCCGCACCCTGTTCGGCCGCATCGCCGCGATCTTCGATCCCAAGCTCACCGACAATTGCAACGTCAATGTCGTTGGCGTAGGCGGCGCGATCGTCGCCTTCACCGAGACGACGATGCCGCTGCGCTTTGCTCCCGGCACGCTCGCAACCCTCGGCGTGCTCGACTATGAGCCCGCCCTCGGAGGGCAGGTCTCGACCGCGCACCCGCATTACGACGCGGCGCGCAAGCGCCATTACAACTACATGGTCGAGTTCGGCCTCAAGAGCCGTTACCGCCTGTTTAGCGTGGCCGACGACGGCAGCCAGGATCAGGTCGCGGAGCTTCCCGTCGATTGCCCCGCCTACATGCACAGCTTCGCCATGACCGAGCGCTATCTCGTGCTGGTCGAGTTCCCTCTGACCGTGAGCGCGCTCGATTTGAAGCTCTCGGGCAAACCCTTCATTCAAAATTATCGCTGGCTCCCCGAGCGCGGCCTTCGCTTCCATGTCGTGGAAAAGGAAGGCGGCCGCGAAGTCGCGACGGCGACGGGCGACGCGCTGTTTGCCTTCCACCACATCAATGCCTTCGAGGACGGGAACGGCCTCGTCATCGACATGGTCGCTTATCCCGACGCGACCATCATCGATCAGCTCTACCTCGCCCGGCTCCGCGCCGGCACGCCGCTTGACGCGACCGGGCGGCTGACCCGCTTCGAGCTCAAGCTTGGCGGCGGTGGCACGGTCACGCGCCGGGAGCTCGCACCCATTCCTATCGAGTTGCCGCGCATCAACTATGCGGCCTGCGCCGGTAAGCCTTATCGTTATGTGTGGGGCACCGGCGTCGAGGTCGAAGGCGATTTCCTCGATCAGATCGTCAAGGTCAACCTCGCGACCTTGGGAAGCGCGCGCTGGTATGAGCGCGGCTGCTATCCGGGAGAGCCGGTGTTCGTTGCCGCGCCGAAGGCCCAAGCCGAGGACGATGGCGTACTCCTGTCCGTCGTGCTGGACGTCGGCAAGAATCGCTCTTTCCTGCTTGTGCTCGACCCCGCCACGCTCGAAGAGAAGGCGCGGGCCGAAGCCCCCCACGCCATTCCCTTCCATTTCCACGGCAACTACTTTGCGAGAGCATCCCTCCCGGCTTGACTTGCCGCGCCCCATGGCGCATGGATTTCCGCGAAATTCACGGGCAGCTCAAGTTCCGAGCCGCCGCCCTGCACATTGTTGATTTGTTGCACTACCGGCCTCTGGCCTACTTGAGCGCAACAAATAACCGGGAGGCAGGGGGGTCAACATCCGCCAGCGCGATGCGCCCGCGGGTGCGTTTCTGGTTTGCGCTAACGGCCTCTGGCCTGCTTGAGCGCGATTTGGTTTGCGCTAACGGCCTCTGGCCTGCTTGAGCGCGGTTTGGAGAACAGGCGAGCCTGATGTTCGAGAATTTATCAGAACGCCTAGGCGCGATCCTCGACAAGCTGACGCGGCGCGGCGCGCTCACTGAGGACGACGTCAGCGAGGCCATGCGCGAGGTGCGCCGCGCGTTGCTCGAGGCCGATGTCGCGCTCGACGTGGTGCGCTCCTTCATCGACCGGGTGAAGGAGAAGGCGGTCGGCCAGGAGGTGGTGCGCTCGATCACGCCGGGCCAGATGGTCATCAAGATCGTGCATGACGAGCTCGTCCGCACGCTCGGCTCGGATGCGCAAGGGATCGACCTCGCGGCGACCCCGCCGGTGGTGATGATGCTGGTCGGCCTGCAAGGCTCGGGCAAGACTACCACCACAGCCAAGCTCGGCAAGAGGCTTGAGAGCCGCGAGAAGCAGAAAGTGCTGATGGCCTCGCTCGACACGCGGCGGCCGGCGGCGCAAGAGCAGCTTCGCGTTCTCGGCGAGCAGACGGGCGTCGCCACGCTCCCCATCGTCGCCGGCGAAGGCCCGGTCGCCATCGCCCGGCGCGCGTTGAAAGCCGCCAAGCTCGGAGGCTATGACGTGCTGCTGCTCGACACGGCCGGCCGCACCCATATCGATGAAGAGCTGATGGCCGAGACCGCTGAGATCGAGAAGGTCTCACACCCGCACGAAACTCTGCTCGTCGCCGATGCGCTCACCGGCCAGGATGCCGTCAACCTCGCCAAGAATTTCGGCGCGCGCGTCGATCTCACCGGCATCGTTCTCACTCGCGTCGACGGCGACGGCCGCGGCGGAGCCGCGCTGTCGATGCGCGCCGTCACCGGCAAGCCCATCAAGCTGATCGGTGTTGGCGAGAAACTCGACGCGCTCGAGGACTTCTACCCCGACCGCATCGCCGGCCGCATCCTCGGCATGGGCGACGTGGTCGGTCTCGTCGAGAAAGCGCTCGAGACGGTCGAGGTCGACAAGGCCGAAGCCATCGCCCGCAAGATGAAGAAGGGCGCTTTCGACCTCGACGATCTCGCCGAGCAACTGAAGCAGATGCAGAAGCTCGGCGGCATGGGCGGGGTGCTCGCCATGCTGCCCGGCATCGGCAAGGTGAAGAAGCAACTCGACGCCGCCAATCTCGACGAACGCATCCTGAAGCGCCAGCAAGCGATGATCGGCTCGATGACGAAGGGCGAGCGCAAGAACCCGAAGCTGCTCAATGCCTCGCGCAAGAAGCGCGTCGCCGCGGGCTCAGGCACGTCCGTGCAGGACATCAACAGACTGGTGAAGATGCACCGCCAGATGGCCGACATGATGAAGGCCATGGGCAAGAAGCGCGGCATCTTCAGCCAGATGTTCGGTTCTGGCCCGCCACCGGTGATGCCTGCCGAGAGCACGGATTTCCCCCCTGTTTTCCCCCAAGGAGGACTGCCACCGCTTCCGGGCAGCTTTCCCGGCGGTCTGCCGCGCGGGCTCCCTGGCCTTCCCGGAATGCCCAAGGGCTTTCCCGGCCTCCCCGGTTCGAAGAAGAAATGAGATACCTCCCCCCATTCGTCATCACCGGGCCGCGGCGCCCCGGCGCGAAGCGCTGGCTGGCGCCCGCGAGACCCGGTGATCCAGGGCCGATGGCTCCGTGCTTGTTGCCCTGGATGCCCGGGTCAAGCCCGGGCATAACGTGGAATAATTGGAAACAATAGGAGAATGAGAGCATGTCACTGAAGATCAGACTGGCGCGGGCCGGCGCTAAGAAGCGGCCCTTCTACCGCATCGTCGTCGCCGATTCTCACAGCCCGCGCGACGGCCGCTACATCGAGAAGATCGGCACCTACGATCCGCTCCTGCCCAAGGACGGCGAGCGCGTGACGCTCGTCGAGGAGCGGGTGAAATATTGGCTCGGCCACGGCGCCCAGCCGACCGATCGCGTGCTGCGCTTCCTCGATGCCGCCGGCATGCGCAACCGTGCCGCGCGCTCGAACCCGAACAAGGGCCAGCCCGGCAAGAAGCGTCTCGAGCGCGAGGAGGCCAAACGCGCCGCAGCCGAAGAGAAGGCCAAGGCCGCGACCGAAGCCGCCGCAGCGCCCGCCGAGGCGGAAGCGCCCGCCGCCGAGTAGCCGTTGCCCACGAAGGACGAGCGGGTGCTGCTCGGCGAGATCGGCGCGGCACAAGGGCTGAAGGGCGAGGTCCGCATCCGCTCCTTCACCGAGGATAAGACGGCGATCGCATCTTACAATCCGCTCGAGGACGAGATGGGTCGCGCCATCGAGATCGAGACCGTGCGCGTGACGCCGAAAGCGCTGGTCGCGCGCGTCAAGGGCGTGACCACGCGCGAGGTCGCCGAGGCTCTGACCGGCACCAAGCTCTATATCCCGCGCGCTCGCCTGCCTGAGCGGAAGGAGGAGGAGTGGTACCACGCAGATCTGATCGGGCTCGCCGCGCTCGACCGCGACGGCAGGTCGCTCGGAGTGATCGTCGCCGTCCACAATTTCGGCGCGGGCGATCTGCTCGAGATGAAGCCGGCGAGCGCCGGCGCCACCGTGCTCATTCCCTTCACCCGCGAGACGGTGCCGGAGGTCGACGTCGAGGGCGGCCGCCTCACTCTCGTTCCGCCCGAGGGATTATTGGAGTAGCGCTGCGGCCAGGCGATTTACCCTAACGAACCGGCTCCTGCGCCGAACTCGGCCTTACTCGCGCCCTGCCTCAGGCTTTAGTACCATCCTCATCGAGTTCTCGGCCGATCGAAGCGAGCAAATCATGAGCCAAGACGCATCACTTGCGGCCCCTGGCGATGCGCCGTTGTTCGCGTGGCTCGGCCGGCTCGGCCGCTTCGCCGAGCTCGGCACGGCGGGCTATCCGCGGCCCGTCCGCCGCCGGCTCACCATCGTCAATGCGATGGCGCTTCTGATCGCCGTCTTCTCGGTGATCTATGCCGGCGTCTTTTTCTATTACGACATGCACCAGTTCCGGTACCTGATCGCGCTCAACCTGCTGTTGACGGCGATCGTCCTTCTGGTGCCGCTTGCCCACCGCATCAATGACATCGCCGCGGCGCTGGTGATCACCGTCGCCGAGTACACCGCTTTGTTCGTCTTTGTCTGGGCCTTCGGCCGTAACTCCGGCATACAGATCAATTACATCATCGCCGCTGCTGTCGCGTTCGCCATATACGGCTTGTCCCATTTCAGGCTCGCCGTCGCTCTGGCCAGCATGGGGCTCGCGCTGCATCTTGCGGCTTGGTTTCTGTTTCCTCCGGATCGCGCGCTGTTCACCGCCGACCCGAGCCTGCTCGACAATCTCTACATCTCCTCAGCCGTCACCACCTTCTGCATCATCGCGCTGATCGTCGGCTATGCCTTCACCGTCGCCGATGCCGCACGTGCCGAGGCCGATGCCCTCCTCACCAATATCCTCCCCGAGGCCATCGCCGAGCGGCTGAAGGAAAGGCCGGATGCGAGGGTGGCCGACAGCGTCGAGCAGGCCTCGGTGATGTTTAGCGACCTTGTCGGCTTCACCGAGCTTGCCAAGCGCCTCGGCGCGGCGCGGACGGTGGCGCTGCTCGACCATATCGTCACCGAATTCGACCGCCTGGCCGCGCGTCATGGAGTGGAGAAGATCAAGACCATCGGCGACGGCTATATGGCGGTCACCGGTGTCAGCGTTCCGCGCTCCGATCATCTGCCGTGCCTCGCGCGCATGGCGCTCGGGCTGCCTGATTTGGTCGAGCGGCTGTCGGCGGCGCATGGTGTCGACTTGCGGGTCCGCGTGGGGATCGCCAGCGGGCCGGTGATGGCCGGGATCATCGGCACCGACAAGTTCTCCTACGACGTGTGGGGGGAGACGGTGAATCTCGCCTCGCGGCTCGAATCGCACGGGCTTCCCGGCGAGATCCAGGTGTCAGATGCGGTCAGGAAAAGTCTCGGCGATCGTTTCGTCTTCGAGGCGCGTGGACCGATCGAGGTGAAGGGCGTCGGCCGGCTCGAGACGTGGCTGCTCAAGGAAGAGCGAGCTGCTCCAACTTCGCGCGCGAGCCTGTCGGCATGACGTGGCAAGCGACCGTCCTCACGATCTTCCCCGAGATGTTCCCCGGGCCGCTCGGCATGAGCCTCGCCGGCAAGGCGCTCGCCGAGGGCAAATGGGCGCTGAACACTATCGACATCCGCGACTTCGCCACCGACAGGCACCGCTCGGTCGACGACACACCGGCGGGCGGAGGCGCCGGCATGGTGATGCGTGCCGACATCGCGGCTGCCGCCATCGATGCCGCCCGTGCCGCGATGCCGGTCGATGCGCCCACACTCTATCTCTCTCCGCGCGGCCGCCCGCTCACGCAGAACCGCGTCCGCGAGCTCGCGCAAGGCCCTGGCGCGATCCTGCTCTGCGGACGCTTCGAGGGGCTGGACCAGCGCGTGCTCGATGCCCGCAATGTCGAGGAGATATCGATCGGCGACTACGTGCTCTCAGGCGGGGAGCTTGCCGCGCAGGTGCTGATCGATGCTTGCGTCCGGCTGTTGCCCGGCGTCGCCGGAAACGAAAGCTCGCTCGCCGAGGAGAGCTTTGCCTCTGGCCTGCTCGAATATCCCCACTACACCCGGCCGCGCGAGTTCGAAGGCCGCGCCATCCCCGAGGTGCTGCTCTCGGGCGACCACAAAGCGATAGCCAAATGGCGGCGCGAGCAGGCCGAAGCGTTAACGCGCGAGCGCCGCCCCGACCTTTGGCGTCTCCATGAAAAGGGTAGGGATCGCACCTGATGCCAAGCCTTGACGACGCAATCCGCTTTCTAATCGACTATCTCCGGAATCCCAGGCCGACGCAGTATTCAAACTACGGCTACGGCATATACCTGCCGGAGGTCCTTCGAAGATACGTACTCGAGGTTGAGAACCTGCGGAACGGCGAAGTGGACAGGAGAATGGTAGCCTTGTCCCCGGTCTTCTACGATGCGGCTTGGGAACTCTGTAGACGTGGCATCTTGCGACCGGGATTAGCCCGACATGGCGGACAAGCAACTGAAGGGGGCGGAAGCGGTGATGGCTACGCGATAACGGAACTTGGTCGCGCGTGGCTCGCAAATGCCGACGAACTGTTCCTGACCGTGATGGAGCCGGGTAATCTTTCTAGGCTCATTACGCGCTTTCATGAACGCTTGGGCGATGGTTACGTTCAACGGGCCCAAGAAGCAGTGCGCTGTTACTTCGCGCAAGCTTACCTTGCTTGCTGTGCGATGTGCGGTGCGAGTGCGGAATCAATTATGCTCCGCATTGCAATCGCCAAGTCGGGAAATGAAGACGAGATCCTACGCACATATCGATCGGCAAATGGCCGGAGCCGCATCGAGAGTTTGATTGTGGGCCAAGCTCCCGCCACACTGCAAAATCAGTTCCGAAATCTCATGGACTTGCTGAAATACTGGAGAGATGAAGCGGCGCATGGTGGTCTTTCTGACATATCCGAATTCGAAGCCAACGAGGCAATGGCTCGACTACTAAGATTGGCCCACTTTGCAAATGACCACTGGGCAGAGCTAACTGCAGCCTAAACGCGGTTCGCACCCCAGCGCGCTGCCCCGAGCTCTGGGCCGAATAAGTCAAGAAAAAGCGATGATTTGTCCTTAGGAGAACCAACGCGCCCTGTGCTGTCAGGGTAGACCAAGACAAGGAGAGAACAATGAAAAGAGTCGTGCTTGGAGTGGCAATGCTCGCCGCTATCGCTTCGCAAGCCAAGGCCCAGGAAGGCGATGTTGGCGCGGGTCAAGCCTACGCCAAGCAGGTGTGCGCCGAGTGCCACGCGGTCTTGCCCAACGAGCAGATCTCTCCGCTGCCCCAGGCCCCAACCTTCCAGAACGTGGCCAATATGCGCGGCATGACCGAGATGGCGCTCACCGTCTGGATGCAGAGCTCCCACCCGACCATGCCCAATATCGTGCTGAAACCAGACGACCTCCGCAACGTGGTCGCCTACATCGTGAGCCTCAAGAGCAAGGATTAAGCGGCAGTAGACGCCCTCGACGACTACGTCATCTTCAGGGGGCCGACGCCCAGTAGAGCTTCAATCCGCAGCTGGAGCCGCTTACTGAGATCGTTCGCATTCAGCCAGTCGATGCAATTATATTGGCGGATGTCGAAGTGTAGTGCGCTGACCTGATCGTTCCTACAAGTCCAAATCACCGGCAGATTGAGACCCATTGCAAAGCCAGCCTCAAAATAAACACCTCCACGATGGCCGGTAAAGTCCGCAACAACGAAGGCGGAGCGTCGAATTTCGGCGATAATTTCATCATCGATCTTATTCGCATGCTCCTTCCGACCGATATGGAGCGGTTCATATCCGGCGTTTCGAACTGCCGGAGCAAATCCCCCTTCGAAAATTGGTGTCATCTCGTCGTCAAACCACATCGCGACGAAAGCTTGCGAGGATGCAGCCCTGCGCGCTCGTAGTTCGTCAGCCGCCATGTAGCCTTTCGGCGTTAGTCGATATGACCCTCCCGGTCTCTCCTCAAGGAAATCCTCGCCCTGCATACAGCGAATAATGAACGCAATTTCATTAGTGTCGGAATGGGAGGAACCGATCAAGAAGTTGTCGGTGGCACTGAAGTCGGCACCCAGATGGGGCGACATCGATACAGCAGCAAGGAGATAGCGATCGAGCCTTTCGCGCAATGTGGGCTTCGTCAAAGCCGCGAGCGCTTTAAGATTGTCTCCGTGAATGGTCGGCTTAATGCCAGCGCGATTCTGGTCCCTTATCCAGCCACCAATGGCCGACCGGGGAAAAGAACCGGTGTTTCTCAAGATACTTTCAGCGGTTCCCGTCGCGGTGAACTCACCGCATCTGCCGCAGAGCCAATCCAGAGCATCGACGGCGGGCGTGGTCCGGAAGGTCGCCTGGATTTCGCATACCGGGCAAGACACACCGTTAGTCATACGCTCACTCCACCTATCGAAAAGTTGAGTATCACACTACTACTATCGACAAGGGCTGAAACCTAGGGTAGGAAAGCCGCGCGCGAAGCGGTTTCCGCCCGCAAAATCTCTAGGATCAATCAAAAAGAATGGCGTTCGCGGGAAGGCCTTTAGCCAAGGCAGGCGCCCACCGAAAGGTATGGCCATGAACATTATCGAGCAGCTCGAGAAAGAGCAGGTTTCGGCGCTATCCAAAAAGCGGAAGGTGCCGGAGTTCGGTCCCGGTGACACCGTCAGGGTCAACGTCAAGGTGGTCGAGGGCGAGCGCAGCCGCGTTCAGGCCTATGAAGGTGTGTGCATCGGGCGCGCCGGCGGCGGCCTGAACGAGAATTTCACCGTACGCAAGATTTCCTATGGCGAGGGCGTCGAGCGCGTCTTCCCGGTTCATTCGCCGCTGATCGATTCGATCGAAGTGGTGCGCAGGGGCCGGGTGCGCCGCGCCAAACTTTATTATTTGCGCGGACGGCGCGGCAAATCGGCTCGCATTCCCGAGCGCCAGGACGTCAGGAGCAAGAAGAAGGAGGCCTTCAAGGGCTTCACCAAGCCGAAGGGCGAGCCTGATGATCTCAAGCTGATCGCCGGCATCACGCCCGAGATCGAGACGAAGCTGAACAAGCTCGGTGTGATCAAGTTCGAGCAGATCGCCAATCTCACCGACGAGGAGATCGCCTATGTCGATGAGCAGCTCTCGCTTGACGGCGCGCTCGAGCGCGACGACTGGGTGTCCAAGGCCGTGGCTCTGATGGCAGAGTCTACCGCCGACGAAGTGCCGGCCGGCGAGGACGAGGCCGAGGAGGCTGCTTCCGAGGAGTCGGAGGCTCCGAAGGTCAAGAAGGCTAAGGCCGCCAAGGACAAGCCCGCCAAAAAGCCCAAGAAGGGCTAGGCGCCCTGTCCCTTTGGCGGTCATGGCCGGGCTTGGCCCGGCCATCCACGATTTCTTTGCCGACTGGCCTTTAAGACGTGGATGCCCGGCACAAGGCCGGGCATGACGGAGTTGGCAACTGGCGTCTCAATCGCTATTTGACGCCTACAATCGTTGACCGAAAAACTGCCATGACCAAGCCCCGCACGCTCTACGACAAGATCTGGGACGCGCATCTCGTGCATGAGGCGCCTGACGGCACCTGCCTCGTCTATATCGACCGGCATCTGGTGCATGAGGTGACGAGCCCGCAGGCCTTCGAAGGTTTGCGCATGGCCGGCCGCAAGGTCCGCAGCCCCCATAAGACGCTCGCCGTGGTCGATCACAACGTGCCGACCACCGACCGCTCCAAGGGCATCGACGATCCGGAGTCGGCGCTCCAGGTCGCCACCCTCGCCGAGAACGCCAAGGAATTCGGCATCGAATATTACAACGAGCGCGACAAGCGGCAGGGCATCGTGCATGTGGTCGGGCCCGAGCAGGGCTTCACCCTACCCGGCACAACCATCGTGTGCGGCGACAGCCATACCTCCACCCATGGCGCCTTTGGTGCTCTCGCGCACGGCATCGGCACGAGCGAGGTCGAGCATGTGCTCGCCACCCAGACGCTGATCCAGCAGAAGGCCAAGAACATGCGCGTGCGCGTGGATGGCACCCTACCCGAAGGCGTCACCGCCAAGGACATCATCCTTGCCATCATCGGCGAGATCGGCACCGCCGGCGGCACCGGTCATGTCATCGAATATGCGGGCGATGCGGTCCGCGCCCTCTCCATGGAAGGGCGCATGACCATCTGCAACATGTCGATTGAAGGCGGCGCGAGAGCCGGCCTGATCGCGCCCGACCACACGACCTTCGATTATATCAAGGGCCGCCCGCGCGCACCGAAAGGCGGCGCCTTCGAGGTGGCGCTGCATCATTGGCAGAAGCTCTTCTCCGACGAGGGCGCCCATTTCGACCGCGAGGTGGTTCTGCACGCCGAGAAGCTGCCACCCATCGTCTCCTGGGGCACGAGCCCGGAGCAGGTGGTGTCGGTGCAGGGACGCGTGCCGAAGCCTGAGGAAATCGCCGACGAGACCAAGCGCAAGGCCGCGGTCCGCGCGCTCGACTATATGGGGCTCAAGGGCGGCGAGAAGATCACCGACATCGCGCTCGACCGCATCTTCATCGGCTCCTGCACCAATGGCCGCATCGAGGATTTGCGCGCCGTGGCGAGCATCGTCGAGGGCAAGCGCGTCAACGACAAGCTGAGCGCGATGATCGTTCCGGGCTCTGGCCTGGTGAAGGCGCAGGCCGAAGCCGAGGGGCTCGACAAGATCTTCAAGGCGGCTGGCTTCGAGTGGCGCGAGCCCGGCTGCTCGATGTGCCTCGGCATGAATCCGGATCAGCTCAGGCCGGGCGAGCGCTGCGCCTCGACCTCTAACCGCAATTTCGAGGGCAGACAGGGACGGCTCGGCCGCACCCATCTCGTCTCGCCGCAAATGGCGGCGGCGGCCGCGATCGCCGGGCGCTTCGTCGACATTCGCAAGTTCCACTAAGCTTCGCTGCTGTCATTCCCGCGAAAGCGGGAATCCAGTAATCACTGCCGTCTGCGGCAACTGGCCCTACCGATTACTGGATTGCCCGGTCGAGCCGGGCAATGACACACTCTCTGATACTGCCATGACCTCACTGGTTCAGAAGAAATTCGGCGAAGCGGCCGCCGACTACGCCGCCTCGACGGTGCACGCCAAGGGCGAGAGCCTCGCGCGGCTGGTCGAGCTCTTGCACCCAAAGCCCTCGTGGCGCGTGCTCGATGTCGCGACCGGGGCAGGCCATACCGCGCTCACTTTTGCGCCGCTCGTAGCGAAAGTGATGGCGAGCGACATCACCGATCAGATGCTCGCCGAGGCGAGGAAGCTCGCTGCCGAGCGTGGCCTCGGCAACGTGAAGACCGCACGCGCCAAGGCCGAGGACCTCCCCTTCCCCGACATGAGCTTCGATCTCGTGACCTGCCGGCTTGCCGCCCATCATTTCGCGAAGCCGCGCGCCTTCGTCGCCGAAGCCTATCGCGTGCTCATGCCGGGCGGCGTCCTTGCCGTCGTCGACAACGTCTCTCCCGACACCGAGATCCTCCCCGAGCTCTCGCCGGCGCAGGCGCGCGAGCTGGCGCGGGTCTATAACGAATACGAGAAGCTGCGCGACCCGAGCCACGGACGTTGCCTCGGTCTTAGCGAATGGAAGACGCTACTCGGCGATCGCGGCTTCACCCTCACCCACGCCGAGCACATCGATCAGACGATCGAGTTCGAGCCGTGGACCAAGCGCATGCGCTGCGACGCGCCGACGGTGGCGCGGCTCAACACCATGCTCGGCGAGGAGCCGCTCCGCTCCTACCTCCGCCCGCGCGCGGGCGACACGGGTCCCGTCTTCACCTTGCAGGAAGCGATCATCGTCGCGCGGAAGCCCGCTTGAGAGCGCATCTTGGACAAGCAAAAGGCCCCGCGCGAGGCGGGGCCTTTTTTGTTTAGCGCGAAGGCCGAACCCCTAGTTCGGGCTTCGGCCGTAGATGTTCACGCCGTTGCTGTTGTTTCACTTCCCGTTGCCATTGCCGTTGTGATCGTCATGATCGTCGTGGTCATTGTGATCGCCCTTGCTGGCCTGCTTCTTCTTGTTCTTGCCGTTGTGATCGTTGCCGGAGCCGTTATGCGGACCGTTGTTGTTGTTGTCGTTCGCGCCCTTTTGGTTGTAGCCGTTGTTGTTGTTCTTACCGTCGTGCTTGCCGTTGTTGTTGCCGTTATCGTGATCGTTGTCGTTATTCCAGTTGCCGTTGTCGTAGCGGCCGTAATTGCGAGGGCCATTGTCGTAGCCTGGGCCGTTCCGGTAGAAGCCGGGCCCTGGTCCGCCGCCATAAGGCCTCCAGCCCGGTGCCCAGCCCGGACCAGGCCCGTAGGCCTGCGCCGAACAGAAGCCGTTCCACGGCCCGCACACGCCCCGGCACCAATTATTCCAGGCGCCGCATTGGGCGAGGCACCAGTTGTTCCACGGTCCGCATTCCTGGGCGCACCAATTGTTCCAGGCGCCGCATTGCGGCATGCACCAATTATTCCAGGGTCCGCAGCCTTGTGCCGACGCAGAAGACGACCCGCCGGCAGCTCCTAGGATGAGGAGGCCGAAAAAAGCGAGTGCGGCAAGAAATCGTTTCGTGAGCATGTCATCCTCGCTGGCGGAGTGGCGCGCCACGCCACAGCCCCGCAAAACCATTGCCTAAATTACAGTCGTGGCCTGAATGCGACATGAGCGTGGAATTCACCCGCCGTCCAGATTCCTCGGGCGCCTGTCCCGGCCCATGCTAGCAGTGACGCCATGAGCAAAAACGAGGACGCGATCCACTGGGCGGCTCGCGAAGCCCCGAGCCTCGCCGAGCTCGAGACGCTTGCCGATGCCGCCTACCGGCGGCTCCCCGACGCCTTCCGCAAGCTTACCGGCGATCTCGTGATCCGCGTCGAGGACTTCCCCACCGACGAGGTGCTCGACCATCTCGGGATCGAATCGCCGTTCGACCTGCTCGGCCTCTATACCGGCGTCGACCTCGGGCGCAAGAGCATCATGGACGTGACCGCCCTGCCCGACATGGTGTTCCTCTACCGCCGCCCGATTCTCGATTATTGGGCCGAGCACGAGGAGCGGCTCGGCGCCATCGTCACCCATGTGCTGGTGCACGAGGTCGGCCACCATTTCGGCCTGTCCGACGCCGACATGGAGCGGATCGAGGCGGAAGCGGCGGCTTGAGGCCAAAAATCCGCCATCCGCAAGGAGGAGAGAAAGATGTCGGCAGCTCTCCCGCGAATTGCCTGCGGAGTGGTATAGTCGATATGATTACGGGGGAGATGGGGATGTCCTTGCGGCTGGCGCTTGCGGTGCTGTTTGGCAGCGCGCTCCTCTGCGGCTGCAGCCTGAACGGCGGCTCGGGGGGGTCTGCGCTCTCGACTCTTGAAGCGACCAGGATGGGACCGCCGGCGATCACCGGCCCGACCATCGAGCAATATATTGCCTACGAGCGCGGATCCCAGGAGATTGCGCAACGCAAGATGACCCTGGATGGCCACCCCGTGAGTTGCGGCGCGAGGCCTACGGTGATCGATGCCAAGCTCGACAGCTGGGGCGGCTCTTATCCGGGCTATCTCATCCTCAACCCCGACCGCTTGCGGGGTCTCGCCACGCCGGTGAAGTTCTACGTCTACTATCACGAGTGCGGCCATCAATTCGTCGGCGCGAGCGAGGTTGGCGCCGATTGCTACTCCATCCGCAGCGGCGTGAAGGCCGGATGGCTGAACGACCGGGGCATGGACCAGATTTGCGCCTTCATCTCGCAACTGAAGGGTGACGCCGTGCACCCGCCTGGCCCGCAACGTTGCCAATTGATGCGCCAATGCTACGCCATGGCGCTTCACGGGAAGTCGCAGGCGCGCAATTAGCGTCGGAGCGATACCTCCATGAATAGTCGTTGACGCGGCCGACGGCGCGCCGCCAGAGTGAACCTCGGTCGAGGACATCCGGCAGGCGGGGAAACATCGATGAGGCTTGCTGCCAACGTCGCCGCCGCCGTGTCGCTCGCACTCGGCCTAGCCTTCTTTATGTCGGGCGACGCTTTTCCCGAGAGCGGAGCGATGGCACTTGATGAGACCCGCCTTGTCCCCCCCGGACGCCTTGTGGTCGCTGGCCGCAGGCTTACCTGCGGGCCAACCGCGACGCTGCTGCGCAATTTCGAGGGCTTCGCCGTCTCATCGACGGTGATCATGCTCAACATGCGGGCCATGAACGACCTGCCGCGTCCCGTGCAGTGGCTGATCTATTATCACGAATGCGGACATATCTTGTACGGGCCGAGCGAGACCGCCGCCGATTGCTATGCGGTCAGACGCGCGCGGCGCGAGGGTTGGCTCGACGATAAGGCGCTCGACGAGATTTGCGCCGTGTTCAATATCGCGGGCCACGGCCCCGTCCACCCCGATCCGGTGCAACGCTGCAACGACCTCCGGCAATGTTTTGTCAAGAAAAGCGGCATAACGGCGCAAGACGGCGGCCGTTAGCAGCGCAACAATTGCGCTGGTTCCCACACCGCCTTAGAGTGCGATTCGATATGCCGTACGGGGGACGAAAGTTATTGGCGCTTTCATGCGCCCTCGGCTTGGCGCTCTGCCTGGCAGGGACCGTCAGAGCGCGCGCGCAGGATTGGGCCGGCGACGTCGAGGGCTCGACCACCGATGGGCCGACCGTCGATCAATACATGAAAGACGGCGGACCTAACCTGAAGTTCTTCGCTTACGGCTCGCTCAAGATCGACGGCAAGTCGGTCAATTGCGGCAAGCGGCCGACGGTGCTGAATCCCAATTTCGACAGTTGGGGCGGCGCCTTCCCGGGCTTCGTGATTCTCAACAACAAGAAGATCGATGGGCTCTCGACGCAAGTTAAGCTCTACATCTACAGCCACGAATGCGGCCACCAATTCGAAGGGCCCGACGAGACCAAAGCCGACCTCTTCGCCATCAGGCGCGGAGTGAAATGGGGCTGGCTCGACGCGCAAGGCATGGAGGACATCTGCACCTTCATCTCCACGCTCAGAGGCGATGCGGTGCATCCGCCCGGGCCCCAGCGCTGCGAGACCATGCGCAAATATTATCGCGAGCTGATCGAGGCCGACACGCAGCAACATGCCAAATCGGGCTCGCCCTACGACGCACAGGCGCAGACCCTCGGCCCGCCTGACTAACTTTTCCCGGTTCATCTTGCTCGTCATTGCCGGGCTTGACCCGGCAATCCAGGGCAACTTGCTCCGTGCATGTTGCTCTGGATGCCCGGGTCTTCGCCCGGGCATGACGTGGCTGCTGGGAAGGGACTAGAAAATCCAGGCGATCATCAGCCAGAAGATCACGAAGAAGATCAGAAAGCCGGCGATGGTGAAGGGCAGCTCGCCGAAAATGGCGTCGCCCCCTGACACCATCGCCATGACGAGGATCAGCACCAGCGAGACCCCGAACGAGACGAGCGCGGCACCCTTGAGCCCAAGCCCCGCCGAAAACGGATCGGAGTCGCCGAGCCCCGTGATGAGATAGATGCCGACGCCGCCGATCGCGATGAGAAGCAGAAGCGCGACCGCGGCGGCGAGGAGAAGCCGCGCCGCGTCCTTGCGGTCACGATCGTCGTGGGGACTCGGCATGGAGCCTAATCCTTGAAACCCTCGTCCTGCGCCTTCGAGATCGCCTCCCTGATCTCGCCCGGGTCCGGCATGTCCTTCACCGTGAACTCGGGCTGATCGCCTGCGGTCGAGATCTGGATCGTGCCCACGCCGAGCAGGCGATTGAGAAAGCCCTGGGTCACATGCACCGAGCGGATATGCTTGAGCGACACCGAGGTGCGGTCTTTGCTCAGGATGCCCTTCTCGTAGAGGAGCTCGTTCTCGGTCACCGTCAGTGCCGTCTGCCGCGTGTGAATGTACCAATAGAGCAGGAGCAGGATGCCGATACCGAAGACAGGGATCAGCACCACGCCGCCGATGAACCAGAAGGGATGCGCCCGGAACATGGCCGGATGCGCTTCGTAGACCACCTTGCCGTTCATCGCTCGCGCTCCCTCGACCCGTAAGGACGGGCGAACTTAATCGTTGCCCTTGGCGCTGAAAAGCGAAGATATGACGAACGCCTAAGGCCCTTTCGTGGCTGGAAAGCTGGAGCCGGAAAGGCTAAATAAGCGCTCATCGAACGAGGCTCGCCATGCAGAAATTCACCACGCTGACCGGGATCGCTGCCTGCCTGCCGATGATCAACGTCGACACCGACATGATCATCCCCAAGCAGTATTTGAAGACCATCAAGCGCACGGGGCTCGGCAAGGGCCTGTTCGCCGAGCTTCGCTATGACGAGAAGGGCACGCCCCATCCCGACTTCGTGTTGCATAAGCCGCCCTATCACCAGGCGCAGATTCTCATCACCGGAGAGAATTTCGGCTGCGGCTCCTCCCGCGAGCATGCGCCGTGGGCCCTGCTCGATTTCGGCATCAGATGCATCATCGCGCCGTCATTCGCCGACATCTTCTACAACAACTGCTTCAAGAACGGCATCCTGCCCATCACGCTGCCGCAAGAGGAGATCGACAAGCTGATCGACGACGCCTCCCGCGGGGACAACGCGCGGCTCACCATCGACCTCGAGGCGCAGGAGATCAGGGGTCCCGACGGCGGCGTGATCAAGTTCGACATCGACCCTCACCGCAAGCGCTGCCTGCTGGAAGGCCTCGACGATATCGGGCTGACGCTGGAGAAGGCGGAGGCAATCGATGCCTTCGAGGGACGCTCCCGCCACGAGCGCCCCTGGGCTTAAGTCAGCCCATCTATGGACTTATACCTCCCCTAGATCGGGAGCTCGGCGCGCATCGTTACGCTCAAGTAGCGAAGCGATAGTGCAATCTCGATGCGCGCCGGGTGGGGTGAATGGCACCGCGCGCTCAACCCCCCACCCCGACGCCGTCTTCGGCGGCGTCGTCCCTCCCCACGAGGGGGAGGGATAAGGCTGCGACTCGTTTCGCCGCTTGTTATTCAAAAGGGATGGGGTCGGTGGACTGCTCGATGAGCGTCTTGCCGTCGCGCGTGATCTTGACCTGAGCTGAGAACTTCCATTCCTGGGGCCAGCCGCCTGCCGGCACCGCTCGCTTCCCCGCTTGCAAGAGATAGGTCTCCCGATCCTCGGTGAGCGTCTCGCTGTTGGTAAGCAAGGGCCCTTCGCCATTTGCGAGCGAGATCTCGACCGTGTCGCCCTTCTTCAGGTCGGAAGCGAGCACATAGGCGATGGCCGGCGTGTTGAATTTGGGCACCGGAGGGGTGCCTTTGGCGAGATCGTCGACGGTGACCTCCCGGGCGGAGAGACCCAAAGCCTGCACCTTCGCATCCTCCGCCCGCGCCACACCGGCCATCCCGCCAATCAGCACCAACAGAAACAGCACCCTTGTCAGCATTTCGCTCTCCCGCTACCCAGTCCCGCTTAAGTCGCCGTCATGGCCGGGCTTGTCCCGCCTGCGCGGGCCGAAGCAGTATAGTTCGGACCCACCGACCACCGCTTCGGCGGGCGAAGGCCCGGGCATCCACGTCTTTCGGCTTGCCGAGCGCAAGAAAAATCGTGGATGCCCGGCACAAGGCCGGGCATGACGATTACTTTTGGAATCATTCAGAGACAATGGGCCAAATGACTACATTCAATCTGTTGCTTCTCCCCGGCGACGGCATCGGCCCTGAGGTGATGGGAGAGGTCGAGCGCATCGTCGGCTGGATCAACGCCCCCGGCCTCGCCACCATCTTGACCGAGACTGACCTCGTCGGCGGCTGCGCTTACGACGCGCACGGCGAGGCAATCTCAGACGCCACCATGACAAAGGCGCTTGCCGCCGATGCGGTGATGCTGGGCGCGGTCGGCGGACCGAAATGGGATGGCGTGCCATACGAGAAGCGCCCAGAGGCAGGCCTGCTCCGCTTGCGCAAGGATCTCGAGCTGTTCGCCAATTTGCGCCCCGCCATCTGCTATCCCGCGCTCGCCGACGCCTCCTCGCTCAAGCGCGAGCTGGTCGAGGGCCTTGACATCATGATCGTGCGCGAGCTGACCGGCGGCGTCTATTTCGGCGAGCCCAAGACCATTACCGATCTCGGCAACGGGCAGAAGCGCGCCATCGACACCCAGGTCTACGACACCTATGAGATCGAGCGCATCGCCGCGGTCGCTTTCGAGCTGGCGCGCAAGCGCAAGAACCTCGTGCATTCAGCCGAGAAGCGCAACGTCATGAAGACGGGCGTCTTGTGGAACGAGGTGGTCACGCGCGTGCACAAGGAGCGCTACGCCGACGTCCAGCTCCAGCACATCCTCGCCGACAATTGCGCCATGCAGCTCGTGCGCGCGCCGAAGCAGTTCGACGTGATCGTCACCGACAATCTGTTCGGCGACGTCCTGTCGGACGAGGCGGCAATGGCGACGGGCTCTCTCGGCATGCTGCCGTCTGCCTCGCTCGGCGCTGCCGATGCTCATGGCAGGCACCGCGCGCTCTATGAGCCGGTGCATGGCTCGGCACCCGACATCGCCGGCAAGGGCGTGGCCAACCCGATCGCGACCATCGCGAGCTTCGCCATGTGCCTGCGCTATTCCTTCGATCTGCCCGAGACGGCGGACGCCATCGAGCGGGCGATCTCTGAGGTGCTCGACCAGGGTTATCGCACCGGCGACATCAAGCAGGACGGCTGCCGTACCGTGTCGACGCGCGCGATGGGCGACGCCATCCTGAAAGTGCTGAGCGGCAAGTGAGGGATAGAGCCATGAGCCGAGCCACGATAGCCGTTGCGTTGCTCGCCTTGCTCGCAAGCTCTGGTCTGTGCATCGCCGAGGAGAGCGCAACGCCGGCGAGCCCGGCGCCCGCCGCCGCACCAGCGCAAGCGGAGACCACACCTCTCGCCGATGAGGACAAGCGCGAGCTGACGCCCGAGGAGAAGGCCGAGAAGGACGCGCGCAAGGCCTGCAAGAAGACGATCTGCGACATCCTTGCCACGCGCGATCCGAGCGGCGGCGACGTGTCGTGCGCCATCACCAAGACCTGGCGCGGGGAGGACATCGCCAAGATGCTCGGCGGCAAGATCACTTGGCCGTGGGGCAAGGCGGTGTGCCAGTCGAAGCTCGCGATCAAGCGCGCGGACCTCGCCAAGGCCATGAGCGAGCCGGAGTATGAGATCGCGCTCGACCCGCAGAAGGTGAGCTGCACGCTGGCGCAAAAGGACAAGGGCGAGCCCTACACGATCAACATCACGCTCGCGCCCAAGGTCAAATTCAAGGACGGCAAGGCGACCGAAGCCGCACTCAATTGGGGCGATGCCTCGGCACCCCTCCTCGTCTATCCGCTCATCTATGCCGGCACCGGGCTCGACAATCAGGCGAACGTGCTCGGACCCGAGGTGGTGCACATGGTCAATGCATTTACCACCCGGAAATGTGCCGAGGTCAAAGCCGAGCTGTCCGACCGCGTGCCAAATTAGCTCAGGCTCTCAGGCGATGCCTGCGCGCTTGAGTTCAGACCCGAGCTGGCCGGTGATCATCAGCCGGAACATGCGGATGTCGCATTGGAACGACCAAGTCGGGTGCGAGACCATGGCGGGGCGATTGTGCTCGACCAGAAAATGGCCCGACCAGGCGAAGAGATAGCCGATGCCGGTTCCGACCAGCGCGATCATGGGATTGATCGTGATGAGGCCAACGACGAGCGCGAGCACGCCTATCCCCGTGCCGAAGACGTGCAGGAAGCGCGTGCCGCCTTGCGCGTGCTGACGCAGATAATGCTGCCAGAACTCCTCGAAGCTGTCCTGCTCGCCCGCCATTGTGTTTCATGACCCTGAGTGCGCCCGCGACCCTAAGCGGGCTGAGCAGAGTCGGCAATCGATTCGCACACTAATATTTGACACCGGCCCCGAGCGTAATTTGCTTCTGATCCTCCCACGTATCCACATCCTGTCCATCGACATATTTGAGCTGGAGAGCCCAGAGCTCCTTTTCGCCGATGGTGTAGTCGAGCGAGGCCTCGAACCTCTCCAACGACTGAATCTTGGCATTCGAGACATCGTAATATTCGTACGAGACGAAGAACTGGAATCCGTTCAGCCAGCCCTCGCCATAAAGAGCGAGCGCAATTTTGGGCCCCCAGCGGAAATAATCGCCCTTTTCGAGAAGGGTCGGATTTTCGCCAGCGTTGAACACGTTTCCATAAGCCGCCTTGAGTTGCGGCGTCAGTTGAGCCGACAGCACGTTGGGCACGATATATCGCACCTGCCCGAAGAACGGCCACGCAGGTTCGGGCGAATAGACCACGTTGGTGATGAGCGTGTCGGCGTCATCTGCATAGGAGTGCGCGTATTTGGGATAGACCTGTAGGTCCTGATACATCCTGCCGATGGGGAAAAGGACATCGCCGACGACTCCACCGCCGAGATTATAGACGCCCTGGTCCTGCGCACTGCCCGGCTTGTTGATCGTGTCCTCTTTGTAAGAGACAAAGGGGGTGATCTGACCAAAAGCCCGTCCCATCGGAACGGGACCGAGCGTATAGCCCGCGACGCCTTCGATGGCGAATGACTGACTGTCTGCAATATAGTCCTGCTTCAAAGAGAGGTTCGCGCGTTCAAGCTTCTTGAAGCCTTCGTCCGTTTGCGCATAGCGGAAGTCGTCGACATTCTTCCTGATGCCGAAGAAATGGCGGGGGCCCTCCTCCGAACCGGCCGGCGCCGCGGCTTGCTGGGTGGCTGCAGGCGACCGACATTGGATGGCGATCGCCCCCCGCGGGCTGCGCGAGATAAGTCTCTGCCGATGTTTGTCCGGCGACGCGGTAGGACGTGCCATAGGGTCCGGCATTGGCGACGAGAAACTCATTCAGGATGACGAAAGCCGACCCCAGCTTCGCCGCGATCTCGGGCGAACATCCGTTCGCTTTGCAGAATTGCTCCGGGTTGAGAAGAGCGGCAGCCTGCATTTCCGGCGTCACCGGAGCCGCGTCTGGACGCAACTGGATCGGAGCGATTTTGGCTTGAACTTGTATCAGCTGAGCGATCAGTCGCGCTCGATCGACGACGAGCCCTCCGGTGCGCGACTGGATGCAGACTTGCGAGACCTTCGGCTCAAAGCTGTCTGCCGCGGCTAACGTGGGAACCATCATGGTGAGCGCAAAGGCACTCCACCTAATCCCATAAGCGATCCCCCTCATGGCGACACCCCTCCAACTAGTTCTCCATTGCCCAAGCCACAGCGTTCCGGCCGGCAGGCGTCGTCCCTGCCGCCATCAGCACAATGGCGACCGCGTTGATGAAATCGGCGATGACATCGTTCTGATGCTTGAGCCGCCAAGCCCCGGTCAGCCTTAGGGTGCGGCCCGTCGTGCTCGACAGCGTGTCGCTGATGTCGTCGCACATGGTCATGAAGGAACCGCGGGTCTGGCCGTAGCCGCCCGGCGGCGCCCCGGCGAATTTTCGCTCGACCTTTACCTGTGCTGGCGGGAGATTGACCCTTACCGCCAGCCAATTGACGACGGTGTTGTAGACAATGATGCGAGCATTCGTTCCGCTCGATACCGGCATGACCGTCTCCCCTTGTTGCCACGCTACGGTTATCAACTGTAGGTTGTGATTGGCGTCAACGCAAGCAGCCAACCCACGGAAAGCATGGAATTTCCAAGCTCTGTGTCAAAAATGTCTCGATGGCCTCGATGGCAAGCCGTGCGTCAGGCTGAGCAGTCGGAGGCTTCGGCTCAAGGCCCAGCGCTCTCGCCGAGATTGACGATGGCGTTCTGCGCGAGCGGATCGGGGACGGCAATTTCCGCAAGGCGCGGATGCCGCCCGTAGTAGCGCCGAAGCTCGACGAACAGGAAGGCTGCCCCGATCAGCGACAGAAGGAGCGCAACCGACAAGGAGTAGCCGGTCGCCGCAAATAGGGCGGAGAGCAAAAGGCCCGCCGCGCCGCCGACATCCCAAGCTCCCTCCGTCGCCACGTGGAATCTGAGCGTGCACGGCGAGCGCTTGGCTTGATTGTACACCGCCGTCATCACCGTCGGGATGTAGAGGCAGACGACCAAAGCCCCGAGCGCATTGGCAACGACGGCAAGAACCGCATGACCTGGCGCCGCCGCGCGCAACAGCGTGGTGATGACGAGCATGCCGATGGCGTAAGTGACGGCCTTTTGCCCGCCCCCGGCGTCAATCAGCCGGCCGAGGAAGAGCCCCGCAACCGCGCCGACCAGCGCGGCGAGCGCGAGTGCGCCGCCGAAGGCGACGAAACTCTCGCCGAGCGAGAGGAACAGAGCGATCTGCCAGACGAAATGATAGCCGGCGGCGATCCAGCCATCGGCGAGGAAGAGCTTCATGCCTGAAATGGCGGCGCGGAACGCGCCGGGCGCGTGCGCCGCGACCGGCACGTCCGGCGTGAACAGAAGCGGCAGCGCCGCGAGCAGAAGCAGCACGCTCGTTGCGCCAAACGCGACCAGCGGCCCGAAGGCGACGAGCGCCCATCCCGTGACAAGCGGGCTCGCGATGCCGACGAGAGCCGCCACCGCCTCACGCGCGCTGACCTCCGATCCGCGATGCTCGTGATTGCCGAGCGCGGCGAAATAAGCGTGATAGGTCGACCAGTACAGCGTGTCGCCGAGCGAAGCGACGATGCACAAAAGGACGAGCGCGGGCCCGAGCCCATGCACTTCGGCGAGCAGCGGGTATTGCAGCGCCGTCAGCAACGTACCGGCAATGACGAGGACCCTCATCCCTGTCTTCACCGCGATGGGAACGATGACCGGCCTGACGACGAAACGGCCGGCGAGGATGAGCGCGATCGCCACGAACACTTGCGGGACGGAAACCCCCGCCTTGAGCAGATAGACGGCGAAGAACGACGCTCCGCCCGACAGCGCGATCGAGTGAATCGCGTAGTGCAGATTGAGGAGGTTGACCGTCCTTGAGCGGAAGAAGGCCATCGTCGGTGCCTAATTGCGGGAAGCTTGATTTGCGGCCCAGATTCCTAGCGGTCCCGCAGCCCAGACACAACTCACGCGACCCGGGGAAAGCCGCCTTTACTTTGCCGCCTGCTTCCCATAAATCCCGCCCAAGCAACAGGAGCAGGTCATGGGTTACAAAGTCGCCGTCGTCGGCGCCACCGGCAATGTCGGGCGCGAGATGCTGAACATCCTCGCCGAACGCGAGTTCCCGGCCGACGAGGTCTTCGCCATCGCCTCGCGCCGCTCGATGGGCGTCGAGGTCTCCTATGGCGACCACCGGCTCAAATGCCGCGACCTCGAGCAGTTCGATTTCAGGGGCGTCGATTTCGCCTTGATGTCGGCGGGCTCTGCCGTATCAAAGGAATGGTCGCCCAAAATCGGAGCGCAGGGTTGCGTGGTGATCGACAACTCCTCGTGCTGGCGCTACGACGCCGACGTGCCGCTCATCGTGCCGGAGGTCAACGCCGACGCGGTGGCCGGCTTCACCAAGAAGAACATCATCGCCAACCCGAACTGCTCGACCGCCCAGCTCGTCGTCGTGCTCAAGCCGTTGCACGACGTGGCCAAGATCAAGCGCGTGGTGGTCGCCACCTATCAATCCGTGTCCGGCGCCGGCAAGGAGGCGATGGACGAGCTGTGGGACCAGACCAAGGGCATCTTCGTCACCGATCCGCCCGCGCCCAAGACGTTCACCAAGCAAATCGCCTTCAACGTCATCCCGCATATCGATGTCTTCCTCGACGACGGCTCGACCAAGGAAGAGTGGAAGATGTCGGCCGAGACCAAGAAGATCCTCGATCCTAAGATCAAGCTGACCGCCACTTGCGTGCGCGTGCCGGTGTTCGTCGGCCATTCCGAGGCGGTCAACGTCGAGTTCGAGGAGCCGATCACCGCCGCCGAGGCGCGCAAGATTTTGCGCGAGGCGCCGGGTGTGCTGGTCGTCGACAAGCGCGAGAACGGCGGCTACGTGACGCCGGTCGAATGCGTCGGCGATTACGCGACCTTCGTCAGCCGCATCCGTGACGACCAGACCATCGACAATGGTCTCTCCTTCTGGGTGGTATCCGACAATTTGCGCAAAGGTGCGGCGCTCAACACGGTCCAGATCGCCGAGCTGATCGTCAACCGCAACCTGCTCGACAAGGCGGCCTGACGCGAAAGCCGAAGCCTGATCACCTGACGAAGCTCAGATAAGACGCAAGCGCCTCGATCTCATTTTCCGACAATTTGCTGGCAATCTCCGGCATGGGGCGCAAAGCTACGGCATGATATCCCTCGCCCCACTGCTCGAGCCGCCTTTTTAAGTAGTAGTATGACAGGCCTCCCAAGCGGGGGATTTGTCCGGCACCCTCAGCCGCAGCACCCTCAGCATTCGGACCATGACAGGCAACACATGAGGGGATATTCGCGTCGGGATTGCCCTCTTGGTAAATCGTGCGTCCTCTAGTCATGAGGATTTCGTGCCCATCATCTGCTGGTTTAGGACTCAAGGTCGATAGATACAGGGCTAGATTATGCGCTGTCTGAAGACCGAGATGGTTGGCGGCTGCGCCCCACATGTACTGTCTGGAAAACGGATTGTCGCGCGCATGGTCTCGGAAGTTATAAAGTTGGTTCATCACATATTGTGATGACTGCCCGGCCAAGCGCGGCGCGGTCGAGAACCCTTGCAAAGATGGGCCATGGCACCAGGCGCAATTCCTATCCGCGAACTTTTGTCCGTAGACAATCGTCAGATCACCGGCCAATGACGGCACAGAAGAGGAAACGAATGCGAGGATGGCCGTGGTGACGTTGATAAGCTTCATGATCTCACTCGGCAGAATGAATCACTCCAGAGTGCTGAGATAGGCGGCAACCGCCTTGATTTGTGGCTCGGTCAGGCTATGTGCGATCGGCCGCATGATAGCGGAGGTGTCTGGATTGGTCGGGCCTCCCTGACCGCGCTCTTGGTCCCAATTCGTCAATGTCTTGACGATGTAGGGATAGAGCTGGCCGGCTAGACGAGGGAATTGCCCGTTACCTTTAGCCTCTGGACCGTGGCAAGTAGCGCAGGGAGGAACCTTGGCATCGGGGAGTCCCTCTTCAAAGATCTTCTTTCCCGCGTCTACAAGCTCTGGAGGGCCGCCCCCCAAGGGCGGGGGATTGAGAGCATTAAAGTGATCCGCTAGGGCGTCTAGCATGTCGGGGCTGAGACTATGTGCCACCCTAAACATGAAGAAATTCACCCGCCGGCGATCGATGAAGGCCTGCAGCTGGTTCTTAAAGTATTGGACTTGCTGGCCCGCGAGTCGCGGGATGGGAGTCGACCCGCGATACCCTTGTCCCGTTGGTTGGTGGCAATAGCTGCAATATTGGATCTTGGCTTGAAGCTCTTGTTCGGAGAACGTGGGCGCTTCGGTGGCGTTGGCGCGTCCCGCTGCGGCGAGGCACATTGTCAGCAGAGCTATTTGCAAAGCCAACGTTGAGTTGCCCGCCTTCACCACTGCTCGCCGCAGGCTGTGCTCTTTTCGAAGAGAGTGGCGAAAAAGGGCCAAGGCGGTCACTCCAGATTATTAAGATAGGCCGCAACGGCTTCAGCTTGTGACTTGCTCAAGCTATGTGCAATCGGCCGCATAACCGCGGACGAGTCAGAATTTGCCCCTTGACCCCGCTCTTTGTCCCAATTCACCAGTTCCTTCATGGTGTAGGGATAGAGCTGACCCGCGAGACGAGGAATCGGCCCGGTCCCTTTGGCTTCTGGACCATGGCAGACTTGGCAGGCAGGGACATTGTCGTCGGGAACTCCCTGTTCATAGATATCCTTCCCTGTGCCTGCGAGCTGCTTTGCAGCTCCTCCAAACGGCGGGGGATTGAGTGCATTAAAATGCGCAGCCAGAGCCGTTTGCAGGGCAGGGCTAACGCCGTGCACTTTAGACATGACCATGGGCATATGGGGCTCGCGCCTGCGCTCAATAAAAGCCCGTAATTGATTCTCGAAGTACTCTGTTGTCTGTCCGGCAAGCCGAGGCATGGGAAAATATCCGCGATACCCCTGTCCCGAAGGTCCGTGACAATCGCTACAGTATTGTATCTTGGCTTGGAGGCTGCCTGCTCGCGCTTCTTGGTAGTGGGGTGCGGGGTAAGCACGGTGCGCCCAAAGTCCATGCGCATTGCCTGTGCCGTGTATGAGGCCGAACCCCAAGAAAATAATTGCGAGGATGGCCGCTGATACCGCCGATTTTGACCTTAGGACCTTCATCAGAATGCCCACCAAGCATAGAGAAACGTCGTGTTGTTATCGCTCGCGTTGCGGAAAGCACCATTGTAATTCGAGCTCGCACCATTGAATTGATTGTATAACGTGTACGACACACCGAGACGCACGTTGAGCCATGGATAAATGGATGGCCCCCCATTACTCCAGGGCAGCCAAGCGACATCAAAAATCCAGCCATTTGAATTCGGCGACCCTAAGTGCATTGGCGACAGCGAATCGCCGAAAAGTGACGGGTCGGCGTCGCCCCAGACGTTGAAGTAGCCCGCGGTCAGACTCACGGTACCGTTGTAAACGTACTGGCCGGAGACCTTGAAGCTATTCAGATCGTCGCTCGAGTTGGAGGAAAGCCCTAGCGGCTGGCTGCCATTCAGCTTCTGGTGTTCAAAGATGTAGCTGATCCGTGCCGTCAGCGCGTTGACTTCGCCAATGTACTGAAGCTGGGCGTCACCGCCCACATCGGTAATCTTGTCAGTCGGAGCGGATTGGTTTCCGATCGGGGCGACATTGGCGAACATGCCGAAGGTCCCGAACATGACCGAGTATTTATCCCAGTCCTGCTCGTAGGCCGCGCGCCAGTACGGTGCGAGACCAGAAAAACGGCCCGTGTTATCGCCGGGAGCAAGTCCGAGCGCTTCCAACGTCTTCGTGTCGAACGTGCCGTAGGCGGCCCCTTCGAGATAAAACTTGTCGTTCGCGAAGATATAGACGCCGGTGCCGGCCACGCGGCCCGCGAAAGCGCCTTCGATCATTGTACCGGCGGAAGGCGTTGGAGCGAGCGCACCATCAGCTGCGACAAAGGGAAATGACCAAGCCGGAGCCGTGTTCCATGGATCTTGAACAGTAGGATTGTTGTTCGCGGTAACTCCATAAACCACATCCGTTTCGCCCAATTTAATTTTGTTGGCATAACGGATGTCGGTGTTGTCCAAAAATAAACTGCTGCCGGGGCGCGCGTAAGTGCCTTGTATGAACGCGCCGAAGTTGCAATAGATTTGGCCGCCGTAAAATACGCTCGTCGCCTCATCGAACGTATTGTCGTTTGTGCTGAAGCCCTTCGGAGTATCTGCCGGGTCTAGCTTCTTATTTATGTGGGTGAAATTGGGAACGGTCATTCCGGCGATCGGGATTTGCAGTTCCTTCTCGGCAAGCTCCTCGCTTGGACCACAACGCGTTCCGCCTGCAGTATAACCCTCCAGCTTGAAGCGCCGGCCATAGGGTGTCAGCTGCGGGAACGCACTGTGGCACGTCGAGCAAGGCTGGCCGGTCTGGCGAGCAAAGCTTGGCAACGCAGAAACCGGTTTTGGCCCGATTGCGACACCTGCTGCTACAAGCAGCAGCGTAAAGAAAACGGAGCCTCCGAAGGCGCAGACCGCTGCGCTATGGCCGTCACGAGTGCGTGCGACGACTTTGGGGTCCCCAGTATGGGTGTTGTCTGCTCCGAAGCCCGAGCGCACGCCCCCCATGTGACCAGTGCGACCGCTTTAGGATCTCTCCGCTTAGCTTACACCCCGCTTACACACATGTGTGGAATGACGATTTTATGTGATCGTGGCACTCGGGCCACAACATTCGAAGCGAACTCGAGAAGATCGCATCAAAACCTCATTCGCTGGCGTTTCAGCCAAAGGGGGGATCGTCTCGCGGAGGGCTTTTTTGTCACGCGCGTCGCTTGACTAGAATCAATGCGCCCATCCCCAGGTCAACCTAGAAGATGATGAGCGACCATCTCGCTAGAAAGCGAGGCAACATGGATAATGCGACTTCACTATGGCTGGGGCATGTACTCCGCCGGCAAGAGTTGATGGATCGCGTCATGGAGAAATGCGGAGTGGACGCGCTAAAGGCTGTTCGTGCACAGAATGGCGATAGCTTTTTCGAAGCAAGGGCTAAGTGTCGTGCCTGTGCTCGTGAAGACGACTGCCGAGGCTGGTACCTGAATCAGTCCGAATTGCTGCCTCCAACTTTTTGCCCCAATGCCGATTTCTTCCGCGCGTGCAGGCGCTCTCCGCTCATTGGGCACGCGCCCACCACCTCGGTGAAAAGGCGGGACCAGGGGCCTAATAAGTCATTCGAGCAGCGAGCCTCAAGCGAGCTCCTCAAGCTGGTTTGGAAACTTCGTTGGCTGGGTGAGGATGCTGAAGCGAACAATGCGACGAGGCAACGCAACAGGATTGTAGCAAGGCAACAGATGGTGACTGGGTTTCTACGTGATGCTGCTAGTACCTGCGGAATGCTGAACGATACGGATTAGCGAGGGTACGGCTTTTGGTAACAAGACGAGGTCGATGCCCCAACGATCGTCTTGTTTGATCAAGAATGGGAGGTAAGACGATGCCAGTCTTAACGCAGTGGCCGATGGTTTACCCTCACCTCCGCATTTCTGTCCTAACAACGATTTCTTCCGCTCGTGTGGTCTGCTTGGATTGCATGGCCTGTGGAGGGAACGTCGCGCGCCACTTAATTGACCACAAGCCCCTGGCGCGGCGGATTAAAGTCGTCCGCGACTGATCCAGGAGCTGATCGTCAACCGCAACCTGCTCAGAAGGCCGCCTGACGCGCGTCAGATTGACTGTCACCTGCGTGTGCTGAATGTCGCCGAGAGTCTCTCGCACGGAGGTGCCGCGTGATCTTCGGACAGCTTGCTCTGATCGTTGCCGCAGCCTTCACCGGCGCCGCCTTCTACGTCAATTTCGCCGAGCAGCCGGCGCGGCTTGCTCTCGATGACCACTCGATGCTTGCCGAGTGGCGTCGTACAAACGCGGCTTCATCATGCAGGCCTCGCTCGCCGTGATCGGTACAGTGCTGGGCGCGATCGCCTTCGTGCAGACGGGTCGCTATGCCTGGCTCGTCGGCGCAATCCTGCTGTTCGCCAACTGGCCCTTCACGCTGATCGCCATCATGCCCACCAACAAGACGCTGATGGCGACCGCGCCCGAGACTGCCGGCCCCGAGAGCCGCGTGCTGATCGAGCATTGGGCGCGTCTCCGTGCCGTCCGTACCCTCCTAGGCCTCGCCGCAACGGTCGCCTTTCTCTTCGCGGCCCTCCGCTAGACGCGCGCCCTAGCCCTCGCCGAGCGCCTTGAAGCGGCCGGTCTCCTCCTCGAGCACCATCAACTGACCGCCGCCGAGATCGAAATGGAGGCCATGCAGCTCGAGCAGGCCCTCGTCCATGGACTTCTGGATGAAGGGGAACGTGCCGAGATTGGCGATCGATGAGCGCACGGCGGCGAGCTCGAACGCCATCTCGTCGCCATAAGCGAAGATGTCGCTCTCGATCAGCGGCAGGTCGTCGAGCAGCGTGAGCCAGCGGCCGATGAAGCCGTGCTCCGGCACGTTGTCGCGCACCCCGCGCCGATACGTATCGACGCCGCCGCAATGCGAATGGCCGAGCACGATGAGATGCGGCACCTTGAGCGCGGTCACGGCATATTCCACCGCGGCGCTCGTGCCGTGATACTTGCCCCCCGGCTCGTAGGGCGGAACGAGATTGGCGACGTTGCGCATGATGAAGAGCGCGCCGGCTTCCGCGTCGAAGATCGCCGATACGTCCACGCGCGCATCGCAGCAGGCGATCACCATCGCGGTCGGCGCCTGGCCGAGCTCGGCGAGTTGCCGATAGCGGCCGCGGTCCTTGGCGTGTACGTCGCGGCGGAAGCGGCTATGCCCGTCAACCAGGCTCTTCGGTAGAGGCAAAGCGAATTCCTATCGAGGATGGTGCGCCGCACCATTCCAGCCCAAAGCTCGTTTGTCCAGCGGAGCGGCCGATCGGAAGTCCCGATCGCCTCATTGGGCCAACCGCCTTGATCATCCCGGCTGAGAGCGCAAAGTTGTATCTCTTAGGGAACAACTAGGCGCGACAAACAGCGCAAAGAAGAGGAAACGCTTTCGATCGGGCAGGCGTTTAACACCTGCCTGACCCGTACAACAGCGACATGGCGGCATTCGTTGCTCCGGCCACGCGCACGTGCGGAGGGAGCAACCTTCTTACCGCCGTGTCGCCTCACCTGAAGGAGTGGCGCCATGGCCAAAGTACTTTGTGTTCTTTACGACGATCCGGTCGACGGTTATCCGCCGGTCTATGCCAGAGATTCCATCCCCAAGCTCGATCACTATCCCGACGGCATGACGCTGCCGACGCCGAGCAAGGTCGACTTCAAGCCGGGCGCGCTGCTCGGCAGCGTGTCGGGCGAGCTCGGGCTCAGGAAGTTCCTCGAAGATGCCGGCCACACGCTGGTGGTGACCTCCGACAAGGATGGCCCCAACTCGGTATTCGAGAAGGAGTTGCCCGATGCCGAGGTTGTCATTTCGCAGCCCTTCTGGCCGGCCTATCTGACCAAGGAGCGGCTCGCCAAGGCGAAGAAGCTCAAGCTCGCCATCACCGCCGGCATCGGCTCCGATCACGTCGATCTCGAAGATGCCATGAAGCACGGCATCACCGTGGCCGAGGTCACTTGGTGCAATTCGATCAGCGTCGCCGAGCACGTGGTCATGATGATCCTCGCGCTCGTGCGCAACTACATCCCGTCTTACGGTTGGGTCGTCAGAGGCGGCTGGAACATCGCCGACTGCGTCGAGCGCGCCTATGACCTCGAAGGCATGAATATCGGCACGGTCGGCGCCGGCCGCATCGGCCTTGCCGTCCTCAAGCGGCTGAAGCCCTTCGACGTCAAGCTCCATTACACCGACAAGCACCGCTTGCCCGAGAAGGTGGAGAAGGAGCTGGGCTTGACCTATCACCCCACCGTCGAATCGCTCGTGAAGGTGTGCGACGTCGTCACCGTCAACGCGCCGCTGCATCCGGAGACCGAGGGCCTGTTCAACGACAAGCTGATCGGCATGATGAAGCGCGGGTCCTATCTCGTGAACACGGCGCGCGGCAAGATCGCCGACCGCGACGCAGTGGTGCGTGCACTCGAGAGCGGCCAGCTCGCCGGCTATGCGGGTGACGTGTGGTTCCCGCAGCCCGCGCCGCGCGACCATCCCTGGCGCACCATGCCCCATCACGGCATGACCCCGCACGTGTCGGGCACTACGCTATCAGCGCAAGCCCGTTACGCCGCCGGCACGCGTGAGATTCTCGAGGATTACTTCGCCAAGAAGCCGATCAGGACCGAATATCTGATCGTCGACAAAGGCAAGCTCGCAGGCGCCGGAGCGCATTCCTACACGGCCGGCGACACCACCAAAGGCTCCGAGGAAGCCGCCAAGTACAAGAAGAGCGCTTGAGGTTGGCGAATGAACATCCCCGTTGGCGATCCGACCGGTAATATTGCGAGCCGTCATCTTGCGCGATAGGATCGGCCGCTTGTGGCGCGGGGAGAGTGACGACAAGGCGGCGCAAGCGGGATCCGCGAGCGCCCCTTGTCCCGACACCATCGGGCCCTGATTGGGCCGGCAGGATAGCGGCCCGCTCGTCAGTGCTTTTTCTTTTTCGGCTTCGGCTTCGAAGACTTGTACGTCTTCTTCTTTGTGGTCTTGCCCTTCCCCCTGAGCTTGTCGGCTTGCGCCTGGGTCATCTCGCCGGCGGCGACCAGCGCCGTCACGCAAGCATGGGAGACTTTCTTGATGTTGCGCGACATGCAGGCGCGTAGACCCTCGGTGCCCAGCCCATATTCACTGCAGAACTGATGGTAGTCGTTAGGACAGTTGCGCTTCTCAAGTTCCGTGATCCCGCCGGCGAGCGCCGGGAGCGAGAGGGTGAAGGCAAAAATAACGGCACCCGAAATGGTGCCTAGCTTGATTGACATAGAACCGGACCCTGTCTGGTTGCACGCGCCGGACGGGTAAGAAACCAACCTATGCGGCGAAACCGTGTCAGCAGAGCGTCGCGATCCCGCCGACGCGGTCCGGTCCCCTACTGCAAGGCGCCACACTATCCGAAAGGTCACGCAATTGTCATGTTACCTCGCCGTCACCTTCGGGTGAGCCAGGGCCTAAGGCAGAGGCGTCACACCCTGCTGTCATCCGTCTGTAGCAACCCAACGCGCGGGGACATCTTGCGCCGCATCGGCCTTTGCCTGACGGTTAGGCGCGGCGGATTGCAACAGCCCAAGGCCTTGCAGTCGGGGCAAAGGCCGTTCAGACTGCAGACAAATCAAAAAAGCGACAAGCATCTAGGGGGGAATAAATATGGCGAGCGTCGCTACCGTCGATTCTTCGGGCGTCTCGGGCTGGCTTGACCGGGCCCATACCGTCGCTAAGCCGGGCTTCAGCCGCTGGCTTGTGCCGCCGGCAGCGCTGTGCGTGCATCTCTGCATCGGGCAGGTCTACGCCTTCAGCGTGTTCAACCTGCCGATGACCAAGCTGATTGGCATTACCGATTCCGCCCCCAATGACTGGAAGCTGACCGAGCTCGGCTGGATCTTCTCCATCGCCATCGTGTTCCTGGGGCTTGCTGCTGCCTTTGCCGGTACCTGGCTCGACCGGGTCGGCCCACGCAAGGCGATGTTCACTGCCGCGCTCTGCTTCGGCGGCGGCTTCCTCATCTCGGCGCTCGGCGTCTATCTGCACCAGCTCTGGATCGTCTATCTCGGTTATGGCGTGATCGGCGGCTGCGGGCTCGGCATCGGCTATATCTCCCCGGTCAAGACGCTCATCACCTGGTTCCCCGACCGCCCCGGCATGGCGACCGGCATGGCCATCATGGGCTTTGGTGGCGGCGCGCTGATCGCCTCGCCACTCTCTGTCTGGCTCATGCAGCAATTCTCCACGCCCACACATATCGGCGTGGCCAAGCCCTTCGTCGTGCTCGGTCTCCTCTATATGTTCTTCATGATGATGGGCGCGGTCATCGTGCGCGTACCGGCGCCCGGCTGGGCACCCGCTGGCTACGTGCCGCCGGCGCAGCCGAAGAAACTCGTGACCGACAAAGAGGTCCACGTCGACACTGCGCTCAAGACCGTACAGTTTTATCTGCTGTGGGGCGTCCTCTGCCTGAACGTCACCGCCGGCATCGGCGTGCTCGGCCAGGCTTCGGCCATGAGCCAAGAGATGTTCCCCGGCCGCATCACTGCCGTCGCAGCATCGGGTTTCGTCGGATTGCTCTCGATCTTCAACATGATCGGCCGCTTCTTCTGGGCCTCGACATCCGACTATATCGGCCGGCGCAACACCTACATGGTGTTCTTCCTGCTCGGCATGGCGCTTTATGCCGCCGTGCCCTGGACAGGCAGGACCGGCAACATTGTCCTGTTCGTTCTGTTCTATTGCATCATCATCAGCATGTATGGCGGCGGGTTCGCTACCATTCCGGCTTATCTGAAGGACATCTTCGGCACCCGCTATGTCGGCGCCATCCATGGGCGTCTTCTCACCGCATGGTCGGCGGCAGGGGTGTTTGGCCCGGTGCTCGTGAACTACATCCGCGAGTATCAGATCGACCACGGTGTGGCGAAGGCCGATGCTTACTCGGTGACCATGTACATCATGGCGGGCTTGCTGTTCGTGGGCTTCCTCTGCAATTTCTTCATGCACCCGGTCCATGAACGCCACCACCTACAAGAAGCGAGCACCTGAGAGGGGGACGGAGCATGGCCAAAGAACCTGAAGACGTCTCCGATTCGAACGGCATCAAGCTGCTGCTCGCCTGGAGCTTCGTCGGCATCCCTCTCGCCTGGGGCATCTACAAGACACTCGCCAACGCCGTGCTGCTATTCCAGTAGCTGAGACTGCGAAAAAAGGTTGGATGCACCTTCTGCTCCCTCGTGCGAGGGGTTGGAGAGGTCGGGCCTCGGACCGAGAATCCTTGAATTCCGCGTGTTCGTGACCACTTGTCTCTGTCAGAATTTCTTAATGTGGCATTCAGCGCTTTTTCACGGACGAGTCATGCGGTGTCCATCGCCAATCGCCATTATCTTGTTTGTAAGTTCACCGAACTGAGAAGTTCACCGAAGGAGACGAAGATGAAAGAGTGGCTGAAACCCGAGATCACCGAGTCCGAAGCCGGCATGGAAGTGACGAGCTATCTCCCGGCCGAGCTCGACCGCGCTTAATTAGCGATCGATCTTTCGATTTGATGGCGGTCCTCACGAAAGTGAGGATCGCCATTTTGCTTTTCTGCGCCCCCACTTCCGGGGCACTCGCCGGCATCCTCGCCTACGTGACGCGCAAGACGCGGCCCCGCCTGTACAGCCTGACGGCGCTGGGGGCCGCGCTCGCGCTGGCGCTCGCTTACCTCACGCTCGAAGTCTCCCGGCTGTTCCATGGCCCGGTGCTGACCTCGGGGTCGATCTCCGACGCCGAACAACATGCCTATTCGGCGGTGTGGCTCGCCTTCGGGGTGGTGCTGCTCGCGGCCGGGATCTGGTACCGCTCGCTTCCCTTGCGCGCGGCCTCGGCCGCCGTGGTCGTGCTCACCGTGTTCAAAGTGTTTTTCGTCGACATGTCCGACTTGGCCGGCATCTACCGCGCGCTCTCCTTCCTTGGTCTCGGTGCGGTGCTCATCGGCATCGGCTGGTTTTACCAGCGCCTCCTCTTCCCCCGCCCCGCCCCAGCTCCCGCGACGGGCCAGGGATGACAGAAGCAAGTCCGCAAATTATGGTCCGCATCTCCTGACGGGCCGGACATCTCGCTAACCAAAAACACAGAGGGGCAACACTGCATGGCTTGGGTCTATCTCTTATGCGCGGGTCTGTTTGAGGTCGGCTACGCCTCGGTCATGAAGCTGACCGAAGACTTCACCAAGCTTTGGCCGACGCTCTTTTTCGGCTTCTGCATGAGCTTCTTCATGCTGACCCGCGCCGCGCGCGAGATTCCCATCGGCACCGCCTACGCGATTTGGGGCGGAATCGGCACGGCGGGGACTGTCATCGTCGGCATCCTCGTCTATAAGGAGCCGGTAACGGCCCTCCGCATGCTTTGCCTCGTCACGCTCGTCGCTTCCATCTTCGGATTGAGACTCGCAACCCCAACATGAACGTATGCCAGGCTGGCCGATCGGCGCCGGCCTCTGCTATCCTTGATCGCCTCAGGAGACCCGTTGAAGATGCAGGATCGCACCGGCCGCATCACCACCAAGCCCGAGATTTGCGGCGGAAGGCCTACGATCCGAGGCTTGCGCATCCGCGTGACCGATATTCTCGACATGTTGGCGGCCGGAGCCAGCCGCGCCGACATCCTTAAGGACTATCCCTATCTTGAAGACGAAGACATCACGGCAGCGCTCGAATATGCCGCGCGTCAGAGCGACCATCCCGTCATCCGGACAACGTAAACGTGCGCTTCCTGGTCGATGCGCAATTACCGCCCGCACTCACACGCCTTCTGGAACCCATGGGCCACGAGGCCCAGCATGTCATCGAACTTAATTTTGAGGCAGCCTCGGACCTCACGATCTGGAACTATGCGAAGGCCCACGCGGCGACAATCGTCACCAAGGATGAGGATTTTCGCGCCTTGGGGATGACGGATGAGAACGGTCCCCCGGTGATTTGGATACGGATCGGCAATACAACCACGCCCGCACTGTTGAAAACTCTATCGGGTTCGTGGCAAGCGATAACCGAGGCACTCGAGCGTGGCGAGCCGATCATCGAGGTGACTGAAGACAGATGAACGACACGAAGACCCAACTGATCGACAAGACCGTCACCGGCAATTACTTCGAGGATTTCACCCTCGGCCAGGACATCGTGCATGCCACGCCTCGCACCGCGACGGTCGGCGACGTGAGCCTGTTCACCGCGCTGTACGGTTCGCGCTTCGCCGTGCAGTCGTCGGACGCCTTCGCCCAGAAGATCGGCTATCCGCGCTCGCCCATCGACGACATGCTCGTGTTCCACATCGTCATCGGCAAGACCGTGCCGGACATCTCGCGCAACGCCATCGCCAATCTCGGCTACGCCGAGTTCCGCTTCATCGCTCCCGTCTATCCCGGCGACACGCTCGCCTCGACCTCCAAGGTCATCGGGGTGAAGGAAAACTCCAACAAGAAGAGCGGCACGGTCTACGTGCGCTCGACCGGTAAGAACCAGCGCGGCCAGCCGGTGCTTTCCTATGCGCGCTGGGTCATGGTCAATAAGCGCGACGTGAACGCGCCCGCTCCCACGCCCGTGGTTCCCGATCTCGCTTCGAGCATCGAGCCTGAGACGCTCGGCGCCGCTCTCCCCGCCCTCGACCTCGCCGATTACGACTATGCTCTCGCCGGCTCGCCCAAGCGCTGGGGCGATTACGCGGTCGGCGAGAAGATCGACCACATCGACGGCCAGACCATCGAGGAGGCCGAGCACCAGCTCGCCACCCGCCTCTTCCAGAACACGGCACGCGTGCATTTCAACCAACATGTCGAAGGCAAGGGCCGCTTCGGACGCCGCCTCGTCTATGGCGGGCACATCATCTCGATCGCACGCAGCTTGAGCTACAACGGGCTCGCCAACGCCTTCCACATTCTCGGCTTGAACGGAGCGCGCCACGTCGCTCCTTCTTTCGCCGGCGACACGATCTATGCCTGGACCGAGGTGCTCGACAAAGCCGAGCTGCCGGGCCGCTCTGACATGGGCGCGCTTCGCTTGCGGACGTTCGCCGTCAAGGACCGCGCCTGCGCCGACTTCCCTGGGCTGAAGGCCGACGGCTGGCACGAGGATGGCGTCGTGCTCGACATGGATTATTGGGTGGCGCTGCCCCGCTAATTTTCCTCCCCCAGAAAGGGGGAGGTCGGCTCGCAATTCGCGAGCCGGGTGGGGGTCGATGGTGACGAGCTGGTCTTGCGTCAGACCCCTCCCTGGCCCTCCCCTTTCAGGGGAGGGAATGACCGCGACCTTCTGCGGTGTTATCGCTAGCGCGCGACAGTAGGTACGCCATGAATCGTCAGAAACTGATAACGGTCAGCGCGGCGTTTGCGGCAGCCTTGGCACTCGCGGTCGCGGCCCTGGGCGAAGACAAGCCCTCGCCGGAGCAGAAGGCCTATGCGACCCTCAAGGACGCAAACGGCAAGGAGGTGGGGCGCGCGATCTTCACCGCGACGCCGAGCGGCGCGCTTCTAGACCTCACTCTGACTGCGGCGCAGCCCGGCGTGCATGCGCTCCATATCCATGCCGTCGGCAAATGCGAGGGGCCCGACTTCAAGTCCGCGGGACCCGACTTCAATCCCGATCGGACCAAGCACGGCATCATGAATCCGGAAGGGCCGCATGCCGGCGACCTGCCTAATATCCACGTCCCCGCCGACGGCAAGCTCGAGGTCGAGGTCCTCAACCCTGTGGTCACCATCAGCCAGGAGGCGGCACTGCTCGACACTGACGGCTCCTCGATCGTGATCCACGCCAATGCCGACGACTACCAGACCGACCCTGAAGGCAATGCTGGCGCCGGCATCGCCTGCGGCGTCATCATGCGCTAGGCCGCGCGCGGCTGTGAAGCGGATGTAAACCAGCCTCCCCGGTACGCGCCCCAACCGGGCTGATTGCCCCCGGGCCACTTCTTGCGTTATGACAAGCCTAGCCTAGGCAACAAGCAGACAAACCATGGACAACGCCAAGCTCGCGGCCAACCGGCCGCTCTCGCCGCATTTGCAGATCTACCGGCCGATGCTGACGATGATGATGTCGATCGCGCATCGCATCTCGGGCGTCGCCAACGCCATCGGCTTCCTGCTGCTCGCCTGGTGGCTGGTCGCCGTGGCCGAAGGGCCTCATGCCTACGCCAAGGTCGAGCATTTCTACGCCAGCATCGGGGGCCGCGTGCTGCTCTTCCTGTTCAGCTGGTCCCTGATCCACCACATGCTGGGCGGCATCCGCCATCTTATCTGGGACACCGGCCGGGCGCTCGACAAGACGAGCATCGAGGTCATGGCTTGGCTCACCATTGCGAGCTCGATCGCGCTGACCATCCTCGTCTGGGTCGCGGGCTACGCGCTGAGAGGAGGGAGCTAGACATGGCGACACCTCTCAAGCGGGTGCGAGGTTTGGGCACCGCCCATCGCGGCACCGACACCTTCTGGCGGCAGCGGGTGACGGCGCTCGCCAATATCCCCCTCACCATCTTCCTCATCCTCGCCGTCGTGAGCCATATCGGCTCGAGCTATGATGAGGTGAGGACCTACCTCGCCCACCCGATCGTCGCGCTCGTCATGCTGGCGCTTATCGTCTCGGCGGCGATCCATCTCCGCATCGGGCTGAAGGAGATCATCGAGGATTACGTGCACGCCGAGGGCTTGAAGGTCGCGGCGATCGTGCTTGCCACCTTCTTCGCGTACGGCGTTGCGCTCGCTGCGCTGTTCGCCATCGTGAAGATTTGTCTCGGAGCTTGAAACTGAAATGCCGCAAGACGCAACGCCGCCCGACAATGCACCGAAAGTGAACGGTCGCGCCTATCCCATTATCGACCATGCCTACGACGTGGTGGTGGTTGGTGCCGGCGGCTCTGGCCTGCGCGCCGTGGTCGGCGCGAGCGAGGCGGGCTTGCGCACCGCCTGCATCACCAAGGTCTTCCCCACCCGTTCGCATACGGTTGCGGCGCAAGGCGGCATCGCCGCCGCGCTCGGCAATATGGGCCCGGACGACTGGCGCTGGCACATGTACGACACGGTCAAGGGCAGCGACTGGCTCGGCGACCAGGACGCCATCGAATATCTCTGCCGCAACGCGCCGCAAGCCGTCTACGAGCTCGAGCATTGGGGCGTGCCCTTCTCGCGCACCGAAGACGGCAAGATCCTCCAGCGCGCCTTCGGCGGCATGACCACGGACTACGGCAAGGGGCCCGCCAAGCGCACTTGCGCCGCGGCCGACCGCACCGGCCATGCCATGCTGCACACCATGTACGGCCAGGCGCTCCGCCACTCCGCCGAGTTCTTTATCGAGTATTTCGCCATCGACCTGAGCATGGACGATGAGGGCCGCTGCCGCGGCGTGATCGCGCTCAACATGGCTGACGGCAGCCTGCACCGCTTCCGCGCCCACCAGACCATCCTCGCCACCGGTGGCTATGGCCGTGCCTATTTCTCCTGCACATCCGCCCATATCTGCACCGGCGACGGCAACGCCATGGTGCTGCGTGCGGGGCTTCCCCTCCAGGACATGGAGTTCGTGCAGTTCCATCCGACCGGCGTCTATGGCGCCGGCGTCCTCATCACCGAGGGTGCACGCGGCGAAGGCGGCTTCCTGCGCAATGCCACGGGCGAGAAATTCATGGAGCGCTACGCGCCCTCGGCCAAGGACCTTGCCTCGCGCGACGTCGTCTCACGCGCCATCACCATCGAGATCAGGGAAGGGCGCGGGCATGGTCCCGACAAGGACTACATGCACCTCCACCTCGAGCACCTCGACCCCGCGATCATTGAGGAGCGGCTACCCGGCATTTCCGACCTCGCGCGCATCTTCGCCGGCATCGACGTCAAGGAGAAGCCGATCCCCATCCTACCCACCTGCCATTACAACATGGGCGGCATCCCCACCAACATGCATGGCGAGGCGATTGCGCCCAGGAACGGCGATCCCGACGCGATCGTGCCCGGGCTGATGGCGCTCGGCGAAGCCTCATGCGTCTCGGTGCATGGCGCGAACCGTCTCGGCTCGAACTCGCTCATCGATCTCGTCGTGTTCGGCCGCGCCGCGGCGCAGCGTTGTGCCGAGCTGATCAAGAAGGATAGCGCCATCCCCGAGTTGCCGAAGGGAGCGGGCGAAGCGGCGATCGAGCGGCTCGACAGATTCCGCTATGCCGACGGCAAGACGCCGACGGCTCAGCTCCGGCTTCGCATGCAGAAGACGATGCAGCGCGATTGCGCCGTGTTCCGCACCAAGGAGGTGCTCGAGGAGGGCGTGAAGGCAATCAAGCAGGTGTGGGACGACGAAGCCGACATCAAGACGACCGACCGCTCGCTCATCTGGAACACCGACCTGATCGAGACGCTCGAGTTCGACAATCTCATCTCGCAAGCCGCCGTCACCGTCCAAGGCGCGCTCGCCCGCGAGGAATCGAGAGGCGCTCACGCGCGCGAGGACTTCCCCAAGCGTGACGACAAGGACTGGATGAAACACACCCTATCCTATGCCGATTACGGCAGGCACATTGTGAAGCTCGACTTCCGCCCGGTGCACAATTTCACGCTCTCCAACGAAGTCGCTTACATCGAGCCGAAAGAACGGGTGTATTGACGGCTTAGGCGCGGCCTTCGATTCGGCGCGATGCGAGCAGCTTGTCGAGTACGGAGCGCACCCCGTCGAAATTGAACGGCTTGGCGAGAAGGATCGGGTCTTCGAAGCCTGAATCCGCATCCAGGCGGCCATCGCCCGTGGCGAAGGCGAAAGGAATACCGCGCTTTTGCAGGGCGCTCGCGACCGAATAGCAATTTTCGCCGGCAAGATTGACGTCGAGGATGGCCCCGTCCAACTGCTCCACGGCGAGATCGAGCCCTTCAGCGGCCGAGCGCGCAGGACCCACGACCTCGCAGCCGAGCTCCACGAGCCAGTCTTCCACCAGCATGGAGATCAGGGGCTCGTCATCCACCACCAAAATACGCGGCAAGCAAACCTCCCAATAGGAGTAGTCTGGCGATAATTCTACTAGTGCAGTAGATAACTTGCTAGGGCGCCCATTGGTTCGGAGTAACGCCGTGGACCGCGTCGAGCGGGCAAACCGCCTGATCAGGAACTCGCGGATCATCATCCTCGTGGGCTTCGGGCTATTGGCCGTCGCCACGCTGGCGCTTGTGGTCGGGCTTCTCCGTTCGAGCGAAGCCGATATGTGGGTGACGCATGGCTTCGAGGTGCGGCAATCGGCGCAAGCCTTCTTGATCGCCACTCGAGATGCCGAAAGCGCGGTCCGCAGCTATTTGCTGAGCTCGGATGAAAGCGATCTCCAGCAGTTCGAACCCTCTTTGGTCGAAGCCGAGTCCCAGCTGAAAGCTCTTAGTAGCTTTACCGGCGACAACGCCATGCAACAGGATCGCGTGCGGGAGCTCAATCTCCAGATCCGGCAGATCGGGGTTCGGCTAAGAGATTCTGTCTCGCTGGCGAAGAAGGGCGAGCGCGAGGCGGCTCTTGCGCTCATCAATTCCCGTGAAGACCGCGATCAATTGAACAACATACGCGATGTCGTCGAACAGGTTCTCGACACCGAACAAAACCTTCTCCGCGAACGCCAAGCGTTAGCTGCTGAGTCGCGTTATGTCCAGGCTGCGCTGATCGGCCTGGCGCTGCTGACGGCGATCATTCTCGCCACCATGCTGGCGGTTTCGACGCGCAGTGCTCTGCGAGGCCTGCTTGAGCGCTCGGCCGAACTCGCGCAGGAATTGAAGCTGCGCCAGGAGGCCGAGGCGACGCTCCGGCAGGTGTATAAGATGGAGGCCGTGGGTCAGCTCACCGGCGGCATCGCTCACGACTTCAACAACCTTCTCACCATCATCGTCGGCAATCTCGACACCATGCGGCGGCAATTGGAGAAAGCGCCGCAGAGCGCCGCAGAAGTCACGAAGAAGTTGGCCAAACCATTGGGCTCGGCGCTCAAGGGCGCAAACAGCGCCGCCCAGCTCACGCAGCGCCTGCTCGTTTTCTCCCGCCGCCAGACGCTCGAACCGGCGAAGGTAGACCTCAATCGGCTCGTGACGGACATGATCGAGATTCTCCGCCGCTCGCTCGGCGAGAATGCCGATATCGAAACCGTGCTTGGCGCAGGGCTCTGGCCGACCTTCGCCGACCCGAATCAGGTCGAGAACGTGCTGCTCAACCTTGCGCTCAACGCCAAGGCGGCCATGCCCGAGGGAGGGCATCTCACCATCGAAACGGCTAACGCCTATCTCGACGACGCTTATGTCGCGAGGTTCGGCGACATCGAAGCAGGACAATATGTGCAGCTTTGCGTGACCGATACCGGGACCGGCATCAAGCCCGAGGTTCTCGATCGGGTGTTCGAGCCGTTCTTCACCACCAAGCCGCAAGGCGAAGGCTCAGGCCTCGGGCTCGCCATGGTGCACGGTTTCGTCAAGCAGTCTGGGGGCCATATCCGCATCTACAGTGAGGAGGGCGTCGGAACCACAGTGAAGGTCTATCTTCCGCGCGCGATGGGAGACGAGAAGGTCGCCGCGGTTCCCGCGGGCAGGCCCGCGCATCCAACCCCCACGCCGAACGCCAAGAAGGACGAGACGGTGCTGGTGGTCGAGGACAACGACGGCGTGCGCGACTACGCCATCGAGGTCCTGGAGCAGCTCGGTTATCGCGTGCTGGCAGCGGGCGATGGCAAAGAGGCTTTGCGGCTGCTCGCTGACGGCAAGTCTATCGACCTGTTGTTCACCGACGTCGTCCTGCCGGGAGCCATCACCGGCCGCGTTCTTGTCGATCAGGCCAAGGACATGCGCCCTGGCCTCCGCGTGCTCTACACCACGGGCTATACGCGCAATGCCATCGTCCACCAGGGGCGGCTCGATCCCGACGTGCATCTCCTGAACAAGCCGTACACCCAGCAGGATCTCGCCCGCAAAGTGCGCGAGAGGCTCGACGCCTGAGGGACCCCTTCAGACAGGGGACACCCGGGGCTGTGCCCAACCGGCAACTCGCCGCACATTTCTGTGGACGCACGAAACAAGCCTGCCAATGGCTGTGATACTTTGCATGGGGGGATATATCCCCCCCAATTGGGAGGGTCGGATGAAATCAACGATCAAGTTGGCGCTGGTTGCGATCTTTACGGTCGGCCTCTTGGCGACCGCTGGAATTGGGGCGGCGCAGGCGAGGCATAAGCACCACCTTCTCGCCTGTCCTGGCAAGCCCGGTACGATTGCGGCGCTTCTCTGCCCGGCGAAATAGGCCGTCAGCTTTTCGACGGACGTAACTGCGTGGAAGGGCGATGAGACCTTCTGGGTGCGCGGATAGAACACGCGGACCTTACTCGTTGTATTATGCTCTCATCCGCAACACGGGCGCTAGCGTGCCATGGGGTCGATCAGCGGCGCCTTCGCTCTAGCGGCCTTCCTCGCCGGCCTGTTCTGCGCGAGGCTCAAGACGGCGGCAATCGCTGGCGCCGTGCCCGCGGTCCTCTATGCAGCCCTCGTCGTGGTTGGGCTCTGGGACACCCTCGCCGATGCCGATCTCTCCTATCTCGCAGGGTGGCTCGTCGGCGCCTGCCTTCTGATCGTTTTAGCCGCGATTATCGCCTCCTACCTCAGGCGCGGAGCTGCCGCCCTCATTCGCCGCGCCAGGGGCACCCCGCAAGTTTGAGCGTTTCGCTTGCCCACTCGCGCGTCTGTCGGCTACCTAAGCAGGAACGGAACGCCTCAGGGTCAGCCATGGTCCAATTCACGCTTCCCAAGAACTCCAAGATCAAGACGGGCAAGGAGTGGAATCCGCCGCCGGCGGGCGCCGAGCCCGGTCGCTGGCGCGAATACCGCATCTACCGCTTCGATCCCGAGACGAGCGAGAACCCGCGGCTCGACACCTACTGGGTCGATATGAAGGAGTGCGGCCCGATGGTTCTCGACGCGCTCATTTGGATCAAGAACACCATCGACCCGACGCTCACCTTCCGCAGATCGTGCCGCGAAGGCGTGTGCGGCTCCTGCTCGATGAACATCGCCGGAACCAACACGCTCGCCTGCACCATGCAAGCCGCCGACGCGCATAGCGCGGTGATCGCCATCTATCCCTTGCCGCATCTGCCGGTGATCAAGGACCTCGTGCCGGACATGACCAATTTCTATGCCCAGCACCGCTCGATCGAGCCCTGGCTCAAGACCGATAGCCCGACGCCGCAGAAGGAATGGCTCCAGGCCAAGGAAGACCGCGACAAGCTCGACGGGCTCTACGAGTGCATCCTGTGCGCCTGCTGCTCGACCGCCTGCCCGTCTTATTGGTGGAACGGCGACCGCTATCTCGGCCCCGCCATCCTGCTCCAGGCCGATCGCTGGGTCGAGGACAGCCGCGACGAGCGCACCGGCGAGCGGCTCGACGAGCTCGAGGACCCGTTCAGGCTCTATCGCTGCCACACCATCCTGAACTGCACCAAGGCGTGCCCCAAGGGGCTGAACCCGGCGGCCGCCATCGCCTCGCTCAAGCGCAAGATGGTCGAGCGCGCCGAGTAGCATCGGAGGACGCTCCGTGATCGATCATATCGGCATGCCGGTCAGCGACATCGCCCGCGCGACCGCGTTCTATCTCAAGGCGCTCGCCCCGCTCGGCATTAGCATCATCATGGACGTTTCTGCCGAGGAAACGGGAGCGGGCGCTGCCGTCGGCTTCGGCTCCGAGGGCAAGCCCTTCTTCTGGATCGGCGAGGCGCCGGCGCTGGTCGGCGGCCATGTCCACGTCGCCTTGGCCGCAGCGAACCGCGCCGAGGTCAATGCCTTCTATCAGGCGGCGATCGCTGCCGGCGGCAAGGACAACGGCCCGCCGGGACTTCGTCCGCATTATCATGCCAATTACTACGGCGCCTTCGTGCTCGATCCCGACGGCAACAATATCGAGGCCGTCTGCCACGCACCATCCTAACAAGCGACGACGTTAAAGTCAGCGCGGGCAGTTGGGCAGAGAGAACTGGCAGGTCGGGACGCCCTCCTCCCGCTTCTTCTCGGCCTTTTCGGGGTCTTTGATCTTCTGCCAGGCGTAAGGGCTGTCGACGTTCTTGTGGGCGAAGTTCACCCGCACCAGCTTATCGTTGTCGAACACGAAGCTGGCCGTGCAATCCCAGCTCCCCTTGTCCTTGCTGCCGACGTTGCTGAAGGGACCCGTGGGCTTCTTGTCGTCCGCTTTCTTCTGCTCTGGCTTCGGCACCGGGCCCGGCCCGCTATAGTGGTAGGTGAAGACCTCGTTTCCGCCCGCATCGTAGCGCGAATGCGGGTCTCCGGCGCAGGCGATCACCTCGGACTTGGTCATGCCGATATAGCGCCCGGCCGGGTCGCTCGCGGTCATGTGGCTGACGAAATCGGCCGGACCTTGGACCGCCGCCGCGCATGAGCCGAGCAAGGCCGCAGCGGCAAAGCCCGGCAAGTGGAGGACGAAGCGAAGGCGCATGGCTGAAGCTGGTGTCCCGAATTCCGGCCACATCATGGCGTGGTCCATTCCTCCTCCTGCAAGGGGGAGGTCGGCTTGGCTCCGCCAAGCCGGGTGGGGGTCTTCTTCCCACGCGTGATGCGACCCCCTCCCTGCCTCCCCCTTTCAGGGGGAGGAGTCAGGCTGCGACGAGCCAGCTAAAGCGCGGCGAAGAAATCCCACAAGAGCTTGACGTTGAGCACGATCACCGTGACGGCAGTGACCGTAGCGAGCGCCGTCATCCAGCGCGCCGCTACGAGCGCGCCCATCTTGCTCTTGTCGGCGGTGAACATCACCAGCGGCACGATGGCGAAGGGAAGCTGCAGCGACAGCACCACCTGGGAGAGAATGAGCAGCTTCGCCGTGCCCGCGGACCCCCACCAGATGGTCACGGCCGCCGCCGGAATGATGGCAAGCGCGCGGGTGGCGAGCCGCCGCATCCACGGCGGCAGGCGAATGTCGAGGAAGCCTTCCATCACGATCTGGCCGGCAAGCGTCGCCGTCACCGTCGAGTTCAGCCCGCAGCAGATGAGCGCGATGCCGAACAGCGTGGGCGCGAGCGCGGAGCCGAGTAGGGGCGCGAGGAATTTGTGCACCTCACTGAGCTCGGCCACGTCGGTCCTGCCGATCTTGTGGAAGGTCGCCGCCGCCAGAATGAGAATGGCCGCGTTGATGGTGAGCGCGAACATCAGCGCGATGGTCGAATCCCAATTGGCGAGGATGATCGCCTCGCGCTTCTCCGGCACCGTGCGCCCATAGGCGCGGGTCTGCACGATGCCCGAGTGGAGATAGAGGTTATGCGGCATGACCGTCGCGCCGAGGATGCCGAGCGCGAGATAGAGCATGTCGGGGTTCTTCACGATCTCGACCGTGGGCGCGAAGCCACGGATGACCTGGCCCCAATCGGGGTCGGCCATGGCGATCTGGATGCCGAAGCAGAGTGCGATCACCGCGAGCATGGCAACGATGAAGGCCTCGATCCAGCGGAAGCCGAGCCGCTGCATGGCGAGGATAAGGAACACGTCGAGCGCGGTCAGGATCACGCCCAACTCGAGCGGGATGCCGAAGATGAGATTGAGCCCGATCGCCGTGCCGATCACCTCGGCCAAGTCGGTGGCGCAGATGGCGAACTCGGCGAGAGCCCAGAGCGGCCAGGCGACCAGCCTCGGATAGGCGTCGCGGCAGGCTTGCGCGAGATCGCGCCCCGACGCCACGCCGAGCCGCGTGCACAGCGCCTGGAGGATGATCGCCATGAAGTTGGAGAGAAGCGCGATCGAGAGCAGCGCGTAGCCGAACTTCGATCCGCCGGCGAGAGAGGTCGCCCAGTTGCCGGGGTCCATGTAGCCGACAGCAACGAGATAGCCCGGGCCCAGGAAGGCGATGAGCTTCTTCCACATCGGCCCGGTCGGCCGCGTCTTGATCGAGCCGAACACGTCGGCAAGCGACGGCTCGCGCGCCGCCCGCCGCCAGCCGGCCATGCTCGCGGCGGGATCGGCGGGCTCGGCGAGCACAGTGTCGGCTTCGGCGGCTTTTACGGGGCTCAGCATTCAGTCAAACCTCATCCTCGCTGCCTCATCCTGAGAAGCGCCCGAAGGGCGCGTCTCGAAGGATGGCTAAGCGCATGGACCTTCCCTTTTTGGGGGACCTCCCACTTAATCTATTTCAGATGCCAATAATTTGCAAGTGCAACTACCGGCTCGATTCACGAGTGCTTAGGGACATCCGCGACATCTTCCGCGGAACGAAGGCTGCGCCCATATCGTTGGCAGCATGACCAAGCCAACAAGGAGGCTTCGATGAAGACGACAGTCCTCAAGACCGCGCTCGGCGCGGCCGCGGTCCTCGCGCTGATCGGCGGCGCGGCGTTTCTGCCCGCTCCCGCCTCGGCCGGCGAGCGGCAGAGCTATCTCGGTGATGGCGCTCCGGCCACGCTGCAAGAGGTGCGCCGCCGGATCTTCGTGGCGCCAGCCTACGACGCTTACGCCTACGATCCCTATTACGCCGGCCCTGCTTATTATCCGCCGGCCGCTTACCTCCCGCCTGTCGCCTACGCACCTCCGGTGGCTTACGCGCCGCCGGTCGCTTACGCGCCGCCTCCGGCTTACGACTACGTTCCGCCGGTCGGTTACGGATATGGGCCGGGTCCCGGCGTCGCGGTGGTAGGTCCGCGTGGCGGCGTCTACGTCGGCTATTAGCCCATCGTTGACTCATCCCTCCCCTGGACGGGAGGGAGTCCGAGCGAAGCTCGGACGGGTGGGGTGGAGGGCACCACGGCTTCCGTCAATGTGCCCGGTGCCAGACTTGGCGCCGTAATTCGAGCGCAAGCCACGCTGACGCCGATCGTGCCTCTCCGTCATGGGACGTCCGCCCGTTTCCGCTTCACCGCTTAGCCCAGCAAAGATTTTCCGCCGGCGGCCCCCTCCCCGCCGCTATGATCCTGCCCGAAGTGGAGCGGGCTGCTTGCGCAACCTCGAACACAACACCCTTCTGCTGCTGCTCGTTCTCGTCACCCTCGCCTTCGCCTGGATCTTGTGGCCGTTCTCCGGCGCCATTCTGTGGGCGACCGTCTTGGCCATCGTGTTCGCACCGCTTTACCGCCGTCTCGCGCGCGTCGTGCCGCACGACCTTGCCGCATTGGCGACCGTGTTGATCATCCTCGCCTTGGTGATCCTGCCCTTGACGCTCACGGCCGCCTCGGTGGTGGAAGAGGCGACTGGCCTCTACCAGAAGATCCAGTCGGGCGATTGGGATTTCGGCCAGGTGTTTCAGCAGGTACTCGATGCGCTTCCGGCCTGGGCGCGCGATGGCCTCGACCGCGTCGGCCTGACCGATCTCAGCGCCTTCAAGGGGAGGCTGTCGGCGGCGCTGGTCACCGGCAGCAAGTTCATCGCCGCCCAGGCGCTCGACATCGGCAAGGGCACGGCCGGCTTTTTCGTCAGCCTGGCGGTCATGTTGTATTTGCTGTTCTTCTTCGTGCGCGACGGCGAGGCGCTGGCCAAGCGCATCACGGGTGCCATCCCGCTCCGCCCCGAGCAGCAGCGCGCTCTCATCGGCAAATCCACCACCGTGGTCCGCGCCATGTTCAAGGGCAACATCTTCATCGCCGCCGTGCAAGGCGCTCTCGGCGGCCTCATCTTTTGGGTACTCGGCATCCACGCCGCGGTGTTGTGGGGCGTGGTGATGGCCTTTCTCTCCCTGCTGCCCGCAGTGGGCTCGGCGGTGATCTGGCTGCCGGTTGCCGCCTATCTCTTGGCGACGGGTTCCGTGTGGCGGGGTGTGGTGCTGATCTTGTTCGGCACCTTCGTCATGGGGCTCGTCGACAATTTTCTGAGGCCCATCCTCGTCAGCAAGGATACGCAGATGCCGGGTTACCTCGTGCTGATCTCGACGCTCGGCGGCATCGCTGTGTTCGGGCTCAACGGCTTCGTGCTCGGGCCGGTCATCGCCGCCCTGTTCATCGCCGTATGGGACATCTTCTCGGCCTCGCGCCAGGCCCCGCAAGACGGTCCCGCTTGATGAGCGAACGCCCCCCGCTAAGCGGCGGCCGCCCCTAAGGGGCGGTGGTGTAGCCGGGATAGACGTACTTCATGCTGGGATTAGTGCGGAATTTTCGCGTCTGCCCGCGGAACACGTATTTGCCGCCGGGATTGGTGTGGAACTGCGTGCCGTAATTGAGCCAATACCTGGCGCCGGGATTGGTGTACACCGGGCCAATTGAGAACGAGCGGCTGGTCAGGCTGGTGCCGGCCTCGACCAGCGGGATCGCGCTCACGCCCGCGACGGCCAAAGCCGCACCCAGCACGATCGCCTGTCTCGTTCCGCTCCTTCTCACCGCTTTTATCCTCGTTCGCTCTCAATTCAACAACGCTCGAGACGTTAGGTAGTGCCTCCCTTGATGTCGTGCCTCCTTTCGCGCCCGGCGAACTATGGCAATGACCCCCTTGATTGTGGCAACGCGCCCGCTCTATCTGTCGGGGAGGTAAGGAGATCAACAGCAAAAGGGAGGCGAACATGGCGACTCTCTTTTTCCTGTGCCCGGTCACCGGGCGCGAGGTTTCAACGGGAATCGACGTCGATCCCGCGAGCTACGCCAAGATCGACGAGGATTTCGCCGAGATCAGTTGTCCCCATTGCAAAGCGCCGCACCCGCTTGCCGCCGTGAAGAATTGGCTCGACGATCCGTCAGGCGCCGAGACCGATTGGAACTGAGACGGCGCACGGTTTGCGGTCGTGTGGGCCGGCATGCGACGAGGTCTTCGATGAAGCTTCTCGTCCTTTTCCTCATTCTCGTGGGCATGCTCGTCTTCGTGCAGGTCGAGCGCAACGGGTGCTATTGGCACGGCCTCGACGATGTGTCGGAGTGGGCGTCTTGCGTCCTTGGCGGCTAGCGCTTTCGCCCCGAAACCGATCCGCCGCGCATCTGGTCACGCTGCGAGTGATCGCTACCGTACGCGGGATCGCGCAACGTCGCCAGGAACCCAACCCCGCAATCGACGTTGTTACCGCAGCGGTGCCGATCAGCTCCCCTTTGGCCCCCCCGCCAAATCGGCGCCCGCAACAAGCTGAAGTTGTGAACTCGAGAAGCCCGGCGGCCCCCGTGCCGGGCTTCTCTTCGCGCGACTTGGGGTCTGCGCGCCGTCCTCAATCGGAACACATCGCGCGCTGTCCCGTTGACCCTCCATGCAATCGAGCCAACGAAAGGAGGCTTACAATGAAGATCATCAAGCAGGGCGCTCTCGTGCTTTCGCTTCTCGCCGGCGCCGCGCTCGTCTCGGGCCCGGCTCTCGCCAACTCCATCCACAGGCATGGAGATTTCGGCGGAACATGGAATCGCATCGGACCGTCGCACCATTACGGCCGCTACGCGTATCGCGGCTATTACGGCCCGCGCCCGTATGCCTATTACGCGCCGCGCTATTACGATTACGGCTATGGTCCGGGCTATTACGGCGGGCCTGGCGTCGGCTTTTCGATCGGCATCTACTAGTCGCGCCCGCGCTCACCCATAGTTAAGACACGCGATGACAGCCGCGCCGGTGGTGGCTGCCGCCGGCGCGGCGTTTATGTGGGAACCCGAGCAGAGTTATTGCTGCGGACCGGAATCGTGGCCGTTGCCCGCGTCGCCGCTCGCTGGCGCATCATCGCTCGAATTGCCGGAAGACGACTTGTCCTCGATGCCGCCTTGCGAACCTGAGGCGGCGGGTGCTGCAGCTTGCCCCGCAGGCGTCGGCGCCGCGGCCTGGGGCGCCGCTTCTCCTCCCCCACTCGTCTCAGTCTTCGTTGGCGCCGGGATGGTGATGGTCGACCCGCCCGTCTCGGTGAAGGTGACGATGGCGGTGAGTGGGCCCCCGCTCAACTCGACCCCCTTGGCAAAGCCCGCGAGCCGCATGCCTGAATAGGCCTTATCGGCGTTATAGGACTGGAAATTGGCGTCTCTTATCGCGAACTTCCGGTCGTTGCCCCATAGCATCTTCACTTTGTGCTTTCCGTCGCGGTAGGTCTCGCTCTCGGCGCGGTAATAGAAGCTCTTGACGCGGATCGCGGTGTCGAAGACGTAGCACTTGCCGGTTTCCACCTCGAGCCACCCGCGCGAGATATAGTTGTCCTCGTACTCCTCATAGGCGATGGCGATATAGAGCGTGTGCGGGAAGTCGTTGCAGAAGCTGATCTCCCCCTCGTCGGCGCGCGCGGGATGCAAAGCGAGAAGAACGAACGAGGCGAACGTTGCCGAGGCCAGTGAAGATCGCATGAGCGCCATCGCACCCTCCACCTCTGCACAAGCCCTCAACCGAGCATCAATTCCACCCGGCGAGTTGCGGATAGGTCCCGAGCCTGGCGCCGGCTTTGGGCACGATTCTCCAGCCGAGCGCAGAAAGCTGAGACGTGGCCATCGGGCTCGCGCTTCCCGTGATCCACAATTCGCCGCCATGGCTTGCCGACGCAATCTGGGCGAGCGGCGCGCTCCAGGTGAGGTAATCCACCGGCAGGATGCTGACGGTTCCGTTCGCCGTCATCAGCATGGGCGCACCGCCCACGCTGGCGAAGCCGCGCACCGCTGAGATCCTCTTGGCGTATTGCTGGATCAGCATCGCCTGGTGCCGATAGAAGAAGCCCATCTCGGTCGAGTTGGCGCGTGCGGCGCCGGCGATATAGAGCTCTCGCCCGCTGACCGGCCCGAGGCTCTCCAAGACCTTTACGATGACGATCTTGTCGGTGGGGGTGAGATTGGGGTTGGCGTAGAACGCATCCATCGTCGCTTGGGAAACGCCCATGGCGGCGAGCAGCGCGCGCCCCTCTTTCTCGAGGTCGGCCGGCGTCTTGTCGCGGAGCATCTCGCGCACCTGAGTAGCCGTGCCGCTCGCGCCGATGGCAAAACCTGCCGGTCCCGCCACGAAGCTCATGCCGACATTGGCCGAGGTCTCGCCGACGGCGCTTGCGGTGGCGACCCGCTTCAACTGATCGGCAAGCGGCGGAAAGGTCGTATTGGGATCGACGCCGAGATTGAAGGCCTGTTTGCGCCGCGCCGAGGCGCCGCCCGTGACCGAGGCGATCATGCTGTCGCCGTGCGGGTCGGTCGCATTCAACGTGGCCTGGGCGCTGCCGAAGATATGGCCGACGCCGCGGAAGGTATCGCCGATCGTTTGCGCCGGCTGGGTCACGAGATCCTTGGCCGTGCTGAGCGGCCTGAGCGCGGTCGCTCCCGCCGACTTGACCACCGTTTCCGCGCCGTTCACTTCTTCGAGCTTCGCGGTCGCCGCGATCTCACGCAAGCGCACGCGCAAGAGGTCGCTGTTCTTGATCCGGAACGGGCCCCATTTGGTGTTCACGGTGAACACGTATTGGAAGTTCTCGACCGGGACGCGCTCGCCGATCGAATAGTCCGCACCGCGCTGCGGAACGCCCTGGAGCGCTTGACCGGCCGAGAAGCTCGGCACCCCTTCATATTGTCCGGCATCGGAACGAAGCGCGATGAGAGACGCGCCGAACGCGACGAACCCGGCCACAGCCAAGAAGCGCCAGTACCTTTGCATGACTTTTGCCCTCAAACGCGACGCCAACCTAAGCCCGCGCGGCCGGTGGGGCCGCCCCTCGCTTCGAGGCGGAGATTAGCCCCAAACGGGGAGGCAGAGAAGGAGGGCCGAAGCCCTTATTTGAACAGGGCAAAATAGACGACGTAGAGCCAGCTGAAGAAGCCGTGGATGATGGCCCATAGGATTGAATGGTTGTTGGTGTAGGAGATTGCGATCGCAAGCGCTGTGCCGAAGCTGATGCCATATTTGGCACCCTCGACGCTGTAATTGACGTTCATGTCCGCCTCCTCATGCACGAATCGACTGGCCGTGTTTGACGACTATAGGGCGCCCTATGCAGCACAGCATCGGCGCCACCAAGCGCTCGTGACGTCGCTATAGGCCGACCGCCTCCCATGGGCACCGCAAGTGATCAGCTCGCGGCGCGCTGCTTGTGCCTCAGCGCATAAAGTCCGATGGGCCAGGCCAGGACCGCCACGCACCAGTGGAAGAAATTGACGTTGGGATCGAGCCTCATGCCGAGACGATAGTGAGTGAAGCTCCCGAGCGCGGCGAGTAGCGTATAGAAGGCGGCAAAGGCAAGCACGTAGGCCGTGGCATAACGCGGGCGGTAAAAGCCGATGAAGGTCCCGGCGAGCCCCCACACAAAATGGACGGCAGCGAGGATCGGATCGAGGCGGAAGCCGATTGGAAAGCTATGCGGGTTCTTGCCGAAGCCGAAATAAGCGTAGGACAGGAGCAGGAGTCCGCCCTGGGCGAGAAAATAGACGCTGCATCGCGCCGCCCACACGACCACCGGCCAGTGCGGCGCCTCCAACTGCTCGGTGCTTAGCTCGTCTTGTGCCATGGGGACCTCGCCGCGAAGACCGCGGGAGAGACAGTCTATATCCAATCGGAGCCTTTGCCTTCAACCAAGCCGCGCGATGTCCCCATCATTGCGCGATGAGCTCGACGCGGCGGTTCTTGGCTCTTCCGTCTTCGGTATCGTTCGAGGCGACGGGCTGGGTTAGACCGGCACCCTCCGAACTAAGCCGGTCGGGGGCGACGCCGTAAACCGCGGTCAAAGCCGCCACCACATTGGTGGCGCGGCGGCTCGAGAGGTCGAGATTGTACTCAGCCGTGCCCTTGTTATCGGTGTGACCGACGATCTTCGCTCCCTCGTAGCGCCCGACGAGTGGATGATCGCCGCTCCCTGCCACGTCGGTCGCCCCGGCCTGGCCAAACGCGACCACGGTAGCAAACACGAATAGCGCAGCAAGACTGAAGGAAAGGGCTCGGGAAGAACGCATCATTCTCTCTCTTGTCGACGCAAGCATGGTCTTCGAAGCGCGCAACTGCATGATGACGACTTTCTTGACGCGGACGAAGATGAGAACAGGCAAACCGCTGCTTGGAGGTCGACGAGGCCGACCGAGCGGGCTTTCTCAACGACTATGCCGCAAAACCGTTGCGCGAACGACGGGAAATTCCGTCCGGAATTGAGCGCGTGCGACTTCGCTCCATGTTAAGCTCTGCCGAAGCTTGAACGCTGACATCGGCGAACGAGCTCTTCGGGACTGTCGTGAGGAGGGGCTTAGCGATGGACCTGCTGCAAACGCCTGAAGCGCGCGCCGCTCTGATCGCCCGCGTCAGAAACCTTCTGCTTCAGCCGAAGGAGGAGTGGCCGAAGATCGCGGCCGAGCCCGCGACCATCGGCAGTCTCTATTCGAACTACGTCTTCTATCTCGCAGCGGTGCCGGCGCTTTGCACGCTGATCGGCAGCCTAATATTCGGCTACGGTTTTGGCGCCTTCACCTACCGCCCGTCGCTGTTCAGCGCGGTGGCGACGGCGATCCTGCAATATGCGATGCAGCTCGGCGGGGTGTATGTCTTTGCCCTGATCATCGAGGCGCTCTCGCCCCGCTTCGGCGGCGAAAAAGATCGTGTCAGCGCCTTCAAGCTCGCCGCCTACTCCGCGACCGCGAGCTGGCTTGCGGGCGTGTTCTATCTCTTACCCGCGCTGCATGTCCTGGCCTTGCTTGGCCTCTATAGTCTCTACCTGCTTTACACCGGCGTTCCCGTCCTGATGCGCGTGGCGGCCGAGCGCGCGCTCGCCTTCACCGGTACGCTCATCGCCGTCGGCCTTGTTATCGGCCTCATCGTCGCGGCTCTGATCGGCGCCCTGGTTCCCATGCCAGGGCCGACCGACATGGGTAAGGTCGGCGGGAAGGTTAGCCTGCCGGGCGGCGTGAACCTCGACATGGACAAGCTCGATAAGGCCGCCAAGCGGTTGGAGCAGATGTCCAAGCAGGCTGCCCAACCCTCTGACGAAGCCGCGAGCGAGGACGGTGAAAATTCGAGGTCCGCGGACGCCATCGCGCCCGACGACCTCAAGTCCTTGCTGCCCGCGAGCCTCCCTGGCGGTTTTGCCCGGACCGACATTTCGACCGCCTCTGGCGGCGCCGCCGGATTCGACTTCGGCACCGCCAAGGCTATCTACGCTAAGGGCGATGCGCGCATCACGATGTCGCTCACCGACATGGGGGCGATGGGAGCGCTTGCCGCGCTCGGCAGCGCCTTCGGCGCCAACGCCAGCCAGGAGACTGCCACGTCCTACTCCAAGGTGGGTCAGGTCGACGGCCGCATGACTATGGAAGAGTTCAATCGGGAGACGAAGGCCGGCAGGTTTGCGGTCGTTGTCGCGAACCGGGTCATGATCGAGGCCGAGGGCGCCGGAGCGAGCATGGACGCACTCAAAGCCGCGGTCGGCGCGGTCGATCTCGGCCAAGCCGAGGCGCTGGCAAAATAAGGGGACGTATGGGAGCCCGGCCCTGCGCCTGGTCCCCAACCACCACCTTGCGCGCGGCACGGATTGCATTTAACCAACCGGTCACGTGAACTAGCCCCGGCGGGGCAGGTTTTGGCGTCGAACCAAAGGGGGTTTTCATGGCGCGTAATCGCATTGCGCTGGTCGGTGCGGGCCAGATCGGCGGCACGATCGCTCATCTCGCCGGCATCAGGGAGCTTGGCGAAATCATTCTGTTCGACGTGGTCGACGGCGTCCCTCAGGGCAAGGCGCTCGATTTGTCGCACTCGGCCCCGGTCGAAGGCTATGTCCCCAAGATGCGCGGCACCAACGAATATGCCGAGCTCAAGGACTCCGATGTCGTGATCGTCACCGCCGGCGTGCCGCGCAAGCCCGGCATGAGCCGCGACGACCTCATCGAGATCAATCTCAAGGTCATGGAGCAGGTCGGAGCCGGTCTGCGCAAATACGCGCCGGAAGCCTTCGTCATCTGCGTCACCAATCCGCTCGACGCCATGGTGTGGGCGCTACAGAAGACGAGCGGACTCCCGCGCAACAAGGTGGTCGGCATGGCGGGCGTGCTCGACTCCGCGCGCTTCCGCTTCTTCCTCGCCGAGGAGTTCGATGTCAGCCCCGAGGACATCGCCACCATGGTTCTCGGCGGCCACGGCGACACCATGGTGCCCTTGATCCGTTATTGTTCGGTCGCCGGCATTCCTCTGGCCGACCTCGTCAAGATGCGCTGGATCACCCAGAAGCGCCTCGACGAGATCGTGCAGCGCACGCGCGACGGCGGCGCCGAGATCGTCGGCCTGCTCAAGACCGGCTCGGCCTTTTACGCCCCGGCCGCCGCCGCGCTCGAGATGGCGGAGTTCTATCTCAAGAACCAGAAGCGCGTGCTCCCTTGCGCCGCCTACCTCAACGGCGAATACGGCGTGAAGGGCATCTATGCCGGCGTGCCGGTGATCATCAGCGCCAAGGGGGTCGAGCGCGTCATCGAGCTCGACCTCACCTCCGCCGAGAAGGATGCCTTTCTCCATTCGGTCGAAGCGGTGAAGGCCCTCGTCGAGCTTTGCCAGAGGATCGCGCCGAGCCTCGCCTCATCGAGCTGATCTGACCGTCCTCAACCATCGTCTCACGAGCCCAATCCGGGCACCTTCGAGTGTTGCCATGAACATCCACGAATATCAGGCCAAGGACCTCTTGCAGCAGTACGGCGCGCCGGTCGCCGAAGGCCGAGTCGCCGCGACACCCCAGGAGGCCAAGGTGCATGCCGAGACGCTCGGCGGTGGCACTTTCGTGGTCAAGGCGCAGATCCATGCCGGCGGACGCGGCAAGGGCGGCGGCATCAAGCTGGTGAAAACGCTTGGGGAGCTGCATGCCGAGGCTGACCGCATGCTGGGCAAGCCGCTCGTCACGCCGCAGACGGGGCCCAAGGGCCGCGTGGTGCGTAGCGTCTATGTGGTGCGCGACGCGGCCATCGCGCGCGAGCTTTATCTCTCGCTTCTTGTCGACCGCGGCTCTGGCCGCGTCGCCTTCATCGCCTCGACCGAAGGCGGCGTCGATATCGAGAAGGTCGCTGCCGAAACGCCCGAGAAGATCGTGACGCTCAGCGTCGATCCCGCCTCGGGAATAAGCGCATTCCATGGCCGCGTGATCGCCTCCGCGCTCAAGCTCGAAGGCGTGCTCGCCAAGCAATGCGCGAGCCTCGTCGCCAGTCTTTACAAGCTTTTCATCGACAAGGACGCGAGCCTGATCGAGATCAACCCGCTGGTGGTGACGAAAGAGGGCAATCTGCTCTGCCTCGACGCCAAGATGGGCTTCGAGGACAACGCGCTGTTCCGCCATCCCGACATCGCCACGCTGCGCGACATCCACGAGGAGGACCCGGCCGAGGTCGAAGCCTCCAAGCACGATCTCTCTTACGTCAAGCTCGACGGGGCCATCGGCTGCCTGGTGAATGGCGCAGGGTTGGCCATGGCGACCATGGACATCATCAAGCTTTACGGCGGCGAGCCGGCCAACTTCCTCGACGTCGGCGGCGGCGCCACTAAGGATCGTGTGACCGAGGCGTTCAAGATCATCCTCTCGGACCCGAACGTGAAAGGCGTGCTGGTCAATATCTTCGGCGGGATCATGCGCTGCGACACCATCGCCGAAGGCATTATCGCCGCGGCCCGCGAGGTCAACCTCTCCGTTCCCCTCGTGGTCAGGCTGGAAGGCACCAATGTCGAGCTTGGCAAACAGCTTCTGGCGAAATCCGGGCTTGCCATCATCCCTGCCGACGATCTCGACGACGCCGCCAAGAAGATCGTGCAAGCCCTCAAAGCTGCGGCCTGAAATTTGCAACGCTGGTCAACCGCTCATGTCTGTTCTCGTCGATAAGAATACGCGCGTCATCTGCCAGGGCATCACCGGCGCCCAAGGCTCGTTCCATACCGAGCAAGCCATCGCCTACGGCACCAAGATGGTGGGTGGCGTGACGCCCGGCAAAGGCGGCACCAAGCATCTTAATCTGCCCGTGTTCGACACGGTGCGGGAGGCCGTAGCAGAGACCGGCGCCGACGCGAGCGGCGTCTATGTGCCACCCGCCTTCGCCGCCGACGCGATCCTCGAGGCGATCGATGCCGGTGTCCGGCTCGTCGTGTGCATCACCGAGGGCATACCGGTGCTCGACATGGTCAAGGTCAAACGCGCGCTTTCAGGCTCGCAAACGCGGCTGGTCGGGCCCAACTGCCCGGGCGTCATCACGCCGGGCCAATGCAAGATCGGCATCATGCCGGGTCACATTCATCGGCCCGGCAAGGTCGGCATCGTCTCCCGTTCGGGCACCCTCACCTATGAGGCCGTCGCCCAGACCACGGCGGCGGGGCTCGGCCAGTCGACCTGCATCGGTATTGGCGGCGATCCCGTCAACGGCACCAATTTCGTCGACGCGCTCAGGCTTTTCCTCGCCGATGACGCCACCGAGGCCATCATCATGATCGGTGAGATCGGTGGCAGCGCCGAGGAGGAGGGCGCCGCCTTCCTCGCGAGCTCCAACGTCAAGAAGCCGGTCGTCGGTTTTGTCGCAGGCTCGACGGCTCCGCCCGGGCGCCGCATGGGTCATGCCGGTGCCGTGATCTCGGGCGGCAAGGGCGACGCCAAGCACAAAATTGAGGCAATGCAGGACGCCGGCATCGTTGTGGCCAATTCGCCTGCGGCCCTTGGAACAACCCTTGCACGAGTATTACATGGAAGGTGAGCCGGGCGCCTAACGCTCGCCTTGTTTGCCCGGCACGCCGGTGGCCCGAAACGGCCGGCAGGGTTGACTGATGACAAGACACGAACTGAACGACGTGTTTGCCAACACGTCGTTTCTTGAAGGCGCCAACGCCACCTATCTCGCCGAACTTTACGCACGCTATCAGGAGCAGCCTCATTCGCTCGATCCCGAATGGCGCGAGTTTTTCGCCAGCCTCGACGACGATCCTGACGACGTTCTTGCCGCGGCGCGCGGGCCCTCCTGGGCTCCCTCCAATGGCGGGACCTTGGCGCCGGTCACTCTGCCGCAGCTTCCTGCAGGTCTGGCAGGCGGGCAGGCTGGTGTCGACGCCGCACGGGATTCCCTCGGCCTCCGCCTGCTGATCCGCGCCTATCGGACCCGCGGCCATCTTGTCGCCAAGCTCGACCCGCTCGAGCTCGTAAGCCGCCGCGAGCATCCCGAGCTAAAGCCCAAGACTTACGGCTTCACCAAGGCCGACTACGACCGACCGATCTATCTCGGCGGCGCGCTCGGCCTCGAATTCGGCAGTGTGAGCCAGGTGCTGGAAATCTTGAAGCGCACCTATTGCGGCACGATCGGCGTCGAGTACATGCACATCTCCGACCCCGAGCAGAGGGTGTGGATTCAAGACCGCATCGAAGGCCGTCCGGTGACCTTCACCCCGCGCGGGCGGCAGGCGATCCTGAAGAAATTGATCGAGGCGGAAATCTTCGAGCGCTTCCTCGACGTCAAATATACCGGCACCAAGCGCTTCGGGCTCGACGGCGGCGAGTCGATGGTGCCCGCGCTCGAGCAGATCATCAAGCGCGGCGGCCAGCTCGGCGTGAGGGAGATCGTGGTCGGCATGCCCCATCGCGGGCGTTTGAACGTGCTCGCCAACGTCATGGCCAAGCCCTTCCGCGCCATCTTCAACGAGTTCAGGGGCGGCAGCGCGCATCCCGACGAGGTCGAGGGCTCCGGCGACGTGAAATATCACCTCGGCGCCTCCTCGGATCGCGAGTTCGACGATAACCGCGTGCATCTGTCGCTGACGGCCAATCCCTCGCATCTCGAGATCGTCGATCCCGTCGTTCTCGGCAAAGTGAGAGCGAAGCAAGATCAGCTTCGCGACAAGGAGCGCAACCAGGTTCTGCCCCTCCTCCTGCATGGCGATGCGGCTTTCGCCGGGCAAGGGGTGGTTGCCGAATGCCTCGGCTTGTCGGGCTTGCGCGGCCACCGCACCGGCGGCTCGATCCACTTCATCGTCAACAATCAGATCGGCTTCACCACCGCGCCCCGCTTCTCGCGCTCTTCGCCCTACCCATCCGACGTCGCCAAGATGATCGACGCGCCGATCTTCCACGTGAACGGCGACGATCCCGAGGCCGTCGTCCATGTGACCAAGATCGCCACCGAGTTCCGCCAGCGCTTCGTGAAGCCTGTCGTCATCGACATGTTCTGCTACCGGCGTCACGGCCATAACGAGGCCGACGAGCCGGCCTTCACCCAGCCGCTGATGTATCAGCGCATCGCCGAGCATCCGAGCGTAGTCGAGGTCTACTCCTCGCGTCTCGTCGATGAGGGGCTATTCACCCAAGCCGAGATCGACGTGATGCAGACCAATTTCCGCAACTTCCTCGAGGAGGAATTCGCCGCCGGCGAGGCCTATCGCCCCAACCGCGCCGACTGGCTCGACGGCAAGTGGTCCGGGATCGGCCATGCCGAGGAAGGCGCGCGGCGCGGCGTGACCGGCCTCGATCTCGAACTTCTCCGCGATGTCGGCCGCAAGATCACCACCATCCCCAAGACTTTCCATCCGCATAAGACCGTCGCCCGCATCATGGCCACGCGCCGCAAGATGATCGACGATGGGGCCGGGCTCGACTGGGCGACGGCCGAATCGCTCGCCTTCGCCACGCTTCTCGTCGAGGGTTATCGCGTCAGGCTGTCGGGCCAGGATACCGAGCGCGGCACCTTCTCGCAGCGGCACTCGGTGCTGATGGACCAGGAGGACGAGAAGAAATACACCCCGCTCAAGCACGTCGCGAAGGATCAGGCCGAATTCGAGGTCATCAATTCCATGCTGTCGGAGGAGGCAGTGCTCGGCTTCGAATATGGCTACAGCCTCGCCGAGCCGAACGCGCTCGTCTTGTGGGAAGCGCAATTCGGCGATTTCGCCAACGGCGCGCAGGTCATCATCGATCAGTTCATCTCGTCGGGCGAGCGCAAATGGCTCCGCATGTCGGGCCTCGTGCTTCTGCTCCCGCATGGCTATGAGGGCCAGGGTCCGGAGCATTCCTCAGCCCGGCTCGAGCGCTATCTCCAGCTTTGCGCCGAGGACAATTGGCAGATCGCCAACTGCACCACGCCCGCCAACTATTTCCACGTCCTGCGCCGCCAGCTGCATCGCGGCTTCCGCAAGCCGCTGGTGCTGATGACGCCGAAGTCTTTGCTGCGCCACAAGCGCGTGGTATCCAATCTCGATCAGCTCGGGCCCGGTACAAGCTTCCACCGTCTCTTGTGGGATGACGCGCAGTTCCTCCCCGACCAGGCCATCAAGCTCGTTCCCGACGACAAGATCAGGCGCGTCGTGCTGTGCTCGGGCAAGGTCTATTACGACCTCTATGACGAGCGCGAGAAACGCGGACTGAACGATGTCTATCTGCTCAGGATGGAGCAGCTTTACCCCTTCCCGGCCCGCGCGCTCATCCAGGAGCTGTCACGTTTCAAGGATGCCGAGATGATATGGTGCCAGGAGGAGCCGAAGAACATGGGCGCGTGGAGCTTCATCGAGCCGAACCTCTCCTGGGTGCTCGATCATATCGAGGCCAAGTATCGGCGTCCGCGCTATACGGGCAGGCCCTCGTCGGCGGCGACCGCGACCGGGCTGATGAGCAAGCATGTTCGCGAGCTGAAGGCGTTTCTCGAAGAGGCGTTGGTCTAAAGCTGATCCGGAAGTGAAAGCCGGTTTTCCGATGAGATCATTCGTAGAGACGAAGTGAGGGGCCATGACGACTGAGATCCGCGTGCCGGCCCTGGGAGAGTCGATCGTCGAAGCGACGGTCGGTCAATGGTTCAAGAAGGCGGGAGAGGCGGTCTCCGCCGCCGAGCCTCTGGTCGAGCTCGAAACCGACAAGGTGACGGTCGAAGTGCCGGCGCCCACCTCCGGCGTGCTGTCTGAGATCGTTGTCAAGCCTGGCGAAACGGTCGCTATCGGCGCGCTCCTCGGGGCGATCGCCGAGGGCGACGTCAAGGCGAAGCCCGCCAAAGCCAAGCCAGCGGCGAAGGCGGCAGTAGCCCCTGCCCTGGTCGACCTCGCGACCGCCGAAGCCGAGCCCATCGTCGAGGAGCCCGCGCTCCGCCCGCCGGCGCCCGTTCCCGTCGAGGCGAAGCCGCTCGAGCGCGAGCCGACGCGCCGCGAGGAGATCACCCTCGATGAGATGCCGCCCTCTCCCGCCGCGCGCAAGCTGCTCGCCGAGAACAAGCTCGCGCCGAACGAGGTCAAAGGCTCAGGCCGGCGTGGCCAGGTGATGAAGCATGACGTAACGCGCGCCGCCGAAGCGTTGCTGCTGCGCGAGCGGAAGCCCAAGGCCCCTCCCGCGCCGCGCGCACCGGTTCTCAAAGATGACGCCGCGCGCGAGGAGCGCGTGCGCATGACGCGGCTCCGCCAGACCATCGCCAAGCGCCTCAAGGAGGCACAAGACACCGCCGCGATGCTCACCACGTTCAACGACGTGGATATGAGCGGAGTGATGGAGCTTCGCCGCGAGTATCGCGATGCCTTCGAGAAGAAGCATGGGGTGAAGCTCGGCCTGATGGGCTTCTTCGTAAAGGCGGCGGTGCAGGCCCTGAAGGACATCCCCGCAGTCAACGCCGAGATCGACGGCGAGGACATCGTCTACAAGAATTATTACCACATCGGCGTTGCCGTCGGCACCGAGCGCGGTCTCGTCGTGCCGGTCCTGCGCGATGCCGACCAAATGAGCCTCGCCGAGATCGAGAAGGCGATCGCCGATTTCGGCGCCCGCGCCCGCGAGGGCAAGCTAAGCCTCGAAGAGATGCAAGGCGGGACTTTCACCATCTCCAATGGCGGCATCTACGGCTCCCTGCTCTCGACCCCGATCCTGAACGCGCCGCAGTCCGGCATCCTCGGCATGCACCGGATCGAGGAGCGGCCGGTGGTGCGCGATAAGCAGATCGTGGCGCGGCCGATGATGTATCTCGCGCTCTCCTACGACCACCGCCTGGTCGACGGCAAAGACGCCGTCACCTTCCTCGTTCATATCAAGGAAGCGATCGAGGACCCGAAGCGCCTCGTCCTCGATCTTTGACCATTGCGCCCCCGCCGGCCAAGGGTGACAATCTTTTCCATCGAATAACCCTCACGGATCGGAGCGCGCGCAAGCTATGGCCCAATACGACCTTGTCGTCATCGGCACGGGGCCGGGTGGCTATGTGTGCGCCATCCGCGCAAGCCAACTCGGCATGAAGGTGGCCGTGGTGGAGAAGCGCGCGACCCACGGGGGCACCTGCCTCAATGTCGGCTGCATCCCGTCCAAGGCGCTGCTGCATGCGAGCGAGGCTTTCGCCGAAGCCGCCAATGGCTTCGCCGGCATGGGCATCAAGGTGAAACCTGAGCTCGATCTTGCCGCCATGCTCGCCTTCAAGGACCAAGGGGTGAAAGGCAATGTCGACGGCGTCGCCTTCCTGCTCAAGAAGAACAAGATCGATGCCATCCACGGCACCGGCCGCATCCTCGGGCCCGGCAAGGTCGAGGTCACCTTCATCAACGGCGAGAAGCAAGTGGTCGAGGCGAAGTCGACCGTCATCGCCACCGGCTCTGAGGTGGCAAATCTTCCCGGCATCGCCATCGACGGGGAGACTGTCATATCTTCGACCGGCGCGTTGTCATTGAAGAAAGTGCCGAAGCGGCTTGTGGTGATTGGCGGCGGCTATATCGGGCTCGAGCTCGGCTCGGTGTGGTCGCGGCTCGGCTCCTCCGTGACCGTGGTCGAGATGCTGCCGCGGCTCGCGCCCGGCCTCGATGCCGAGGTGGCCAAGACCCTCCAGCGCGTGCTGGAGAAGCAGGGTCTCGCCTTCAAGCTCGGCACCAAGGTCGTCAAGGCCGACACCAAGGGCAAGAGCGTGAAGCTGGACCTCGAACCGGCCGAAGGCGGCAAGTCCGAGATGCTCGAATGCGATGTCGTGCTCGTCGCGGTGGGGCGCGTGCCCAACACGCAAGGCCTTGGTCTCGCCGAACTCGGCGTCAAGACCGACAATCGCGGGCGCGTGATCGTCGACGAGCACTTTCAGACCAATGTCCCCGGCATCTACGCCATCGGCGACGTCATCAAAGGCCCGATGCTCGCGCACAAGGCCGAAGACGAAGGGATGGCCGTCGCCGAGATTCTCGCCGGCCAGGCTGGCCACGTGAATTACGATGTGATCCCGAGCGTGATCTACACCGCGCCTGAGGTCGCCTCGGTCGGCAAGACGGAAGAGGAGCTGAAGGAGGCCGGCATCGCCTATCGCGTCGGCAAATTCCCCTTCACGGCAAACGGCCGCGCCAAGGTGAACCGCACCACCGAAGGCTTCGTGAAGGTGCTCGCCGAAGAGGGCACTGACCGCGTGCTCGGCGTTCATATCATCGGTGCCGATGCCGGCACCATGATCGCAGAAGCCGCCGTGCTGATGGAGTTCGGCGGCTCGGCCGAGGATCTCGCCCGCACCTGCCACGCGCATCCCACGCTGAACGAGGCAGTGAAGGAAGCCGCCCTCGCCGTCGACAAGCGCGCCATTCACATGTAGCGCCCGTCCGGAAGCCGGAACGGCGCCTGAGCCCGCGGCGTTTGGTGAGAGAGAAAGACGAGTCTATGGGCGAATTCGTCAAGGCTGCCGCCACATCCGAGATTGCGCCGGGACACTCTCTGCTGGTCGTCCTCAAGGGTAAGCAGATCGTCTTGTTCAATATCGACGGCGAGTTCTTCGCCCTCGACAATCTGTGCACGCATGAGGAAGGGCCTCTGGCCGAAGGCGAGATCGAGGGCCACGAGGTGACCTGTCCGTCGCACGGCGCCAAGTTCGACATCCGCACGGGCGACGTGCTGTGCGATCCGGCGTACGAGGCGGTCGCACGATACAACGTGCGCGTCAGCGGCTCGGACATTGAGGTCGAGATCTAATCCTCAAGAGATCGATCGATCCGCGCTGGTGAAGCGCCCCTCACCGGCGTTATTTAACCTATATGTTAATTAACGTACAAATGGACCAGCTCACCACCACCTTCACGGCTCTTGCCGACCCGACCAGGCGGGCCATCCTTGCCCGGCTCGCGAAAGGAAGTGCCACGGTGGGCGAGCTTGCCGGCCCTTTTGCCATCTCTGGCCCGGCCATCTCCCGCCATCTCAAAGTCCTGGAACAGGCAAGGCTCATTCGCCGCGAGGTGGAGGCGCAAAAGCGCCGCTGTCACCTCCGCCCTGAAGGGCTGAAGCTGGCGGCTGAATGGATCGAGATGTATCGGCAATTCTGGAATGAGCGCCTCGATGATCTCGAAGCGTATTTGGACGCGGTCGCCGCAAAACAGCGTGGTTCGAAAAAGAAGGGAGTGAAGTGATGAATGAGATGCCGCAGAAGTCGAAGCTTGCGCCCGAACTCGTGGTCGAGCGCGAGGTCTCCTATCCGCCGGAACAAGTCTTTGCCGCCTGGACCAATCAGGATGCGCTCCGGGCTTGGATGGGACCCGGCAAAGTTTGTGCGCCAGAGGCCACCATGGATGCCCGCGTCGGCGGGGCTTACATCTTCCCCATGCGCCAGCCTGACGGCAAGGTCACTAAAGTCCGAGGCGTGATCACCGAGATAGTGCCGAACCGCAAGCTGAGCTTCTCTTGGGCTTGGGACGGCGAGGATGGGAAGCCCGGCGAGCCCAGCGAGGTGACGGTCGAGTTGCACCCAACCGCACGCGGCACCCGCGTCGTTCTGCGTCATGCCGGCCTCACCGATCCGAATATTCGCGCACGGCACGAGCACGGCTGGAGCGGCTGCCTCGATTGCCTCGAGCTGTACCTCGCCGGCAAGCTCAAAGCTTGCGGTTAGGCCGGTACGAGGGGGCTCGCGAGCTCATCGGATCGCAGCCCCCTCTCCTTTGGCGCGCTGTTAATCCAGCGTGCGGCGGAACCTGAGCAGCGCAAGCCCCATCGCCACCAGCATGAAGAGGATGAGCGCGAGCACATCCATCTTCATGTCCGACAGCCCGTTGCCCTTGAGCATGATGCCGCGCACGATGCGGATGAAGTGGGTGAGCGGCAGCGCCTCGCCGATCGCCTGCGCCCATCCCGGCATGCCGCGGAACGGGAAGGCATAGCCCGACAGGAGAAAATTCGGCAGGAAGAAGAAGAAGGTCATCTGCACCGCCTGCAGCTGGTTGCGCGCTACGGTCGAGAAGGTATAGCCGACGGCGAGGTTCGAAGCGGCGAACAGAGTCGAGAGCGCGATCAGAAGCCACACATTGCCGAAGATGGGCACGTCGAACAGATAGCGCGCGGCCACCAGGATGATGATCATCTGCACGAAGCCGACCAGCACGAACGGCGCAATCTTGCCGATCATGATCTCGACCGGCTTTATTGGCATGGCGAGCAGGTTCTCCATGGTGCCGCGCTCGATCTCGCGTGTCACCGCGAGCGCCGTGTACATCATCATGGTCATGGTCAGCACCACGCCGAGCAGGCCGGGAACGATGTTGATCTGAGTGAGGCCTTCCGGGTTGTAGCGATTCTGCAAGGTGATCTCGAAGGGCTCCACCGACTTGGTCACCGCCTCGTCGGGCCCGCGCAGCTCGCGCCTCAGCGCGCTGTCGATCACGCCGTTCAAGCTGGCGACGGCCGTGCCCGTTGCCACGGGGTCGGTGGCATCGGCGATGACCAGGATGGCGGGACGGTCGCCCCGGCGCACGTCGCGCTCGAAGCTCGCCGGAATCTCGACGCCGAACTGAGCGGTGCCCGAGCGGATCAGCTTGTCGAGCTGTTGCGGATCGCGAACCTGCCAGCGGAAGTCGAAGCGGTCGGTATTGCGCAGCGCCGCCAGCACGGCGCGGGTCAGCGGTCCGTCGTCGCGCGTCAGCACGGCCGTCGGGAGCTCGCGGGGATCGGTGTTGATGGCATAGCCGAACAAGGTGAGCTGAAGTACAGGCACCATGATCATGGTGGCGAAAGTCATGCGGTCGCGCCGCATCTGCACGAACTCCTTGACGATCATCGCCCAGGTGCGCCGGAGGAAGCCGGGATCGCGATTGGCCGAGCCGTTATTCTGCGCCGCGGTCATGCGAAATTGTCCTTGGCTTGGTCCATGAGCAGGATGAACACGTCCTCGAGGCTCGGCTCTCCGCGCATCCAGTGATGGGCGCCATCGGCCTTCTTGGCCGCGTCGATGGCCGCATCGAGCGCGTGCTTGTCGCGCCCCGAGACGTGCAACTCGGTGCCGAACGGCGCCACCATGTCGATGCCGTCGCAGGTCTCGAGCTTGACGGCGAGGCGGTGCAGGTCGGTGCCCGTCACGATCCACGTGGAGAGGCCGGACTGGGCCACGACCTGCCGCGCCGTGCCGCGCGCGAGCAACTCGCCATAGGCGATGTAGGCGAGCTCATGGCAGCGCTCCGCTTCGTCCATGTAATGGGTCGAAACGAGCACGGTGATGCCTTCGGCGGCGAGATTGTGGATTTCATCCCAGAACTCGCGCCGCGCCTTGGGATCGACGCCCGCGGTCGGCTCGTCGAGCAGAAGGAGCTTGGGTTGCGGCAGGATGCAGGCGCCGAGCGCGAGCCGCTGCTTCCAGCCTCCCGACAATTCGCCCGCGAGCTGGTCGGCGCGGGTGGTGAGGCCGAGCCGGCCGATGGCCTCCGCCGCCGCCCGGTGCGGATTGGGCACGCCATAGACGCGCGCCACGAATTCGAGATTCTCGCGGATCGACAGGTCGTCATAGAGGCTAAAGCGCTGCGTCATGTAGCCGACATTGCGCTTGATCTCGTCGGCCTCCGTGAGAATGTCGTAGCCGAGGCAGGTGCCGGTGCCGGAATCCGGCGTCAGCAGCCCGCACAGCATGCGGAGCGTCGTGGTCTTGCCGCTGCCGTTCGGCCCGAGGAAGCCATAGATTTCGCCCTTGGGCACTTTCAGGCTGAGATCGCGAACCACAACGTGCCCATCGAAGCTCTTGGTGAGACCGGAGGCGTCGATGGCGATTTCTTTCTCGCTCATCGCCGCACCATCTGTTGGCCGGGCGGAAGCGCCACCGTCACCGGCTGGCCGGCTGTGAGCGTGCTCGTCTCCCCTTCGGGCCGTGCCTCGATCAGGTACACGAGCTTCTCGCGCTGCTCGCGCGAGAAGATCACCGGCGGGGTGAACTCGGCATCGCGCGAGATGAAGCTGATCTTGGCCTTGAGACCGGGCGGGCAGCCGTCACAGGACACATTCACCGTCTGATCGAGCGCGAGCTTGGCACGCACCGGCTCGGCGACGAAGAAACGGACCTTGAGATTGCGCGGCGGCAGCAGGGCAATCACCGCCTGGCCGGCATTCACCACCTCACCCGGACGGAAATAGACCTCCTCGACCGTGCCGTCGGCAGGCGAAAAGACCTGGCGCTTGCCGAGGTTCTTCTCGGCCTCGGCGAGCGCGTGGCGCGCCGCTTCGGCATTGGCGGCTGCGGCGTCGATCAGATCCGAGCGTCCGATGAGCTGCGCCGCCGCGATGCGCTTCTCGGCCTCGACCACCGCAGCTTGGTTCCGGTCATGGTCGGCGATCGCCTGGTCGAGCGCTGCCTTGGTGGTCCAGCCTTTGTCGAACAGAGCTTGCGCGCGATCGAGATTGTTGGTCGACACCACGAGCATCGCCTTGGCCTCGTTGAGCGCGGCCTCGAGCACATTGATCTCCTCAGGCCGCTGCAGCCGAGCCTTGACGTCGGCGAGCTGGGCTTCGGCCTGCTCGACGCGCGACTTGTCGGCCGCGACGGCGGCTTCCTGCTCCGAGCTCTCCAGCGTGAAGACAGGGCCGCCTTGCTTGACGTGATCGCCCTCCTCGACGGACAGCGTCTCCACGCGTCCGCCCTGCTCCGAGCCGACGAGGACGAGGTCGGCCTCCATATAGCCGGCGAATTCGTCCTCCTTGTTGGCCGGAAGCGTGAACAGGGCGACCGCGATCCCGACCGCCACCAATCCGGCGATGATGAGCCAAGCTCTCCGCTTCATCGCGCCTCTCCGCTCGAAGATTTCGGCGCGACTCCCGGCGCTCTGATGGCATCGGTGATGAGATCGATATTGGTCCTGAGCAGCCCGTCGGTATCGAGATGGTGGTAGCGCTCGAACAGCCCGCGCCAGATGATGGCGGTCAGCATCGGGGCGATGAGAAGCTGGGGATAGTCGCGCAAGCGTGTCGGCCTGAATTCGCCGCGTTCGATGCCGCGATCGATGAGCCGGGTCAGCGTCTCGATGCCGCGCGAGACGACCTGCTCGTAATAGAAGTGGGTGAGCTCGGGATGCTTGTGCCCCTCGGCGATGAGGAGCCGCGCGATGAAGGCGCGCTTCGAGCCGACGAGCTCCTGGATGAAAGAAAGGAACGGGCCCTTGAGGAAGGCCTCGACCGGCAGGTCGGTCTTCTCCATCTGCTCGCGGATGACGTCGAAATGCGCGGTGATGACGCTGCGCACCACCGCCTTGAACAGCTCCTCCTTGGTCTTGAAGTAGAGATAGGGCAGGCCCTTCGACACGCGGGCGCGCGAGGCCACATCCTCGAGCCTCGTTCCGGCATAGCCCTTGGCCGCAAACTCTTCGAAGGCGGCGGCGACGATCTCCTGCGGCCGCGTGTCCTTGCGCTCGCGGCGCTTGACGGCACGACGGGGGGATTGCGCCGGCTTCGCTCGTTCTGTTTTCGCCTCGGCCATTGCCTTGCCTCTCGAAGGAGATCTTGCTCCCGGTCATCCTGGGTGGGGTTGCGATCCACCCGAATATAATGACTGACCGGTCAGTACCGCAATGGCGTTAAACAGAAAGGCGCAGAAACCCTGGAATTCGGCTAACGGTGAACCGTCTCAGACGATGGCGCTTTGAGCAGTATCAAACGGCGGGACGGGTGCGCGTCCGCGCCGCAGCGGGTCACGCCCGCGGGTGGGCGCGGTCGTAGCTCTTGAGCAGATGCTCGCGATCGACCTTGGTATAGCCTTGCGTGGTCGAGAGGCTGGCGTGTCCCAAGAGCTCCTGGATCGCGCGCAAATCGGCGCCGGCGCCCAGGAGATGCGTGGCGAAGGAGTGCCTGAGCGCATGCGGCGTCGCCGTGTCGGGCAGGCCGAGCGCCGCACGCGTGCGCGCGATCTTGAGCTGGATGATGCGGGGCGAGAGCTGCTTGCCCTGCGCGCCGACGAAGAGCGGATCCTCCGAGCCCATCCGCATCGGGCAGAGCTTGAGATAGGCTTCGACCGCCTGGCGCGTGATCGGCAGCACCGGCACCACGCGCATCTTGCTCCCCTTGCCGGTCACCCGCAGCATGTCGCGCCCTTTGACCGGCGCATCCTTGCGCTTGAGCGACAGCGCCTCCGAGATGCGCAAGCCCGAGCCATAGAGCAGAGCGAGCACGGCGGTGTCGCGCGCGATGATCCACGCCGGCTGGTCGGGTGAGGCGATGTCGGCGCCATCGACGAGAGCGGTCGCCTTCTGCGCCGTTATCGGCTTCGGCACCGAATGCGGCAACTTCGGCAGCGCCACGGCGCGGATCGCATCGTTCTTGCCGTAGCCGCGCCGCTCGAGGAATTTGTAGAACATGCGGAGCGCCGAGAGCGTGCGCGACAGGCTGCGGCTGCCCACCCCCTCGCCCCGCCGCGACGCGAGAAAGGCGCGCACATCGCGCGCCTGAAGCGCAAGCAGATGCTTCATGTCCGGCAGGCGGTTGAGGTGCGAGGCGAGGAAGGCGAGGAACTGGCTCACGTCCCGCTCATAGGCCTCCGACGTCTTGGCCGCGAGCTGGCGCTCGGTGCCGATATAGGCGAGCCATTCCGCGACCGCCTCGCGCACGTAAGGCGAGCCCATATATCGCGGTGGTGAAGCCTTTTCCGCCAAGCCCGTCATCCCCCGAAGCCCCTGAAGGTGCGAAAGGCGCGAAGCGCTTACTATGCGTATCTGAGTCGTTAATCCGCCCCTAAGCAAGGACATGGCCCTGGCCAAGACCGAGACCAAGACGAAGCCCACGGCAAAGGCGCGAACCGCCACGGCGCCCGTGACGGTTCCCGTCATGCTGCCGCTCGCTCTGCCCGCGCCGTACGACTACCTCGCGCCCGAAGGAACGCACCTCGAGCCCGGGCAGTTCGTGGTCGCTCCGCTCGGGCCGGTCGAATATCTCGCCGTGGTGTGGACGAGGCCCGAAGGCGAGGCCCCACCCGACATCAAGCCCGAGAAGCTCCGCGCCATCGTCGAGGCGATCGCCGACGTGCCGCCGCTCCCGCGCGTCAGCCTCGACTTCGCCGACTGGGTCGCCAACTACACGCTCTCCTCCCCCGGCATGGTGCTGCGCATGATGATGAGCGCAGGGAGAGCCTTCGATCCGCCCGCGCCGCGCTACGGCGTCCGCCTCATCGGCGCTCCGCCTCAGCGCATGACCCCGGCGCGCGCGCGCGTGCTCGAGGTGGCGTCGAACGGGATGATCTGGGTGAAGTCGAGCCTCGCCGAGGCTGCCGGCGTCAGCCCCGGCGTGATCGATGGACTCGTCGATTCCGGCACGCTGATCGCCGAGCCGCTGCCCGACTGGCATGCCATGCCGCTCGACATCGGCCGCGAGCGCGCCAAGCTCACATCCGAGCAGCAAGAGGCGGCGCGCGAGCTTCTCGCCAACACGAGCGATGGCTTCACCGTGACGCTGCTCGATGGCGTCACCGGCTCCGGCAAGACCGAAGTCTATTTCGAGGCGATCGCGCAAGTCCTCGCGCGAGCGCAGCAGGCGCTCGTGCTCATGCCCGAGATCGCGCTCACCAGCCAGTTCATCGCCCGCTGCGAGGAGCGCTTCGGCGCCAAGCCTGCCGAGTGGCATTCGGGCGTGCCGGCGCCGCAGCGCGGCCGCGTCTGGCGGGCCGTGGCCGAGAGCAAGGCCAAGCTCGTGGTCGGCGCGCGCTCGGCCCTCTTCCTCCCCTTCCCCGACCTCGGCCTCATCGTCGTCGATGAGGAGCATGACGCGGGCTACAAGCAGGAGGAGCGCGTCACCTATCAGGCGCGCGACATGGCGGTGGTGCGCGGGCACCTCGGCAATTGCCCCGTGGTGCTCAGCTCGGCGACGCCGTCGATCGAGAGCCTAGTCAATGTCGAGCAGGGTCGCTACCGCCATATAAGACTCGGCACCCGCTACAAGGCCGACGGACTCCCCGCCATCGCCGCCATCGACATGCGCGCCTCACCGCCTGAGCGCGGGCATTGGCTCTCGCCTGTGCTGGTCGAAGCGATCGCGGAAACACTCGGGCGCGGAGAGCAAGCTCTCCTGTTCCTCAACCGCCGCGGCTATGCGCCGGTCACGCTCTGCCGTAAATGCGGCTTCAAGTTCGAATGCCCGAACTGCTCGGCCTGGCTCGTCGAGCACCGATTCCGACGCCGGCTCGAATGCCACCATTGCGGCAAGTTCATCCCCATCCCGGAGAGGTGCCCGCATTGCGAAGCAGAGAATTCGCTCGTCGCTTGCGGGCCGGGCATCGAGCGCATTGCCGAGGAGGTCGCCGAGCTTTTTCCCGATGCGCGCCGCGTGCTTTTGTCGAGCGATCTTGCGCCCAACATCGCCGAGCTTCGCCACACCTTGCGCGAGATCGAGGAGCGCGAGGTCGATATCGTCATCGGCACGCAGCTCGTGGCCAAGGGCCATCACTTTCCGGGGCTCGCGCTCGTCGGCGTGGTCGACGGCGATCTGGGCTTGGCGCAAGCCGATCCGCGCGCTGCCGAGCGCACCTTCCAGCTTCTCAGCCAGGTGACGGGGCGCGCGGGCCGCGAGGCGATCAAGGGGCGCGGCCTGATCCAGACGTACATGCCCGAGCACCCGGTGATCGCGGCGCTCGTCTCCGGCGATCGCGACACGTTCCTTGCCCGCGAGATCGAGGAACGCCGCAAGGCCACCATGCCGCCTTTCGGCCGGCTCGCGGCGCTACTCGTCTCAGCGAGCGCGCGCGAAGCGGCGGAAGGCTACGCGCGCGAAGTCGCCCGCGCCGCGCCGGCCGCAGCCAAGATCGAGGTGCTCGGCCCGGCCGAGGCACCGCTCGCGGTGATCCGTGGGCGCTACCGTTTCCGCCTGCTGGTGAAGGCCGCGCGCGAAGCCAACCTACAAGCCTATTTGCGTCTGTGGCTCAGCTCAGTGCCGAAAGCCAAGGGCGACGTCCGCCTCTCGGTCGACATCGACCCCTATAGTTTTTTGTGACACTTACCTTCGACTACGTCGGGGTGGCGACGGTAGTCGGATAGTCGTCCCAGGTACGATTTCCCAGCGTGCGTCCCGTAGCCTTCTTCCGGCGTCCACCCCACTGCTTGAAGAAGAATGCCACGCCCTGTCGCAAGCATGCATCACGCAGGCCCTCGACCCATTCTGCCCGCATGGGACGTGCTTTTGGGCCCGACTCCCCTCCGACGATCGCCCAGTGGATGCCGGCCAAATTCGGATTCGGTATCGGGCCTAGTAGCGGCTCGAAAGAGACAAAGCGAATGGCAGCAGGCGTTCTGCGCAAAAGATCGATTCTCGAGACATGCTCCTCGTTCTCGACCGATGTTCCGAGCCATACGTGCGGCAGAATTTTGAACGTCGGCTGAGTGAGCAGGCTCAGCATGCGATCCGGCCGTTTAGTTAGGATCTGGAAAGTGTGCCAGTGCGCTTGCTCCATGACCTGCCAGATGCGGTAAACAAATTCCTCAGCCAAAGCTTCCTGGAACAGATCAGACATTGAGTTGACGAAAACGCGTTGCGGCTTTCGCCACATCAGAGGAGCCGTCAGGGATTTCAGATCGAGGTTCACGCGCCCTGTCCAGACGTGGCGTTTGCCCGATTTACGTGTAGTTCCCTCGTACTTGTGCATACCCATCGCCTGCAGCCGGGCTGCCATGCGCATCGCATAGCAGTTGGTGCAGCCTGGCGAAACAAGCGAGCACCCAGCGACCGGGTTCCAGGTCGCCTCCGTCCATTCTATTTCTGACTTCGCCACGCCTTCACACTGCTCAAAGGAGCTCACCTTGGCCCGAGATATTGCGAATCTTATCCCAGAATTCGCCCGCGCGCCTATGCCGGCTGATTACTACCAACCAGTACAATCGTTGATTTTTGCTGCCGGTGATTAGCTCGAATCGTGCCGGAGGAAATCCTAGGTCCCCAATTTTGGAGACCCAGTAACGAATATACGCGGCGCGGGTTGCATCCTTTCGCTGCCGCAAATCGACGACATCCCTCCACCCTGGAGCGAAGAAGTCGAGAGGGCTATCCGCTGATGCGGAATAACGGTCCAAATTTCGTTGCAGGTCCTGAGTGCTCACATGAATCAGCATGTCCACATACTTCAGGGCCGAAAAAGTTTCGATAACTGAGAATGGCAGGTCTTCCAGATTGAATGGGTCGAGGAAGATCAAATGCAGGCCATGCTTATTGAGGGACTTTGCTACTCGAACAGCAGTATCCTTCGCTGGTCCAATCTCGACCGCCACTGGCGCACCAGCGGTTATCAATCTTTGCTGGGAAATCCGAACACTTTCCTCGGACTCATCAGCCACGTAGATCTTTGAAAACGGAACCTTGCCATCCTTGGCGGTTTTGAATGCTACCAGCGGACTCCCGTCGATCCGCTCGCGTGTCTCGCGGACTACTGCTCGACCGGACCCACAAAACAGATCGATGTAGGTCGCTCCCCCGCTGCCCTCGACCCACTTCTTGCGAACGCCGCGCGTGATATCGACGTACTTGCGAAGTCGCTCGTGTTTTTCCTTCGTCCAGACGCCGACGTCATCCAGGCGCAGCCCATCATCGTCCAGCATCATTTCGCCCCAGCAAGACTCGCAGGGGCTCAAGTGAATCACGGGGATTCAACTACCGCAAGTAGCACAAGGCAAAGGAGGGCGCGAGCCGACCTACTTAACTCCCGCGGATGTCGTTGGCGGCGCGTATGAGCATCTCGACGATGCGCGCTTCAGCATCCTCGTCCGTCTCGAGCCGCTTCGCCGCCACGTCGCGCAGATTCTCGAGCGCGGCACGGACGCGCTTGGGCAGCGCGTTACATCCTACCTTTTGTCATCGCCCGGCTCGACCGGGCGATCCAGTAATCAGAGGAGTCGCGAATTGACCCCGACATCGAGAGCGCGGTGACGACTGGAGTCCCGCTTTCCTGCCTTCGCCGAAGGCGCGGGAATGACACTCCGACGCGCTTCGAGCCGCCCCGCCGGATTCTTCGTCATCCCCGGTGGCTTTCAGCCCCGGCTGATGGGTTTCGCTTCGAGGTAGATTTCGAGGTTGTAGTGCCCGAACACAAAGTTCGCTTCGCGGGCCAATTCGTCAGCAATGTCCTCGGGGTCGGAACCCCCGTCGATATATCGCTTGATCAGCTCGCTCAGTTCCTTGGCAAAATTCTTTGCATCATCCGGCATCGAGCTTCCTCCGGCCCTGCTTCTCCCCGCACCGATTATTGACAAGAGTGTAGCCGTCGGCGGCAGCCGCTCGCAACTCTGTGACGCCCAACCTCGCTCCTCTTTTGGGAGAGGGGGACCTGCGCTTACTGGTCGCCTTGCCGCACCCGTCCGCCGAGCTAGACTGCCAACTCAACGACAACAATGGAGGATCCCATGAAGCGGCTTTTGATCTGCGCCGCTGCCGCGCTCGGCTTGTGTCTCAGCGCAATTTCGGCCACACCCGCGTCGGCCCATTATTACTGCCGCCACCACTACTGCTACTATCATCATCACCATCGTCATCATCACTGCTGGTGGCATCATGGTCACAAGCATTGCCGGTGGTGGTGGTAATAACCCCCTGTGCATGAGGGCCGGAGCATTGCTCCGGCCTTTTTTCTGAGGTTCGTAAGTCGCTGACGAAAGTGACGTCCGCCTCACCGTCGACATCAGCCCTTATCGTTTTTTGCGACGGGAGCCTGGCGTTCTTACCTCGCCCCTGTGAGGAGAGGGCTTTCGGCCGCGAACTTGCGCGCGATGCATTTCGGCGGCGCTTTCGCAAGTCGCATGGCCGGAAGGGTGAGGGGGCAAGAGTGCTCAAGATAACGGACGGTGGGTTCCCTCACCCGCAGTGAAGCCGCATGCTTTTTGTGAGCGGCTCCGTATTGAAGCGTCATGCCCGGCCTTGAGCCGGGCATCCAGGGGCAACAGGCACTGAGCACGCCGCCCTGGATCGCCGGGTCAAGCCCGGCGATGACGTAAAGACGCGAGGTTCTAGCTTCCGCGAATGTCGTTGGCGGCGCGCATCAGGACCTCGACGATGCGCGCCTCCGCATCCTCTCCCGCCTCGAGCCGCTTTGCCGCCACGTCGCGCAGATTCTCGAGCGCCGCTCCGACGAGCTTCGGCAGCGCGCTCTCCTCTTCGCCGTGCCGCTCTTCCCACGCGCGGCGCCGGCGCGCGAGCTTCCTGCCGAGCGCTTCGAGGCGCGCCAGCACCATGTCGGCAACGTCGCAATTCTCGTCGAGATAGGCGCGGCCTTCCGTCGTGATGGTGTAGCGCTTCTTGGCGCCCTCGCTCTCGGCGGTGACGTAGCCGGCTTCCTCGAGGAAGGTCAGCGTCGGATAGACGACGCCGGGGCTCGGGCTGTAGGCGCCGCTCGTCTTCTCCTCGATCAGCTTGATCAGCTCGTAGCCGTGGCGCGGCTGCTCGGCGATCAGCGCGAGCGCGAGCAGCTTGAGGTCGCCCTGCGCCAGCATGCGCCCGACGCGGAACCAGTCGCTGCCGCCGCCCTCCGGCCCCGGGCCCCAGCCCGGACCTCTGCCGCCGAAGCGTCCAAACCGCCGCGCGGCCCAGTGCTCGCGGCAGCCCTCTCCGTGATGTCTCATTCCATGCATTGTGATGGTCTCCTGTTGAAAGATATATCGTAAGATAATACGGGCCTGATGCTATCGCAAGATATATCTTTAGCCAGGGAGCCCGTCACGACTGTGGACGGCCGGTTGACGGACGCAAACAGGCGCTGGACGTTTGCTTGGCGATCACGGACCGCTCCCGGACGATCAAGGACCCTTCCAGGACGACCAAGAAACCCTTCCGGGACGGTTAAAGGCGTCCTTGCCCCGCGCGGATAAGGCCGGCTACTCCCCGGCGTGGTCGTTGACCTTCTCGCGATTGGCCGTGACCCATTTCGAGTGCTCGGCCGAGGCGAGCGCGCCGACCCGCTCGGCCAAGACGCGATGCGCCTCATCGGGCGGGAGCTTGGTGTAGGGACCGGCCTTCTCGTTGTAGAGGTGCTGCTCGTTGCGCAAGCCCTCGCAGGTCGAGCGGTAGAGAATCCAGTTCTCCTGCCATTTGTTGAGCTGCTGCATGCTCTCGAGCAGCAGAATGATTCCGGCGGCGACGATCACCGCCATGGCCGAGAACTCGGCGACGATCGGAATGACGATGGCGCACAGGATGATGGCGATCTTGGAGGCCTTGTAATAGCGCTGGTTGGCCTTGGCCTTGGCGTCGTACCAGTCGATCTGCGCTTGCAGCCGGTCCCACAGCGGCGGCAGTTTCGGGGTGCTGTCCTGCCCGGCCTTCTTCGTCGCCATCTCGTCCCTCCAGCGCTTCCCGCCAGCGTTTTGGCGCCGCTGACTTACATCGGCCGCAAGCACCGGCAAAGCCCAATTTCTTGGGCATTTTGGGCCGCTCTCGTGGTTGCACCCCCCTCCCGCTCTATGTTACAGCCTGCCCGGGCTTCCAGGGGACCGTTCAGCCGGGGTTTCGACCTGTTGACGTGGGAGCGCCAATCCCAGAATTTCTCGGATCCGGGGACGAGGCTGCTCAAAAGAAGCGCCCGTTCGGGAGGAAAGGCGTTTTAGGTGGCGGGTCGTGAAGTCGATACGGTATCGGGCGTCGCTGGCCGCTATGCCACCGCGCTGTTCGAGCTGGCCAAGGAAGAAGCGAAGCTCGAGCACGTCGCCGCCGATCTCAACCGCTTCAACGAAGCGCTCGATGCCTTCGACGACATGAAGCGGCTGGTGATGAGCCCCGTGTTCTCGGCCGAGGAGCAGGGCCGCGCCCTTGCCGCCATCCTCGACAAGATCGGAATCGAGGGGCTGACCAAGAACTTCCTCCTGCTCGTCGCCAAGAACCGCCGCCTGTTCGCCACTCCCGACATGATCCGTGCCTTCCGCGCCATGCTTGCGCGCGAGCGGGGCCAAGCGAGCGCCACGGTCGCCTCCGCCACCAAGCTGACCGACACCCAGATCACCGCGCTGAAGCAGGCGCTCAAAGCCGCGCTTCACAAGGAGATCATGCTCGACGAACAGATCGATCCCTCGCTCATCGGCGGGCTTATCGTCAAAGTGGGCAGCCGCATGGTCGACACTTCGCTGCGCACCAGGCTGAATTCACTGAAGATTGCCATGAAAGAGGTTGGCTGATGGATATCAGGGCCGCAGAGATCTCCGCGATCCTCAAGGATCAGATCAAGAATTTCGGGCAGGAAGCCGAGGTCGCCGAAATCGGCCAGGTGCTTTCGGTCGGCGACGGCATTGCCCGCGTCTACGGGCTCGACAAGGTGCAGGCCGGCGAGATGGTCGAGTTCGCCGACGGCACGCGCGGCATGGCGCTGAACCTCGAGGTCGACAATGTCGGCATCGTGATTTTCGGCGAGGACCGCCACATCAAGGAAGGCGACACCGTCAAGCGCACCGGCGCCATCGTCGAAGTGCCGGTCGGCAAGGGCTTGCTCGGCCGCGTGGTCGACGCGCTCGGCAACCCCATCGACGGCAAGGGCCCGATCGAGTTCGACGAGAAGCGCCGCGTGGACGTGAAGGCGCCCGGCATCATTCCCCGCCAGTCGGTGCACGAGCCGATGCAGACGGGCCTCAAGGCCATCGACGCGCTCATTCCCATCGGCCGCGGCCAGCGCGAGCTCATCATCGGCGACCGCCAGACCGGCAAGACTGCCATCATCCTCGACACCATCCTCAACCAGAAATCGGTCAACGCGCTCAACGACGAGAAGACCAAGCTGTACTGCATCTATGTCGCCGTCGGCCAGAAGCGCTCGACCGTCGCCCAGTTCGTGAAGGTGCTCGAGGATAACGGCGCGCTACCCTACTCCATCGTCGTCGCCGCCACCGCTTCAGACCCCGCCCCGATGCAATATCTGGCGCCCTTCGCAGGGTGCGCCATGGGCGAGTTCTTCCGCGACAACGGCATGCACGCGCTCGTCACCTATGACGATCTCTCCAAGCAGGCCGTCGCCTATCGCCAAATGTCGCTTCTCCTCCGCCGTCCCCCGGGACGCGAGGCCTATCCCGGCGACGTGTTCTATCTCCATTCGCGGCTGCTCGAGCGCGCCGCCAAGCTGAACAAGGACAACGGCTCAGGCTCGCTCACCGCGCTCCCCGTGATCGAGACGCAGGCGAACGACGTTTCGGCCTATATCCCGACCAACGTCATATCCATCACCGACGGGCAGATCTTCCTCGAGACCGACCTGTTCTATCAGGGCATTCGGCCCGCGGTGAACGTGGGTCTTTCCGTGTCGCGCGTGGGCTCTGCCGCGCAGGTCAAGGCGATGAAGCAGGTCGCCGGCAAGATCAAAGGCGAGCTCGCCCAATATCGCGAGATGGCTGCCTTCGCCCAGTTCGGCTCGGACCTCGACGCCACCACCCAACGCCTCCTGAACCGGGGCGCCCGCCTGACCGAGCTCCTGAAGCAGCCGCAATTCTCGCCGATGAAGGTCGAGGAGCAGGTGGTCGTGATCTATGCCGGCGTTAACGGCTATCTCGATCCGCTTCCCGTCTCCTCGGTGCAGCGCTTCGAGTCCGAGCTGCTCCGCTATGTCCGCGCCGAGCACGCCGACATTCTCGCTGCCATCCGCGACCAAAAGGAAATCTCCAAGGAGACCGGCGACAAGCTGAAAGCAGCGGTCGACAAATTCGCCAAGGCCTTCGCGTAGAACTCTGCCATGCCGTCGCTAAAGGACCTGCGCAACCGCATCGCCTCGGTCAAGGCGACGCAGAAGATCACCAAGGCCATGCAGATGGTGGCCGCGGCGAAGCTTAGGCGCGCGCAGAGCGCGGCCGAAGCCGCTCGTCCTTACGCCTTGCGCATGGAGACAGTGCTCGCCAATCTTGCTATGGCTCTGAAGGGCCGCGAAGGCGGCCCGTCGATGATGGTCGGCACCGGCAGCGATCAGGCGCACCTCCTCGTCGTCTGCACTGGCGAGCGCGGGCTGGCCGGGGCCTTCAACTCTGCCATCGTCCGCCTCGCGCGCGATCACGCGATGAGGCTTCTCGCCGATGGCAAACAGGTGAAGATCCTCTGCGTCGGCCGCAAGGGCTTCGATCAGCTGAAGCGCACCTATGCACCGCTCATCATCGACACGATCGAGTTCCGCGGCGTGCGCCAGATTACCTTCGAGCATGCCGAGAAGGTTGCCGAAAAGGTGCTCGCGCTCTTCAGCGAGGGCGAGTTCGATGTCGCCACGTTGTTCTATTCCCGCTTCCGCTCGGTGATCAGCCAGGTGCCGACCGCCCAGCCGGTCATTCCCGCCATGATCTCGGCCGAGGTGCCGGCCCAAGAAGCGCCTCTCGGCGGCGCGGTCTATGAATACGAGCCTGGCGAGGCCGAGATCCTGGCCGACCTCCTGCCGCTCAACATTACCGTGCAGATCTTCAAGGCGCTGCTCGAGAACGTCGCTTCCTTCTATGGGGCGCAGATGTCGGCGATGGACAACGCCACCCGCAACGCCGGCGACATGATCGGCCGGCTGACGCTGAGATATAACCGCACCCGCCAGGCCATGATCACAAAGGAGCTGATCGAGATCATCTCCGGCGCCGAGGCGGTCTAGTCATTCGTTGAGATACTGAGGAACGAAAACATGGCAAAGAAGTCCCCTGTAGTCGCCGAGACCAAGAAGCAGCAGGAGCGGGTCCAGGCCTATGAAGGTGCCAAAGGCCATATCCGTCAGGTCACGGGCGCCGTCGTCGACGTCCAGTTCGACGATAAATTGCCCGAGATCCTGAACGCGCTGGAGACTCAGAACCACGGCAACCGCCTCGTGCTCGAGGTTGCCCAGCATCTCGGCGAAAATACCGTGCGCACCATTGCCATGGATTCGACCGAGGGTCTCGTGCGCGGCCAGGAGGTGACCGACACCGGTCAGCCGATCGCCGTTCCCGTGGGCGACGAAACGCTCGGGCGCATCATGAACGTCGTCGGCGAGGCGGTTGATGAGGCCGGCCCGATCAAGACGGCAGAGAAGCGGCCGATCCACGCGGCTGCCCCCTCTTACGTCGATCAGTCGACCGAGGCGGAAATTCTCGTCACCGGCATCAAGGTCGTCGATCTCCTTGCGCCTTACGCCAAGGGCGGCAAGATCGGTCTGTTCGGCGGTGCCGGCGTGGGCAAGACCGTGCTGATCATGGAGCTGATCAATAACGTCGCCAAGGCGCATGGCGGCTATTCGGTGTTCGCAGGCGTCGGCGAGCGCACGCGCGAGGGCAACGACCTCTATCACGAGATGATCGATTCCGGAGTGAACAAAGACCCGCGCAAGGGCTCGGTAGAGGGCTCCAAATGCGCGCTGGTTTATGGCCAGATGAACGAGCCCCCGGGAGCCCGCGCCCGCGTTGGCCTCTCCGGGCTCACCGTCGCCGAGTACTTCCGCGACCAGGGCCAGGACGTGCTGTTCTTCGTGGACAATATCTTCCGCTTCACCCAAGCAGGCTCTGAGGTGTCGGCCCTTCTTGGCCGCATCCCTTCGGCAGTGGGCTATCAGCCGACCCTTGCGACCGACATGGGCGCGCTGCAGGAGCGCATCACCACCACGCAGAAGGGCTCGATCACCTCGGTGCAGGCGATCTACGTGCCGGCCGACGATCTGACTGATCCGGCGCCCGCCACCTCCTTCGCCCATCTCGATGCGACGACCGTGTTGTCGCGCTCGATCGCGGAGAAAGGCATCTATCCCGCCGTGGACCCGCTCAATTCGACTTCGCGCATGCTCTCGCCTCTCGTCGTCGGCGAGGAGCACTACCAGGTCGCGCGCCGAGTACAGCAGATCCTGCAGCGCTACAAGGCGCTCCAGGACATCATCGCCATTCTCGGTATGGACGAGCTGTCGGAAGAGGACAAGGTGACGGTCACGCGCGCGCGGAAGATCGAGCGCTTCCTCTCCCAGCCCTTCCACGTGGCCGAGGTGTTCACCGGCTCGCCCGGCGTGTTCGTCGAGCTTGCCGACACCATCAAGGGCTTCAAGGGCCTGTGCGACGGCGAATATGACCATCTGCCCGAGGCCGCCTTCTACATGGTCGGCACCATCGAGGAAGCCATCGCCAAGGCCGAGAAGCTTGCCGCTGAGGCCGCCTGATGCCGGACCCGTTCAAGTTCGAGTTGGTGTCGCCGGAGCGGCTGCTTGTTTCGGCACAGGTCGAGCAGGTGGTCGTGCCGGGCTCTGAGGGCGAGATGACCGTTCTCGCTCATCACGCCCCGGCGCTCACCACGCTCAGGCCGGGGTTGCTCGACATTGGCTTCCCGAGCGGCGGAGAGCATCAGCGTTATTTCGTGCGCGGCGGTTTCGCCGAAATCTCTCCAGCGGGTTTGACCGTTCTAGCCGAGACGGCCATCGACTTGGTCGAGCTCGATGCGGCGCAGCTTGCGCAAGCCGTCAAGGACGCCGAGGAGGATGTGTCCGACGCGACCGACAACGCCGTGCGCGACCGCGCCCAGACCAAGCTCGACCATCTCCGCCAAGTCCAGGCTGCGCTCAACTTTTAGCGCGGTTTTCGCCCGTCGCGCGGCCATATCGCGTTAGGGCTTGGGCCCGAGTCGCGCTATAAGTTGGCCCGACAACAGGGGCTCTCGAGGACGCGCCTCGTCCTTGAGGGGACGGGGCGGACAGAGGGCGATGCAGCAAAGGACCGAACCGAAACGGGTGCGCTCGCTGAGCTTCGGCATCGAGCGGCTCGGTCTCACCGCCCTGCGCTATCCTCTCGTCGTGACGGCGATCATGATCGCCGTCACCATTGCCGCCGGCTTCAACTATTCGCGGCTTAAGGTCGACGATTCCCTCTCCGAGCTGTTCCGTACCGACACGCCGGAGTTCCGCGATTACGAGACTATTTCCGAGCGCTTCCCTTCGAGCGAATATGACGTGCTGATCGTGGTGAGCGGCGACAATCTGCTCGAGCGCAAATCGATCGATGCCTTGCGCAACCTCATCATCAATCTTCAGTTCGTCGACGGTATGGCCGGTGAGGTCTCGCTCTTCTCGGCCCGTGAGGCGCCGGAGCCCGGCAAGATTCCCGGGCCTGTCTTCCCCGCTGAACTGCCCAAGGGCGATGCCTACAGGCAGCTCATCGACAAGGTGCGCAACAACGAGATCATCAAGGGCAAGCTTCTCTCCGACGACGGCACTTTGACCCTCGTTCTTCTTGCTCTCGACCGCAAGGTGGTTGCGGAAAGGGCCTGGACTCGGTGGTGCAGCAGATCCGCGACACCGCCACCGAGGAGCTGAAGGACACCGGGCTCAAGATGCAGCTCTCAGGCGCTCCGGTGATGCAGCTCGAGATCAGGAACGCGGTTGAGCGTGATCGTTTCAAATACAATGTGCTTGGCTTCATGTTCGGCGCGATCATCGCCTACGCCTTCTTCCGGCGTCTGTCGCTGATGGTCATCGCCGCCTTGCCCCCCGTCATTGCCATCATCTGGTCGCTCGGGCTGTTCGGCTGGCTCGGCTTCAAGCTCAATCTGTTCCTCAACGTCATGATCCCGCTGATCATGGCGCTTGGCTTCTCCGAACTCGATGCAGCTCACCGTCGCCATCAGGAACCGGCTGGTCGACGGCGACCGTCGCATCAAATCGGCACGCTACGCCGTGCTCGTCGTAGGCCCGGCTTGCGTACTCGCCACCGCCACTGCGGCGGCATCCTTCATCGCGCTTCTGTTCTCGGACTCGGCATTGATCCGCACCTTCGGCATCGCCGGCGCGCTCTCGACAGCCATTGCCTTCGTGGTCGGTATCACGCTCGTGCCGCTGCTTACGCGGACGCTGATCCCGCGCAATGCCAGAGCCTACGCCAACAGCCTCAAGCGCCACGACAAGGCGATGAACGCTCTCAAACACTTCTGCGGCGGAATCGCCAAATGGGGCGTGCGTTACCCGCACATCGTGGTGGCGCTCGGGCTGTTGGTGGTGGTGGGCTTCGGCGCCATCTACGTGACGTTGCCGCCGCGCTATCGTCTCGCCGACCAGGTTCCCGACCGCGAGCAGGCGGTTGCCGCAAGCGAGCAGCTCGACGCCAAGCTCACCGGCGCCAACCCGCTCCACGTCATGATCGATTATCCCAAGGGCAAGACGCTCTATGATCCCGACGTGCTCAAGGTAATCGGCGACGTGCACGCGATCGTCGAGACTCAATCGGGCGTCGGCAATGTCTGGTCGATCGAGACGCTGCGTCGCTGGCTTGCCAAGACTCAGGAGGACACGCCCGAGCGGCTTAAGGAATATGTCTCGATTTTGCCCGACTATTTGACCAAGCGTTTCATCGACGAGCCTGACAACTCGGTCGTGGTCACGGGGCGCATCCCCGATATCGATGTCAGCAACTTGCTGCCCGTCATCGAGAAGCTCGACGACAAGCTCAACGTCGTCCGCGACGCTCACCCCGATTACCGCATCGTCGTCACTGGGCTCTCGGCAATTGCTGCGCGCAACAGCGCCACCATGATTGGCAAGCTGAATGCGGGCCTCACCACCACCGAGATCGTTTTCATCTGCGTTTTCCTAGGGTTAGCCTTCCGCTCGGCCATGGTCGCCAGTGTCACCGTGCTGCCGACCCTGTTCCCCGTGTTCACCGCCGGAGCGGTGCTCGCAGCCTCGGGCGAAGGCCTGCAATTTGCGAGCATCGTTGCGCTGATCGTCGCCTTTGGCCTCTCGCTCAATGCCGCGGTGCATTACCTCAATCGTTTGCGGCTCGAGGATCGTCCTGGCGAGGACCCGGCAATTGGCGTCGAACGCGCCACGATTCTTATCGGCCCCGCTCTGGTGCTGACCTCCATGATCCTTGCCTTCGGGCTCGGGGTCACGGTGCTGTCGGATCTTCCCTCGCTCCGCCTGTTCGGCAAACTGTCGGCGCTCACTCTGGTGGCGGCGCTGGTGGGCGATCTCCTGCTACTGCCGGCAAGCGTCCTGCTCTACCACCGCTTCGTGCGGAGGCTCAGGTCGGGAGCCCCGCACGCCAAGCACCCGCGCGCACACGCCTGACTTTAGGCTTTGACCAGTGGCACGAACTCCTCGACCACGCGCTCATAGACCGCGCGCTTGAACGGCACGACGAGGGAAGGTAGCTCTCCCACCCGCACCCATTGCCAAGCGTCGAACTCCGGCTCATGTCCCTCGCGAGGTGCCAAGTCGATCTCGCTCTCTTGGCCTTCGAAGCGCGCCGCGAACCAGATCTGCTTCTGCCCGCGAAAGCGCCCCTCCCAGGCGACCCCGATCAGCTCTTCCGGCAAATCGTAGAGGAGCCAGTCCTTCGTGCGCGCGATGATGCTGACGCTGCGCACCCCGGTCTCCTCGTACAGCTCACGGCGCGCGGCAGCCTCCGGCTCTTCGCCTTCGTCCATGCCGCCTTGTGGCATCTGCCACCATTTGCCCTCGCCCTCTGGTGCGTTGGCGCCTTCAGACCGCCGTCCCACGAAGGCGCGGCCCTCGCGGTTGAGCAGCATGACCCCGACGCAAGGCCGGTAGATCAGCGTCTCTTTCTCGGTCACGGGAAATCAGCTTTGGCTTTGCGAGCGAACCGCTGCGCTGACCGGCACCAGCACGAGGTCCTTGCCCTTCAGCTTGCCAGCCCATTCACCCACCTGCTTGAGGGTGGTGGGCTTCGCCTTGACCACACCGATGGCGGTACCCTTCTCCTTCGCCGTCGCCTCGAGCTTGGCCAACTGCTTGGCGACGTCGGACGGCGAGGCATTAGCGTCGATCTGCACGCTGGCGACCGAGTAGTCGAGGCCGATCGTGCTCGCGATCTGGCCCGCGGTCGACGCCTGCACGCTTCCGTCGTCGACATAGAGGAGTCCGCGAGCCTTCACCTCCTCGAGCACCGGGGTGAGCGCATCCTGCGTCACCTCGAACTTCGAGCCCATGTGATTGGTGATGCCGACATAGCCGGTGTAACGCGACATCAGCCATTCCAGACGCTTCATGTTCTCTTCGGGCGGCAGCGTGGTGAGGAGAGTGTGAGGGCCGGGGTCGACCTTGGGATAGTCATTGGGCTCGAGCGGGATCTCGAGCAGCACCTCATGCCCCTCGGCGCGCGCCTTGGTCACCCAGTCCTGCAACGAGCGGCCATAGGCGCCGTAAGCCACGCTGACCGAGGGAGGCAACCCCTTCAGCACGTCACCAGAAGGGCTGTCTGGCAGGCCAAGGCCGTTGACCAGGATGGCGACCCGCGCAGGGTCTCCCACATTCTTGGCGGCGTAGCGTGATGGCCGCGCGTAGACATCGATCGGACGCCTCCCGTCAGAAGCAATCTTCGGCAGCGGCCCATATTGGGAGTCCTCGACGAGTTCTGCGACGGGAACCGGCGAAAGCGGACCGGGTCCAGGTTCGACCGCAGGCACATCGAGCGGCGGCGGCGGCGGCGTGACGGCGGCGACCTGCTGATTTCCCGCTGCCGGCTGATCCGAAGGTTCGGTCGAGGCGGTCTGCTCGTTGCCCTCCACCGCGCCTTGGCGGCCGTTAGGAGCTCCTGGCGTGGCCCCAGGCTCCGGCGGCAGCATCTGGCCAGGGCCAGGCGGCTGGATCATGGGCGCTTGTGGCGTAGCTCCCGGGGCGACAGCAAATCCCGGCGGCATGTCCATGTTGCCGCCAGAAGCGGCCGGAGCTTGCGCAGGTGTTTCGTCCGCGGCCGGCCCTTCGCTCGGCACGCTTGCTGCGCCCTGGCCCTGATCGGGGGCCTCGGATGAGTCTTCTGAGTCTCCGGCCGGCCCCGCGCCCTCGTCAGTTGCGGGTCCCGGTTCGATTTGCAGGATGGCGACGGGCTCGCCGCTGTCGCTTTCTGGAAAGAAGGCGAGCCACGCGATGCCGAGCACCAGCGTCCAAAACACGATTCCCGCGGCGACGACCAGCGCTTTCATGTCGACTTCACCTCCCCACACGCCGGCCCTCTTGTGGGGCTTAGCCTCCTCCCGTCGTCAGCTACGCAAGCGGTCGCCAGAAGCGCCTCCAGCCTAATTGGCCTCGGCCTTCTTCTTGGTATCGGTATCGACCGACTTGATGCCGCGCATGAGATCGAGCGCGTAATTCAACTGCGTGTCCTTATCCTTTTCGGGTGCAACGTAGGACGAGCTTCCGGACTCCTCCTCCGAGGCTTCGGCTGCGGCATCCACGCCCTCGATCTTGAGGTGGCCGCGCAAATTGGCTTCGCCACGCGTGCTCAGCTCGTCAGCCTTCTTCTTCAGATCGTCGGGCAACTCTTCCTCGACCACGACCTCGGGTTCAATGCCCTTGGCCTGGATCGAGCGCCCCGACGGCGTGTAGTAGCGCGCCGTGGTCAAGCGGAGCGCGCCGTTTGAGCCGAGCGGAATGATGGTCTGCACCGAACCCTTGCCGAAGGACCGCGTGCCGAGAATGGTCGCCCGGTGATGATCCTGAAGAGCGCCGGCGACGATTTCCGATGCTGACGCCGAACCGCCGTTGATCAGCACGATCAGCTGCTTGCCGTCGGTCAGATCGCCGGGACGGGCGTTCGAGCGCTGTGTCTCCTCGAGATTGCGACCGCGCGTCAGCACGATCGCGCCTTGATCGAGGAAATCGTCAGACACGGAGATCGCCTGATCGAGCAGACCGCCCGGGTTGTTGCGGAGATCGATGATGTAGCCCTTGAGCTTTGGACCGAGTTGTTTCTTCAGGTCATCGATCGCCTTTTGCAGATTGGCGCTGGTCTGCTCGTTGAAGGTGGTGATGCGGATATAGCCGACATCATCGCCCTCGGCGTTGTATTTGACCGGGTTGATGTGGATCACGTCACGCGTAACCTTCACATCGAACGGATCCTCGACGCCCTTACGCACGATCGTCAGCGTGATCGGCGAGTTGACCGGGCCGCGCATCTTCTCGACCGCTTCCTGCAGCGTGAGGCCCTGGATCTGCTCCTTGTCGAGCGCGGTGATCAGGTCGCCGCTCATGATCCCGGCTTTGGCAGCGGGTGTGTCCTCGATCGGGGAGACGACCTTGACGACGCCGTTTTCCATGGTGACCTCGATGCCGAGGCCGCCGAATTCGCCGCGGGTCTGCACCTGCATGTCGCGGAAGTGCTTAGGGTTGAGATAGGCCGAATGCGGGTCGAGCGCGGTCAGCATGCCGTTGATCGCCGCCTCGATCAGCTTGGAGTCGTCCGGCTTCTCGACATAGTCGGAGCGAACACGCTCCAGCACCTCGCCGAACAGATCGAGCTGACGGTAAATCTCGGAGTTCGAGGCCGATGCGGACTGGCTGCGCGCTAGGCTCACCATCGTCGATCCGGCAGCGAGCACCGCCAACACCAGAAGCGCCCACAGCGCGTATTCGGATTTCCGCATCATCCTTGCACCTTTTCGGAAGCCTCGGCCCACCATGGGTCAGGGTCTATTGGCCTACCGTCCTTTCTGAATTCGACATAGAGGACGGGGCGTGAATTGTCATCGCCGCTTTGGCTCGGAGCCCCCGAACTTCCCATCACTGCGATGGGCTCGCCGGCTAGGACAAACTGACCGAGGCTTACGTCAATGCGGCTCATCCCCGCAAGCAGAACATGATATCCTCCGCCCGCGTTGATGATCAAGAGTTGCCCGTAGGAGCGGAACTCGCCCGCATAAACCACCCAGCCGTCGGAAGGCGCGGTAATCCGCGCTTCGGTGCGGGTTTGCAGGGATATTCCCTTGGCCGTTCCGCCGGCGTTCTCGGCGTCGCCGTACCGCCTGATCTCCCGGCCTTTGGCAGGCATCCTCAGCGTCCCCTTGGCCGCCTCGAAGGGCATGGCGGGCTTTAGCCGGTCGGGGCTCGCAAAGGCGATCTTGGTTGAATCAGGCTTAATCTCGACCACGCTCTCATTGGCGGGGGTGGCCAGCGCCCGGTCCTGCTCGCGCTGGCGAAATGCCCGCTCGGCAGCCACTTCGGCGTCGTATTGGGCGACCTCGACCTTGGCGATCTGGGCGTCAAGGCGCTCGATAAGCTCGTTCAGGTCGGTGACGGTCTGTGCCTGCTCGGCGGCGGATTGCTTGACTTGGGCAAGCTCCGCCTCGCCTTGCACAAGCTTGGCCTTTTTCTCCTCGAGCAGTGCATCGAGGCCTTGCTGCTCGGAGGCAAGCCGGTCTCGCTCACCCTTCTCGGCGTCGCGCTGCTGGCGAATATTGCTCTCGAGGCTGACCAGCCCTTCGAGCTCGTGCGACAGATTGTCAGCCTGATATTTGAGTTCGGGGAAAACGTCGGCGAGCAGCATCGCGCTTCTGACCACTGCGAGCGCGTCGTCTCTCCGCGTCACCAGCGCCGGCGGAGGCGTTCGGCCCATTCTCTGCATTGCTAGAAGCATCTTGTAGATCGTTTCCTTCCGCTCGGTAATCGAGCTCTTGATGACGTCAACCTGGTCGGTCAATTGCGCAAGTTTGGCTTCTGTCTCCCAGAGCGTCCCCTCGCTCGCCTGAACTCTGTTACCGGCCTCGATCAGCTCGCTGTTTAGCTTCGCCCGCTCCTCGGCAAGGGTTGCGATGTCCTGGGTAAGGCCCTGCTCCTTGGCGCGGTTCGACTGCAGTTGCTGCTCGGTCGCGTTGAGGCGCTTTTTCGCCTCGTCGCGCGAAGAATCCTCCTGTGCATGTGCCAACCACGGCACGGTGCAAACGAGGCCGACGAGCAGCAGAGCGGATCGAAATCTTCTTGCGGGAGCCGATCGATCAGAATGCGCCATGCGCCTTGGCCGTTTCAGTCGATGGCAACGGAGCGATACGGCAGAATCAAGGCGAATCGCTTACGAATCCTTAACCTTGCGGACCCCGCGGCACTCAGGCGCGGTGATAGGGGTGGCCGGAGAGGATGGTCATCGCGCGATAGATTTGCTCGGCGAGAAGGATACGCGCCAACCCATGCGGCAAGGTCATGGGACCAAGCGAGAGGACGCGGTCAGCCTCGAACGACGCCCGGAGTCCAAGGCCATCTGCCCCCCCAACAAAGAAGGCGAGACCAGGGGCGCCCTCGTCGCGAAACTTGGCGAGGCTCTGCGCGAAGCCATCGCTCGAGAGCTCCGTGCCGCCGCGGTCGAGACACATCAATTTGTAAGAGGACGGCCGCTTGGCGAGGAGGAGCTTAGCCTCTGCCTCCATGCGAGCTTGAGGACTCGTGCCCTTAGCCTCCGCCACCTCGACCACATCGAGCGGCGACAGAGCAAGCTTCCGGCCAGCCGACGCGGCACGACCGACATAGTGCGCGAACAGTTCGCGCTCAGGCCCCTGCTTCAGCCTGCCGACGGCAGCGATCAGGAGCCGCATGGCTCGCGCGGCCTTGACACCGGAGCGACAAGCCACCTCCGGCAGACCGCTTGCGGTGAACGGCTGATCAGATCACCAGCCGCTCCATAGGACGGTCCGCCGACCACATCTTCTCCAGATTGTAGAACTCACGAACCTCTGGGCGGAAGATATGGACGATGACGTCGCCGGCGTCGATCAGCACCCAGTCGCATTGGGGCTGGCCCTCGACGCGGGCGCTGCCATAACCTTCCTCTTTGAGCTTCTTGATGAGTTGGTCGGCAACGGCCCCGACATGCCGTTGCGAGCGCCCCGAAGCGAGGACCATGTGGTCGCCGATCGAGGTTTTGCCTCTCAGCTCGATGCAGGCGACATCCTCGGCCTTGGCGGTGTCGAGCGTGTCGAGCACGATATTGAGTAGGCGGTTCGGATCGGCGCGGAAGGACGCAAATCCGTGAGCAGGCGTGCCGCGTTGGGCAGCCTCTCTAGCTGAGCGCATGTTTTGGTGAGTATCCTTCTACCATTGCTCCTCAAGGAAGCGGTTGCCCCCAAGTTCTACCGCCCTCGTAACGCAGGACAGCGACACTTGGTTGCCGCTTCACCCATAAACATAGTATGGGCGCGGTTAAAGTTTCAATAGCTAGTATCGTCAGCGCCTTTTCTTGCGCTTTTTGTCCGCCGCATTCTTCACCTTGGCCTCGCCGCGGAGCGCGGTCGAGGAGAGCGGGGAGAGCCTGTGCGTGATGATCGTCCAGGCCGGCGGCACCATCCGCGCCAGGCCCTGCGCATCTGATTCGTCGACGCCAAAGTCATGGAAGCGCGCGGCGGCTTGGCTTGCGCGCGCCTTGAGCCTGAACCCGGGGCGGTCGAGCACGGCGACCGGCATGGTCTCGAAGATCTTCTGCCAGGAGCGCCAGCGGTGAAACTCGGCGAGGCTGTCGGCCCCCATCAACCAGACGAAGCTGACCGTGGGGTAGCGGCGCTTCAACTCGACGATGAGGTCGACCGTATAGGGCGACCCCTTCTCGCCGGGAAAGCCGGTCACGGCGATACGGGGATGATTCACAACCCGCCGCGCCGCATCGACGCGGGTGGTGAGGCTTGGCAGCTTCGCTAGATTCTTCAGTGGATTGCTGGGCGTAACCACCCACCAGACCTGATCGAGCCCGAGCCGCTTCAACGCCGTCAGACTGATCTCGACATGAGCCGCGTGAGCCGGATTGAACGAGCCGCCGAGGAGCCCGATGCGCATCCGCGGCGCTGCCATGGGCAGTCGCGCGGCCTTCTGCTCCCGTGTCAGGCTCTTTGATGGACGAACGTCGTTGCGCTCCCGCCGCGCAGACTTGGCCTGCTTTCGCTCGACCTTCTTGGCCTTCTTCTCGACCTTCTTGCCCTTCTTCTGGATCTTCTTCTCAGCCCTCTTCGCCTGCTTGGCGAGTCTGGCGGGTCTCACCGCTCTTGCCGACCTCGCCGGCTTTGACGCCTTTGCCGTTTTTGAGGGCTTGGCGGCCTTGGAGGCCTTCGCTGATGTCTTCGCCTTGGCCGGTTTCGTGGCCTTGGCCTGCTTCTTGATCTTTGATGGCTTCAGTGCCTTCGCGGTTTTGGTCTTAGCCGGCTTCGCTGGCTTGGCGGTCTTCTTCGGTTTCGGTTTTTGCTTAGGCACTTGTCATCCCCGCGATCGTGAGCCCCCGCCCGTCATACTGGCGAACGCCAGTCACCAGCAATAGGAAGACATTGAGCGTGATTTTGTCGCGAGATTAAGGTCTGATCTGACCCTGACCGCGCACGACATACTTGAACGTCGTGAGCTGCTCGACCCCGACCGGTCCGCGCGCATGGAACCGCCCGGTGGCGATGCCGATCTCGGCTCCCATGCCGAACTCGCCACCGTCGGCAAACTGAGTCGAGGCATTGTGCAGCACGATGGCGCTGTCAACGCGCGCGAGGAACTGCTCGGCCGCGCGCGTGTCGTCGGTGACGATAGCATCGGTATGCTGCGAGCCGTAGCGCGCGATGTGTTCGATCGCCCCATCGAGTCCATCGACTACTTTCACTGCGATGACCGCGTCGAGAAACTCCTTCGGCCAATCCTCTTCGGTCGCCTGCTTCACGCGCGGATCGACGCTCTGCGTCTCGGCATCGCCGCGCACCTCGCAGCCAGCCTCGATCAGCATCTTGACGAGCGGCGCAAGATGCGTTGGCGCCGCCTTGCGATCGATGAGTAGAGTCTCGGTGGCACCGCAGACGCCCGTCCGCCGCATCTTGGCGTTGAGCACGATCCTCTTCGCCATGCCGAGATCGGCCGGCGCATGAACATAGACGTGGCACACGCCTTCGAGATGGGCGAATACAGGCACGCGGGCTTCCGCCTGCACGCGCGCGACGAGGTCCTTGCCGCCGCGCGGCACGATCACGTCGATCGCGCCGCCGAGGCCTTGCAGCATGAATCCGACCGCAGAGCGATCGACTGTCGGCACGAGCTGGATTGCCTCGCGCGGCAGGCCGACCTCGGCCACGCCGTCGGTCAGAAGATTGACGATGACGAGAGAGGTAAGGAAGCTCTCTGAGCCGCTGCGCAAGATCACGGCGTTCCCAGACTTGAGGCAGAGCGCTGCGGCATCTGCCGTCACGTTGGGCCGCGATTCATAGATAATGCCGATCACCCCGAGCGGCACGCGCACGCGCGAAATCTCAAGCCCGTTCGGCCGCGTCCACGATGCCATCACCTGGCCGACCGGATCGGGCAGCGCCGCCACCTCGCGAATGCCCTTGGCCATGGCGGTGACGCGAGAAGGGTCGAGCATCAGCCGGTCGAGAAAAGCCTGGTCACGCCCTTTGGCGCGCGCCGCATCGAGATCCTGGACATTGGCATTGAGGATCTTCTGCGCATTCGCCTCAAGTTGCGCGGCCATCGCCTCGAGCGCGCGGTTCTTGGCTTCGCTCAGGGCGAGCGCAAGCGCGCCCGCCGCCTCGCGCGCGAGACGCCCCATATAAAGCATCATCGGCTCGATCGAGGCTTCTGGCTTGCCTGCAGGCATCGACATCGAATTCAGCCCTTGCGGTTCAACATCATGTCGTCCCGATGGATCAGCTCGGGGCGACCAAGGTAGCCGAGAATCTCGGCGATTTCACTGCTCTTGCGGCCGATGATCGCCTTGGCCTGCTCGTGGTCATAGGCGGCAAGCCCGCGCCCGATCTCGACACCCTCCAAGGTCCTGATCACCACGGCGTCTCCCCGCTCGAAATTGCCCTCGACACAGGTGACGCCAGCCGGAAGCAGGCTCTTGCCCGAGCCGAGCGCTTGCACTGCGCCATTGTCGAGAACGACTGCGCCTTTCGGCTCGAGCGTACCTGCGATCCAGCGCTTGCGCGCCGTCACCGGATCGGAGCGCGCCAGGAACCAAGTGGCGATCCCCTTCGTAGCGAGCGCGTCGAGCGGGTGCAGCACCTTGCCGCTCGCGATCACCATATGCGTGCCGGCAGAGACCGCGATCTTCGCCGCCTCGATCTTGGTGACCATGCCGCCCTTCGACAGCTCCGAGCCGACGTCGCCAGCCATGGATTCGATCTCCGGCGTGATCTCGCGCACCTCATCGAGACGGCGCGCGTCGGCGCGCGATCCAGGCGGCGCTGTATAGAAGCCGTCAACGTCGGACAGCAGCACGAGGCAATCAGCGCTCATCATCGAGGCGACCCGCGCGGCGAGCCGATCATTGTCGCCGTAGCGAATCTCGCTCGTGGCCACGGTGTCATTCTCGTTCACCACCGGCACTGCGCCGAGCTTGAGCAGCGTGGTCATGGTGTTACGCGCATTGAGATAGCGCCGCCGCTCCTCGGTGTCGCCGAGCGTCAGCAGAACTTGCGCCGCGACGAGATTGCGCGCGCGGAACGCATCCTCATAAGCATGCGCGAGATCGATCTGTCCGACCGCTGCCGCCGCCTGGCTGTCTTCGAGCTTCAGCGCGCCTTTCGGCAGCTTGAGCGCATTGCGTCCGAGCGCAATCGCGCCGGAAGAGACCACGATGACCTCTTTACCGTTGGTTCGCAGCGCCGCGATGTCGTCGCAGAGCGCTTCGAGCCAGGCTTGCCGCAGCGTGCCCGACGCCATATCGACCAAGAGCGATGAGCCGATCTTGACCACGAGCCGCTTGGCGCTCGCCCATTCGTTTCTCATGACCGCCACCGCTGTGTCGGCTGCGTCGCCTTACCTGTCGCAGCTTTCGCATCCGCGGCACGCATCGCCTTGATCTCGGGAACGAGCGCGCGCAGGACCTCGGTCACGCCCTCGCCGCTCACTGTAGAGATGACGAGCGGCGCCGCGCCGGCGACCTTCTTCACAGCGCGCGCCTTCTTCTTGATCTCATCCTTGGGCACGGCGTCGGCCTTAGAGAGAGCGACGATCTCGGGTTTCTCCTCAAGTCCCGCACCGTAAGCCGCGATCTCGCCACGGATAATTTCGTAGGCCTCGGCCGGATCATCGAGCGTAATGTCGACGAGATGGAGCAGCACGGCGCAGCGCTCGACATGGCCGAGGAAGCGGTCGCCGATGCCGGCGCCCTCATGCGCGCCTTCGATCAGCCCCGGAATGTCGGCGAGCACGAAGTCGAACCCGTCGATGCGCACCACGCCGAGATTGGGGTGGAGCGTGGTGAAGGGGTAGTCGGCGATCTTGGGCTTGGCCGCACTCACCGCCGCGAGGAAGGTCGACTTGCCGGCGTTGGGCAGGCCGATGATTCCGGCATCGGCGATCAGCTTCAGCCTGAGCCAGATGGTCATCTCCTCGCCCTGCTGTCCGGGATTGGCATGGCGCGGCGCCTGGTTGGTCGAGGATTTGAAGTGGGTGTTGCCGAAGCCGCCATTGCCGCCGCGGGCAAGCACGATACGCTCGCCGGGCTTGGTGAGGTCGGCAATCAGAGTCTCGTTGTCCTCATCAAGGATTTGCGTACCCGGGGGCACTTTCAGCACCATGTCGGCGCCCTTGGCGCCGGAGCGGTTCTGGCCCTTGCCGTGGCCGCCTTTCTTCGCCTTGAAGTGCTGCTGGTAGCGGTAGTCGAGCAGCGTGTTGAGGTTCGCCACGCATTCGACGATCACGTCGCCGCCTTTGCCGCCGCCTCCCCCGTCAGGGCCGCCGAACTCGACGAACTTCTCCCGCCGGAAGCTCACGCATCCGTTGCCTCCGTCGCCCGAGCGCACATAGACCTTGGCCTGATCGAGGAATTGCATGGCGAGGGCTTAGCACCAGTGTCTTTCCAATACACTAGGAGACGGCTCGGGGCGGCTTGGCTTACGTCCTGAGGAAGCCGGCAAGCGCCGCAGCCCGCTCGAGCCGGTAGGTCAGACAGTGAGCCTTCACGCCGCGGGCGGCGCAATCGCGCACTTGCCTCCCCTGGGGCAGGAAGCCGAACTTGGCGATGACGCGCGCCGAGGCCGGATTGTCGATGAAATGGCCGACGGTGAGATAATCGAAGCCGTCCTTCTCGAAGGCGTAGACGATGAGCGCGCGCACCGCCTCGCTCGCATAGCCCATGCCCCAATAGGGTTTGCCGATCCAATAGCCGAGCTCGGCATGGTCATCGCCGAAGGCGCGATAGCCGGTGCAGCCGATCAAGACGCCCTCATTGGCGATCCCGAAGACGACGCCCTCTTCGCCCGCGAGCACGCTCTCGATCCATTCGATTGCCTGGTCTTGGCTATAGGGGTGGGGGATCGTCCCGGTCATGCTGGCGACGTCGTAGTCGCCCGCGAGCAGGCTGATCCGGCCCGCGTCGGCGAGTTCGAGTGCACGCAGCAGAAGCCTCGGTGTCCGGATGCTGATCACGAGCGTGAAGGTACACTGATCACTACAAGCGCGTCATTGCCGGGCTTGACCCGGCAATCCATTCCAATGGCGTCTCAGCGCTTAGGCGTAACTGGCATGGATGCCCGGGATCAAGTCCGGGCATAGGCATGACAGTTTCTAGATTTTGGAAGAAGACAGCGAGCCTAGTTCGGCTTCACCGAGACGTAGACGCGGCCCTTCTGCTTGGTCGCATAGGTCACCTCGCCCTCGCGGAGAGCAAACAGCGTGTGATCCTTGCCCATGCCGACGCCGTCGCCGGGGTGCCACTTGGTGCCGCGCTGGCGGACGATGATGTTGCCGGCGAGCACGCTCTGCCCGCCCGCCTTCTTCACGCCAAGCCGCCGGCCGGCCGAGTCGCGGCCGTTGCGCGAGGAGCCGCCTGCTTTCTTATGTGCCATGACTGAATTCCTTACTTCTTCTTCGGCTTGGCAGCCGGCTTCTTGGTCTCTTTCTTCGCAGCCTTTGCCGCAGGCTTCGCTGCCGCCTTCTTCTCGGCGGGCTTCGCCTCGGCAGCCTCGGCCCCGACGGGCTTCTTCTCGTTCTTCTTTGGCTCCGGTTTTACCGCCTGCTTAGACGGCTTCTTGCCGTCGGTCAGGATCTCGGTGATTCTGAGCGCGGTCAGCTCCTGCCGATGACCCTTCCTGCGGCGGTAATTGGCGCGCCGCTTCTTCTTGAACACGGTGATCTTGTCGGACCGCCTCTGCTCGAGGACCTCGGCAGCGACGAGGGCTCCGGAAATCGTGGGGCTGCCCGTCTTAGGACCGCCATCGCCGCCAAGCAGGATCACCTCGGAGAGCTCGATGATATCGCCAGGCTTACCGGCGATCTTCTCGATCTCGATGATGTCGTTGGGCGCCACGCGATATTGCTTGCCGCCCGTGCGAATGACCGCGAACATGGGAGTATTCCGTCCAACTCTAGGGGCTGAAAGGCCTACGCCTCGATGCGCGGCCACGCCTCGAAAAAGGGCTAATGAGCGGCGCAATATAGAGGCGAAAGCCGATAAGTCAATTCCCGCACCATTAACGTCGATCGCACCGCCTCGGCTAATTGCCCCATAAGGAACAGAAAATCGACCTATCCATTTGCTCCCCGCATTCGACCAGGAGGAGCCCCATGCCGCCTGCCGGCCAAATCGCCAAGGCCATCGCCTGCCTCCGCTCGGAGATCCCGCAAGATGACATTTCCAAGAATCCCGTCGTCAACCACCCCCACAACACGGCTAGGACCGTCCCTGAGCGCCTGCCCGCAGCCACCATTAAGGAACTCTCTGCGCTAGAGCCTGCCAGGGCCATCGCGGCGACCGGCCAGGAGTGGGTCGCGATCATTTCAGCGATCGCTCTCTGCTCGTTCTTCTGGAACCCGGCGCTCTATGTGGTAGCGATTATCGTGATCGGCTCGCGCCAGCATGCGCTTTTGATTCTTGGTCACGACGCCTCGCATTACCGCTTTCTACCCACGCGCTCGCAGAATGACCTCTTCGCCAACCTTTTCTTGATGTGGCCGACCTTCGCCTCGGTGGAAGGGTTCCGCAAGTTCCACTCAACTCATCATCAGTACACAAATCTTTCCGGCGACGGGAACCGGCACATCTGGTACACGCACGATGCCATGGGAGAGCTCGAGCCTGGCTGGCGCTTTCCCAAGACGCGTCTCGGTCTCGGCCTGCTTTTGCTCCGGCGAGCGTTCTTTCTCACCGGGATATTCTGGATCGTCAGAGGCCTCGTAGGCGCATCACTCATTCCCTCCGCGAGCTGGATGATCGGCGCGAAGATCGCCTTCTATTCCTCGGTCATCGGAGCGTTGACCTTCTTCGAGGCTTGGGAGGGCTTCCTGCTCTTTTGGCTCGTGCCGTTCTGCACCTGGCATATCGCTGTTCAGTATACCCGCATCATCTGCGAGCACAGCGCCGTGGCAAGCAGCGAGGAAGAATATGCCATTACCCGGACCACCATCCCGACCTTCCTCGAATCGCTTCTCGTCCTGCCGCGGAACGTCGGCTACCACCTCGAACATCACTGGTATCCGAGCGTACCCTTTTACCGGCTGCCCGACCTTCATGAGCGCTTGATGGCACGCGAGGGCTTCCGCAACAGCGCGGTCGTCAGGCGATCAGTGATCACGTCTTTGGGTGAATGCGTCAGACCCTGAGAGTGCTGGCTGCTCGCTTATGCCGGAGACCGTTCGGATGGTTGGACCCTGGGCCACGTCGAGGGTTCGCCAATCGTTGCGTCTGTCCAACGACGTGACTTGAAATTGCCCGGTCGCGCGGCCCATTTCTCGTTTCGCTTGGCGCAAAAGCCATTTAGAAGACGCGAGCCAGACCACGGGCTTTAGGCCCACGGAGAGGTGCCGGAGTGGTCGAACGGGACGGTCTCGAAAACCGTTGTACGGGTAACCGTACCGTGGGTTCGAAT
>CAVSYE010000006.1:0-241980 GCA_963732205.1 uncultured Alphaproteobacteria bacterium
TCGCCGCAGCGCTTCACGATGATGGTGTCGCCTTCGAGAATGCCGGCATCGATCATGGAATCGCCTTTGACCTCGAGTGCATAATGCTCGCCCTTGGACAGCAGCTCGGGGGGCACCTCGATGGTGCTCATGCGGGTCTGGATCGCCTCGACGGGAACACCGGCCGCGATCCGCCCCATGACGGGCACGCTCACGGTCTGAGGCATGCTTTCGCCCTCTGAGACCTGCGGCACGCGCCCCAGGCTCCCTTCGATCACGCTCGGCGAGAACCCGCGGGAGCGCTGGGCAAGGCTCTGGGGGACCGACTCCGGCAGGCGCACGATCTCCATGGCGCGTGCCCTGTGCGGCAGCCGGCGCACAAATCCGCGCTCCTCAAGCGCGGTGATGAGCCGGTGGATCCCCGACTTCGACTTGAGATCGAGCGCTTCCTTCATCTCGTCGAAGGAGGGCGGCACGCCTGTCTCCTTCAACCGCTCATGAATGAACATGAGAAGCTCTTTCTGCTTCGGTGTAAGCATCTGATCCTCGTCTGAGCGGTTGGTTTGAGCCCCGAATACGCGATAACGCGGCCGTACAAATCATGAACAGTTTATATGTTCTGTTTGTGTTCCGCAAGCGGAATGCCCCCGCTTATCCCCTAGGCATACGTACCCCCTTGCGGTATGCTGCAACCTACCCAATCCTGCGATTCGGGTTGCTAGGGGATTAATTGGCCAATGCGAAGACTCGCTGGCATCGCCCTTATTCTCGGCGCTCTCCTTTTGGAGATCATCCAATTATTGGGTGACATTGATTTCATTGTTGAGAGGTCGCAAGACCCGGGCTGGATGGGCGACGTGCTGAAAGCCCTTCTCAGCCTCCAAGAATCAATGCGGCCAGGAACGGCTCTGGCCATAAGCCTGATAGTAATACTTGTTGGCTTGGGATTGATCTGGTGGAGCGTGAAACGTCCTACTGAACCGGGCAGCGTGCCCACTTTTATTCAGGAAGGCTCGTATGCCACCGCGATCCTGCATACGAAGGGGTTTCGCAGCGGAACGGTAGAGGGGAGACTCAAAGCTGCTGAAGCCCGTTGGAGACGGGGTGATTGGCAGAAAATGGTTCAGATTGATGAGCGTACATATTGTCCCGAACTAGCCAGCGCTGATCGCACACGATTATCGCCAAAGCAGATTGAACTGTTGGCCACGTACAAAGCCCGAGAGGACCAATTAGAAGACTACTTCAAAAACCTATCTGTCGGGGGTCGGACCGCCCGCGATGCCGCGAAGGGATACCTACATAGATTGAAAGCGCTTTCCCAGCGCCTGGATGAACTGATCGAAAATTGGGATTCCTGAGCATGTCACGCGGCAAATATCTCAGCCTAGAGGAAGCCCGCAAAAAGAAGGGCGGACTCGCGCGCTTCGCTAAGGAGCATCCTAGCGAGGGCGACGAAAGCGTATTCGACCGCGTGTTGCGCCTTATGACCGGGGGCGGGGAAAAGCCAAAAGCAAAAGATCGAACATTAGGTGAGGCTGGTTCCGAAGATTGTACCGAAACTCGAACTCCCAAAGGTACTTCTGAAGATGCTTAGCCGACACCCAGATATGCGTGCCGTTGATGCCGCGCTTCAGGATGCCCCAGAAGGTCTCAATGGTGTTGGTATGCACGTCGCCGCGCACCCATTCCTTCTGAAGATGGTTCACATGCTCGTGGAAATAGCCCCACGACTTGAGGTCCATGAAAGACCGTTCGTCGTCGCTCGCGATCCGCGCGCCTTCCTTCACCCACTGGCGAATTTCGCGGATCAGCGTCTTGCCGCGACGGTCGGGAACAACGCGGGTGAGAATGTCGCCTTTGCGCTCGACCATGCCGAGCACGATGGTCTTGTCGTCCTTCCCGAGCTTGTCCTTGCCGCCGATGAAAGCGAAATCGGTTTCGACTATTGGCTTGCCGGGACCGCCGAGCGGGTTGTCGCCATCCACAAAGCCCATGTACTTGCGAAGCTCGTGGCCGATGCGCCATGCGGTCTTGTACGTCACGCCAAGCTGGCGTTGCAGCTCCTTCGCCGCCACGCCGTTCCGCGTCGTGGTGAAAAGGTACATGGCGTAGAACCACTTTTGCAGCGGCGTAGAGGACTTGGCGAAGGGCGTTCCGACCATCGGGTGAATGTGATGGCCGCACCAGGGACAGCTATAGGCGGGCACCTTAGCGAGCCTAGCGAAGCGTCCTTCCTTCCCGCATTTCGGGCATTTTTGGAACTCGCCAAAGCGCACCTTCATAAGGTGGTCGAGGCAAGCCGTATCGTCCGGGAACCGCTTGAAAAAGTCTTGGATTGTAAAGGTCTTAGGCATGGTCCACTCCCATGCCTTTCTATATAAAGGATGCTCTTACGTATGTCAAGGGGATATATGCGGGAATGCCCACCAAATGCGGTTAGGAGGCACCCCCTCATAATAAGATTGGCTCGCGTGATTCGGGTTTCTGAGCCCTTAATCGCGTTCGTCGAGGGGAAGGATGCGGACTATGCGGCCGACCTCGAGCGACGGAGCATCGGGCTCCCTCAGAATGAGGCAGTCGGCGCGGGCTAGCTCGGCAACAAGGGAGGAGTCCTGGGAGGGCAGAGGGCGCACCACGCGCGCCCCGTCGGCGCCCCATTCGGATACGGCTCTGACATAATGCTGACGCGGGCCGTTGGCCTCAAGCGCCGCGCCAAGGGTGGCCTGGGGCAGCGGCCGCGACCTTTCGGCAATCCCCAGCATGCAGCGGAGCATCGGCTTCAGGAACACATGCGCTGAGATCAGCGCCGAAACGGGGTTTCCAGCCAACCCAAGCACGCGTTGAGGCCCGATGCGGCCGTAGAGCAGGGGCTTGCCCGGGCGCATGGCGACTTTGGCGAAGTCGAGCTCGAGCCCCTCGGCTTCGAGCGCGCTCGCCACGAGGTCGCGCTCGCCAACCGAGGCGCCGCCAATCGTCACCAGGATATCCGCGGCTCCGCCGACACGAGCAAGCGTCGCTAAGCTCTCCGGATCGTCCTTGGCAATGCCGAGCCGCATGGCGTCGCCGCCCTCGGCCTCGATCAAAGCAGTTAGGCCGTAAGGAACCGACGAGACGATTCGGTCAGGACCGAGCTCGGAGCCTGGCGGCACGACCTCATCGCCCGTGGCGAGGATCGCGACCTTGGGCTTGCGGCGCACGGGAAGCTCGGCATGGTTCATGGCGGCGGCAAGAAGAAGCTCACGCGCGCCGAGCCGCGTGCCGGCGGGAAGCAGAACATCGCCGTTGCGGAAATCCTGCCCTCGCGGGCGGATATGCCGGTGCGGCGCTGCCTCCTTGATGATGACGAGGCCGCCGGCCTCTGTAGTGTCCTCCTGAATCACCACCGTGTCGGCACCGTCAGGCACCGGTGCGCCCGTGAAGATGCGCACCGCCTCCCCTCTACCGACGCGATCCTTGAATCCGGAACCAGCCGCGGCTACGCCGATCACCCGAAGCTTCGCAGGAAGCGAAGCGACATCTGCCGCGCGCACGGCATAGCCGTCCATGGCAGACGCATCGAAAGGCGGCTGGGTCACACGGGCGGCAAGATCATCGGCCAGCACCCGGCCACGCGCGTCCTCGATTGCCACGCGTTCGGCCGCGAGTGGAGTGAGCCCGTCGAGCACGCGGGTGAGCGCCTCGTCGACTGAGAGCAGGCCCATCAGCGCTTGAAGGGGCCAGAACGGCCGCCCGTCTTCTCAAGCAAGCGAATGCCTGAGAAGGACATCGCTCGGTCTGCCGACTTGCACATGTCATAGACGGTGAGGCAGGCGACCGCGACCGCCGTGAGAGCTTCCATCTCGACCCCGGTCTTGGCGTCGACCTTGGCTGCCGCCTCGATACGCAAGCCGGGCGGATCGCGTGAGGGCTCGAAGGCGATCGTCACTTGCGTGAGCGGCAAGGGATGGCAAAGCGGGATTAACTCATGGGTGCGCTTCGCCGCCATGATGCCGGCGATACGGGCGGTGGCGAGCACGTCACCCTTCTCCGCCTTGCCGGCGAGGATGAGATCGAGCGTCGCGGGCGCCATCGACACAAACCCCTCTGCGATCGCGGTGCGCAGAGTGACCTCTTTGGCCGAGACATCGACCATGCACGCCTCGCCCTTCTCGTTGAGGTGACTGAGCCGCGCGGTCATCGGGCAGCCTTCGCAGGAATGGTTGATACAGCTCCCTTGAGCAAGAGGCGCGTCGCCGCCGCCACGTCGCCCTGCCGCATCAAGCTCTCGCCGACCAGGAACGCATGCACGCCGGCCGCAGCGACCCGCACGAGATCGCCATGAGTGAAAATACCGCTCTCCGAGATCACAATTCGATCCTTGGGGATCAGCGGTGCGAGCCGCATCGTGGTGGCGAGACTTCGTGGCAAAGGTCTTGAGGTCGCGGTTGTTGATACCGATGAGCGGCGTATCGAGGAGAAGCGCGCGGGCAAGCTCGGCCTCATTATGCACCTCCGCGAGGACATCCATGCCGAGCGCCTGCGCGGCTTGGGTCAACTCCTGCGCCGTAGCATCGTCAACGGCTGTCATGATGATGAGAATGCAGTCGGCCCCCCACGCCCGCGCCTGAAGCACCTGATAGGGATCGAGCATGAAGTCCTTGCGCAGCACTGGCAGCGTGGTAGCGGCCCGCGCAGCGGCGAGGAACTCGGGCGATCCTTGGAACGATGGCGTGTCGGTGAGGACCGAGAGGCAGGCGGCGCCACCCTCCTCATAGGAACGTGCTAGCGCCGTTGGGTCGAAGTCGGCACGGATCAGACCTTTTGATGGGCTCGCCTTCTTGATCTCGGCAATGAGTGCGAAATCACAATGGGCGATGCGCGCCTTCAAGGCTTCGGCGAACGGACGAATTTGAGGCGCAGCCTTGGCCCGCTCGACCATCGTCTCGGGGCTCGCGGCGCGCTTGGCGGCGGCGATCTCCTCGCGCTTATAGGTCAGGATCTTTTCGAGCACCTCTGCCATGACTCAGACCTTAGCATGGCTCAGCTCGACCAGAGCATCGAGAACGGCTTTGGCCTTACCGCTGTCGATCAACTCCGCGGCGATCGCAACAGCTTCGCGAAGCGACGTCGCCTTGCCGACGACGAGGAGGGCCGCCGCGGCGTTGAGCAGAACGATGTCGCGGAGCGGCCCGCGATTTCCTTGCAGCACGGCGCGGATGTGGGCGGCGTTCTCGATCGCGTCGCCCCCCGTCAGGTCTTCTGGGCGCGCGTCGGGAAGGCCGGCGTTTCGCGGCGATATCTTGAAGGTCGAGACGCGGCCACGGTCGAGCACCGCCACGTGACTGATATTGGTCGTGGTCAGTTCATCGAGGCCGTCGGCGCCATGCACGACCCAGGCCCGCTCGACCCCAAGCAGCCCGAGCACGTGCGCGATGGGCTCGACCCATTGCTCGGCGAACACGCCGACGACCTGATATTTGGTCCCCGCCGGGTTAGTGAGGGGGCCGAGCAGATTGAAGATGGTGCGGATGCCGAGCTCGCGCCTTACTTCGCCCACGTGACGCATGGTGGGGTGGTGGACCGGGGCGAACATGAAGCCGAGACCGCATTGCTCGATTGAGCGCGACACGACTTCGGGCTCGCACTCGATATTGACCCCGAGCGCGGCGAGAACATCGGCAGAGCCCGAGCGTGAGGAGATCGACCGGTTGCCGTGCTTGGCCACCGGAACGCCGGCTCCCGCCACGACGAAGGCGGCGCAGGTCGAGATATTGTGCGTGTTCTTGGCGTCGCCGCCGGTGCCGCATGTGTCGATCGCGCCTTCCGGCGCCTTCACGGGGATTGCGCACTGCCTGAGCGCGCGGGCAGCGCCTGCGATCTCATCGACCGTCTCGCCGCGCACGCGAAGCCCCATGAGCAGCGCGGAGATCTGCGCGTCGCTCGCCGCACCCGACATGATCACGTCGAAAGCTTGCGCGGATTCCAGTTGGGAGAGCGTTTGGCCGGCTGCCACCTTGCGAATGGCGCTTTCAAGAGCCGTAGCCGCAGCCGCAGCCGTTCCCTCGGGCATGGGGCGAGCGGTCTCGACCTCAGAGGGCACCGACCGCTTCTCTTTGGCCAGCACCTCTCGCGCGCCGCTCCACGCGGGCGAGGTCGAGGAAATTGGCGAGCAGCTGGTGGCCATGCTCGGAGGCGATGCTCTCGGGATGGAACTGGACGCCATGCACGGGATAGCGCTTGTGCTGGAGGCCCATAATGACCCCGTCGGCGGTCTCTGCCGTGACTTCGAGATCATCGGGCAGGCTCGAGCGCTCGACGACGAGCGAATGGTAGCGCGTGGCCGAGAAGTTCTGGGGCAACCCAGCGAAAACACCTTTGTCGGTGTGGCGAACCTTCGACAGCTTGCCATGCATCAGCACGGGCGCCCTAACCACGCGTCCACCGTAGGCCTGGCCGATCGCCTGATGGCCGAGGCAGACGCCGAGGATCGGCACGACCGGCCCGGCACGCGAGATGAGCTCGAGGCAGATGCCGGCCCGGTCTGGGTCGCAAGGGCCAGGCGAGAGCACGATCGCCTCGGGCCCCTCGGCCAGAACCTCGTCGACCGTCACCTTGTCGTTACGGTAGACGCGGGCGGATGCGCCCAATTCGCCGAGGAAATGGACGAGGTTGTAGGTGAAGCTGTCGTAGTTATCGATCAGCGTGAGCATGGAGGTGGTGTTACGCTTGGCGCGCCCCCGCCGTCAAGGATTCCAATGATGTGGCCTGGTCGCGACGTTGCAAGAAGATCTACGTGCGCAACTCCTTTGGCGAAAGAAAGAGGTTGAGGCTGCCGCTGTTAACGGTGACCCCCTTCCAGCTTCCGCTGGTGAAATTGATCACCGCAAGCCCTGCCGTCGGGAACTTCTCTTCGAGCCGATCGCGGTAATGCTTGGGGCCCGAGCCGACCAGATCAAGCGCAAAGGCTTGGATCTCGGGATTATGCCCAACCAGCAGAAGACGCGATGCGCTTGGCGGAGCGTCACGCAGGACCTCCAGCATCTCCGCCGGGCTCGGGTGATAGAGCTCATCCTTGTAGACGACCTCAGGCTCGACCTTGAGCTCGGGGAGCACGAGCGCAAGCGTGTCGCGCGTGCGCCTCGCCGACGAGCAGAGCACGAGGTCGGGGTCGATGCCGCGCTCGGCCATGGCGCGACCCATCAACGGGCCATCTACCACGCCACGCGTTGCAAGCGGACGCTCCTTGTCGGGCAGAGATGGACTTTTCCAGCTCGATTTCGCGTGGCGGAGGAGGGTTAGCGTCAGCATATCGTCTCCTCGCCTTCGTCTATTGGCCGCGCTTGGCACGCGCCGCGAAGCGCACCGCCTCGTCGGCAGCTTTGAACAAGGCGCGCGCCTTGCTCACGCATTCGGCTTGCTCGCGTTCCGACACTGAATCGGCGACGATGCCGGCTCCCGCCTGCACATACATGACACCGTCCTTCACCACCGACGTCCTCAGCACGATGCAGCTATCCATGTTGCCGTCGGCAGAGAAATAGCCGACGCAGCCAGCATAGATTCCCCGCGCCTCGTCCTCGAGCTCGTCGATGATCTCCATCGCCCGCACCTTCGGTGCCCCCGACACGGTGCCGGCAGGAAAGCCCGCCATCAGCGCGTCAACGGCGTCGTGGTCAGCCGCGAGCTTGCCCTCTACATTCGAAACGATATGCATGACCTGACTGTAATACTCGAGAAAGAAGGAGTCGGTGACGTGCACGCTGCCGACCTCGGCCACGCGGCCAACGTCGTTGCGGCCAAGGTCGAGTAGCATCAGATGCTCCGCCCGCTCTTTGGCGTCGTGGAGCAACTCCTTGGCGAGCGCCTTGTCCTGCTCGGGCGTGGTCCCGCGTGGCCGCGTCCCCGCGATTGGTCTGATGGTGACCTTGCCGTCGCGCACTCTGACGAGGATTTCCGGGCTAGAGCCCACCACAGCAAAGTCGCCGAAATTCAGATAATACAGAAAAGGTGAGGGGTTGACTCGGCGAAGCGCCCGGTAGAGCGCGAAAGAGGGCAGGGTGAACGGCGCCTCGAAGCGCTGGCTCAGCACCACCTGGAAAATGTCGCCGGCGGCGATGTACTCCTTGGCGCGGGCGACCTTCGCCATGTAGGCCTCCGAAGCGGTCGTAGCCTTCGCTTCCGGATGGGGCGCGACGACGTCTCCCTCGTTCGCATGCGGCAAGGGCTGCTCGAGCCGCTCGATCGCGAGATTGAGCCGGTCGGCGGCGCGCGCATAGGCGGCCTTAGCGCTGATGCCAGGCGTAGGTCTCACCGGCGTCACCACTGTCATCTCGTCCTTCACCGAATCGAAGATAACGATGAGCGTGGGGCGCATCAGCATTGAGTGAGGCAGGATAAGCGGATCGCGCTTGTCGCTCGGCAGATGCTCGATCAGCCGCACCGTGTCGTACCCCATATAACCGAAGATGCCGGCCGCCATCGGCGGAAGTTCATGCGGCAGGGCGATTGACAATTCAGCGAGAAGCGCCCGAAGCGAGGCGAGCGCCTTAAGCGGCGACGGCGCGAACCCTTCCTGATCGGATTGCGGCGCGCGGTTGATCTCGGCCATGTTCCCATTGGCGCGCCAGATGAGATCAGGCTCGCAGCCGATGACGGAATAGCGGCCGCGCGTGGCCCCTCCTTCGACCGACTCGAGCAGGAAACTGTTTGGCCGTTCATGCGCGAGCTTCAGCATCGCCGAGACGGGCGTCTCGAGATCGGCGACAAGCCGCGTCCAGGCGACCTGTGGCAGGCCCTCCTCATAGGCTCGCGCGAAGACTGCGAAGTCGGGCTCGACGGGAGCGGCTGCGCCTTGCTGAGGGATCGGCGTGACGGAGGCTTGCGCTGCGCTCATGGCTCCTCATTGGTGCCCATGAGCTTGGCGAGCGCCTTCTCGTTGACGTGGACCCCATAGCGCTTCTCAAGCGCGGCGAAATATTCGGAGATCTCGTCGTCGGCGAGCAGGAACTTCATCTGGGCTCTCATTCGCGCCGCTTCCTTCTCGTCGAGCGGTGGGGGCGGTGTCACCTTATCGACCTTGAACACGATGCGGCCTTCCCCGATCCCCGATGGCGCCGAACCGTACCCGCCTGCGGGTAACGTGAAGGCTTGCTCGACTGCGGCAGGAAGAATGTAGATGGCCATGCCGTCGCGCTTCATCGGCTCGCTGGTCAGCACCTCGACATTGAGCTCTTTGGCGACGTCTTCGAGCGTCTTGCCGCCCGACAGTTCGTTGACCAGGTTCTGCGCGTATTTCGCAACCTTATTGCGCTCCTCATCATCCCGCCAATCCTTGGCGACCTCATCCTTCACTTGGTCGAAGGGCTTCAGTTGCTCGGGAACGATGCCGAGCACCTCGTACCAGATTGTGCCCTCGTCCTTGGTTTCGATCGGATCGTTCTCGACACCGACATCCGATGCGAAGATCGCGTTCAGCACCTGCGTCTGCGCCGGCAGCGTGACCATCGATCCATCCGGCTTGCGGCCCGTCCGATCGACCCCATCGATGAGCTGATAGTTCAGCTTGAGCTTGTCGGCGATCTCGGACAGCTTATCGCCGGCCGCGAGTCCGTCTTCGATCTTGTCGTGCAGCGCGAAAATCGCGCCCGACGCGCGCTCCTTGAGGATCTTCTTCTCGAGGTCGGGCTTTGCCTCTTCGAAAGTCGGGGTCTTGCCCGGGTCGATCTCGGTGACGCGCAGCAAAACGACCGTCCCAAGCTTGCCGGTCACCGGGTCGCTAACCTTGTTCAGCTCGAGCTTGAAGGCCGCGTCAGCCACGGCGGAGTCGGCGAGCTGAGACCTCGTGACTATGCCGAGATCGATGTCGGACTCGGTCAGGCCTTGCTCTTTGGCGACAGCGATGAAATCGGTTCCTTGCTCGATCTTCTCGCGAGCTGCAGTGGCGGCCGCCGTATCGGGGAAGGCGATCTGTTGCACGTGTCTCTTTTCCGGCTTACCGAGCGTGTCCTTGCTCGCCTCATAGGCGGCGCGGAGATCCTGTTCGGTAATGTTCACTTGCTCTTTCACCGTTTCCGGCGTGACGGCGAGAATGCCCGCCTTGCGGTATTCCGGCTGCGTGAACTTCGCGTGATGATTGTCGTAGAAGCGCTTGAGGTCGTCCTCGGTCGGATCGCCGACCTGACCAGGCGCCTCTTGCGACACGAGCACGTAACGCAGCGTGCGTGTCTCGCCGTTATAGCGGTTGAGCGCATCGACGAGGACTTGAGGCGCGTTCACCACCTTGCCGAGGGTGGTGAGGATTTGGCGGCGCAAACTCGTCTCCCGCTGCGAAGCGAGAAAACCTTGTTCCGACAGGCCCATGTTGCGCAGCGCCTGCTGGAACAAAGCCGGGCTGAAATTGCCCGTCGCATCCTTGAAGTTGGGATCCTGCATGATCTCTTCGAGAAGCGCGGCATCGGTGATGTTGAGCCCGAGCTCGCGGGCATGGTTGTCGACGGCGGCGCCGCCGATCAGTCGCTGGAGAACGCGGCTGTCGAGGCCCATCGCGCGGGCCTCCTGGAGGGAGAGGCTGCGGCCGGCTTGCGAGCTCATGGCCCTGAGCACATCCTGCTGAGTGCGCATATACTCGCGTGGCCCGATTACGGTGTCGCCGACGGTGATGAGGTCCTGGCTGCCATAGCCGTGGAACCACCCGGCCGGGAACCAAATCGCAAAGCTCGCGACCAGCAGGAGAACAAAGATCCCGCCGATAACCCCTCCGGCCCCTTTACGCAAAGTGTCGAGTGCCACGCCTTAGACCTTCCATTCGCCATTTGCCAAAGCCGCGCTGGAGTCCGATTTGGACAATCCCGCGCGGCGGCGGCATCATAGGTAGCAAGTAGAGTCCCGGCAAGGCGGGGATACCAGGCGAAGCCTTGGAAAACCACGTGCTTAATGGCAAGACGATGGGGTAGGGGTAACGAGGTCGGACGTGGCAGCGATCAGGCCGCTTATCGCCGGGAACTGGAAGATGAACGGCCTTTCGCCGGCTCTGGCCGAGCTCAAGGCGCTGATGGCTCTCGTCAAACGAAATCCTGTCCTACCTGCCGACCTCATGGTGTGCCCGCCGTCGACGCTCCTCTGCCGCGCCAGAGATGTTCTTGTGGGAAGCGGCATCGCTCTCGGCGCGCAGGACTGTCATCCGTTGCCATCCGGCGCCCACACCGGCGATATTTCGGCTGAGATGCTCGCGGATTGCGGCGCGACCGCCGTGATCGTCGGTCATTCCGAACGCCGCTGCGATCACGGAGAGACCGATGCGCTCGTCAACGCCAAGGCCCTCGCCGCCCATCGCGCGGGCCTCACCGCCATCATCTGCGTTGGCGAGACGGAGAAGGAGCGAAGCGGCGGGTCGACGCTCGGGGTCGTCGGGCGCCAGCTCGGAAGCTCTGTCCCGGAGCAGTCCCAGGCCACGAATACAGTGATCGCCTATGAGCCGGTCTGGGCCATTGGCACCGGCCTCACGCCTACACCCGCGGACATCGCAGAAGTACATGGCTTCATCAGGGAGGAGCTCGGCCGTTTGCTTGGCGAACAAGAGGCACGCCTTCGCATCCTCTACGGGGGCTCGGTGAAACCCTCGAATGCCAAAGAACTCCTCTCCGTCGAGAACGTCAATGGCGCCCTCGTCGGAGGCGCGAAGTCTTAAGGCCGACGACCTCTATGCTATCCTCTCGGCCTATTGTGGCAGAACTGCCTGAACTGTCGTAAAACCGTGTCCGCGGGGCCCTCGCAGGGTTGGCAAGGGGGGCAATTTTCGACATTCTGCAGAGAACTTGATTTGGCGGGGGTTTTTCCCCGTGGGACGCCCATGATGCCGGTGCTGCGCTTCATCGTCGTGGCCCTTCTTGTCTCAAGCCCGATCGCTGTGCTCGGCATGAGGGCCAGAGCCGAGCCGCTCGACAAAGCGAGCTGCGCAAGCCTCGCTGTCGAGCGCAAGAAGCTGCTCACTCCCAGCATGCAGGCGGCACTCGATCGAGGCCCCGACTGGGTCAAGGACCATCTGAACGACGCGGATCTCGAGAAGGTGAGACAGTTCCTCGATATCGAGGCAAAAATCGCGTTTCGGTGCCGGGGTGGGGGCGTCGACAAGAAGGTGATGGCCGTTCGGCCGGCCGACACTGATACCGTGCCGCTTCCAGACCGCAAGCCCACTCTCGAGCCAGCCACCACCACGACCGACAGCAGCTCTAGCCAAACCGTGGCGGATTCGGATAAGACAGCGCCTTCGAAAAACAAGGCTACGAGATGACGACTGTCCTTCTGTTGATTCACGTCATGGTTGCCATTGCGCTCGTCGGCGTCATCCTGCTGCAGCGCTCCGAAGGCGGTGCGCTCGGGATCGGCGGCGGCGGCGGGTTCATGACCGGCCGGAGCGCCGGAAATGCCCTGACCAAAACCACGGCAATCCTCGCTGCTTGCTTCTTCGCCACCAGCCTTGGACTCTCGATTCTCGCGAGCCAGCACAGTGGCGCGCCGTCGAATTCTGAACCCAACGGGCCAGCCCGGAGGGCTCGCACCTCTTCAGGGCCCCGCGACGCCGACGCCAGGCACGCCTGCTCCGCAGACGGCTCCTGCCGGCCCACAAGCGCCGCTGTCGAAATAAGCGGCTAGCCGCCCTTGCCCAAGCTTTGATCGGGACAAGCTCCGTTTGGGGCTTACAACTCGCCGCCGTTTCGGTGTAGGGTCGAGGCCCATGACGCGGTACGTTTTCATCACCGGCGGCGTGGTTTCCTCTCTCGGCAAGGGTCTTGCCTCGGCGGCGCTTGGAGCGCTGCTTCAGGCGCGGGGGTTCAGCGTGCGCTTACGCAAGCTCGATCCCTATCTCAATGTCGATCCCGGAACCATGAGCCCCTATCAGCACGGCGAGGTGTTCGTCACCGACGACGGCGCTGAGACCGACCTAAATCTTGGCCACTACGAGCGCTTCACCGGACGCCCGGCGAGGCAGTCCGACAACATCACCACGGGTCGCATCTATCAGCAGATCATCGCCAAGGAACGAAAGGGCGACTATCTCGGCTCGACCGTACAGGTCATTCCGCACGTGACCGACGCGATCAAGGCCTTCATCACCTCTGGCAATGACGGCGTCGATTTCGTTTTGTGCGAGATCGGCGGCACGGTCGGCGACATCGAGGGGCTTCCCTTCTTCGAGGCGATTCGCCAGCTCGGCAACGAGTTGCCTCGCGGCTCGACGGCTTTCATTCATCTGACGCTCGTGCCCTTTATCCCGAGCGCCGGCGAGCTCAAGACCAAGCCCACTCAGCATTCGGTGAAAGAGCTCCGCTCGATCGGCATTCAGCCGGACGTGCTGCTCTGCCGCACCGACCGGCCGCTCCCGCGCGACGAGCGACGCAAGATCGCTCTCTTCTGCAACGTCCGCCCCGAGGCCGTGATCCAGGCGCTCGACGTGACAAGCATCTATGACGTGCCCGGCGCCTATCATGCCGAAGGTCTCGACCGCGAGGTGCTCGCAGCCTTCGGCATCACCAATGCGCCCGAGCCCGACCTCGAGCGCTGGCGGACCATCTCTGAGACCATCGCCAATCCCGACGGCGAGGTCACCGTCGCCATCGTCGGCAAATATACCGGGCTCAAGGACGCCTATAAGTCGCTGAACGAAGCGCTCGTCCATGGCGGCATCGCCAACAAGGTCAAGGTCAATCTCGAATGGATCGAGTCACAGACCTTCGAGAGCCAGGATGCCGCCGTCCATCTCGAGGACGTGCACGGCATTCTCGTGCCGGGCGGCTTCGGCGAGCGCGGCTCCGAGGGCAAGATCCAGGCGGCGAAATTCGCCCGCACCCGCGGCGTGCCTTATTTCGGCATTTGCTTCGGCATGCAGATGGCCGTGATCGAAGTCGCCCGCGACGCGGCAGGCATCGCCGAGGCAAGCTCGACCGAATTCGGCCCGACCGAGGAGCCCGTCATTGGCGTGATGACCGAATGGATGAAAGGCGAGGAACTCGAGCGACGCGAGAGGAACGGCAATCTCGGCGGCACGATGCGGCTCGGCGCCTACGAGGCGGTGCTCGCCAAAGGGAGCAAGGTCGCCGAGATTTACGGCACGACGCGCATCTCAGAGCGCCACCGCCACCGCTACGAAGTCAACACGCGCTACCGCAACAAGCTTGAGGCGGCGGGCTTGCGCTTCTCAGGTCTCTCGCCCGACGGACTGCTGCCCGAGATCGTCGAGATCCCCGACCACCCGTGGTTCGTCGGCGTGCAGTTCCACCCGGAGCTGAAGTCGCGCCCCTTCGCCCCGCACCCGCTCTTCGCCTCCTTCATCGGCGCGGCCGTGGAGCAGTCGAGACTGGTGTAGTCTTTTTGGCTGACCGCAAATGTCAGACAGCGTGCATAACGGCGGCTGCGCCTGCGGCAAGGTACGTTTCGAGGCGAGGGGACAGCCTTATCGCGTCGGGGTGTGCCATTGCCTGACCTGCCGGAAGGCGCATGGCGCTCCGTTCAACTTCTACGCGGTCTTCTCCCCCGAAGTGGTGACGGTCTCGGGCGATGTGATCGAATTCGCAAGCTCGGAAAACGTGCGCCGCTATTCCTGCGCGTCCTGCGGCGCGCCGGTCTATTCCACCTTCGGAAGCGACGACGAGTTCTATCTCTATCCCGGCTCCTTCGACGAACCGGGCCTGTTCGCGCCGACCTACGAACTCTGGACCATGCGGCGCGAAGGCTGGCTGCCGGACTTCGAATGCGTCGCGAGCCGCTTCGAGCGGAGCCGCCCGAAATGGAAGCGGACGGAGCCTTGAAGAACTCCGCCCGCCTTGACCCCAAGCCTACGTCTTTTTGCGTGGTGCAGAGGCCGCCGGCGCCACATCCGATTTGCCGATGCCACGCTCGGGGATCACATCTTCGGCTGCAAGAATGCGCGCCTTGAATAGATAGCCGGCCATGCCGGTCCGATCAGCGGCGCCATGATGAACAGCCACACTTGCTCGAGCGCATGCGGGTTCTTGGCATATCCGACCAGCGCAGGACCGAGCGACCGGGCAGGGTTCACCGACGTGCCGGTGATATTGATGCCGAGAAGATGGATGGCAATGAGCGTAAGCCCGATGGCGATGCCCGCAAGCTCGACCGGCGCGCCTCTCTGCGTCACGCCAAGGATGCAGACGAGAAACAGGAAGGTCGCGGCACTTCATAGATGAAGGCGGCGCTCGTGTTGTACTCGCCGAGATATCCCGGGCCAGACCATGTGCGCCGCACAAACTCGCCAGAATGGGCGAAGGGCGCTATAAGGCCCCTCGTGAACCAGCACCAATCCTTGCATCCGAACGAGCGCGTCGGCGTTGGCAATGTGAGCTTCGCGCAAACGGCGCCTCTTGCCTTGATTGCCGGGCCTTGCGTCCTCGAGAGCCGGGCGCACGCGCTTGAAACGGCAGCGGAGCTGAAGGCCATTGCCGAGCGGCTCGGCATCGGCCTCGTTTATAAGAGCTCCTTCGATAAGGCCAACCGGACGAGCGCCTCTAGCGCGCGCGGTGTAGGGATCGGACAAGCCCTTCCCATCTTCGCAGAGATCAGAGAGACAACCGGCCTTCCCGTCATCACCGACGTGCACGAGCCCGAGCAATGCGCATCCGTCGCGGAAGCCGTCGACGTGTTGCAGATCCCGGCCTTCCTCTGCCGCCAGACTGACCTCCTGCTTGCAGCGGCAGCGACGGGGAGGCCGGTCAATGTCAAGAAGGGCCAGTTCCTCGCGCCATGGGACATGAAGAACGTTGTGGCGAAGGTCGTTGGCGCCGGCAATCCGAACGTGCTCGTCACCGAGCGCGGCGTATCTTTCGGCTACAACACGCTCGTCTCTGATATGCGCGCTCTGCCGATCCTCGCCGAGACGGGAGCGCCGGTGATCTTTGATGCCACCCATTCGGTGCAGCAACCGGGAGGTCAGGGGACGTCGAGCGGCGGCGAGCGGCGCTTCGTATCCGTGCTTGCGCGCGCCGCTGTCGCTGTCGGCGTCGCCGGTCTCTTCATCGAGACCCATCAAGATCCAGACCGCGCGCCTTCCGACGGGCCCAACATGCTGCCGCTCGCCACGCTCGAAGACTTGCTTAGCGAGCTTACGGAGATTGACTCGCTAATCAAATCGAAACGGGAGCGATAAGCCGCCCGGCCTCCGCATCGAAGCGCCGCAGACGATCATTGGCGAGGTGCGTTCCGCCCCACCATCGGTCGATCCTGTTCAGCGCGGCATTGTCCTCACGGCCTTCGAGCACCGCTTCGCCAAAGGCCGTCAGCCTGAGCTCGCTGCCGAAATAGTGCGATTTGCTTGCCGCTTCCCCAGGGCTGAACGGGGCTCCCTCGAGCCCTTCGATCATAGGAACGCGTGCAAGCGCTAGTCCATCGAGCAAACCCCAGAAGCTCTAATCCCCCATGAATACCGCCGGCTCGGTTCGCTGCACCGCCACGAACAACGCCGGCGGCGTGGTGATGCCCGAAGCAAGCGCAGCAAGACTCTGCCGTTCGCTCCGTGAGAGTCCGTCTCGTCCCGGCAACTCCTCAAGCAAGCGAAAGATCGCCTGACCGAGAAAGGGCAGGGCCGACAGATCGCGGCCAAGGAGCGCGTGCCAAGGTTCAGGGGTCGGCGCTCTGAACGCGGCCCAGGCTTCAGCGGCAAGTGCAAGCTGCTCCGCCGTGACCGGTTGCTCTCAGCTCTCAAAGCCTCGATCTCTTTGTCGCTCTGCCGTCCGAGAAACTCCGACGCTTGCACGAGCAAAAGTTCGCGCGGCTCCTCCCCACTGAACCAATCGAGGATCTGCAAGAGATGGAGCTGGTCATAGAGATCGTGCTCGAACCACAGCACGACGCGGTTGAAGGCGTTGGCCCGGGCGAGCCCACGGTCGCGGGCTTGCAAATTCGTTGCGATCTCGGCGCGTTGTCCCCAGCCGCGGTCCGCGAGATAGGAGGCGCGGACCTCGGTCAGTTCGGCGAGGGTTTTCGTCAGAGGGACGGGTCCCTCATGCAAGACGTCCCGCCACGGAAGCACCTCGGCGCTGCCGATCGTGCGCCTCAGCAGCTCGCCGGCCGCATCGCCATTGGTGATGATGAGATCCAAGAGCGGACCTTGATCAGCCTCGCCCGCGATAGGGCGACACAGCCTGATCGGGAATCCATACGCCCTCAGGTGGCGTTCCATGCTGCCAGAACACATCGATGGGGATGCCGCCGCGCGGATACCAGTAGCCGCCGATCCTGAGCCAAGCGGGCTCGATCAGCTCGACGATGCGCTTGGCAATGCCGACCGTCGCATCCTCGTGGAAGGCGCCAGTATTGCGGAAGCTCGCCAGATAGAGCTTCAGCGACTTCAACTCCAGCAGCCAAGCATCGGGCACATAGTCGATGACGAAATGCGCGAAGTCGGGCTGGCCCGTGATCGGGCAGAGACAGGTGAATTCGGGACAGGTGAAGCGCGCTACGTAAGGCGTGTCACGATGCGGATTGGGCACGCGCTCAAGCTCGGCCTCGGCCGGCGATTTCGCAATCGGAGCCTTGGCGCCAAGTTGTTTCAATCCGCTTATCTTGCGCGCCATCGTCTTTACTCCGCGGCAAGCCGAGGGGCGGGACCGCGATAGATACAGCCCTCGCGGCAGGAATCGCGCGCGACCTCGATCTCGGCGAGGCCTGGCAGGCGGTTATGCAGCCGGTCCCACAGCCACATGGTGATGCGCTCGAGCGTGGGCTGCGACAGTCCTTCGACCTCGTTGAGGAAGCGATGATCGAGCGCCTCGTGCACGTCTGAGAGCCCCGCCTCGACATCGTCGAGATGCATGACGAGGCCGGTCGTCTCGTCGGGCTCGCCGTCGAGGGTGACGCGCACGCGAAACGAATGCCCGTGCACGCGCGAATTGGGGTGGCCAACCGGCGCCGAAGGCAGGAAATGGGCCGCTTCGAAGGTGAACTCTTTATAGATACGCATGTAAGTCGTTTAGGGGATTTTGCTTGGCCCCGCCAGGGCGCCTTACGGCAGCCCTAACAGCTTATGGGTCTGCAGGCTCAAGCGCCATTTGGGATGGGCGAGGCAATAATCAATCGCCTGGCGGAGATTTGCCGGCGAGGCCTCACCGGCATCCATGGGCTGCAGCAGGAAATGGCTGAAGTCGAGGTCTTCAAGCTCGGCTGGCTTGAGGGCGTCCTGCGGGTAGACGAGTTTAAGCTCATCGCCGCAGTGCTGGACGAGTGGCGCGCCGGCCTTCGGGCTCACGCAGATCCAGTCGATCGAGCGGGGCACGGGAAGGGTGCCGTTGGTCTCGATGGCGATTGCGAAGCCGGCTCCGTGCAGCGCCTCGATCAGCGCCTCGTCGACTTGGAGCATCGGCTCCCCGCCTGTGAGCACCACGAAAGGCGGCGTACCCGAATTTCCATGCCATACCGCTCGGCAAGCTCTCGCGAGCGAGAGCGCATCGGCGAATTTGCCGCCGTCTGGCCCGTCAGTGCCGACGAAATCCGTGTCGCAGAAATTGCAAGTCGCGGCCGCGCGATCCTCCTCGCGGCCCGACCAGAGATTGCAGCCGGCAAAGCGGCAGAACACGGCAGGCCGCCCTGCCTGCGCGCCTTCGCCTTGCAGCGTGTAGTAGATCTCCTTGACCGCATACATGCCCCGGAACTTGGCTCCTTGGCTCCCTCTCCACAAGTATCACCTGTCATCGCCCGGCTTTGACCGGGCGATCCAGTAACCACCGCGTTGAGCGACCAGGCGGGCCGGTGATTACTGGATGCCCGCTTTCGCGGGCATGACAAGACGTCCCGCCGGACGGAACCAGCGAGGGAAGAAGGGGATGGCGCGCCGAAAGACGCAATCTGATAGCTCGTGCCTCGCGGCACGCGGGCGCCTCTCGGCGCACCAGTCGCGGATGCTTTTACGACGGCGGGCCCCGCTTTCCGTTGCCGGCTATGGCCGGGCGGTCAGCCAGCTCCTGGCAGGGACTCCTAGTGGCCCCGGGGGAAGCTCCGCCGCCGCCCGAGTGCTCATGCTGCGTTCATGAGCCCGCGGGCGCCGCACCTCGTCCCGCCTCAACGTACGCCTCGCGAAGCGCCCTTCAGTTGGACGAGGTGAACCACCATAAGCGCGGTTTGCATCGCGGGGATAAGTTTGTTGCACCCGTCGCGATCGAAGATGAGCGCGACTCCATCCGCGTCAACGGGAGGGATGAAAAGGCCCTCGCGCAACAAGGTTCATGATCATTCCGCCGGCAGGATCTTGTCTGGCGAATTGGTGCCGGGCGGATTGATCGAGCGGATCCAGGCGATGATCTTCCACAGATCGTCCGAGGTCTTGATGGTCGATCCCATGGGCGGCATCGGCGCGTGCACGCTGCCATAGCCGAGCCGCGTATAGCCTTGCTTCTCCATCTCGGCCGAGCCGAGCGTGACCAGCCTGAACAGCACGTCGTCGGTGTTGCCCCAGAACCAGGCCCCTTGCGTGAGCGGCGGGCAGATGCCGCCACCTCCGGTGCCGCCGTGGCACTCGTTACAGCCGGGCAGCCGGAACTTCTTGACGAGGTCCGGGTCGTCCTTGGCGAGCTTGGCGTAGTCGGGATAGGGACTGTGCAATTGACCCTTAGGGACTTTCGCAACCAACTCGGTCGGAGGCGTGGTGTCGCCTTCCTTGCAGCAGGTTTCGTCAGCGGCCGAAGCGGTCCAATCGATACTGATGACGGCGAGACCGCCAATGGCCAACAGCCCGCACAATCCGACAGCAAGCGAAAGCACACGTGAGAGCCTTATCACAGCCTAGTCCTTCTCGATTATTTGGCTCGGTGACGATGACTTTACTTAGTCGATCAACTCAACTCACGTTGCGGTGTGTTCGGCGCGAGCGAAGCGAACGTCCCCACGACAAGGCGTCCCGGCGGTCGGGCGAAGCCCGCCGCCGGTGCCTCGTACATGACTAATGATGATGGGCCGAAACGCTCTTGACGCATTCCGTCAGGACGTCGCCGGACGTCGCATGTCCGACATCGCCAAGACTGAGGATGCCGACCATCCGCATGGATTTATTGATCACGGGGAGCCTTCTGATCTTCAGCTCCTCCATATGCCGGATCGCCTTCGCGAGGTCATCGTCCTCCCGGCACGTATGGATGCCGGGCGTCATCACGTCGCGCGCCGTCGCCGTGCGGCAATCGAGTTTGTCGTTGGCCAATCCTTTGCAGATGATGTCGCGATCGGTCACCATGCCGATCAATTTATCGTTCTGGCCGATCGGCAGCGCGCCGATGTCATGATCGCGCATCAATTTCGCAAGCTCGCTGATGGGAGTGTCGGCACCGACCCAGTCGACGCCCTTATGCATCGCCTCTTTGACTTTCATAGCGGTCCTCCTTGGTTGGAGTAGGGTACATTCGATGCCCCGTGCGAGCCCCCCGCCGTCGCTTCGATTATACAACAGATTGCGTGCAATCACAGGCCGGGGCTGGTGGCTTCGTCCACGCAAACCACGGCCGAGAGACGGTCTAACCTGCAGCCGCCCGCGACAGCGAGTTCCGCCACTCGGCGTAGCCCCTCGCGCGGAGCTCGCAGGCGGGGCAGGTGCCGCAGCCATAGCCCCAGTCATGGCGCACGCCCCGCTCGCCGCGATAGCAGGTGTGGGTCTCCTCGAGGATGAGCTCGACGAGAGCATCTCCGCCAAGCTCATGCGCGAGGGCCCAGGTCTCGGCCTTGGTCCGCCACATCAGCGGCGTTTCGATCGCGAAGGGCACTTCGGTGCCGAGCCTGATTGCCTGTTGCAGCGCCTTCAGTGTCGCGTCGCGGCAGTCGGGATAGCCCGAATAGTCGGTTTCGCACATGCCGCCGACGAGCGTGTTGAGCCCGCGCCGATAGCCGAGCGCGGCTGCATAAACGAAGAACACGAGGTTCCGGCCCGGCACGAAGGTGGAGGGCAGCCCTGATTGCGTCATCACGATCTCGGCCTCGGAAGTGAGTGCAGTCGCGCCGATCGCGCCGAAGCTCGTGATGTCGATCACGTGATCAGAACCGAGCCGTTCACCCCAAGCGGGAAAGCGGTGGGCGATCTCGGCCCTAACGCGCTTGCGGCATTGAAGCTCGATGCTGTGCCTTTGGCCGTAGTTGAAGCCGACTGTCTCCACGCGAGCGTGTCGGTCGAGCGCCCAAGCAAGGCAAACGGTCGAATCCTGCCCGCCCGAGAACAGCACCAAGGCTCCACTCTCCTGCGGGATAGAGCAAATTTGACTCGCCATAAAGTTGTTCTCAATATACTTTTTCAACCGTTGAGGGAGGCGAGCATCGGGGGGCTTGGCCTATGCTACGCGGAACTGCCGCCTTGTGCGGGGCAATCTCAATCTTTTTCGCTGGTTGCTCGACCATCGTCAAAGGCACTGAGCAGCAAGTTTCGGTGAATACGCCAGGGGTCCCGGGCGCGCTTTGCCAGCTGCAATCGCCGGCCATCGGCACGCGGACGGTTCAGACGCCTGCCAACATCACTCTGCCGAAGAGCAAGAACAACGTCGCCGTCTCCTGCACCGCCCAATGCTTTAGCCCGGGCGTGGGAACGCTCGCCTCCCACACCGAGATCATGACGGCAGGAAACGTGGTGTTTGGCGGCATAATCGGGCTTGGCATCGACGCCGCCTCGGGCGCGATGAATACCTATGACCCGGGTGTCGAGGTCATAATGACGCCGATGCCGGGTTGTGGCAGACCACCGGCGCACAAGGCGAGGGGCACGCCCATGGCGATGACACCGCTTCCTGCCGCGCCTCGCGGCTAGGGCTTTCGCTCAAGCTGCCGTTCCGCTAAGAGGGCCCCAAAACTCCGGGAGGGGCCCAAGCATGACCGCAATTGCCACCATCATTGGCCGGGAGATCCTGGACAGCCGCGGCAACCCGACCGTCGAGGTCGACGTGGTGCTGAAGGACGGCCATCACGGCCGCGCTGCGGTGCCTTCTGGCGCGTCGACCGGGGCGCACGAAGCGCATGAGCTGAGAGACGGCGGCAAGCGCTACGGCGGCAAGGGCGTGAGACGCGCCGTCGAGGCGATCAACGGCGAAATCAGAACGGCTCTTGCCGGCTTCGATACGGCCGATCAGCGCGGGCTCGACCAGCGCCTATGCGATCTCGACGGTACTGAGAACAAGAAGCGGCTCGGCGCCAATGCCATTCTCGGCGTCTCGCTCGCCGCCGCAAAGGCCGAGGCCGACGCGCAAGGCCTGCCGCTTTACCGCTACGTTGGCGGCCCCGATGCGACGCTGCTTCCGGTACCGATGATGAACATCCTCAACGGCGGCGTGCATGCTGATAATCCGATCGACTTCCAGGAATTCATGATTGCACCGGTTGGCGCACCGAGCCTCGCCGAGGCGGTGCGCATGGGGGCCGAGGTACTGCACGCGCTGAAGCACGCGCTGAAAGGCGCCGGCCACAACACCAATGTCGGCGACGAGGGCGGCTTTGCCCCTAATCTCGCCTCGGCGCGGGAAGCGCTCGACTTCATCATGGCGGCGATCGCCGCTGCCGGATACCGGCCGGGCGAGGACATCTTTATTACTCTCGATCCCGCTGCAACGGAGTTCTACGCGGAGGACCGTTATGTCCTCAAAGGGGAGAAGCGAAGCCTTACCTCCGAGCAGATGACCGCCTATTACGCCGAGCTGGTCGATGCCTATCCCATTTTCTCCATCGAGGATGGCATGAGCGAGGACGATTGGGACGGCTGGCGCATACTCACCAAGGCGCTCGGCGACCGCTGCCAGCTCGTCGGCGACGATCTCTTCGTCACCAATGTCGCGCGCCTGAAGCGGGGCATCGAGCAGAAGATCGCCAATGCCATCCTGATCAAGGTCAACCAGATCGGCACGCTCTCCGAGACGCTCGCTGCCGTGCGCATGGCGCAAGAGGCGGGCTACGCGGCGGTGATGTCGCACCGCTCCGGCGAGACCGAGGACGCGACCATCGCCGATCTCGCCGTCGCCACCAATTGCGGGCAGATCAAGACCGGCTCTCTCGCCCGCTCGGACCGCGTGGCCAAATACAACCAGCTCATCCGCATCGAGGAGGAGCTGGGCGCGAAGGCTCGCTATGCCGGCCGATCGGTCTTGAAACGCTGAGTCGGTAACGACCGCTTAACGCCCGGCGGGCAATTCTCGGAACTCGTCGCTTCGAAGGACCTCCGTCCCGGAGGAGCAGCGCCGAGGGGGGACAATGCGGTTCAGCGCTTTTCTTTTTCCGCTGCTCGCCTGCGGGGTTGGTGGCTATTTCGCTTACAATCTCGAGACCGGCGACCATGGCCTGAAGGCCCGCGCCGATCTCGAGCGCCGCAAGGAGGTGCTCGAAGGCGAGCTCGCAGGACTGAAAGTGGTGCGCGCACGGCTTGAGCGCGACGTGTCTCTGCTCAGGCCCGAAAGCCTCGACCCCGATATGCTCGACGAGCGCGCCCGCGCGATCCTCAACCTCGCCCATAAGGACGACCTGGTCATGATGAAGCGCCGCCAGCCTGCGCCAGATGCGGCAGCCGGGACTGGAACACTGCCCAAGCGCTAGTTCTTATACATGAGCATGGAGTGGCAGCCCTCTGGGTAGGCCTAGGGCGCGGCTTTTATGCGCCATCCAAGCCATGCTAAGCGTTTTGCGGCGGGGGCAAGAATTGAGGAGCAAGACATGCCAAGCCTCACCCCAGGCGCCGCCAATTTCTGGCTCGACGAGACGACCAGGCGCGATGCAGCGGACCAACCCACTGGCAAGAGCCTGACCCGCGAGGAGGAGCTTCACGCCTATCGCGAGATGCTGCTCATCCGCAGATTTGAGGAGAAGGCGGGTCAGCTCTACGGCATGGGCTATGTCGGTGGCTTCTGCCACCTCTATATCGGACAGGAGGCGGTCGTCATCGGCATGATGATGGCGATCAGGCCCGGCGATCAGATCATCACCGCCTATCGCGATCATGGCCACATGCTCGCGACCGGGATGGACCCCAGGGGCGTGATGGCCGAGCTCACCGGGCGCCGCCACGGCTACTCCAAGGGCAAAGGCGGCTCGATGCACATGTTCTCGGCGGAGAAGAATTTCTTCGGCGGACACGGCATCGTCGGTGCGCCGGCTCCGCTCGGTACCGGCATCGCTTTCGCCAACAAATATCGCGGCAACGACACTGTCTGCGTCACCTTCTTCGGCGAGGGGGCGACCAATCAGGGCCAGGTCTATGAGAGCTTCAACATGGCCTCGTTGTGGAAGCTGCCGGCGCTCTACGTGATCGAGAACAATCACTACGCCATGGGCACCGCGGTCGAGCGCGGCAGCGCGCTTGCCGAGGCGCTCTACCATCGCGGGCTCGCCTTCGGTATTCAGGGCGAGCAGGTCGACGGCATGGACCTCGCGGCAGTCAAAGACGCCGGCGAGCGTGCGCTTGCCTTCGTCCGCGCCGGCAACGGGCCTATGATCCTCGAGATGCGCACCTATCGCTATCGCGGCCATTCGATGTCTGACCCGGCAAAATACCGGACGCGTGAAGAGGTGCAGGGCGTTCGCGAGCAACGCGATCCGATCGAGCTCGTACGCAAGCGCATGATCGAAAGCAGCCGCGCGAGCGACGACGAGCTCAAGACGATCGACCGCGATGTACGGCAAGTCGTGAATGAGGCGGCGGAGTTCGCCCAATCCGATCCCGAGCCCGACGCGGCCGACCTCTTCACCGACGTTTACGCCTGAGCGGCAAGTCCTCGCTATGCCAACCGAGATCCTGATGCCGGCGCTTTCTCCCACCATGGAGGAGGGGAAGCTCGTCAAATGGCACGTCGGCGAAGGCCACAGCGTACGCGCCGGCGACGTGATCGCCGAGATCGAGACCGACAAGGCGACCATGGAGGTCGAGGCGGTCGATGAGGGCAAGATCGGCAAGCTGCTCGTGCCAGAAGGGGCCGAGCATGTGAAAGTCAACCAGCCCATCGCGTTGCTCTATGCCGACGGCGAGGCTTCATCTGCCGCCTCATCCTTTGAGACGCGGCCGTCGGCCGCCTCTCAGGATGAGGGTCTTGCGGCTCACCCTGAGGAGGGCGCCCAAGCGCCCGTCTCGAAGGGCGAGGCCCCGACAAAGCAGCCAGTGGAGCCGCCGCCGGACCTTGGTGAAAAGCCTCCGCTCGTCGAGGAGGCGCCTGCAGGCCCACGAGTCGCACCTGCTGAGCCTGAGCCCGACGCTGAGATTCCGCCGGGCACCGAGATGGTCACCATGACCGTGCGCGAGGCGCTGCGCGACGCCATGGCGGAGGAGATGCGGCGCGACGCTTCAGTGTTCCTGATGGGCGAGGAGGTCGCGCAGTATCAGGGGGCGTACAAAGTGAGCCAGGGCCTGCTCGATGAGTTCGGTGCTCAGCGCGTAGTCGACACGCCGATCACCGAATATGGCTTTGCCGGTGTCGGCGTGGGCGCGGCCTTCGCAGGGCTGAGGCCCATCGTCGAGTTCATGACGTGGAACTTCGCCATGCAGGCGATCGACCACATCGTCAACTCGGCGGCCAAGACGCTGTATATGTCCGGCGGCCAGATGCATTGCCCCATCGTGTTCAGAGGGCCGAATGGCGCGGCGGCCCGCGTCGCCGCCCAGCACAGCCAGGACTATTCGGCCTGGTATGCGAGTGTGCCGGGGTTGAAGGTGATCGCGCCTTATGCCGCCGCCGACGCCAAGGGCCTGCTCAAGGCCGCGATCCGCGATCCGAGCCCCGTGATCTTCCTCGAGAACGAGATTCTCTATGGCCAGAGCTCAGAGGTGCCGAAGCTCGACGACTTCGTACTACCCATCGGCAAAGCGCGCATCGCCCGCACCGGCAACGACGTCACCATCGTGTCTTATTCCCGCGGCATGGCCTATGCGCTCGATGCAGCCAAGCGCCTCGCCGAGCAGAAGATCGAAGCCGAGGTGATCGATGTCCGCACGCTGCGACCGCTCGACATCGAGACCATCGTCGCTTCGGTGAGAAAGACGAACCGCATCGTGACGGTGGAGGAGGGTTGGCCGATCTGCTCGGTCGGCACGGAAATCTGCGCGCGCGTCGCGACGGATGCTTTCGATTATCTCGACGCGCCGCCTGTCAAGATAACCGGCGCCGACGTGCCGATGCCTTACGCCGCCAATCTCGAGAAGCTCGCTCTGCCTTCGGTTGAAGGCGTCATCGCCGCGGTCAAATCCGTCTGCTACCGGGAGTGAGGTGACATGTCCGAAGTTCCCATGAGCTGGAAGAGAGGCGGGTGCCATTGCGGTGCGGTCCGCTTCGAGGTGCTTGCACCCGACGACATCGAGGCCACCGAGTGCACCTGCTCGATCTGCCGCAAGAGCGGCTATCTGCATCTCATCGTGCCGGCCCGGCGCTTCAGGATTATCGCAGGCGAGAACAAGCTCACCACCTACTCGTTCAACACCGGAACGGCCAAGCATCGATTTTGCTCCGTCTGCGGAGTAAAGAGCTTCTACGTGCCGCGCTCAAAGCCCGACGGCTTCAGCGTGAACGTGCGCTGCCTCGACGAGAGCCAAGTGCGGGTCACAGGAATTGCCCTGTTCGACGGCAGGCACTGGGAAGAGGCCATGACCACCCGCGTCTTGGACGACTGACATGTCGACAGAGATCCTCATGCCGCAGCTTTCTCCCACCATGGAAGCGGGCAAGCTTGCCAAGTGGCACGTCAGGGAAGGCGACGAGGTGAGGTCCGGCGACATCATCGCCGAAATCGAGACCGACAAGGCGACCATGGAGGTCGAGGCGGTCGACGAGGGCCGGATCGGCAAGCTGCTCGTCGCCGAGGGCGCCGAGAATGTTCCCGTAAACCAGCCCATCGCCATCTTGCTTGAAAACGGCGAGGACTCCGCAGCCTTCTCCTCTCACCTTGGGGGAGAGGACGGCGCACAAAGCGTGCCGGGCGAGTGGGATCGAACGGCAACCGCCCCTACTTCCCCCTCACCGCAACCCTCTCCCCAGAGGGGAGAGGGGGAGCTAACGCCTCACCCTGAGGGCGCGCCAGCGGCCGTCTCGGAGGGCGAAGCCCTGGCGCCTGATGGCCCAGCGGCTCAGACCGAGCAGGTCATGAACGAAATCGCCGAGCAGATCAGGGCGAACGGCGCGAACGGTCATGGCACGCGCATTTTCGCCTCGCCGCTCGCACGACGGCTCGCGCGTGAGCGCGGTATCGACCTTGCGGCGATTGCGGGCTCCGGCCCGCATGGTCGCATCGTCAAAGCCGATGTCGAGCGCGCCGGCAGCGCGGCGCCGTACGCAGCGCACGAGGAGATCGCTGCCGAGCACGCGGAGGCCGAGCTTACCGAGCAAACGCCAAGGACGGGCAGGCGCGAGATCGCGACACGGCACGCGGAGCCGGAAGGCTTGTCTGATGCGCAGGTGCTCGCGCTGTACGAACCCGGCTCCTACGAACTCGTGCCGCACGACACGATGCGGAGATTTATCGCCGAGCGGCTGACGCTGTCGAAGCGCACCATCCCGCATTTCTATCTCAACATCGACTGCGAGATCGACGCGCTGCTCGCCGCTCGCACGCGGCTCAACTCTCTTGCCCCGCAAGAAGGGCCGCGCGCCTTCAAACTCTCGGTCAACGATTTCATCATCAAGGCGCTTGCCATGGCGTTGCAGAGCGTGCCAGCCGCGAACGCCACATGGACGGAAGGCGGCATCCTCCGCCATCGCACCTCTGACATTTCCGTTGCCGTCGCGCTCGAAGGCGGCGGCCTGCACACGCCCGTCATCCGCAACGCCGAGGTCAAGAGCCTGTCCGAGGTCTCGAACGAGATGAAGGACCTCGCCGCCCGCGCCCGCTCCAAGCGCCTGGCTCCCCAGGAATATCAGGGCGGCGCCACCGCCATCTCCAATCTCGGCATGTATGGCATCGACCGCTTCGATGCGGTGATCAATCCGCCGCAATCGAGCATCTTGGCGGTCGGCCGCGCCGAGAAGCGCGCGATCGTCAAGGACGATGCGCTCAAGATCGCGACCATGATGAGCGTGACGCTCTCGGTCGATCATCGCGTCATCGACGGAGCGCTCGGCGCCGAGCTGCTCGCCGCCTTCAAGGCCTTCATCGAAGACCCCGTCACCATGCTGGTGTAAGCCCAGTCAACGGCCCCTGATCCCGCCTAAGCTCGTCATCGCCGGGCTTGACCCGGCGATCCAGACCCACTTGCTCCGTGCTTTGCGCCCTGGATGCCCGGGTCAAGCCCGGGCATGACGTGTTTTATTGATCGTCGTCCAGGAAATCGAGATTCGCCGCCAGTGTCAGATCACGCGGCTCGGCCAGATCGTCGGCGCGCAGGACGACATTGCAGCCGAAACGCTCGACGAGATCATCGATGGCCAGCTCAAGCCGGCGCTGCCGCGCAAAATCGTCGAACAGCCCGGTCTGCATCAGATCGCCGGCGCCGGCGAGGTCGTAGGCGACCATGCCGACCAAGCGGAAGGGGCCGGGGTGGCTGAACTGGCCAAGCAGCTCAACGCCAACCGTGTAGAGCTGTTCCGCGACATCGGTCGCTTCGGCGAGCCTCTGCTGGCGGGTCAGAATCTTGAAGTCCGCGGTCTTGAGCTTCACGCCGACGCCGAAGGCCACATAGCCCTTCTTACGCAGCCGCCTGCCGATCGCGGCGGCCGAGCGGCGCAGATGAAGCTTGATCTCGGATTCATCGCACACGTCCCTGTCGAGCGTGTGCTCCGAGCCGATGCTCTTTGCCGCCCTCCGTCCGTCGACGGGCCGCGAATCCTCCGCGTGGGCCAGCGTGTGGAAGTGAAGACCGAGCTTGCCGAACTGCGCGGCCAGCATCTTGGGATCGGCGGCGGCAACGTCACCAATCGTGCGCAATCCGAGCGCGCGAAGCCGCGGCTCCGTCTTTGCACCCGCGCCCCACAGACGCGACACGGGAAGGGGAGCGAGCCACGCTTCGGCGATTCCCGGCGGAACCACCGTCAAGCCGTCCGGTTTCTGATGGGCGCTTGCGACCTTGGCGACATATTTGGTCGCGGAAAGGCCGACGGATGCCGAAAGCCCGCCAGTGGCCTCGCGAATGGCTGCCTTGAGACGGCGCCCCATGCTCACGGGATCGCCGAAGAGCTGCTCGGAGCCCGTCATGTCGAGAAAGGCCTCGTCGAGACTGAGCGCTTCGACGTCAGGCGAGAAGTCGGCGAACACCTGCATGATCGTCGCCGACACTTGCTGGTAACGATCGAAGCGCGGCGGAACGACGACCGCACTCGGGCAAAGGCGCCGTGCACGCGCCATCGGCATCGCGCTGCCGACGCCGAAGGGACGCGCCTCGTAGCTCCCCGTCAAAACGACGCCCCGGCTGCTCGGTGGCCCGACCAAGAGAGGCCTGCCGCGCAGCGTCGGGTCGTCGAGCTGCTCGACCGCCGCATAGAATGCGTCCATATCGGCGTGGGCGACGATCCGTGGCCAATCCTCGTGCGAGCAACTCATGACGCCACGAGTCTAGCCGTCAGAGACCCTCCGGTCACGACAACACCACCGTAACCTTTGTTTTTGTGGTGCGAATGAAATTGTGGGTTCGCGGCATCCTCGGGTCAAGCCCGAGGACGGGCCAAGGCCGGGCACGACCAATGATGTAGATTGCGGACGGGAGACGGTCAGAAGGAGGAACGGCTATGCAGAGGCGGTACGGCCCGCTCGTCTTGGCGCTGCTGGCTGCATGATGACCGTTCCGCCGGCTTTGACCGTCATCGTGCAATGGCTCATCTTGCAGATCGCAGTTCGGTCCGAGGACGAGATTCCACCTCCCGCCGAGCCGCACGGCGAGTCCGAAAGCGGAGTGATCCCTTTTCCCACTAAATGAGTTCATAGGACATGAGTGAGACGAATTTCGACCTTGCCGTCATCGGCTCGGGTCCCGGCGGCTATGTCGCCGCGATCCGCAGCAGCCAGCTCGGCATGAAGACCGCGATCATCGAGCGCGACCAGCTCGGGGGCATCTGCCTCAATTGGGGCTGCATCCCGACCAAGGCGCTGCTGCGCACATCGGAGCTCTATCAGGCGATGCGCCGCGCCTCGGAGTTCGGTCTTGCGGCCGACAACGTCCGCTTCGACATCGCCCGCGTTGTCGAGCGGAGCCGCAAAGTGGCAGAGCGGCTGTCGAGCGGCGTCTCCTATCTCATGCGCAAGAACAAGATCGAGGTGATCCCCGCCACGGCGCGGCTCGCGGGGGAAGGGCGGATCTCGCTGACCGGCAAGAGCGGCGAGGCGCTCCCCGACATCGAGGCGAAGCACATCATCGTCGCCACGGGCGCGCGGGCACGCACTCTCCCTGGGCTCGAGCCGGACGGGAAGCTGATCTGGATCTACAAAGAAGCGATGGTACCGCCGAGCTTCCCCAAATCGCTGCTCGTCGTGGGGTCGGGCGCCATCGGCATCGAGTTCGCGAGCTTCTACCGCTCGCTCGGCGCCGAGGTGACGGTGGTGGAGCTGCTACCGCGCATCGTTCCCGCCGAGGACGCCGAGATCTCTGCCCTCGCGCGCAAAGCCTTTGCGCGGCAAGGCATCGTTATCCACACCGAAACGACAGTCGCCCAAATTCTCAAGGGCGCCGACAGCGTCGCGGTGGCGATGAAAAAGCCCGACGGCACGACCGAGGAGATCGCTGTCGAACGTGTGATCCTCGCCATCGGCATCACCGGCAATGTCGAGGGGCTCGGGCTCGAGGAGCGCGGGATCAGGATCGAGAGGGGCCACATCGTCGTCGACGAATGGGGCCGGACGGGAGCACCCGGACTTTATGCCATCGGCGACGTGGTGGGGCCTCCTTGGCTTGCGCATAAGGCAAGCCACGAGGGCATCGTCTGTGTGGAGAAGATCGCCGGCATCGACGGCGTCCACGCTATCGACAAGACAAGCATCCCCGCCTGCACCTACAGCTCGCCGCAGATCGCGAGCGTCGGGCTCACCGAGGAGGCGGCACGCCAGGCAGGGCATGAGCTTAAGACCGGCCGCTTCCCCTATTCGGCCAACGGCAAGGCGATTGCACTCGGCGAGACCGAGGGAATGGTGAAGACGATCTTCGATGCCAAGAGTGGAGCCTTGCTCGGCGCGCACATCATCGGCGCCGAGGCGACCGAGTTGATCCAGGGCTTCGTCATCGCCAAAGGGCTGGAGACGACCGAAGCCGAACTGATGGCGACCATCTTCCCCCATCCGACATTGTCGGAGATGATGGGCGAATCGGTGCTCGACGCTTTCGGCCGCGCGCTTCACATCTGACCCCCTGGCCAGGGGCGTCTGAGCCCCGAGAACAAGGGGAGCTTTCACTATGAGCCTTATCATCTTTCTCATCGTCGGCCTGATCGCCGGCGCGCTTGCGTCCTGGATCCTTGGCCGCCAACAGGACCTCCTGGTCAATCTCCTGATCGGCATCATCGGCGCCGTGGTGGGTGGGCTGCTCGCCGGCCTGCTCGGGCTCGGCGCCTACAACATCATCGGCGAGATCATCATCGCGACGATCGGCGCCATCGTCTGCATCCTCGTCTGGCAGCGCATGCGCTGACGCGCGGCACCTCTGTAACTCGCGTCAAGACGGCCTATATGGATTTGCGAGGGGCGCCGCGCCGCGCTAGCGCCTGGATGCGAACCGGGAGGTCGCGATGAATGAAGCGCAAACCTTGTTGTCCATGCCGGGAGTAGGCTTCTTCGGCATGCTCATCATCGGCATCATTGCGGGCTACATCGCCGAGAAAGCCACGGGGAGCGATCATGGCCTCCTCACCAATCTGCTTGTCGGCATCGCCGGCTCTTTCGTCGGCGGCACGCTTGCCAATCTTATGCATGTTGAGTTCTACGGTTGGCTGGGCAATTTGGTCGTCGCATCGGTCGGCGCGATCATCGTGTTATGGGTTTGGCGGCGATTCAGGGATCGGCCGGCGGCGAGTTGAGTTCGACTGAGATGGTTGTTGTGATCGATCAGCGAGACGTGACGGCGCGACCGCGCCACCCCGAGAAGGCGCGGCTGCCCGACACGCCCATCCTGCCGAAGCCCGCTTGGATTCGCGTCAAGGCGCCAGGCGCGCATGACTTCGATGCGACGCGCGCGGTGCTACGCACCCATCGAACTCGTCACCGTATGCGAGGAGGCAGCCTGTCCCAATATCGGCGAGTGCTGGGGCAAGCGCCACACCACCTTCATGATCATGGGCGACACGTGCACGCGCGCTTGCGCCTTCTGCAATGTCAGGACCGGCAAGCCCGGCGCTCTCGACCCGAATGAGCCTCACCGTGTCGCGCAGGCTGTCGCCGCGCTCGGCCTCGCCCATGTCGTGGTGACCTCGGTCGATCGCGACGATCTTTCCGACGGCGGCGCAGCTCATTTCGCGGCGACGATCGTCGCCATCCGCGCTGCCTGTCCCCCGACGTCGATCGAGGTGCTGACGCCCGACTTCCTGCGCAAAGAGGGCGCGCTCGCGATCGTCGTCGCTGCCAAGCCCGACGTGTTCAACCACAATATAGAGACCGTGCCTTCGCTCTACCGGCGCATTCGTCCGGGGGCTGACTATCGTGCTTCTCTCGATCTGCTCGCACGCGCCAAGGTCCTCGATCCCAAGATCTTCACCAAGTCCGGCATGATGGTGGGGCTGGGCGAGAGCGGTGCGGAGGTGCACCAGGTGATGGACGATCTCCGCGCGGCGAGCGTCGATTTCCTCACTATCGGCCAGTATCTCCAGCCGACGCGAAAGCACGCCGCCATCGACCGTTTCGTCACGCCCGAAGAATTCAATGACTATAGGACGAGCGCGGAAGAAAAGGGCTTCCTGCTCGTGGCATCGAGCCCTCTGACCCGCTCATCGCATCATGCCGGGGAGGATTTTGCCCGCCTCAAGGCCGCCCGCCAGGCAGCGCTCGGCTGCTAGGACGCGGACGCATTCAGCCATGCATGTCTTCGAGACCAAGCATCGTGTCGAGCATTCGGCTGACGACATGTTCGCGTTGGTCGCTCGTGTCGAGGACTATCCCAAATTCCTTCCGCTGTGCGACGCGCTCAGCGTCAAGCGCCGCGAGCAGACCGAAGCGGGCGAGGTGCTGATCGCCACCATGACCGTCGGCTACAAGTTCGTCCGCGAGAGCTTCACCACCCGCGTTGCCATCGACCGACAAACGCGCTCGATCTTCGTCGAATATCTCGACGGGCCCTTCTCCCATCTCGAAAATCGCTGGACCTTCAAGCCGTTAGGCGAGGGGGCGTGCGAAGTCGGATTCTATATCGCCTACAGTTTCCGCTCGCGTCTGTTCGAGCGGCTGGTGGGCGGCCTCTTCGACAAGGCGGTGCGCAAATACACCGTAGCCTTCGAGGCACGGGCCGACGCGGTCTACGGGCGGAGCGTACAAGCGCTCGCCTCACAGCAATAAGGCGAGCAGTGCGAGTGCCTTCTCGACACTGAGCTGCCTGATCTCTGCGCGGCCAAGATTACCGAACAGAACTTTCTCGTGGATGATCGGTGTGTCGCGCCGGGCCGCCGCGAAATGCACGAGGCCTACGGGCTTCTCAGGCGTGCCGCCGCCAGGCCCGGCGATGCCGGTGACGGCGACGGCAAGGCTCGCTTGGGAATGGGTGAGCGCGCCGCCGGCCATCGCGCGCGCGACATCCTCGCTCACCGCGCCGTGGCGCTCGATAAGCCAATAGGGCACGCCGAGCATCTCGCTCTTCGCCGCATTGGCGTAGGTGATAAAGCCACGCTCAAACACGTCGGACGAGCCTGGGATTGCGGTCAGCGTCGCGGCAACCAGTCCTCCGGTGCAGGACTCGGCGGTGACGATGCTCTCGCCTCGCGCGCGGCAGGTATCGAGCAACTCGGCCGCTTGTGCGATCAGCCGTTCGTCAATGTCGACGGCAAGGCTCATGGCAGATTGACCGTTGCCGTGGCCATCGCGGCGACGCCTTCGCCTCTGCCGATGAAGCCAAGGCCTTCGTTCGTTGTCGCCTTGATGCTGACCTGAGCGACGTCCAGCCCGAGCATGTCCGCGATCGATTTGCGCATCGGCTCGCGGTAAGGACCGATGCGCGGCGCCTCGCAGATCAATGTCACGTCGACATGTACGATCTTGCCGCCCTTCTCCCGCAACAGCGATGCGGCATGCTTGAGGAAAAGCCCCGAGGAAGCGCCGCGCCAGCGCGCGTCGGATGGCGGGAAGTGCACGCCGATATCGCCCTCAGCAATCACCCCGAGCAGCGCGTCGGTCAGCGCATGGAGCGCGACGTCGGCGTCACTGTGGCCCGAGAGCTTCTTCGTATGCGGGATCTTCACGCCGCACAGGATCACCGCGTCGCCGGGACCGAAGCCGTGCACGTCATAGCCGGTCGCCACCCGCATCGTGCCTTGCGGACGCGCGCTCTCGCTCCGCAACATCTCATCGGCGATACGTAGATCCTCGGCCGTGGTGAGCTTCCGGTTCATGTCCGAACCTTCGACCAAGGCAACATCGAGTCCGAACCATTCGGCAATGCCGGCGTCGTCGGTGAACTCGCGGGATCCCTCCAATGCTGCAGCGCGATGCGCCGCGAGGATCGCCGCGAAGCGAAACCCTTGCGGCGTCTGCGCGCGGAAGAGCTGATCGCGCTCGACGGTACCGGTGATGCGGCCCTCACTCGCGCGCTTGAGTGTGTCGGTAAGGGGCAGGCAGGGAAGGGCGCCTGCGTTAACCTCGAGAGTGTCGATGACGCGGCTGATGAGCAGCTCATCGACGAAGGGTCTTGCCCCGTCGTGGATGAGAACCGAGGCGGGCGCGTCTTCAGCCAAAGCCTCGAGCCCAGCACGGACCGAGTCCTGCCTTCTCGCGCCACCAGGAACTGCCGCGCGCAGCCGAGTCCGAAAGCGTCGGCTCGCCGCCTCGTAAAGCCCCACATCATCGGGGTGGATGACAACGAGAATATCGTCAACGCGCGGGTGCTCGGCGAAAGCGGCGAGGGTCCACTCGAGCATCGGCGCACCGCCAATCCGGCAATATTGCTTGGGCTTGCCGCTTTCGCTCGCGGCCCGTGCGCCGCGTCCAGCCGCGACGATCAGTGCCGCGATGTTCATGCTGAGCCTCGCCTAAGCCACGTTAAACCTCTGATGGCAAAAATGTTGCAGTGCGGTAAAACTGGTATTGCTCCCGCAAAAAATCCCCCGTATGGTGCCCATTTATAGATCATAGAAACCTATTGCATAAAAATTGTGCATCCGCTCTAAACAATAATAACGGCCGGCAGCAAGGATATACCGCTTGAGCAGCTCGACCAAAAAGACGAATGGCCGCCGGCAGCCCGAGCCGCCGGGGATCGAGGCGGACGCCCTGCTCAGCGCTTTGCCCCATCCTCTCCTCGTCATCGGCGGTGGCCTCCGGATCGACTACGCCAACACGGCAGCCGAGGACTTCTTCCAGATGAGCGCCGGCGTGCTGTGTAAGCGCCAGCTAACCGATGTCGTCGCCTTTGGCAGCCCCCTAATTTCGCTCGTCGAGCAGGTGCAGCGGAATGGCACGACTGTCAACGAATATGGCGTCGAGCTCGGCTCGTTCCGCTTCGATGCGCCGAAGCTCGTCGATCTCTACGGCGGGCCGCTGCCCGAGGCGCCTGGGCGCATTTTGATCATGCTTCAGCAGCGAAGCATGGCGCAGATGATCGAGCGTCAGCTCACCCATCGCGGTGCGGCCCGCTCGGTTTCCGGACTCGCAGCGGTCCTCGCGCATGAGATCAAAAACCCGCTTTCCGGCATCAGGGGCGCCGCACAGCTTCTCGAGAGCGAACGCACCGACAGCGACCGCACGCTCACGCAACTCATCTGCGCGGAGTCCGATCGCATCTGCAAGCTCGTGGACCGCATGGAGATCTTCGGTGACGAGCGCCCCCTGCAGCGCGAGCCGGTCAACATCCACGACGTGCTCGATCATGTGAAGCAGATCGCAAGCACGGGCTTCGCCCGCCAAATCAAGATCGTGGAGCATTACGACCCGTCGCTGCCGCCGGTGCCGGGCAGCCGCGACAAGCTGATCCAAGTGTTCCTCAATCTCGTTAAGAACGCGGCCGAAGCAATCGGCGAGGACAGGGCGGACGGACAGATCACGCTCGCGACCTCGTTTCGGCCCGGGGTCAGGCTCTCCGTTCCAGGCAGCAAGGCGCGTGTCAGCCTGCCGCTCGAGATCGCGGTCGAGGACAACGGTTCGGGTGTGCCCGCCGATCTCATGCCGCATCTGTTCGACCCGTTTGTCACCACCAAGCCCTCCGGTACGGGGCTCGGCCTTGCTCTCGTCGCCAAGATCATCGGCGACCACGGCGGCATCATCGAATTCAACTCGCGCCCGCGCTGCACGGTGTTTCGCGCGCTGATGCCGATGGCCGACACCGACAAAATGCAGAACGCCCGGGGCTGAGGTGATGGGCAAAGGCAATATCCTCATCGCCGACGACGATGCCGCGATCCGCACCGTCCTCAATCAGGCCCTTGCCCGTGCCGGATACGCGCCGCGCGCGACCGGCAACGCCGCGACCCTGTGGCGCTGGATTAGCCAGGGGGAGGGCGACCTCGTCATCACCGACGTACTGATGCCCGACGAGAGCGCCTTCGACCTCATCCCCAGGGTGAAGAAGCTTAGGCCCGATCTTCCCATCATCGTGATGAGCGCGCAAAACACCTTCATGACCGCGATCACGGCGGCTGAGCGTGGCGCTTACGAATATCTGCCCAAGCCCTTCGACCTGAACGAGCTCGTCGCCGTAGTTGGCCGCGCGCTCGCCGAACCACGCAAGCGTGCTCAGCGGCTCTCGGCCGAGCCGAGCGAAGGGCTGCCGCTCATCGGCCGCTGTCCTGCGATGCAGGACATCTACCGCGTGCTCGCGCGCCTAACCCAGACCGATTTGACGGTGATGATCACGGGCAAGTCCGGCACCGGCAAGGAGCTCGTCGCCCGCGCGCTTCACGAATACGGCAAACGCCGCAACGGGCCGTTCGTCGCCATCAATATGGCGGCGATCCCGCGCGAGCTGATCGAGTCCGAGCTGTTTGGCCATGAGAAAGGCGCCTTCACCGGCGCGCAGAACCGGCACGTGGGACGCTTCGAGCAGGCCGAAGGCGGCACGCTCTTTCTCGATGAAATCGGCGACATGCCGATGGAAGCGCAGACGCGGCTCCTGCGCGTGCTTCAGGAAGGCGAATACACCACCGTCGGCGGGCGAACGCCGATCAGGACCAATGTCCGCATCATCGCCGCCACCAACCGCGACTTGCAGCAACAGATCGACCAGGGGCTGTTCCGGGAGGATCTGTTCTACCGGCTCAACGTCGTGCCGCTCCGCCTGCCGCCTTTACGCGAGCGGCTCGAGGACATCCCCGATCTGGTGCGTCACTTCCTCTCGATCGCCGAGAAGGAGGGACTGCCGCCGAAGAGCTTCGAGCCGGCGGCGATCGAGCGGCTGAAGCGCTATCACTGGCCCGGTAACGTGCGCGAGCTCGAGAACCTGGTGCGCAGGCTTTCGGCCATCTACGCGCAGGACATCGTCACCGTCGAGATGGTTGAGAACGAGCTCACGAGCACCACGCGCGCGCCGTTCGACGACGCCGCCGAACCGTCGGCCGATCTCTCGGACTCCATCGAGCGTTTCCTCTCTGACTATTTCATGAGCTTCGGCCAGGAGCTGCCGCCCTCCGGCCTCTACACGCGCATTTTGCGTAAGGTGGAGTTTCCCCTCATCACCGCGGCTCTTGCCGCGACCCGCGGCAACCAGATCCGCGCCGCCGATCTCTTGGGACTGAACCGCAACACGCTGCGCAAGAAGATCCGCGACCTCGGAATTAAGGTGATCAGGACGCCCGGCACTTGATTTGCCGCGCGTCGCGGCCCACCCAAGCTTCGCGAAAATTTAAGCTGCCTGCGGTTCATCCCGTCGAACCAATTTGAACTGTGTGCTGATAGTCACACTTGTCGCCAAAGCGCCACATTGTGATTTTATTGCATCAGATTAAGGCGGACCCTCCCACAACAAGAACACGCAAAGGACCCGGCCTAAGGTCTTTCGGGAGAGCAGGGGAAGGCGGTTGCGTAGCGTTTTCCAATCCTTGCCCAATGTGGCGCAACGTTTGGCGTTTTGGCGCGCCGAGCCATGACCGACCCGTCAGCGAACCAAGGCGACAAGAAACAGCGCGTCGCTGTGCCCGAAGCCCCGCAGCGCGATCCTGTCCGCTCGCGCCGTCTGCCTTTCACGCTCGGCCTGATCACCATGGTGATCTCGCTGTGCTCGGGCCTTGCCACCTACGCCATCCTGACGGGGCTCACACCGATCGTACCCACGCATCTCGTGGTTGTCGGCGTCCTTCTCATCAATCTCGTGCTCGTGCTTGCCATGCTGGTGATCATCGCCTGGCAGGTGGGCGGGCTTTGGCTCGCGCGGAGACGCCAGGTCGCGGGCGCGCAACTGCACGCGCGCGTGGTTAGCCTATTCAGCGTGATCGCGGTGGTTCCCGCCATTCTGCTCGCAGTGTTCGCCAGCGTGTCGCTCGATCGCGGTCTCGACCATTGGTTCTCGGTCCGCACCAAGTCGATCATCCAGAACTCGATCGACGTGGCCACCGCCTATCTCCAAGAGCACGGCCAGGTGATCCGCACCGATACGCTTGGCATGGCCAAAGACATCGACGAGGCCGTCGATCTCGTGCGGTCGCAGCCGCAGGGCTTCGGCACCTTCTTAAGCGCGCAGGCCGCGATCAGGGCTCTGCCCATGGCCTATCTCATCGACGGCGATGGCAGGGTGCTTGCGACAGCCGCATCGATGCCTGAGTTCCCTTACCGCCCCCCGCCGAAAGAGGCGATGGACCTCGCCAAGAAGGGGCAGGTGATCGTGATCGCGCCGGGCCAAACGAGCCTCGTCGGAGCCATCAAGAGCCTCGATAATTTCAACGACACCTATCTCTACGTGATCCGCCCGGTGAACGCGCGCGTGCTGCAGCAACTGCGTGAGACGCGCGCCAATGTCGCCGAATATCAGCTGCTCGAGCAGCGCCGCGCCGGCGTGCAGGTCGCCTTTGGGCTGATGTATGTGGCAATCGCGCTGACGCTGCTCCTGTCGGCGATCTGGATCGGCATGTGGTTCGCCAATCGTCTCGTCGCACCGATCCGCCAACTCATGGGCGCGGCGCAGGAGATCTCCGAAGGCGATCTCGGCGTCCAGGTCGACGTCAATCCCGCCGACGGCGATTTGGCCGTGCTCGGCTCGACGTTCAACACCATGACGTCGGAACTGAAGAGTCAGCGCGACGAGCTGGTCGGTGCCAACACCAAGCTCGATGAGCGCAGGCGCTTCATGGAAGCGGTGCTGTCGGGCGTCACCGCGGGCGTCATCGGCGTGGATTCCGACTCGACCATCAGGCTGATCAACCGTTCGGCCGAAACCTTGCTCGGCGCCAAGGAGGCGAGCCTGACCGGCAAGAAGCTCGCTGAAGCCGTGCCCGAGTTCGGGCCACTGCTTAAGCGCGCGCAGAAGCAGGGGAAGCGCCTCGTCACCGACCAGATCACGCTCCGGCGCCAGGGCTCGGAGCGCAATTTTGCCGTCCGCGTCACCAGCGAAGGCGGGGGCCAAGAGGGCCAGGGCCACGTCATCACCTTCGACGACATGACCGAGCTCGTGAGCGCCCAGCGGAGCACCGCCTGGGCCGACGTTGCGCGGCGCATCGCGCACGAGATCAAGAATCCTCTTACGCCGATCCAGCTCTCCGCCGAACGCATCCGCCGCAAATATGGCGACTCGATCACCAAAGACCGTGAGGTGTTCGATCAGTGCACCGACACCATCATCCGCCAGGTGTCGGATATCGGGCGAATGGTCGACGAGTTTTCGGCCTTCGCGCGCATGCCGAAACCGGTGATGGAACAAAACGACGTCAAAGACATCGTGCGCGAGGCCGTGTTCCTGTTCCAGGTGAGCCGTCCCGACATCGGTTTCGAGCTCGATCTTCCCGAAAAGCCGGTGATGACGTTGTCGGACCGGCGCCTTCTCACGCAAGCCGTAACAAATCTGGTCAAGAATGCGAGCGAGGCGATCGACGCGGCAGTCGAGGCAGATCCCACCCGCGCCGGAACCGGTCGCATCGTGGCCAAGGTACGCGCCCGGGGGGATCGCGTGCAGATCACTGTGATCGACAATGGGTGCGGCCTACCGAAGGAGGACCGGCACCGTCTGGTCGAACCCTATATGACCACCCGTGCCAAGGGCACCGGACTTGGGCTCGCCATCGTGCAGCGCATTACCGAGCAGCACGCCGGGACACTGCATCTCGCCGATGCGCCGAAACGGAACGGAAAGACTGAAGGGGCCTCGGTGCGCCTCGACCTGCCGGTGACGAGCGGGGAGGAGGAGGAGGCGCGCGTCGAGAATGGGAGCGCTGAGCCTGCAGCTGCGCCCATCCAAAGCGCAAAGACCGAGGCCTCAGAGGAGGAAGAGGGAGTAACCCATGGCGTCTGACATCCTCATCGTCGATGACGAGGCCGACATCAGGGAGTTGATCGGGGGCATCCTCGAGGACGAGGGTCACTCGACGCGGCTCGCCAAGGATAGCGACGAGACCTTGAAGCAGATCGAGGATCGACGTCCGTCGCTTGTCATTCTCGACATCTGGCTGCAGGGCTCGAAGCTCGACGGGCTCGAGCTGCTCGACCGCATCAAGAAGGCCCATCCCGACCTGCCGGTGATCATCATCAGCGGCCACGGCAATATCGAGACGGCGGTCGCGGCGATCAAGCGCGGCGCTTACGACTATATCGAGAAGCCGTTCAAGGCCGATCGCCTGGTCCTGATCACGGCTCGCGCGCTCGAAGCGTCGCGGCTCAAGCGCGAGAACCGTGAGCTGCGTGAGCGGAGCACCTATTCCTCCGAGATGATCGGCCGCTCGGTCGCGATCAATCAGTTGCGTCAGGCCATCGACAAGGTGGCGCCGACCAATAGCCGCGTGCTCATCACCGGCCCGTCCGGTTCCGGCAAGGAACTCGCTGCGCGGGTGATGCACGCGAAGTCCACGCGCGCCGACGGCCCGTTCGTCGTGCTGAACGCCGCCGCCATGGTTCCCGACCGCATGGAGCTCGAGCTGTTCGGCACCGAGGCGGGCGCGGGCTCAGGCCCGCGCAAGGTAGGCGCGCTCGAGGAGGCGCATGGCGGCACGCTCTATATCGACGAGGTCGCCGACATGCCGCTCGAGACCCAGGCCAAGATCCTGCGCGTCCTGGTCGAGCAGCGCTTCCAGCGGCTGGGCGGCGGTCCGAAGGTGCATGTCGATGTGCGCGTGGTCTCATCGACCAGCCATGATCTTCAGAAGGAAATGGCGGCAGGGCGGCTGCGCGAAGACCTTTATCACCGCCTCAATGTGGTGCCGATCAAAGTCCCCGGACTCTCCGAACGGCGCGAAGATGTGCCCGAGCTCGTGCGCTATTTCGTGCAAACCATCTCGGTGGCCTCCGGACTTCCGCCACGGCGCATCGGCGAGGATGCGATGGCCGTGCTGCAATCGCACGATTGGCCGGGCAACGTGCGCCAGCTCCGCAACAACATCGAGCGGCTGATGATTCTCGTCGGCGGCGATCCCGATTCGATCATCACCGCCGATTTGCTGCCCGAGGAGATCATCTCGCCAGTCCCTTTATCGCCAAACGGGGCAGGGGGTGAGCATCTAATGTCGCTCCCTCTCCGCGACGCGCGCGAGATCTTCGAGCGCGAGTACTTGCTGGCCCAGGTCAACCAATTCGGCGGAAATATCTCGCGCACGGCCGAGTTCGTCGGCATGGAACGCTCCGCGCTGCACCGCAAACTGCGCGCGCTCGGGGTCAATTCCAACGAAAGGAGCCCTATCCTGCGCTAGCAGCGCCATAAGTCTTCGCCATCAGCCCTCTTGCTAGATTGCCTCCCAATCGCGTCTAATGTGCCGGTGAGGCCGGGGCAGGGCGTGATTCCGGCACAATCGAAAGGCGTAAGCGTTGACCAAAGGGACGGGGAAGCCCATGGCGACTGAACGCACGCAGTCACTTCAAGACACCTTTCTCAATCATGTTCGCAAGAACAAGACCCCGCTGACGATCTTTCTCGTGAACGGTGTGAAGCTGCAGGGCGTGGTGACCTGGTTCGATAATTTCTGCGTCTTGCTCCGCCGCGACGGACATTCGCAGCTCGTCTACAAGCACGCTATCTCGACCATCATGCCGGGCCAGCCTATCCAGCTCGCGGACATCTCCGAAGCGGAAGGCGCCGCTGAGTAGCTAATTGCGTCCGACCGACCCGCGAGAGCTGAAGCGTAAGAAGGATCGCCGTCCGCGCGAGCCGGCGCTCGGGCGCAAGGCAGGCCGGACGAGAGCCGTCGTGCTGGCGCCGGTTCTTGAATCAAAGCGGGAAGGGAAGCCTCCGCGGGGTCCCAAAGGACGTCCCGAGCGATCGCCGCAAGCGCGTCTCGATGAGGCGGTCGGCCTCGCCGCAGCCATTGATCTCGACGTCAAGACGAGCGGGCTCGTGTCCGTGCCGAACCCGAGGCCGGCCACTCTCTTCGGCACCGGCAAGGTGGAGGAACTTGCAGGTCTCATCCGCGCCGAAGATGCCGCGCTCGTCATCGTCGATCACCCGCTCACGCCGGTGCAACAGCGGAACCTCGAGACGTCATGGGGCGCCAAGGTGCTCGACCGCACCGGTCTCATCCTGGAAATCTTTGGGCAGCGCGCACGGACGCGGGAAGGGCGCCTCCAGGTCGAGCTCGCCCATCTCGTCTATCAGAGGAGCCGGCTGGTCAGATCGTGGACCCACCTCGAGCGCCAGCGCGGCGGCTTCGGCTTTCTCGGCGGTCCCGGCGAAACCCAGATCGAGACCGACCGTCGCCTGATCGGCGAGCGCATTGACGTTATCCGCAAGGAACTCGAGCGCGTGAAGCGCACGCGGCTCCTGCACCGGAAATCGCGCGAGCGCGTTCCCTATCCCGCTGCGGCGCTCGTCGGCTACACCAATGCCGGCAAATCGACCTTGTTCAACGCGCTGACCGGTGCTTCGGTACTCGCCGAGAATACGCTCTTCGCGACGCTCGACCCGACCATCCGGGCTTTGTCGCTCCCCGGCGGTTCGAAGGCCGTGCTGTCAGACACGGTGGGCTTCATCTCCGATCTGCCGACAACTCTCATCGCTGCATTCCGCGCGACCTTGGAGGAGGTGCTGCAAGCTGACCTCATCGTGCATGTGCGCGACTTCGCCGACGAAGAAAGCTTGAGCCAGCGCGAAGACGTGAATGCAATTCTCGCCGAGCTCGGGATCAATACAGAGGAAGAGCCAGAGCGGCTGATGGAGGTGTGGAACAAGGCCGATCTGCTCGGCACCGATGGACTGAAGCGGACGGAAAAGGAAGCAAAACGGGCTGGAGCCGTGCTCGTGTCGGCGACGACAGGATATGGGCTCAAGACGCTTCTCGCCGAGATCGAGCGGAGGCTCAATCGCGTCCGCGACACGATCGAGATCGCGGTTAAGCCCGAGGAGGGCTCTCTGTCGAACTGGATCTACGAGAATTGCGAGGTGGTCGCGCGCTCCGATCTCGGCGAGGGGATCACATCGCTTTTGATCCGCGTTGCCCCGGAAAAGCGCGAGCGGCTTGCCCGCCTCGCCGGCCCTACTCGGCTCAAGGCCGCTTCGTAGCACCCTAGAGCATTTTCGGGTTAATCCGGATCATAGCCTGCGGCGGCGAAGTAGTTGGCGCATTCCTGCGGACTGAAGGCATCGAGGAGCTTCCCGATCAGGTGCCAGAGGCCCTCGATGCTGCGCTCGCCAGCCTTGCGCAGCAGCGCTTTGAGTTTGGCGAAGGCGTTCTCGATCGGGTTGAAGTCGGGGCTGTAGGGCGGAAGGTAGAGCAGTCGCGCGCCGGCCGCCTCGATTGCGTCGCGCACCTGGCAGCTCTTGTGAGCGGACAAGTTGTCCATGATGACGATGTCGCCGGGCTTGAGTTCCGGCGCCAGCACCTGCTGCACATAGGCGAGGAAGGCGGCGCCGTTCATCGGACCGTCGAGCACCATCGGCGCGGTCATGCCGGTGAGCCTGAGGCCTGCCACGAAGGTGGTGGTCTTCCAATGGCCCTGCGGGATGCCGGCACGCAGCCGCTCGCCTTTCTGCGCCCGGCCGCGCAGGCGGGCCATGTTGGTCGCCGCGCCGGTCTCGTCGATGAAGACGAGTTTGCTGGGATCGAGGTCGAGTTGGTCCTCGAACCAGGCCTCGCGCCGCTTCACGATGTCGGGCCGATCCCGCTCAACCGCATGCGCGGACTTTTTTTGAACGTCAGGCCGCAGCGGTCGAGGAAGGTCCAGATGGTGCCCACGCTCGCCTTGATGCCACGCTCCGCGGCAAGCCGCTGTTGCATCTCCACGATCGTCATGTCCGGCGTCAGTTCGACCAGTCCGAGCAGGAAGGCGCGCTGCGGATCGAGCTTGGAACGCCGCGGCTGGCCCTGACGGCGCGCCGCCCGCTCACCGCTCGTGCGCGCCCGGCGCACCCACACAATCGCCGTGGCGATCCCGATCTCGAATTGGACCGCCGCCCGCCGGGCCGGCATTCCGCCGAGCGCCGCATCGATCACACGATCACGCAAGTCTTGGCTGTAAGCTCGCGCCATGTCCCCCTCCATCCCCAAGGAATGGAGGACTCGCACTGTTCGCTTGATTTGGGAATCCCTTCAGGAATCGGAAAAACCTGAATCTGCTCTAGCCGTTCCGCTCCGCTTCCTTGGCTTCGTCCCAGAGCTGGTCCATCTCCTCGAGCGTCGCGTCTTCACAACGCCGCCCGTCCTTGGCGAGCGCCTGCTCGATGCTTCTGAAACGTCGCACGAACTTGGCGTTGGCTTCGCGCAGTGCCGCTTCCGGATCCACCTCGAGGTGACGCGCGACATTGGCCATCACGAAAAGGAGGTCGCCGAACTCCTCTCTGACTTTCGCCGAGCGTACATCCGTCGCGGCGTCGACTTGCGCATCGACCGCCTCTTTGAGCTCGCCGAGTTCCTCTTCAGCCTTGTCCAAAACGGGAGCCAGCGACGGCCAATCAAATCCTACTTCGGCGGCGCGCTTCTGGAGCTTCACCGCGCGCGTGAGCGGGGGCAGCGCGAGCGGCACGTCATCGAGGTGAGAGGCAACGCTGGAAGCACTCTCGCCACGCTCGGCTTTCTCTTCGGCCTTGATGCGCTCCCAGAGATTCGACGTGAGGAATTCATCGCGCAACGCAGGATCGGAGAAGACATGCGGGTGACGGCGGATCATCTTCCGCGTAATCGCATCGGCGACATCGGAAAAGTCGAAACGCGACTGCTCGGCGGCCATCTGCGCGTGATAGACCACCTGGAGCAGGAGATCGCCCAGCTCGTCCTTGAGCGCATCGAGATCCTCACGCTGGATCGCGTCGGCAACCTCATAAGCCTCCTCGATGGTGTAGGGCGCGATGGTGGAGAAGTCCTGTCTGAGGTCCCAGGGGCAGCCGTCATTTGGATCGCGCAACCGCGCCATCACGGCGAGCAGGTGCTCGAGCCGATAGCACCTTTCCCGACCGTCCTCAGCCATCGACGCACGCCCACCCGAGGCCGCGGCTGACACGTCCGTCCCGCTCACATTTACCTTTTCCGTCAGCGGGATAGCCCGGACACCCCAAATCCACGCCCAAGAGCGAGATTCGCATAAGGTATATTATGGAAAATCTATGGGCGATGTTACACTTGACATACCTGTCCACTTGATGTAGTGTTTTGGTCATAGGAGATAAATCCATGGCCAAGTCCGTCCTTTCCGCCCCGCACTTTCAAAACGAAGCCGCTGCCTTCGCCTATGTCGAGGCTGAGCTGTGGCCTAACGGCCCTGTCTGCCCGCACTGTGGCGAGACGGCTAGGATCGGACGCCTTGAGGGCAAGACGACGCGCCCCGGCCTGCATAAGTGCTACGCCTGCAAGAAGCCCTTCACGGTTCGCATGGGGACCATCTTCGAGTCCTCGCACCTCGCCTTGCATCTCTGGCTCCAGGTCATTCACTTGATGTGCGCCAGCAAGAAGGGCATCGCTACCCGGCAAATTCAGCGGATGCTCAATTGCAGCATGAAAACCGCATGGTTCCTCGGCCATCGCATCCGGCTCGCCATGGACCCTGGTGCCGCAACGCCTCTTGGTGGCCTTGGCAAGACCGTTGAAGCCGATGAAACCGCGATCACCAACTCCCGCAAGACCAAACGCGCTCCAGGCCGTAAGAGGCCCAAGGCGCATGTCTTGAGCCTTGTCGAGCGCGACGGTCCTGTCCGCTCCATGGTCCTCGATCATCGGAGCGTGATGCGGCATATCGAGAAGCACGTTCACGAGGATAGCCGTCTCGTGACCGATAAGGCGCAGCACTACAAATTCCCGCCCGTTAGAAAGCACGAAAGCGTAGATCACTCCAAATTCGAGTGGTCGCGCGGCGACGTGCATGTGAACACGCTTGAGGGATTTTTCTCGATCTTCAAGCGGGGCCTGATCGGCGTCTATCAGCACATGGACGCCAAGCACCTTGAGCGTTATCTGGCCGAGTTTGATTTCCGGCAGAACACTCGCGTCAAGCTCGGCATCAACGATGAGCAGCGCACGGCCATCGCTGTCAAAGGCATGAAGGGCAAGCGGCTGACCTATCAAACAACTCATCAAGAAATGACCTTGTGAAGGAGTTGCCGCCATGGCCGCCAAAATCCGCTCAATGAGCGTTTTAGGTTCCGAAGCTGGAAGGAGTGTCGGGTATGTGGAAATCGCTCTTGGCGATTTTGAGGACGCCGAACAATCAACAGAATGGATAACGGCCAGAATGAGACTTGATGAGCCCACAACGCATTCGCTCGCGCTGCTTCAAATAGCAGCCGTCCGCAAAGCGCGTGACCTACTAACCGACGAAAGTGATCGCTTGAGCAATCTTTATCAAGCAACCGAACGATCTCAACGCTAGGTATTTCAGTCATGGGACATTTCTGCTATTTGATGGGTGGATGAAACGCAAATCAGAACCAAAGCGCAAACTTACAGACGCGGAGCGCCATAAGCGTTTCGTTGAAATGGCGCGAGAAGTCGAGGCTTCGGATAAGCCAAAGGACTTCGAGGACGCTTTCAAGAAGGTCGTTGGCTCTAAAGAGCCATCTGCTGGTAAGCCTAAGTCTCCGTGATCCGGCCTGGGACACATCTACCGCCCCCACTGAAACGTAAGCGGTCCCCAATTGAGGCTTATTGGGCGATCAAGCGCCAAAGCTCCATTCATTATCCGGCGATAGGGATAGCGTTCTCTATGCTCGCGTTGGGCCTTTGACATCTCGTAGGCGAGAATGTCAGCCGCCTGAAGCGGCCTAACACGGCGCGGATCGTCCATCGCAAACGTTCCGATGCGATCTTTGATGCCTTCGTAATCATAGAAGTCGATGTATTTGCGGATTTTGGTTTCAGTGAAATGCTTCTGCTTTCCAAAGACCACGTTCACTGGCTCGCGGAAAAAGTCATAGGCGTTAAGCACCGCATGCTTGATCGCTCCGCATGCGCAATCCTCCAGAAGCCTCTCATGGTCGAGAGTGGGGCGAGAGGGGTCAAACATCGAAACAGCCCCAAACCCATAAAAGCCCTCCACATATCGCAACATGATGTTGAGTAGGGCATCCAAAATTCGTTTGTGCTTTTCGTAATCGCGGTTTCCATCAGGCAGTTGAAAGTTGAATGGTGGAACCCATGCCTCGAAGTCAGTCATGTGGAACCATTCAAGACCTTCGGCCTCTAGAGCCTTCGCCCAATCCCGATCAAATTCCTGCCACTTATCGAGTGACGCATAACAACCGCCGACGGTCATGTTGACCAGCTTACCGTCAACGTATTCGCCACTTTCGTCGTGATAGCCCCAGACCATCAGAACCTTCTCACCGGCATCCCAAAAGAGGCCGGCGGCTATGCTCATAATGCCGAATGACGCCTGCCGAACCGAAGCGCTCACGACGCGCCTCCGATTCGGCTATTATACCTATAGCGGTAGGTATGGGAGGTGTAACATCGCCAATCTATGGGCGAGTGAGTTGAAACGGCCGCGCACCGCTCAATGCCGCTCGTAGTGATCTCTGATCAGGCGATCGAGCAGACGGACGCCGAAGCCCGATCCCCAGCTGCGATTGATCTCGCTGTCGACCGACGACATGGCCGTGCCGGCGATGTCGAGATGCGCCCATGGCGTTCCGTCCTTGATGAAGCGCTGAAGGAACTGGGCGGCCGTGATCGAACCGCCCCACTTCCCCCCCGTGTTCTTCATGTCGGCGACCTTCGAGTCGATCATCTTGTCGTATTTCGGTCCGATTGGAAGCCGCCATAGTCTCTCGCCGGTGACGTTGCCGGCATCGGTGAGCCAGCCTGAGAGCTCGTCGTTGTTGCTGAACAGGCCGGCGTGCTCCTTGCCGAGCGCGACCATCACCGCGCCGGTGAGCGTCGCGAGATTGACGATCGCCTTCGGCTTGAAGCGCTCCTGCGCATACCAAAGGCAATCGCCAAGCACCATGCGGCCCTCGGCGTCGGTGTTGAGCACCTCGATGGTCTGGCCCGACATCGACGTCACCACATCGCCCGGACGCTGCGCAGTCCCGCTCGGCATATTCTCGACGAGACCGATGATGCCGACGGCATTCACCTTGGCCTTGCGCTCGGCGAGCGCCCGCATCAGTCCGACCACGCAGGCCGCGCCTGCCATGTCGCCCTTCATGTCTTCCATGCCGGCGGCGGGCTTGAGCGAGATGCCGCCAGCGTCGAACGTGACGCCCTTGCCGACCAGGGCGATCGGGGCTCCGCCCTTGGGCCCCGCGCCGCGCCATTGCATCACGACCACATGGCTTGGCCGCGCGCTTCCCTGCCCGACTGCGAGCAGCGCGTTCATGCCGAGCTTTTGCAAAGCCTTGAGCCCGAGCACCTCGACCTGGACACCAGACTTGGTCAGCTCTTTCGCCCGCGCAGCGAACTCGGCCGGCCCGAGAACGTTGGCGGGCTCGTTGACGAGATCGCGTGCGAACGTGACGCCGTCGAAAATCGCGCGCGCGGCCACGAAGGCCTGGGTCGCCGCCTTGGGATCGTCGCAATGGACGACGATTTTCTTCAGTGTTCTGTCGTTCGCTTCACGGGCGCCGTTCTTCTTCGTCTTGGTGCTTTTGTACTTCTTGAACTTGTAGCCGCGCAGCAGCGCGCCAAGCGCAAAGCTCGCAGCATCGCCCCCAGTGATCTTGCCGTCGACGCTGTCGAGTAAGATGTGGGCGACGGGCGCCTCCTTGCCGGTGAGAAGCCCCCGCACATTGCCGCCGAGATTGAGCCAGTCCTCTTGACCGAACGAGGCGGTCTTGTCGGTGCCGGCGAGAATGACGCGCGCGAATTTCAGCCCTTCCGGCGCAAGGAGATCGACGATCTGGTCCTTCTTGCCCTTGAAGCCGGTAATCTTGGCGGCCTTCGCGAGCAAACCCTTCGACTTCTTGTCGAGAATCTTGAGCGGCTCGGGTGAGATTCGGCCCCTCGCCTGCGAACACCACCGCCACGCCATCGGCGGGTGCGCTTCTAGTGGCAAAGGTCAACGCGGTCTGATCGCTCACGGGCTCACTCCTTCGGCCTCCGCCACCATCAATTTTGAGGCAAATCGACCCGAGAAGCACGCCCGGGCCAAATTGGCGCCGACGCGTTCACTGGTGCAGTTCTGCAACAGCGGCGGGAAATGTGACCGACTAGGTAAATGTTGCGCGACACGAAAGCAAGCCGTTCGAAAACGCCGAAATTCCGCCATCTTGGACTGGTGGGAATGGCGCTTGGCGCGGGCGGCTTGGCGATTTTCTAAGAACCATCAAAAGCCTATCGGCTGGCGGCCAAACGGGGGACTCGCGAAGGCTATGACGACGCTCTTCGGCCGATACATGTTTCGGCAGGCGGCGAACGCGTTCCTCGTCATCCTGCTCACGCTGACGTCAGTCGTCTGGCTGGCTACAGTGTTGAAAGAATTGGACTTAATCACATCGCAGGGCCAGGGCATCCTGCTCTTCCTGAAGATGACGATGCTCAGCCTGCCGAGCCTCGTAGCCCTCATTGCGCCGAACGCAGTGCTGATGGCCTGCCTCTACACGCTCGACCGCATGAACGGCGACAGCGAGCTGATCGTCATGACGGCTGCCGGCGCCCCAGTGTGGCGAATCGGGGCCCCTTTGATCGCGCTGGCGGGGCTAGTTTCCTTCGGCATCCTGATCGCCAACGTTTTCATCACCCCGGCTGCCACGCGCGAACTGCGCACGTTCATCACCCAGGTCCGCGCTGACTTGATCTCGCAAGTCCTTCAGCCAGGCCGCTTTTCCAGTCCCGAGAATGGGCTCACTTTCCACATTCGCGACCGGAGCCCGAACGGGGAGCTGCGAGGCCTCCTCATCCACGATGAGCGTAACCCGAAGCAGGTCATGAGTTATTTGGCCGAGCGTGGGCAGATCCTCAGTAATGATGACGGTGCTTATCTCGTGATGTTCGATGGTTATGTGCAGCGTCTGGACACCCAGGGCGCAGATAAAGGGGTGCAGATCGTGGCATTCGATCAGAATATGCTCGATCTTTCCGAATTGGCTCCGGAGGAAGCGACCGACAAAGAGCTGAGACCTCGCGAGCGCTATATTAGCGAGCTGATCAATTTCGGCCCCGACAGCAAGTTCTATCCTGCGTTTCAGGGTCAGGTACGCTCGGAACTGCATGAGCGGCTGTCGACCCCCCTCTACCCTCTGGCCTTCGGCTTCATCGTCGTTGCGCTTTTGGCGCATGCGCGCACGACACGCGAGAGCCGCTGGAGTCAGATCCTCACGGCGTTTGTGATTGCCGTCGCCTTGAGGGTTGCCGGGATCACCGCCAACAACCTGGTCACGTTGAATGCGTGGGCCACACCGCTCGTGTATCTTATTCCGGTGGGGGCGATTCTAATTGCGGCCTATTTGGCGCACGTTAGAATGTCTCCCGAGTTGCGGTCCAAGCTTAGCTTCGAACTTCGGTTCAGGCCGAAAAACAAAACATTTTGGGCCGGTAGAGGGATGCGAGCGACGTGAGAGCGCAGATGCCAGGCATCAGTGCAGGCTGGACGCTTGCGCGCTATTTTTCCGCGCGCTTCTTCCTCGCCATGATGGCGATGTTCCTGGTCTGTTGCGTCCTCATCTTCTTCGTCGACTTCATCGAGATGCTGCGCCGCGCAGGCAACTACGCGGGCGACATTTCCGGTCTCCTCCTCGCCTGGATCACGCTGCTCCGCCTCCCCTCCTTCTCCGAGCTCACGCTCCCCTTCGCCGTGCTGATCGGCAGCATCGGCATTTTCCTGATGTTCAGCCGCACGTCCGAACTCGTGGTTCTGCGCGCCGCGGGAATCTCGGTGTGGCAGTTCACACTGCCGGCGATGGTGGTCGCGTTCGTGCTCGGGATCGCCTTCGTGCTCGTCTACAATCCGATTGCCGCGGCTGCCCGCGGCGAAGCCGAGCGTCTCTACGGCATCGCCTTCGGCAAGGATCAATCCATCCTCACCTCGAGCAGGAATTCGGGTGCTTGGCTGCGCGAGGACGGCGCCGACGGCCCGACCGTGCTTCATGCCGCCGATGTTCTGAACCAAGGCCTCGAACTAAACGGCGTCACGGCGTTTCAATACGACCGCGATCACGGACTGACCGAGCGCGTCGAAGCAAGGAGAGCGACGCTCAAGGACGGCCGCTGGGAGCTCGACGATGTGTGGGTCAGCGCCGTCGGCCAAGAGCCCGAGTTCTACAAGCACTATCTGCTCAGCACCTATCTCACCCCCACACAGGTGCGCGACAGTCTCGGCACCGTGTTCTCGATCTCAATTTGGGATCTGCCGAACTTCATCGAGATCGCCGAGCGTGCCGGGTTACCGGCGACGCAATATCGCGTGCAATATCAGCTTCTGCTGTCGCGGCCCTTCCTGCTCGTAACCATGGTGCTGATCGCGGCCACCTGCTCGCTCAAGGGCTTCCGCTTCGGCAACGTCCAGATCAATGCCATTATCGGGTTGTGCTGCGGCTTCGCCTTCTTCGTGTTCTCGGAAATATCGCGCAATTTCGCCATGGCGGGGCTTACCTCGGCAATGGCTGCAGCTTGGGTTCCGGTGATCATCGCGGCGGCGCTCGCACTCACCGTGCTCTTGTACAAAGAGGACGGGTGATGCTGCGCACGAGGGACAAGGAGCTGGGAACGCGCCGGGCCTTGCCCGGCATCGCCGCGTCTAATGGGCTCTCGGCGCTCGGCATGCTGCGCGCCGAGTGGAAGACGCTTTGCGCGCTGATTCTCGCTGTCGCACTGACGATGCCCGCGGCGGAAACAGCGTTCGCGTCTGGAACCGAGTCAAAGTCGAGCAACAAGGCGGCACTCCAACAGCGCAAGGCACTGACCAAGACCTTGCAAGTGCCGAAGGTGAAATCGAGCGAGCCGATGCTGCTGCAGGCCGACCAGATGATCTACGACAACGACAACGGCAAGATCACCGCGAAGGGCAACGTCGAGCTCTATTACGGCAACTACACTTTGCTCTCAGACAGCCTGGTTTATGACCGCAACGCCAATACGCTGACCGCAGTGGGCAATGTGCGCATCAAGGACCCCGACGGCGCAGTGATCACTGCCGACCACATCACGCTCACCGACGATTTTCGCGACGGTTTCCTCGATGCCTTGCAACTCGTTACTAAGGACGATACCCGCATTGTTGCCCAGTCGGCGTCACGCGAGGCCGGGAACGTCACCGTGTTTCAGAAGGGCTGGTTCACGCCTTGCAAGATCTGCGAGGACAATCCCAGCAAGCCACCGACGTGGCGCATTCGGGCCGGCAAGATCATCCATCGGCGCGACCAGGCCACGCTCACGTTCAACAATGCGTGGTTCGACTTCTTCGGCGTGCCGATGGTTTACATCCCGTGGTTCCAGATGGCTGATCCCACGGTGAAGCGGAGGTCCGGTTTCCTCATTCCGACCTACTCGAATGACTCCCAACTCGGGAACACCGTGACGGTCCCGTATTATTTCGCGCTGTCGGATCACTACGACTTCACCTTCGCGCCGATGTACACGGAGAATGCCGGTACGCTACTGGTTGGCGACTGGCGCCAACAGACGGCGAGTGGCGCCTTTCGGCTCCAGCTTGCAGGGGTTTGGGATCCGGGCTTCTCCGGCTCGTTCGGCGACTTCCGCGGCGGCATCAACACGCAAGGAAAGTTCGCGCTTGATCCTTATTGGAGTTGGGGCTGGGACGTCATCGGCTCGACCGACGACACATTCAGGCGGTTCTACAATCTCGACAGCAAGATCAAGACTGACCGTATTGACCAGGTGTTTCTCGAGGGTCTGCATGACCGCAATTATTTCTCGACACGCTTCTATGCCACCAACAGTCTGCTCGGCACCGACGAGCAGTTCTCCGATGCGACGGTGTTTCCGATCATCGACTACGATTACGTCGTCAAAGATCCGATCGTCGGCGGCGAGCTCAGCTTCAACTCGAACGTGATGGCCTTCGAGAACCAGAACAACCTCAGCTCAGATCGGCTGATCACCGAAGCCAACTGGCGGCGCCAAATGATCGACGGCATTGGTGAGGTCTTCACTCCGTTCTTTCAGTTGCGCGGCGATCTCTATAACGTGAGCGGCGTCAACAGCACGAGCCTGACCGGCTCCGAGGATCTCGTCACGCAAGATCCGACGAACGGCTTCACCGCGCGCGGCAATGCCCTCGCGGGCTTCGAGTACCGCTATCCCTTCGTCGCCACCACCGGCCCCGTCACCCACGTGATCGAGCCGATCGGCCAGATCATCGCGAGGCCGAGCTCGATCGGCAATCAGCAGGACATCCCGAACGAGGATGCCCTCAGCCTCGTGTTCGACGACACGCTCCTGTTCGACACAGACAAATTCTCGGGCTACGACCGGGTCGAGACAGGCACCCGTGCCAATGTCGGCTTCCGCTATACCGCCGAGTTCGCCTCGGGCGCCTACGCCCGAGCCGTGTTTGGCCAGAGCTATCAGCTCGCCGGCCAGAATGCCTACGACACCGCGTTTTACCAGACGAGCGGCCTGGCGACGGACGACTCCGACTTTGTGGGCGGTCTCTATCTCCAGGCCGCGTCCTATATCGGCTTCCAAGCTCAATCGCGCTTCGACCACCAGACGTTCGATATCAAGCGCACCGATCTCGGTTCCTCGGCAAATTACGGTCCTATCAAACTCAGCGTGAACTATGCTAACGTGCCCGAACAACCCGGCCTTACCGCCGGCCAGCCGGTTCAAGAGATCCTTACGGGTGGAACTCTCGCTTTGACCGCTGATTGGTCGCTGCTCGGCAATATTCGCTACGACCTGCAGCAGGATCAGCCGATCACTGAAGACCTCGGTCTGCAGTTTCAGGATGATTGCTACATGATGAACGTGATGTACCAGCGGTCCTTCGTCCAGGACCAGGACATCAAGCCTGACGAACGTTTCACAGTCAATTTCATGCTGAAATATATCGGCGCCTATTCCCTTCAGACGAACGCCGATTTCTTGGGCACGCAATCGGCCGAGGCATTTGGCCCGTAAAGGTTCGGTTGCAAAGGATTGTACTCCATCGTGTTCAAAGAACCACGCCACGATACTTCCGCCGCCAAGGCTGGCTCTTGCCCACGCGCCTTTGCGCTTGCATTGCTGGTGGCGGCTATCCTTATTCTGATCGCCTTGCCCAAAGGGCCCGATCGCGCGGTGGCGCAAGAGGCGCAAGATGCGCAAGAGGTGTCGATCAAAGTCCTCGTCAATGACGACCCAATCTCCGACTACGACATCGAGCAGCGTGAGCGCTTCCTGGGCATCACCTCCCATGAGCGGCCTTCAGCCGACCTGAAGAAGCAGGCCATCGACATGCTCATCGATGAGCGTCTGCAAATGCAGCAAGCGCGGCAACTCGGCATCACCCCAGACGACGATGACATGATGAAAATCCTCGGCGACATGGCGCAGAGGAACAACCTTAGCGTGGACGGACTCTCGACGGCGCTCGGGCGGGCCGGCGTCAACATCAAGACGCTGAAGGATCGCATCCGCGCTCAGCTCGTCTGGCAAAGCGTCGTGCGGCAGAAGTTTCGCCATGATGTCGACGTCGGCGACGCCGATGTGGACAAAGCTCTGGCAGAGGCTGGCGGAAGCGGTGGCGAGACCGGCAGCACCGGCAAGTCTTCCACGCTCCAATTGAAACAGGTCAAATTCGAGCTGCCGGCGAACGCCGATGACCGCACGATCGCCTCGCGGATTGCCGCCGCGGAGGCCCTACGTGCCCGCTTCGACAATTGCGCCAATCTCGGCGATCTTGCCCAGGGCGTCGAAGGTGCGAGCGTCAAGTTTCTCGCCGACCAGCAACCGACCTCGCTGGTTCAGCCGGCGCGGCTCTTGGTGATGAGCGCGAAAGTCGGCCAGATGACCCCTCCGACGCTGACGCAGTCGGCGGTCGAGGTTTATGCGGTCTGCGGCAAGGCTTCGACCGTGGGCGACACCAAGCTCCGTGAGGAAACGGAGCGCAAACTGATGAACCAGGAAATGATGATCCGCGCCGAACGTTTGCTGCGCGATCTGCGTCAGGACGCCTTCATCGAATATCGCTAGAAGCATGGCTTCGTCCTACCCGAAACCGTTCATAGCCATGACCGCAGTAGGCTAAAAGCGGTGAAAACTGCGCCTACCCGCGAACCGGTGTAGAACCGCATGTCGAATCGGAAATTTCAACAGCTTGTTTTTCGCGCCACGGTGGCGAAGCTGTTGCGCGCCTGCTCGCAAGTCAGCCAGCGGTCGAGGCGTTGCTTCCCATAACCAGACCTGCATTTTGTCGGCGCAGTAGCCTCGGCGGACCGAGTCGCGCTCCGTATGGGAACGGAGTCTATCTGTCATTGCAGCAACTTCTTCCGCCTCCTTGCGGCGTTGCAGCGCCTGCTACGCTCCTCACGTCTAACCATTCACACACGCGCGCTCCAACGAGGGGTGCCTTCACATAAGTCCGGCCTCTCTCGCTGGCGCTGGTCCCGAGACCCACGCGAAAAGTCGGCCCGCGCGAAAAGTCGGCTTTGTGCAGATTTTGTTGATTTAATCGGCTGGCCGCGGATTTACCCGTGTCTGCTGTTATCAGAAGCGGACGTTTTTCTACCCGCCCTGGGCGCTGATGGCCTTCCGCGTCACCCGGATCCTTTCGCAGAGCGGCTCGGACTCGACGGTTGAAACAAGGGTTAGGCCAGTTGCACTAACGCACCTCGGTTCGTGATTTCTACCCTGCTATTTCGATTAGCTCTGCTATTCCTACCTGATCATCATTCCGATCAGTGCTGCACTCGCCCGGGGAACCGTCCGCTACCGGGCCCTCCTGACTCGTCCCTTTTAGTGGTAAGAGAGCAGTTAGCGACAATTTGTCCGGCTTCGCATCATAAACGTACTGCGTCGTAATATTGACGTAAGCGGCGTCATGACTCCTCTCACGACGAGCACGTTCTTGGGGGGAGCTATGCACAGAGGTCGCTCGCTACGTTCGCGCTTCGGATTTCCGTCCGGGCAGAGTTCCTGCGTGCTTGTTAGGGAAACGACTGCCTGTGCGGCCCTCAACCTCGTCATGCGCTAGCGACACAACCATGGCGACGCCTTCGGGCAAGCTCGTATCAATCGTCATTCCCTTCTACAACGAAAGCGAGGCCGTCGAGCCTCTTTACCAGGCGCTTCGCCAGGTGCTCGACGGTGTCCCTGGTATTCGTTTCGAAGTTGTCTGCGTGGATGACGGCAGCCGGGATGACACTTTGCAGCGATTGATTGCGCTCGTCGACCGCGACGCGCGCTTCTCTGTCCTTGAGCTCTCCCGGAATTTTGGCAAGGAGGCCGCGCTTACCGCTGGCCTCGATGCCGCCAAAGGCGATGCGGTCATTCCGATCGACGCTGACTTGCAGGATTCGCCAGAACTAATTCCAGCCCTCATTGTGGCGTGGCAGATGGGGGCCGATGTTGTGCTCCCTGAACGCAGGGACAGAGAGTCGGAGACCTTCCTGAAGCGGAACACCGCGAAGCTGTTTTATCGCCTGCACAATTGGCTGTCACAAGTGCAGATACCGGCGAATGTGGGAGACTTTCGCCTCCTGGATAAATCCGTCCTTGAAGCCCTCAAACAGCTGCCTGAAAGGCAACGCTTCATGAAAGGTCTATTTGCCTGGGTGGGCTTCAAAACAGCGACAATCGACTATACGCGCGAACAGCGCCGCGCGGGTTCGACAAAATATTCGTGGTTTGCACTTCTGAATCTCTCTCTCGAGGGTTTGACCAGCTTCAGTACAGAGCCATTGCGATTGTGTGCATATGCCGGGGCCTTAACAGCGACCATGGCATTTTTCTATGCCGGCTTCATTTTGCTGCGCACCCTGATCGAGGGCGTTGATGTTCCCGGTTACGCTTCGTTGCTCGTCGCCATCCTGTTTCTTGGCAGCCTGCAGCTTATCGGTATCGGCCTGCTCGGCGAGTATGTGGGGCGGATTTATATGGAAACCAAGCAGAGGCCAATATATCTCGTCCGCAGGGTGCATGCGCACACCAATGAACACTGACGGCAAATTGGCATTGCTTGGCCTCAAGACGCGAAGCATTTTTCTCGTCCTTGCCATGTCCGTTTGGACCACGTCGGTGGAAGCAGGTATGAGATGGGTTGATGCCGATGAGCAAGCATGCCCCAATGCTTGCAATTTGGATAAAGGCGAAAACGGACAAGCGAGCGAACGGAATGCTGTTCCAATTGGTGGCAGAGAGCAATATTACGTTTGTGCGGGCCACATTAAGGGGTCTACCCCGAAGGACGAGAGGGTTGGCTCCAACGACGGTGGCGCGTGCATCGTCGCGGCAAAGTCAGGTGCTAAGACCCTGACGAGATACAAGTGCCTCTGCACGTCTGATCCAGCCACCGTCCCTCTTTGGTAAAGGGCCCTTCAGGGACGCGGCGGCATGATGGTGATGATGAAGCTCACGGGCGGAGCGGTGTAGCCCCAAAAAGAGTGAGCCAGAGTCAACTCGACTTGGCGTACCCGAGACGACGTAATACCGGCGCTCGACCTGAGACATCCCTTGTCCTTCTCGGCACAGACGACCAAAAGCCCAAGTCGGTCGATGTCCTCAGGTGTTGCCCAGGGCGCTCGAGCCGCGTCCTGGTGTGTGAAAACGTGCGGCTGGTCAGCACTGTAGAAGGTAACGGCGTTCTCATAACGCCGGCTACCGGCGACGTACTGGAGGGGTGTAGCGATGGTCTCGTGCCAAATCTCCGTTGCCCGGCGCGCGAGCTCCTTTCGCGGTTCGGTATAATTGTTGTCGCTGCCGTACCAAATCTTGGCAATTGCGATCACAGGAGACAACACCAATGCGCCGAGCGTGATGCCGACGGCGATCGCGCGACCCAGCCGATAAAGGCGCTTGTCTCCCCCTATGCCCGCAAGCTCGAGCAATAGAAGCGGCATTAAGCTGAAAATCCCAATGACCATATTGGTGTCCGGCCGCAGCCGGAATACGAGCCCTGCCACGACAGTCAATCCCAGCGGCAAAACTGCGAGTGTTGTAAGGACTCGAAATCGCGGCTCGGCCCAGCGCACTCTGAACAATGCACCCCATGATTTCGGGGAACTTCGTTTGGCAAGGGCGATCAGCGCTATGACGATGGAGTGGAATGCCACCACACCGGCGATAAGAACAACGCAAGACAGGACCACGGTCGCGAAGCCGAAGCCTGTCTTGTGTATAAAGTAATCCACGGGCCCCGCATCGCTCCGCGCCAGCCACCAAACATGAGGTGCAAGCAGCAAGGAGGCGACAACAACCGACACGTAAGGTGACGCAGACGTAAAGTACGCCCGCCATTTTGGATGAACGAGGGCTGTCGCGAAGCAAGTGGCGGCCAAAATCAGGGCGAAATATTTGGAGAGAAGGGCCATGCCCATCAACAAGCCGAACAGGATCGCATCGGAGAGTCGCCGATCGTCGATCGCCCGAACAAAGAAATGCATCGTCCAAGGCCAAAGGGATAGGAAAATCGAGTTGGCATTATATTTCAGCGCGAGAAAGGTATAGAACGGCGTCAGCAGCAAAAGCACGGCCGCCGCGAGCCTCCTGTCGCCGTCGGCAAAATCCCCGATGAGCATCCAGGAGCCGTAAAGGCCTAGACCGGCGTTAAGCGTGGCGAGAAGGGCGAACGCCCAATCAGCGCGGGGAAAGACTTCAAACCAAAGGCCGGCAATCCAGGCCCAGAAGGGCGGATGCTTCGAATAGCCGAGCTGGAACTCACGTCCCCAGACATAAGCCTCAGCCATGTCGTTATGAATTGCGGCCGGCGCGGCCGACATAACGGCATACGCGGTCCAGATTGTCACAAATATGACGAACAGCGCTATTGACCGTTGCGCTTCCCTGCCGGACAAGCGTTCCTTTCCCCCAGTCTGCGCGATCGAGATGTCGCCAATCTGCAACGCATAACCCTTACGGATAGGCTACCGGATTTTCTCTCGACACCATCGCTTGGGGCTCAAGGTAGAGTGCGGATAGAGAACCATGTTTCGAGCAATGAACTCACGTCTCCATCTGCATTTTGCATGGAGATTGAAGGCTATTAGACGGCAATAAGCAGGCGAAGCTTACGCGGCACTTACCTATTTGATAAGGTTGAGGGAGTGACAGGAACCACCTGTCGCACGGCACAATACACGGATAAATCGTCAGCGCGCATCCCACTTTTGGGGTAAGGCAGACACCCCCGACTTTCTTATGGGGAAAACAAAAACATCCGCAGTAAAAGCTCGACTGCTCAGTTGTCGGGAGTTGCGCTTCTTGATCGTTCATTTTACCACGCCTAGAGGCGCAAAATCCGTCGAGAACCAACCATTGAAATGGCTCGGATCACCATACTGCAGGTCCTGCCGCGCGCCTCGGCACCGGAGGAAGCGTCGTTGGTCGCGGAAACCTTCGGGCGCACCAGCATCGAGGCGCAAGCCATGGGATGCCCCGTCATCATCAGCAATCTCGGCGCCTTGCCTGAGACCATCAAGGACGCGGACGCAGACCCAGCCGGCTTCACCGGCTGGCTAATTCCGGCCGGGAATTCGGGTGCACTTTCAGAAAAGATTGCGGTTGCGCTCAAGCTCACGCCAGTGGAGCGGTCGGTGATTGGATGCCGGGCGCATGTCCGGGTCATTGGCCTGTTCGAGCTTTCGGAGATGCAGTCCAAGACGCTTCAGGTCTACGACGAATTGCTCGGAACCGATTTGGTCCGCCGGTTCAGCGATCCACTGGCGATTCAGAATGCAGCCTGTTAGCGCATTCGATGAAGTCGGCCTTAGAGTTCGAGGCCAAGAGTTCGCTTGATCAGCTCTCCCACCAACTTGGCATCGCTAACTGCGCGGTCGCTCAGACCCAAACAACGACAATCCTCTGGAGAAACGCTATACACCGCGTCGAATGAGGCAAGCCGAAGCTCAGGTTCTTCCATCCTTTTCTGCAATACCAATTCAAAGCTTGGGCTCCGTTCGCGTCTCCTTTGAACCTTTAGCGCAAAAATCGGGTTTGGCGCGAGGCGCTTAATTGCTAGCGCCATTGGGCCGCTTTTTCCGCCCGCCGCAATGATGAGCGCTGGCCAGGCCGAGAAAGTTTTATCACCAGCGAGCCCCTCCAGCAGCCGCTCGGGCGGCAGGCGTTGCTGCACAAAGGTTGGAAAGTACGAAATGATTCCGGAAGCCGACAAGCGTTTCAAGTGAATAGGCAGTCCGACGACACGCGCCACTTCGACAGCAGCAGCCTGCAAACCGACTGACTGGTTGAGAATCCAAACAGTTCCGTTAGAAGCGCCCATCGTCCACTCTCTGCCGTCAACTTTGCTCCGGCGGGCCAGTCGATCTCTCGGGCTCGCGAGGCAGAACTAAACCCGCGCCTGGTTGAGACCCAAACAACCATCCATATCAGCGGTATGACGGCAAAAGCCTTTAAGATCAGGAGTAACCGTGCGGACCAAGTTGCCTCAGCATAATCCTTTTGGAAAATATATTTGCACGTGTCTAAAGGGGGTCTCACCTCTGTCCAGGCATCTTTCGTACTTAGCTATTGCAGGCGAGGCCTGCCCTTGCATGAACATGTTTGAAATCCAAAGCCCGCTAGCAACCGCCCAAATTACTGACAGCGTGAGTCCAATGGTTTGGTATCGGGATCGGCGTAGCGGCGTGATCTTCACTTCAGGTGTCCATACTAATGCCGTAGGCTAGACTCAGATTCCAAGGTGAATTCACGATTGTCTGATCTTCAGATGCCCGAACCTGGCACTCAACCACGCGGTCTGCCTCGATCCGGCCAGAGCAATTTAGGACTACAAGGCATCTCGATGGGAGTGAACCGAGACACGGCGGGAATGGCTTTACGCCAGGATAAGACCAGCGCAAGAGGGAGTTTATTGTTCCGGCTTGAAGGCTCGCTGATAGGGCTTCTCACTTTCTCAGCCGGCGCGGTTCCGCGGCTCATCCCTGTTCTGTTCGGATTGCTTGGTCTTGTCGCCACACTCAACCTTTCAAACGCCGATTGGCGCCGTCTATCCATTCTTCTCAAATCACCGCTGGCCATCTCGCTTGCGATCTTCGTGGGCTACCTCTTCATCAACGCGACCTGGGCACCTGATCCGGTTGCTAGCCTAGTGAAGGCAGCGACCATCTTGGGCTTAGTCCTCGCAGCTTTCCTGACCTGCGCGTCCTATTCGTTGCGGGCCCCGGAGGATGTCAGCATCCTGGCAAAGTGCGCCCTGACCGGACTTCTTACGGGTGCTGCCTTTCTATTGATCGAAATTGTCTTTGATGACCCGATCATGCGCTTCATCAACAATCACGTGGTCAATATAATGCGCGCCGGGCATAAGAACGCCACCGTTGTGGACGGCGAGGTGACTCAGGTTGCGGCATTCGTCCTCAACCGTAATGCCACAAGTGTCATGCTTCTGCTCATTCCTGGCTTCCTCTTCACCGCGGCGCTATCACGCAAAGCGGTCCGAAACGGAGTGCTAGCCGCAGTCGTGCTCCTAATAGGCCTGTCGATCCTGCTGTCCCAAAGCGGCACATCCACAGTGGCCTTCTTCCTCAGTGCTGCCGTATTGGGAATCTCGGCGCTGTCACTGCAGACTGCAAGGTTCCTACTGGTGACCGGCTGGGTTCTCGCGACGATGCTCGCCGTCCCGCTCGCCAAGTTGCCCTACGATATGGGCTGGCAGCATTGGACTTGGCTCCCGCCGGAGAGCGTCGCGGCGCGCTTTTACATTTGGAAGTACTGCGCTGACGACGCATCTAAACACATGCTGACCGGCATTGGCATCCGTGGTACGCGCGATCTACATCTCGTCATCCCTGTCGATCCAAACGATCCAACCCTGGGCTATGCACTGAAAGGGCGCGCGGCCCGCCACCCTCACAACGTGTTCCTTCAGACGTGGCTAGAGCTCGGTGCCATTGGAGCAGTCTTGTTACTGTCGATCGGATTAGCGGGTCTTTGGGCGCTCCGGAATTGGCCGGTCTTGTTTAAAGCAAGCGCTTACGCGCTGTTCGCCGCTTGCTGCGCGATCGGGCTTTCGGGCTTCGACATGTTTCAAACGTGGCTTCTTGGCGCGGTAGCGCTTTCCTGGTCTTTGATGCTGCTTGCTAAGCAGCTCAGCAATTCATCGGCCGCAGCGGAAACCGCAAAGTTTGAAAGCCATGCCCGAGGGTTGGCCCCCTGACTGAGTGCTCACGCTGGGCTGCACGGTCCCGGGTCCGTTCAAGGCTCGCCGGGGCGCCGCTTTAGCTGTTGCAGTGCGCTACAAAATTGTAAACATGGGGGCCGGTTTCGGTCCACCCAGATCGGATACACAGCCGTTAGGAAAAGTTGGGGCACAATGATGTTGCAGGCACAACGGATCATAAAAGTACCGATACTCGACGTTGACAGACTTCGGGCCGCCGCACTGAGTACGGCACCCTTCGAGCACGTCATTGTAGAAAGTTTCATCCACGCGGACTGGGAAGAAGGGCTGATGGCAGATTTCCCAGCCCTACAACGGCCGGGTAGCTTCCCGCTTTCGACCGTGAAATTTGGATCCGATTTCGCACAGCTCATTAAGCAGATGAACGGAGCCGAGTTCAGAAACGCAGTGGAGGAGAAATTTTCGATCAGCTTGGCGAATTGACCGACCATGTTCACGGTGAGAGGGATGTGTCGGATTTCCGACGGAAAGATTCACACCGACTCCGAAACCAAGCTGATAACCGTTCTCCTCTACATGAACCCTCGCTGGGGGAAGGATGGTGGTCGACTACGACTGCTCCGAAGCGCAACGAATATCGATGATGCGGCAGCGGAAGTTCCCCCTACCGTTGGCACTCTTCTGATTTTTAAGCGCTCCGATCGCTCCTTTCATGGGCACCTTCCATACGAAGGCATCCGCAAGGTGATTCAGATGAATTGGGTGGTGGATCAAAAAACGGTAGACCGGGAGCAGAAGCGCCACCGTTGGTCCGCCGCCATCAAGCGCCTTCGCCTCGTTTGAAGAATGAGCTCGGAGCTCACGTGCTGGGCAATCACCGAGGGCTTCGCCGGCATGGAGAATCAGTGTGTCGGGCTTTCCGAGGCACTTGGATTGAGGTGTGAAGTAAAGCGAGTTCAGCGCCCCGCCAACCCTATTTGCCTTCTACACCCAAGGTTCTGGCCAAAACCTCTGTCAACAGTTGATCATGCGGAGAAATGGCCCGACGTGGTCATTTCGAGTGGTCGAGGGAGCGTTGCGGCAGCTCTTGCGATCCGTCGTGCCAACAGTCCAAGAACCTTCAACATCCATATCCAATCACCTTACGTGCATCCCTCATCGTTCGATATCGTTGTGATACCGCAGCATGATGGTCTGCGCGGCAGCAACGTTCTGGTGACGAAAACCGCCCTCCACCGCGTGACCGAGGCTCGCCTGATCGAGGCCGCAGGGAAATTTTCTGTACAATTGTCTCACTTACCCCGACCGCTCATTGCGGTTCTGGTTGGAGGAGCCAACAAGACGCAAGACTGCTCACCAACGGTCATCGAGCGGCTGGGCGAGCTACTTTTGTCCGCCGTGCGTCAGTGCGGCGGCAGCCTCGCCGTCACGACTTCCAGACGTACCGGCCGCGAAAACGAGGATGTTCTCCGAGAGCACCTTAAAGCTGCACCGCTTTTTTTCTGGAATGGCACCGATGAAAACCCCTACTTCGGACTCCTCGCGCTCGCAGATGCGATCGTGGTGACGAGCGACTCTGTCTCAATGGTGTCGGAGGCCTGTGCAACCGGCAAGCCTGTCCATGTATTTAACCTAGGAGAGAGCAACAAAAAGCTGCATAAATTTCATGGGTCACTTCTGGATGCCGGGGTGACGAGACCGTTCGAGGGAAGGCTAGAGCAATGGTCATACGACCCACCGCGAGAAACGCAAAGAGTTGCCGAAATTGTATGGGAACGCATAAGAGCGTGGACTAGTTTTGTAGGAAATTTTTCGAGCGCCTAATTGTGCCGCGTCGGCGCGCCGATCAGGAGCCAAACGCCGCTGGCCTTACCAAAATCTCAACCGTGACCTGTCTGGGACGCGCCTTGCCGCAATCGGTCAGTGATCCCACGGCACGAGTGAACGAACGTCGTATTTGATTTGCAGGAAGCGAGACGCCTTCCAAAAGACGAGCTCCATAAACACACGCTAGGATAAGGGCAGCTAGAATAATGGCCTCCTGAATGCGCATTACTAAGGGTTGCTCGATTTATGGCAGCACCTCGCCATATCATAGGCGGATTTATGGCCGGTGAGGAGCCGCGGTTTTTGGCCCGGAACCGCATAGTGCAGCCAAGGAAATTGCTAATCGAGTAGGCCGGGACTCGGCCGTGCGGGTTCTTCGTGTTAGCCGAAAGGGCATGGCACATGCCGAAACGCCGCTCGCGCTCACGTTAGGCGATCCCGCCGGGATCGGCCCCGACATCACCCTGCTCGCCTGGCTGGCGCGAAGGCTCGAGCCCATCCCGCCATTCGTGTTGCTCGGCGATCCCACTGTGCTCGAGGCGCGCGCGGATCTCCTGGGGCTCAAGGTGCCGATCGCCACGGTCGGTGAAGCAGAAGCCGCCGAAGCCCGTTTCGCCGAAGAGCTCCCCGTCCTTCCGGTCACCGTCGGGGGCGATGTCGTGCCCGGGCGCCCGGACACGGCCGCGGCCCCCGCCGTTCAACGCTCGATCGAGCAAGCCGTCCGCCTAGCGCAGAGCGGAGAGGCGCGCGCAATCGTCACCAATCCGATCAGCAAGGCCATGCTCTATCGCGGCGGCTTTGACTTTCCGGGCCACACGGAGTATCTCGCTGAGCTCGCCGCAACCGGCGGCAAAGCTCTCCACCCCGTGATGATGCTCGCTGGAGGTGGCCTGCGCGTGGTCCCGGTCACCATTCACATGCCTCTGAAGGAGGTGGTTCCCGCCTTGAGCAAGGAGCTGATCCTTACCACCATCGAGATCACGGCGAACGACCTTCGCCGCTATTTCGGCATCGCACGCCCGCGGCTTGCCGTGAGCGGGCTCAACCCGCATGCGGGCGAAGAAGGTGCCCTCGGCCGCGAAGAGATTGATATCATCGCGCCTGCCATCGAGGCGGCGCGGACACGAGGCCTCGACGTGACCGGACCCCATCCTGCCGATACCATGTTCTATGAGGCCGCGCGTGCCACCTACGACGCGGCGATCTGCATGTATCACGACCAGGCGCTCATCCCGTTGAAGGCTCTCGCCTTCGACAAAGGCGTCAATATCACGCTCGGCCTTCCCTTCGTTCGCACCTCGCCCGACCACGGCACGGCCTTCAGTATTGCCGGCACCGGCAGGGCGAGCCCTCGGAGCTTGATCGAGGCGCTTCGTCTCGCCGACGCGATGAGCCGCGCGGCAGAGGAACCCGCTTGAGCACGCCGGATGGATTGCCCCCGCTACGGGAGGTGATCCGCTCGGCCGGGCTCTCTGCGAAAAAGAGTCTCGGCCAAAATTTCCTGCTCGATCTCAACCTGACGCGACGGATCGCCCGCGCCGCCGGGCCGCTCGAAGGCGCGACCATCGTCGAGATCGGTCCTGGCCCGGGCGGACTGACCCGTGCGCTCCTGCTCGAAGGCGCATCCCGCGTCGTTGCCGTCGAGAGGGACGAGCGCTGCCTGCCCGCGCTTTCGGCGATCGCCGCGCTCTATCCAGGTCGCCTCGATATCATCGCCGCGGACGCAAGAGAGATGAATTATCAAGCGCTTAACCTCCGCTCGCCGGCTCGCGTCGTTGCCAATCTTCCCTACAGCGTCGGCACGCCGCTCCTTATCTCTTGGCTCAAGACTGAGCCCTGGCCGCCTTGGTTCGACCGTCTCGTGCTGATGTTCCAACGCGAGGTCGCCGAGCAAATCATCGCCAGCAAGCGCACCAAGGACTACGGGCGGCTTTCAGTGCTGGCACAATGGCGCACACGCCCGCGCATTCTCTTCACCGTGCCGGCCGACGCCTTCACGCCGCGCCCCAAGGTGGATTCGGCCGTTGTCGAGCTTGTCCCCAAACAGAGGCCTGAGCCTTCGTGCAATGTCGAGCAATTGGAAAAAGTGACGGCCGCAGCCTTTGGTCAAAGACGCAAGATGCTCCGCTCGTCGCTCCGCCGGTTGACCCAACAGAGCGAAGCCTTGTTGGAAGAACTCGGCATTGCGCCGACCGCACGTGCCGAGGAACTCGACGTAGCGGAGTTTTGCCGCATCGCCAACGCGCTGCCGAAGGGCAACCTCCCAGTCATCTGAGCTCAGCCAGCAAAGTCTGGACGAAACCCTTGAGACCCGTCAGCCGCGAACGCCGCAAGCGCTCGGCCGCAAGGATGGCCCGCACGGCAGCGGCCGATTGCTCGATGTCGTTGTTGACCACGACGTAGTCGTACTCGTCCCAGTGCTGGATTTCATTGCTCGCGCCGCGCATGCGCCGGGTCACGACCTCATTCGAGTCCTCAGCCCGCGTGCGCAGCCGCTCCTCGAGTGCGTCCGCCGACGGCGGCAGGATAAACACGGCGACGACGTCGTCCTTGGCGGATTCGCGCAGCTTGCGCGCTCCCTGCCAATCGACGTCGAACAGCACGTCGCGTCCGGTCGCGAGCGCCTCTTCGACGGGCTTACGCGTCGTGCCGTAATAATTGTCAAACACCACGGCCCATTCGAGAAACGCGTCGCGATCGCGCATGCGCGTGAAGGTCTCGCGATCGACGAAATGGTAGTCCTTGCCATCCGTCTCGCCTTTGCGCTTCTGGCGGGTCGTATGCGAAATCGAGATTTGGATGCCGGGGTCCTTGAGAAGGCGCGAGGCGATCGTCGTCTTGCCCGCCCCCGACGGCGAGGACAAGACCAGCATAATTCCTCGTCTCGCGATTGGCGTTTCCATGCGCCGCCTCACTCGATGTTCTGCACCTGCTCGCGCAATTGATCGATCACCGTTTTGAGCTCGAGCCCCGCGCGGCTGATCTCGATGTCAGAGGCCTTCGAGCAGAGCGTGTTCGCCTCGCGATTGAATTCCTGCGCCAGGAACTCGAATTTCCGCCCGACCGGCTGATCGCTGCCGATCAGCTCGTTGGCCGCTGCGACGTGCGCCCGCAGACGGTCGAGCTCCTCCTGGATGTCGGCCTTGGCAGCGAGCAGTAGCGCCTCCTGATGCAGCCGGTCCGGATCGAGCCCCGCTCCGCCCTCGGTGAGACGGGCGATCTGCTCGGCAAGCCGCGCCGCAATCGCCTCGGGCTGGCGGGCCGACGCAGTCGCCGCGCGCTCGATCAAAGTCGCGATCGTGGCGAGCTGCTTTTCGATCACGCGCTCCAGGCGCTGTCCTTCGCTTGCCCGCGCCGCGATGAGCTGATCCAGCGCACGCGCAAGACCCGCGATCAACGCATGATGGAGCGCAGCTTGCGCCTCCTCGCTTTCCTCCGCTTCCGCCGCCTCAACGACGCCGCGCATGGCAAGCAGCGTGTCGAGTCGAGCCGCCTTGAGTTTGGTCAGTGTTTGCGCCCGTTCGGCGACTTCTTGCGCTTGTGCAAGCGCCGCTTCGTTCAGCTTGATCTCGCTCTGCTTTCCCTCGCGCTTGACATTGAGATTGATGGTGCAATTGCCGCGCGAGAGCATCTCTTGACAGAGCCCACGCGCCCTCACCTCAAGCGCCTCAAAGCCGGAAGGGAGCCGCAAGCGAAGGTCGAGATTGCGGCCGTTGACGCTGCGCGCCTCCCAAGTCCAGCTCGCGTCCCCGTGCACGCCTTCGGCGCGGGCAAAGCCGGTCATGCTTTTTAGGGCCATGGTGATCGAGAGCTCTCGTCAACAGGAAGGCGTGCTCGGCCGCTTTATAGCCGAGTCGGAGGGGTTTCGGAGCGGAAGCTACGCTTATCGTTTCGGATTGCGAAGGGGCCGTGGAACGGCCTCGCCCGTCGCTCCGGCCGCGCTCGCAGTTGGCTGAGCCGTAGGCGCGGCACCTTCGCCAGCGCCGGCGAAGGCACCGGGATCGGCGAAGGCGCCCGGCATGTCGGCGGCGGCACTTGCGGCAGAGCCTGTCTCGTCAGGGCTAAGAACAGGAGCTGCCCCGCCTGCCGCAGGACTGGATGCGGGGGCTTCGCCTTGCCCGGACGCGGACGCCGCCGCCTGCTGAGCTGCGGCTTCCTCCGCCTCCTTGGCCCTAATTTCGCGCTCGACCTTCCGCCACTTCACGACATTCTTATTGTGCTCTTCGAGCGTGGCCGCGAAAACATGACCGCCGGATCCGTCGGCGACAAAGTAAAGGTCCTTCGTCTTGGCGGGCTTCAGCACCGCCTCGATCGCAGCGCGCCCCGGGCAGGCGATCGGCGTCGGCGGCAAGCCATTGATCTTATAGGTGTTATACGGAGTGTCGCGGTCGAGCTCGTCCTGCTGGATGGGATGATCCAAAACGCCTTTGCCGCCCACCAGTCCATAGATGATGGTGGGATCGGATTGGAGGCGCATATTCTTGCGCAAGCGGTTCTGGAACACGCTGGCAATAAGCGGACGCTCGTCGGCGCGCCCCGTTTCTTTCTCGACGATCGAGGCGAGCACCAGCGCCTCCTCCGGCGTCGCCACCACGATGTCAGGGTCACGCTCCTCCCAAACCTTGGCGAGGAACTTCGCCTGCGCGGCCCGCATGCGGTCGATGATCTCTTGGCGCGTGTCGTCGCGGCCAAACCTGTAGGTGTCAGGAAGCAGACTGCCCTCGGGCGGAACCTCGGTGACGTCGCCATGGAGATCGGGGTTGGCCATGAGCTTGTCGATGATCTGCTGAGTGGTCAGTCCCTCCGCGAGCGTCACTTTGTGCTCGATCGATCTGCCCTGGACGAGAGTGTCGAGCACGTCGCGCATGGTGGCGTTCTTGGGGAACTCGTACTCGCCCGCCTTCACGTTCCCCTTACCCCTGAGATACTTGAAGTAGAAAATGCTGGTCATGAAGATGGGGCGATCATCGATCACGCCTTCACGCTCGAGCCGCTCGGCCATGGCGCTCACCCCCTCGCCCCTCGGCACGGCGAACACCGTGGAGGTGGTGAGCGGTCCTGGCTTGTCGAACTGCACCTTGACGAAGGCGTAGAGACCGAGGGCGAGACAGGCGAAGATGAAGACGAAGCTCACCAGCCCATCGAGCATATTGAGGAAGGGGTGATCGCGCTCCTCCGGCTCCTCATGCGCGGGGGGCGGCGGAGGACGCATCGGCTCAAGCGTCTCGGCAGGGCTCCGCGGGGCCGGGGCCAGCGGTACCGGCTGACGGGACGTAGGGGAAGCTGGAACAACCTCCCTATTTTCGCCCGCCGTCGACGGAAGGTCCCTGGTCAATGACATTGCAGACACGCCCCGCGCGCGAAAAACCCCAACCAAGTTAAGTCGAAATATGGCGAAAGGGAGGTTTGCCGCGCCATCCTACAGTGTTCAAGAGGCGTAGCGGCGCATGATCAGCGAGGCATTGGTCCCGCCGAAACCAAAGGAATTCGACAGGACCGTATCGATGGCTCTCCGCCGCGCCTGGTGCGGCACGAGATCGATGGCGGAAGCGACCGACGGGTTGTCGAGATTGAGGGTCGGCGGCGCGACATTGTCGCGGATGGCGAGCACCGAGAAAATCGCCTCGACGGCGCCTGCAGCGCCAAGCAGATGACCGATCGCCGACTTGGTTGAAGACATCGACACTTTCCCCGCCGCGTTGCCGAATAGCCGCTCGACCGCAGCGAGCTCGATCTCATCCCCCATCGGCGTCGAGGTCCCATGCGCGTTGATGTAATCGATATCCGCGGGTTCGATGCCGGCACGCTTCACCGCCGCGCTCATGCAGCGATAGGCCCCGTCGCCGTCCTCCGCCGGTGCGGTGATGTGGAAGGCATCGCCGGAAAGCCCATAGCCGATGATCTCGGCATAGATGTGTGCCCCCCTCGCTTTGGCGTGCTCGAGCTCCTCGACCACCACCACCCCTGCCCCCTCGCCCATGACGAAGCCGTCGCGGTCACGGTCGTAGGGACGCGAGGCACGCTGCGGCTGCTCGTTGAAATTGGTGGAGAGCGCGCGACACGCGGCAAAGCCGGCAATGGCCAAGCGGCACACAGGTGACTCGCTTCCGCCCGCAAGCATCACGTCGGCATCGCCGAGCGCGACGAGGCGTGAGGCGTCGCCGATAGCATGAGCGCCTGTCGAGCAGGCAGTGACCACCGCGTGGTTCGGACCCTTCAACCCATGCTCGATCGAGACATACCCTGCCGCGAGATTGATCAGGCGCCCCGGGATGAAGAACGGGCTTACCCGGCGCGGTCCCTTCTCAGCGAAGAGGAGAGAAGTCTTCTCGATTCCCTGCAGACCGCCTATGCCGGAGCCGATCAACACGCCGGTGCGGATTTGGTCTTCATAGGCCGTGGGCGTCCACCCCGCATCCTTGAGCGCCTCCGTCGCCGCGCCCATTGCGTAGATAATGAAGTCGTCGACCTTGCGCTGCTCTTTAGGTTCCATCCAATCGGTCGGATTGAAGGTGCCGTCCGAGCCGTCGCCTTGCGGCACCTGGCAGGCGATCTGGCAGGAAAGATCGGAGGCGTCGAAATTCTCGATTCGGCGGGCAGCATTCTGCCCCTTGATCAGCCGCTCCCACACCGCCTCATGTCCGCAGCCGAGCGGCGAGACGATACCAAGGCCGGTGATGACGACACGTCGCATCGCGCTTTTGCCGTGATCCTTGCGGGAACTGCTGGCGAGCCGTTAGGGCTACGATTGTCACGACATGGAGCAGCAGCGGTATGCTACCCGCGGCGAAGTCGCGTCAAGCGGCAGTATTCTTCTCCAGGAATTTGATGGCGTCGCCGACGGTCAGGATCGTCTCCGCGGCATCGTCGGGGATCTCACAGCCGAACTCCTCCTCAAAGGCCATGACCAGCTCGACGGTGTCGAGGCTGTCGGCTCCGAGGTCGTCGATGAAGCTCGCATTGTCGGTGACCTTGTCGGCCTCCACCCCGAGATGCTCCACCACGATCTTCTTCACGCGCTCTGAGATATCACTCATTTCCGCCTCACCGTCCCTTGCTCTCAGTCCTTAGGCCTCGCACGTCCCCCCGAGCTGCGGCTCACGGCCTAACGCACCCCCGAGCGGTAAGTCTTATTATCAGGGTTGATCGCGGTGGGATTGTCGTTTGTCAAGCCCCCACTAAAGCGGCCGCTTGCGTACCATATCTTACCAGACTTTGCCAGAAGCCCTCGACCTGGAAAACTACTTGCCGGAGTTTTGAGGTCATTGTCCCAAGTCTTTGCCTTACCAAGCTTACACCATCACCATCCCGCCATTGATATGCATCGTTTCGCCCGTGATATAGCCGGCCTCGTCGCTGGCGAGGAAGACCACCGCTGCCGCAATATCCTCAGGCCTGCCGAACTTCTGCGCTGGGATGGCGGCGGCAATAGCCTCGACTTGCTTCGGCGTCAAGGCGTCGGTCATGGGGGTGGAGATGAACCCGGGCGCGATGCAGTTGGCGGTGATCCCCCGGGCCGACACCTCCCGGGCGAGAGACTTGGTCATACCCACCAGCCCCGCCTTTGACGCCGCATAGTTGGGCTGCCCCGGATTGCCGAGCACGCCGGAGATCGAGGCGATATTGACGATGCGGCCATAACGGCGGCGCATCATGTTGCGCAGAATGGTGCGTATCAGCACGAAGACGGAGGTGAGGTTGACAGCGATAACGTCGTCCCATTCCTCGTCCTTCATGCGCATGAAAAGGTTGTCGTGGGTAATGCCGGCATTGTTGACCAGGATGTCGACCTGTCCGAGCGCTTTCTCCCCCTCCTCGGCGAGCTTTACCACCGCCGCGCGATCGCGGAGATCGCAGGGAAGCACGAAAACGCGGGAGCCAAGCTCGGCGGCGAGCGCATCGAGTTTCTCCTTGTTGGTGCCGGAGATCGCGACCGTCGCTCCTTGCGCGTGCAGAGCCTTGGCGATCGCCTTGCCGATCCCGCCGGAGGCCCCGGTAACGAGCGCGCCTTTGCTTTTAAGGTCGAACATCGATCTCTCCTCTCCTAGCCCGTAAGTGTCGCGGCGGCAGCTTCGAGCTCTTCTTGGCCCCCGACGCTCTTGGCCTCGATGCCGTCGAACCGCCGCGCGATCCCGGTGAGTACGCGCCCAGCCCCAATTTCATAGACGGTGGTTGCACCATTCGTCTTGAGAAACAGCATCGTCTCCCGCCAGCGCACCATTCCCGTTACCTGCTCCACGAGCTTTTCTCTGATCGCTTCGGGGTCGGAGATTGGACTTGCGAGCACATTGGCGATGAGCGGAACCGCGGGCGCCTTGATCTTCACCTCTTGCAACGCGGCGCGCATCACCTCCGCCGCTGGTTGCATCAGGGCACAATGGAAGGGCGCGCTCACCGGGAGCAGTACCGCACGGCGCGCGCCAAATTTCGGCGCGAGTGCAACGGCGCGTTGGACCGCCTCCTTGGCGCCCGAGATCACCACCTGTCCTGGCGCATTGTCGTTGGCCGCCTGGCAAACCTCGCCCTGCGCCGCCTCTTTGGCGAGCGCCTCAGCCTGGGCAAGATCGGCGCCGAGAAGTGCCGCCATCGCGCCCTGGCCCACTGGAACGGCTTCTTGCATCGCCCGCCCGCGACTCTTGAGCAGCCGCGCCGTGTCGGCGAGGCTGAGAGCACCGGCGGCGGCAAGCGCCGAATACTCGCCGAGCGAATGGCCCGCGACACAGGCGACACGATCCTCAAGCTTAACGCCCTTGCTCTCGAGAACTCTCATCGCCGCGAGCGATACCGCCATCAGGGCAGGCTGCGCATTCTCGGTAAGGGTGAGCTTGTCCTCGGGCCCGTCCCACATCAGTTGCGACAAATCCTGCCCGAGCGCCTCGTTGACCTCGTCGAACACGGCGCGTGCCGCAGGATAAGTCTTGGCGAGATCGGCTCCCATGCCGACCGCTTGGCTTCCTTGGCCCGGGAAAATGAAGGCAACGCTCATGCTGAAGGCTTCGCAAGGAGTGGCGGAAAGTCGCGGGCCAAAGACACCGTTTCAATCTTTTCTGTCAAGCGAGCGGGTTCGCTTGGCCTTCAGGGTCTGACCGGGCGCCAGGGCCGCGCGGAAAAGTCACGCTTCTCAAGAACCGCGCGTGCTAGAAGGTCGTCACAAAGGTCCATGAGACCCCCAAAAGATCCTGCTGTGCTTAAGGGAGAGATCGCCATGAACCGCGCAACGCTTGCCGGAGCGCTTGCCGCAACCGCCGCTTTGACCCTCAGCCTGCCGCTCCTTGCCGAGCCGGTGACGTGGCCGTGGAAGAACAAGACGCCCGGGGACCCCGCTCTCGTCAATCTCGCCAGCGTCGAGGACGTGACGGCATCGATCAGCAAGTCGGATCCGCCGCTCTTAACCATCAACGTCTCGGCTTCAGCGCCCACCCCGAATTTCACCGAGCTCCAGCTCACTCCCCGCATCGGCGATCCCAACGACGAGATCTTCGCCTTCGATGCCAAGGGCCGGCCGCCGCAGGACCTCACCAGTCAAGTCGTCACGCCCGTGACCTTCACCGCAGAATATACCGACGCGCCAACCGATAAGGTGGGCGTGGTCGAGATCCACACCACGTCCAACTGCAAAGCCTTCTCGGTGAAGGACCAAAAGTCGGTCGATTGCAGCTCGACGTCGCTTCCGCAGCAATAGGCAAAAGCCCTCAAAAAGGCGCCCAGACCGCCTTGCAAAGCTCGCGCGAAGTCTTATAAAGCGCCCACCAGCAACCTCTCCGGTCGGAGGCTGAACGGTGGATCGTGCCACACGCTCTGTAAGGCGAGTGGTGCGGTAGGCTTCAGGAGCCGCCCTCCCGTGTCTCCGCTCTCAAGGGTCTCTTGGGCCTTTCCTTCTGAAGTGCCCATGCGAGGCTTAGCGCCGGAGGAGAAGACGAAGGAAAGGCAAACCATGCCTCTTTACGAGCATGTGTTCCTGGCACGCCAGGACATCTCGCCCCAGCAGGTCGAAGCTCTCGTGCAGAGTTTTCGCACCCTCATCGAGGAGCAGGGCGGCAAGGTCGGCAAGACCGAATATTGGGGACTGAAGTCCCTCACTTACAAAATCAAGAAGAACCGCAAGGCACATTACGAGCTGATGAATATCGATGCGCCGCCGGCCGCTGTCGCCGAGCTTGAGCGTCAGATGCGGCTCTCGACCGACATCATTCGCTTTCTCACCGTTCGCGTCGACGAGCACGAGACTGGCCCTTCGCCGATGATGCGCCGCTCCGACCGCGATGAGCGTGAGGGTCGCGGTGAGCGGGGCGACCGCGGAGATCGTGACGGACGCCGCGGCGGCGGGCGTCGGGACTTCCGCGACCGTGATCGGGATTACGCTCCGCGCGAGCCGCGCGACGTGGAAGTCCCCAGCGAAAGTTTTGAAGGCGGGGAGGTCTCCTAATGAGCATGGCCCAGACTCAGGCGCGCCGCCCCTTCTACCGGCGTCGCAAGACCTGCCCCTTCTCCGGCGATAAGGCGCCGAAGATCGACTACAAGGACGTGAAGCTGTTGCAGCGTTATGTGTCTGAGCGCGGCAAAATGGTCCCGAGCCGGATCACGGCCGTCTCAGCCAAGAAGCAGCGGGAGCTCGCTCGTGCCATCAAGCGCGCACGTTTCCTCGGCCTCTTGCCCTATCTTATTCAATAGGTGTGGTTGTGCAGCCCGGCTAGAGCCGGGCGTGAAGCAACAAATGCACGAAAGTTGGGTACCTTCCCCTAACCGCTCTTCAAAGGAGGCGGGACAGCGCAAAATGCCAACACCACTCATCATCGGCGCAGGCTCTGGCCTTGTTTCGGCGGCGCTGTTCGGGTCCGCCGCGACCGCGACTGCACTCGCCGGCGTGCTGCTTTATCTGGCGCCGCTCCCGCTTTGCCTTGCTGGGCTTGGTTGGGGGAGCGCCGCCGCTCTCGCTGCAGCCATTACCAGCGCGCTCATTGTCGCACTAAGTCTTGGGCCCGCTACGGCAGCGATCTTTGCGCTGTCGATCGCGGCCCCCACTGCCCTGCTGACGCATCTTGCCCTCATGTCACGGCCGCTCGCCTCCCAGCAAGGCCAGGTCACGCAAACGATCGAATGGTACCCGGCGGGGCGCCTCGTCGGTTGGGCCGCACTCATTGCCGGCGGGCTTGCTGCGGTACTCATCCTCATCATCGGCTACGATCAGGACTCCTATAAGGAAATGATCCGCCAGATGCTCGACCACAGCGCGCTCAAGGAGATCGATCGGGACGGCACGTTGTTTACCGAAGAGGCCATGACGAGCATGGCCGCCATGATCGCCCGCGCGGTGCCGGCAGCCTTCGCCATCGTCTGGCTGACCATTACCCTGTTCAATCTCTGGATAGCCGCCATGATCGTGGACGCGTCGGGACGCGCGCTGAGGCCGTGGCCTGATTTTCATGCGCTCGAGCTGCCGAATGCGCTCGTACCGATCTTCGCTGCGTCTTTGCTCGCCTCTTTCGTACCGGGCCTGCCTGGTCTCGTCGCCACGGGCTTTGCCGGTGCGCTTCTCTTCGCCTTCGTGCTGCAAGGGCTGGCCGTGATCCACGTCTACAGCCATGGCGCGGCCTTTCGCGGGCTGCTGCTCGGTGCGGTCTATCTCGGAATTTTGCTGCTCGGCTGGGTGGCCATCGTCGTCGCCATTATCGGCATCGGCGAGCCTGTGTTTCGCTTGCGCGAGCGGGGCCAGCCGCCTTCGACCGGCGGACCGGTTTAACAAGGACGCAAAGATAGGAGTTTTACGCAATGCAAGTCATCCTGCTCGAGCGCGTTGGGCGCCTCGGCCAAATGGGCGATGTGGTCACCGTCAAGGACGGCTTCGCCCGCAACTTCCTCCTGCCGCAGGGCAAAGCGCTGCGCGCCACCGAGGCCAATCGCAAGCGCTTCGAGCGCGAGAAGGCGCAGCTTGAGGCGCGCGATCTCGACCTCAAGACCGAGGCCGAGGCCGTGGCGGGCAAGCTCGACGGCCAGAGCTTCATCATCATCAGCCAGGCGGGCAACTCGGGCCAGCTCTACGGCTCGGTCTCGACCCGCGACATCTCCGAAGTCATTACCGAAGGCGGCTTCTCCATCGAGCGGCGCCAGGTGATGCTCGACCGTCCGATCAAGATGCTCGGTGTGCACAAGCTCCGTATCGCCCTCCATCCCGAGGTTACGCCGCATGTCAGCATCAATGTGGCGCGCTCGCCCGATGAGGCCGAGCGTCAGGCAAGAGGCGAGGCGGTGACTGCTAAGGCCCTGAGCGAGGCCGAGGAGGAAGCCGAGGCCGCTAAACGCGCCGCCGAGGCCCTATTCGAGAAAGGCGCCGGCCCGGCCGAGGAGGACGCTGAGGCAGAGGCCGGCGAGGGCGAAGCGGAGTAGGCCTCCGACCCCACAAATAGGCTCGTCATGCCGGGCCGCGTGCCGGGCATCCACGTCTTCGCCAATAGCAAGGCGCTAATCCGTGGATGGCCGGGGCAAGCCCATGACAGTCGTATGTTTCACTTGTGGGTGCAGCAGTGATGTCCCCGCTGTTCACAGACCTGACATATAGCTAAGCGTGGAGTTTGGGTTACGGTTGCTCATGAGCACGGCACTGATTCTCCCAAGACCACAGCCGGAAACGCCGGTTTTCCGCGCGCCGCCGCATAATCTCGAGGCCGAGCAAGCTCTGCTCGGCGCGATCCTCGTCAACAACGAGTCCATCGACCGAGTTTCGAGCTTCTTGAAGCCTGCCCATTTCTACGACGCACTGCATGCGCGCCTTTACGAGGCGGCGTCGAAGCTCATTCTCGGCGGCAAGCGCGCAACGCCGATCACGCTAAAGACCTTCTTCCAGGCCGAGGAGCCGGTCGGCGAGCTCTCGGTCCCGCAATATCTGGGACGCCTAGCCGCCAACGCCACCACCATCATCAACGCCGAGGATTACGGCCGCACCGTCTACGACCTTGCCATCCGCCGCCAACTCATCGGCATCGGCGAGACGATGGTCAACACCGCCTTCGATTCGCCCATCGATGCCGCACCCTCGGCGCAGATCGAGAGCGCCGAGCAACAGCTCTATGAGCTGGCCGAGACCGGCAAATATGGATCGGGCTTCGAGCCGTTCTCCTCGGCGCTCACAGACGCCATCGACATGGCCGCCAACGCTTATCGGCGGGACGGCGGGCTGTCGGGTCTCGCTACTGGCTTCACCGATCTCGACCACCGCATGGGCGGTCTCCAGCCCTCAGATCTCATCATCGTCGCCGGCCGCCCCTCGATGGGAAAGACGGCGCTGGCCACCAACATCGCCTATCACGTGGCGAAGACTTATCGGCTCGACAGCGGCAATGCGAACATTGCCGACGGCGCCGTGGTCGGTTTCTTTTCGCTCGAAATGTCGGCCGAGCAGCTCGCGACCCGTATCATCTCCGAGCAGGCCTATATCCCGTCGGAGCGCATCCGCCGTGGCCGCATCGATTCAGACGAGTTCGACCGCATCGTCGAAGTCTCCCAAGAGCTGCAGAACTTGCCCCTCTATATCGACCAGACCGGCGGCATCACCGTCGCGCAGCTTGCGGCGCGGGCGAGGCGGCTCAAGCGCCAGCGCGGCCTGGGATTCGTTGTGGTCGACTACCTCCAGCTCCTGTCGGGCTCTTCCAGACGTGCCACCGAGGGCCGAGTGCAGGAGGTGACGGAGATCACCACGGGGCTTAAGGCGCTGGCTAAGGAGTTGCACGTACCGGTTCTCGCTGTTTCGCAACTCTCCCGCCAGGTCGAGCAGCGCGAGGACAAGCACCCGCAACTCGCGGATTTGCGCGAATCTGGTTCGATCGAGCAGGATGCCGATGTGGTGTTATTCGTGTTCCGCGAGGAATATTATCTCGAGCGAAGCCAACCCCGCGAGAATACCGAAGAGCACCGGCTGTGGCAGGAAGAGATGAACGCGGTCACCGGCAAGGCGGAGGTGATCATCGGCAAGCAGCGCCACGGCCCGACTGGCACGGTGATGCTCCACTTCACCCCGGAATTCACCCGCTTCGGCAATCTCGCCGCGCAGGATCGCCTGCCGGAGCGGCGGGAGTGACGGCTCAGCCGCTTCGCACCACCGCGCAGGAGCCGATCGAGCATGCGGGCGAGACCGCGATCCTCACCATCGATCTCGGCGCACTTGCCGCCAACTATCGCCGCTTGCGCGAGCTTGCCGCCCCCGCCGAATGCGCCGCCGTGGTCAAGGCCGATGCTTATGGTCTCGGCATGGCGGAAGCTGCCCCTGTGCTCTGGCGACAGGGCTGCAGAACCTATTTCGTGGCGACGCCGGACGAGGCCCGCGCTTTGCGCAAGCTCCTGCAGCACGCCACCATCTATGTGCTTGCCGGGCTCATGCCGGGAACGGCCGGCATGTTCCGCAAGCACGCACTCCGCCCGGTGCTGAACAGCGCCGAAGAGATCAGGGAGTGGGCGAGCTTCTCGACTGAGGTGGGAGAGGCGCTTCCCTGCGCGGTCCATATCGACAGCGGCATGAACCGGCTTGGCCTGTCCGCCACCGAGGTCGATGCCGTCGCTGCGGCGCACGATCTCCGGTCGGCCGTCACCCTTTCGCTGGTGATGAGTCATCTCGCCTGCGCCGACGATCCGGAGCATCCAAAGAACGCAGCGCAGCGCAAGATCTTCGACGAGCTCCGCGTTCGGCTCCCCGGCGCCCTCGCGAGCTTCGCCAATTCCGCAGGCATCCTTCTCGGCCGCGCCTACACTTATGATCTCGTGCGCCCGGGCATCGCGCTTTATGGCGGCAAGCCGCAAGCGCGAGGCCCGCACGAATTCGTTCCGGTCGTCCATCTCAAGGGCTGCATCCTGCAGGTGCGCAACGTCGCCGCCGGCGAGACGGTCGGCTATGGTGCGACGCAAACGTTGAAGCGCCGTTCGCGCGTGGCCATCGTCTCGGTGGGTTACGCCGACGGCTTTTTCCGCTCGCTCTCGACCAAAGATGGAGAGACTGGCTTCGTCGCGTATGCCGGGCTGCATGCTGCACCCATCCTGGGCCGCGTATCGATGGACCTGATCACCATCGACGTGACCGAGGTGCCTGAGGCGCACTGCGCCCGCGGCGGATGGGTCGAGTTGATGGGACCTCACATCACCGCGCAAACCGTCGCCCACCACGCCGGCACCATCGACTATGAGGTCCTGACCAATCTCGGCGCCCGCGCCTTCCGGCGCTATATCGGCGGCTAGCTCGTTCCATGGCGAAAACCTCACGAGCCTTCGTCTGTCAGGCCTGCGGCGCGGTGACCGCCCGCTGGTCGGGCAAATGCGCCTCTTGCGGGGAGTGGAACTCGATCGTCGAGGAGGCTGCGCCTTCCGGCTCGCCTGCCCTCGTCGCCATCAAGGGCGGCAAGGGACGGGGCGCGGGAAGGCTTGCGACTTTCGAGACGCTGTCGGAAGCGACCCTCGATGCGCCGCGCCTTCCGACCGGCATTGCCGAGCTCGACCGCGTGCTGGGCGGCGGTCTCGTCCCAGGCTCTGCCGTGCTGGTCGGCGGCGACCCCGGAATCGGCAAGTCAACCCTGCTGCTCGAAGCGGCCGCCAAGCTTTCGGCAACGGGAGCCCCTGCGGTCTATCTCTCCGGCGAGGAGGCGACGGCACAGGTGCGCATGCGCGCCAAGCGGCTGGGGCTCGAGCAGGCTCCCGTCGCGCTCGGCACTGAGACCAATCTCGCCAATATCATTGCAACACTCTCAAGCACGGCACCGCCGGCGCTCGTCGTGATCGACTCCGTGCAGACGCTCTGGTCCGAGAGCATCGAGGCGGCGCCAGGCACGATCTCCCAGCTCAGAGGCTGCGCCTCTGCTCTCATCAGCCACGCGAAGGGCAGCGGGTCGACGCTGATCCTTGTCGGCCACGTGACCAAGGACGGCCAGATCGCCGGCCCCAAGGTCATCGAGCACATGGTCGATACGGTGCTCTACTTCGAGAGTTTGAGCGGGCACCAGTTCCGCGTGCTCCGCGCCGTTAAGAACCGCTTCGGCCCGACCGATGAGATTGGCGTGTTCGAGATGCGCTATGAGGGGTTGAAGGAGGTCGAGAACCCTTCGGCCCTCTTCCTGAACGACCGCGACCGCGGGGCGCCGGGGACGGCCGTCTTCGCCGGCATGGAAGGCACGCGGCCGATTCTTGTCGAGATCCAAGCCCTGGTCGGGCCTTCGGCGCTCGGCACCCCCCGCCGCGCCGTCGTCGGCTGGGACCCGAACCGGCTCGCCATGCTGCTTGCGGTGCTCGAAGCCCGCTGTGGCGTGAGGCTCGCCGCCCATGACGTCTACCTCAACGTGGCAGGGGGCCTCAGGCTGACAGAGCCCGCGGCCGATGTTGCTGCAGCGGCGGCGCTGCTTTCATCCTTCACCGGCCGCCCTGCCCCGGACGACACGGTCTATTTCGGAGAGGTGAGCCTCACCGGCGCTGTCAGGGCCGTTGGCCATATGGATCAGAGACTTAAGGAAGCGAAGAAGCTCGGCTTCGCCCGTGCCGCCGTCCCCGCCGCGGCGGGTGACCGCCCGCTCCACACCGACGGGCTCCGCCTCTTCCCGATCTCCCAGCTCGATGAACTCGTTGCCTGGTTCGCCGCGCCGCCCGACGAGGCCTAAGGACCTGCCGGGTGCCGCCCCAAAAAAGCCCTGCGACAATCCGACGGTCGCTCCGCCACGCCATTGCGTGGCCCCGGCATTCGTGCTTCATCGCCGGGAATCGTGATAGTGTCCGCTCGCCCGTTTGAGGAGCCTTCGCGCTATGCCCATCTCCTGGCTCGACATTATTCTGATCGTGATCATGCTCATCTCGGGCTTCCTCGCCATGGTGCGCGGCTTCACCCGCGAGGTTCTGTCGGTCTTCTCCTGGGCCGTGGCTGCCGTCGCTGCGCTCTATCTCACCCCGAAATACTACGCAGTGCTCTCGCCTTACATCGACAAGCCGAGCATCGCTCAGATCGTCTTCGCCGCCGCCGTCTTCGTCCTCACCCTGATCGTGGTTAGCCTCATCACCTTCCGCATTTCCGACAAGGTGCTCGACAGCCGCGTCGGCGCGCTCGATCGCACGCTTGGCTTCATTTTCGGCCTGACGCGCGGCTTCCTGCTCGTCGCTATCGTTTTCATCCTCTTCACCGCGCTCGCCCGCGACCAGCCAGATTGGGTCCGCAATGCGCGCTCCTACCCCATCCTTCAGCAAACTCAGGTCGCGATCGAATCCCTTCTTCCCATGAACCCGGAGCAATATCTGCCCAGCGGTCACGAGGATCAGGGCTCCGGCTCGCAACCCGAAACGCAACCCGAAAGGCAGCAGCCCCAGACGCCGAGCGAAGGCGCGCCTGCTCAGCCCGATCAGAAATCGTGAGGAAACGCGTCAGTAAGGAGTGTGTAAACGTCTTGAGGCATTGAAGCGCTTTTCAGGGCGCCTATTTACGTCAAGGAGGCGGACGCCCGTGACAGAGCATACTGACGTTAACGATCCCGTCTTGAGCTGGCTCGAAGAGGACCGGCTCCAAGAGGAATGCGGGGTCTTCGGCATCTTCAACCACCCCGACGCTGCCGCGCTCACCGCGCTCGGGCTTCACGCGCTCCAGCATCGCGGCCAGGAGGCTGCGGGCATCGTCACCTTCGACGGCGCCCACTACCACAGTGAGCGCCGGGTCGGATTGGTCGGCGACCATTTCACCTCGAGGCCCGTGATCGAGCGCCTCAAGGGCGATACGGCAATAGGCCATGTGCGCTATTCGACCTGCGGCGACCCGGTCTTGCGCAACGTGCAGCCTCTCTTCGTCGACCTCGAGTCTGGCGGCTTTGCGCTCGCGCACAACGGCAATCTCACCAATGCGCTCACCTTGCGCGACTGGCTGATCAAGAAGGGCGCCATCTGCCAGTCGACCACCGACACCGAGGTGATCCTCCATCTTGTCGCCCGCAGCGAGAAACGGCGCTTCGTCGAAAAGTTCATCGAGGCGCTGCTCCAGGTCGAGGGCGCCTATGCTCTCGTCGGCATGACCAACAAGAAGCTCGTCGGCGCGCGCGATCCTTACGGCATCCGCCCGCTCGTGCTCGGCAAGCTCGGCGAGGCCTGGGTGCTCGCGTCAGAGACCTGCGCACTCGACATCATCGGCGCCGATTTCGTGCGCGAGATCGAGAACGGCGAGGTCGTGGTGATCACCCGCGACGGGATCGAGAGCCACCAATTCGTGCCCAAATACCCGGCGCGGCTCTGCATCTTCGAGTACATCTATTTCGCCAGGCCGGATTCGATCGTCGGCGGCCGCTCGGTCTATGAGGTGCGCAAGGAGATGGGCCGGCAATTGGCGCGCGAAGCGCCGGCCAACGCCGATGTGGTCGTCCCCATCCCTGACTCGGGCGTGCCCGCCGCCATCGGCTACTCGCAAGAATCCGGGCTTCCCTTCGAATACGGCATTATCCGCAACCACTATGTGGGCCGCACCTTCATCGAGCCCGAGCAGCGCATCCGTCAGCTCGGCGTCAAGCTGAAGCACAGCGCCAATGAAGGCCAGGTCAAGGGCAAGCGCATCGTGCTGATCGACGACAGCGTCGTGCGCGGCACCACCTCGGTGAAGATCGTGCAGATGATGCGCGAGGCCGGCGCGAGCGAAGTGCACATGCGCATCTCGAGCCCGCCGATCACCCATCCCGATTTCTACGGCATCGATACGCCGGATCAGGACAAGCTGCTCGCCGCCCACCGCACGCTCGAGGAGATGCGTGTGTTCATCGGCGCCGACAGCCTCGCCTTCCTCTCGGTCGACGGCATCTATAAAGCCATGGGCTATGAGGGGCGCGATCCAGCCCATCCCCAATTCACCGACCATTGCTTCACCGGCGAATATCCGACGCGGCTCAGGGACCGCGAAGGTCCGCCGGTCCAGAAGCAGCTCTCCTTCCTCGCCGAGGTCGGTTGACCGAACAACTCAAGGACCGCATCGCGCTCATCACCGGCGCCTCGCGCGGCATCGGGCGGGCGGTCGCGCTCGCCTACGCGCGCGAGGGCGCGCATGTCCTCCTCGTCGCCCGTGGGCGCACGGCCTTGGAAGAGGTCAACGACGCGATCAAGGAGAGCGGGGGCAAGGTAAGCCTCATTCCACTCAACCTGACTGACGGTAAGCGCGTCGATGCATTGGGCCCCACGCTCTATGAGCGCTTCGGCAGGCTCGACCTCCTCGTCGGCAATGCGGCGATCCTCGGCCGCCTCTCACCGCTCACCCATATCCCGTCGGAGCATTGGGAGCGCGTGATGGCCACCAACGTCACCGCCAATTGGCGGCTCATACGCACGCTCGATCCACTGCTTCGCCGCTCCGATGCCGGCCGCGCGATCTTCGTCACTTCGAGCGTGGCCCACACGGCCAAGGCCTATTGGGCCCCCTACTCCGTGTCAAAGGCCGCGCTCGAGACGCTCGCCCAGACCTATGCCAACGAGACTTCAGACAGCCCGATCAAAGTAAACATCATCGATCCGGGTGCGACCACTACACGCATGCGGGCCGAGGCCTATCCCGGCGAGGACCAATCGACGTTGCACACGCCCGAACAGGTGGCGGAGCTCTTTGTCACCCTTGCCGAGCCTGCGACCGATGTAAGCGGGCGGATTTTCAGCGTTGACCCGTAGCCCCGTTTTGCGCATCCTTTTGCTGCACCGCAAAACACTTCCGAGATGGGCCTCTTGCTGAGCTCACTGCCAGCAGGAAAGGACGGGGGACAATTGGGATGCAATCAAAGCGACTCGGATTCTGCGCGCGGGGCCTCGCGGCGGCGCTGACCCTGCTCGCCAATTGCGCGCCCGCCTTTGCGACAGAGACCTGCTCCGATGGGTCGGTTACGGCTTCGGCCTGCGACGGGCTCTCCGGCCTTGCGCAAGATCTCATGCAGCGTCGGGTCGACCGAACGCTCGCCACCGATCCTGCGAGCGACCGTTTTCAACGCCTGAATGGCGAGCGCTGCCGGCGATAAGACGTCTCCTTTTGCCATCACGCCTGACGGCGACAACGCCAATTTCAATACGAGCCTCACCCAATGGGGTGCGGCCCTCTCCGATGCCGATCAAGAAGTACTCAAGGATGCGCGCAAGGCTCTCGGCGATGACGCCTCGTTACCCAGAGCGGCAAAGCTGCCGACGCCCCGCTTCGACCTCTGGGCCCAAGGCAGACGCGAAGCCTTTACCGAGAACGGCGCAGTGACGAAGGAAGGGAGCGCCTTCACCACATATCTTGGCGCCGACTATCGCTGGCACCGGACGCTGTTGCTCGGCGGCATGGTCCAGCTCGATGATTCGCGCCAGAACATCTTGGCGGTGCCGGACGCAGCCGACGGACAGGCCTTCATGGTTGGCCCCTATCTTGCCTATCAGATCACCCCTAACATCACGTTCGATGCCAGGGCGGCGTGGGGAACCTCCCACGACAGCGCAGTGGTCGGCGCCGACACGACGAGCTTCGGCACCGGCCGCATGCTTGGCGAAGCAAAGTTGAGCGGAAACTGGAGCTTTGACCATTGGCAACTCAGCCAGAGCGGTGCCGTCACCTATCTTGACGAAACCAGCGCCACTATTGCCGGTGTTCAGACGCCCGCCGTCGATATGGCTCAGCTCAGCATTGGACCTCAATTGAAGCGGCATATCGACATCGGCAACGACAATAGCGTCGAGCCGTTCGCTTTCTTCAACTCGAGTCTCGATCTTGCCGATACGGGATTGGCGTCGCCTGTGGCGCAGAACACGGTCGGCGGCGGCGTCACCTTCGCCAAGCCTCAACGCTATAATATCAGTGCCACGGCCGACTACACCGAAAGCACGTCCGGCACCGACGGTGTTGCCACCAGCAAGGTCTCAGTCAAGCTCCCGAGCAGTCTCCTCGGTTTCTAGTACCATGCCGTCATAGGCCGGCTCGACGCCGGGGGGGAGTTCGCGCTTGAGCGCCTCGTAGTCGAGATCGATATGCATATGAGTGAGGATGGCGCGCTTTGGCTTCATCCGCTCTATCCAGGTAAGCGCCTCGCTGAGCGAGAAATGACTCGGATGGGAGGTATAGCGGAGCGCGTCGATGATCCAGATATCGAGGTCGCGCAACAGCTCCATCAATTCCTCCGGCAAATCGCTCACATCAGGCGAATAGGCGAGCCCTCCGAAGCGAAAGCCGAGCGTCTCGCCACGCCCGTGGATCTGCCGGAAGGCGAGCGCATCGATCACCCCGCCCTGCCCCTCGACGTGCACGGTGTCACCAGGGGCGATCTCGTGGCTGAGCACGATCGCCGGATAGTCGCTGTCCATCGGCGGCTCGAAGCAATAGTCGAAGCGCTGGCGAAGCAGCCGCAAGGTCGCCTTGTCGGAATAAACCTCGATGCGGCGATGTCCGTTGTAGACGATGACGCGGAGATCGTCGATGCCATGGGTGTGGTCGGCATGGTCGTGGGTGTAGAGCACGCCGTCGAGCAGCCCGACCCCAGCCTCGAGCAGCTGATCGCGCAAGTCCGGAGGAGTGTCGACCAAAACACTGGTTATGCCCTTGGGCCGAGCGCGTTGGACAAGCAGCGCGCAGCGCCGCCTGCGGTTCCTGGGGTTGTTGGGATCGCAAGCGCCCCAGAAATTGCCGATGCGCGGAACGCCGCCCGACGTGCCGCAGCCGAGAATTGTGACTTTGAGAGTCATGCGGCGCTTTGTGAAAGATCGAGGCGAGTGCGCGGCACCTTCTTGAACAGGCGGAAGAAATTGTCGCTCGTGCTGCGCGCTAGATCGGTCTCGCTCACACCGCGGAGCGCCGCGAGCCGCGCGGCAGTGTGAGCGACAAAGGCCGGCTCGTTGGTCTTGCCGCGCATCGGCACGGGCGCGAGATAGGGCGCATCGGTCTCGACCAGCAGCCGGTCGTAAGGCACGGCGAGTGCGATGTCTCGCAAGTAATCGGCGTTCTTAAAGGTGACGACACCGGAGAAGGAAACATAGCCGCCGAGGGCAAGCCCCGCGTGCGCAAGCTCAGCGCCGCTCGTGAAGCAATGCAGCACGAAAGGGAAGGCGCCCTTCTTCGTCTCCTCTTCGAGCATGCGGGCGATGTCGGCATCCGCCTCGCGCGCGTGGATGACGAGTGGCAGACCTGTCGCGCGCGCTGCCGCGATATGAGTGCGAAAGCTCTTCTTCTGCACGTCGCGCGGGCTGTAGTCGTAGTGATAGTCGAGACCTGCCTCGCCGATGGCCACCAACTTGGGATGGCGCGCGAGCTCGATCAGCTCGTCAGCCGTGATGTCAGGCTCCTCGGCGGCATGATGCGGATGGGTGCCGATCGAGCAGAACACGTTGTCATGCGCCTCGACGATGTCCTTGAGCCTGGCGAACTGAAGGACCCTGGTCGATATGGTGACCATGAGATCGACGCCGGCGTCGCTGGCGCGCGCGAGTACGCCATTGAGATCGGCGGCAAGCTCGGGAAAATCGAGATGGCAATGACTGTCGATCAGCATTGGTGGATGTCGAAAATCCAATGGTCTTCAAGCTGCTTGATTGTTACCACAATGGTAGCGTGCATTATGTGCAGCATATAGATTGGCGGGGGCAAGATTGCGAGGAGAGCAAATGCCGACATCGATTTCCGTCCTCAACCGCTGTCTCATTGCCGCAGCCGCCGCGGCCACGTTGCTTTCGTTTCTGCCTGCGGCGGCCCACGCCCGCTGTAGCAAGAGCGTCGTTCTGTACAGCGCCTACTGGTGCCCCTACTGCAAGCAAGTGAGAGACATCCTCGCGCGCAACGAGATCAAATATACCCTCCTAGATGCCACCACCGCGAACGTCCAAGCCGTGATGCGGAAACGATTTGGCGACACTGCCGTTCCTCGGACCGTGATTGGGGGCGTCGTTGTGGAAGGCGTCGATGAGGAGCGGATCAGGCAGCTATGCCGCCAAGACCAGGACGCGCCTATGTCCACCGACATCAAGCTGCCGGAGTTTCCTCCGTCGCCAGGTAACGCGGAAACACGGCTTGTGGCGCAGGCAATGCGGTTCCGGAGCTGAGCCGACCCTTCGGTCCTAGCGCCGCGAAGTCGCGCGCATCTTGCGGCACGCCGAGCTGATCGAGCAAGCGGCCTGCGCTTTCCGGCATGATCGCCTGCACGAGAATGGCGATCTGCCGTGTCACGTCGGCGGTGACGTAGAGGATCGTCCCCATGCGCTCTGGGTTCGTCTTCTTGTGCGCCCAGGGCTCCTCGCCGGCGAAGTAGCGGTTGGCGTCGGCGATGAGCGCCCACACCATCTCGAGCGCCCGGTGAATGGCAAAATCGTCGATCGCCTCGCTGACGCGGGCGAGAGCGCCGTCGGCAGCGGCGAGGATGGTCGCGTCGGCCGGCGTGAGAGCCCCGGGCTCAGGCACGCGGCCAGCGCAATTCTTGGCGATCATCGACAGCGAGCGCTGGGCGAGATTGCCGAGATCGTTGGCGAGGTCGGAGTTGATACGCTGGACGATAGCCTCGCGGTTATAATTGCCATCCTGGCCGAAAGGCACCTCGCGCAAGAGGAAGTAGCGAAGCTGATCGGCGCCGAACTCCTTGGTGAGGACGAAAGGATCGACCACGTTGCCGATTGATTTCGACATCTTCTCGCCGCGGCTATAGAGGAAGCCGTGGCCGAACACGCGCTTCGGCGGCGCCAGCCCCGCCGACATCAGGAACGCAGGCCAATAAACCGCATGGAAGCGGACGATGTCCTTGCCGATGATATGCACGTCGGCCGGCCAATAGCGCTTGAAGGTCTCTGAGTCCTCGTCGGGGAAGCCGACGCCGGTGATGTAATTGGTGAGCGCGTCGACCCACACATACATGATGTGCTTCGGATCACCCGGCACGGGGATGCCCCAATCGAAGGTGGTGCGCGAGATGGAGAGATCCTGCAAGCCGCCGCGCACGAAGCTCTTCACCTCGTTCGCCCGCGTGTCCGGGCCGATGAACTCCGGATGGGCCTCGTAATAGGCAAGCAGCCTGTCCTGATAGGCCGACAGCTTGAAGAAATAGCTCTCCTCTTCGACCCACTCGACTGCCGTTCCTTGCGGCGAGAGCTTCTTACCCTCGGCCCCCTCCTTCAGCTCGCTCTCGTCGTAATAGGCCTCGTCGCGCACCGAGTACCAGCCGGCATATTTGTCGAGATAGATGTCGCCGGCCGCTTGCATGCGCCGCCACAGCTCCTGGCAGGAGCGCTTGTGCCGCTCTTCGCGCGTCGAGATGAAATCGTCGTTCGAGCATTCGAGCACGCGCACCATCTCGCGGAATTTGGGCGTGTTGCGATCGGCAAGCTCTGCCGCGCTGATACCTTGCGCCTTTGCCGTCTGCAGCATCTTGATGCCATGCTCATCGGTGCCGGTGAGGAAGAACACGTCACGGCCTTGCAGGCGGCGGAAGCGCGCAAGCGCGTCGGTCGCGACCGCCTCATAGGCATGGCCGATGTGGGGCGCATCGTTGGGGTAAGAGATGGCAGTGGTGATGTAATAAGGAAGCTTGTCCGCCATGGAGGCTTGCATATCCTTGCGCCGAAGGCTCGGCAAGCGCGCTCGCGCGTGACGCTAAACAGGATGTTCGCCCGCGAGCTTCTGCAGGCGGAACCAGGTGTCGAGCACGAGCAGGCTCTTGTCCAGATTGAGCGCAAGCGCCTCGGCTCTCTCCCGAGAGATCGCCTCCCAGGCTTCGGCCCATGCGGCGAGATTCTCGGGCGACACGAGGCGCGAGGCGATCGCCCGCTCGCGAACGGTTGCCCCCTCGCCCGTCGCGGCGAAGCGGATCAGCCGCTCGATCAGGCCAAGCAGAAGCGAGAGGTAAAGCTCGAGCCTCTCGGCGCCGCTCGAGCTTGCAAGTCCCTCGACCAGCCCGTGCAGGCGCGGCCCATCGAGATCGGGAAGGCTTACGAACGTATCGATGATCTCTTCGTAGAGCTCGATCCCCTCGCCCGAGACGAGCTCGAGCGCACGGCGCACGCTGCCGTCGCTCAGCGCAAGCGCCGTCTCAAGCGTCTTGGCATCGGGCTTGTAGCCGTCCCGCTCGATCGCCGCGCGCACGGCCTTCTCCACATCCCCTTCGCCCAGAGAAGCGACACGGAGTGTCCGGGTACGCGAGCGGATGGTGACGGGAAGCCGCCCCTCTGCGCCAGAGATCAGCAGGAAGAGCGTGCGCGCCGGCGGCTCCTCCAAAGCCTTCAGCAGCGCATTCGCAGCATTGGTGTTGAGCTCGTCGGCACGATCGACGATGACCACGCGCCAGCCGCTTTCGCCCGCCGTGTTGCCGAGAAAGGCACGAAGCCGCCTCACCTCGTCGACGCCGATCCATTGGCCGAAGCGTTTGGTCTTGTCGTTGTAGGCACGGCGGAGCAGGAGAAGATTGGGATGCGACAGAGCCGCCACCTTGCGGAACACGGCTCCCGCGTCACCGTATAGTCCGCCTTCACCAAGCACCGTGCGCGCGAAGCTATAAGCGAGCGTCGCCTTGCCGATCCCCTCGGGCCCAACCAGGAGCCATGCATGGTGCATGCGCCCCGAGCGGAGCGCGTCATCGAACTCCTCGATCGCGGCGTCATGGCCGAACACGGGCTCGACCTCGCGCGGCGCCGAGAAACCTTCGAGACGGTCGGGCTCAACGGCCGCTGCGCGCTGATGCTCCGCCGCAACGCTCATGGGCTCAGGCGATTGAGGACGACTTCCCACACGTCCTCGGCGACCATCGCCTCAGGCTGGCTTGCGTCGATCACCACGCAGCGGTTCGGCTCCTCCTCAGCAATGTCGAGGAATGCACGCCGCACCCGCTCATGCAGCATGAGCTCTTGGCTTTCAAAGCGATCGGACACGTGAACGCCACGCCGCTCGGCGGCGCGGGCGAGGCCTTCCTCGGGGGGAATGTCGAGGATGAAGGTGATGTCGGGGAGAAGGCCGGACAGCGTGATGCGCTCGAGCGCGCTGATGAGGCCCTTTGGCACACCTGCGGTCGCCCCCTGATAGGCCCGCGTCGAATTGAGGAAGCGGTCGCACACGACCCATTTGCCCGAGAGCAGCGCATGGCCGATCGCATTCTCGACATGATCGGCGCGGGCAACCGAGAACATCAACGCCTCGGCCAAGGGTCCGAACTGCCACACCTTGCCGGAGAGCAGCGCTTCGCGAATTTCCTCCGCGGCGGGCGTCCCACCCGGCTCGCGCGTAGAGAACACCTGGCGCCCGGCACGCGCCAGACGATTGGCGAGGATTTCCGGCCTGGGTCGACTTGCCGCCGCCCTCACCGCCCTCGAATGTTATGAACCGGCCGGTCTCGACCACTGCGCGCTGCATGATTGGAGATTATAGCAGCCAGCCGAACGCCAGCACGAGCAGAGAGTCGAGCCCGCGCATGGCGAAGTTGCTCCGACCAATATCGTCGCCCGCATAAAGCGGGATCTCGTTAGTCGCCGAAGACTCTGCCGAGGTGATGCGTAGAACCGCAACCTTGTCGCCCTTGCGGATCGGCGCCTTGATCGGCCCTTGATAGACGATCGACGCCGACACCTTGCCGCTCGATGAAGCAGGCAGAATGATGTTGATGTTGCCGTCGCCGACCAGCGGCACGTAATGCTGCGTGCCGCCCCAGACGAGAGCGTCGCTCACTTTCTCGCCCTGATCGAACAACCTGAAGGGCTTGAAGCTCTTGAATCCCCATTCGAGCAACTTGCGCGGCTCGCCTTCGCGCTCCTGCTTGGAGCCGAGACCATTGACCACCAGGATCAGGCGCTGGCCCCCGCGCTTCGCGCTGGCCACAAGTCCGTAGCCGGCCTCCTCTATATAGCCGGTCTTCATCCCATCGACGCCGAGATCGGGCTCGAAAATCAGCGGGTTGCGGTTGCGGAAGACGAACTTGTCACGGTACTTGAACTCAGGCTCGCCGAAGAAGTGGTAATATTCCGGGTAGGTGTAGATCAGATAGCGGGCGAGCATGGCAAGCTCGCGTGCCGTCATCAAATGGCCAGGCGCCGGAAGTCCGGTCGAATTCACGAAAGTCGATTTGGTCAGGCCGATCTCGCGCGCGTATTTGTTCATCTCCTTGGCGAAGGCGTCCTCGCTGCCGGAAATGCCCTCGGCAAGAATGATCGCGGCGTCGTTTCCCGATTGAACGGTGATTCCCTGGATCAGATCGGAAACGGTGACCTTCGAGCCGAGCGGCGCGAACATGGCCGATGACCCCGAGGGGGCGCCGCCGGTGCGCCAGGCGTGCTCGCTCACCGGGAACTCGGTATCGAGCGTAATGTGGCCCGCCTTCAGCTCGCGAAACACGACGGCAAGCGTCATCAGCTTGCTCATGCTCGCAGGCGGCACGAGCGCGTCGGCATCCTTCTCGAAGAGGACGAGATTGGCTTCGGCATCCATGAGGATGGCGTGCTTCGCCTTGGTGTCGAAGGTCCCCGCTGGTGCAATGGCATCGCGCGCATCCGCCGTCACGAAAGCCGCAGCGACCACGAAGGCAGCAGCCGCCGCCGTGAGCTTGATCCATCTATCAAATCGCAACGCGTGCACGGTATGGCGAGACAAGGTCGAGCCGGATACGTGGGCGGACATGTTGCCGCTCCCTCCAGCGCAATATCGAACCCTTAGGGCGAAAATGCAACGCGCCAGGGCCCAAAACGCGCACTAGTTTTTGCCGATAATCCTGGCGCCTTGATAGCCCGATTGCGTCACTTTTGCCAGCGCCGCCGCCGCCCCCTCCTGGTCGGAGAAAGGCCCGACCCTGACGCGGAAATAAACGTCCCCAGCCGCCTCGATTTCCGCCACTTCGACCGGTGCGATGGAGGCAAGCGCCGCGCGGGCGCGATCGGCATTGTCCCGGCTCTTGAAGGACCCGGCCTGGATCAGAAATCCACCAGCTTGCTGCCTGGGCTTCGCCGGCGGCGGGAGCGAGCCCGTCTCCGCGACTTCAGGCTTTTCGGCCCAGCGTGGGCTCGCCTGCCAGTAAAACGGAGCGTCGAAGGGAACGGCTGCGGCTTCTCTCGGTGCGGCAACCGTCGTCCAGCCATAGGATGACGCTGCGTTCTGCTCCACGGGCGCGGTCCCGTGCGCAGCCGCCGATCGCGCCTGACCTTGGGCTGCCGGCTTCGCGGCGGCCGACCGGACTGGCGGGACCTTCTTCCAGGGAGTTTGCAGGTTCTCCGGATTCTCTAGCGGCAGGTTCGCAATAGTGGCCGCCGGTGCTTTGGCCTTGCCGGACCGACCTTTCGCCGCGACCCGCATCCACCCCTGGTTGGCGAGAAATCTCTGCTCGTAGCTATCATCGCCACTCAGAGGCGCGAGGCCGAGATACTTGACCCGCACCGGCGCCGTGCCGTTTCCCTGGAAGCCGAGGACCTCGGCCGAGCGGCGCGACATATCCAATATTCTGTCATTGGCATAGGGCCCGCGGTCATTGACACGCACGACGATCGTCCGACCGTTGGCGAGATTGGTCACCTGAGCATAGACGGGGAGCGGTAGCGTGGGACTCGCCGCCGAAAGCCGATCCATGTCGTAGATTTCGCCGTTCGCGGTGCGGCGTCCGTGGAACAGTTCGCCATACCATGAGGCGCGCCCGACGCGGTTATAGGCCGGGTCCTCCCGCGGCGTGTACCAGATGCCGGCGACTTGATAGGGCTTGCCGAGCATGTACATGCCGCCGCCCTTCGGCACTGGCTGGCCGAGAGGGATGACGCGCTCGCCAAGACCCGTATTGTCGCGTCCACAAGCTGCGAAAAGCACGCCGAGGCTTGTGATCAGCGCAAGCGAAAGGATCAAGCGGACGCGAGGCCCAGACCCCGCAGACGCGCTCGCGCCGCCCGCCATCCTCGCGGGCTTACGCTGACCCACTACACTCACGTTTAGAACCCCCGAAACGGCTGGTTTTCCCCGCCGGAAGGCCTCGTCTGTGCACGAAGTCCACGCAGCCGGCGCCGCCACCACTTTCGGTCTAAGAGGGTTAGGAAAAGGTGAAGCTAGGGCAGCCGGTCTGCTCCTGCGCCGATTGCATCGAGAGACGAAGCGACGACGCGCTCAAGCGGCAGGCTCGCGTCGATGACCTCAAAGCTTTGCGGCCCGATCTCGTAGCTGAGCTGCTCCTCCACGACGGAGGGAGTAGCGTCGGAGACATCGCCTTCCCGCTTAGCCACTCTCGACCGCATCACCTCGCGGGGAGCTTCAAGCCACAGCCCCGTGAAGGAAGCCCCCTCCTCTGCCGCGAGAGCCTCGATGGCAGCCCGCTCTTCCGGCTTTGCGTGCACCGCATCGACGATCACACTTTGCCCGGCTCGGAGCGCGAGCCGCGCCCGCTTGCGGCACATCGCATAGGCCTCATCTGAGACCTCTGCCGCATAAGCACGCCGCGGCAGCCTCGTCTCTGGCTTAACGCCGAACAAGCGCTTCCGCTCGACATCGCTCCGCACGCGCACAGCGCCCGGAAACGCGCCGAGATGGGGCGCGATCTCCCGCGCCAGCACAGACTTGCCCGTCCCCGACAAACCACCGATCGCTACGAGGCGGGCGGGATGAGGCGGCGCGACGAAGTTCCGCGCGAGCTCGAAATAGCCGCGTGCCTCCCGTCTTGCCTCGTCTTTGGTGTCTCCCTTCTCGCTCCTGCTTGCGCGCAAGACTTCGACCTTCGCCCTGATCATTGCCCGCATCGACAAGAACAGAGGCAAGGCGGCAAGACCAAGCAGGTTGCCTGTGCTTCGCCCCTCGTCGAGATAGGTGTTAAGCACTTCGTTGGCGTGGTCAGCGAGGTTGCGCTTACCGAGATCCATGAGCAGGAAAGCGAGATCGTAGAGGGTGTCGATCGTGGCCAGCTTCTCGTCGAACTCGATGGCGTCGAACAGCACCGGCTTGCCTTCGATCTCCACGATATTGCGCAAGTGAAGATCGCCGTGGCAGTGGCGCACATAGCCTCCGCGCGCGCGCGCTTCGAGAAGCGGCGATAGGGCGGCTAGCGCCTGCCGGCTCACCTCTGTCAGCATTCGCGCTGCTGATGGTGGGAACACGTGAGCGTCAGCAGCCAAGAGCGAATCGTTGTCGGCAATCACGCCTTCAAGCGGAAGAATCGCCTGCTCCGGCGTCAGGCACCGGTCCGCCGAGGCATGAAAGGCGGCAATCACCGCCGCCAGCGGCCGCATCGCCGCCACCGTCAGACGGCCTTCACTCGCCATGCAGTCATAAAGATTTTCCTGACCGAATCGGCGCATGCGAAGCGTCCATTCGACCACTTCTCCCTCTCCCCCGAGCGCGAAAAGTCCTCCGGCGTTGAGGGTTATGGGCACGACCTCAAGATAGAGCTGAGGCGCCGTCCGCTTGTTGATGCGAAGCTCGTCGAGACAGGCGCGATGCCGTTTCGCCAAAGTAGAAAAATCGAGGAACGGGTATTTCACTGCCCGCTTCACCTTATAGGCGAAGGACCCGGCCAGAAACACGATTGAGGCGTGAGTGTCGATACGTTCTACGGTTGCGGGGTCGTCTGGATAGGTTCCGGATAGAGCTAAGAAATCCAAGACCCTAGTTTGGTCGTCTTGAGACCATGCCATAGCGTTAACCATAGTGAACGAATTGCGTGCCTACTCTGCCACAGGACCTTTGAAAATATTCATAAAACACCCCGCGCCCCTTGCTGGCTAAAGGTTAACTGGCTAACGTCTCCGGCGGGAAGGCGGCTTTGTGGGGATCAACCCGCTCGCCGCCGTTGGAAAGGCCGAGCGGCTAAAGATGACGGGGTGGATCAGGTGGGCGATCGCGCTCGCGGTCGCCGCTTTTGTCGCGAGTGCGATCACGCCTTCTTTTGCCGGAGAGTTGAGCGTTGCCATGCAACGCCTCGGGCCTCCTGATGTCGAGGCACGTCGCGAGACCTTGCTGAACGAGATGTTGGCGCGGCCCAACGATCTCGACCTCGCCTTCGAATACGCCAAGCTGTCCTCCGACGTCGGCGATTATGAGGGCGCCATCTCGACGCTCGAGCGCATGTTGATCTACGCGCCGAACACGCCACGCATCCAGCTCGAGCTCGGCATTCTCTATTCGAAGATCGGCGCCTATGAGGTTGCCCGCTGCTATTTCGCCCAAGCTCTGGCCAATCCCAAAGTCCCGCCCGAGATTGCCAACCAGATCAAACTCTATCTGTCGGAGACATAGTCCAAGCAACCGCGCGGTGAGCTTGCTCCATTAGTCGGTCGGCCGTGCAGGCTGGAGCGCGCTCAACGTCGACCTCGGGCGTCGTCCAGGTATTGTTGCTCGACGGCTCGACCTTCACCGTCGGCCCGGGCTCGAACCTCGTCATCGACAAATTCGTCTACGGCCCGAAAAGCGGGAAAGGATCGCTGGTCGCGAGCTTCTCCAAGGGCGCACTCAGATTCGTGTGCGGCAAGCTCTCCAAGGAAGAGCCCGGCATCTCGGTCAAGACTCCCGCCGGCGTGCTGACCGTGCGCGGCGGCATGTTCCAGGGCTGGATCGCCGGGCCCAACAAGGCGCTCATCGCCTTCTTGTACGGCAAACATCTTTCGATCGCGCGCGGCGGCCGCCTCTATACGCTAAACGAGACCGGCTAGCTGTTCGACATCTCCCACCCGGGCGCGCCCACGATAAGAACGGCGACCTTTGCCGATACCAACTTCCTGCTCGCCGCTGTGTCGGGCAGAAAAATCAAATATGCCGCCAAGGTCATTCCAGTGAAGGGACAGCGCTGGCCCTATTACTATGGCATCCAGCCGTCCGGCAAATATCCGGATCAACCCTTCGTCAGGGAGCTGTACTACGACACGGTCGGCGGCGACCTCGCCAAGGCCACGCTGAAGCAGGTGCCGATCCCCGTCGTCACACCGCCGACTGTCGTCGTGACCCCGCCGCCCCAGCCGCCGGTCACTATTCCTCCGGTGACCATCTGCGGCGCCAGCTGCATCCGCTAGCGGCGCTTGCTTAGCAGGACGGCTCTTCGCCGTACCCCTTGTTGGCGGCGCCGAGAAAGCCAATATTAGCGGACCCTTCCGGCTCCGCGCGTTGATCGTCCTTTCATCGTCTTTTGTGCGCGGTCAATTCGGCGGGATCGGGCGGAGGCTAAGATCGGATCAGCAAAGTTCATTAAGGTTGGCGCCGATGCGTGACCCGAAAAACCAGATGTGGGCGGAGGCTTGCGCCCTGCTGAAGCAGGCGGAGCAGCTGCATCGCCAATTCTTCGAACCCTCGCGCGAGGCTGGGCATATGGCGCGCTGGGAACCGCCGATCGATGTGCTCGAGACCGAGCGCCAGATCTGGATTATCGCCGCCCTGCCCGGCGTGGCACCCGAGGCCGTGCAGGTGGAGATCGAGAGCGACGTGCTGATCATCACCGGAACCCGCCCCCTGCCATCCAAGGAGCGGAATGCCAATATAGTGAGGCTGGAGATCCCCTATGGATGTTTCGAGCGGCGGGTCGCTCTGTCGCCCCGTTTGCGTCTCTCCGCAAGGGAGCTCCTCCACGGATGTCTCGTGCTGACCTTTGCCAAGGTCAGTTGATCAAGCGCGTTCGGAAGTTTTGAGTTCCTGAAGACATGAACGAGATCGAAAAGCCGATACAATCTACCGAAGCCCGCGAGGCGATCGTGCCGCCGGAACAGGCTGCGCAGGCCGCCGCGCGTCCTGGCGGCAACGCCCAGCTCGATCTGCCTGACGGTGCCATCATCATCCTGCCGACGCGCAACGTCGTGCTATTTCCCGGCATCGTCGCCCCGCTCACGCTTGGGCGCGCGCAGTCGATCGCTGGCGCCCAGGCTGCCGCCAGGGCCGACAAGCCAATCGGCATCCTCCTGCAAAACGAGCCGTCGACGGATGAGCCCGGCCCCGACGATCTGCATCGCGTCGGCTCGATCGCCGAGATCCTGCGCTATGTGACCTCGCCCGACGGTAGCCATCACCTCGTGTCGCGCGGCACGCGGCGCTTCCGTTTGCGCGAGTTCCTCTCCGGCTACCCCTTCCTCGTCGCCCGCGTCGAGGAGGTCGGCGAGGCCGAGGTCTATTCCACCGAAGTCGCCGCCCGCATGCATCAGTTGAAGGAGCGTGCCCGCGAGGCGATTTCGCTGCTTCCCAACATGCCGGCCGAGATCGCGACCGCGATCGAGCAGATCACCTCGCCGTCGCAGCTGGCCGACTTCATAACGAATGTTTCCGACCTCACGCCCAAGGAGAAGCAGGACGTGCTCGAGACCTTCGATGTCTCGGAGCGTCTCGACAAGGTGCTGCGCTATCTCGCCCAGCAGATCGAGGTCCTGCGCCTGTCGAAGCAGATCGGCGAACAGACGCAAGAGTCGCTTGCCGGCCGCCAGCGAGAGCACATCCTGCGCGAGCAGCTCCGCCAGATCCAAAAAGAGCTTGGCGAGGGCGAGGACGGCCAGGCCGAGATCGCCGAACTGCGCGAAGCCATCGAGAAGGCCGGCATGTCCGAGGAGGCCGAGAAGCAGGCGCTGAAAGAGCTGAAGCGGCTCGAGCGTATGCCCGAGGCCTCGGCCGAACACGGTATGATCCGCTCCTACCTCGATTGGCTGATCGAGGTTCCGTGGTCGAAGACCTCCGACGACCGCATCGACATCGCCGAAGCACGCCGCATTCTCGACGAGGACCATTACGGCTTGCCCAAGGTCAAGCAGCGCATCCTCGAATATCTCGCCGTGCGCAAGCTGAAGCCGGAGGGCAAGAGTCCCGATCCTCTGCTTCGTCGGGCCTCCGGGCGTCGGCAAGACCTCGCTCGGCCAATCGATCGCGCGCGCCATGGGCCGCAAGTTCGGCCGCATCAGCTTGGGCGGCGTCCACGACGAGGCCGAGATCAGAGGCCACCGGCGCACCTATATCGGCGCGCTTCCCGGCAACATCATCCAGGCCTTGCGCAAGGCAGGCACGCGGAACCCCGTGTTCATGCTCGACGAGATGGACAAGCTCGGCGCCGGCTTCCACGGCGATCCGTCTGCGGCCCTGCTCGAGGTGTTGGACCCCGAGCAGAACTCGACCTTCCGCGACAACTATCTCGCGGTTCCGTTCGATCTGTCGCGGGTGATGTTCATCGGCACGGCGAACGTGCTCGACGCTATTCCCGGGCCGTTGCGCGATCGCATGGAAGTGATCGAGCTCCCCGGCTACACCGAGGAGGAGAAGGTCGAGATCGCCAAACGCTATCTCGTCAAGCGGCAGCTTGCCGCCACAGGTTTGACCTCAGACCAGGTCGAGATCACCGACGACGCGATCCGCGCCATCATCACCGACTACACGCGTGAGGCCGGCGTCCGCAATCTCGAGCGCGAGATCGGCGCCATTCTGCATAACGTGGCGATGCGCGTCGCCGAAGGCGCGGTGCCGCACATGAAGATCGAGGCCAAAGACCTGCATGGCATTCTCGGCGCGTGGCACTTCGAGAGCGAGGTGGCGATGCGAACGAGCGTGCCCGGCGTGGCGACTGGGCTCGCCTGGACGCCGACCGGCGGCGACATTCTCTTCGTCGAGGCTGCCCGCGTTCCCGGAACGGGCCGACTGATCCTGACCGGTCAGCTCGGCGACGTCATGAAGGAGAGCGCGCAGGCCGCGCTCAGCCTCGTCAAGGCGCGCGCATCGACGCTCGGCGTCGATCCGGCTTCGTTCGAGAAGTCCGACATCCACGTCCATGTCCCCGCCGGCGCCATCCCCAAGGACGGACCGAGTGCAGGCGTGGCCATGTTCATCGCGCTGGTTTCGCTGCTCACAGGGCGGACGGCGAGAAGCGACACCGCCATGACCGGCGAGATCTCGCTACGCGGGCTCGTGTTGCCGATCGGTGGCGTGAAGAACAAGGTGTTGGCGGCAGTGCGCGCCGGCATTACCACGGTGATGCTGCCCGAGCGCAACAAGAAGGACTTCGAGGACGTGCCGGAGTTGGCGCGCAACGCAGTACGCTTCGTGTGGCTCTCGACCGTCGACGACGCCATCGCTGCGGCGCTTGAGCCTCTGCCCGCGTCGGCGCCGCAAGAGGCGCCAGTGCTGTCGGACGATCAGCGCCGCGCCGCCGCCGGCTAGCTCTTCAGCAAGAGCCCTGGGAAATGTGAGTTGCACGCCATCACATGGGTGATGGCGTTGCGGTCATATTCATCGCGTGAGCGGTACTTGTCGAAATAGGCGTTGAGCGTCTCCACGCGATCTTGCATGGCCTCGACCGCTTGCAGGCCGACCGACACGCCGTAATTGGTGAAGGCGAAGCGCATCTTCGGCAAATGCGGCTCGCGGCAGAAATAGCCGTCGTCGACCCACATGCGGTCGAGCATGGCGAGGGATCGGCGGCGTTGCAGCTCGGCCCAAGACTCTTTGGGGAAGAACTGCGTCATCCATAACATCATGCCGAGCCCGAGATCCTGGGTGATGACGAGCTGCGCCGCCGTCTTGTCGATGATCTCCCTCATCTCGGCGATTTCCGGCGCCAAGCCCTCCTCATCGAGAAGCCGATAAGAGACATAGCCATCGAAGGCATCGAGCGCGCCGAAGCCGTAGCCGGGATAAGGCCCGCTCAGATCCTCCTTCATCTTCCACAACACGCCGCGGCCAGGGACGACAAAGGGACGATGGATATCGCGCGCGAGCTGAATGCCGCGCTCACGGTATTCGGGCTTAAAGCGTCCGAGCACGTAAAGCGCGTAGAGCCACATCGAGAGATAATGGAAATATTGGCCATCTCGGTCAGCCTCCTCGCCGATTCTGATGCCGCACTTCCGCCCGAGCACGCGCATCACCTCGGCGACCAAGGCTTCGGCCTCATCGAGAAAACGCTCGTCCCTCAGTTGCTCGCAAAGCGAGACGAGGAGCACGACCCCGAAGGCGTCGGTCCAGAGATAGCGCAGCCCATTTGGCCAGATCTGCTCGTTGCGCATGAAGGCGAGCTTGGCAAGGACATAGTCGGTTTCCCTGAGCCCTCTCATTCCGGCTTCTCGCCTTCGTCGTCCGGAGGATCGTCCTCGAGTGCGCGGTAGGCGGCGCCCTCGAGATCCTCGAATTGGCCCGAGCGGAGCGCCCAGAGAAAAGCGGCAAGGCCGAGCCCGCCGAGAAAGAGCGCAGCCGGTACCAGCCAGGCAAGCGCGGTCATAGCTTTGGCCTCCCCGCCAGCCTGAGCGCGTTAGCGGTGACGAGGATCGACGAGGTCGACATGACGATTGCGGCGATCAGCGGCGTGACGAAACCCGCCATTGCCAACGGAACGCAAACGATGTTGTAGACGAACGCGACGGCGAAATTCTCCAGCGCCATCGCACGGGCGCGGCGCCCGACGGCGATCGCTTCGAGCACGGGCGTAAGCTTCTCGCCCCGGAACACGAAGTCGGCGGCGCGCTGGCTGATATCCGCGGCACTTGCCGGAGAGATCGAGGCATGCGCCGCGGCGAGAGCCGGTGCGTCGTTTAGGCCGTCGCCCACCATCAGCACCTTGCGGCCCGCGCGCGCGCGCGCCTCGAGCCAGGCGACCTTGTCGGCAGGCTTGAGCTCAGCGAGCGAGCGCTCGATACCTGCCTGGCGCGCGATCTTCACGACGACGCCCTTGCGGTCGCCAGAAAGCAGGGCGATTTCATAGCCTTGGCTCATAAGTGCGGCGATCACCTTGGCCGTGTCGCTCCGCACGCGATCGGCGAAGCGGAAGCGGACTGCCTCCTCATCGTTCCGTCGGTACCAGACCTCGCCCCCCTCCCCGCCAGCTTCGAGGCCGCACCAAGAGGCCGAGCCGAGGCTTTCGATGTCATTGCCAATGCGCCGCTTGAGCCCCTCCCCGGGGACCTCTTCGATGCGTGAAGATGCTACGACCTTGCCGAGTTTTTTCTCGGCCGCGGCCACGATGGCGCGGGCATAAGGGTGCCGGCTTGCCGCGGCCAACCCAGCGGCAGAGGCGAGCACTGCGTCGGGGATCGCCTCGGCGTCGAGCAGCTGCGGCTTCCCCACGGTAAGCGTTCCGGTCTTGTCGAACACGACCATATCCGCCTCGGCGATGCGCTCGAGCCCGTCCGCCGCCTTGACCATGATGCCCTGCCGGAACAGACGGCTCGCCGCGGCGATCTGCACCGCTGGCACGGCGAGTGCGAGCGCGCACGGACAGGTGATGATGAGAACGGAGATCGCGTAGGTCAGGGCCGTCTGCCACGACGCGCCAACAAGCATCCAGCCGAGGAAGGTGGCAAGCCCAAGCCCATGCACCGCCGGCGCATAGATTGCCGCCGCGCGGTCCGCAAGCTTGCGATAGCGCGCCTTTCCCTGCTCGGCTGCGAGCATCAGCCGGCTGATCTCGGCAAGCAGCGTCGCGGTGTCGGCGGCGGTGACCTCGACGTCCAGCGGCTGGCCGAGATTGAGCGTACCGGCATAGATCTCGGCACCTGGCGCGACACCAACGGGCGCCGTCTCGCCCGTGATCAGGCTCTGATCGATCTCGCCTTCGCCGCCGAGCACGACTCCATCGGCCGCCACCCGTTCTCCGGTCGCAACGAGCAGGTGATCGCCCGGGCGAAGCGCGTGCCCGGCAACCATGCGGTGCGCGCCATCGGCCTCGATGAGGGTGGCAATGCCACCCTGCAGGCTCAGGAGATTTTGCGCTTCGCTCCTTGCCCGCACGCGCAGCGACTCGTCGAGAAAGCGCCCGACGAGGAGAAAGAACAGCAGCGACACCGCGGCATCGAAATAGACCTGGGGGTTGCCAGCCATGGTCTGGTAAAGGCTCATGCCCGTCGCGAGCAGGATGGCAAGCGAGATCGGCACGTCCATGTTGAGGCGGCGGCCGTTCAGCGCGCCGAGTGCCGAGGTGAAGAAGGGCTGGCCGGCATAAGCTACGGTAGGCAGAGCGATGAGGGCTGACAGCCAATGGAACATCGAGGCGAGAGCCGGGTCCATGTCGCCGCCCTCTCCGGACCACACGGAGATCGACAGCAACATGATGTTCATGGCGGCAAAGCCTGCTACCGCCACGCGCCGGAGCAGATAGTTCTGCCGCGCTGTGTCGCGGTCCTGCTTGGCGGCCTCGATCGGCGCCGCAACGAAACCAGCGCGCTCGAGCGCGGCGACGAGATCAACTTCGCCGGCAAGATTTCTGTCGTAAGTGACGCTGAGCCGCTTTGCCGCGAGCGACGCCCGTGCGGTCTCAACTCCTTGAACCCCGAGGGCCGCGCGCTCGACCGAGCGCATGCAACCGCCACAGTGCATATTCTCGATAGCGAGCGTCAGCGTGCTTCGGTCAGCGACAGAGTGGGCAGCCTCCGCCTCCCTGGCGAGGCGCCCCGGCGAGGCATGCACGGTCATGGGTGTTCCGGGACGTAAAGGCGCTGCTTCAGCCGGAACGCGCTTTGGCGCTTCTCGTCTTCCTCGCGCGAAGCCATGGCGATCACCCAGACGCCGGGAGCGAGCCCGACATCGGCGGCATAGACGCCTTGTGACACTTCCTTGAGGCGGAGGTGGCGGTCATCCCTGTTGGTCGCCGGCCGGCTGAGCATAACCGCAACGTGCAGCCCGGAGACAGGCTCCTCGGCCTTGTCGAGCAGGCTGACGCGAAGCTGTTTCGCCCGAGCATCATAAGCCACCGCAGTCCGCCAGCCCCGCTCAGCCTGTTGCTCGTCAGCTGCGAGCATCTCATTGTAGTGAAGCCCCTTGCGGTAAGGATCTGATGTATCGCCGCCGCTGAAGGTCGAGAGCGCGTAATAGATGAATATCCCGTTGACGACGAACATGACGCCGAAGAAGGCGCAGAGCACCATGAGGACATGGCGCCCCTTGAGTTCTTTCGTGAACCAGCCCTTCTCCGTCATCGCTCCGGTCCCTGGAAATTCGCTTTGTGCTCGGCCTCGGTGCCGGTCGCGGTATCGGTGACGGTGAAGAAGAATTCAGTCGTCGAGTCGGGAAGCGCGGCGTAGGGCGCCTTGTCGACGGCGACATAGGCGCGAGCGGATTCGAGCTCGTCGGGCGCCACCGTTATTACCGGCTCTTTCTCGTGCTCTTGCCCGACCACGGTGAGCTTGGCGCCTGCGAGCCCTTTCACTCCGAGTCTGAAGCTGTGCGGCTCATAGAGCTTGTTCAAGAGCTTGAGCGTGTAACCGTTGCGCAAGCCGCCATCAGAGAGCTTGACCCAGATGGGATTGCGATCATGCAGAACGCTGACTTCGAGGTCGGGCCTTAGCAGCAACGCCGTCAGCATGATCGCCCCGACGATGGCGATAAGGGTGGCATAAAGGATCACGCGCGGACGTAGCCATTGGACCCGAAGCGTCTCCTGGCCGTTGTGCTCAAGATTGCGAACGGTGTCGTAGGCAACGAGCCCGCGCGGCCTCCCCACCTTGTCCATGATCTCGTTGCAGGCATCGATGCAGAGCGCGCATTGGATGCACTCGAGCTGCGAGCCGTTGCGGATGTCGATGCCGGTCGGGCAGACCGCAACGCATTGCCGGCAGTCGATACAGTCGCCGCGTCCCTCCCACGACTGTCCGGTCTTGTGGGGACCACGCAACTCCCCGCGCCAGGCGCGATAAGAGATCAGCAGCGAATCGTGATCGACCATGCCGCCCTGGATGCGCGGCCACGGGCACATATAAATGCACACCTGCTCGCGGGCGAGGCCGCCGAGCAGATAGGTCGTCGCCGTGAATACCCCGATGAACACGTAAGCGAGCATCGGCGCATCGAAATGGAGCAGCTGGCGAGCGAGCGTCGGCGCGTCGGCGAAATAGAACACCCACGCGCCACCCGTCGCCACGGCGATTAGAAGCCAGGTGAGGTGCGTCGTACCCTTGCGCCATATCCACTCGAACGTCCAGGGCACCTTGTCGAGCCGCATGCGGGCGTTGCGGTCGCCCTGGAAGAAGCGCTCGACCGCTATCATGAGGTCGGTCCACACGGTCTGCGGACAGGTATAGCCGCACCACATGCGCCCGGCGATCGAGGTCACGAGAAAGAGCAAGAGCGCCGAGAGAACGAGAAGGCCGGTGATGTAGTAGAATTCCTGCGGCCAAATCTCGAGGAAGAAGAAAAAGAAACGCCGCGACGGGAAGTCGATCAGCACCGCTTGATTTGGCAGATAGGGCCCGCGGTCCCAGCGTATCCACGGCACGAGATAGTAGATCGACAGCGTGACCGCCATGAGGATCCACTTGATGGTGCGGAACGTGCCGTGCGCCTGCTTCGGGTAGACTTTGACGCGCGGGGCGTAGAGCGATTGGCGCCCGATTGTCGGAGCCTCGCTCCGTTCGATTCCTGGTGCCGCTTCTGCCATGCGAGAGGCCGACTCTTGTCCGGGAGCGGCAATGCCGTCCGGACGCTTCTGCACCCTTTCCATCAACATGTCTGCGAATCTCTAGCCTATTGGCCCCCGCCAAGCGAATGCACGTAGATGGCGAGCTCCTTGATGGTCTCGGGATCAAGACGACCACCCCATGCCGGCATCACACCACCGCGTCCGCCCCTGATGGTGTTCATGATCGTAGCCTTGTCGCCGGCATAGAGCCAAAGCTCGTCACTCAAATCCGGTGCGCCGATGGCCTGATTGCCTTTGCCTTGGGGACCATGGCAAGGCGCGCAGGTAGACGCGAAGATCTTGCTCCCGCGCTTTGCCGCCTCGTTATCGTCGGCGTGACCGGACAAAGACAGCACGTATTCGGCGACGTCGGCGATTTGCGGATCCTTTAGCACGCCCATCTTGCCGAATGCCGGCATCTGGGCGCCAGGGCTGCGAGTCTCGGGATCATCTGCCCTGATGCCGTGCGTGATGGTCTGATGAATGGCCGCCAGCGTGCCGCCCCACAGCCAAGAGTCGTCGCGGAGATTGGGATATCCGAAGCCGCCTTGAGCACCGCGACCGTGACAGGGCGCGCAGTTATCGCCGAACGCAGCCTCTCCCCCAGCGAGCGCGAAACTTAACAGCTCGGGATTGGCGTTGATCGCATCAAGATCGCTTGCGGCGATCTGCTTGCGGAAGCCGGCTTGCGCGGCCCTGGCGGCTTGGAGTTGCTCCGCCACTCTCTCGCGCTGACTGTAGCCGAGCAGGCCCTTGGTGTAGCTCGAGACCAGAGGCCAAGACGGCATCAGCAACCAATAACCGATCGCCCAAACGACGGTGGCATAGAAGGTCCACAGCCACCATTTGGGCAGCGGCTTGTTCAGCTCGTGGATGCCGTCCCATTCATGCCCGGTTGTCTCTGTATCGGTCGCCGCATCGTGCTTCTTGGCCATGGGGCTTAACCGTCTTTCTCGTCGCTGTCGGGGTCCTTCTCGAGCGGAAGCTTGGCCGCCTCCTCGAAGCGCTTCTTATTGCCGGGCCAGAAGGCATAGAGCAGTACCGCAGCAAACAGCACAACAAAGAAGATCAGCGCCACCACTTGGGAAACGGAAGCCACCTGGTCGTAATTCATGGCAAGCCTCATCTCAGATTGGGGCCAGCAGCATCGAACGTCGCAAAATTCACGAGCGTGCCGAGCATCTGCAGATAGGCAATCACCGCATCGAGCTCGGAGACATAGCGCGGGTCGCCGTCGAACTGCCTCACTTGCGCCTTCGGGTAGCGCGCCAGGAAGTCCTTGAGCCCCTCGGCATTGGGATCAACCTGGCGCTCGAGATCGGCCTTAGCGTCCTTGATCTCCTCGTCGGTATAAGGCACGCCCTCCTCGCGCAGCACCGTGAGCCGATCGGCGATGTCCTTGTAGTCGAGCTCTCGCTTTGCCAGCCACGGGTAGCTCGGCATGATCAATTCCGGCACGACCGCGCGCGGGTCGGTCAAATGCGCCACGTGCCACTCGTCGGAATATTTGCCGCCGACGCGCGCTAAGTCCGGGCCGGTGCGCTTGGACCCCCATTGGAAGGGATGATCGTACATGCTCTCGGCGGCCAGGCTGTAGTGGCCGTAGCGCTCGACCTCGTCGCGCAACGCGCGGATCATCTGGCTATGGCAGAGATAGCAACCCTCGCGGATATAGATATCGCGTCCAGCAAGCTCGAGCGGCGTGTAGGGGCGCATTCCCTGGACCTTCTCGATGGTGGAAGAGAGCCAGAAGAGCGGCGCGATCTCGACTAGACCGCCGATTGCCACCGCGAGCAGGATGCCGGCCAGAAGAAGGACCGAACTCTTCTCGAGGACCTGATGCTTCGCGAAGTCCATCCCGCCTCTCCTCACTCAGCCGGCACGGGGCGAAGCTCGGGAGCCGCGGCGATGCGCGGCTGCTCCGCGATATCGACCGGCTCATCGCCGCGGATGGTCCGCCACATGTTGTAGGCCATAATGACGGCGCCGGCGATGAACAGGACACCGCCAATCGCCCGGATGATATAGAAGGGATGCATGGCCGCGACCGTCTCGACAAACGAGTACTCGAGGAAACCTTCACTGTTATAGGCGCGCCACATCAGACCCTGGAGGATGCCCGACACCCACATCGAGGTGATGTAGAGCAGGATGCCAAGCGTCGCGGCCCAGAAGTGCCACTCGATCAGACGCTGCGAATACATGCCGCGGCGATGCCACAGCCAAGGCGCGAGGCAATACAGCGCGCCAAAGCTGATGAAGGCGACCCAGCCGAGCGCGCCGGAATGCACATGCCCGATGGTCCAATCCGTGTAATGCGACAGCGCATTCACCGACTTGATGCTCATCACGGGACCCTCGAAGGTCGACATGCCGTAGAAGGCAACCGAGACGACGAGGAAGCGGATGACCGGATCCGTCCTGAGCTTGTCCCACGCGCCCGAGAGCGTCATCAGGCCGTTGATCATTCCGCCCCAGGAGGGCATCCACAACATGATCGAGAAGGTCATGCCGAGCGTCTGCGCCCACTCCGGCAAGGCGGTATAGTGCAGGTGGTGCGGGCCCGCCCAGATATAGAGGAAGATCAGCGACCAGAAATGGACGATGGAGAGGCGATAGGAATAGACGGGCCTCTCGGCGCGCTTCGGCACAAAATAATACATCATGCCGAGGAAGCCTGCGGTGAGAAAGAAGCCCACCGCGTTATGACCATACCACCACTCCGTCATGGCGTCCTGGACGCCTGAGTAGATGACGTAACTCTTCGAGCCGAGCAGCGAGACCGGCACCGCGATGTTGTTCACGATGTGCAACATGGCGATGGTGACGATGAAGGCGAGGTAGAACCAGTTCGCCACGTAGATGTGAGGCTCGCGCCGCTTGGCGAGAGTGCCGACGAAGACGAGGAAATAGACGACCCACACGATGGTTAGCCAAAGGTCGACATACCATTCGGGTTCGGCATATTCCTTGGACTGGGTGACCCCGAGCAGATAGCCGGTTGCGGCGAGCACGATGAAGAGCTGATAGCCCCAGAACACGAACCATGGCGCCCAACGTCCGGCGAGTCGCGCACGGCTCGTGCGCTGCACCACATAGAACGAGCTCGCGATCAATATATTGCCGCCGAAGGCGAAGATGACGGCAGAGGTGTGCAGCGGCCGGAGCCTGCCGAAGCTGGTCCAGGGCAAATCGAAATTGAGCACGGGATAAGCAAGCTGCCACGCGATTAGATCGCCAACCAAGAATCCCGCCAAGCCCCAGAATATGGTGGCGATGACACCGGCACGGATGACGCCATCGGCATATCCGCCTTTGTCCTGCGGCTCCTTCTTCTCGATGAGCTGCGTGAGGATGTAGAGGAACGAAAGGCCCGCCGCACCAAGCAGAAGACAGCCATGGAACTGCATGACTGGATCCTTGCCGGCAATCGCGAGGATCAGCCCGATCAGCGTGACGACCGCAGCAGCCGCGAGCGCCGAGAAGTCCGAAAACGCCTTCCACTCTTCGCGTTCGAGCATAGCCGACATGATGCGCTCCCTTTTGGCAAGCACCATGCGCAAGAGCGGCAGACTTAACTTTGACGAGGATCAAAAGATGGAGAGGTGCGGGGCTTGCGCAACGCGAAAAGGCGGCCCTTCCGGCGAGCCCGGCTTGTATGGGGCACCATTCCGAGCCGAGGCGCCGCCAACTGCCGCCTCCCGCGACGACCTCAAAAAGCGTGGGTAGTGTCCTAATTTGACCCGCGCCTATGCGTGGTCCTCCCCATAGAGGGAAGCGACAAGCGCCGTATCTTCGCTGTTCTACAGATACCGCCGATCAAGTCGGCGCGGGATGCGGTGAAGGCAGCTATCGTGGCGGAGCAGAGAAAGGACAGACGAATGAATATCCCAGAGCTAAGTGATCAGTCTTTGAAAGATTTGCATTCTCTCATTTTCGAGACGCTGACGGCCGATGATGCGCTTCCATCTGGTAAGAAGAGATGGGGTGTTCGGGAATATCCCGATTGGCGTCGGCAAGCCGATGCATTCGAGGCTGAAATGAAAAAGCGCAAGATACCGTTCACCCCGATAAAGTGGGATTGATCCGCCCGTCCTCAAATTAGGACACTACCAAAGCGTGATTGAGCTTCCTCTGGCGAGCCCGCGGCCCTATGATCCCGTGTGGTACGGGGGCGGCGGCATGAGACTCTTGCTCGGCATGATTTTGGGGTCGCTTCTCACCATCGGAGGAGCCTACGTCGCCGATAACCGCGAGGATCCCGCGGAGCCTCATCCCATGGTGAACTGGGATATCGTGGGGCAAAAGCTTGCGGTTCTCACCGAGGACGCCAAGCAGAAGTGGGATGAGTTTACCCGCCAGATGACGGGTCCACCCTAACCCAGGGAAACGGCGAAGATATCGAAGCGAGGCTTAGTTCGCCTCAGCCCGAGTTCTCATTCTCAAACGGTGCGCGGTCGCTTGGTGCGTTGTTGCTCGGTGCACCGTTGCTTGGTGCATTGCTATTTGGCGCACCGTCGCTTGGTGCATCGTTGCTTGGGCCATTGGCCGGCCCATTGTCCCGCTTTGGCGGCGCACTCTTTTCTTTCGGGCCCTTGGGATGCGAACTCGATCTTTCCGAGGCGGCGTCGCTCACCATATTCATGCCCGTGAGAAACGCGGCTCCACTTCCGATCACGGCGAGGATACCAAGCAGGCGCAAGACGTTTTGCAACCTCCTCAACTGCGGTTTCTCGATCCGGACCATGCGGTTGATATAGGCTAGAAACGCGCTGAGCAACGCGGCGATGGCGCCGCCGGCAAAGAACAGCGTCGCCGCGCCAAACTTGGGGTCCATCGAAGACTCAGGTGCGCTCGCCAGAATGGCGAGCATAACGACCGCGGCCACCCCGTTGAGAATGACGAGAACGAGGAGCGCGCGGGCGGCGAACCGGTTCTGCTCCCGCTCGATATAGATGCGCTCGAGCCTGGGATCGGCGTCATAGCTGGAATTGGGCAGCATGGTGGTGATCATCACCCCCCGTTTGGTCGCATTATGACGAGGACTGGGACGCAAACGACCTGGCCGCGAGACTCCAGACCCTGCGATTCGCGCAAAGAACAATTGGCGGAGACGGAGGGATTCGAACCCTCGATACGGCTTTTGACCGTATAACGGTTTAGCAAACCGCCGCCTTCAGCCTCTCGGCCACGTCTCCAAGACAAGGAAGGCTTACTGATCCCATTGATGCCGGTCAACTCGCCCGGACACAAAGCCGGGGACGAGCTTCGGCAAGATATCGATCGGCACCAGGAGGCCTGGAAAAGAGAAGATTGTGCCTGCGCGGGGCGAAATCCAAGCCCTCCCTCAACTTTCAAAGCCCGCCGCCAGTCATCCAAAGTCGGCCACAATGACAGCGCAAACGTGTTTTCAGATTACGCAACGTGCTAGACTTTTATGCTATTGCCTACAACGGGGGAGCGCGCCGCTGATGGGTCGGCACGCCTTTGCAACGTTTTCCGGGATTGTAGCCCTGGCCACCTGCCTCGCAACATCGGCGTACGCGGGGGAGGCGAGCTACTGCGTCACCTGCACGGGTCCTGATCAGGTCTATCGCTGCAGGGTCACCGGGGAAGGCTCGAAGCCCAGCGATGCGCTGAAGCTCTATTGCGTGATTCGCACAGCCAAAGAGGGTCATCACACCTCCTGCTCTGCCGAGAATGCAACGTCCGCCTGCGCCGGCCCTGAAAAGGTCTACGCCTATGATGGGCCCGATATTGACCAGATCGCGCAAGACCCGCGCGTGAAGACTCTAATGAAACGTGTCGAGCACGATAACCAGGCCTTCGACAAGCCGAAGGCCCAAGGCCAGGCGCCGCAGACTATGGTCGAGCTCACGGGCCGGGCGCTCAGCGTCTCGCGTCAGGGCCTGCGCAATGCCCGCTCGGCGCTGACCGGCTCGCACGAGGACGCACAACCGCTACCCGTTTCGCCGCAAGCCACGGGCAGCACCGCAGCCGCCTCAAGTTCCAACACCGGCTCGACAAGCAGGGTTCAACGCGCAAGCGCCGCCATGGGCGGCCTCGCGCGCAGGAGCTATCGCTGCCTTCGCTCGCTGTTCCGCAATTGCGGCGGGGAGACCGCGGCCGGGAGCGCCGTGCAATAGGCTCGCTCCCCGAGCCCCTCCCCGTCTCAGCTCTGATCGGTCGTTTCAGCTAGTGAGTCTGCAGCCACTCGCGTGCCTGCCTCTGCGCCTCGGCGATCTGCTCCGACGACATTTCCCGCGCTAGCTCGACGCGATAGCTCAAGGCACATTGGTTGCCCCGCGCGGCAGCGAGATTGAACCATTTGTGTGCCGCCACGAGATCGGCTGTCACATCGCGGCCCGTCGCATAAAGCATGCCGAGCTCGAAAAATGCGTCCGGCACGCCCGTCTGGCCCGCGAGCCCCGCCGTCTCCGTCGAAATGTCCATCCGTGCCATCTAAGATGCCCCCTTTTTGTCACTCGTCTTGAACCTGTCGAATATTCGGAAAGAACGACAAGATCACCTCAGTTATCGACGTCCCCGAACTGCGGGAGATCATGGGAGAGCACCTTCAATAACTCCTGAATGCACGTGATTAATACAAAATCACTAAATCTATAACGTCAGGTAATATTGGTTTACATTGCACGCTAATCAGCGGCGAATTGGTTAATCTTGGAGCTTGGCAATCTTTCTTTGACCATTGCCGGTCACGCGGCGATAACCAAGAATGGGTTTTGGCTGCGACGGGAAAGCGGGCTCAGAAAGCCGCAAGAGCGGCTAGCCGTTGTCCGCTTGAGGCTTGGCCACAAGCAGCATCCAGGCCCAGTCACGTGCCTTGCCAGCGCCAGGATAGGGCTTCCAGGGCACGAGGAGCTGCTCGGGCGAGCCCTCGGCTTTCGCCTTGAGCCGCTCAAGCTCATCCTCTGCCACCTTGGGCATCTTCTTCCCCTGCTCAGGACGCCACAACACGATGGTTTCCGACCTGTAGTCCGCGGGCCTGATGCGCGGCCCGTAATTCGGCCGATCGAAACAGACGATGCGCGCCTTGGGGAAAAACCGGCGAAGATTGCCGGCGTCGTGACGGCTGAGCGCGATGATCGTGCCGTCCTCGAAGCCTCTCGCCTTCAGCGCCTCTGCGAGCCGAGCATAGGGAGTGGCGACGCGGCACTTGTTGCAATGGGGGCCCATGGCCTGCATCAGGTCCCTCGCCCTGATGGGGAACACGATGAGGAGCGAGGCCGCGAGTATGATGCCGAGGATCTTTCCTTTGCGCGCTGGGTTCTCAGTGCGCTCGACGGCGCTCAGCATCCACAGCGGCGTGAGCAAGAAGAAGGGATGCATGTAGCGCTCGAGGTAGTGCGTGGCTCCGGTGAGAAGCGCGCCGAGGATGAGCAGCAGGAAGCCGCCGATCGTGAGGTGCAGAACGAGGAGCGGCCAGTCTGGCTCGCTGCCCTGCCACGACGCGGGCGTGACGGCGCGCTTGATGTCGGCCCAGGCCTTGGGCACCGAGGCCGGGAACAGGACAGGCAAGATCACGTCAAGCGGGAACAGGAAGCCAAGCGGCGCATAGATCGCAAGACCGAGCCCGATCAGCGTTGCGCTAAAGCGGTTCAAATGCGCCTTGGGCGCAACCGCCTTGCCATAGAGCGCGACGAGGTCGTGCTGGCCGACGATGAGCCAATAGACGACGGGCGCGCTCACCACCGCGACGGCACAAAGGCTGAGCAGAAAACGTGGGTTGAGGATAAGAGCCCTGAGCGAGGGCTGGAGCATGGCGCTGATAAAAAGGAGCAGTAGGAAGCCGGCGAAGCCCCATTTGCTGATCAGCCCAAGCCCGACAATGATCCCGAGGAGGAGATAGTCCCGGGCACGTCCGCTCTCCGAGATCCGCATCACCGCCCAGAGGCTCGCTGCAACGAGACAGGTGAGCACCATCGAGTGCGTCACGCCCTCATGCAGATTCCACGCAAATTGAAAGAGCAGGAAGGGCGAAAGCCCGGCGAGAATGGCATAGCCAGGCTCGCGGAATATCCGCGTTGCCGCGAGATAGAGGAAGGCAACCGTGCCTGTGAGGAAGCCGTATTTGACCAGGAGGAAGCTCGGGAGCGTGGGGCCGGTGACCTGCTGCACCGACCATTGCAGCCACTCGTAGAGCGGCGGCTGTCGTGGCACGTAGCCGAGCGCAAGCGTCTGGGTGAGGACGTTGGAGGTAACGTCATCCTGCGGCAGATTGTCGGAAAACGAAAGCCTGAGGAGCGAATAAGCGAGCCCATAAGCAAGCCCGACGCTGATGACGATGAGGAGGCCGGCTTCCCAGGATGGCGATGTGGCAGTCTTGACGTTAGCGGCTCCGGCCGAGCCCGCGCGCGATGCTTGAGCCGACATTTCAAGTCCCTCTAAGGCAACAGCACCGTCGAGCCGGTGGTGCGCCGCGCCTCGAGATCGCTCTGCGCCCGGGCCGCCTCAGCCAGAGGATAGGTCTGGTTGACGGCGATCTTGACCTTACCCTTGCCCACGATGTCGAACAGGTCGTTCGCCGTTTCGACTAGGTCCTTGCGCGAGGCCGTGTAGGTGAAGAGCGAAGGCCTCGTGGCGAACAGCGATCCCTTCTGCGACAGAAGTGTGATGTTGAACGGGGGCACCGGCCCCGACGACTGGCCGAAGCTGACCCAAAACCCGAGCGGCTTCAAACAATCGAGCGAGGCGGGAAACGTGTCCTTGCCGATCGAGTTGTAGACGACGTCGACTCCTTTCCCCTTGGTGTACTCCTTCACCTTGGCGACGAAGTCTTCCTCGCGGGTGTTAATGATGTAGCTACAGCCATGAGCGCGCGCGATCAGCGCCTTACCCGAGGAGCCCACGGAGCCAATGACTGTCGCGCCGAGCGCCGCCGCCCATTGGCAGGCGATCAGTCCAACGCCGCCCGCGGCGGCGTGGAACAGAAGCGTGGTCTCTGGCCCGACCTTGTAGGTTCGGCGCAAGAGATATTGCGCGGTCATGCCCTTCAGCATGATGGCGGCCGCGGTCTGATCGTCGATCCCATCGGGGATCTTGACCACGCGGTCGGCCGGAATCAGCCGCTCCTCGGCATAGGCGCCGGTCTGGCCGGCATAGGCGACGCGGCGTCCGATCTTGAGATCGCGCACCCCCTCGCCGATCGCGGTGACGACGCCGGCACCCTCGCTGCCGGGGATGAAGGGAAACGACGGCTGCGGATAGAGCCCGGTGCGCTGATAGATGTCGATGAAGTTGAGGCCGACCGCCGTCTGCCTGATCTTCACCTCGCCGGGACCGGGCGCGCCGACCGCGACCTCTTCCCACTTGAGGACGTCGGGGCCGCCATATTCATGCACTCGGATCGCGTGGCTCATGCGATGCCGAGCTTCTTCTTGAGCAATTCATTGACCGCTTGCGGGCTCGCTTTGCCGCCGGTCGCCTTCATCACCTGGCCGACGAACCAGCCGGCGAGAGCGGGCTTCGCCTTGGCCTGCTCGGCCTTGTCAGGATTGGCGGCAATCACCTGATCGACCGCGGCCTCGATCGCGCCCATGTCGGTGACCTGCATGAGCCCGCGGGCCTCGACGATCTGCTTGGGATCGCCACCTTCGGTCCACACGATGTCGAATACGTCCTTGGCGATCTTGCCGGAAATCGTGCCAGCCTTGATGAGATCGATGATGGCGCGGAGTTGCTTCGCGGTGACCGGACTATCGACGATGTTTCGGCCTTCTTTGTTGAGGCGGCCAAACAGCTCGTTGATCACCCAGTTTGCAGCGAACTTGGGGTCGATCTCAAAATCGCCTGCTGCGGAAGCACTCGATCCACCGGCTGCTGTGCCGGTAGCCGAAACAACCCTTGGACCTATGGTCGCCTCGAAATAATCCGCCGACTCGCGCTCGGCGATCAGCACGTCTGCGTCATAGGGCGTAAGCCCGTAGTCGGCGATGAATCTCGCGCGCTTCGTATCGGGAAGCTCCGGCAACCCGGCAGCGAGGTGGTCCACATAGTCCTGTGTCAGCTCGAGCGGCAGCAGATCCGGATCGGGAAAATACCGATAGTCGTGCGCTTCTTCCTTGGAGCGCATCGAGCGCGTCTCTCCGGTCTTGGCGTCGAACAGGCGTGTCTCCTGCTGGATGGTGCCTCCCTCCTCGATGACCTCGATCTGACGGCGCGCTTCGTAGTCGATGGCCTGGCCGATAAAGCGGATCGAGTTCACGTTCTTGATCTCGCAGCGCGTGCCGAGGGGCTCGCCGGGGCGCCTCACCGAGACATTGACGTCGGCCCGGAGCGAGCCCTGCTCCATATTGCCGTCGCACGTGCCGAGATAGCGGAGGATCGAGCGGAGCTTGGTGACATAGGCGCGCGTCTGCTCCGAGGAGCGGAGATCCGGCTTCGACACGATCTCCATCAACGCAACGCCCGAGCGATTCAAATCGACATAGGAAAATTGCGGGTGCTGATCGTGCAGGCTCTTGCCGGCATCCTGCTCGAGATGCAGCCGCTCGATGCCGACCACGACCCGCTCGCCGCTCAAGAGATCGACGGTAACCTCGCCCTCGCCGACGATGGGGTTCTTGTACTGGCTGATCTGATAGCCCTGCGGCAGATCGGGATAGAAATAGTTCTTCCGGTCGAACACCGAATTGAGATTGATCTTAGCCTTCAAGCCCAGCCCGGTGCGGATGGCCTGCGCAATACAGCCTTCGTTGATCACCGGCAGCATGCCCGGCATGGCCGCATCGACGAGGCTGACATGGGAATTGGGCTCGCCGCCGAACTCGGTCGAGGCGCCCGAGAACAGCTTTGCATTCGAGGTGACCTGGGCATGCACCTCCATGCCAATCACCACCTCGAACGGCCCCATTTCGCCCTCGATCAAATTCGATTTTGCCGTCTTGGCGTCCACCACTACTCCTTTTCGCCCGTCGACTGGCGGAGCTTCTCCTCCTCATATTGGATGAACCAGCCGATCATTTGCCGCCACAAAGCCTCGGCCAGCTCCGGCGGCAGCCCCTGCTCTCCGGCTCGAGCGCGGACTTTGTCGATTACCTGCTGGATGCGCCAGGGCACGCGCGCCTCCGCGGGCGAGGCTTTGAGCTGCCAGGCGCGGTCCACATAGGTAAAGCGCTCGCCGATGAGATCCACCAACGCGCGGTCGATGCGATCGATCTCGGCTCTCACCTCGTCCATGTTGCGGCAGTCTTTGGCCTTGCGCGGCGCCATGGCGAAATCCTTATGTTCCCGGGATTACGGCGTCGGCCTCGATCTCGACCAGGTAATCCGGGCTGACGAAGGCCGAGACCTGAAGCGTCGTATTGGCGGGCCGAATATCGCCGAAGACCTCGCCGTGAACGCGCCCAACCGCATCGAAGTGGGCGAGGTCGAGGAGGTAGACACGCGTGCGAACCACGTCCTTCAGGCTCGCACCGGCATCGCACAACGCCTTGGCGATGGTGTCGAGAATGGCACGGGTCTGCGCCGCAGGATCGCCGATGGCGACCGGCTTGCCGCTCGAGCCGGCCGTCGTCCCGGCCACCGCAACGATATTGCCGACACGGACCGCGCGCGAGAAGCCGACGACCGGCTCATAGGGACTGCCGGAGGAGACAAGAAATCGTTTTGCCGTCTGCCTAGTCATGCGGCCTTGCTCCACCAGTCGTTCGGCGTGGCCAGCGGACCAGCCTCCTCCTCGATCACGCGCGCGGTCCGGAACAAGGTCTCCTCGTCGAATGGCTTGCCGATGAGCTGGAGCCCTAGCGGCGTCCCCTCAGACGAGAGCCCTGCCGGCACACTCATGCCTGGCAGTCCTGCCATATTGACCGTCACGGTGAAGATGTCGTTCAGGTACATCGCGACCGGATCTCCCGACTTTTCGCCGAGCGCAAAGGCGGGCCCCGGCGTGGTCGGCGTCAGGATTGCATCGACCGTCTCGAACGCCTGGTCGAAATCGCGCTTGATCAGCGTCCGCACCTTCTGCGCCTTGAGATAATAGGCGTCGTAGTAGCCCGCCGACAGCACGTAAGTGCCGATCAGGATGCGCCGCTTCACCTCGGCGCCGAATCCGGCGGCCCTCGTATTCTCGTACATCGAAATCACGTCAGACCCCGGCTCACGCAGGCCGTAACGCACGCCGTCGTAGCGGGCGAGGTTCGACGAGGCCTCTGCCGGCGCGACAATATAATAAGAGGGAAGCGCATATTTGGTGTGCGGCAGGCTCACCTCCTTGATGGCGGCGCCCGCATCCTTGAGCCAGGCGACGCCCTTTTGCCACAACGCCTCGATCTCGGCGGGCATTCCCGGCACGCGATATTCCTTGGGGATGCCGATAGTCAGCCCTTTGGCGCCCCGCCCGACTGCGGCTTCGAAATCCGGCACGGGAACATCGGCGCTGGTGGTGTCCTTCGGATCGTGGCTTGCCATCACCTTGAGCAGGATCGCCGCGTCCCGAACGGTGCGAGCGATCGGGCCGGCCTGGTCGAGCGACGAGGCAAAGGCGACGATCCCCCAGCGCGAGCAGCGGCCATAGGTGGGTTTGATGCCGACCGTGCCCGTCACGGCGGCAGGCTGGCGGATCGAGCCGCCGGTGTCGGTGGCCGTTGCTCCCATGCAAAGTCGCGCGGCAACCGCGGAGGAGGAGCCGCCTGACGAGCCGCCCGGCACGAGCTTGACGTTCGAGCCCTTGCGCTGCCAGGGGTTGACGACTGGGCCGTAATAGCTCGTCTCATTGGATGAGCCCATGGCGAACTCGTCGTTGTTGAGCTTGCCGAGCATCACGCCACCCGCCGCCCAGAGATTGGCAGTGACGGTCGACTTATAGGTCGGGGTAAAATCATCGAGAACGTGCGAGCAAGCCGTTGTGCGCACGCCCTTGGTGCAGAAGAGATCTTTGATGCCGAGCGGAATGCCTTCGAGCTCACCGCCATCGCCTTTCTTGAGCCGCTGATCGCTTCCGTCTGCCATGGCGAGCGCCCGCTCGGGCGTCACCAGCACGAAAGCGTTGAGCGCCTCGTTCGCAGCCTCGATCGCGGCAAGATGGGTGTCCGTCAGCTCGCGGGACGAAATCTCCCTCGCGCGAAGGAGATCGCGCGCTTGCCCCAATGTGAGGTCTGTCAGCTTGGTCACGGCTCTACTCGGCTACGCTTTGGCACGGGGCGAACTCGCCGAGATCGTCGGTCTCGCCCTCCGACTCCATGGTGATATGGAAGAGGCCTCCACCTGCATCCTCAATGGTGAACGTGGCCGGCACGGCAGGCGCTCCGGATTCGCAACTCGCTTTCACCACCCAAGCCTTGCTCTTGTCGCCACCCTTAGGCTTGGCATCGGTGAAGTGGCAGGCGAGATCCATGCCGGTGAGCTCGCCATTGCTGAGCACGAAGAAGTCGGTCGCATCGATGTCATCGGCGGCGCCAGCTTGTGAGAGCATGGTGCAGCCGTCGCCGGTCGCGAAGACGCCGTCTGGCAAAATCGATGCGGGCTCCGCGGCGTTGCCGGCGGCGGGCAGCAGGCAAAGCAAGAATGCCGCCAGCGGGAGCTGACGCATTCGGCTTAGTCCGCTCCGGCGCCGGAGGGCGCTTGCGCTAGGGTTTGACATTTTCACAGCGGATATAAGTGTTGAAAGCGTCGCCAGCCGAAGGTGTATCGGCGTCGCCTTGGCCGGAAGGCGACTTGCTGTCGCCGCTCGCCTGATCGTCATTCTTGTCGAGCTGCGAGGGGTCGAGATCGTCCGACGATATCGACGAATTGTCATCGTGCCCTTCATACGGCTCCTGCGTGAGATCGGTAACGCGAGTCACGCTGAGCTTCCCCTCCTCCTTTTCGGCGATGGCGAAAAGGTCGGGGTATACATAGCCCTGCTCGTCGCAGAAGGCGGTCGCCACCCAGCTTTTGGCGTCGTGCGGCGTGACGCTGACGAAATCGCAACGCTGCAGATAGGACGTCACCCCGCTCTTGGTCAGGACGTCGAAATTGAGGTCAGCCCCGAGCTCGGCCGGCGTCTTGCTAACAAGCTTGGCGCAGCCCTCCTTAGTCGAGGCGAAGGTGCCATCGGGGAGTCCCTGGGCGAACGCCGGCGTGGCTGCCGTCAGCCAAACCGCAATCATCGATGATGCGACGCGCTGCATGTTTGTCTCTACTCGACGATCTTCGGCACGACGAAGTAATGGTCGTCAACCGTGGGGGCATTCTTGAGGATCTCGTCGGCGCAGAAGCCGTCAGTCACCTCGTCCTTGCGCATCTTCATCTTCATGGCAGCGACCCGGGTCATCGGCTCGACCGCGCTCGTGTCGAGCTCGTCGAGCTGGGCAACGAAGTCGAGGATGCCGTTCAGCTCATGCTCGAGCCGCGCCTCCTCCTCGCCAGAGATGGCGATGCGGGCGAGATGGGCGATGCGGCGGACGGTGGCGCGATCGACTGACATCGGCAAGTGCTGGTTTTGGCCAAAATCGGTTGCCTGCTCGTCTAGCACCGCCCCGCGCAAGCGGCAACTTGGCTCTACACCTCGAAGGGTACGCCTACTTCGGGCACGATCACGGATGCGCCGCCCATTTCGGCGACGAATTTGTCAGGCGTCTGGTCAAGAACGGGGAAGGTCCCATAATGGCAGGGCACGATCGCCTCGAAGTTGAAAAATCGTTTGCAGGCGAGCGCCGCCGTCTTGGCGCCCATCGTATAACGGTCCCCGATCGGAACGATGCCAATGCGCGGGGCGTAAATCTCTCCGATCAGAGCCATGTCGGAAAAGATTGCCGTATCGCCCATGTGGTAGACGGTCTTGCCGTCTTTGGGCGCAATGATGAGCCCGCAACAAGCGCCGAGATAAAGCGGCCGTCCGTCGATCATATGCGAGGCGGAGTGCCAAGCGGGAACGAAGGTGAGAGCAAAGTCCTCGTAATGCAACGTGCCGCCGGTGTTGCCGGGGTCGATCTTCTCCACCCCTTGCCCTGCCAGGTACGTGGCAAGCTCATGCACGGCGAGCAGCTGCGCCCCCGTCTCCTTGCAGATGGCGACCGTGTCGCCGCTATGGTCCTCGTGGCCATGCGTCAGCGCCACGTGGGTCGCCCCCTTGATCGCCTGGTGGAAGGGGACCCCCGAATTGGAAAAGGTCGGATTGAAGCTGAGAAACGGATCGATCAGGATGCTCGACGAGCCCGTATCGAGGCGGAAGCAGGAATGGCCAAACCACGTGATCTTCATCGTCCCAATCTCCGGTGTGTCTAAGTGATGTCCCCAGCGCCCGTCCGCATCGAGGATCTGGCCACTATGCTTGCGCCCGAGGCTAGGCTACTCGGTCTCGATGTGGGCACCAAGACCATCGGGCTTGCGCTGTCCGACGTCACGCGCAGCATTGCCACGCCCTACCACACGATCAGGCGTACCAAGTTCACGAGCGACGCCGAAACCCTCGCCGACATCGCCGACAAGATGGAGATCGGCGCATTGATCATTGGCCTTCCTCTCAATCTCGATGGCTCTGAAGGCCCGCGCGCCCAATCCACCCGCGCCTTTGCCCGCAACCTCGGCAAACACATCGACCTGCCCATGGCCTTCTGGGACGAGCGCCTCTCGACTGCCGCCGTCGAGCGTCACCTCATCGAGGCCGACGCCTCGCGCAAGCGCCGCGCCGAGGTGATCGACCGCATGGCCGCGGCCTACATCCTGCAAGGCGCGCTCGACCGGCTAAAGCGCGCCGGCGAACATCGTTAGCTGCAGATTGTCGTTGAAGATGAGATAGCCGCCGGGATTCTCCGGGCAGAATGCCGCGCCGCAGATCAGTACCGTCGAGACCACATTGCCGAGTGCGAGCAGAAGAAAAGTGACGATGGCCGTCACCGGCAATGGCTTCAATCGGCCCGACATCGGCTCGGCGCGCGAGAACTGGCGATCGGCGAGCAGCATGATGGCCGAGCCGATGATCACCAGCACAAAGGCGATGAGCGCCCAGGTATAGAGGTGCAAGCCGAACACGGCATTGCCGTAGGCTCCCGTGCCGGGAACGATGTGATCGAGGATCTGGCGGATCGAAACCGCGGCACCAGCCGCAGCACCCAGGATCATCACGCCGTAGTGGCTCGGCTTCGGCCCGAAGATGATGTTGAGCACGAGGCCAAAGCCAGCCGCAGTGAACCCGGCCCGCTGCAGGATGCAGAGCGGACACGGCAGGTCGCTGAACCAGAGCTGATCGATGAAGGCGAGCGCAAGTATGGTGTCGACTGCGATCAGCGCCAAAGCGTTGAGCAGCTTTGCCACGTCACCCGGCACGCCGTGTCCCCAAGATCAAAGCGCGATATTCAGCACGTCGGTCATGTTCATGCGGAACAGCACGAGCAACACCACGAGCCCTGCGACCCAGAAACCCATCGCCGCCGCGCGCTGCCTAAGCCAAGCCGCACCGAGACCACAAGCAAAAAGGAGAAAGGGTAAGCTCATCATGGCGCCACCTCTGCAAGGCCGGGCCTCCGCCGGCGCTCGCCGTCACACCAGACCGCCAACTCACGAACGAATCACCTCTCCCGGAAGGTATTGAAATTCGCCGCCCTGACAAGCCTTAACAGCGGAGCCACTTTGACGCTTGAGGCGCCCGACAGTGAACGAGGCCGCCGGGCGGCGGCGGCCTCGAACAAAGATGAACCGGTTCACGCCGCAACCGGCATAGGCTAGCAGGGAACGCACCAGCACCGCAGCGGACCGCAGACCTTGTGCCAGCCAAAACCGCACCAGCCCCGACGCCGGCAGCCAGCCTCCTCGACAGGAGAGTAGTTCTTGGCGGCGCTCGGGAGGTGAACGGCCCCCGAGGACAAGGTCGTTGCGTCAGCCTTAAACGCAAGGCTTCCCGCAAACACAACTGCGGCCGTCACACCAAGGGCAATCGCAAGTTTACGCATCTTGGCCTCCTAGTTTGGGTGTCTCCCCACACTCAAAGCGAGGGATGGCTTCTAGAATAGCTCACGATTTGCGAGATCGACACCCCTCGAGCGCGGGTGGGCTTACCAAAGTGCAGACGAGAAAGCTCTAACTGCGAGTGAACTGTCTATGCTTGCCGCTCGCCGAAACTCGGCCTATAGAGTGGCGTTTAATGAGCATTGCGGCCGCAGCCCCCAACCTCTCTTTTGCCCATCGCCATCTTCTTGGAATCGAAGGCCTTTCGCGGAGCGAAATCATCGCTTTGCTCGACCTCTCCGAGGAGGCCACCAAGCTCAGCCGCCAGATCGCCAAGAAGCGCGACGATCTCCGCGGCCGCACCCTGATCAACCTCTTCTTCGAGGCCTCGACCAGGACCCAAAGCTCATTCGAGCTCGCCGGCAAGAGGCTCGGCGCCGACGTGATGAACATGTCGGTCGGCACCTCTTCGGTACAGAAGGGCGAGACTCTGATCGATACTGCGGTAACGCTGAACGCAATGCGTCCCGACATCCTGGTCGTACGCCACTATGCGGCCGGCGCGGTCGAGCTGCTGTCCCAGAAAGTCGACTGCTCCGTCATCAATGCCGGCGACGGCAGCCACGAGCATCCGACACAAGCGCTGCTCGATGCACTCACCATCCGCCGCCACAAGGGTCGCATCGAGGGCCTCATCGTCGCGATCTGCGGCGACATCCTTCATTCGCGCGTCGCCCGCTCGAACATTCTTTGCCTGAACGCGCTCGGCGCCCGCGTGCGCGTGATCGCACCCTCGACCCTGCTCGCTTCCGGCATCGAGCGGCTCGGTGTCGAGGTCTATACCTCGATGTGGGAAGGCCTGGTCGATGCCGACATCGTCATGATGTTGCGCCTGCAGCGAGAGCGCATGACCTCGAGCCTCATCCCGAGCCAACGGGAATATTTCCACTTCTTCGGCCTCGACTTCGACAAGCTTGCCCTCGCCAAGCCCGACGCGCTCGTGATGCATCCGGGACCGATGAACCGCGGGGTGGAGATCGACTCCAACGTCGCTGATGACGCGCGCAGCGTCATCCGCGAGCAGGTTGAGATGGGCGTCGCGGTGCGCATGGCGGTGCTCCAGGCCTTGGCGCGCCAGTTGCCGAACCAATGATCGCGCTACATCCGCACCCGCAAGACCGATACGGCTCATCGGCCGTCGCGCTGGTCAATTCGCGGCTCATCGATCCCGCCGCCAGCCTCGACTCTCAGGGTGGATTGTTGATCATGGACGGCACGGTTGCCGATCTCGGGCCCGACGTCACCGCGCACACCGTGGGTGAGGCCGAGATCATCGACTGCGCCGGCCGCGTTCTCGCCCCCGGTCTGATCGACATGATGGTGTTCGCCGGCGAGCCCGGGCTCGAGCACCGCGAAACGCTTGCCACCGCAAGCCGCGCCGCGGCTGCCGGCGGTGTCACCACCATTATCTGCATGCCCAACACCGATCCGGTCATCGATGACGTTGCGCTGGTCGACTTCATCCTCAGGCGCGCACGCGACACGGCGCTCGTCAACGTCCATCCGATGGCCGCCACGACCAAGGGTCTCAAGGGTGAAGAGATGACGGAGATCGGGCTCCTCTATGAGGCGGGCGCGATCGCCTTCAACAATGGCAAGACGAGCATTGCCAGCGCCAAAGTGATGCGAAATGTGCTCGCCTACGCCAAGGATTTCGGCGCGCTCATCGTGCATCATCTCGAGGATGCGACGCTTGCCCCTGAGGGGGTCATGAATGAGGGCGAGGTCGCAACCAGGCTCGGGCTTCGCGGCGCGCCCTCAGCAGCCGAGACCATCATGCTCGAACGCGACATCCGCCTCGTCGAGCTTACTGGCGGCCGCTATCACGCGGGGCAAATCTCCTGCCGCGCTTCGCTCGATATCATTCGCGCCGCAAAAGAACGAGGCCTTCCCGTCACTTGCGGAGTCTCGATCAACCATCTTACCTTGAACGAGAACGACATCGGCCCTTACCGCACCTTCTTCAAGATGAAGCCGCCGCTCCGCTCAGAGGATGACCGCCGTGCCATGGTCGAGGGCGTTGCGAGCGGCGACATCGACGTGATCGTCTCCGCACACGATCCGCGCGGAGCCGAGGGCAAGCGGCGCCCCTTCGCCGAGGCGGCAGACGGGGCTGTCGGGCTCGAGACCCTGCTCGCCGCCGCGCTTCGCCTCTATCACAATGGCGACGTCGAGCTGACCCGCGTCCTGCACGCGCTGAGCACGGCGCCCGCGGGGCTTCTTGGGCTGGGCAGCGGCCGGCTCGCCAGAGGCGCTCCCGCCGACCTCGTCCTACTCGACCTCACCACACCCTGGACGGTCGAGCCCGAGGCTCTGCGCTCCAAGTCTAAGAACACCCCTTTCGACGGCGCGCGGCTCGAGGGGCATCCGCTTCTGACCTTCGTTGCCGGACAGCTCGTCTACAACTACGCTGATCAGCAATAGTGTAGTCTCGCGTCCCGAGGGTGATCGATGTCCTCTCCCGCCGATTGGAGTAGCGTCCTTATCGATCTTGCCGCGCTCGGCTTCGGCTACCTCCTGGGATCCATTCCGTTCGGTCTCATTCTGACGCGCCTCGCCGGCTTCGGCGATGTGCGCAAGATCGGCTCGGGCAATATCGGCGCCACCAACGTCTTGCGCGCGGGCTCGAAGAAGCTCGCCGCGGCGACGCTCATCCTCGACGCGGCCAAGGGCGCTGTCGCTGTGCTAATCGCCGCCAAATGGGGCGAGACGCCTGCAATCCTTGCCGGGCTCGGCGCCTTTCTCGGTCATCTTTTTCCCGTGTGGTTGGGCTTTCGCGGCGGCAAGGGAGTGGCCACGTATATCGGCGTGCTGCTCGGTCTCTATTGGCCTGCCGGCATAGTCTTCTGCGTAGTGTGGCTCCTCGTTGCATTTGCCACGCGCTATTCGTCTCTTTCGGCGCTTGTCGCGAGCGCCGCGAGCCTAGCCCTTCTCGCTTTCATGACTGACCGGCGTATCGCGGCTCTGTTCCTTCTCTTGACTGTGCTTCTCTATATCCGTCACGCAGCAAATATCGAACGACTGGCAAGGGGCGAGGAGGCGCGGATTGGCAAGAGCAATCCCTAATGCCCCACCTAAGGCGGCAACGATCAGGCTCAACCGCCGCCAGCGACTAGCCTGGCTCCGGCTGATCCGCACCGAGAATGTCGGGCCTGCTACCTTCCGCGCCCTCGTCAACGAGTTCGGCGGTGCGGAAGCCGCCATCGACGCGCTGCCAATGCTCTCGCGCCGCGGCGGCCGCACCCAAGACATCCGCCTCTATAGCGAGGCTGAGGCGGAAGCAGAACTTGAAGCGGCCGAGGCCCTCGGCACCCATCTCGTCGCGATCAGCGAGACCGGTTATCCGCCGGCTCTTGCCGAGGTCGACGCGCCACCACCCCTCCTTTACGTGAAGGGCAATCTCGATCTTGCCGCAAGCCCGATCGTCGCGATTGTCGGGGCGCGCAACGGCTCCGTGGTTGGACAGAAGTTCACGCGTAGCCTTGCGACCGATCTCGGTCTCGAAGGCTTCGTCATTGCCTCAGGCCTTGCTCGCGGCATCGATACCGCCGCACATCTTGCCGCGCTCGAGCGCGGCACCGTCGCCGTGCTCGCCGGCGGCATCGACAATGTCTATCCGCCCGAGAACGAGGAGCTCCACGCGGCAATCGGCACCAAGGGCCTCCTCATCAGCGAGCGAGCGCCCGGCTTTTCAGCGCGCGGCAAGGACTTTCCCCGTCGCAACCGCCTGATCTCGGGAATCTCTCTTGGTGTCGTCGTGGTCGAGGCGGCCGAGCGCTCCGGCTCGCTCATCACCGCACGCTTTGCAGGCGAGCAAGGCCGTGAGGTCTTCGCCGTGCCCGGCAGTCCGCTCGACCCGCGCTCGGCCGGCACCAACAATCTGTTGAAACAGGGTGCGGGGCTTGTCACCTCAGCACGCGACATCGTCGAGGCGCTTGCGCCAATCCTGGGCCGTCAACCGGCGCCCAAGATCGAGCTTGCCTCGTCTGACAATGAGGGTGCGCCTCGTCCCCTCCCCGACATCGTCGAGAGTGAGCGTGAGCGCGTCATTGGAGCGCTCGGTCCAAGCCCAGTCGACATCGACGAGGTGATCCGGAGCACAGGGCTCGAGACGCGGAAAGTGCACATCGTCCTATTGGAGCTTGATCTTGCCGGACGGCTGCAGCGCCATGGCCAGCAGCTTGTCTCGCTCATCGAGCGCTGATTTCAGTCGCGCGCCGCCTTCTCGCTATTCGCTTCCTCGAGCGCGACATTGATGAGGTAGGCGAGGAATTGCAACTGCGCGTTGTGGGCAACCAGCCTCAAGCCCTCCAGCAGGGAGGCGATATATTCGGCGGCCTCCTTGCGGCTGAGGTCTGAACCGTCATTGAACGAACTCGCGCCACCTCCTGGAGGCCGGGTGCGGGGGCCCACCATCTCGTTCTGCCTTATTTCCTGCCGACTGCGCACGAAGCTCTCGCCTCCCCGAACCCAATTATTCGGCGCGGCTGTCGCTCCAAATTCACTTTTGGCCTTAACAGCCTAAAGTTGTTTTAGCTAGTCTATACGCCTAGAAGTTGTCAATCCGTGAGCGTCGAATTTGACAGGAGCCCTTGAAGACACCATTTTCGGGCGGCTAATGAGGGGCCGCTTGGGTCCGCCGCCCTCAGCCGGACGCAATTTGCGCGGCTAGGAACGTCTCAATGAACATCGTCATCGTCGAATCGCCCGCTAAGGCCAAGACCGTCAATAAATACCTGGGGCCTGGATATCGCGTCATCGCGTCCTACGGCCACGTGCGCGACCTGCCCTCCAAGAATGGATCGGTCGTGCCTGACCAGGATTTCGAGATGCATTGGGATGTCGAGCCCAAGGCTCAAAAGCGGCTCGACGAGATCGCTAAGGCCGTTAAAGGGGCAAATAAGCTCATCCTCGCCACCGACCCCGACCGCGAGGGCGAGGCGATCTCCTGGCACGTGCTTCAGGTGCTCGACCGCAAGAAGGCTTTGGCTGGCGTCCCAGTCGAACGCGTGGTGTTCAACGCCGTCACTAAGGAGGCGGTACTCGATGCCATGCGTCATCCGCGGGCGATCGACTTCCCGCTCGTGAATGCCTATCTCGCCCGCCGCGCGCTCGATTACCTCGTCGGCTTCACCCTTTCCCCAGTGCTGTGGCGGAAGCTGCCCGGCGCCCGTTCGGCAGGGCGCGTGCAGTCGGTTGCGCTCAGGCTCGTTTGCGACCGAGAGCTCGAGATCGAGCAGTTCAAGACGCAGGAATACTGGTCAATCCTGGCCGAGCTCGCCACCGCCGAGAAGGAGACCTTCCAGGCGAGACTGTTCTCGGTTGGCAGCAAGAAGCTCGAGAAGTTCGACATCGCCGACCAGGCCACGGCTGAGCGCCTCAAGACCGCGCTGGAAGGCGGTCGCTTCACAGCCTCGAACATCGAGAGCAAGTCTCAGAAGAGGAACCCCGCCGCCCCCTTCACCACTTCGACCTTGCAACAAGAAGCCTCGCGCAAGCTCGGCTTTTCGCCGCGCCATACAATGCAGCTCGCGCAGAAGCTCTACGAGGGCGTCGATCTCGGCGGTGAGGCAGAGGGGCTTATCACCTATATGCGAACCGACGGCGTGCAGATCGTGCCCGAGGCGGTCGCTGCCATCCGGCGCCTCCTCGCCAAGCTTTACGGCGATCGTTACGTGCCGGGCGGCGCGCGCAACTACGAGACCAAGGCCAAGAATGCGCAAGAGGCGCACGAGGCGATCAGGCCGACCGATTTCAGCAAGCACCCCAACTCCGTCTCCCGCTATCTCGATGGCGATGCGGCCAAGCTCTACAAGCTCATCTGGCAGCGGACGCTTGCGAGCCAGGCCGCGAGCGCGGACATTGAACGCACCACCGTCGACATCGACGTGACGGCCAAGGACGGATCGACCTATGGCGTAAGAGCGACAGGCTCGGTGGTCCGCTTCGACGGTTTCCTCAAGATTTATGAGGAAGGGATCGACGAGGCCATCGGCGAAGAGGGCGCCCTGCCGGCGCTCTCCAAGGGCGAGGCGCTCAATCCGCTGAACATTGAGGCGAAGCAGCATTTCACCGAGCCGCCGCCCCGCTACAGCGAGGCCACTCTGATCAAGAAGATGGAGGAGCTCGGCATCGGCCGCCCTTCGACCTACGCGACCACGCTGAACGTGCTCCGCGACCGCGAATATGTCCGCCTCGACAAGAAGCGCCTCTGCCCCGAGGACAAAGGACGGCTGGTCACCGCCTTCCTCGAGAGCTTCTTCCGCCGCTATGTCGAGTACGACTTCACCGCCGATCTCGAGGAAAAGCTCGACAAGATCTCGGCGGGTCAGCTCGAATGGAAGGATGTCTTGCGCGATTTCTGGCGCGAGTTCATCGCCGCGGTGAACGACATCGGCGATCTCAGGATCGCTCAAGTGCTCGACGCCCTGAACGATCTGCTTAGCCCGCACATCTTCCCCGAGCCTGCCGCCGGCGGCGACCCGCGTGCCTGCCCCTCATGCGGAGCCGGGCGCCTCAGCCTCAAGGTCGGGAAGTTCGGCGCCTTTATCGGCTGTTCCAACTATCCCGCATGCCGCTATACCCGCACTCTCGCCGAGACCCGCGATAAGGCCGTGCCGGCAGAGGCGAAGGTGCTCGGCACCGATCCCGAGACCGGGCTCGAAGTGACACTCCGCACCGGCCGCTTCGGGCCTTATGTCCAGCTCGGCGAAGGCGACGGCAACGAGAAGCCGAAGCGCGCCTCGATCCCTAAGGGAACAGACCCTGATAGCCTTGACCTTGATCGCGCGCTCGCTCTGCTTGCCCTCCCCCGCGAGGTCGGAACACATCCGGAAACGGGCAAGCCGATCCTGGCTGGCTTCGGCCGCTACGGTCCTTACGTTCAACACGAGGGCAAATATGCGAGTCTATCGAGCCCTGATGAGGTGTTCGAGGTCGGCATCAACCGGGCGGTAAGTCTTCTGGCCGAGAAAGCTGCGAACCGGAGCCCGCGCGGCGCAAGCGTCATCAAGGAGCTCGGCGAGCATCCCGAACTGGGTGGCAAGGTGCAGGTCCTTTCCGGCCGTTATGGTCCATACGTGAAGCATGGCAAGGTCAATGCCACGATCCCTAAGGACATCGAGCCGGAGCAGACCACGCTCGAGCAGGCGGTCGAGCTCATCGCTGCGCGAAGCGCGAAAGGTCCCGCCAAGAAATCGGCCAAGTCAGGCTCGGCAGGCAAGGCGTCCGGCAAGAAATCGGCGCGCAAGTCCGGCAAGAGCGACAAGGAAGCCGTCGAGGAGACGGCAGGCTGAGGGAGCCCGTGGCAAAGACTAAGGGGGCTCCGCGCCAAGCGACCGTGGGCAGATTACCTTCCAAACAAGAGATTCTGAATTTCCTCGAGACCGCGAGCGTGAAGGCGGGCAAGCGCGAGATTGCGCGGGCCTTCGGGGTCAAGGGCGGCGACCGCGTTGCTTTGAAAGAGCTGCTGCGCAGCATGGCCGACGACGGCCTGATCGCCGGGTCGCGCCGGAAGCTCACCAAGTCAGGAACGCTCCCGCCTGTCACCGTTATCGAGATCGTCGCCCGCGACCAAGACGGCGAGTTCGTGGCCCGTCCCGCCACCTGGGACGAGGAGCACGGCGCGCCGCCACGCATCCTCATGGTTGAGAGCAAGCGCGACTCCGGTCCTGCCGCCGGCATTGGCGACCGCGTGCTCGCCCGCATCACCCCGCTAGGCGCCGATGCCGGCTACCCCTATCAGGCGCGCACCATCAAGAAGCTCGCCCGTGCGACGCAGAGAATGCTCGGCATCTTCCGCTCGCTTCCCGGCGACACCGGCGTCATCGATCCTGTCGATCGCAAGCAGTTGAAGGAGTGGCCGGTCAACCGCAGCAATACCCATGATGCCGAGAACGGCGAGCTGGTGCGCTTCGAGCTTGCACGTGGAGGTCGCGCCGGCGTGCAGACCGCGCGCGTCACCGAGCGGCTCGGCAATCCGCAAGCGCAGCAGATGACGAGCCTCATCGCTGTCCACGCCCACGGCATCCCCGATACGTTTCCCGACGCCGTGATCGCCGAAGCCGCCGCCGCCAAGGAGCCAGAGCTCGAGAAGCGGGAAGATCTGCGTCACCTTCCCCTTATCACCATCGACCCGTCTGATGCGCGCGACCATGACGACGCGGTGTGGGCCGAAGCGGACTCCGATCCCAAGAACCGCGGCGGTTGGGTCGTGATCGTCGCCATCGCCGACGTCGCCGCTTATGTCAGGCCGGGCAAGGCATTAGACAAGGAAGCGCGCAAGCGCGGCAACTCGGTGTATTTTCCCGACCGTGTCGTCCCGATGGTTCCCGAGCGCATCTCGAACGACCTCTGCTCTCTCAAGGAGGACGTACCGCGAGCGTGTCTCGCCGTGCGCATGGTGTTCGACAAGGACGGACGCAAGCTCAGGCATCGCTTCTCCCGCGGCTTGATGCGCTCGGCCGCGAGCTTGAGCTACGAACAGGCGCAGACCGCGATCGACGGCAGGGTGGACGAAGTGACGGGACCGCTGCTCGACACGGTGCTACGGCCGCTGTGGGGAGCCTATGCGAGCCTGACGCTGGCGCGCACCGAACGCTCGCCGCTCGATCTCGATCTGCCCGAGCGCAAGATCCTGCTCGACGACAAGGGGCAGGTGAGAGCCGTCGTTACCCCTCCCCGTCTCGACGCTCACCGCCTGATCGAGGAGTTCATGATCGCCGCCAACGTCTCTGCGGCAGAGACGTTGGAAGCCAAGCACTCGCCGCTCATCTATCGCGTGCACAATTCACCATCGAAGGAGAAGCTCGCCTCGCTCGGAGAGTTCCTTGCAACGATCGGGTTCAAGCTGCCGAAGGCCGGCATGTTGAAGCCGGCCCACTTCAACCGCATCCTCGCCGACACGCGCTCGACGCCCGTCGCCGAACTTGTCGGCGAGGTGGTGCTGCGGAGCCAGGCCCAGGCCGAATATAACGCCGGCAATTTCGGGCATTTCGGCTTGAACTTGCGCCGCTACGCGCATTTCACCTCGCCTATCCGCCGCTATGCCGACCTCATCGTGCATCGGGCGTTGGTACGCGCGCTCGGCCTTGGGCCAGACGGGCTGACCGATGCGGAGATAGGCGAACTCGATCAGATCTCGCAAGCCATCTCGAATACCGAGCGGAGAGCCATGGCGGCCGAGCGGGAGACGGCTGACCGGCTAATCGCCGCCTACCTTGCCGACCGCATCGGCGCACACTCCCAAGCCCGCGTCTCGGGTCTCGTGCGCTCGGGCCTCTTCGTCAGGCTGATGGAGACAGGCGCAGACGGCTTCGTTCCCGCCTCATCGATCGGACACGAATATTTCTACCACGACGAGGTCCGCCAGGCCCTGGTAGGAGAGGATTCAGGGCTCGGCTACCGGCTCGGCGATTCCGTTGAGGTGCGACTGGTCGAGGCGATCCCAACCGCGGGCGCCCTCCGGTTCGAGATGATGAGCGAAGGGCGATCGCTCGGCGCGCGACCAAAGGGTGTCAGGCCGCGAAGTGACAAGGGGCGTCCGCGAGGCTACAAAGGCAACGCCAAGGGCCACGCCCCCTTCAAGAAGCGTCGTTAGTTCACTACATGGGGTCGAGCAAGGATCACCCGATGCAAAAAAGTGTAGCGACGCCGCCGGTCTATCGGAACGCCAAACCGGTATCGAACCGACCGGTCTTTGAATCGATGCTGCGCGGCGCCAGGCTGAAATGCCCGGCGTGCGGTGTGGGCGCGCTCTACCGGCGCTATCTCAAGGTCTCCGACACCTGCCCAAGCTGCGGCGAGGAACTGTTTCACCATCGCGCCGACGATGCGCCACCTTATTTCACCGTCGTCATCGTGGGCCATATCGTCGTGGCACTCGTGCTCTTGGTCGAGATGACGTACCGGCCGCCGCTCTGGGTCCATGCAGCGCTCTGGGGGCCGCTCACGATTATCCTTGCCCTTGTCTTCCTGCCGCCGATCAAAGGCGCTCTGGTGGGGTTGCAGTGGGCACTCCGCATGCATGGCTTCGATCCCAACAATCCGGAGAACGATTTTGCCCGCCTTATCGCGGCCGAGCATGGCATCGCCGCAGCGGAGCCCCGCCCCGGTCTTGACTTCAAGTCTTGATCGAGTAGGGTTCGCGCCAATTCGCTAGAAGAGTTTTCCGAGGACGCCATGGCTAAGCCCGTCACCCAGAAGATCAAGCTCGTAAGCTCAGCCGGCACGGGCTACTACTACGTGACCAAGAAGAACCCGCGCAATCAGACCGAGAAGCTCGTGTTCAAGAAATACGACCCGGTCGCGCGTAAGCACGTCGAGTTCAAGGAAGCGAAGATCAAGTAGCGACCGCTGTTGAGGCGGGACGCACGCATGGTCGGGCGCAATCCGGCCATTAACGCAATTGCATGTCTTGGAATTAGGTGGCCGGCCGAAACGCGGCGCTAACGAGGAGGCCACTCAACCGCGGTCCGGCCGGCCGAACCCTACGGACCCAGGAGATGCGGCGGACCTGAGCATTCCGCAGGGTTATCTCTGTCTGGAAGAAACCGAGTTTCGGACATGCGGGCTTAAAGCCGCGCAAACCCCCTCACCCCGATTGCCTCCGCGTTGTTATTGCTGGCGTTCAGTCACACCATACAACAGCAAACAAAGGGACGAAATCAATCTACTTTGTCTGCTTAATACGATAAAATGTTAGGCATTGTAAAGCCTTAAGGTTAAGCGCTCAGCCGCCACGTAAAGTCCGAAAGCCCGCCATTCTCCGACGCTCAGCCCACGGATTTGCCACGACTGATTCGGCGACGCCGCAACAGGCGCCCTACGCAAGGCTGCTAGGCGGCATCTGCCACAACCCGATTGCGTCCGTCGCGCTTGGCGCAGTAGAGCGCCTGGTCGGCACGCTTGAGGATGAGCTCGGGCGTATCGTCGGCGAAGTCGAGGGCGGCGACGCCGACGCTCGCCGTCACTTCGAGCGTGCCGATCCTCTCGCCGGCATAGAACGGTGCCGCGGCAATGCATTGGCGCAAGCGCTCACCGACGAGATAGGCCTTGGCGAGGTCGGTGTCGGGCATCACCACCACGAATTCCTCTCCCCCCAGCCTGCAAGCGAGGTCGATGCCGCGAATATTGCGGCGCATGCGGGCGGCGAACTCGCGCAAGACCAAGTCTCCCGCGTCATGACCATAGCTATCGTTGACCGCCTTGAAATAGTCGATGTCGAGCAACAGCACCGAAAGCGGCTTGCCTCGCTGCGAAGACTCCTCGAACAGCGTCTTCAAGTGGCTCGTCATATAGCGGCGGTTGTGCAGAGCGGTAAGCGGGTCGAGGATCGCCATCTCGACCGTCTCCTCGAGCCGAGTGCGCAAATGATCGGTGTAACGCTTGCGCTTCACTTGGGTGCGCACGCGTGCGAGCAGCTCGTTTGAGTCCACCGGACGCACGATATAGTCGTTGACGCCCATGTCGAGGCCGCGCAAGAGCCGCGCATCTTCGCCAGGCTCGATGATGATCATGATGGGGAGATGCCGGGTGCGGTCGAGCGAGCGCACCTGTGAGCAGAGCCTCAGGCCGTCGGCATGATCGAGGCTGAGGCTTACGATCATGAGATCGAAATTGCCGTCGGGAAGGCGGAGCAGCGCGCGCGCGGGGTCCGCCTCGCGCTCGACATGGTGCTCCGACTTGAGCGCCTCGAGGATTCGATCCGCCGGGCGGTCCCGGTCTTCGACGAGAAGGATACGCCCGCCTCTCCCGAGCTGATCAAGTCTGATGCCCATGGTGGCAGCAAAACCCATCTGCTCCTCGGTCGTGGCGCGCATCAGCATCTCGTCGGTCAGCATCTTGAGCCGCGCGAGATTCTTCACCCGGGTGATGAGAGCGATGTCGTCGACTGGCTTGGTGAGGAAATCGTCGGCCCCGGCCTCCAGCCCCTTGACCCGATCACTGGGCTGATCGAGCGCGGTCACCATAATGACCGGGATATGCTGCGTGCGCGGCTCCGACTTCAACCGGCGGCAGACCTCGAAGCCGTCCATGCCGGGCATCATGATGTCGAGCAGGATGACGTCGGCGCGTTCCCGTGCGCAGATATGCAACGCCTCAGGGCCGCTCCGCGCGGTGTGCACCTCGAAATATTCGGCCGTCAGCCGCGCCTCGAGCAGCTTTACGTTGGCGTCGACGTCGTCAACCACAAGCACGCGGGCGGTCATGACTCTTTACACTTGTTATCGTGCGGCGCCGATGAATTGGCGCACCGTGTCGAGGAACATGGCGACCGAGATGGGCTTGGAGATATAGGCCTCGCAGCCGCCCTCGCGGATGCGTTCCTCGTCGCCCTTCATGGCGAAGGCGGTGACGGCGACGACCGGGATCGAGCGGAGCTGATCGTCCTCCTTCAGCCATTTGGTCACTTCGAGGCCTGATACCTCGGGAAGCTGGATATCCATCAGGATGAGGTCGGGGCGATGCTCACGGGCAAGCGCCAAGGCCTCCATGCCGTTTCGCGTCTGCAACGTCCGGTAGCCGTGCGCGTCGAGAAGATCGTGGAAGAGCTTCATGTTGAGCTCATTGTCCTCGACGATGAGAACGGTCTTCGTCATCGGCCTCGGCCCAGGCGATTCGCTTGGCCTATGATGGGCGATATCGGCGCGATGTGCCATCGCGCTCGGAGCCGGTCTGACCCTCCAGAACATTGTGCTTGCTCCCATCCTCCTCTGCAGGCGGATTTCACGGTAAACCCGTAACCAAACTCTTTAGAGACGTGTCAAAGCCATAGGGAAATGGGAAGTTTTGGGCATGGCTAACGCCCAAAGCGGGCCTTTGACCGAAGCGCCGCGTTAACCCTGCAAGCGCAGTGCTTTTAACCGAATTGCCGCCGCCCAAGACGAGCCCTGAGAGGGGAACCGACTGCGGCTAGTGACACTCTGTCGCTTTCAGATATTCGAGCGAGGTGAGCGTCCCGTGGATGGAAAAGTCGCCATAGTCGATGAGCAGATCGCGACTTACGCCATTGGCGTAGAGGCGAAAGTCGATCTGATAGCTCGGCGTCAGATCGCCGCCTTTCGGTTCGAAATAGCCGATCGACACCGGCCATGACGCGAGATCCCCAAGCCCTTTCTCCTTGGCAACCGCCTCGAGCTTGTCGCCATCGCCTCCGGGCTTGACCATCTTGCCGATATAGGCGGTGGTGTCATAGACCTTGCGCCCCTTCTCCGAGCCATCATAGATGCGCGCCTGGAACAGCGATTGTCCCGCGAGCGCGGCATCGATCAAGGCGAAGCTGTGCTGGGTGGGAAACAGCACCTGCGCCGGAAGATCGAGCTCTCCGGCAGCCGGCTGACTGATCTTCACCTTGACGTCGGTATTCGGGCCTGCGCGAAACGCGCGTCCCATGGTGACGTCGCCGAGCTTGTCGTTGAGATATTGGGCCGACTGGAAGCGGAATTTCTGCCCATCCCCCTGCTCCCAGGTCGATGATCTCAAGTCGGTCAGATTGGTCTGGCCTTGCGAGTCCGTCATCTGCGTGACCATGCGCATGTTGAGCGAATAGCCGTCGCATGGAGAGCCGGTGAACTCGAACACCATCCGGCCGTCGACCCCGGTGATGCCTGAAGCCGAGCGGGCGTCGTCGAGCGTCATCTCGTAGATGGCACGGTGAGCGACCAGCTTAATCGGCTCTTTCGCCGCGAGCGCATTGGCGGGCAACGCGAGGTTGATATCGAGGAGCCCAGCCGCCAGCACCAAAGCCAGAACCCTCTGTCCGCAGAACTCGACCATGTCATCCTCGCCTTCCACCTTCCTCACGCCGCGCCCAAGAGGGCTAGCCTCAAGACGCTAGCGTCAAACCGCTGGCGCAGCCCGACTTTTTCGCACCAACGGCGGAACCGAACAAGGGCTAGGCGCGCGTGCTTGCTTGAAGGGCCGATTTGCTCAATGGTCAGAGGCTTAGCGGACAAGCCCGACCCCACCGATGCGAAGGCGACCATGGAAGGAGAGATTGAGGCACGGCTCAAGGCGCTCGACCTTGCCATCCCCGAAGCCGCGCCCGGCGTCGGCAGCTATGTCCCCTTCCTGCACTTGGACCGGCTGCTCTTCATCTCGGGCCAGCTCCCCATGAAGGAGGGCAAGGTTGCAGTCTCAGGCAAGCTCGGCGCCGACATCGACCTCGCCAGGGGCCAGGAGGCCGCGCGGCTCTGCGCACTGAATATCCTGGCTCAGGCAAAGGTGGCACTGCGCGATCTCGATCGCATCGTTCAGCTCCTGCGCGTCAATGGGTTCGTCAACGCTGCGCCCGATTTCGCCGACCACCCTAAGGTGCTGAACGGCGCCTCCGATTTTCTCGTCGAAATCCTCGGCAACAAAGGACGCCACACGCGCATCGCCGTCGGCTGTTCGAGCCTTCCGCTCAACGCTTCCGTCGAAATCGATGCGATCTTCGCCGTGGACTGATCGTCATGGCTGAACGGCCGACATGTCCGAGCTTTATTGGCTGAAGCGGCCGATCGCGCATCGCGGCCTGCACGATGCCGCCAGGGGCATTATCGAGAATAGCGCCTCAGCCGTGGCCGCCGCCATGGGCAAGGGCTATGCCGTCGAGGTCGACCTGCAATGCGCGGCAAATCACGTGCCCGTCGTCTTCCATGACGAGACGCTTGACCGGCTGACCTCCGAGACGGGGCCGGTCGCTGCCCGAAGCGCCGAGGCTCTCTGTGCCATTCCCTTGCGCAACTCGAGCGACCGCATCCTCTCCCTTCCCGCCCTGCTCGACCTCGTCAGCGGCCGCGTGCCCCTCGTTCTCGAAGTGAAGAGCACCTGGACGCGCGAAGGCAAATTCGAGGCAAATATCGCCCTCCTGCTCGCCTCTTATCCCGGACCCGTCGCGGTGATGTCGTTCGACCCTTATTGCATCGCCGCCTTCAAGGACATCGAGCCCTCCCTCCCCCGCGGCCTCATCTCGGAGCGCTTCTCGGACCGGCGCTATTGGCCTGGCCTCACACATGCCGAGCGCTTCGCCATGCGCAACCTTCTCACCTCGGTCATCGCGCGGCCTCACTTCATCGCTTACGATATCAAGGCGCTACCGGCGCTCGCGCCCTTGATCGCGCAACACCTGTTCGGTCTGCCGTTGCTCACGTGGACCGTGCGTACTAGGGAAGAACGCGAGCGCGCGCTGCGCTATGCCGATGCCATGATCTTCGAAGGAATTACTCCTTAAGCCATGGGCGATATCGAGAAGCCGCGGGAAGCGGACGCGAAAGCGCGGCGGATCGTTCGGGTCGCCTCCCGGATCGCCGACATACCGGCTGCCGAATGGAATGCCTGCGCTCGTGTTGCCGAAGCGTCGATCGCTAACCCATTTATTTCGCATGCATTTCTTCAGGCTCTGGAGGAGAGCGGCTCGGCCACCAGGAAAACTGGCTGGCTGGCGCATCACCTCCTCTTGGAAAATAGCGACGGCGCTCTGCTCGGGGTGATGCCCTGTTATCTGAAGTCGCACAGCCAAGGCGAATATGTTTTCGACCATGGCTGGGCCGACGCTTATGAGCGCGCCGGCGGACGCTATTACCCGAAGCTCCAGGCCTCGGTTCCCTTCACGCCGGTTCCCGGCAGGCGCCTGTTGGTGCGCGCGGGCACGGGCGAGACGGAGCGCGAGGCCCTGCTGCTCCAAGCCGCCACGGAGGTAACCCACCGGCTCGGCGTGTCTAGCCTCCACGTCACCTTCCTCACTCGCGCAGAGTGGGAGCTTGCCGGAGAGCTAGGCTTCCTCAAGCGCACCGACCAGCAGTTCCATTGGCGGAACGAAGGCTATGCGAGCTTTGACGATTTCCTCGCTTCCCTCGCTTCACGCAAGCGCAAGGCCGTGAAGAAGGAGCGGCGCGAGGCGCTTCAAAACGGCATCGCCATCGAATGGATCACTGGCGGCGACCTGACTGAAGCGCATCTCGACGCCTTCTTCGAATTCTATATGAACACAGGCTCGCGCAAATGGGGCTCGCCCTATCTCAACCGCCACTGTTTCAGCCTGTTGCGCGAGAGCATGGCCGACAAGATGCTGCTGGTGCTGGCCAAGCGGGCCGGCCGCTACATCGCCGGAGCGCTCAACTTCATCGGCACCGACGCGCTCTACGGCCGCTATTGGGGCGGTATCGAGGATCACCCCTTCCTCCATTTCGAGGTCTGCTACTACCAGGCCATCGACTTCGCGCTCCAAAATGGGCTCGCGCGCGTCGAGGCCGGCGCCCAAGGCGGCCACAAGCTTGCGCGCGGCTACCTGCCAGTCGAGACCTATAGCGCGCATTACATCGCCGACTCCGCGCTCCGTCGCGCAGTGGCCGATTATCTCAAGCGCGAGCGGCGCGCGGTGACGCGCGAAATCGCCCTCCTCAACGAGGAGTCGCCATACCGCAAGAGCGACTAGAAGGAGTGTCGCATGTGGCAGCCAGCCTATTCGAGCACGAAGGAGATCTTGCCGTTGATGCGGTATTTCTTGATCTTGCCGTTATCAACCGTAGCCTCGAAATTCTCGATCCAGATCGACCGGACATTGCGCACACTCTGATTGGCCTTGTTCACCGCGAATTGCGCGGCATCCTCCCAGCTCTTGTCGGATTCGGCGAGAACCTCGATCACTTTTAGCATCGACATCGGACGTCTCCTCGTTTTGGGGTGCGGGGTCGTCCTGCATAGGTTAGCGAGCCAGGTCTCACCTTGATACCCATCAAGAGTTGCCGGTAAGAGTAATTCGCCGGTTGACGTTGTCGCCGCAGAGAATCGAAATATTCAGGAAAAGCGCGAGGAGCATAATGGCCTACGATCCGAACAACATCTTCGCCAAGATCCTGCGCGGCGAGATCCCATCTCATAAGCTCTATGAGGACGAGGACACGCTCGTCTTTCTCGACGTCATGCCGCGCACCGAAGGCCATGCCCTCGTCGTCACCAAGGAGGAGGCGCGCGATCTCTTCGATATTTCGCCCAGAGCTCTTGCCAAGGTGATGGCGGTGGTGCAGAAGCTCGCGCCCCAGATCAAGGAGGCGGTCGGTGCCGACGGCGTTTTGATCCAGCAGTTCAACGGCCGAGCCGCCGGCCAGACCGTGTTCCATCTGCATGTTCACATCGTGCCGATCAAAGAGGGCGTACCGGTGAAGCCGCATGCGGGCCAGATGGAAGATCAAGCCGTTCTCGCCAAGACCGCCGCGAAGATCCGCAAGAAGTTGAAGGACTGATCAGTCGCATCCGTCGCAACGCGCCCATTCGCGGCTCCTTGGGAGGAGATAGTTCCTCATGGTGAGGAGCGCCGCAATGCGGCGCGTCTCGGACCATGAGGCCTGATCATTGCTTGACTACTTCGAGCCGAGCGGTACCTTGGGCACGAGGCTGGGACCGGTGGCACGCTGACGCGCGCCGCGCGGCCGGCGCGGACCGCGCTTCGCGCGCGGCTTAGGGCCGTCCGCCTTCACGCCGCCTTTCGGTCCGCCGCCATCCGGTCCCTCGCCGTCGGGATCGTCATCCTCGGGATCGCGCGGCTTGATCGGCGCATCGGCCTTCAAATACTCGAAGCCGAGCATCTTCTCGCCTGCCTTCTCCTCGACCAACACGCGCACGATACCGCCATCTTTCAGCGCGCCGAACAGGATCTCCTCGGCCAGCGGCTTCTTGATGTTCTCTTGGATCACGCGGGAGAGCGGCCGAGCACCGAACTTCTCGTCATAGCCGCGCTCGGCAAGCCATTTATTGGCCTCGGGCGTGAGCTCGATGGTGATGTTACGGTCACCGAGCTGCGCCTCGAGCTGGAACACGAACTTCTCCACCACCTTGGAGATGATCTCGGGCGAAAGGCTCGCGAACGCAATCACCGCGTCGAGCCGGTTCCTGAACTCCGGCGTGAACAGCCGGTTGATCGCCTCCTCGTCGTCGCCCTCGCGCTTCGAACGGTTGAAGCCGATCGCCGCCTTGGCGAGTTCGCTCGCCCCGGCGTTTGTGGTCATGATGAGGATCACGTTCTGGAAATCGACGCGCTTGCCGTTGTGGTCGGTCAGCTTGCCGTGATCCATCACCTGCAGCAGGATGTTGAACAGGTCGGGATGCGCCTTCTCGATCTCGTCGAGCAGGAGCACCGAGTGCGGATGCTGGTCGATGCCGTCGGTCAGCAGCCCGCCCTGGTCGAAGCCGACATAGCCGGGCGGCGCGCCGATCAGCCGCGACACGGTGTGCCGTTCCATGTACTCGCTCATGTCGAAGCGGAGCAGCTCGACGCCGAGCAGAAGGGCGAGCTGACGCGCGACCTCGGTCTTGCCGACGCCGGTCGGGCCGGAGAACATGTAGCAGCCGATCGGCTTGCCGGGCTCGCGTAAGCCAGCACGCGACAGCTTGATCGCTGCGGCAAGCGCCTCGATCGCCCGGTCCTGGCCGAACACGACGCGCTTCAGGTCCTGATCGATTGCGCGCAACACCTCGGCGTCCGACTTCGACACCGTCTTGGGCGGAATACGCGCCATCGTGGCGATGGTCGAACTCGACCTCCTTGACGCCGATCGTCTTCCGCCGCTGCCGCTCGGGCAGAAGCATCTGCGAGGCGCCGGTCTCGTCGATCACGTCGATCGCCTTGTCAGGCAGCTTGCGGTCGTGGATGTATTTGGCCGACAATTCGACCGCCGACTTGATCGCCTGCTGGGTGTAGCGGACGCGGTGGAAGTCCTCGAAATAGGGCTTGAGTCCCTTCAGGATCTCGATCGCGTCGGGCACCGACGGCTCGTTCACGTCGATCTTCTGGAAGCGCCGCACCAGCGCGCGGTCCTTCTCGAAATGCTGGCGGTACTCCTTGTAAGTGGTCGAGCCGATGCAGCGGAGCGTCCCCGACTGAAGTGCGGGCTTCAGCAGGTTGGAGGCATCCATCGCTCCGCCGGAGGTGGCGCCGGCGCCGATCACCGTGTGGATCTCGTCGATGAACATGATGGCGCCGGGATAGGCCTCGATCTCGCGCATCACCGCCTTCAGCCGCTCCTCGAAGTCGCCGCGATAACGGGTTCCGGCGAGCAGAGCGCCCATGTCGAGCTGAAAAATGGTGGAGTCGGCCAGCACCTCGGGCACGTCGCCCATGACGATGCGGCGCGCGAGACCCTCGGCGATGGCGGTCTTGCCGACGCCCGGATCGCCCACGAACAGCGGGTTGTTCTTCTGGCGGCGGCACAGCACCTGGATGGTGCGCTGGATCTCGGGCCCGCGGCCGATCAGAGGATCGATGCGGCCGGCGCGCGCCTTCTGATTCAGGTTGATGCAATAGACCTCGAGCGCATCGGCGCCGCGCTTCTTGTCGTCGCCGCCCTCGACCGTGGCAGCGTCCTCATCGACACCGCGCACGGCGCGCGGCTCGGACATGCCGGCACGCTTGGCGATGCCGTGGCTGATATAGTTCACCGCATCAAAGCGAGTCATATGCTGCTCTTGCAGGAAGTAGGCAGCATGGCTCTCCCGCTCGGCGAAGATGGCGACGAGCACGTTGGCTCCCGTCACCTCCTCGCGACCGGAAGACTGCACATGCGCGACCGCGCGGTGGATCACGCGCTGGAAGCCCGCCGTCGGCTGGGCGTCGCCATGCGTGTCAAGAACGAGGCCTGAGAGCTCGTTGTCGAGATAGGACGTGAGCTTGTCGCGCAGCACGTCGATGTCGACGTCGCAAGCGCGCATCACTGCCGCTGCATCGCGGTCGTCAAGCAAAGATAGGAGCAGATGCTCCAGCGTCGCATATTCGTGGCTGCGCTCATTGGCATATTGCAGAGCGCGCCTGAGAGCCTGCTCGAGACTGGTCGAAAACGAAGCCACTTAAGTCCTACTCTTTCTCCATCGTGCACTGCAGCGGATGCTCATGCTGCCGCGCGAAGCTCGTCACCTGAGCTACCTTAGTCTCAGCCACCTCGTAAGTGTAGACCCCGCAGATGCCGACGCCCTTCTGGTGGACGTGCAGCATGATGCGGGTGGCCTCTTCCGGCGGCTTGTTGAAGAAGCGCTCCAGGACGAGCACGACGAAATCCATCGGCGTGTAGTCGTCGTTGAGGAGCAGCACCTTGTAGAGGCTCGGCCGCTTGGTCTTCGGCCGCGTCTTGGTGATGATATGGGTGCCGGTGTCGTCGCCCCGGCGAGGATCGCCGTTCCGCGCCATCGTCAGCCTGTATGTGGCGTCTCGTAGTTCATCTGCCAAGGAGTCAGGCCGCATTCGAAACGACCTACTCAAACCATTCTAGCTTCATCGCACCGGCAATCGCAAATTGCGCAGCGCCATCATCCAACACGAATAACATAGTTTGAGTTGCCGACAGGAAAACGGAAAAAAAAGACCCGGGGGACTCCCCGGGTCTTTTCGTTGGGAAAGGTGTGGAGTGTGGCGACGCCGTTACGCGACCTTCTTGGTGAAGGCTACCTCGACCGGCTTGTAGGCGTCCTTGGCGAGGCCGACATACATCTCACCAAGCTTGGACATCTCGGCGACGTAGGTGTCATAGGCCTTCTTGGCGTACTGGGACTGAATCTCGATCGCCTGCTCGATCGACTTGGCGCCGATCAACTGCTCGAAAGCGCGGGTCGAATCCTCGAACGCCTTCTTGGAATAGTCGGTAATCTCGGCGGCGATGGCCTGGAAGCCCTTGTTGACCTCACCGAACGAACGGACGGTCGCATCGAAACCGTCTTTGCCTACTTTCTGGAACTCTTCGAAACCTTTCATCATGGGAGCCTCATCCTCGACAATAACCGGGTTGCGCGGGTTGCTGCAAACGCGAGGGCATATAGATGCATTGCACAAAAATCGTCAACAAAAAATTTTTGCACTGCACAATGAGCTTGCGGGCCTTTGCTTAACGCTTTGGCAATAGACGAATTTTAGCCTTCTTTCCGGCGTCAATTATGGCGGCTGTGGCGTGAAGGCGGCCGCCCTGTGGGGTCACGCGCGATCTGAATCGCACTGAAGGGAAGCTTCGTCAACGGGGGAAGGCCACGGCCTTCTGATTATTGGTGGGGATCGGCACACGTCATCGCAGCAGGTTGTATGGGCGAGCGCCCATCCTCGCGCTCGCTCTCACACTTGCACTCTCGGCCATAGCGGCGCCGACCAGCGAAGCCCTGGCCGCCAAGCGGCGTTCCTCGGGATCGGGCACGCCACCTGTCGCGGCGGCCATCGTCGTCGACATGAACACGGGCATCATCCTTTATTCGAAGGAGCCCGACACGCCGCGCTACCCCGCTTCTCTCACCAAGATGATGACGCTCTACGTCCTCTTTGGCTGCCTTAAGGATGGCAAGATCAGTCTTTCCTCTGATCTCACGGTGACGGCGCACGCCGAGAGCCAGGCGCCAACCAAATTGGGCCTCAAGCAGGGCACGACGATCAAGGTCGAGGACGCCATCAAGGCTCTGGTGACCCAATCGGCCAACGACGCCGCCGTCACCATCGCCGAGAACCTCGCCGGCACCGAGACGAACTTCGCGCGCTATATGACGCAAACGGCGCGCAGTCTCGGCATGACCAACACCACATTCCGCAACGCCTCGGGTCTGCCCGACGACGAGCAGGTCACGACCGCGCGGGACATGGCAACGCTCGCCACGCACCTGATCCACGACTATCCCCAGTATTACGGCGTCTTTCAGACGCGTTACTTCACCTATAACGGCCGCAAGTACCGCAATCACAACCACCTTCTCTTCGGCTACAAGGGCACCGACGGCATCAAGACCGGCTATACCCGGGCGAGCGGGTTCAACCTCACCGCGTCGGTGCATCGCGGCGACAAGCATCTCGTGGCCGTGGTGCTCGGCGGCAAGACCGGCGCCCAGCGCGACGCCGCCATGCGAGCCCTCCTCGACAAGCACTTCGCCGAGGCTTCATCCACCAAGCCGACGCCCGAGCAGCTCGTCGCCGCGCTCGTTCCTCCCGGTGCGGTCCCTCAAGCCCCGACGCAAATTCCCTCTCAACCGGCAAAGCCGGTCGTGGCCAAGCCGGCAGTGACGACACCGGCGGTGGTCACGCCGGAGCCGGCAAAGCCGCAGAAACCTACCTTCGTCCAAGCCTCGGTGACACCCGAGCCTTCAACCGTGGGAACGCCCAATGATGAGGCACAAGGGGATACTGCGGACGCGTCCGAAGCCGATACGCCGCTGCGCCGGAGCGGGATGAAGCCAGGGAAGCAAAAGTACGCTGGCGCTTTCCACGTTCAGGTCGGCGCATATACGTCAGAGTCCGACGCAGAAAACAGGCTCGGCGTGGTGCAGCAAGAAGCTGGCGATCTGCTCGACGGCCACCTCCCTTTCACCACATCCTTCACCAAGGGCGGGACGGATTGGTTTCGCGCCCGCTTCGCCGGCTTCTCCAAGAGCGACGCTGACATCGCATGCGACGCCTTGAAGAAAATGTCGGTCGACTGCGTGGTGATGAAAGCCGAGTAGATCATTTTCGGCCGAGCAGAACTTCCTTGGCCTCGTTGATGCGGGCGGCCAGGTAAGTCGAGCCGCCCTGGTCCGGGTGCATCTTCATCATCAGTCTCCGATGCGCCTGCCTGATTTCATCCTCATTCGCGCCCTTCTCGAGCCCGAGCACGGCATAGGCCTCTTCGGTGCTCATGCGGCTCGCGCGCGGGCGCCCGCGCGGCGCCTTCGCCTCTTCCGCGAAGCCGCGAGGCTTCCAATCATCCGCAGAGCCTTGATCGCGCCAGCCCGGCAATCGCCAATCGAGATAGGCCTCGATCAAAGCCGTCTCCTGCGCGCCTTGAGTCTGAAATTCGTCGAGCAGTTCGAACGCCTCCTTGTCGGTGAGTGAAGAGAGCGCACGGCCGGAAAAGCGCCCAAGCAGCACCTTGCCATCCATGCGGCCCGAATCGTGGTCGAGCTCCATCTCCAGCCTGTCGGTGCGAACGCGCGACGTCTGCCCAGCCGATTTCTGGGCCGACCCAAACGGGTTTCCGATGCCTCTCACTCCGACAAGCGCAAGCCCGAACACAGCAAGAGGAATGGCAATCGGCAGGGCTCCACGCAGAGTCAGAAACCCCGCGACGGCAAGAAGGATCGCCCCGCCCGATGCGCGCAGCGTACGGGCAAGCTTGCCCGGGTTGGCGCGAACGACAAGCCGTCCGAGCAGAATGAGCAGGAGAAGGACCGCGCAACCGGCGAGGAAATAGACCATGGAGTAAGGCCGCTAGCCCAACTGCTCGAGCAGGCGGAGCGCGCCATCGCTTCGCGTTGCCTCGCGGAAATCTTGCAGCGCCTTCCGCCCACCCGCGGCATAGACGGCAACGGCGGTGAGCAGCTCTCTGAGCTGTTGCGCCGAGCCCGCATCGAACCGGCAATGAGCGCCGCGCGAGAGCCGGGCGATCTCCTTGAAAGCACGCTCGGCTTTTGCGTCGTGACCCTCCTGAAAGAGGAAAACCGGCACGCCGATCAGGCCGAGCTCGCCCGCAAGCCGACTGAGCTGGTCGACATCCTCCTCCATGCAGTCGCCGACATAGATCAGCGCGTTGACTTTATGGCTTTCGCTCTCACGGCGAGCGTGAGCGAGCACTTTGCCAATCTGAGTCAGGCCGCCCTCGCAATTGACCTTACGCATGAGCTTGGCGAGCGCCGCCGGATCGCTGACCCATTTCGAGGTCCGGCATTCGCTGAAGCCGCGGAAATAGACGAGTTGCACGTCGAGACCGCCGACCTGCTTGACCGCCTCAAACATGTCGGCCTGGAGCTTGAGCGCGAGGTCCCAGGTGGGTTGCCGGCTCATGGTCGCGTCCATGGCGAAGATGAGCCGCCCGCTGCCGGTGCCGGCAGGCTTGAGCGAGCGCACCTCCTTCAGGAAGGCATCGACCGCGGGGCCGGTCGATCGCTTCTCTGCGACGTCGCCTCTTTCGGTTCTTGCCGGGGCCTTCGGCTGAGTCATGTCGGTCTTGACCTCCGCGCCAAGCCGGTTTCTGGCGCTATAGATGGACCCTTATCGCGTCCGCGACAATGGCACTCAGGGCTCGTCGGTGGCGGCGAGAAGGCTCGCATTGCCGCCAGAGGCGGTGAGGTCCGTCGAGCGCACCCGCTCGACGGCAAAGCCTTGCAGATAATGCGGGCCGCCGGCCTTGGGCCCGGTGCCCGACAGGCCCTCTCCGCCAAAAGGCTGCACGCCGACCACCGCCCCGATCTGGTTCCGGTTCACATAGAAATTGCCGACCTTGACGCGGGCAGCGACGAAGTCCGCCGTCGCCTTGATGCGGCTATGCAACGAAAGTGTCAGCCCGTAGCCTGTCGCATTGATCGCCTCGCAGACCTCACCGAGATGGCTACCTTCATACCGCACCACATGCAGGATGGGGCCGAACACTTCGCGCCTCAGCATGGCTATGGACGGAATCTCGTAAATGGCAGGCGCCACGTAGGTGCCGTGCTCGTGCTCCGTGCCTAACGGCAGATCGAGCAGCTCGCGCGCTTCGTTGCGCATGCGCGCCTTATGCGCCTCGAGCGTCCGCTTGGCCTCTGCATCGATCACCGGCCCGACATCGGTCGCGTAGTCGAGGGGATCACCGATCCTGAGCTCGCGCGCCGCGCCGAGCAGCATGTCGAGGACGGGCTCGGCCACGTCATCCTGGAGATAAAGCACGCGAAGTGCGGAGCAGCGCTGACCGGCGCTGTCGAAGGCGGACGCGAGGGCGTCGTCGACCACCTGTTCAGGCAGAGCGGAGGAATCGACAATCATGGCATTCTGCCCGCCGGTCTCGGCGATCAGCTTGATCATCTTGCCCTGGCGCGCGGCAAGCTGACGGTTGATGGCAATGCCGGTATCGGTGCCGCCGGTGAACACGACGCCATCGACCTTGGTCTCGCCGACCAGCGCCGCGCCGACGACCTCGCCCTTGCCGGGCAGGAGATGGAGCACGTCGGCCGGTACGCCGGCCTTGTGCATCAGTCTCGCGGCGCGGGCAGCGGTAAGCGGCGTCTGCTCGGCCGGCTTGGCGACCACGGCGTTGCCAGCGGCAAGCGCCGCCGCGATCTGCCCGGTGAAAATGGCGAGCGGGAAGTTCCACGGCGAGATCGCCGCGAATACCCCGCGCCCATGCAGCGATAGCTCGGTTTTCTCTCCGGTCGGGCCTTTGAGCTCATGCGGCTCCGCGAATTGCCGCCGCGCCTCGGCAGCCGAGTAGCGCAGATGATCGACCGCCTCGCGAAGATCGCCTTCCGCATTGGCAAGCGTCTTGCCGGCCTCGCGCACCATCGCGGCCATCAGCCCCGCACGGTCTGCTTCGAACAGATCGGCGGCCCGGTCGAGAATCGCAGCGCGTGCCTTACCGCCGAGACGATCCCAGGAGTCGCATGCGCCCTTCGCGGCTTCGAGCGCGCTAGCGATTGTCTCGGGAGTTGCCGCCCGGCATGTGCCGACCACCACGCGGCGATCATGCGGCGAAGTGATCCAGGTCACCTCTCCACCCTCCTCGACCTCCTCGCCCGAGACTATGGGATTGGCCGTCGCCGGCCTCGCAAGCGCCTCACCCATCGCCTGCAGCAGCGGCTCCCGCACCGTCGGTTCGAACAAGGGCAACCCAAGACTGTTCCGTCGCTCCGGCCAAAAGAGATCGGGCGGGGGCGGAATCAGCGGGTTGGATTTCTCTGACAACGCGGCTGCCTTATCGACGGGATCGGCGATGATCGCGCATATGGGTGCAGCATCGTCGGCAAGCCGATTGACGAAGGATGTGTTGGCGCCGTTCTCCAGGAGCCGCCGCACGAGATAAGCAAGCAGATCACGATAGCCGCCGACCGGTGCATAGACGCGGCACGGTTTGCCGAGAGACTCCGGATGCACCACCTCGCGATGCAGTGCCTCTCCCATGCCGAAGAGCCGTTGGAATTCGTATGGCCGGCCGGCCGCGATGGTCGCAAGCCAAGCAACGGTTTGTGCATTGTGGGTGGCAAATTGCGGATAGAAGCAGTCCGGGCGTTCAATCAATGCCCGTGCCGCGGCAAGATAAGCGACATCGGTATTCACCTTGCGCGTGAACACAGGGTATCCAGCGAGCCCCGCTTCTTGCGCCCACTTGATCTCACTGTCCCAATAGGCGCCCTTCACGAGTTGCGCCGGGATGCGCCGCCCGGTGGCTTGTGCGAGCTTCGCGAGATAGTCAATGAGCGGCAATGCTCGCTTGCTGTAGGCCTGCACCGCAAGCCCAAGCCCGTTCCAGCCTGACAGCGCCGGATCGCCGAACAGCGGCTCGAGCAGAGCAAGCGAGAGATCGAGCTTGTCGGCCTCCTCGGCGTCGATGGTGAGCGGAAGCCAAGCCTCCTTCATCTTCGCGGCGAGCGCCAATATCCGCGGGCGAAGCTCGGCCTTGAGCAGCCTCTCCTGAGAGGGCGTGTAGCGTGGATGAAGCGCCGAGAGCTTGACCGACAGTCCCGGGCGCGCGTGCAACGTCTCTTCGCTCCGCTCGCGCGGCGTCCCCGCCCAAGCGGCGATGGCGGTGACTGCCGCCTCGTAGCGCATCCCATAGCGCCTTGCGTCTTCCATGGTTCTCGCCGCCTCGCCCAGCAAGTCGAAGGAAAAGCGGTAGCCCTGGCGTCTTTCCTCCTCGGCATTGACGAGCGCCTCAGAGATCGTCTCGCCGAGCACGAACTGTCGCCCGAGAATGCGCATGGCCCGGCGAAGCGCCTGACGGACGACCGGCTCTCCGCTCCGTGCGACCAGTCGCTGCAGCCTGCTCGCAAAATCGCCCTCATCGCTCTCAGCCCAATCGACGATGTGGCCGGTGAGCATCAACCCCCAGGTCGAGGCATTGACGAGGAGCGAATTCGAATGGCCGAGATGCCGCGCCCAGTCGCCTGAGCCGATCGTGCCGGCGATCAGCCGGTCGGCGGTTGCAGCGTCGGGAATGCGCAGCAGTGCCTCAGCGAGGCAAAGCAGCAGCACCCCCTCCTCGCTCGACAGCCCATATTCGTGGAGCAGCGAATCGACGCCGCCCTGCTCGCGGCGTCCTTCACGCGCTGCCTCGACGAGTTGGATTGCGAGCCGCTCGATCTCGCGGCGCTGCTTGTCGCATGTCTGCGCCTTGGCGATCAACGCCTCGACGAGCGGGCCTTCTTCGGCGAGCAGGGCGCCGTTGATCGCCTCTCGTCCCGGCAGGGGGGCGGCGACACCGGTGTCGCGCTTGAGTTGGCCAACCATACGCAACTCTACCTCTTTGCCCCGGTTGGCTTCTACACGTCGGGGCGCTATCGTCCCCGCCCCCGGAGACGAACATGACGAGCCCACTCACCCCGATCCGCACGGTCAGCGACCTCAGGTCCCACATCGCCAAGTGGCGCAAGGCGGGAGAAAGCATCGCGCTCGTTCCCACCATGGGCGCTCTGCACGCCGGCCATCTGTCGCTCGTCAAGCTCGCCAAGAGCAAATGCGACCGCGTCGTCGTATCGATCTTCGTCAATCCCATCCAGTTCGGCCCGCGCGAGGATTTTCATAGCTATCCGCGTGAAGAGACGGCCGATCTCGACAAGCTCGGCAACGCTGGGGCCGATCTCGTCTTTGCTCCCGATGCCGACGAAATGTATCCGGCCGGCTTTAGCACTCACGTCAGGGTCGCGGACCTGACCGACGATCTTTGCGGCGCGTCGCGACCCAATCATTTCGAGGGCGTCGCCACAGTGGTCGCCAAGCTCCTGCTGCAATGCGCGCCCGACATCGCCGTGTTCGGTGAGAAGGACTACCAGCAGCTTCTCGTCATCAGGCGGCTGGTGCGCGACCTCAATATTCCGGTCGAGATCCTGGGCGGCCCGATCGTGCGCGAGGCCGACGGGCTCGCGCTCTCGTCGCGCAACGCCTATCTCTCGCCGGAGCAGCGCAAGATCGCGCCACTGCTCCACCGAACCATCAGTGAGGTTGCCGCCGACCTCGCCCGCGGCGAAGGCGCCGACGCCGCGGCGCTCGCCGGCCGCTTCAAGCTAGAGGCGGCGGGATTTCGCATCGACTATGTCGCCGTTCGCGACCCCGACACGCTGAAGCCACTCTCCGGTCCGGTGAAGCCCGGCACCCGCGTGCTCGTTGCCGCCTATCTTGGCAAGACTCGCCTCATCGATAACGTGGCCGTGCCGACGTCTACCAATCGATCAGCCTGAGCTCGCGCAGATCCTCGCGCATGCCAGGCGGCATCGCGTCATCCTCAGCCTCATAGGCTTTAGCGTCTTTGGGGGCGTCGGTTGCTTCCAGATAACGCCAGCCCTGGAAAGCGCGGCGAGGTTGTGCGCGCGTCATCACCAGTTCTTTGTCGAGCACGATGCCGCAACAGGCCGTGCGGTCATCTTTGGTGTCCGGTCTCAGATCGAGAATTTGCTGGCGTACGAGCACGAAGCTCTTGATGACCCAATAGAGCGAACCGCCATCGAGAATCTCCTCGCGTCGCTTCGGCGTCTGGCGCGTGCGGTGGCAAAGCTCGACCCGCTTCCGTTCGCGCTTGAGCCGCTTCAGACGCCCGACCTGCCAATCGGCAAGCTCGTTCACCGTGTCACAGCCGACGCAAAGCTTGACGAGATGCACGGTCATGGCGGGGTCAATGTGCCATGAATAACGGTATGGTGGCTTCCTCGAGCATGGTTAGAGTCACACCACCCAGGATGAACTCGCGCCAGCGCGAATGATGGAATGCTCCCATGACGATCATGTCGGCTTGAAGCTCCTTGGCCTTGGCGAGGACCGTCCGGCCGATATCGCCTTCTCCGGTGGAGAAACGCATAACCTCTGCCACAATACCCCTGCGCTTCAGGTGCGCCACCATATCGTCGACCTCGAGTTCTTCGCCACCGTCCTCGGGGACACCGACGAGGAGCACGACCCGTTTTGGCAGCTTGAGAATGGTGAGAGCGTCGTTGAATGCCCGCGCGGCTTCGGCGCTTCCATCCCAGGCTGCGACGACGGTGCCCGCGACATCAATCTCCTCGGCCGCGGCCGGCAAGATGATGACCGGGCGGCCGGAGCCGAACAAGCAGCGCTCGACCAGGGCGTATTGGCCGATGAGCGGGTCGCCGTCGCGCGGCTGGCCGATAATGGCAAGATCGACGTGTCGCGCTGCGCAGGCGAAATCGCGCGGAAGTTCCTCGCTCATGCCCTCCATCAGTCGCCCCTCGGCGCTAACGCCTTCGGCTTCGGCGCGCGCCTTGAAGGTCTCTAACGCCGTCTCGCCTTGCGCCCTAACTCCCTCGAGCGCCTCGCTGATATTGGCGAGCCCGACGTCGGCCCCGTAAAGCGGCAGAAGCGCCGTTGGAGCAAACGCAACGCCGAGCAGGTGCGCACCATGATCCTTGGCGAGCGAAACAGCGAATTCCACCCGGGCCTTGGTGGCTTCGGCGCTATCCACATAGACGACAATATCGTTAAGGCTCATCGTCGCGGCGCTCCCACCGTTCCTTCATCCTGGCGCCGAGCGTTTTCCGTGAAAATCTTCCCCCATCGAGATTTTTTCAATCATCACAGGGCTGTGATAGCCAAGTGATGACGGTTAAGCCAAGGGTCACGGAGCTTTGAAAAGGAGTGACGCAAGACGGTCTGGAACAAGGGATATAGCTCGGGTGTTGGCGTTTCGCCACGAGTGCCAAGAACTCATGCACAGGAGAGGAATATGAAGCTCAACCGGAAGTCTGGTGCTAAGCTTGCGATGACTGCGGCCGTGCTCGTCGTGACCGGCGCCACCCTGCTCGCCGCTGCGAGCGCCGAGGAAATCAAGGGCCGCTGCTTTGGCGTCAACGGCTGTAAGGGCCAAGGCAATTGCAAGAGCACGAAGAATGACTGCAAGGGTAAGAATGCCTGCAAGGCCCAGGGTTGGCTCTCAATGCTCGAGAACGAGTGCTCGACCGCTGGCGGCCAGTGGGAAGCCTCCTAGTTCGCGTGTTAAGCTATTTGCACGGGAGCCGGCCAGCGCCGGCTCCCACATTCTTTCGGAGCCCACGGCATGATCACCGAGAAGCCGCCTTATCTGGGGTTCGGCCTGGGGCTTAGGCCTCAGCATTACCAGGAGATCCTCGAACTCTAATCCGGCCATCGACTGGTTCGAGATCATCTCCGAGAACTATATGATTGAGGGCGGCCAGCCCCTCTATATGCTGGACCGGATCCGCGAGCGTTATCCGATCGTCATGCACGGCGTTTCGCTGTCGATCGCCTCGACCGCTCCGTTCGACATGGATTATCTGAGGGCGCTGAAGGGCCTCGCCGCGCGCGTTAAGCCGAAATGGATCTCCGATCACCTCTGCTGGACGGGCGTGCACGGCGTGAACCTGCACGATCTTCTCCCCATCCCCTACACCCAAGAGGCGCTGGACCACGTGGTCGACCGCGTCGATTACGTGCAGGATTTCCTCGGGCGGCGCTTCACCATCGAGAACGTGTCGACCTACGTCACCTTCGCGCAATCGGAGATGACCGAGTGGGAGTTCGTGAACGAGCTTGCGCGGCGCACCGGCTGCTGGCTCCTGTTCGATGTCAACAACGTCTATGTCAGCGCCTTCAACCACGGCTTCTCCCGCATCGATTTTCTGAACGGCATGCCGCGCGACCAGGTCGTGCAATTCCATGTGGCCGGGCACAGCAACGAGGAAACGCACTTGATCGACACTCACGACCACCCGGTCTGCGATGAAGTATGGGACTTCTACCGTGAGGCTGTCCGCTATTTCGGGCCGGTCTCGACCATGATCGAGCGCGACGACAACATCCCGCCGCTCGCCGAGGTCGTCGAGGAGCTCGATCATGCGCGAGAACTCGCGCGCGAGGTCCTCGGCACCGAGGCCAGCCCTCGCCTCGTGGCAGCTGAATGAAGAGCCTCAAGGAGATTCAGGACGAATTTCAGCGCGGCATCCTTGCCAACGACGACGCGATCCTCGCCGAGGTCAATGATAGCGGCAAGGAGGAGCGCAAAGTCCTGTTCGGCGTCTATCGCAATGCTTATATCGCGCGCCTCGCCGAGATCCTGGGCGAGGACTACGAGCAGGTCCATGCCTATCTCGGCGATCGCGCCTTCGCCAATCTGGTGAGGGCCTATATCGCCGGAAATCCGTCAGATCAGCGGAGCGCACGTTGGTTCGGCCGCCACATGCCCGCCTTCATCGCCAAGCGCAAGACCTTCGCCGATCACCCCGAAGTGGCCGAGGTCGCGCTGCTCGAGAAGGCTCTCGCCGATGCCTTCGACGGTCCCGACGCCGAGCCCCTTCGCCTGTCGAACCTCACCGAGATTCCGGCTGACGCTTGGCCCAACCTTGTATTCACGCCGCACCCGACCGCGATCCGCCTCACTTTCATGACCAACGCTGCCGAGATCTGGGGCGCCCTCAAGCATGAGAGCGCCCCGCCGAAGCCTATGAGGCTCCCGGAGCCGCAAGCGATCCTCGTCTGGCGCGAGAACTTCATGGCGCGCTTCAAGCCGCTGTCGGCCGAAGAAGCGATGATGTGGGACGAGGCGGGCAAGGGCGTGCGCTTCAGCGTGCTGTGCGAGATGGTGGCGACCTTCGCCGGAGAGGACGATGCCGAGCTTCGCGCCGCGACCTATCTCAAGGGTTGGGTTGACATGGGAACGCTGAGGGGCTGGAGTCTCGCCTCTCGTGAGCCCCTCCCCGGGATCAGCGGCTGACGTCTGGGTTGTGAGGCGCGGGAAACAGCGCGTCGCTCCGGCCTCTAAGCCAATAGGCCATTAGCCCGACCCATTCGCGCGTAGCGGTATCGACCCGCCGCAAGCCTTCCGAGACCTTGTCGAAGGGCCGCGTCAGATCAGCCTCCCCGCGCGTGCGGTAATCGACCGGCCAGGGCTCGGCGTCAAAGCCTGCGGCGCGGAAGGCTCCCATCGCGCGCGGCATGTGATAGGCCGAGGTGATCAACACCCAGCGCCTGTCGGGGCCGACGAGGCCGTCCTTCGTGAGTTCCTGCTTGAGGAACACAGCATTCTCGTAAGTGTCGCGCGCGTTGGCCTCGAGGATCAGCTGCTCGTGCGGCACGCCGAGAGCGGTCAACAGAGAGGCGGCTCCTTCCGCCTCGCTGCTCGACTTATAGAGAATCCCAGCGTCGCCGCCGGAAAACGCGATCTTTGCCTCGGGGAATCGCTTGGCGAGGATCACGGCCTCGACGATACGCTCGCCCGCCTCGTTCAGCGTGGGGGCATGCCGCGCACCACCCACGAGCCGATCCTCTGCGCCGCCGAGCAGGATGAAGCCGGTGGGGACCGGAGGTCTATCGAGATTGGTGCGCGGGAAGCGGTCCTCGAGCGGCAAGATGAGCGCATTACCGAGCGGAGATAGCCCTGCCAGAAGCAGTAGCAGCGCGCCGACGGTGACGAAGCGCCTGCCCCATCGCGCCCAGCCCGTCCAGATCAGGATCGCGCCATAGCCGATGAGGAGCGCGATCAGCGTCGAAGGCTGCAGCACGAACCACAGCGCCTTGGCGAGATAAAAGAACATTGTCCCCCTTGGCGCCTATACTAACCACAATGCCGCCAATCCGAGAAAGGCGAAGAAGCCGACGCAGTCGGTGCACATCGTCACAAAGACGCCGGAGGCGATGGCGGGATCGAGCCTCACCGCGTACAGCCCGAGCGGAATGAGGATCCCTGCGAGCGCCGCCACCAGGAGGTTGATGATCATAGCAGCGCCGATCACCAGGCCCAGCGTGCCGCTGCCGAACCAGTAGAAGGCAATCCCGCCCATGATCACGGCGAACAGGAGGCCATTGAGTAGTCCCACTGCCGTCTCTCTGCCGATGACCCTCAGCGCATTAATGGAACCGAGTTCTTGCGTCGCCAGGGCGCGCACTGCCACGGTCATGGTCTGGGTGCCGGCATTGCCGCCCATCGAGGCTACGATCGGCATCAGCACGGCAAGCGCGACCATTTGCTGAATGGTAGCGTCGAACAGGCTGATCACCCAAGAGGCGAGAATAGCGGTCAGCAAATTGACGAACAGCCAAAGGAATCGGTGCCTGGTCGTTTGCAGCACGGGATCGAAGACGGATTCGCCCGCGACGCCGCCCATGCTCAAAATGTCTTCGGAAGCCTCCTCCTTTACGACCTCGACCACATCGTCGGCCGTGATCACGCCGACCAGCCGATTGTCGGCATCGACCACTGGTGCCGAGGTCAGATTGTAGCGCTCAAACTCCCGCGCCACAGCCTCCTGGTCGGCCTCGACTTCGATCGGATGGACCTCGGTGTTCGTTATGGACTCTATGGTGGTCGGGCGCTTCGAGCGGAGCAGCCGGTTGAGCGCCACCGAGCCGACCAGGTGGTAGCCGGGATCGACGACAAACACCTCGTAGAATCGGTCGGGCAGCTCCTCGGCCTCGCGCATGTAGTCGATCGTTTGCCCGACCGACCAGAACGGCGGCACGGCAATAAGATCGGTCTGCATGATGCGGCCTGCCGAGTCCTCGGGATATTCGAGGCTCCGCAACAGCGTGGCGCGCTCGAAGGACGGCAGCTTGGCCAGGATGTCGGTCTGCTCTTGCTTGTCGAGATCCTCGATGACGTAGACCGCATCATCAGAGTCGAGCTGCTGGATGGCGTCGGCCACCTGCTCGGTGGGCATGGCCTCGAGCACCTGGTCACGCACGGCCTCATCGAGCTCAGGCAGCGCTGCGGCCTTGAAGTCCACGCCAAGCGTCTCGATGAGAAGCGTGCGCTGCTCCGGGCGCAGCATCTGGATCAGGTCGGCAAGATCGGCCTCGTGCAGCGGCAGCGTGAGGTCGCGCACCTTGCCTGCGTCGCCCTCATCGAGCGCGGACACGACCGCGTGCAGGAAGTCGGAGCGGATGCCGCCTTCCTCGTCGCGCAGTTCGACCTCGCCCGCGGCGTCCTGCATGGCCTGTCCAATCGTCAAGTTTGAATTGCGTACAAAGCGGGAGGGCCTGCGACCCAGGAGCGGGAACGGGCGCCGTCACGCGCCGCCTATCGCACTCCCGGCCTGCGACAACAGGCGCGGCCTAGAACGCACTAGACGCTTGTTGGGTTGGAAATTCCAGCCAAAAAGTGCCGCGGAAGCGTCGGAAAGCGGCGCGGCAGCCAGGCCGGCGCAAGCCGGTATCCAGCGATAGGCGGGCTTAGCTTACGCACTGGGGATTTCGGCCTGCGCCGGAATGTCTAAGAGGGGAAGGAGTGGTGCGGTCGAGAGGAATCGAACCTCCACGAGCAAGCTCACAGCGACCTCAACGCTGCGCGTCTACCATTTCCGCCACGACCGCGAATTTATGAGGCTTTCCGCCCCGGATATGGCTATCCGCCGCGCTTCCGGCAAGAAAGCAGGCCCGCTGCCTTAGCAAACCTGCCCAAGCGGTGCAAGGAGGCCTTGAGGAGGTTCTCTTGGCTCGCTAAGTGAGAGAACCATGGCAGAGCCTCTTCTCAAGTCGCGAGGGACGCCGTTCACGGCGAGTGAACCAGTCGAGTGGGTCACGAGCCCTGCCCTCGTGCCCTACGAAGAGGCGATGCGCACCATGGACCTCAGAGTCGAAGCCATTGCCCGGGGCGACGCGCTCGAATGCGTCTGTCTGCTTGAGCACCCTCCCCTCTATACCGCGGGCACAAGTGCCGACCCGCGCGAGTTGCTCGATGCAAGGCGCTTCCCGCTCTATCGCGCCGGGCGCGGTGGGCGCTTCACCTATCACGGCCCCGGCCAGCGCGTTGCCTATGTCATGCTCGACCTAGGAAAGCGCGGCCGCGACGTGAGAGCCTATGTGACCGCACTTGAGGATTGGCTGATCCTCTCCCTGGCTCGCCTCGGTATCGAGGGTGAGCGCCGTGACGGCGCAGTCGGGATCTTTGTCGGCCAGGCCAAAATCGCCAGCATCGGCGTGCGCGTGCGCCGCTGGGTCAGCTTGCACGGAGTGAGCCTCAACGTCGCCCCTGACCTTGAGCACTTCGCAGGTATCGTTCCGTGCGGCCTCCAAGATGTGCCGGTGACAAGCCTTGCCGCCCTCGGCGCCGCCATCGATATGGCCATGGTCGATCGCGCGCTTCGCGCGGCCTTCGATGAAACGTTCCGCTAAGCGGTAAGGATCAGCGCCAACGGTCGGTGGCGAGCACCTTGAACCCAGGCGCGACCTGGCCGCCTTCGCTAACGATCGTCACCTTGGTCACGCGCGCATCCTTCGGTCCGTCCTCGCAACGCAGCAGCATCTCGGCAACCACATCGGCAGTCCCCGAGAACACCGCCTCGACGGCGCCATCGCTCGTGTTCCGCACCGTACCGTCGAGCCTCAGCGCCAGTGCCGCGTCATACGTCCAGGCGCGGAAATAGACACCTTGCACGCGGCCCTCAATCCTCACCGTCACCGTTCGAATTCCTGTTGCTTTGTCCGCCATCTCACCTAAGCGCTGTCATGCCCGGCCTTGTGCTGGGCATCCACGATTTGACCAGAATGAAAGACGTGGATGGCCGGGACAAGCCCGGCCCTGACGAACTTAACACTGAAGCGAGTCCGATTGATCCCCTAAGCGAATTCGAGGATCACGGCATCGACGTTGAGGCTGTCGCCGGGCCTGGCCAGGATCTTCGACACCTTCGCGTCGCGCTCGGCCTTGAGCACGTTCTCCATCTTCATCGCCTCGACCACGCAGAGCGCGTCACCCGCCGCGACCTCCTGCCCCTCGCTCACCGCAAGCGAGACGACGAGCCCCGGCATCGGGCAGAGCAGGAACTTCGACATGTCCGGCTTGATCTTTTCCGGCATCTGCGAAGCAAGCGCGGTTTCGCGCTCGGTGAACACGCGCGCCGCGACCTCCACCCCTTCGTAGGTCAGATGATAGCCGTTCAGGATCGGGCGCACCTGCACAGCAATGGGCGTGCCGTCGATCGTTCCCTCATAGACCGGCACGCCGAACCACCATGACGATTGCAGCGTCACCCGCCGGTCCGGTGCATCGTCGCCATAGATGAAGACCCGCATCGGTCCATCGAGCCCGCCCGCTACGGTCACCCGCACCCGCTGCTCGCCAAGCTCGACGATGCGCTTCTCGGCAAAGCGCACCGGCTCGCCCTGCATCTGCTGAGTGATGGCACGTCGGCGTTGATTGCTGAAATGGTCCATCGCCGCTGCGACCGCGACCAGCACATCGCGCACATGGCCCTCGGGCTTGGGCGGACTGAACCCTTCGGGGAACTCCTCGGCGATGAACTTGGTGGAGAGCCGGCCCTCTCTCCAGCGCTCGTTCCGCATCAGCACGGCGAGGAACGGGATATTATGCCGGAAGCCGTCGATGGCGAAAGCATCGAGCGCCGTTCCCATCGCCTCGATTGCCCTAAACCGCGTCGGTGCATAGGTGATGAGCTTGGCGATCATCGGGTCGTAATAGACGCTGATTTCGCCGCCTTCCTCGACGCCTGAATCGAGTCTGGTGATGACGTCGCCGTCGAGTCCGAGCCTGGGCGGCCGGTAGCGTACGAGTCGCCCGGTCGAGGGCAGGAAGTTCCGTGTCGGATCCTCGGCATAGACGCGGACCTCGACGGCAGAGCCCTTGAGCTTGACATCCTTCTGCTTGATTCCGAGCTTGTTGCCCGCGGCGACGTTGAGCATCTCCTCGACGAGATCGAGACCGGTCACGAGCTCGGTGACGGGATGCTCGACCTGGAGGCGCGTGTTCATCTCCAGGAAATAGAAATTGCGGTCCTTGTCGACGATGAACTCGACCGTGCCGGCGGTGTCGTAGCCGACGGCCTTGGCCAGTGCCACGGCCTGCGCCCCCATCGCCTCGCGCGTCTTGGCATCGAGGAAGGGGCTCGGCGCCTCCTCGACCACCTTCTGGTTTCGCCGCTGGATCGAGCATTCGCGCTCGCCGAGATGGATCACATTGCCGTGCTTGTCGCCGAGTACCTGGATCTCGATATGGCGCGGCTCCTCGATATATTTCTCGATGAACACGCGGTCGTCGCCGAAGCTCGACTTCGCCTCGGACTTCGATGAATTGAAGCCCTCCTCCACCTCCTTGCGGCTATAGGCGATGCGCATGCCCTTGCCGCCGCCGCCGGCCGAGGCTTTGATCATGACCGGATAGCCGATCTCATCGGCGATCTTGATCGCTTCCTTGGCGTCTTTGATCACGCCGAGATGGCCGGGCACGGTCGAGACCTTGGCCTTGGCGGCGAGCTTCTTCGATTCGATCTTGTCGCCCATCGCCTCGATGGCTTTGACATTGGGTCCGACGAAGACAATGCCGGCCTTTTCGAGCGCGCGGGCAAACGCCGGGTTCTCCGACAGGAAACCGTAGCCCGGATGGATGGCTTCGGCGCCGGTCGCCTTCGCGGCGGAAACGATCTTGCCGACGTCGAGATACGACTTTGCCGCCTGAGCGGGGCCGATCGGCACGGCCTCGTCGGCCATGTCGACATGCAGCGCGTCGCGATCGGCGTCGGAATAGACGGCCACCGTCTTGATCCCGAGCCTCCGCGCCGTTCTGATGATGCGGCAGGCAATCTCGCCGCGATTGGCGATCAGCAGCTTCGAAAACATATAGTCCCCGCCCATGAAGCATGATTTTCGGAAAGGCGGGAACCGGCTCTCCGACGAGACCACGCCGAACAAGATTGAAAAGCGCCATCGCGGTACAAGCTTGAACGATAGCGCCCTTGCGCCAGGGCTTTCTAGAGGCTCATCCGGGGCGAGTAAACTGGCCTATCAGGGACCCACCCCCTATTCCGCCGCCGGAGCAAGCCTTTTGCGCCGCCGCTCCCGCCGGGCGAGACGGCGTTCCCGCGAGGGCTCGGCCGCCGCCGCCAAGCCGGCAGCGCGAGCGTCAGGCGAGAGACTCGCCTGAGCAGGCTCTGGCTCGCCCGGGAACAGCATCCCGGCCTCAGCCTCGGCATCGGCCTCGGCGAGCGGCTCGGGGTTGGCCGCGTGGGGCGTGGCGGCGAGCGCCTCGGCTGCTCTCTCCTTCTCCTTCGCCGCCTGATGATCGCGGGCGAGATAGGTATAGACCGCGGGCGTCACGAACAGGGTGAACAGCGTGCCGACAACCATGCCGGCAGCAATCACGAGCCCGATGTCGAAGCGGCTCGCGGCGCCGGCACCCCGGGCAATGAGCAGCGGCACCATGGCCACCACCATGGCCGCCGTGGTCATGAAGATCGGCCTGAGCCGGATGCCGGCGGCATGCTCGATCGCATCGCGCCGGGCATAGCCCTGGTGCTCCTGCAGCTTGTTGGCGAAGTCCACCATCAGAATGCCGTGCTTGGAGATGAGGCCGATCAGGGTGACGAGTCCGATCTGTGTATAGATGTTGATGGTGGCGAGCCCGGCGTTGAGAGGGAGAAGCGCGCCGAAGATCGAGCACGGCAGCGCGATCAGGATGATCAGCGGGTCGCGGAAGCTCTCATATTGCGCGGCGAGAACGAGATAGATGATGATCAGCGCGAAGATGAAGGTATAGACGAGCGTATTACCTTCCTGCACGAACTGCCGGCTCTCGCCCTGGAAGTCGTATGAGAAGCCCTCCGGGAAACTCTCGGCTTTCTTCTTCAGGAAGTCGATCGCCTCGCCCACCGTGCGCCCCGGGAACGGCACCGCCGACAGCGTCGCCGAGTTGAGCTGCTGGAAATTGGTGAGCGCATTCGGCTGTACCGTCTTGGTGATCGACGCGACATTGGAAAGCGGCACCAAGGTGCCCGAGCTCGTGCGGATCTGATAGCGCGTCAGCCAATCCTCGTTCAGCCGGTACTCGCGCGGCACCTGCGGGATCACCTGATAGCTTCGCCCGTACAGATCGAACAGGTTGATGTAGTTGCCGCCGAGCAGGGTGGCGAGCGAGTTGCCGATATCGGCCATGGTGATGCCGAGACGATTCGCCTTGTCGTGATCGATATGGAACTCGATCTGCGGCGTCTCGAATCTCAAATCGGAGTCGGTGAAGATGAAAAGGCCGCTTTCGCGCGCCGACTTCTCGACGTCGGCAAGCACATCGGCGAGCTGGCGGAAGTCACGCGTGGTGGTGATGACGAATTGCACCGGAGGTCCGCCGGTCGAGCCAGGCAAAGCGGGCGGCGAGAAGGAGAGTGCAAGCGCAGTGGGCAGGCTCGAGATACGCGGCGACAGCTCCTGCAGGATCGCCTTTTGATTGCGCGTCCGCTCACCCCATGGCTTGAGCAGAATGCCGGCAAAGGCCTGGTGCACGCTGCCCATGCCGTTGATGGTAAAGACGTGCTCCTTCTCGGGAATCGTGCTGTAGGCTTGATAGAGCCGTTGGGTCGCATCCTCGAGATAATCGAGATTGGCGTATTGCGGCGTCTTGATCAGGGTGAAGAGGATACCCTGGTCCTCCTCGGGCGCGAGCTCCCTCTGCGTCGTCATATACATGAGCACGCTGCCGGCCATCAGCCCGCAGAGAACGAGGATGGTGACCGGACGGTAGTTGAGGGTCCGGTGCAGGCGCCGCTGGTAGCGATTCTTGAGGCTCTCGAATCTGCGATCGAGCCAACCCGTTAGCCCCCCCTCCTTGCTCGTATGCGCCTTGAGCAGCTTCGAGCACATCATCGGCGAGAGCGTGATGGCGATCACCCCCGACACAATCACGGCGCCGGCGAGAGTGAAGGCGAACTCGCGGAACAGCGTGCCGGTGAGTCCCGAGACGAAGCCGATCGGGGTAAAAACCGCCGCGAGCGTGATGGTCATGGCGATGACGGGATAGACGATCTCGCGCGCACCCATGAGCGCCGCCTGGAGCGGGCGATGCCCCTCCTCGATATGCCGGTAGATGTTCTCCACCACGACGATGGCGTCATCGACCACGAGTCCGATGGCAAGCACGAGAGCGAGCAGCGTCATCAGGTTGATCGAGTAGCCTAGCGCCGCGAGCGCCGCGAGCACGCCGATCAAGGACAGCGGGATGGTGACGATGGGGATGATGGTCGAGCGCAGATTGCCGAGGAACAGGAAGATCACGACGATGACGATGATCGCCGCCTCGCCCAGCGTCTTCATCACTTCCCATAGAGAGGCGCGGATGAAGTTGGTGGCGTCGTAGGCGATCGCTGCATCGAGCCCTGGCGGAAGCTCCCTTTGGATCTCGGGGAAGGCCTTGCGCACATTGGTGATCACGGTCAGGGGGTTAGCGGTCGGCGTCGCATAGACGCCGATGAACACCGCCTTTAATCCGTCGAACACCGAAGATGAATCGGCGCTCTGCGGCCCGAGCTCGATTTCGGCGATGTCTGACAGGCGCACGAGCGAATCGCCGCGGCCCATCACCACCAGGCGCCCGAAGGCGGCCGGATCGTCGAGCGAGGTCTTGGCGTCGATATTGGTCTGCACGTAATCGCCCTTCACTTGGCCTGGCGCCGAGGTGAAGTTGTTGGCGGCAAGCGCGGCGCGGACGTCGAGCGGAGTGACCCCGAGCGCAGCCATGCGGTCAGGGTCAAGCCAGATGCGCATGGCGAAGGTTTGGCCGCCCAAGATTTCCGCGTTGGCAACGCCGTTGATGGTCTGCAGCTTCGGCTGCACCACGCGATTGAGATAATCGCTGATCTGCGAGGAGTTCATCACCTTCGAATTGAAGGAGAGATACATCAGCGCATAGCCCTCGCCCGTCTGCTTGGTGACGACCGAGTCGTTCGCCTCACGCGGCAGGATGCTTTTCACCTGCGCGATCTTCGACAGCACATCGGTCATCGCCCGGTCGGGATCGGCGTCGAGCTTAAGGTTGAGCGTCACCGTGCTCACATTCTGCGTGGAGGAGGCCGTGAGCGTGTCAATCCCCTCCGCGCTCGCCACCGCCTGCTCGATCGGCACGGTGATAAAGCCCTGGATGAGGTCGGCATTGGCGCCGGGATAGGTCGTGGTGACGGTGATCGTCGTATTCGACAGCTCGGGATATTGCCTGATCGGCAGCTTGAAACCGGACCACGATCCGATCAGGAGGATCAGAAGGCTGAGCACGCTGGCAAGCACCGGCCGTTTGATGAAGAGATCGGTGAAATGCATGGGCCGGTTACTGCTTCGGCAGCTCCGCCGACGGTTTCAGCGTCTGGCTATTGTCGATCTTTACGGCGGCGCCCGGCTGCAATTTGAGCTGGCCGCTGGTCACCACCTCCTCGCCGGTGCCCACGCCTTCGAGGATGGCGACCCGATCGCCCTGGGTCGCGCCTACGCGCACGAACCTGCGCTCGACGGTGAGCTTCGGTGCGGCGGGTACCGAACCCGTGGCGTCCGCGGCGGCAGCCGAGGTAACTCCGTCGCTCTCGGCCGTTGGCGTCGGCTGAGGTTGAGCGGGTTGAGGCGGCCCTTCCTTAACCACCCAGACGCTGTCGCCGTAGAGCGTGTAGGTCACGGCCGTGCGCGGGACAGTGACGACGTCCTTGGCTTCGCCCGCGAGCACCGCCGCATTGGCGAACATGCCGGGGAGCAGTTTATGGTCGGGGTTCGGCACTCGACCCCGCACCATCAGGGTGCGCGAGTCTGACGACAGCCGCGCATCGAAGGCCTCGACCCCGCCCCTGAAGACCTCCTTGGGGAAGGCATCGACCTCAATCTCGATCGGCGAGCCCACCTTGAATTTCCCCATGTCGCTCTCGGGAACAGGGAAATCGACCCAGATCGGATCGAGCGACTGGAGCCAGACGAGCGCCTGGCCCGCCGTCACATATTGACCCCTCTCCACCCGGCGAAGCCCGAGCCTGCCCGCGAACGGCGCCGTGATGGTCTTCTCGGCGATGATCGCCTCCATCTTCGCCACTGCGGCTTGCGATGAGTTCGCGCTTGGCGACGGTCTGATCGAGCGTCGCTTGCGAGACAGCGCCCTGCTTCACGAGCTTCGCCTGGCGGTCAAAGTCGAGATTGGCCTGGAGCAGCGTCGCCTTGTTGTTGGCCAGGTCGGCTTCCTCAACCGAGGTGTCGAGCTGCACCAGCTTGGCGCCCTTCTGCACGTCATCGCCGCTGTCGAAGAAGTAGTTGGTAACCTGGCCTGCCAGTTGCGGCGACACGTCGACGCCCTCGATCGCGAGCAGCGTGCCGATCGAGTGGACCCGGTCGGTCCAGTGCTCGCTGATCGCCTTCTCTGTCGTCACGGTGGCCGGTGGCGGGACCATCTTGGCGATGAACTCGCCAATCAATTTCGGCTTGAACACGAGGTTGAAATAGCCGACCCCGCCGAGGAACACGGCGATGACGATGGCGGCAATGACGAAGCGCTTTATCATGGCCTTGGCTGCCCCCGGTCCCCCAACTGGCCCGACTCGAGCGCGTCTTTAACCTTGAGAGAGGGCAAAATTGCGCCGCAACCGGCGCAAGAAAACAACGGGATAGCAGCCTCTTGGCGGTTTGCAAACCGCTTCCGCGTCATCTTGAGGCGAGAAGCCAGCGTTAACATTATTCGCTCGCGAAAATGTGTCCGCCTTTCGCTGGCACTTGGCCCCAACGACGTAAGCGCCTGCGCCACACGGCGCCGGTTCGAGGCCCCATGCTATAGGAGCGGCCATGACCATCACCCTCTACGACATCAAGGAGTCTCCCCACGGACGGAAGGTCAGGTTGCTCGCCGCAGAACTGGGCCTTCCTCTGCACATGATTCACAAGGATCCGCGCACCGGTGAGACGCACTCAGCCGACTTCCTCGCCAAGAACCCCAATGGCAGGGTGCCGACACTCGAAGAGGACGGTTTCGTCCTGTGGGAATCGCCCGCGATCCTCAAATATCTCGCTGCCAAGCGGCCGGAGAGCGGGCTTGACGGCAAAGACGCCAAGACGAAGGCTCTCGTCGATCAATGGCTGTTCTGGTGGGCGTCTGGACCTGAGGCTGCCGTCGATATGCTCGCCCGGGAGATGATCATCAAGCCGATGGTTCTGAACCAGCCCGGCAACGACCCTGGCATTATGGCTGAGGCCTATGCGCGACTTAACCGCTTCCTTCCCGTGCTCGACAAGCAGCTCGAGGGCCGCGACCATGTCGTTGGGCCGCTCACCATCGTTGATTTCGCCATGGGTCCCCGCTTCGACCGCGCACCCGACCTGCTGAAGTTCGACCTCACGCCCCATAAGAATATCCGTGCCTGGCATGCGCGGCTGCGCGCCAAGCCTTATTGGCAGGACGCCTGAACCGACATCCTCACCCTGAGGAGACCGCCGTGCGGCCATCTCGAAGGGTGACACACCTCATGCTTCGAGACGCGCCCTATACGCGCTCCTCAGCATGAGGACCACGCTCAGCAGCCCTTCTTGGCTTCGGCCGTCTTGACGGCAAGCACGTTATGGCGCTCGGCGGCGTTGAGCGGCACATCGCCAACCTCGTCATACTTGCACCCAGCATTGCCGAAGACCTGGATCGCTCTTTGGGTGTGGAAGCAATAGCCGTTCTCTTTGTAGATCGAATTGCGCACCTCCCACAGGATCTGGCAGCTGAGCTGCTTGAGCTGCGAGGCCTTGAAGTAGTCCTTGTTGGTGCAACCGATCAGCTCGTAGCAGTTCGCGTGCGCCGGTGTTGGTGATAAAAGGAGTATCACTCCAGACGCCAAAACACAGAGAGCGCCGGCGGCCACGACGGCGACCGAGCCTTTCCCTACCGCCTCAAACATCTTCTGGATCCTCCCAGGATTATTGACCTCGTTCCCGGTCGCCTATCGGCAACCGACGGCGCGCTCCCGCTTCTTGATGGCGAGCACCCTTCCCTTATCGGCAGGCGAGAACGGCATGTCGCCCTCATAGTCGTATTGGCAACCCGGCATTGCCGAAATAGTTGATGGCCTTGGGTGTCTTGAAGCAATAGCCATACTCCTTGTAGATCGAGTTGCGCTCGACCCAGAGGTCGAAGCAGACATCGGCGCGCGCGGGCGCAAGCCCCCAGAGCAGACCGATAACCGCGCCGACAAGCCCTACCGCGGCAAGAGTTGTGCGGATCTCATCGTTTCCTCCATGGACTTGGGATCGCCGGCGACAATACTTGATTTTATTTCGTGCCGGAATGACAAGCGCGCCGGCCGTCAACCGCAGAAGCTAGTTGTCGATAAAGCTTAACGATCCGGCGATGTCGTTATGCGAGGCCGCGGCGCGGCTCTGGCGGGAGGACGAAGGCGAGGAGGCCTGCGCATCGGCCTCTTCCTCCGACAATCTGCTCTCGGGCGGGGGCGCCGGGAAACCTTCGGCACTGCCGAACATGGCGGCGGCCATCTTGTTATCGAGGCCGTACAGGTCGCCGAAGGAGGAGATCTTGCCGGAATCGTCGACGACCGCGGTGAAATAGACCATATGCACAGGAATCTTGTGCTCGATCGCGACCGGTTTATTGACGGCGCTGTCCCATAGCTCCTTCACCTGAGGCGACGACCACTCTTGGTCTTGAGACAGAAGCGCCTCGGCGAAGCTTTCTGGCCGCTCCATGCGCACGCATTCATGCCCGATGGCGCGCATTGGCTTCTGGAAGTACTTCTTCCGATAGGCGAGCGTGTCGTGCATGTAGACGGTGTGCTTGTTGGGGAACAGGAACTTGATCTTGCCCAGCACGTTCTCCGGCCCCGCCTTTTGGCTGAAGGTGTAGGCCATGATGTCGGCGCGCGCCCAATCGACCCGCGTCGGATCGACCGGCGTCCCGTTCAGGCTGACAAACAGCTTGTGCACTTTGAGGATCGAAAGATTGCCCTCACGCAAAGGCGGCAGAAGATTCTCCTTCACTACCGTCTCGGGCGCGTTCCAGTCGGGATTGAACACGATCGTCTTCAGGTCGGCGGTGAACACGGGCGTCGCGTAGGCCAGCGTGCCGACCAGGATCTTGTCGCCATAGATCGGCTTACCGTCCTTGACCACGTACACCATGAACTCAGGCGTGTTGTTCCACACATAGAGATTGCCAAGATCCTCGGGCATCCAGCGCCAGCGCTCCATATTGACGATGATCTTCCTGGCGTCGCGTTCGCTTAACGGCTTCCCGCCGTTTCCCCCTCCCGCGCGCGCCTTAATCAGCGCTTCGCGGAGCCGCAAGAACTGCTCGTGCTTCGGTTGCAGCGACTGGAGATAGAGGCCTGGCGACGGGGCTCCCTCGATGTCGGCAAGCACAGCCTTCGGATCGCGCACCGGCGGCACCTGATCGAACAGGGCGCTGATAGTCGAGGGATTGAACCGGCCCCCACGCGCGTAGCGAGCATATTTCAGGATGGCGAGATCGAGCTTGAGCTCGGCACGGGCCTCAGCCTCCTTGCTGCCGGGCAGCGCGTCAGCATCTGGAAGATCGAACGAGGAAGCGGCAAGGCCCCAATCGTCAGCCTTCTCGATCTCGAAGATGGCCGCCTGACCCCGGGCCGAGAAGCCCATGTCGGTGATCCATAACGGGCCTCCCTCCCTCGCCGCGTAGAAGGCCTCGAGGGCGGCGAGGTCGTCCCCGTTGACCCCTTTGCGTAAAGGGGGGTCGGCGAGATTGGTGCGAATGATCGCGACCACGGGATCTGTGGAGGGCTGCTGTGCGGCCGTCTCAGGCGCAGCAGGCCCCTCGTCCCGAGTTAGGTCCGGTGCCGGAGGGGGTTGGCGAGCTGGTGTCACCGAGGGCGGCGAAGGAGGACCCTGATCCTCGGCGCGCACGATATTGCCGGCAGCCAAAGCGTAAGCTTGGGCCCCGCACAGAAGAACGGCGATCAGGTAGCCCCGGCGCATCCCCGTTTCACCCTCGCGACGTCAAGAAAATAGCCCGAGAGGAGCCGCTTAGGCCACCATGATCTGATGTCGTTGGAAGCTCGGGCTAAACCGAGGAAAAACCTGCACATGCAGGTCAGGAGCCGCTTTTTTCCGAGGCGGTGTCGGCAACGATGCCACGCGATTTGCCGAGAAGGTCGTGCAACGAACCAAGGCAGAATTCACGCAGGTCGACTTTGTCTGTTTGCATGACCATCCTGAAGGCCGAATTCTTATTCCTGATCGCCTGTTTCTTCAAATTCGCTTTGTTTATCTGCGGATCGCGGCGCAAATAATAGGCCTCGATCGTCGTGATGGCGCTCTTCGCAGTCGCGGCGTCGTCCGCCGAGAGGCGATCCCTGACCGTGCATTCTTTGATGACCTGATACTCCGTATAATAGTCGCGGAGATAGATCGACAGCGGCGAGCTATGGGCCGCGAGCGGCAGCAACACGGCGCAGCAGGGAAGCACGAAGCGGGCAGCCAAGCGGAACATCTCAGCCTCTGAGCTGAATTCGTCCGGACGATGCGTTCCCTCCGAGCTTAAGGAAGATTATCGCGCCGCTCAAGCGCCTGCGACGCATGGCGCGTCAGGAACCACTCTTTTTCACCGGAGTTGCGTCGGCGTCGATCTCGCGGACCTTGCTGATGAGGTCGTTCAGCGATGCCCGGCAGAACTGGCGCGCGTCGACCTTGGTCGTCTCCTTCATCATCTTGAAGGCTTGGTTCTTATTGACGACCGCCTGCTTCACCACCTTGTCCTTGTTGATGGAAGCGTCGCGCTTGAGATAATAGGCCTCGATCTTCGCCATGGCGTCCTTGGCCGCCACCGCATCGGCTGCGCTCAAGTGCTCCTGATCGGTGCAATCGAGGGTCACCTCATATTCCGTGTAGTAGCTTCGCAGATAGACCGCCATCCCCGGTCCGGAATGGGCGGCAATCGACAGCAAGCCGGCGCAGCAAGCCATGAGCGTACGGGCAGACGGAGGGAGCATGTCCTTGTTCTTTCGGATGAGACGTGGCCGCAAAGTAGCGAACATTAGAGGCCGCACATTACAAAAATTGCTATGCCTCTCAAGTGCCGCGGCGAATTTATCCGAAACCGGCGTGCTCCCGCCCTGGACGAGATGACGCGGCCAGCGAAGGTCGTGGGCCAGCCGCGCTCTTTGTCTTGCCTTAAGCCAACCGGCCTAAGCCGCTGATCTGGCGCCCTGGAGGGCTTTGACGTCAGACGTCGACAGCGGCTTTCCGCCGATCGCCCAATTTCCGCTTTTGACCTCCTCCATGACGACCCAGGTCACCTGACGCATGGACTCACCTTCAACGGCAACCATCGCGTCGGTAATGTCGGTCACCATTCTTTTCTTCTGTTGCTCGTTGAACACGCCTTCGATGACTTTCACGTTGATGAGCGGCATTGGTCTCTCCTTCCGTTGTTGCGGGGCCCGATGCCTCGCGACATGGGCCGGGAGCTAAGCTCTCACTGACCACGAGTAAATGATCGTGGCGCCGCAATCTTTAACCGAGACGCCGGAGGCGGCAGGCAAGAGTGGGGCAGATTATACGAGCATGGCTCGCACGCGTACGGACTTACTTGGTCACGCAGTCGGAATAGGTCTCGTTGCCACGATTGCTCTCGGTGATGAAGGCCGTATTCCCCTTGTTCCAGAAGACGAATCTCTCGTCCTTGTCAGCGTAGCGCGCGCCCGAGGCCGACATCGCCTGAGGGAGACTCAAGCTCCGCCCGTCGCTGAGCTTGAGCTCCACCTTGTCGGCATAGAACGTGGCATCAATGCTCTTGCCGTCTTTGCAAGCGAAGGTCGCGCGGGCAACCGGCGTCTCGGCGGCCGGGGCGGAGCCTGCGAACAGCATTGCGAACATGAAAGCGGCGAAACGCGCCAGGATACAAAGACGGATCATGAGCCCTCGCGGCTCACTTGATGTGATAGATGAAATTGTAGGCCTTGCCCTCAGGGTCGCGCGCGCTGAGCGCCATATCGCCGGTTGCGCCCGCAAAGTCGCCGGTGCCGCCGGTAATGGCCAGCACGGAGTCGCCCGCGTCGTAGAACGGCCCCTCGACGGTCAATTGACCTTTGTCGAGGGAAAGCGTCCAGAAGCATTCCCACGCCTTGCCCGCCACGGTGCGGAAGCAAATGCCCTGGTCGGAACCGACCTTGTCCTTGTCGTCGGCGTCGTACACCTCATTGGCGAAGGTGAGGATGTCGCCGGCACTGTCGCCCGAAGCACCGGTATCGGTGACGGCATCCGTCGTTGCATGCTCGATCACTTTCAGCTCCTGCGCGGCGAGAACCGGGCCCGCCGTCGCGACACCGCCTGCGGCGATGATCGAGATCAGACCCAGCAGACGGAAAGACCGAGCTCTCGTTTTCGACATCTCACCTCTCCTTTTGATCAATGTGCGCCCCGTACTAGAATAGCGCAGTCTTGAAAGAGAAGGATCATGAAACCTATGAACGCGCCCGGCGCCCGGTTAGCAGTGGCCGCCGCCGCGCTGATTGCAGCGGCTTCAGCCACGGTAATGCCCTCTCAGGCAGACGAAGCAAAAGGCCATTGCATTGGCGCCAACGCCTGCAAGGGCCAGAGCGCGTGCTCAGCGAATAACTGCGCTGGCACCAACGCCTGCAAGGGTCAGGGCTACCTCGAGATGACCAAGAAAGAATGCGATCAGATTCCCGGCACGCGTTTTGAGCCGGAAAGCTAACCGCCGCGCCGCAGCCCTTCCGTTAGCAGCACTAGCGGGCGCCGAACAGGCGCTTGAAAAATCCGCCTCGCCTCTGCGGCTGGGGATCCGTCTCGGCGAAGTAGCCGTTGCCAGGCCAGGCGCGCGATAGACTCCGCGATGAGCTCTTTGGTTTGCCCGTCGAGGCAACCTTGCTCTCACCGCCAGGGGTCTCGCCGCTCAACACCACTTGCGTGTTCGGGAGGCCCGCCTTCTTCACCAAATCATAGAGGATGGTCGCGTTTTGCGGCGAGATGCGCACGCAGCCGTGCGAGGCCGGCTTGCCGAGATTTCTCACCTCATAGCTGCCATGGATGGCATGCCCGTCCTTCATGAAGAAGATGGCATGCGGCATGGGAGCGTTGTCCCACTCCTTGCTGTACCAAACTTCGTTCATCGACAGGGCCGTGTAGGTCCCCGACGGCGTCGAGTAACCGAGCCTACCGGTAGAAACCGGCCAGCGATATTTCTCCACGCCATCCACTGACACCGTCACTTGTTGCGTGGACTTGTCGATGTCGATAAGGACTGTTGTCGCCGGATTCGCCGGCTGCGCTGCGGCGGCCTGCGACGATCCTTTCGATTTCTCCTCGCAGGCAAGCACGTTTTCGTTCCACGACATGCCGGCGGCGTCACAATCGGCCTTGGTCAAAGGCTGTGCCTTGGCTACCTTCGGGTCGACGTCGCAGACGTTGGCCGTTTCATTCCACGTCCATCCGTACGCCCCCTCGCAATCCGCTCGCGTCAGGGGCTGGGGCTCGGCCAACGCCTGTGTTGCCAACAGACTGCCGACGATTAGAAAAAGTACTGCCAACGATCTCACGTCTTATCTCCCTTCGCGATTCCTGAAACACGGAAGCGTGCCCGTGGCCGTCACAGATTGAACCTGATCCGTGGTGATTTGAACTCAATCCGTCGTGAGAAGGTTGCCACGATTCGCTTAATGATTCTCGCTCAGTACCTCTCCGCGAGCGTCATCAAACCGACATTTGGAGCGTCTCCCGCCTGTTCGCTCGAACAGGTCAGAGTCTCCTTCAACTGGTCCGTTCCGACTGCGGCCAGCTCCAGCGTAGGCACGCCGCCATTCGGCGCGTAGAACGTATGCCTTCCGATCGGTTGCCCTTCACCCTGCGCCCACGATGGCAGCGAACCACCTCGTCTCTCCCGCACGATGGTCGGGTTGAGGAAATGCGTGGCGCCAGCGGTCGGATCGGGAATCTGCCCCGAAAGGACGGCATCAGCGATGCGTGCGGCGTCCTTGTAGCGGGCATCATCTGAAGAGAGTCTCCCGATTTCCTTCCGCCGCGTCATCCAGGGCTCAAACTGCCACGGACGAGTCACCACCTCCTTGATGGTGTCGCCCCATCGGCCGCTCTTCGTCCTATTCAGAACGACGTGGGCGACAGCTGCCTTACCTTCGTCGGGCTCCTCGCCCGCTTCGAAGGCGATCGTCTTGATCAAATAGTCGCGGTCCTCCGCGCTGTAGCTCGAAATGACGCGAGGAAGCTCGGGAAGCGGTGAGCCGACTTCAGCGCCACCGACCGGGACATTCAAAGGCGGCGGGACGCACTGTGGCGCAGCGCCCAGCGATGCATAAGACGGTGCCGCCTCGGCAACGAGAAAAAGCGTGAACACGAAACAGCGAATCCGCAACGGCGCTCTCCTTCAGTTCGTTGTGGAATTTCGGGCTGAAGGGAACGGATTCGACTGAGGAAGGCGCTCATTTCATGGCGAGAAGCGAGCGATGTTTGGATCAATTAAGGCACTGAATTACCGCGGGAATTGGCCCCAGAATGGCCGCAATAGTTAAACACCAAGAGGCCGTTCGGAGTCAGAGCGTTAGATTGCGTTCTTCAGCGATGGCCTCATAAGCTGCGGCGAGCGCGGCCACTTTTCTGGTCGCAATCGAGACGAACTCTGGGGGCACTCCACGCGCGATCATGGTGTCCGGGTCGTGATCGGCGATGAGCTTGCCGTAATGCGCTTTCAGCGCCTCATCATCGATCTCCGGCCGCACACCCAAGACCTCATAAGGATGATCCGAACCTGAGTTGACCTGGCGGGATTCGATCGCCGCGAACTCGGCGTCGGTGAACCCGAACAGCCTGGCAATATCCGCGAGGACGCGCTGCTCGTTGGCATGGAACACGCCGTCGGCCAGCGCAATTTGGAACAGACCTCCAAGCACATCCTCAAGCAGCCGACGGTTTTCGTTCAACAGAGATGCGAGCTGCTCGGCATAGGATTCGTATCCGGTGGCATCCTGCTCGGCGAGATTGAAGATGCGCGACACGTTCTTCATCTCGACTGGAGCCACCCTGAACACCTCCTGGAAGGCTCTCACTTCATCACGCGTCACGACGCCATCGGCTTTGGCCATCTTGGCGCTCAGCGCAATCACCCCGACGGTGAAGGCGGCCTGATGGTCGGGCGCGAATAATGCGCGGTAGTCCTCGCAGTCGAGGATTCCGTCCATGTTGTCGTCATGGCTCAAAGAGGCCAAGCGCGAAAGCAACGCTCCGATCTGGCCGCTTCCGGACAACTGTGCATCCGCGCCGAGCCCAGCCACCGCGCCAGCCAATCTGTCCCAGAGCTTCATTAAGGTCACCCCGCGGTCTCTGCAACGGTAAGACTAAGGCCGCCCAAGCCGTTCCAGTCCATCACCCCCAGGCTCTGTCCTTGTCCTGGTAGCGGGCTTGCGCCTCAACCGCGCGCAGCACCGGATAGTCGGTATAGCCGTGATCGGCGCCCCCATAAAAAGTGTCGCGGTCCGCGGGCGCGAGCGGGGCACCGAGCAAGAGGCGGGTCACGAGGTCGGGATTGGAGATGAATGGTTTGCCGAAGGCGGCGAGATCGGCGCGGCCTTGCGCAATCGCCTCATTGGCGCGGGTCTTGTCGAAGGCATTGTTGGCGATGACGATGCCGCCGAACAGGCGCTTCAGCTTGGCATAGTCGAAAGGCGGAACGGCCAAGCCGCCCGTGTCGCCTTCGATAATATGGAGATAGGCGAGATCCCTTCCCGACAAGCGTTCCGCCACAGAGTTGAACAACGCTTGCGGATCGCTGTCGCCGATGTCGTTCTGTGTGTTCTGCGGCGAGATACGGATGCCCGTGAGGTCGGCCCCGACGGCGGCGGCGACGGCATCGATCACCTCCAGCAAGAACCGGCTGCGATTGTCGATGCTGCCGCCATAGTGGTCGGTGCGCTTGTTAGTCCGGTCGCGCAGGAACTGATCGATCAAATAGCCGTTGGCCGCGTGCACCTCGACGCCATCGAAGCCGGCGGAAAGCGCATTTCGTGCCGCTTGCGCATATCGTTCGACGATCCCAGGAATTTCGTTCGTCTGGAGCGCGCGCGGGGTCGGGATCGGCTCGAAGCCCTTCGCTGTGAAAGCCTTGGTGTTGGGCTTGATGGCCGAAGGTGCAACCGGCAAGGCGCCTCCCGGCTGGAACGAGGGATGAGAGATGCGACCCACGTGCCAGAGCTGGAGCACGATGTGGCCGCCGGCGACATGCACGGCGTTGGTCACTCACTTCCAGCCTTCGATCTGCTCAACGCTGTGAATGCCAGGCGTCGAGATGTAGCCCTGGCCGTCAGGCGCGATTTGCGTCGCTTCCGAGATGATCAGACCTGCACTCGCGCGCTGGGCATAATACAAGGCGTTCAACAGGGTCGGCACGTTGCCGGCGGCGGCCCGGCTTCGCGTGAGCGGCGCCATGACCACCCGATTGGGAAGCGCCCAAGGGCCGACTTTGACGGGACTAAAGAGATCGACACCGGTGGGATTGCGTTCTTGCATGGGAACTCCTCAAGGATACGCCCGGCGGCTGCACCGCGATCCGACTCACCTCATCGACACTCTTCGGGTTCGGCGGTCGCGCATCTACCTGACGACGTAGACGATCTTCCGCGCGGTCGGCTCAACCAGAACTCTCTGCCCGTTGATGTAGGAAAAGACGTAAGGCGACGACGGGATTTGATAGACCGGCGCTGCCGCGGGCAACGTCGCGCCGACCATCACCTCCCCATTCACGATCACCGGCTGAATGGCCTGCATCGTCACGTACGACACCACGTTCGGCGGCGGCGCGATCGGCTGGATGACTCCGATGCTCTGCGGAACCGGCACCATGTCGCCGACGGGTGGCGTGGCCACAACGGCCGCCCCGGTGTTGACCGGCGTGATGGTCGGAATGCCGACCTGTGCGCCGGCCACCTGGAGATTCTTGGGCTGGCCGGCAGCACTGGTCACGAGATAAGGCGCCGACGCCCAACCGGTCGCTCCGCTTGGCAGCGTGACGGCGCACCAGGAATAATCCGACACGCATCCGGTGATTTGGGCGGGGACGTTGGCCTGGATCTGCCCGACCACCGGATATTGGAAGCCGGGGCCGCTCCGCACATTGAGATGGCCGGTCGGGGAAACGGCGGTCACCGCCGAGGCCGGACCTGCGACTAAGGCCGCGCCCAGGAGCGAAGCGAACCCAATCATGACATGCACGCGTTGCATTTATGCTCTCCCTTTCCCGTAGTTTTGCCCGGCTGAAATCAAAGCTCAGTCCTTATACAATGGCCGGTGACCTCAGGTCATGACAAGACCGGGCCGGCCCGGTTTGGGCCCGAACCGCATCAATCAGTGGACCAAAGGCGCGCACGGGTTCACCCTGCGACGTATGGCCTAAGAGACGACTCGCGCGGAAAAGGCAGCAATCTAACGAAGCGAGGAGTTTCCATGCTGGTTGGCTTGATGTCGCCATCAAGCCGACCTTTGATACGATGATAATTCACGCGCCATGCGCGCAACTGGGAGCGGATCATGAAGGTAGCTGACATCTTGCGGATCAAGGGTTCGGTGGTGAAGACGGTGCCCCCACACGAGACTGCGCTTCTGGCGTCGGGGCACCTGCGTGCCGGGCAGATTGGTGCGCTGGTCGTGAGCCGAGACGGGAACACCATCGAGGGCATTCTGTCCGAGCGCGACCTCGCTTATGGCCTTGCCACGCATGGCGACAGGCTGCCGATGATTCCCATCTCCGAGCTGATGACGAAGGCGGTCGTCGTCTGCTCCCCCGAGGACAAAATCACCGATGTGATGAAGCTGATGACCCGCCGGCGCATCCGCCATGTGCCGGTCAAGGACGGCAAGCGACTGATCGGCATCATCAGCATCGGCGACGTTCTCAAGCACCGCCTCGGAGAGCTGCAAACGGAAGCCGACATCCTCCGCGACTATGCCGTAGCGTCCCGGCACTAGCGCGCGCATCATCGCCTCGCCGCGCTCATCGCGCGATGGCGCCCCTCAAATAGACGAGGTAATGCGATTCTACGTGAGGTCTTACCGCCGAGGATAAGCTGATCGGCCAGCAGTCCCTCACCCCAACTACTTCGGCGTGGAGTGCGCAGCACAGCCTCAAGACGCACGCCTCGCCAGTTGCCGGATGATGCCTGCCTCCTCGACAACCGAACGCAGCGACTGCGCGACGCTGCGCTGAAAAAGATGCGCCATGGCTCTACCGAAGCGGCCAGCGGATGCCTCGACGAGGGCATCGCCGACTGCCACGCCGGCATGCATCAGCGTGCTGGTATCGCGATAACAGTTCTGGATGCAGGCCGTGCAGCGGTCCCGCCGGTCCGCAATCCGGTCGAGATCGAACACCGAGCCGAGCGGTTCGTGCCAGGCCTCGCAACGCCAGATCTGCAGGTTCCAGTCGAGGTAGAAATACTTGTGACCGCCGACGCACGCGATCATCTGCTCCTCACCACGCACATAGCGCTTTATATCGTCCAGTGACGCCGTTGGATTCATCACCGGGAACTTGGACTTCAGCGCCTTGATCGCGTCGAGAGCGGCGAGCAACTGGTCCGGCGTGAAATCGACGAGCTTGGATTCCGAGCCGTAGACCAGCGACGACGAGCCGAACGGCTCTTTGCGTGGATACGAGAAGCTCACGGCATCGAATCCGAGATCCTCGAGCAGGGCCGGGAGCTGCCCGTAGTCCACCAAATGATTGACCGTGACGACGGAGATGGTGGTGATGCCGTGCCGTTGCGCCGCCGCTACGCCCTTGCGTATGCGCTCGCCGACGCCGCGCAAGCCGCGGTTCTGCTCGTGCGCAGCCATCGAATGACTGTCCAGAGATACCAGCAATGTCGCAAGACCGGCTGCGGCGAGACGCTCGATTTTCTCCGGCAACAGCCAGCCGTTGGTGATCAGGGCAGGCCGCATGTCGCTCGCCCGGACATCGGCAACGAGGCCGTCGATGGCGGGGTGCAGCAGGGGTTCGCCGCCCTGGAAGTTTACATAACGGACGCCGCGGCGATGAAGGATAGGCAGAGCCTCAGCCAGCCGCGCGCGGTCGACCCAGCGCCGATCGCGAACCACCCCCTTATCGTGCGCGTAGGCGCAGAAGTCGCAGGTCGCGTTGCAGACATTGGTGACCGAAACGTCGCAAATGGCCGGCACCAGGCGGCGAGCTATCCCATCGACCCTTGTGGTCCCGTTTTTTCCTACTGCTGGCCGCGTGTCGGTCATTAGCGACGATCCCCCTTGAAATCGGACGATTTGACCCGCGAAAGCCGAGCCGTCGGCGACGTTGCACGCACATTAGCATCATGCGGACCCCTCTGCTCCACCCCTATTTGCCGCTCGGATCGTCAGCATCGCCGACGTCCTCAATCGCTGCCCAACAAATGTCATTATAAAGCTTGACGGTGGCCGAAATGACACGGGCTCGCCCACATCCGTGAGGCCGCCCCCTTTTTGAGGTCCGAGCAAAGTGCCGCCCCTTAGAGCCGAAATCAGGAGTCTCGCGCCAGAGCCTTCGCAGCAGGATATCGTCGCGCTGGCGAAGCGCTTCGTCGAGCCTCTGCGCGGAGAAGAGCCGCCAGCACCAAGGCGCCCCTCCTTCCCGAAGCCGACCCTGGTTCCGCGAGCGATTGACGTCCCCGAGCCTCAAGACCAGGCGAACGGCGAACAGAGCCCGACCGCCGAGGCTCAAGACAAGCCCGGCTTGAACCGAAATGTCCTGGTCTCGGCCGTGGTCGTCATTGCCCTCATTCCATTGGCGATGCTCTTCGTTCGGCTGTGGGAAGACACGATGGCACCGCACGCGGCTCCTGGAGTGTCCCCTGCCGCCGGAGCCAGCGTGTCGAACGCGCCCGCCAAGACCGCCTCAACCCAGCCTGCGCAATACCAGCCGACCTTGGAAGTCGCTCTGTCCTCGCCCGACCGGATCGAGGCCAATGCCGGCGAGGTGATCGAGTTTCCCATGGCCATCGATGCGACCGGAACGCTTCCGGCACGCAGCATCGTCGCCGTCACCGCGCTTCCCGAGGGCGCCTCCTTCTCGCAAGGCCGTCCCTACGGCGAGACTGGCTGGACTCTTCGCCCCGACGAGATCGGAGACTTGCAGCTGCATCTGCCGGCGCGGAGCGGCGCCACCGACATGCGGCTCGAGCTCGTTGCCGGAGACGGAACTGTTCTGGCGCAGTCCGAGACGCGTCTGAGCATCGCCCCCTCGCCCACCGAGACCGCCCCGGTTGCCGCGATCGCCAGCGAGCGCGCCGAAGAGGTCGCAACAGCAGAGACCACGGGCTCCATCGCGAGCGCACCGCCAGCGCCGCAGCCGAAGCCGGCAGCGTCGGCCGAAGCGACCCCTGCGGTGAAGGTCAACACCGTAAAGGTCGTGACCATCCAGGCGCCGGAGCCTGCTCCGGCCCAACAGCCGACACCGTCCCCGCGGCCCTCGCGCCCGCACGGTGGCGCCTATGCCTTGGGTCCCGCGCAAGAAGAGCCGCAAGCGCCAGCCGAATGGATGCTGACCAAAGCGCCGGTGGACATGCACGCGAAGGCCGAGCAATCCTCCGAGACGGTCAAGGTCGCCGACAAGGGCCTCAAGGTGCGGGTCACGGCGCGGGATAAGAACTGGGTCGAGGTCATCGATCCCAAGACCTCGACGACGGGGTGGATCTACAACCGCTTCCTCACGCCCGCCGAACCCCTCGCGCAATAGCCCGCCAGCAATTCCTCGGAACCCCTCGCCCTTTGTGGGAGAGGGCTTTGCGCCGCGAACTTGCGCGCGGGGCGTAGCCGAGCATGCGCAAGTCGCATGGCGCGAAGGGTGAGGGTGATGTACTTTTGCGACGCGGCAGAGCCGCTGACCCCTCACCGCGCGCAACGTCGCTCAGGTAGCGAAGCGGTAGCGCACCCAAAATGCCCGCGTGCTCTCCCACAAGGGGAGAACAGAGAATTTGCTGCACGGCTCAGGCAAGATTCATCGCCTCGCCGCGCTGGTCGCGCGCGAAGTCATGTCAAAGAGCTTGCCCCCCGTGATCCTTCGAGACGGGCCTTCGGCCCTCCGGGAGGACGAGGGGGATGGCGCGCCGATAAGCGCAAACCTATGGTGTCCGCGTCCGTTGCCGGATGCGGCGTACGAGCCCGCGGGCACCGCACCCCATCCCGCTGTCACGAACGCCTCGCGAAGAGCGCCCTTCAAATGGACGAGGTGATCGAGACTCTACGTGAAGTTTCGCCGCCGGGGATAAGACCCCGACCGGCGCCGCAGTCCCCTCGCCCTGAGACACAGACGGTCTGCAGCTCGCGCCCTCACGGGAAATGTACCCGAGCAGCAGGGACAAGTTCTACGTCGGGAACAGTTCGCGCACTCGTACAAAGGCTGAACCTGTTTCGGCGGCCCGACGAATCTTTCGCTCTAGAACGTGGTTCAAGGGTAACTCTCGAGTCAGAGCCTCGCAAAGGTCTAGCCCGTCCATACAGATGACTCGCTTGCCTCGTCCGAATGCATGTAGGCCATCTTCAGAAAATCCGCTGTAGCTAATGAAGAGACCACGTGCCCACGCGGCCTTTTGTTCGACCTTTCCATGGAAAGTATGAAGGTCAGCAATTCCGGAAGGCGCGTTCTGCCACTTGGCTTCAAGGAGATAGGTTTCATTCCCTAATAAGAAACTCCCATCGATCTGCTCGCCTTTCAGACGAAACGGGTCGCGGACCTCAAGAGCGAACTTATCAAAGAGCTTCTTTAGAAAGGCTTCGAACGCGTATCCTCGCTCCTGCGGGTCGAGGTTGGTAAGCCGAAGCAACTCATCACGCAATTCCGCGTACATAGCGTGATCGAATGCTGGCCTCGTCGAAGATTGTTGCTAATGGCTTTACGTCACCAACATTTAGTCGATTAATTATCGCGAGCAATTGGCCGTGCGCGTTCTTGAGTTGGTCGTCGAGTCCTGCTCGCTGCCGCACCACTTCGCGGTATTCCCACAACGCGTTGAGCGTCCGCGCGGCCGTGGCTCTATCGGCCGTTTGCAAGAAGCAGCGGAGTTGCTTTGCCTTGGACGTGCCGTTCCTCGCATAAATCGGGTCGTCGATGTCAACGTTCAATTCCTCGGCAAAGAACTGCGTAAAAGTCCGATCGCTAAAATTGAGAACGTAACCGCTCTTCATTTCGAAGAGGTCATCAATGACCATCATGTCAAGTGAGCGGATGTTCGGCATCTCACATCTGTCGAGACGGCGCGTCGCCTAAGATTCTTGTCCGAGCGCTGCTGCAATTCCGAACACCAGCGAATTGGGAGCGAATTTGCCAAGCGCGCGCAACGCAGACAAACGCTCATCAACTTCCGAGTAACTAACCGACCTTTCTCCGGCTACGCTGGCAAGAGTCTCTATCTCGGCAGCCAGCGCTTCGATCCGCTCCCTCTTTTTCTTTGCTTGGGATGTACTCGGCAATTTTGCACCCGATCGAGCGTAAAGCGTCGAGGTCTCCTTGATGTGCTTAGCAAGACGCCTAAGTAAGTTGGCGGGAGTTGGCGCCTCTCGATCAGCCCCTCGCACTACCCTCTCGAGTTCAACGATATTCCAGAGATCCGCCCCAGATTTCTCAATAATGAAGGGGCTGTAAAACTTATCTCCTCGACTCAGTTTGAGGACTCGCGCTATCGCCGCCGCGTTGCACGCATACGCTTCTTGCTGAATCGTCGCCAAGCGCCCTCGCGGGCCATAGGGATCAACAAACATCGGTGCATCGGCGAAGATGAGTGTCACAGGTCCAAGACCAGGATTCTCTTGCCTAAGTCGACGCTCCCAGATCGAGCAAGCCGCTGCAACTGAGGTCGGCACTGGTGTAGCCCCACTCTCCCAGTTTTGAACGGTCGTGCGAGTGACTCCGGCCCGCTCCGCAAGTTCTTCCTGGGTAATTCCGACCCTTTTTCTCCAAGCTACAAATCCAGGCGCATCCATAGCCGTACAGTCAGTTTCCTTGGTTAAAAAAAACTTTATTAGGCCAAACTTTTTGGCATGTCAACGCTAGGAATAGAAAAATATGGGCTTAGAAGCCGCTCACAGCGGGATGTTGTCGTGCTTCTTCCACGGGTTCTCGAGCGTCTTCTTTCGCAGCATCTGGAGCGCTCGCGCCACGCGCTTGCGCGTCGAATGCGGCATGATCACCTCGTCGATATAGCCGCGCTCTGCCGCGACGAACGGGTTGGCGAAGCGCGCCTGATACTCGTCGATGCGCTTCTTGATCTTCTCCGGATTGCCGAGCTCGGCGCGATAGAGGATCTCGACCGCGCCCTTGGCCCCCATCACCGCGATCTCGGCCGAGGGCCAGGCATAATTCAAGTCGCCCCTGATGTGCTTCGAAGACATGACGTCGTAGGCGCCACCATAGGCCTTGCGGGTGATGACGGTGACCTTCGGCACTGTCGCCTCGGTGAAGGCGAACAGCAGCTTGGCGCCGTGCTTGATCAGCCCGCCATATTCCTGCGCCGTGCCCGGCAGGAAGCCCGGCACGTCGACGAAGGTGACGATCGGGATATTGAAGCAGTCGCAGAAGCGCACGAAGCGCGCCGCCTTGCGCGAGGCATCTGAATCGAGCACGCCGGCAAGCACCATGGGCTGATTGGCGACGATGCCGATGGTGCGCCCCTCCATGCGGGCGAAGCCGACGACCATGTTGCGGGCAAAAGTCTCCTGGATCTCGAAGAAGTCTCCCTCGTCCACGACCTTATCGATCAGCTCCTTGATGTCGTAGGGCTTGTTGGGATGGTCGGGGACTAGCGTGTCGAGCGAAGGCTCCATGCGGTCCCAGGGATCGCGCGTGGGAAGCTCGGGCACGCCGGAGAGATTGTTGGCGGGGAGGAAATCCATCAGCCGACGCATCTGTAGCAACGTCTCGACGTCGTTGTCGTAGGCGCCGTCGGCAATCGAGGATCTCGTGGTGTGGACGATCGCGCCGCCGAGCTGCTCGGCGGTGACTTCCTCCTTGGTCACCGTCTTCACCACATCGGGGCCGGTGACGAACATGTAGCTCGTGTCCTTCACCATGAAGATGAAATCGGTCATGGCGGGCGAATAGACGTCGCCGCCGGCGCACGGGCCCATGATCACGCTGATCTGCGGGATGACGCCCGAGGCGAGCACATTGCGCAAGAACACCTCGCCATAGCCGCCGAGCGCCGCCACGCCCTCCTGAATGCGCGCGCCGCCCGCATCGAACAGGCCGATGACCGGCGCGCGGCTCTTGAGCGCCATGTCCTGGACCTTGATCATCTTGTTGGCGTGCGCCTCCGACAGAGAGCCGCCGAACACGGTGAAGTCCTTGGCGAACACATAGACGATGCGGCCGTTGATGGTGCCCCAGCCGGTCACCACGCCGTCGCCCGGCACGCGCGTCTTCTCCATGCCGAAATCGATGCAGCGGTGCTCGACATACATGTCGAACTCCTCGAAGGAGTTCTCGTCGAGCAGGAGCTCGAGCCGCTCGCGCGCCGTGAGCTTGCCGCGCTTATGCTGCGCCTCGGTGCGCGCGGTCCCTCCCCCGGCGCGAGCCCGGTCGCGGCGGAATTCAAGCTCTTCCAGGACCTCTTTCATACGGACTCCCCATGTGACGCGGCCATGACGGGTGAAATAGCACGGCGTGGAATGCGCGCAAATGGCCGCACCCCCAGCGGGGGCTCGGCCTCTTGGCCCTTAGGCCGCGCCGCATGCGTCATTGGGTCCTGGCCCTGCTGAATTCTCGTCAAATTCAAGGGCTAAGCGGTCGTTGCGGGCGCTGGGGATGGAGGACGGTGGGATGTCCACATCTAACGTCACGCGCCGTAGCGTGCTAGTCACGGCTTGCGCCAGCGCCGGCATGACCTTGCTCGGAGGGATAAGGCCTCTGATGGCTGCGACTGCTCCCGGCTTCAAAGAGACCATGACCACGATGTTTTGGGTGGGGGAGCCGGCCGACGCGGCCAATGCCTTCATTTCAAACGCCGAGAGCTATTGGGACAAGGATTGGCTCTCACGTTTCGGGGGTGTCGATGACCCGTGGGACCGCGTGCACTATCGGCCCGTGGGCTTCACGCCGAAGGAAAACCCGTTCTACGTGGCGCTTCCCTTTGGCGAGTTCGCGCTCGACGGCTCGCTCAAGTCGAAGGCCCGCGGCGTGCCCTGGTATCAGCCTGGCCTCACGCCATTGCTCAAGAACCGCTGGGTCGAGATCAGGCACAATCTCCGCGTCTGCTTTGCCCAGTGGCAGGATGTCGGGCCCTGCGGCGAGGACGACTTCGCTTTCGTCTTCGGCGCGTCTCTCGTCCCGCTCAACACCTTCGATGCCAAGGCGGGGCTCGATGTCTCGCCCGCCGTCTGGCATGCGCTCCGCATGAAGGAGAATGCCGTCACCGCGTGGCGTTTCGTCGATGAGTTCGGATGTGCCCGATGGGCCGTGGACCGACATCATCACCGCCTCGGGCAACAATCGCTGACCGCGCGCTTGTGCTCAGCGAGACGGCGCATCGAGCATCTTGGCGGCGGCGGCGAAGTCGCGGAAGCAATTCGCGCGGCGCGTCTTGGCCTCGTCGTCGTCGCCCCAGCGGCTGATCTGGTAGTCCTCATCGACGTGGGCCGCTTCCCATGCCTCTTGCGGAGAGAGCCTGCCGCGCAACACGGCAAGCGCAAGCAGCGCTGAGCCGGTCAGCGTCGTCATGACGTGGAGCGCCGCGAGGGAGAAGGGATCGAGGCCTTCGAACTCACTCCTGATACGCGCGAGAGACGCCTCGCGCTGTGCCACATGGACGACGCCTTCGGAAAGCACGAGCGGCGCATGAAGCTCGTCGCGCGCGAAGGCGAGCACCGGGTCCCAGTGCTTCCCTTGCGCCTCGACCAGGAGCTTCGGCCCATCAGCCCCGTAGCAGAGGAGGTCTGAGGCCGCATGGCGGACGATGTCGTCGATGACCGCCTGCTCGCGCCCCCTAACCCCGTCGATTGCGCTGTTGGCCAGTCTGGTGAGCGGCATGGTCAATGGGTCGATGCGCTCGCCCTGCGCCCGCCATTCCGCGGCGACGGCCTCAGCGAGCGCACGGGAAGGCAAGCTGAGCGCCGCCTTGCCCGGTGTGCGCACAGGCTTGCCGTCGAGCAACAGCGAGGCCTCGCGACCCTCCTCGTCCTCGATCGTCACCTCCTTGTAGAAGCGCTTCGGCAGAGTGGATGCCGCCGCGGTGGCCGCAGGGTGAGCGCTCGCACCGTTCTCAGCCATCGTCTAGGCGTCGTCCTTGGGCGCTTTCGCCCCGGCAGGCTTTGGCTTGGGCAACTCCTCGCCGTGGCTCTGCCGGCGCGGCGAAGGCCTGCGTCGCAGCTCTTCGAGCTTGGCAGGAATTTGCTCCTGGGCGAGCCGTGCGTAGTCTCGCTTCAGGCGCTCAAGTTCCTTGTCGTCGAGGGTGTCGAGATCCAGCAGTTGATTGCGCGCCTTTCGCGTCACGAGGATCAGCTCGTCGAGCTTGATGTGCAGCGATGCGGTGTCACGGTTCTGCGTATTCTGAATCACGAACACCATCAGGAAGGTGATGATGGTGGTGGCCGTGTTGATGACAAGCTGCCAGGTATCGCTATAGCCGAACAGCGGCCCCAAACAGGCCCAGACCACAATGGCGCCAACCGCGAGAATGAAGGCGATGGGCCGTCCCGTCACATGGGAGACATATTGCGCAAATCGTACGAACCAGTTTCCTTTGCCAGCCATTTCCAGCTACCTCCGCGTCGCCTCGGTCGTTTGATCATGAGCCCTCGGCGACAAGGTCCGAAGGTTCGGCAAAATTAGCGTACAGCCCGCCCGCAAGTGTTCCGGCAAAAGGCGCATGACCGGGCAAACCGATTTATCTCGATCGTCTGACGCTCTAACTTGGATGAGGATGCGCTGGTTCACTGACATTAAGCCGCTAGAAAAGCCAATGAGGCGCTGCGGAGCCCGCATTATAAGCGCCCTTATCACGTTTGGCATTTTCGCCTTCCATGACTCGACAGACGCCGCCGAAGCCGTGTTCTGCGACAGCTATGCCAGGCAAGCGGCACACGAGGCCGAACTTGCCATCAGGTTCAATTGTGACTTCCACGGCTGGCGCTGGGCCACTGACATCGAGACGCACTTAGGCTAGTGCCTCGGCACCCCCAAGGCCGCTGTCGAGGAAGCGGCCGCGGACCGGGCCAACGATTTGAGGCTTTGTACCTGCCAGTGGTATGCCGACCGGACGATTGATCAGGTTGCCATCAGCGTGACGAAGGCGTGCAAGTTCGACGGGCCGCGCTGGTCCGAAGATCGCAGCGCGCATTACCGCTGGTGCGTGCTCTACAAGGTGCCGCTCGCGGAATTGGAAAGCGAGATCAAGACCCGCCAGGACCTCTTGGCTAAATGCGCGCCGTGAAGCCGACTACGCTTGGTGCACCTTAGCCGTCGCCGTCTCCACCACGGGCTTCCCGCGCCTCGAAGCCGAAGGCCTCGAACGCTGCCGCCATATGGGCGGGCAAAGGCGCGGTGACGTCGATAACCCCCTCGCCCGACGGGTGCGGAAAGCTGATCCGCCGCGCATGGAGGTGGAGCTTGCGCGGGACGCCCTCGGGCAGATCGCGGTCGCCGCGATATTTCTCATCGCCGAGGATCGGGTAGCCGATGATCGCCATATGGGCGCGGAGCTGATGCTGCCGCCCGGTTACGGGCTTCAGCGAGACGAAGGCAGCCGTCTGTCCCGCCCGGTCCACGACGGCATAATGAGTGACCGCCGATTGCGCGATGTCCTGCTCGCCGGGCCGCGCTTTGCGCACCCGGTCGCCTTCAGGTCCCGCGGCCTTCACCAGCGCCGCCTCGACCTTGCCTTGCGGCGGCTTCGGCACGCCCTTCACAATCGCCCAATAGATCTTGCGCACCGAGCGGGTCTGGAAGGCGCGGCCGAGCTTCGCCGCGATGGAGCGGCGCTTGGCAATGACGAGCACGCCGGAGGTGTCGCGGTCGAGCCGATGCACGAGGCGGGGCCGCGTCTCCGGCCCATCGCCGAGGCCTTCGAGCAGGCGGTCGATATGCTGCGTGGTCTTAGTGCCGCCCTGCACCGCGATGCCGGATGGCTTGTTCAAAATGAGCAGGTCGTCGTCTTCGTAGAGGGTGATCGAGGCTAGGAAGGCGCGGTCGGCCTTCGACAGCGCATGTTTGGGCGCCGGCGGCGGCGGCACGTCGGGAAGCGGCGGAATGCGGATGGCCTGCCCCGCGGTAAGCCGCGTGCTCGCTTTGGTGCGCGCACCATCCACCCTCACCTGACCGGTGCGAAGCAGCTTTTCGAGACGGCTATGGGGCAGGCCGGGATAATGGGCCTTGAACCAGCGGTCGAGCCGCACGCCGTCCTCCTCCGGCGCAACCTCTCTGGTCTCGACGCCCGTCATCCGATGGAGTCCCCCCTAAACCGCCGCTGCATCAATAACTCCTACCGCATCTCTAGTCATACGGTGGGACCTTAAGGTCCGCGACCCGTCATGCAAGGCGCGTTTTTTGCTTCACCCGGCGCCTCGACGGCTTTGTGGAACGCCCTGATTGCGGGCCGAACGGCACGGACCCGCCGAGAAAGCAAAAATGATCCGGCGACGTCCCTGCGAGCCGAACTAACAACCCGCACCGGCTAGTCCCCGCCTCTATCCCTGCGGAGCTTGGCGAAGCGCTTGAGCCGTTCCTTCAGCTCGGCCTCGTAGCCGTAAGTGGTGGGCGCGTAGAAGGTCTGCCGCTCCATCTCGTCAGGGAAATAGTTCTGACCTGAGAAGGCCTCCTCCTGGTCATGGTCGTAGGCGTAGCCGCGTCCATAGCCTTCCTGCTTCATGAGCTTGGTCGGCGCGTTCAGGATGTGCTTCGGCGGGAGCAGAGAGCCGCTCTCGGCCGCTGCACGTGAGGCGATGCCGAAGGCGACATAGCCGGCATTCGATTTCGGCGCCGTGGCGAGATAGATCGTGGCCTGAGCGAGCGCGAGCTCGCCCTCGGGCGAGCCGAGGAAATCATAAGTGTCCTTAGCGGCGAGCGTCTGGACCAAAGCATTCGGGTCGGCAAGACCGATGTCCTCGACTGCCATGCGCACCAGCCGCCGCGCGATATAGAGCGGGTCCTCGCCACCGGCGAGCATGCGAGCAAGCCAATAGAGCGAGGCGTCGGGGTCTGAGCCCCGCACCGATTTGTGCAGCGCGCTGATGAGATTGTAATGACCGTCCTGGCTCTTGTCGTAGATCGGCGCACGACGCTGCACGAGCTTCACCAACGCCTCGCGGTCGAGCGGCGCCTTCACGCCTGAGGCAGTGGAGAGAAAGACGTCTTCGGCGAGATTGATCAGCCCGCGACCGTCGCCGTCGGCCATATTGATGAGGGCCGCGCGCGCATCCTCTGTCAGCGGTAGCTTGCGCTTCTCGTGCGCCTCGGCGCGCTTCAGCAGAGCTTCGAGCGCAGACTCGTCGAGCCGCTTGAAGACGAGCACGCTCGCCCGCGACAGGAGGGCTGAATTGAGCTCGAAGGACGGGTTCTCGGTGGTGGCGCCGACCAGGATGATGGTGCCGTCCTCCATATACGGGAGGAACGCATCTTGCTGTGAGCGGTTGAAGCGGTGGATCTCGTCGACGAACAGCAACGTGCCACGCCCCTCTTCGCGCCGCGCCTTGGCCGTGTCGAACACTTTGCGGAGGTCGGAGACCCCTGAATGGATCGCCGAAAGCTGCTCGAAGTGATGGTCGGTCACCTCGGCAAGAAGGCGTGCGACGGTGGTCTTGCCTGTTCCCGGCGGTCCCCAGAAGATCACCGATGAAAGGCGGCCGGCCTTGACCATGCGCCTCAAGATGCCCTGCTCACCGAGGAGATGATCCTGGCCGATGACTTCATCGAGCGTCGACGGGCGCAAACGGTCGGCGAGAGGCCGCGGCGCGGCATCAGAGAGCCCCGCAGCCTCGAACAGGGTCGCCGCCCCTTTTTTCATGGATCAGCCCGAAATCGAGATATTGAACGGCTTCCCGTCACGCTCGAGAGAGAGCCGCCAAGCGTCGCCGGACAGATCGAGTGCCGCGGCAAGCTCAGCCGTCGAGGACACTTTCCGATTGTTGAGGCCGACGACGATGTCGCCGCGCTTCATGCCGAGCCGCGCCGCCGGCGTCTTGTCCTTGACGTCGGTGATCACCACGCCCCGCCGCGTATCGTCGTCGATGCCAAGCTCCTGTGCGACGGCAGGCGAGAGATTGGCGACCTTGCAGCCCGACAGCGGATTGCGCCCGGTGAGCTCGCGGCTATCGCGCGGGGGATCCTCGACCGGTGCGACTAAGGCGATCGTCGTCTTCAACCTTTGACCCTTGCGCACGATGGTGAGTTCGGCCGAGCCGCCGACACCCTTGGTCATGAAACGGTACTCGAAGGCCTGTGGATCCTTGACCTCCTTGTCGTCGACGCCAACCACCACATCGCCGGCAACGAGCCCGGCCCTAGCCGCAGGACCCTTGGCCGCAACCTTGGCGACGAGCGCACCGGAGGGCGTCGGAAGCCCGAGCGACTCGGCGATGTCGGGCGTGACCTCTTGCAGCGTCGCGCCAAGCCAAGGCCGCTGCACCATCTCGCCACCCTTGAGCGCCGATTGGACGACGAGCCGCACCATGTTGGACGGAATGGCAAAGCCAATGCCGAGAGAGCCGCCGGTGCGAGAGAAGATGGCGGTGTTGATGCCGACCAGCTTCCCATCCATGTCGACCAAGGCGCCGCCTGAATTGCCCGGATTGATGGCCGCGTCGGTCTGGATGAAGAACTGATAGTCGGAGATGCCGACTTGCGTGCGGGCGAGCGCCGAGACGATGCCGCTCGTCACCGTCTGCCCGACGCCGAACGGATCGCCGATGGCGAGCACGAGATCGCCGACTTCCAGACTATCTGAATCGGCGAACTGGATGACAGGGAACTGCGCGCCTTTGGCATCGAGGCGGAGCACGGCCAAATCGATGTGCTCATCCTTGAGCACGACCTTGGCCGGGAACTCTCGCCCATCAGAAAGAGCGACGGTGATCTCCTCCTCGCCGCTCCCTTGGATCACGTGGTTGTTGGTGACCACAAGGCCGCTCGGATCGACGAGGACGCCTGAACCGAGCGAGTTCTCGATGCGCTGACGCGGCACGCCGAACCGCTCGCCGAACAGCTGGCCGAAGATCGGATCGTCGCCGAAGGGCGAGACCATCTGCTCGACCCTACGCTGCACATAGACATTGACCACGGTCGGCGCCGCCTTCTTCACCACCGGCGCAAAGGACTGCTTGATCACGCCCTGGCTCTCGGGCACGACACGTTGCTGCGCCCCCGCCGTCGGAGTGCCAGCAGCAAGAACGAGCCCGCCGGCCAAAACCGCTATGCCAAGTTTACCTAGTGATTTTGCCAACGTGTCCATCGCTCGCTCACGTAAGCCGGGTTATGGCTATTGGGTCCGGGTTCTCGTATAGCCCATGGCGAATTGATATGGAAACTGAGGCGGTTTGACACTGTTCCAAGCCCTGGCTTGCTGCTCCTCGTCATTCTACTAAGATGCCGCCGGCGTCTTTGCGAGAGAAGTCAACGATACACCCTGTGGAGAGAAATGCATGCGTATGATGAAATTGGCCTTGGTCACGGGCTTGGCCATCGTGATCTTTAGTGGCCCGGCCTACGCGATCACGGTCAAGAAGAGAATTGAAGCTCCAGGCCTGCCGCCCGACATCTGGCAGGTTGTCGGCGAGTTCTGCTCCATCGAGAAATGGCATCCCGCAGTAGCCAAATGCGAGGAGACCAAAGAGGGTGACGTAACGTACCGCACGCTCACGCTGAAAGACGGCGGCAAGATCAAGGAGAAGCTCACCGGCACCGGCGATCAATCCTACACGTACGAGATCGTGGAAAGCCCGCTGCCGGTGAAGAACTACAAGTCCAAGCTTTGGCTTGAGCTCGACGACGAGCCCGACCGCACAGTGATCTTTTGGCAGTCAGATTTCGATCCCGCCGACGGCAAGACCGAGGAAGAGGCCAAGAAGGTCATCACCGGCATTCTTTCCGACGGCGTGAAAGGCATCAAGAAAGTGGCGATCGAGGCCTACGACCAGAAGCACCCCGACAGCAAACCGGAAGGTGAAGACGACGACGACAAGTAGCCGATCATGAGGCGCGTCGCCTCGCGCGGCCCGCCGCTTCACTACGCTGCGGCGGACTCATGCTCCTGGCTCGGACCCGAATCGGCGCCCTTCGCCTCGCGGTCGCGGTCGACCAGTTCGATCACCGCCATCGGCGCTGAATCGCCATAGCGGAAGCCAGCCTTCATCACCCGTGTATAGCCGCCTGGGCGGTCGGCATAGCGCGGTCCGAGCGTCTCGAACAGCTTCGCCACGGTGGCCTCGTCGCGAATGCGCGAGAAGGCGAGACGCCGCGCGTGGAGATCGCCACGCTTGGCGAGCGTGATCAGGCGGTCGGCGACGCGCCTGAGCTCTTTGGCCTTGGGCAGCGTGGTCGCGATCTGCTCGTGCTTGAAGAGTGCCATGGCAAGGCTCGCGAAGAGCGCGCTGCGATGTGTGGCGGTCCGGTTGAGCTTACGGCCGGCGTTACGATGGCGCATGTCAAATAACCCTCAAGTCTGGCCTTCCGGCTTCTGTCAATAATGATCCTCGAAGCGCTTGGCGAGCTCCTCGATATTCTCGGGCGGCCAGTCCGGCACTTCCATGCCGAGATGGAGCCCCATGGAGGCGAGAACCTCCTTGATCTCGTTCAGCGACTTGCGGCCGAAATTCGGCGTGCGCAACATCTCGGCCTCGGTCTTTTGGATGAGGTCGCCGATATAGACGATATTGTCGTTCTTGAGACAGTTGGCCGAGCGCACCGAGAGCTCGAGTTCGTCGACCTTCTTGAGCAGCGCCGCGTTGAACACGAGTTCGGGCTGCCGCTCGAGAGCGACTTCCTTCTTCGGCTCCTCGAAATTGACGAACACCGAGAGCTGGTCCTGCACGATGCGCGCGGCCAGCGCGATCGTGTCCTCCGGCTTCACCGAGCCGTCGGTCTCGATCTCCATGGTGAGCTTGTCGTAGTCGAGGATCTGGCCCTCGCGGGTGTTCTCCACGCGATAGGAGACCTTGCGCACCGGGCTATAGAGCGAATCGACCGGGATATAGCCGATCGGCGCGTCGTCGGGACGGTTGCGCTCGGCCGGCACATACCCCTTGCCGGTCGAGGTGGTGAACTCCATGCGGATCGAAGCGCCTTGGTCGAGGGTGCAGATCACGTGATCGGGATTGAGAATCTCGATGTCGGCGCCGCCTTCGATGTCGCCGGCCTTGGCGACGCCCGGGCCCTCTTTCTTGAGCACCATGCGCTTGATGCCTTCGGCATGCTGGCGCAGCGCGATCTCCTTGATGTTCAGCACGATGTTGGTCACATCCTCGCGGACGCCCGGAATCGAGGAGAACTCATGCAGCACCCCGTCGATATGTACCGAGGTGATGGCTGAGCCCTGAAGCGAGGACAGAAGCACGCGCCTCAGCGCATTGCCGAGAGTGAGCCCGAAGCCACGCTCGAGCGGCTCGGCGACGACCGTGGCAAAGCGATGCGGGTCGCGGCCCGAAACGACGTTGAGCTTGGTGGGCTTGATGAGATCTTGCCAGTTCTTCTGGAGCACCGGTGAAGCCCTTTCTTGGTCGATAAGCGGGGTCGACTGGCCCAGCTTGCGAGTGTCCTCGTGTAACATTTGCGATTAAACCTTGCCTTTCTTGTCAGACGCGACGGCGCTTACGCGGCCGGCACCCGTTATGCGGGATCGGCGTCACATCGCGGATCGAGATGATGTTGAAGCCGGCCGCCTGAAGCGCGCGAAGCGCCGACTCCCGCCCCGAGCCAGGGCCCCTCACCTCAATCTCGAGATTCTTCATGCCGTGCTCCATGGCCTTCTTGCCGGCATCCTCGGCGGCGACCTGCGCGGCGTATGGCGTCGATTTGCGCGAGCCCTTGAAGCCCATGGCGCCAGACGACGACCAGGAAATGGCGTTGCCTTGCGCGTCGGTGATGGTGATCATCGTGTTGTTGAAGCTCGCATGCACATGGGCGACGCCCGACGTGATGTTCTTCTTTTCGCGGCGACGAACTCGCGCCTTCTCCTTGACCATGCTTTATTCCCGCATTTCCGAATTTCGATGTGTCTCAGGGCCGTGCGAAGCGTGCGGCCTGCCTGACGCTGCTTACTTCTTCTTGCCGGCGATAGGCTTGGCCGGACCTTTGCGCGTTCGCGCATTGGTGTGGGTTCTCTGACCCCGGACCGGCAACCCCCGGCGATGGCGTAAGCCCCGATAGCAGCCAAGGTCCATCAACCGCTTGATATTCATGGCGACATCGCGCCGGAGATCGCCTTCCACGACATAGTCGTGGTCGATGACCTCACGGATCTGCATGATTTCCGACTCGGTCAGCTGGCTCACCCGCCGCTCTGACGGGATGGAGACCTTGGCGCAGATTTCCTTGGCAAAGGTATCGCCGATGCCATGGATATACGTGAGCGCCACCTTGACCCGCTTGTTGGTCGGGATATTAACGCCTGCAATTCGGGCCACGAAAACGCCTCCTCAAGCACGGGCTAATGTGCTGAAATTAAAGCCAAATTTCCCCTATCGGAACACGACAAGACCGGCCACGGAAAGGCAATACCCCCGGGGACCGGTCAGTGGATTTTTCATTTAACCGGCTTATGTAGCGATTCCGCTTGACAAGGTCAACCGCCCGCATTTGCCGAATTTTCCCCCTTCACGCCCCTACGCCGTCGAGCGCCTGGTTAATCTCTTTCTGCACAGTGGCAATATCGGCCATGCCGTCGACCGCCCTTACTTTTCCCTGGTGCGTGTAATAGTCGATCAGGGGCTCGGTCTGGGCGTGATAGGTCTTGAGTTCGAGCGCGCACCACCTCTTCATTGTCGTCCCGCCGCCGCACGAACTGGGTGCCGCCACAGCGATCGCACACGCCGGCCACCTTGGTCGGCTTGTAGATGTCGTGGTAGCCCTCGCCGCAATCGGCGCAGGCGAAACGGCCGGTAATGCGCTTGACCAGCGCCTCGTCGTCCACCTCCATGACGATGACCCGGTCGAGGCGCTTGTGGCGCTCGGCCAGCAGCTTATCGAGCGCCTCGGCCTGAGCGATAGTGCGGGGAAAGCCGTCGAGGATGTAGCCTTGGCTCGAATCGCCCACGTCCATGCGCTCGGCAATCAGCTTGATGACGAGATCGTCGGGCACGAGCTGGCCGCCTTCCATGATGTCGCCGGCTTTGCGCCCGAGCTCGGTGCCTGCGGCAACCGCAGCCCTCAGCATATCGCCCGTGGACAGCTTGATGAGACCGTGCGCGTCCTCGAGCAACTTGGCCTGAGTGCCTTTGCCCGCGCCGGGAGGGCCGAGCAGGACCAGGTTCATCGGTTACGCCTCGCTCCTCTGAGGCGCGCCCGCTTGATCAGGCCCTCATATTGATGGGCGAGCAGATGGCTCTGGATCTGGGCGACGGTGTCCATGGTGACGCTGACCACGATGAGCAGCGAGGTGCCCCCGAAATAGAACGGTACGCCGGCATAGGAAATGAGGATCTCCGGCAGCACGCAAACCGCGGCGAGATAGATGGCGCCCACCACGGTGATTCGGGTCAGCACGTAGTCGATATACTCGGCCGTGCGCTCGCCCGGCCTGATGCCCGGCAGGAAGCCGCCGTATTTCTTCAGATTGTCGGCCGTGTCCTTGGGATTGAACACCACCGCCGTATAGAAGAAAGCGAAGAAGATGATGAGCGTGACATAGATGACGATGTGCAGCGGCTGGCCACGGCCGAGCATGGCAGTCACCGTGGTCAGCCATTCGGGACCTTGGCCTGCCGAGAAATTCGCCACCGTGATCGGCAGAAGGAGCAGCGATGAGGCGAAGATCGGCGGGATCACGCCGGCGCTGTTCAGCTTGAGCGGCAGATGCGAGGCATCGCCCTGGAACATGCGGTTGCCGACTTGGCGCTTCGGGTATTGCACGAGGAGGCGCCGCTGCGCGCGCTCCATGAAGACGATCACGGCGATGACGACGACAGCCATGACCAAGAGGCCGATGATCAGCCCCGTTGAGAGCGCCCCCTGGCGCCCGAGCTCGAGCGTGCCGGCCACGGCATGAGGCAATTGCGCGACGATGCCGGCGAAGATGATGAGCGAGATGCCGTTGCCCACGCCGCGCGCGGTGATCTGCTCGCCGAGCCACATCAGGAACACGGTGCCGCCTACCAGCGTGATGGCGGTGGTGATGCGGAACATGAGGCCCGGATCGAGCACGATGTTGCCGGCGCCCTCGAGGCCGACGGCGATGCCGTAACCTTGCAGCGCAGCGAGCAGCACCGTGCCGTAGCGCGTATATTGATTGATCTGCCGCCTCCCCTGCTCGCCTTCCTTCTTCAGGTTCTCGAGGTGCGGCGAGACGGTCGTGAGCAGCTGGATGATGATCGAGGCCGAGATATACGGCATGATGTTGAGCGCGAAGATCGCCATGCGCGCGATCGCACCGCCCGAGAACATGTTGAACATGCCGAGGATGCCGCTCTGGTTCTGCTTGAACACCTCGGCGAGCGCCTGCGGATTGACGCCCGGGATCGGGATATAGGTGCCGAGCCGATAGATCAGTAGCGCGCCGAGCGTGAACCAGATGCGCTTCTTGAGCTCATCCGCCTTGGCGAAAGCCGCGAAGTTGAGATTGGAAACGAGCTGTTCTGCGGCAGAGACCATTCGAGCGCTCTCTTCCTTATGCGAGGATCGCGGGCGGGCGCGTGAGGCGCCGCCTTAACGTCACTCAGCCTTGTCCTTCTTGGCGGGCTTTGCCTCGCCTTGCTCGGGCTTGCCGTCCGGCTTCGCCTTCTTTGCCTTGGGCGCCTCTGCTTCGGCGGCGCCCTCTTGCTTGGGCTTGCCGCCCTTGGCCGCGGCCTTGGCTACGAGCGCCTCGCGCTTCTTGGCACGCTTCTCGGCCTTGACGAAATCGGCAGCGGGCTTCTCGCGGCCGGTGATCGATTTCAGGGTCACCGTGCCGCCTTTGGCCTCGACCGCCTTGATCGCGCTCGCCGAAGCTCCGGTCACTTCGAAGGCGAGCTTGCCCTTGATCTCGCCCGACCCGAGCAGGCGCACACCATCCTTGGCGCGGCGGATGAGCCCTGCCTGCTTCAACGCCTCGACGGTGATCGGCTTGGTGCCGTCGAGCGTGCCCGCCTCGATCGCGCCCTGGATCTTGCCGAGATTGAGCTCGTTGAACTTCTTGGCGAAGATGTTGTTGAAGCCGCGCTTCGGCAGGCGCCGGTGGAGCGGCATCTGGCCGCCCTCGAAGCCCTTGATGGCGACGCCGGCGCGGGCCTTCTGGCCCTTGGTGCCCTTGCCCGCCGTCTTGCCGAGGCCAGAGCCGATGCCGCGGCCGAGCCGCTTCTTCGCGCTGGTGGCGCCGGGATTGTCCCTGATCTCGTTCAAACGCATGTGCTTCGTCCTTACGCCTTCTTCTCGTCATCGACGATGCGGACGAGATGGCTGATCTTGGCGACCATGCCGCGCACCTGCGGGCTGTCGATCAGCGTGCGGCGCTTGTGCATCTTGTTGAGGCCGAGCCCGATCAGCGTCGCGCGCTGGACATAGGGGCGCCGGATCGGGCTCCCAATCTGCTCGACGATGATCGTCTTCTTTTTCGATGTGTCGGCCATTGTCGTTGAACCTTGCTCTTGGGCCTTAAGCCTCAGCTGGACTTGCGGCATCGCCGGCGCCGTCTCTCCGGCGCGACACGATCTCGCTCACCTTCTTGCCACGCCTTGCCGCGACGCCACGTGGGCTATCTTCGTGGCGCAATGCGTCAAAAGTGGCGCGGACCATATTGTAGGGATTTGAGCTTCCGAGCGATTTGGCGACCACGTCCTGGATGCCGAGCGTCTCGAATACGGCGCGCATCGGGCCGCCGGCAATGATGCCGGTGCCGGGAGGCGCTGCGCGCAGCACCACCTTGCCCGCGCCATGCTGGCCGGTCACGTCGTGGTGCAGCGTGCGGCCTTCGCGCAGCGGCACCTTGACCAGATTGCGCTTGGCGGCTTCCGTCGCTTTGCGGATCGCCTCAGGTACCTCGCGCGCCTTACCGTGACCGAAGCCGACGCGGCCCTTCTGGTCGCCGACGACGACGAGCGCGGCGAAGCCGAAGCGCCGGCCGCCCTTGACCACCTTGGCCACGCGATTGATATGCACGAGCTTGTCGACAAACTCGCTGTCGCGCTCGCGTTCTTCGCGATCTCTACCTTGCGGGCCTCGTGCCACCTTGTCGGTCCTTTCCCAATACCTAGAAATTCAAGCCAGCTTCGCGCGCGGCCTCGGCGAGCGCCTTGACGCGCCCATGGTAGATATACCCGCCGCGATCGAACACCACGTCCTTGACGCCCGCCTTGAGGGCGCGCTCGGCCAGGAGCTTGCCGACGGCGGTCGCCGCGGCGAGGTCGCTGCCCTTGGGCAGATTGCCCTTGAGGTCCTTGTCCAGCGTCGAGGCGGCCGCGACTGTTTTGCCCGCGCCGTCGTCGATCACCTGCGCATAGATATGCTTCGAGGAGCGGAACACCGACAGGCGCGCGCGGCCATTCGCCGCCCGCTTCAGCGAGTGACGGACCCGGCGCGAACGCCGCATGAAGCTCTCATTCAATGCGCCCATCGTCTTCGTCCTACTTCTTCTTGCCTTCCTTGCGGTAGATGTACTCGCCCGCATATCTCACGCCCTTGCCTTTATAGGGCTCCGGGGGCCTGAACTGCCGGATCTCGGCCGCAACCTGGCCGACCTTCTGCTTGTCGATGCCGGTCACCACGATCTCCGTCGGCTTGGGACATACGACCTGGATGCCTTTGGGGATCGGATAATTCACGTCGTGGCTATAGCCGAGCTGAAGCTGGAGGTTCTGCCCCTGCACCGCCGCGCGATAGCCGACGCCCGTGATCTCGAGCCGCCGGGTGAAACCTTCGGTCACGCCCGTCACCAGATTGGCGACCATAGTGCGCGTCATGCCCCACATCGCGCGCGCCTCTTTGCTGTCCTCGCGCATGACGACCTCGAGGCGGCCCTTGTCGAGCTTGGCCACAATGGCATCGGCAAGGACGTGCTTGAGCTCGCCCTTGGGGCCCTTCACCGCCACCTCCTGGCCGTTCACCGTGGCGGTCACGCCACTTGGAACCGTCACCGCCTTTTTGCCGATCCTCGACATGGATAAACCTTCGCTTCCACAGCCCGCTTAGAACACGTTGCAGAGAATCTCGCCGCCGACATTCTCGGTGCGCGCGCGGGAATCCGACATGACGCCTTTCGGCGTCGACAGTATGGCGACGCCAAGCCCGTTGGCGACCGTAGGCAGGTCCTTGACCGAGGAATAGACCCGCCGCCCGGGCGTCGACACCCGCTTGATGTCCTTGATCACCGGCTCGCCGTCGAAATATTTCAGCTCGATCTCGAACTCGGACCGGCCGCCGGAATAATCGACGCGCGCATAGCCGCGGATATAGCCTTCCTCGGCCAGCACGTCGAGCACGTGCTCGCGGAGCCTCGAGGCCGGCGTCGTGACCTTCGCCTTGTGCCGCATCTGCGCGTTGCGGATGCGGGTCAGCATGTCACCTAGCGGATCATTAATGCTCATCGATCGTCCTTACCAGCTCGACTTGATCATGCCGGGGATCAGGCCCTGGCTTCCGAGTTCGCGCAGCGCGATACGCGACATGCGCAGCTTGCGGTAATAGCCGCGTGGGCGCCCGGTGAGGTCGCACCGATTGCGGATGCGCGTCGGCGAAGAGTTGCGCGGCAGCTCGGCAAGCTTGAGACGCGCGGCGAAGCGCTCCTCGGCCGGCAGCGACCGGTTGGCGGCGATCGCCCTGAGCCGCGTCCGCTTGGTCTTGTACTTCTTTGAGAGACGGCGACGCTTCTTGTCCCGCTCGATCATGCTGGTCTTTGCCATTCACGTCCTCCTGTCGCAGCCCGACTCGCTCTAGCTGCGAAACGGAAAATTCAGTCCCTGCAGCAGCGCGCGCGCCTCGTCGTCGGTGCGCGCCGTCGTGCAGACGATAATGTCCATGCCGAGCACATCCTCGACCTTGTCGTAGTCGATCTCGGGAAAGATGATGTGCTCCTTGAGCCCCATGGTGAAGTTGCCGCGGCCATCGAAGCTCTTGGGATTGAGCCCGCGGAAGTCGCGCACGCGCGGCAGCGCGATATTCACCAGGCGGTCGACGAACTCGTACATGCGGTTCTGCCTGAGCGTCACCTTGGCGCCGATCGGCATGCCCTCGCGCAGCTTGAAGGTGGCGATCGACTTGCGCGCCCGCGTGATCACCGGCTTTTGGCCGGCGATCAGGCCGAGATCGTTGGCGGCTACCGTCACCTTCTTGGCATCGTTGATACCCTCGCCGACTCCCATGTTCAGCACCACCTTCTCGAGCCGGGGCACTTGCATGCGATTCTGGTAGCCGAACTTCTTGACAAGCTCGTCCTTCAGCACGTTCAGATAGTGCTGCTTGAGGCGTGGGGTGTAGCTGTCTTTAGACATCGATGATCTCACCCGAGCGCTTGGCAAAGCGGACCTTGCGCCCGTCCTTCAGAAATTTGTAGCCGACGCGCGTCGGGCTCCCGTCCTTGGGATCCTCGATTGCGACATTGGAGACGTGGATCGGCCCCTCTTTGGTGATGATCCCGCCCTCTTGCGTGGCGGTCTGGCGCTGATGGCGCCTGACCACAGCGACGCCTCTGACGATGATGCGGTTCTCGGCCGGCATCACCTTGAGCACCTCGCCCTTCTTGCCCTTGTCCTTGCCGGTGATGACGATCACGTGGTCGCCCTTCCGGATCTTCATCTTGGCCATCTACAGAACCTCCGGAGCGAGCGACACGATCTTCATGTGCTTCTTGGCTCTGAGCTCGCGGGTCACGGGGCCGAAGATGCGGGTCCCGATCGGCTCGCCCTGTGGGTTGACCAATACGGCGGCGTTCCTGTCGAAGCGGATGATCGAGCCGTCGGGACGGCGCACGCCGCTGGCGGTGCGCACCACCACGGCCTTCATCACCTGGCCCTTCTTCACGCGGCCGCGCGGGATCGCCTCCTTGACGGAGACCACGATGGTATCGCCGATCGAGGCATATTTCCGCTTCGATCCGCCGAGCACCTTGATGCACTGGACGCGGCGCGCGCCGGAATTGTCGGCGACGTCGAGATTGGTCTGCATCTGAATCATGACACTTGCCCTTGGTTCAGGCCCCGCTGGGCCTGACACATCCGTTTCTTATCCAGCTGCCTGCTCGCGCGGCAGCACCACCCAACGCTTCTGCTTGGAGATCGGCGGACATTCCTCGATCCACACCATCTCGCCCACCTTGAATTGGTTCTTCTCGTCATGGGCGTGATAGTTCTTGCTCCGCCGCACCGTCTTCTGCAGCAAGGGATGGGTGAAGCGCCGCTCGACGCGAACCACCACCGTCTTGTCGTTCTTGTCGCTCACCACGACCCCTTGCAGAACTCTCTTCGGCATCGTCTTGCATCCTAGCTCTTGGCCTTGGCCTTGGGTTTGGCTTTCGGCTTCGCAATCTTTGTCTTCGCATCGGCTTTCGGCTTGGCTTCAGCCTTAGGCTTGGCTTCGGCCTTGGGCTTCGGTTCGGCCTTCGGCTTGGGTGCAACCGCTGGCGTCTGGCCGAAAGCGTCCTGCCGCGCGATCGTCTTGATGCGCGCGATGTCGCGCCTGATCTGTCGCACGCGCGCCGTGTTCTCGAGTTGGCCAGAGGCCGCCTGGAAGCGCAGATTGAACTGCTCCTTCTTGAGCTTGACCAGCTCGTCGGAGCGCTGATCTTCCGTCAGCCCGCGGACTTGGGCGCCCTTCATGACGACACCTCGCCCATGCGCGCCACGACGCGCGTCTTGATCGGAAGCTTGGCGGCGGCAAGACGGAGCGCCTCGCGCGCCACGGCCTCGCCCACGCCATCGATCTCGAACATGATGCGGCCGGGCTTGACCCGGGCCACCCAGAACTCGGGCGTGCCCTTGCCCTTGCCCATGCGCACCTCGGTCGGCTTCTTCGACACCGGAACGTCGGGGAAGAGCCGGATCCACACCCGGCCCGAGCGCTTCATCTGGCGCGTCATCGCGCGGCGCGCCGCCTCGATCTGTCGCGCGGTGATGCGCGCAGGCTCCTGAGCCTTGAGCCCATAGGTGCCGAAATTGAGGTTCACCGCGCTCGACGCGGCGCCCTTGATGCGGCCCTTATGCGCCTTGCGGAACTTGGTGCGTTTCGGTTGCAGCATGACTTAAGCCTTGTCTCTCTCCGCTTACGCTTGAGCCGGAGCAGGTTCGCGGCGCCCTTGCGAACGGCCGCCTTCCTGCGCCTCGAGCGCGCGGTTCTCCTGGGCCATGGGATCGTGCTCCATGATCTCGCCCTTGAAGATCCACACCTTGACGCCGATGATGCCGTAGGCCGTGCGGCCGAGCGCCGTGCCGTAATCGATATTGGCGCGCAGCGTATGCAACGGCACGCGGCCCTCGCGGTACCACTCCATGCGCGCGATCTCGGCGCCGCCGAGCCGGCCGCCGCAATTGATGCGGATGCCGAGCGCGCCCATGCGCATCGCCGACTGCACCGCGCGCTTCATGGCGCGGCGGAAGGCGACACGGCGCTCAAGCTGCTGCGCGATGCCTTCGGCGACCAGAGTCGCATCGATCTCGGGCTTGCGCACTTCGACGATGTTGAGATGCACCTCAGAGTCCGTCATCGCGGCAAGCTCGCGGCGGAGCTTCTCGATGTCGGCGCCCTTCTTGCCGATCAGGATGCCGGGCCGCGCAGTATGCACGGTGACGCGGCATTTCTTGTGCGGGCGCTCGATCACCACCTTGGAGATGCCGGCCTGCTTGCGCGTGTCGAGGATATGCTTGCGCATCTTCAGGTCCTCGTGCAGCAGGCGCGCATATTCGCCGCGCGACGCATACCAGCGCGAATCCCACGTGCGGTTGACGCCGAGCCTAAGCCCGATCGGATTGACCTTCTGTCCCATTAAGCGGACTCCTCGACTTGCCGCACGACGACGGTGATCTGCGCGAACGGTTTCAGGATGCGCCCGGCGCGGCCCCGGGCCCGCGCCCGCATGCGCTTCAGCACCAGGTTCTTGCCCACATAGGCCTCTGACACGACGAGCGCATCGACGTCGAGATCGTGATTGTTTTCGGCATTGGCAATGGCCGACTCGAGCGTCTTCTTCACATCCTTGGCAACACGCTTGCGCGAGAAGGTGAGATCGGCGAGCGCGCGATCGACCTTCTTGCCGCGGATGAGCTGGGCAAGCAGATTGAGCTTCTGCGGGCTGACGCGCATGAGCCGCGTGACCGCCCTCGCCTCGTTGTCCTTAAGCGCGCGCTCGCGCTGCGGCTTACCCATGGTCCTAAGCCTTCGCTCTCTTCGCCTTGCGGTCCGCGGCATGGCCGTAGAAGGTCCGCGTCGGCGCAAACTCTCCGAATTTGTGTCCGATCATGTCCTCGGTGACGAGCACCGGGATGTGCTTCTGGCCGTTATGCACGCCGAAGGTCAGCCCGACGAATTGCGGCAGGATGGTCGAGCGGCGCGACCAGATCTTGATCACCGCGTTCGAGCCGGACCCGCGCGCCTTGTCCGCCTTCTTCAAGAGATATCCGTCGACAAACGGACCTTTCCAAATCGAGCGACCCACGTGAGCTATCCCTTCTTCTGATGGCGGCTGCGCAGGATGTATTTTTCGGTCGAACGGTTGTGCCGCGTCTTCTTGCCCTTGGTCGACTTGCCCCACGGCGTGACCGGATGCCGGCCGCCGGAGGTGCGGCCCTCGCCGCCGCCATGCGGATGATCGACCGGGTTCATGGCGACGCCGCGCACCACGGGTCGCCGCCCCTTCCAGCGCACGCGTCCCGCCTTGCCGATCGAGACGTTGGAGTTGTCGGGGTTGGAGACGGCGCCGACCGTGGCCATGCACTCGGCTGGCACCATGCGCGTCTCGCCGGAATTCAGTCTGAGGATGGCATAACCGGAGTCGCGGCCGACGAGCTGCACATAGGTGCCGGCGGCGCGTGCGATCTGCCCGCCTTTGCCGAGCTTCATCTCGACATTGTGGACGATGGTGCCGATCGGCATGTTGGCGAGCGGCATGGCGTTCCCGGGCTTCACGTCGACCTTCGCGTCGGCGATCACCGTGTCGCCAGGAGCGAGCCGCTGCGGGGCGAGAATATAGGCGAGCTCACCGTCCTCATATTTGATCAGCGCGATGAAGGCGGTGCGGTTCGGATCATATTCGAGCCGCTCGACCGTGGCCGGCACCCCGCGCTTGGCGCGCTTGAAATCGACGATGCGATAGGTCCGCTTGTGGCCGCCGCCGCGATGCCACATCGACACGCGGCCGTTATTGTTGCGCCCGCCGGTCTTGGTCAGACCCTCGGTCAACGCCTTCACCGGCTTGCCCTTGTGCAGATGGCTCTTGTCGACGAGGACGAGCTGCCGCTGCGAGGGCGTGGTGGGTTTGTAGGACTTGAGCGCCATCGTTAGATCCTCGTCGTCACGTCGATCCTGTCGCCTTCGGCGAGTCTCACGATCGCTTTCTTGACGTCCTGCTGCTTGCCCTTCACGCCGCGAAACTGCTTGGTCTTGCCCTTGCGGGTGAGCGTATTCACGGCAAGCACCTTCACACCGAAGAGCCGCTCGATGGCGGCCTTGATCTCGGGCTTGGTGGCGTCGCGACGCACCTTGAACACGACCTGGTTTGACTCGGAGACGGCAGTCGCCTTCTCGGTGATCACCGGCGCGACGATGACGTCATAGGCATCGAGCGTGCTCATTTGAACCGTGCCTCCAGCGCCTCGAGCGCAGCTTTGGTGAGCACGAGCTTCTCGTGCCTCAGAATGTCGTAGACATTGATGCCGCCGACCGGGAGCACATCGACGCCGGGCAGGTTGCGCGCAGCGCGAGCGAACGCCTCCTGCACCTCGGACCCGTCGATGATCAGCACCGAGCCGAAGCCGAGCTTGGCGAAGCGCGACTTGAGCTCCTTGGTCTTGCCGTCTTTCAGCTCGCATTTGTCGATGACGACGAGCGTGTCGGACTTGGCCTTGGACGAGAGCGCGTGCTTCAGCGCAAGCGCCCTCACCTTCTTCGGCAGATCGATGGCAAAATCGCGCGGCTTGGGCCCGAACGCCTTGCCGCCGCCCCTGAAGATCGGCGCCTTCTTGCTGCCGTGACGCGCCCGGCCGGTGCCCTTCTGGCGGTACATCTTGGCCGTCGTATAGTTGACCTCGGAGCGGTCCTTGACGTGAGCCGTGCCGCCCCGCCGTTTGGCGAGCTGGTAGCGCACCATGCGTTGCAGAATGTCGGCGCGCGGCTCGAGCCCGAACAGGTGGTCCGGGAGATCGACCGTTCCCGCCTTCTTGGCGTCGAGCGTGGTGACGTCCGCCTGCATTAGCTCTCGCTCCCACCCTCGGCAGGCGCGCTCTCGGCGGCCGGCTCAGCCTTATCTTGCGTCGCCTCTTTCAGCGCCTCGCCGTGAGCCTTGCGGAAGGCGCCAGGCTTCGGCGCAGTCTCGGGCAGTGCGCGCTTCACCGCATCGTGAATCGTGACCCAGCCGCCCTTGGCGCCGGGCACCGCACCCCTGATCATGATTAGCCCGCGCTCGGGATCCGTCTTCACCACGCGCAAGTTCTGTGTGGTGACGTTCACGTCGCCCATGTGACCCGCCATCTTCTTGCCCTTGAACACCTTGCCGGGGTCCTGGCGCTGTCCGGTCGAGCCGTGGCTCCTGTGGCTCACCGAAACGCCATGGCTCGCGCGCAAGCCGTGGAAGCCGTGCCGCTTCATGGCCCCGGCAAAGCCCTTGCCGATGGTCGTGCCCGAGACGTCGACGAACTGACCCTCGACGAAATGATCGGCGGTGATCTCCGCCCCCACCTCGATGAGATTCTCCGGGCTCACGCGGAACTCGGCGAGCTTCCGCTTCGGCTCGACATTGGCCACGGCGAAATGACCGCGCGCCGCGCGGCTCATCCGCTTCACCTTAGGCGTGCCAGCACCGAGCTGCAGCGCGGTGTAGCCGTTCTTCTCTGGGGTGCGATGGCCGACCACCTGGCAATGCTCGAGCTTCAGCACCGTGACCGGGATGTGCTCCCCGGCATCGGTGAAGATCCTGGTCATGCCGACCTTCTGCGCGATGACACCTGATCGCATTGGTCTCAAATCCTTGCTTCGTCTCGCGCCTTACAGTTTGATCTCAACGTCGACGCCGGCGGCGAGATCGAGCTTCATCAGCGCGTCGACCGTCTGCGGCGTGGGATCGACGATGTCGAGCAGACGCTTATGCGTGCGCATCTCGAACTGCTCGCGGCTCTTCTTGTCGATATGCGGGGAGCGGTTCACCGTGAACTTCTCGATGCGCGTGGGCAGCGGAATGGGTCCGCGCACCTCGGCGCCCGTGCGCTTCGCGGTGTTGACGATCTCCTTGGTCGACGCATCGAGGATGCGATGGTCGAAGGCTTTGAGCCTGATTCTTATATTCTGGCTTTGCATCTCGATGGCCTCAGGTTAAGGAGCGCGCCGCTTGTCACGGCGCGCTCCGCTCGTCTTTCCCTTACTCGATGATCGACGCCACCACGCCGGCGCCGACGGTGCGGCCGCCCTCGCGGATGGCGAAACGGAGTTTCTCCTCCATGGCGATCGGCACGATCAGCTCGACCGTCATGTTCACGTTGTCGCCCGGCATCACCATCTCGGTCCCTTCGGGCAGGTGCACGACGCCGGTCACGTCGGTGGTGCGGAAGTAGAACTGCGGACGGTAATTGCCGAAGAACGGCGTGTGACGGCCGCCCTCCTCTTTGGTGAGGATGTAGGCCTCGGCCTTGAACTTGGTGTGCGGCGTGATCGAGCCGGGCTTCGCCAGCACTTGGCCGCGCTCCACGCCTTCGCGATCGACACCGCGCAGCAGGCAGCCGACATTGTCGCCGGCCTCGCCCTGGTCGAGCAGCTTGCGGAACATCTCGACGCCCGTGACCACGGTCTTGCTCGTCGGCTTGATGCCGACGATCTCGACCTCCTCGCCGACCTTGACGATGCCACGCTCGATACGCCCGGTCACCACGGTGCCGCGGCCGGAGATCGAGAACACGTCCTCGATCGGCATCAGGAAGGGCTTGTCCTTGGGACGGTCGGGCTGCGGGATATAGGCATCGACCGCATCCATCAGCGCCTCGATCGACTTCTTGCCCATCTCCTCATCCTTGCCCTCGAGCCCCGCCAGCGCCGAGCCCTTGACGATCGGAATCTCGTCGCCGGGAAACTCGTATTTGGACAGCAGCTCGCGCACCTCGAGCTCGACGAGGTCGAGCAGCTCGGGATCGTCGACCATGTCGACCTTGTTGAGGTAGACGACGAGCGCCGGCACACCGACCTGACGGGCGAGCAGAATGTGCTCACGCGTCTGCGGCATCGGCCCGTCGGCGGCGGAGACGACGAGGATGGCGCCGTCCATCTGCGCCGCGCCGGTGATCATGTTCTTGACGTAGTCGGCATGGCCGGGACAGTCCACATGCGCGTAGTGGCGCTTGCCGGTCTCGTACTCCACATGCGCAGTCGAGATGGTGATGCCGCGAGCCTTCTCCTCGGGCGCCTTATCGATCTCGTCATAGGCGGTGAACTTTGCTCCGCCCTTCTCGGCCAACACTTTGGTGATTGCAGCCGTCAGCGTCGTCTTGCCGTGATCGACGTGACCGATGGTCCCGATGTTGCAATGCGGCTTCGTCCGCTGGAATTTTTCCTTAGCCATGTTGGCTCTCCATCCTTCAACAAAAACAAATCTGCCTAGGCGAACTTCGCCTTGACCTCTTCAGCGACGCCCTGCGGCGCCTGCGCGTAATGATCGAACTGCATGGTGAACTGCGCCCGGCCCTGGCTCATCGAGCGCAGGTTGTTCACGTAGCCGAACATATTGGCGAGCGGAACCATGGCGCTGATCACCGAAGCGTTGCCGCGCGTTTCTTGCCCGCGCACCTGGCCTCTGCGGCTGGTGAGGTCGCCGATGATGCCGCCCACATAGTCCTCGGGCGTCACCACCTCGACCTTCATGATCGGCTCTAGCAACTTCGGCCCGGCTTTCAGCGCGCCCTCGCGGAAGGCCGCGCGCGAGGCGATCTCGAACGCCATCACACTCGAATCGACGTCGTGATAGGCGCCGTCGGTCAGCGTCACTTTCACGTCGAGCATCGGGAACCCCGCGAGCACGCCCGACTCGACCACGCTCTGCACGCCCTTGGCGACGCCCGGGATGTACTCCTTCGGCACGTTGCCGCCGACCACCTTGTTCTCGAACTCGAAGCCCTTGCCGGCTTCGTTCGGCTCGATGGTCATCTTCACCCGCGCGAACTGGCCCGAACCGCCGGTCTGCTTCTTGTGGGTGTAGTCCACGTCGGCGCGCTTGGAGACCGTTTCGCGGAACGCCACCTGCGGCGCGCCGACATTGGCCTCGACTTTGAACTCGCGGCGCATGCGGTCGACGATGATGTCGAGATGGAGTTCGCCCATCCCCTTGATGATGGTCTGGCCCGATTCGTGATCGACCGAGACGCGGAAGGAGGGGTCCTCTTGTGCCAGGCGATTGAGCGCGACGCCGAGCTTCTCCTGGTCGGCCTTGCTCTTGGGCTCGACCGCGACCTCGATGACGGGGTCGGGGAACTCCATGCGCTCGAGGATCACGGGCTTGGTCGGATCGCACAGCGTATCGCCGGTGGTCACATCCTTGAGGCCCGCGAGTGCGACGATGTCGCCGGTATAGGCTTCCTTGATATCCTCGCGGTGATTGGCGTGCATCAGCAGCATGCGCCCGATGCGCTCCTTCTTGTCCTTCACCGTGTTCATCAACGTAGTGCCGGACTCGACCTTGCCGGAATAGATGCGGCAGAAAGTAAGCGAGCCCACGAAGGGATCGTTCATGATCTTGAAGGCGAGCATCGAGAGCGGTGCGTCGTCCTTCGGATCGCGCGTGGTCGGCTCGCCCGACTTGACGTCGATGCCCTCGACCGGCGGCACATCGAGCGGCGACGGGAGATAATCCACCACGGCATCGAGCAGCGGCTGCACGCCCTTGTTCTTGAAGGCCGAGCCGCACAGAATCGGCACGAACAGGCTGTTCACCGTGCCTTTGCGGACAAGCGCCTTGAGCTGCGCCTGGTCCGGCTCCTTACCCTCAAGATAGGCCTCGGTCGCAGCCTCGTCGACCTCGACCGCCATCTCGACCAGCATGTCGCGATATTTCTTGGCCTGATCGAGAAGGTCCGCAGGAATTTCCTCGTCGTGGAAGTTGGCGCCGAGCAACTCGTCGTCCCACACGACCGCCTTCATGCGGATGAGATCGATGATACCGGCGAAGCTCGAACTCGACGCCGAGCGGAAGCTGGAGCACCACCGGCTTGGCGCCGAGGCGATCCTTGACCATCTGCACCGATACGAAGAAGTCGGCGCCGATCTTGTCCATCTTGTTGACGAAGATCATCCGCGGCACGCCGTATTTGTCGGCCTGACGCCATACCGTCTCGGTCTGCGGCTCTACGCCCTGGTTGGCATCGAGCAGCGCTACCGCGCCGTCGAGCACGCGCAGAGAGCGCTCGACCTCGATGGTGAAATCCACGTGGCCGGGCGTGTCGATGATGTTGATGCGCTTGCCGTTCCAGTAAGCGGTCGTCGCGGCGGAGGTGATGGTGATGCCGCGCTCCTGCTCCTGCTCCATCCAGTCCATGGTGGCGGAGCCGTCGTGCACCTCGCCCATCTTGTAGCTCTTGCCGGTGTAATAGAGGATGCGCTCGGTGGTCGTTGTCTTGCCGGCGTCGATATGCGCCATGATCCCGATATTGCGGTAGTCCTCGAGGGGTGTGGCCCGGGGCATCGTTAGTATCCTTGCACTCGTTACCAGCGGTAATGGGAGAAGGCGCGATTGGCCTCCGCCATCCGATGGGTGTCCTCGCGCTTCTTCACCGCGGTGCCGCGGTTATTGGCGGCATCGAGCAGCTCCCCCGACAGCCGCTCGACCATAGTATTCTCATTGCGTCCGCGCGCCGCCGCAATGATCCAGCGGATGGCGAGCGCCTGGCGGCGGTCGAGTCTCACCTCGACGGGAACCTGATAGGTGGCGCCGCCGACGCGCCGCGACCTTACCTCGAGCGCGGGCATGACGTTGCGCAACGCCTCGTGGAACATCTCCACGGGGTTGGACTTCGCCTTCTTCTCCATTTGATCGAGGGCGCCGTAGACGATCCGCTCCGCGGCCGACTTCTTGCCCTCTTTCATGATGGAGTTCATGAACTTGGTCAGCACGATGTCCCCGAACTTCGGGTCGGGGATAACCTCGCGCTTGTCTGCTCTGCGCCGCCTCGACATCTCGTCTGATCCGTTTCCTTAAACAAGAAAACGACCCGCTATTTGGGTCGTTTGGCTCCATATTTGGAGCGCCGCTGCCGGCGATCGCCTACGCCTTGGGTATCAAGCACGCCGCGGATGATGTGATAGCGTACGCCAGGAAGATCCTTGACGCGCCCGCCCCTGATCATCACCACCGAGTGCTCTTGCAGATTGTGTCCCTCACCCGGGATGTAGCTCGTCACTTCCATCTGATTGGTGAGGCGGACGCGTGCGACTTTGCGCAGCGCCGAGTTCGGCTTCTTCGGCGTCGTGGTGTAGACGCGCGTACAGACCCCCCGCTTCTGCGGGCAGGCCTGCATCGCCGGAACTTTGTTCCGCTTCCCCGGCTTCTGGCGCGGCTTGCGGATAAGTTGTTGTATCGTCGGCATCGTCTGCCTTAAGTCCAATCGTCTAGGGGCAAAAGCCCGTGCTTCTGGGCGAGAGCCCAAACCATCCGGCGCCGAATGAGCGGGATTTTCCCGCGCGCTTCAGCGCCCCAATACAGAGGACCTTGGAGGGCATCCTCCAAGATCATGACCCCGATTTGATCGCGGTTAGTCCGGCAGCGTCTAACCCTCGCCCGAGGCAACCAGATGGGGTTACCGCCTGCCGCGAAAGTGCGCGCGTTGTATCAGGCCGATTCTCGTATCGTCAAGGGTTCAAGTGGCCGAAATGAGCTAAAATCAAACCATCGCCCCGATCGCTTGCTTGACCGCCGGACCGAACTCTTAACGTCAGGTCTGGCCTGTTGAATCTCCTTATACTTTTCGCGAGATCTACCTTCTGTAAAACGCCGGGGCCAGATCCGGGAGATTGCCCCGGATCTGGTCAGGATAACGGCGTCGCCACGTAAGGGCTGCTAAGCGCCTTCCGTAGCCGGCTCCTCCTCCTCATGCTCGATCGGCTCGGCCGCCGCGCGCTGCCTCTCTTCTAGGATGAGGTCGTCGCGGTGGGAGGCGATCTTGCTCAAGCGCGCAAGCGTGCCGCCCGTACCGGCCGGGATGAGGCGTCCGACGATGACGTTCTCCTTCAGGCCCTCGAGCGCGTCCGCCTTACCGTTCACCGCAGCATCGGTCAGCACGCGCGTCGTCTCCTGGAAGGAGGCCGCCGAGATGAACGAGCGGGTCTGCAGCGAGGCCTTGGTGATGCCGAGCAGGACCGGCTGGCCCGTCGCGGGCCTGCCGCCCTTCTCCACCGCCGCGGTGTTGGCATCGTCCAAGTCGATGCGGTCGACCTGCTCGCCCTTGAGGAACTCGGTATCGCCGGCCTCATCCACCTCGATCTTCTGGAGCATCTGCCTGACGATTACCTCGATATGCTTGTCGTTGATGGTGACGCCTTGCAGCCGGTACACCTCCTGGATCTCGTTGACGAGATAATTGGCCAACTCCTCGACACCCTTGATCGCCAGGATGTCATGCGGCGCTGGATGCCCGTCGAGCAGGAATTCGCCCCGCTCGATGTGGTCTCCCTCCTGCACAGCAAGATGGCGGCCCTTGGGGATCAGGTATTCGACCGGTTCATTCCCGTCGTCCGGCACGATGGTGATGCGCCGCTTGTTCTTGTAGTCGCGGCCAAGCTGCACCGTGCCTGAGATCTCGGCGATGATGGCATGGTCTTTCGGCCTGCGCGCCTCGAACAGCTCCGCCACCCGCGGCAAGCCGCCGGTGATGTCGCGTGTCTTGGCGCTCTCGGTCGGGATACGTGCGAGCACGTCACCCGCCATCACCTGATGGCCGGGCTCGACCGAGAGGATCGCTTCGACGGGCAACAGATAACGGGATTCGCCGCCTCTGGAGAGCTTGCCGATCTTGCCCTTCTTATCCTTGATCACCACTGCAGGACGAAGATCGGCGCCACGCGGAGACGCGCGCCAATCGATGATCACGCTCGAGGTGATACCGGTCGAACTCGTCACGCCGCTCGGAGACCGACACGCCCTCGACCAGATCCTCGAAGTCGATGATGCCTTCGATCTCGGTGAGCACGGGACGGGTATAGGGGTCCCACTCGGCGAGACGATCGCCGCGCTTGACCTTAGCCCCGTCATCGACCCGGAGATGCGTGCCGTAAGGAACGCGATGCACCGTGCGCTCCGTGCCGTCCTCATCGAGGAGCACAATCGACGTATTGCGTCCCATGACCATGAGCCGCCCTTGCGAATCCTTCACCACGTTGCGCTGCTTGATCTTCACCGTGGCGTCGAAATTCGACTCGAGCGACGACTGATCGACGACCTTGGCCGAAGCCACGCCCCCGAGGTGGAAGGTACGCATGGTGAGCTGCGTGCCCGGCTCGCCGATCGACTGCGCCGCGATGACGCCGACCGCCTCGCCGAGATTGACCGGCGTGCCGCGAGCGAGATCGCGTCCGTAGCACTTGGCGCAAATGCCGTTGCGGGTCTCGCAGGTTAGAGCCGAGCGGATGCGCACCTCTTGCACGCGCGCCGCCTCGAGCGCCTCGATCTGCTCCTCCTCGATCAGCTCTCCGGCCTTGATGATGACCTTGCCGGTCGCCGGGTTCTTGACGTTCTCCGCGGCGGTGCGGCCGAGCACGCGTGCGCCGAGCGACACGGTCACCTCGCCCGCCTCGAGAACGGCGCGCGCGGTGATGCCCTCCTGGGTTCCGCAATCATCCTCGGTCACGATGCAGTCCTGCGCCACGTCAACCAGGCGACGGGTGAGATAGCCCGAGTTCGCAGTCTTGAGCGCAGTGTCGGCGAGACCCTTGCGAGCGCCGTGAGTTCGAGTTGAAGTACTCGAGCACCGACAGCCCCTCCTTGAAGTTGGAGATGATCGGCGTCTCGATGATCTCGCCCGACGGCTTGGTCATCAGGCCACGCATGCCGGCGAGCTGCTTCATTTGCGCCGGTGAGCCGCGCGCGCCCGAGTGCGACATCATGTAGATGGAGTTGATCGGCTTCTCCCGGCCGGTCTTGGGATCCTTCTCGACCGCGGAGATGCGCTTCATCATCTCCTTGGCGACCTGCTCGGTGCATTCGGTCCAGGTGTCGACCACCTTGTTGTACTTTTCACCGCGCGTGATCAGGCCGTCGTTGTACTGCTGCTCGTACTCACGCACGAGCTCGCTCGTCTTGTTCACGATGGCGTCCTTGGTCTCCGGGATCACCATGTCGTCCTTGCCGAACGAGATGCCGGCGCGGCAGGCATAGCGGAAGCCGAGTCCCATGATCTTGTCGCAGAAGATGACCGTCTCCTTCTGACCGCAGTGGCGATAGACCACGTCGATCATGTGGGAGATGTCCTTCTTGGTGAGAAGCCGATTGACCAGCTCGAAGCTGATGTTCGGATCGCGCGGCAGAAGCTCGCCGAGCAGCATGCGCCCAGGCGTGGTGTCGTAGATCATCGATACCTGGTTGCCCTTTTCATCGACCGTGATGAAGCGGCCTTTGATCTTGGCGTGCAGCGTGACCACCTTGGCATCGAGCGCGTGATGGATCTCGGCCGTATTGCCGAACACCATCCCCTCGCCCGGCTCGTTGTCCGACAGGATGGACAGGTAGTAGAGCCCGAGCACGATGTCCTGAGACGGCACGATGATGGGCGAGCCGTTGGCCGGGTGCAGGATGTTGTTGGTCGACATCATCAGCACGCGCGCCTCGAGCTGCGCCTCGAGCGACAGCGGCACGTGCACCGCCATCTGGTCGCCGTCGAAATCGGCGTTGAAGGCGGCGCAGACGAGCGGGTGAAGCTGGATCGCCTTGCCCTCGATCAACACCGGCTCGAACGCCTGAATGCCGAGGCGGTGCAAGGTGGGCGCCCGGTTAAGCAGAACGGGATGCTCGCGGATCACCTCATCGAGGATATCCCAAACCTCGGGCTTCTCCTTCTCGACGAGCTTCTTCGCCTGCTTCACCGTGGCGGCATGGCCCTTGGCGTCGAGCCGCGCATAGATGAACGGCTTGAACAGCTCAAGCGCCATCTTCTTAGGCAGCCCGCACTGATGCAGCTTGAGCTCGGGACCGACCACGATCACCGAGCGGCCCGAATAGTCGACGCGCTTGCCGAGCAGGTTTTGGCGGAAGCGGCCCTGCTTACCCTTCAACATGTCGGCGAGCGACTTCAGCGGGCGCTTGTTGGCGCCGGTGATGACGCGGCCGCGGCGCCCGTTGTCGAACAGCGCATCGACCGCCTCCTGAAGCATGCGCTTCTCGTTGCGGATGATGATGTCGGGCGCACGGAGCTCCATCAGCCGCTTCAGACGATTGTTGCGGTTGATGACGCGACGATAGAGATCGTTCAGGTCGGAGGTCGCAAAGCGGCCGCCGTCGAGCGGAACGAGCGGACGAAGCTCGGGCGGAATGACGGGGACGACGGTCAGGATCATCCACTCAGGCTTGTTGCCCGACTGAATAAAGGCCTCGACCACCTTAAGCCGCTTGGCGAGCTTCTTCGGCTTGAGCTCCGAAGTGGACTCGGCGATCTCGACGCGCAAGTCGGCCGCAAGTTTCTCGAGATCGAGACCCTTGAGCAGCTCGCGGATCGCTTCGGCCCCGATCGAAGCGGTGAAGGAATCCTCGCCAAAATCCTCCTGCGCCGTGAGGTAGTCCTCCTCGGACAAGAGCTGGAGCGGCTTGAGCGAGGTGAGCCCCGGCTCGAGCACGATGTAGTTCTCGAAATAGAGCACGCGCTCGAGATCCTTCAGCGTCATGTCGAGCAGGAGGCCGATGCGCGACGGCAGAGACTTCAGGAACCAGATATGGGCGACGGGAGCGGCGAGCTCGATATGGCCCATGCGCTCGCGCCGGACCTTGGCGAGCGTCACCTCGACGCCGCACTTCTCGCAGATGACGCCCTTGTACTTCATGCGCTTGTACTTGCCGCACAAGCACTCGTAGTCCTTCACCGGGCCGAAGATGCGCGCGCAGAACAGCCCGTCGCGCTCCGGCTTGAAGGTGCGGTAGTTGATCGTCTCAGGCTTTTTGATCTCGCCGTAGGACCACGACAGAATTTTTTCCGGGCTCGCGATACCGATGCGAATCTGGTCGAAATTCTGCTGCTGGACCTGAGGACTAAAGATATTGGCGATCTCTTGATTCATTCTTTTGTCTCCCAACGGGCGGCACATCCGCCCTGTAGTTGGTCGCTGTCAAATTCACTTCACCAAGCAGGCCGTCACTCGGCCGCCGGGCGCGGCAACCGCGGTCTTTGCGGTTGCTCTTCCGGCTTCGGCTGCAACAGCTCGACATTGAGGCCGAGCGCCCGCATCTCCTTGATGAGCACGTTGAACAACTCGGGGATGCCGGCCTCGAAGGTATCGTCGCCGCGGACGATCGCCTCGTAGACCTTGGTGCGTCCCGCCACGTCATCGGACTTGACGGTGAGCATCTCCTGCAGCGTGTAGGCCGCGCCGTAAGCTTCGAGCGCCCACACCTCCATTTCGCCGAAGCGCTGGCCACCGAACTGGGCCTTGCCGCCGAGAGGCTGCTGGGTCACCAGGCTGTAAGGCCCGATCGAGCGCGCATGGATCTTGTCGTCCACAAGGTGGTGGAGTTTCAGCATATAGATGTAGCCCACCGTCACCTTGCGCTCGAACTCCTCGCCGGTGCGCCCGTCATAGAGCGTCACCTGGCCTGAGCCGTCGAGACCTGCCGCTTCGAGCAGGTTCGTCACGTCGCCCTCGTGCGCGCCGTCGAACACGGGAGTTGCCACCGGCACCCCTGCCCGCAGATCCTCGCTCACCTCGATCAGGTGATCGTCCTTGAGCGCGGCAACGGCTTTGTCGTCGCCGTAGATCGTCTTGAGCAGGTCCTTGAGCGGCTTCACCTTCCTCGAACTCGTGATAGGCCTCGAGTGCCTCGCCGATCTTGCGGCCAAGACCGCGGCACGCCCAGCCGAGATGAGTTCTCGAGAATCTGCCCCACATTCATGCGCGAAGGCACGCCGAGCGGATTCAGCACGATGTCGATCGAAGTGCCGTCGTTGAGATAAGGCATATCCTCGATCGGCACGATCTGGCTGATCACGCCCTTGTTGCCGTGGCGCCCGGCCATCTTGTCGCCGGGCTGGATCTTGCGCTTCACCGCGACGAAGACCTTGACCATCTTCATCACGCCGGGCGGCAGCTCGTCGCCGCGCTGCAGCTTGTCGACCTTGTCGACGAAGCGCTGCTCGAGGCGCTTCTTGGCCTCTTCGTATTGGCGGCGAATCGCCTCGACCTCGGCCATCGCCTTCTCGTTCTTGAGCGCGATCTCCCACCAATGGGTGCGGACGATCTCGTCGAGCATGAACTCGGTGATCTTCGCGTCCTTCTTGATGCCCTTAGGGCCCTTGGCCACGACCTTGTGCATCAAGGTGTCCTTAAGGCGGCCATAGACGTTGCGGTCGAGGATGGCGAGCTCGTCGTCGCGGTCCTTGGCGAGACGCTCGATCTCCTCGCGCTCGATGGCCATGGCACGCTCGTCCTTCTCGACGCCGTGACGGTTGAACACGCGCACCTCGACCACGGTGCCCGACACGCCGGGCGGCAGCTTGAGCGAGGTGTCGCGCACGTCGGAGGCCTTCTCGCCGAAGATCGCGCGCAGCAGCTTCTCCTCGGGCGTCATCGGGCTCTCGCCCTTGGGCGTGATCTTGCCCACTAGGATGTCGCCGGGATTCACCTCGGCACCGATATAGACGATGCCGGCCTCGTCGAGATTCTTGAGCGCCTCTTCCGAGACATTGGGGATGTCGCGCGTAATCTCCTCAGGCCCGAGCTTGGTGTCGCGGGCCATCACCTCGAACTCCTCGATATGGATCGAGGTGAACACGTCGTCGCGCACGACGCGCTCGGAGATGAGGATGGAGTCCTCGAAATTGTAGCCCATCCACGGCATGAAGGCGACGAGCACGTTGCGCCCGAGCGCAAGCTCGCCGAGATCGGTCGAGGGACCGTCGGCGATGATCTCGCCGGCCTTCACCGCATCACCCACGCGCACCAGAGGACGCTGGTTGATGCAGGTGTTCTGGTTCGAGCGCTGAAACTTGCGCAGATTGTAGATATCGACGCCCGACTTCGACGGATCGGTCTCCTCGGTGGCGCGAATGACGATACGCGTCGCATCCACCTGATCGACCACGCCGGTGCGGCGCGCGCCAATGGCAGCGCCTGAATCGCGTGCCACCACCTCCTCCATGCCGGTGCCGACGAGTGGCGCCTCGGCCGTAATCAGCGGCACGGCCTGACGCTGCATGTTGGAGCCCATCAGAGCGCGGTTCGCGTCGTCGTTCTCGAGGAACGGGATGAGGGCGGCAGCGACCGACACGAGCTGCTTCGGCGACACGTCGATGAGATCGACCTTCTCCACCGGCTCGAGCTCGACGTCGCCGGCATGGCGGCAAACCACCAGCTCCTCGGCGAAGGTGCCGTTCGGGTTCAGCCTGGCGTTGGCCTGCGCGATGATGTAGCGCGCCTCCTCCATGGCCGAGAGATAGACCACCTCATCGGTCACCTTGCCTTTCACGACGCGCCGATACGGGCTCTCGATGAAGCCGTATTTGTTCACCCGGGCGTAGGTCGCCAGCGAGTTGATGAGACCGATATTCGGTCCCTCAGGGGTCTCGATCGGGCAGATGCGCCCGTAATGGGTCGGGTGCACGTCGCGCACTTCGAAGCCGGCGCGCTCGCGCGTGAGGCCGCCAGGCCCAAGCGCCGACAGACGCCGCTTATGCGTGATCTCCGACAACGGGTTGGTCTGGTCCATGAACTGGCTGAGCTGGGACGAGCCGAAGAACTCGCGCACCGCGGCAGCCGCAGGCTTGGCATTGATCAGGTCCTGCGGCATCACCGTGTCGATATCGACCGAGCTCATGCGCTCCTTGATGGCGCGCTCCATGCGCAATAGGCCGACGCGGTACTGATTCTCCATCAGCTCGCCCACCGAGCGGACACGGCGATTGCCGAGATGGTCGATGTCGTCGATCTCGCCCTTGCCGTCGCGGAGACCGACCAGCGTCTTGATCACCGCGAGGATATCCTCCTTGCGCAGCGTGCGCATGGTGTCCGGCGCATCGAGATCGAGACGCATGTTCATCTTGACCCGGCCCACGGCCGAGAGGTCGTAGCGCTCGGCGTCGAAGAAGATGCCGTTGAACAGGGTGAGCGCAGCCTCAGGCGTCGGCGGCTCGCCCGGGCGCATCACCCGGTAGATATCGAGCAGAGCCTCCTCGGTGTTGGAGTTCTTGTCGATGGCGAGCGTGTTGCGGATGAAAGCGCCGACATTGACGTGGTCGATGTCGAGGATCGGGATCTCCTTCAGCCCGAGGTCCTTCAACGTGGCGAGCAGCTTAGCGTCGATCTCCTCGCCCGCCTCGGCGTAGATCTCGCCCGTCTCCATGTTGACGATGTCTTGCGCGAGGTAGCGGCCATGCAGGTCCTCGTCGCTGACGAGCAGCTCCTTCAGGCCCTCATCGGCGAGCTTCTTAGCGAGACGCGCGGTGACCTTGCGCCCGGCCTCGATCGCGACCTTGCCAGTCTTGGCGTCGATCAGGTCCGAGGTCGGCTTGATGCCGCGCATGCGATCGGGACGGAACGGCATGCGCCACCCCTCCTTGGTCGCCTTGAGCGGAATACGGTCGTAGAAGGTCGCCAGAATCTCCTCGTCGTCCAGCCCAAGCGCGTAGAGCAGCGTCGTCACCGGCAGCTTGCGGCGCCGGTCGATACGCACATAGACGATGTCCTTGGCATCGAACTCGAAGTCGAGCCAGGAACCGCGATAGGGAATGATGCGGGCGGCGAACAGAAGCTTGCCTGAGGAATGCGTCTTGCCGCGGTCGTGGTCGAAGAACACACCCGGGCTGCGGTGCATCTGCGAGACGATGACGCGCTCGGTGCCGTTGATGACGAAGGTGCCGTTCGACGTCATGAGCGGCATGTCGCCCATATAGACGTCCTGCTCCTTGATGTCCTTGACCGAGCGGGCGCCGGTCTCCTCGTTCACATCGAACACGATGAGGCGGAGCGTGACCTTGAGCGGGGCGGCGAAGGTCATGCCGCGCTGCTGGCACTCGTCGACGTCGTATTTCGGCGCCTCGAAGGCGTAGCGGACAAACTCAAGCTGGGCGCGCTCGCCGAAATCCTTGATCGGAAACACCGAGCGGAACACGGCCTGGAGTCCCTCGTCCAGGCGCCCGCCCTCGGGCTCCTCCACCATCAGGAATTGATCGTATGACTGCTTCTGAACCTCGATGAGGTTCGGCATCTCGGCCACTTCGTGAATGCGGCCGAACATCTTCCGGAAACGCTTATGACCATTAGAAGTAGTCTGCTGCGCCATTTGGTCCTCTTTGGCTCGTGGCCCTTGTTGGGCTCGTCGCGACGTCTCGCCGAAGATTCCGCGGGGGCAAGCGGAAGCTCAGGCGAAACGTCATCTGCAAATTTTGGTGGGTTTGGGGGCCCGGGAGAACACCTTTATATGGTGCCCGTCCCGGGCTCTTTCAACCCACGTTTACTTGAGCTCGACGGTGGCTCCGGCCGCCTCGAGCTGCTTCTTGATCTTCTCGGCCTCGTCCTTTGACACGCCTTCCTTCACAGGCTTCGGCGCGCCTTCGACGAGGTCCTTGGCCTCCTTGAGGCCGAGGCTGGTGATCGCCCTCACCTCTTTGATAACGTTGATCTTCTGGGCGCCAGCCGCGGCCAGAACGACGGTAAACTCGGTCTTTTCCTCAACGGGCGCTGCGGCTGCACCGCCGCCGGCGGCCATCATGGCCACAGGCGCGGCGGCCGAAACGCCCCACTTCTCTTCGAGCAATTTCGCAAGGTCGGCGGCTTCGAGCACCGTCAGGCTCGAAAGCTCGTCCACAATTTTCTGGAGATCTGCCATTTACTTATCCTCGTAGGTTTCTGTCTGCGGTTAGCGTCTCGTCGGCTCACGCCGCGTCTTTCTTGCCGTAAGCTCCGAACACGCGAGCCAGCTGAGCACCGGGCTCATTCAGCGTGCGGGCGATCTTACTCGCCGGTGCCTGAATGAGACCGATCAGCTTGCCTCTGAGCTCATCGAGCGAAGGCAGGTCGGCGAGCGAGTTCACGCCTTTGGCATCGAGCACCGTGTTGCCCATCGCTCCGCCAAGAATGACGAACTTATCGTTCGCCTTGGCGAATTTGACGGCGATCTTCGGTGCCGCCACGGGGTCCGCGGAAAATGCGAGGCACGTCGGCCCCTTCAGCAAATCCGCGATGCCCTTGGCGTCGGTGCCTTCGAGCGCAAGCTTCACGAGCCTGTTCTTCGCCACCTTGACCTGACCGCCAGCGCCTCTCATCTCGCTGCGCAGTTTGGTCATGGCGGACACCGTCAGGCCCGCATAATGAGCGACGACGACGACGCCGGTTTTGGCGAAGACGTCGTGAAGCGCTGTCACGACTTCGCGCTTCTCTGCTCTATCCAATGCTCACTCCGTCTGTTCGAGGTCTTCTAAGCGAAGACCTCAAGCCACGTTCAATGCCGCACGAAGCTTGAGGGGACCAGGCAACACCCTGCCCCGCTCCTTCGAGCGACGCTCCGATGCCTGTCCGCCCGCGCGCTTTATTGCGCTTGAGCCAACTACGAGGTTCAAACCGATCTCCAGGTTGCGGTCAGCCGCTACCATCGAACCGTTTCGTCTCCCGTCTCATGCAGGCCCTGACGGCTTAAGCGGGAAACCCGCACCTGCAATCTCGGACAGGTTTGGACCGCTTCTCATCGAGGCGATCCTTCGGAACCGAAAATTCGGTCCCGAAACTCTTTCAACTACGCGTGACCGGTGAGGCTCGCAGGCTCGATCTTGACACCGGGGCCCATGGTCGAAGTGACCGCGACCCGCTGCAAGAACGTGCCCTTGGCGCCTGACGGCTTCGCCTTCATCACCGCATCGGCAAAGGCGCGGATGTTCTCCACCAGCGCCGTCTCGCTGAAGCTCGCCTTGCCGACGCCGGCATGGATCAATCCCGCCTTCTCGACGCGGAACTCGACTGCGCCGCCTTTGGCCGCGCGCACCGCCGGGCCGATATCCATCGTGACGGTGCCGACTTTGGGGTTCGGCATCAGACCGCGGGGGCCTAGCACCTTGCCGAGACGGCCGACGAGCGGCATCATGTCGGGGGTGGCGATGCAGCGGTCGAATTCGATCACGCCTTTCTGCACCTGCTCGACGAGATCCTCAGCGCCGACGACGTCGGCGCCGGCCTTCTTCGCCTCTTCGGCCTTGGTGCCCTTGGCGAACACGCCGACCCTGAGCTTACGCCCGGAGCCGTGCGGCAGCTGGCAGACGCCGCGCACCATCTGATCGGCGTGGCGCGGATCGACGCCGAGATTCATCGCGATCTCGATGGTTTCGTCGAACTTCGCCTTGGCGCCGTTCTTGACGAGCTTCACCGCATCCTCGAGCGAGTACAGCGTCTCGCGGTCACTCATCTCGGCGGCAGCACGAAACCTCTTGCCGGGTTTGCTCATGATCTACTCCTGCACCTCAAGGCCCATCGAGCGGGCAGAGCCGGCGATGATCTTCATCGCTTGCTCGATGGAACTGGCGTTCAAATCCTTCATCTTGACCTCGGCGATCTCGCGAAGCTGCGCCTTGGTCACGCTGCCGGCACCGGTCCTGCCCGGCGCCGTCGACCCCTTGGTGATCCTCGCTGCCTTCTTGAGGAGGTAAGACGCCGGCGGCGTCCGCATCTCGAAGGTGAAGGAGCGGTCGGCAAAGACGGTGATCACCGTGGGAATGGGCGAGCCCGGCTCGAGCTTCTGCGTCGCCGCATTGAACTGCTTGCAGAACTCGGGAATGTTCACGCCGCGCTGGCCGAGCGCAGGGCCGATTGGCGGCGATGGGTTCGCCTGCCCCGCCGGCACCTGCAGCTTGATGTAACCTTCGATCTTCTTCGCCATCCCTATGCTTCCCGCGGGGTGGTCCCGCTTACAAACGCTTCGCTTAAAGCTTCTCGACCTGCGCGTATTCGAGCTCGACAGGCGTCGCCCGTCCGAAGATCGACACCGCCACTTTGAGCCGCGCCCGCTCCTCGTCGACCTCTTCGACGAGACCGTTGAACGAGGCAAACGGTCCGTCGGCGACGCGCACCTGCTCGCCGATCTCGAACGTGACGGACGGCTTCGGCCGCTCCACACCCTCCTGCACCTGCTGGAGGATGCGCCCCGCCTCTTCCTCGGTGATCGGAATAGGCTTGTTCTCGGTCCCGAGGAAGCCCGTGACCTTCGGCGTCGACTTGATCAGGTGGTAGGTCTGATCGTTCAGCTCCATCTTCACCAGCACGTAACCAGGGAAGAACTTCCGCTCCGAGCTTATCTTGCGGCCGCGGCGCATCTCCACGACCTCTTCCATAGGCACAAGCACCTCGGCGAACTGGTCGGCGAGGCCTGCAGCAGTCGCACGTTCCTTGATCAACTCGGCGACCTTCCGCTCGAAGTTCGAATAAGCGTGGACGATGTACCAGCGCATGGCCATGAGAACTCGATGGACCTCCTATCGGCCCCAGCCGAGAACAAGGGTGACGATGTTGCTCAGCAGCCAGTCGGCGGTGAGGAAGAACAGCGCAGCAGCAATCGACATGGCGATGACCATGATCGTCGTGATCACCGTTTCCCGGCGCGTGGGCCAAGTAACCTTGGACACCTCGGTGCGCACTTGCTGTAGAAACTCGAAGGGATTGGTCCTCGCCATCTCAAATCCTTGCCGCCTCAACCTAACTCCCGGCTCTTTGCCTCCCGCGCCACCCTGTCTTGGAATGGCAGGAGTGGAGGGACTCGAACCCCCAACCCCCGGTTTTGGAGACCGGTGCTCTAGCCAGTTGAGCTACACTCCTATCGACCTACCTCCTGCTCCAAAGCCGCCTTTTCCTCGCCTAATCAACCGACTCTGCAGGAGTCTTGTTGGAGCGGGTGAAGGGAATCGAACCCTCGTCCTCAGCTTGGAAGGCTGCTGCTCTACCATTGAGCTACACCCGCATTCCTTCTGCACTCAAGAGTGGTGGTGGAGGGGGTAGGATTCGAACCTACGTAGGCATAGCCAACGGGTTTACAGCCCGTCCCCTTTAGCCACTCGGGCACCCCTCCTTGAGCCAGATGGATTGACTGGTGATTTGCGACCAAGCAAAAACGCCCCGCCGTCGGCCGGCAGGGTCCGCCATGGCAGGTTTATGGGTAGCGCTTCAGCCTCTGTCAACTGTAAATCAGAGGGTTAGCCGCGAAATCCGGTCACTTTCCCCGCAACTCATCATTACTTTCCCCGTCCATTACGAGACTCGCCCCGCAAGACGATGCGCCAAAGACCAAGGCCAGAACGACAAGGAAGCCGTCCCTGGCAGCGCGGGAAAAAACCTGCCCGAGTTGGGCGCGGTTCACACCGCGCCAACACCGACCGCGTCATGCTGTTCGGCCTTCACGCCGTGGAGGCGGCGCTCGGCAATCCGAAGCGTGAACTGGTGAGGCTGATCGTCACCGAAAATGCGGCGCACCGGCTCGCGCCACTCATCGCCAAGCGCGACGTCGCCCTTGAGCCCGCCTCCCCGCGCGACCTCGACCGGCTGCTCGGGCCTGACACGGTGCATCAGGGGGTCGCGCTCGAGGCCGAGCAGCTTGCGCCCATGAGCCTCGACGAGATCGATGCGAACGGCATCGTCATCGTGCTCGATCAGGTGACCGATCCGCATAATGTCGGAGCCGTGCTGCGCTCGGCGGCGGCCTTCGGCGCCTCAGGCCTCGTCTTGACCGAGCGCCACAGCCCGCCTCTCTCCGGCGCACTCGCCAAGGTCGCAAGCGGAGCTCTCGATCTCGTGCCGCTCATTCTCGTCAAGAATCTCGCGCAAAGTCTGGCCGAGCTCGGCGAGCGTGGCCTCTTGCGGGTGGGCCTCGCCGAGGAAGGGACGAACGCGCTCGAGTCGCTGCAATTGACGAGGCCGCTCGCTCTCGTGCTTGGCGCCGAAGGCAAGGGATTGCGTCAGCTCACGCGCGAGCATTGCGATGTGCTCGCCCGCATCTCGACGAGAAGTGGGCTCGCGAGCCTCAACGTCTCGAACGCGGCGGCGATCGCGCTCCATTGGGCAAGCCTCAACGCCAAGGGCTGAGACTGCAAGTCTTCCGCCTCAGCCCACAGTTGTCCCTTGCCCGGCTTGACCGGGCAATCCGGCAACCTCTTCCCTACGCGAATGCCGGGCGTACTGGATGCCCCTCGCGGGCATGACAGGCGCCAAGGACGCGGCTAGTTGCAGAAGCGGCGGCCGAAAGAATCGTACCAGCAGTCCCTGCGCCAATAGCAATTGCCGGGACCCGGATAGCAGGCGGTAAAGGCCGGCTGGGCCCAATAGGCGTAGAACCGCGTCGGAGCGTAATAATAAGACGCACCGCACGGTGCGACGCACGGCGGAACCGGAGCGACAGCAACGCGGCCGCAGCCGGTGACGCACGGAGCGGCGACGACCGGCGCACAGCCGACGCCGCATGGCGCCGCGCGGCGGATCCTCACTCTATGCAAGGGAATAGGATTGGGAGCGGGAAAGAGAATGGCTGGAGCGCAGGGGCGCCAGACAGCGCATCCGGCATTGGCACGATCAGGGGCAGTGAGGCTGAAGCCAACCGCGAGCGCGAGCGCGGCGGCGAGACACATGAGGGCTTTCATCTTGCGACTCCGAACTTGGGCAATCCCCCCTCCGGGCCTGTGAGCCGCCAGCGGAAGGCGGATTGAGCTTACGCGTCGCAAGTATCGGCAAGGTTAATGTCGCGTGTTCGGGTTGGCGAGCTACTTGATCGGCTCGCCCTGCCGCAGGTTCCGCGGTGCCGGATAGGCCTCGTCGAGATAATGAAAGTACGGCATGCAGCGGGGAAAGTTCTGCTGCGCCGTGGTGTACGGCCGGTAGAACCACCAATAATTCTTCGGATAGCAATAGAAGCTATAGACTTTGCGGAAATGCGCCACCAAGCGGACGCTGTCTTGGGCCGAGAGTGCCGCCGCCGTGGACCCCATCCCCGCGAGCGTCTCGGCGCTTCCCGCGGCCGCCGGTAATGCACTTAAGACAAGGAAGAGGATGGCGAGACCGAAATGCCTAAGCCCGCAGCCGCTCATGCTCGCCCCCTCTGAGCAATCTCCCGTCACACGGAGAGACTAGAAGGGTGACGCGCGCCGCGCAAGGCTCCGGCAACCATCCAACCAGCCTGTGTGGCCCCCGTGCCCGCCGCCCCTTGACAGCGGCGGCCGAGGGTCCAAGAGATGAACCGAAGGAGCCATTCAGTCATTGCGCGGAACGAAGCGCGTCCGTGCAGAGTTGCCCAAACAACCCCACCCCAAATTTCCCCCCAGGAAGGAAGCCCCCATGCCGACCCCCAGCCCAGAAGCGCAAGAGCTTGCCGATCAGATCGACGCGATCCGCGCCGACCTGCAGAACCTGACCACCACCGTCGGCCGCATCGCCAACAAGCAGGTCAACCGCGCTCAGGAAAAGGCCGTCGATGTCGCCAACGAGGCTGAGGAGGCCATCAAGCGCAATCCGCTATCGGCCATCGCGATTGCCGTCGAACTCGGATTCCTGTTTGGTGTCTTCACCCGTCGCTAGGCGAAGCCTCCATGCTCCGCACGGCGCTCGCGCTGCTCTCGTCCCTGCAAGTCGGACTGCGCATCAGGGAATCGATTGAGCGTTCGGTCCGGCAGGCCATCGTCGTCTCCGTCGCGCTCGTCATTCTCATCATCGCGGTTCTGTTCGGGCTGTTCGCCGCCTACCAACTCCTGATCGGACACGGCTTCACCCCGGCCGCGGCTGCTGGGATCATCGCCGCCGCGCTCTTTCTTTTGTCGATGCTGGTGCTGGCCACCCTCCCCCTGTTCGCGCCGCAGCCCAAACGTGAGACGCCGAGCATGGCGATGACGGCGAGCGAGGGCATGGGCATGATCGACCAAGGCGTGGGCAAGGCGATGCAACAAGTGGGGCCCATCACCATGCTCGCCATCGCCTTCGTCGCCGGCATTCTGGCAAGCCGCCGCCGCTAAGCACTAGGGACCTGCGCCTTGGGTGTCCCAATGCGGCACGCCTCTTAATTCCGTCTTAACCACGCCTCTTGCATGCTTCGCAGCGGGAGCAGGCGCGATCTCACGATCGTTAAGAGGCAAGACGGCGTCCATGCGCAAAAGCTTCGTTCTCGTGGCGCTTGCCGCCGCGTGCATTGCGGGCCGCGCCGAGGCACAGACCGCGGAGCCGCCGCGCACTTATAACATTCCCGTTCCACCGACCGTGGAGGTGCCGGCGCCGTACGCCATCCCCCTTCCCCCCTCGACCGAGCCGAACTGGGAGCTCGGCGCGCGCTACTGGTGGAGCGAGGGCAAGACCAGCTTCAATATCACCTCCCAGAAGATCAACCCTGCCTTGGGCAATCCCACCTCCAAGCTCACCTATGACAACATGCAGGGCAATACCGCCGAGCTCTTCTTCCGCGCGACGAACGGGGGCAACATCTTCGCCAAGGGCTATGCCGGCGGCGGCTGGCTGAATGGTGGGAGTCTCGACGACGAGGACTTCTTCGCCCGCCAGGTGAAGTTCTCCGACACGTTCAGCAGAATCCAAGGAAATAGCCTAGACTACGTCACCGTCGACCTGGGATACGACTTCAAACTCATCGACGGCACTTCGAAGCTGACCATAGGTCCCTACGCTGGTTTCAATTACTGGGGGGAGTCGCAAGTCGGCTATGGCGCACGCTGCAATCGTGACGACCTCGACGGCGCCTTCTGCGGCCCGCCCGGCTTCATCGAGGTCCCCTTCTCCACCAAAGTCATCAGGAATGAGGCGAACTGGGCGTCGCTCCGCTTAGGCGCCGAGGCCAGAGTGAGACTCTGGGATCGGCTGAGTTTGATCGCCGATGCCGCCGCACTGCCTGTGGCTTATGTGTGGAACGAAGACAGTCACTATCTGCGCAAGGACCTTGGCACCGTTCCCAATGCCGTCGACCGCGGCACGGGTTGGGGATACCAGCTCGAGGGCGAGGCCCGCTACGACCTGACGCCGAATTGGGAAATCGGCGCGGGCGTGCGGTACTGGTTCGCCGATGCCACCCACGGCAACAGCGAGTTCGTGCACCAGAACATCAAGGTCGAGCTGAACGACTTCACCAGCCAGCGTTTTGGCGTGTTCGGCGACGTGACCTGGCGCTTCTCGACCTTCTAGCCGCCGCTGCGAGCCTCGGGTGGAAAAGCGCAAGGAACAGGGCTAAGAGTTTCGCGGGGCGCGAAGGTTGAAGCGATGGCGCACCCGGTCCATGTTTTGGACATCGGGAGCCGGCTTAGCTCAGGCGGTAGAGCGGCTGATTTGTAATCAGTAGGTCAGGGGTTCGAATCCTCTAGCCGGCACCAATCAAAACGCTAAGCTAGCGGCCTTGAGGGATGAGGCGCTAGCGGGATGCGTGCCATGTTCAAACGGGGATTTCAGGCTCTTTTTGTCTTGATATTGCTGCAAGGAGTAGCGCTCGCGCAAACGAGCACGCCCGGAACGAGCACGTTCGGAGGAACGACGACGCAAGGCACGGGGAGCCAATCGAACGGCAACCCGATCGCCCCGACGCAGTCGCTCGCGCCAACGCCGGACATATGTGGCGCCGGAAGCCAGAGCGTGCGCGTCTGCAACAACGACTTTCAGTCTTGCAGCAGCGTTTGCACCGCAACCGCGCTCGATGATCCCACGGCAGATACGGCCGGATGCAGCTTGAGATGGTGCACGTCGTTCAATGCGTGTCTCAGCATCAGGGGATGTGGGACGAACACCGTCAATTGCTTCTAGCGAAGCGGGCACGGGCGGCCGGCTAAGACTTGTCGGCCTCATGCTGGATCTCGGTGAGCTGCGCCTTCAGCATCTCCGGCGAGAGATATTGGATGAGCGATTTTTCCGTGCCGTCGACGTCGTAGCGAAGTTTGAGCATCAGGCCGCCATAAGCCGCGATGAAGTCGTCGAGGGCGACGCCGGGCTCGGCCCCTTGCGTCTGGGGTGGGAAGGGAAAGACCAGACTGAAGAAGGCATGCGGGGGGATGACGCCGTTCCCTTGCACTTCCGCCGCCGCGGCGCCCGGCGCGCTGTCGCCCTCGGCCGGAACGATGTCGACTTTCACCGCGAGCTTGAGGTCGGGCCGATTTGCGTCGGGCTTGACCACCCCTTCGAGCCCCGACAGCGGCGCATCGGAGTTGTTCTCGGCCTTTAGGGTGAGCCCGGTGAGGCGCACGCCGTGTGGGGTCAGCTCGGCGCTGAACACCGACCGCTCGACGATCGGCAAGTCTGGCTCGTCGAAGAACCAAAGCACGGAATGCAGCGAGTCCGGCTTCGCGACCGAAGCCGTAGTTCCGGCTCCATCTCCCCTTCCTGTCCCTGCGCGCAGGATGAGGCCGCCTCCGACCAAGAGGGCCCCGCAGACGAGCAACACAACTCCGGAGATGATCAGCATCTGACTGAGATCGTAGCTCCCTATGCGTCCGGGTAAGGATAGCGCGCCAGTGGGTGAAGGTACTTCGTTTTCGTATCCGCCCTGAGGGGGCCTGACCCTGGCGAGCAAGGCTCCACCACGCTGAGCTGCCCCCTTTACAAGGACTCCGGCCTTCTCCGCGCCTCTGGCAATGGCGCCATGGACCTGTGGAGCGAGTACGTGGAGCTTGGCCGAGACGGCCGACAGCGTGGACGAGAGGCGCTCCGCCACGGCGCGAGCGAAAGGACCCGCCTTCGCTGAGGTCGAGGCGATCAGGCGCGCTAGCGTTTCGAGGCTCGTGCGCACGAAGGTTGCAATTGGCGCCACGGTTTCGGTAAGGCGCGTTGCCATCGTGTCGCCTGCTAGCGAAATAGGCGTGGCTTCGGTCACTTCTGCGGGGATAGCCGGCTCGGCGAACTCCCGAGCAGTTGCGGCGTCTGCGAAAGCCGAGGTTGCCTCCGAGCTCGAAGCAGCGAGATCCACTCCCGCGGCTTGTGCCGCCACGGGCTGATCGCCAGCCAGCTTCGCCGGCTCTGCCGTCGGGAGCGGGCTCTCGGCGGCAACAGGGGTGACAATTGCGACGGCAATCTCCTCATCCGTTGCCTGTCGCGGCGCTGACCGAACGGGCGGAGGTGCCGGAATAAGATCATCGTCACGAACTGGCGCTGGCTGGGGGGATTTGACCGCGACCGAGGCACGCGCGACCAACAGAGCGCTAGTGGTCGAGTGCGCAATCTCAGCGGTCTTTGCCCTCAGCGAAGAGCCCGCTGCGGCGAAGGCGTTGCCGGTCGAGTGCGCAAGCCCGCCGGACTTTGCCGCGATCGAAGAACCGGCCGCGGAGAATGCGCTTCCCGTCGATCTGGCAAGCACGCCGGACTTGGCGGCGATTGAGGAGCCGGCAGCCGAGAGAGCACTGCCCGTCGAACCCGCAAGCGCCCGCGTCTTACGCGCGACGGCTGAGGCCCCGGTCCTCACAAGGCTCGCGATGTAGGAGCCGAGGGCACTGAGGCGTGCCCCGACCCACACGAAAGCGTTTACGGTCGAGCGCCAGAGATAGGCAAAGAATGCGACGACCTCGGCGACGCAAAGCCAAAAGAACGACAGGACGGCATCGACGGCGGCAAAGACAGCATTCTCGACGGCGTCCCTGGCGCGCTGACGCGCGAGCCGGCGACGGCGTTTCGCCGCCTCGCGGCGGTCGAGAGCCTTCTGCTTCTCTTGCTGACGCTGCAGCCAGCGCTCGTGCCTTGCGCGATCGGCCTGCACCGCGGCGCGCTGCGCCTCGAGCCAGCGCTTATGATCGCTGAGATCCTCTTTCGCCGAGACGAGAACTTCGCCTGACCTGACGACCGTCTCTTTGACGACGGCGACGGTCGCCTCGAAGGCCGCCAACTCTGCCGAGTCGGCGTCTTTCTCTTTTGGCGGCCAAGCGCGCTTTTCTCGCAGCGGGCTAACCATGCAGCGATGCTCCGCTACCGCCTGGGGCCATGGCGAGCCTCATGTCTCACAGGACGCATGAAGATGCCAACTCCAACGACACTGGACGAACGCGCCGTTACTGCCCCGGCCCGACGCCGAAGGCCTGATCGCGAGAAGGCCGAGTCTTTATCCCTCAATTGCCCGTCAAGCGCGAGCGCGCCCTAAGGGCTGCGAGGCTGGGCGATTGCCCTAAAAGCCTTGCAGGACCGCGCGGCCGTCTACTCTCCCGCTCAAGACCCTACATTAGCGGCGAAACCCACACTTCGCATCTTACTTTATCTGGGGAATCGAACCCATGGCAGAGGACTAATCCTCGCCGAGGCTGGAAGGGGTAAGCTTTCCGGCTTGAAGGGGCCGCAGGACGGCCAAATACTTGAATTTTGTTGCGCTTCGGCAACCCGCGGCTGATTGTAAGCGTCGAAGCCGCAAAAGGCGATTGCTGGTGACCCGATGACCCCAACTGCCCTTCTGTTCATTGTATGCCAGGCCTTTACCGATCAGGGACCTTTGGACGTGAACGGCTTTCCCCTCGACGGCATCAAGCTCGACGAGGCCACCTGCCGCAACGAGGTCGTCCAGATGTACGACCCGAACGATTTTGGCACCGGCGCGCCAACGCCCAATTTCGCCGATCCTTATGTCTGCTCGCGCGCGAGCATGATGGAGACGCCGCGCTGGGAGTCGGAGCATCCGGGCTGGTACGTGAAGCGCGTGAAGTGCCCGCATCCTGACGGGACCTTCCCCGGCGACACCAACGTCTAGGTCAGTAGCTTCCGCCCCAGTCCGACGTGCCTTGGCCGAGGACGCGATCGAAGTCGCGCCGCTTCTGATATTGGATGGCGCTCCTCTCGGCGCGCGCCTGCGCGAGTTCCTTGCGGCAGCCGTCATAGGCCGTCGTTCCCGGCGCGCCCTTGGGGCGGCAAGCGGCATCGTCGGCGCTTGCCGCACCGGCCTCCTCGCCAATCTGCTTCGCCCGGACCTGTTCGCGGTCGGCGCACGCAGCAACGCCAAGCATAGGGAGAAGCAGGGCGATCGTCAGAATGGTTCTCGGCATGATGCGTAAGTCTCGCACAATCATGGCGCCTAGATGGTCTAACGTTAATGTTCGGTCGCCTTGAGACCGCCCACTCTGCTGCTTAAGTCTCTGCGGACAAAATCCTCTGCCGAACATGGAGCAACGTTTAGTGACAAAGGCTTACCGCTGCATCGCTTGCGTCCTCGGCCTTGGTGCAAGCCTTCTCATACTCGCATGGTTCGCTAACGCGTCGGCAGGCGAGGCCGCGCAAGAAACCCCGATCGAGCACGCCGCAGCAAGCACGCCGTCGGGAAACGAGCCGCATGCCGAAGCCAAATCCGGGCCGGAGACCGTACCCGATCTCCTTCCACCAACCTCTATCACCCATCACACTATCACCCTTTCCGGCGAGACGATTCACTATGCCGCCACGGCAGGGACGCTTCCCGCGCGCGATAGCCAGGGCAAGACCATCGCTTCGATCTTCTATGTCGCTTATGCCCGCGAGCCCGCCGACACCAAGCGGCCGATCACCTTCGTGTTCAATGGCGGCCCGGGCGCCGCATCGGCCTATCTTCATCTCGGGGCACTCGGACCGAAAGCAATCGAGGTATCGGACAAGGGCGAGGTTCTCGGCCCGCCGCCGCGCTTGATCGACAACGATTCGAGCTGGCTCGATTTCACCGACCTCGTCTTCGTCGACCCCGTCGGCACCGGATATAGCCACGCGGCCGACTGCAAGGACGAGCGTGACTTCTTCGGCATCGAGCACGACACCGAATATCTCGCCGATTTCATCCGCACCTATCTCATCGACAATGGCCGACTGTCTTCGCCGGTATTCTTGACCGGCGAAAGCTATGGCGGCTTCCGCGCCGCGACCATCACGCGTGAATTGCAGAAGAAGGGCGGCGCTTCGCCGAGCGGGCTTGTTCTCATATCGCCCGCGCTCGAATTCGCGCTTCTCAACGGCGAGGATTACGATCCGCTCACGTGGGCCCTCCAACTTCCGTCGTACGCGGCGGTCAATCTCGAGAGCAAAGGCGTCACCGGACGCGAGGCGCTAGGGAAAGCGCTCAAGGACTCCGAGCACTACGCCATGTCCGATTATCTCGTTGATCTCGCCTCGGGTGCCGAGGAAGGCGGCAAGCGCGCGAGCACTAAGGTCGCGGAGCTGATCGGACTCCCCAAGGACGTGGTCGAGCGCCATCTCGCGCGCATCGAGCCTCAGCTTTTCATCAAGGAATTCGACCGCTCCCAGGGCGAGGTGTTGAGCCGCTATGACGGGAGCGTCGGAGGCCCGGATCCCAATCCATCGAGCTCGTGGCCGCGCGGCCCCGACCCTGTCCTCGACGCGACCGTGCCGCTTTGGACGGCGGCCTTTATCCAGTACGCGCAGAACGATCTTGGCTATAAGACGGATGCCACCTATCGCCTGCTCAATCGAGACGTGCGCTCGAAATGGGATTTCGGCACGAGCCCGACGCATCAGGGCTATGCCGGCGTCATCGACGACATCCAGGATGCGCGTGCCGTCAATCGCTCGCTGGGTGTGCTCGTCGCCGCGGGCTACACCGATCTGATCACGCCGTATCTCGCCGCGTCTTTTCTCGTGGACCAGCTTCCGCCGCTCCAGGGCGCAATCCCGATCGAGGTCGAAGATTATGCCGGCGGTCACATGCTCTATCTCCGCCCGGATTCGCGGCGGGCTCTGAAGGAGGACGCCGAGGCGATGTACGCCAAGGTCCTGAAGTCCCAGCCTCAAGGCTAGAATTGCCCCTTGCGGGATGGACCCTTCGTCATGATCGGCTAAGATGAGCGAATCGGGCGGTAGGCGACGAAGGGAACCCTCGATGTCGACGAGAAGCGCGATCCTGGCTTTGCTCCTGCTCTTGGCCGCGGTTTCGCCGGGAGCTGCGGAAGATCAGCCCGCCACGACGCCGGCGCAATCGAGCGAGCCGCAATGGGCCGAGTTCCAATCGCCCGAGCACGGCTTCGCTATCGAGTTTCCCGGCACGCCGAAGATGACGAGCACGCCGGTCGAGGGCCAAAATCCGCTGCTGCAATACGATTTCCAGGTGAGCATCGGCGACGACACCGTCTATTCGGTGGTCGTCTTCGAATATCCCGCGGGCAAAGCGCCAGGCCCCATCACCAACGATTTCTACGTGAAGCTGGTGAACGCCTACGCCAAGGGCAGCGACTCCCGTTTGCGCAAGAGGGGTGAGGCGACTGTCGCCAGGCACGCGGGCTTCGAGGCGATCTCGGACGGCGATGCCGGCAAAGGCAGGATCAATCATCTTGTCGACGTCGTGCCCTCAGGCGACCGCATCTACATGCTCGTGTCGGCGGGGCCAAAAGGCCACGCCACCGACGATGATGCCGAGCACTTCCGCGACTCCTTCCGCCTGCTCGGCGACCAGCCCGAGCAGCCCGACTCGCAATCGGCAGCAGATCCCTCCGCGCAATAGGCCGATGCGTTTCGCCTAAGCCGGCTGCGGCTTGCGCAGATCCTCGACGAAATTCTGCACGTCTTCCGACGGCGCTGGTGTCAGCAGGCTGACGGCGATGGCCATAACGAAGCCGACCGGCACGCCGAACACGCCCGCGAAGGTGCCCCTGACTCCCCACCAATTGGCGATCGACCGCACGTTCGCCTCCCACAGCATCGCGATCGCGGGCTGTGTCTGCGGATCGGCGAGATAGTAGAGCTGCTGCAGGGTATTGTAGGCAGAGGCCTGCGCGTCGGTCGCGCTCGAGAACGGGCGCGAGGTCTCGTAGAAGGCATAGGGGAAATAGCGCGGCACGATCATGTAGTAGAGGCAAACGATGAGGCCCGCGATCATGCCGGCAAGCGCCCCCTGCTCCGTGGCGCGCTTCCACCACAGCCCGAGCAGGAGCGTTGGCAGAAACGCGCTCGCGGCAAGCGAGAACGAAGCGCCGGCGAGAACGAGCATCGTACGCGGCGGGAGATAAAGTGCGGCAATGGCGGCAAGACCGGCAACGATCAGGACCGCACCTCTCGCCACGAGAAGCCTCCTGTCTGCGGGCGCGGTGAGATCGAAGGATTTGTAGTAGAGGTCATAGGAGACCGCGTTTGCCATGGCGAGCAGCAGTCCGCTTCCGAGCGCAATACAGGCTGCGCTCGATGCCGTCGCAACGAGCCCAAGCATGACGACGGACGGGGTGTCCCCTGCGGCGATCGGCTCTCCGTCGAGGAGGGGTATGTAGGCGGGCGCGGCGAGAAACAGCACCAAGAGCAGAGGCACGGCGTAGAGAAACGACCTCCGCGCCTCCCCGGGAGAGCGTGCCGAGAAGCTCCGCATCAGAAGATGCGGCAGCGTCGCCGTCCCCACGATCAGACAAAAGAGAAGAGCGAAGCGGTTCACGCGATCGGGCGCCGCAAATATTTTGAGCTTCAGTGCGGCAATTGCGTCGAACAGCGCGCCGGCATCGTGACCCGTCAAAAAAGTTCCGCGCTGCCAGAGAAGGATGGCAAGCGCTGCCAAGGAGGCTGCGAGCAACACGGCATATTGCACGACGCCAGCCCGAGTTGCAGAGCGCAGGCCGCCAAGAAACGTGCAGAGCAGGAGCATTGCCACCGCCGCGGCTATGCTCGTCGGAGGATCAAGCGCGAAAAGGCGCGTGACGATGACGGCAAGACAGAGAAGCACCACGGCAAGAGCGGGAAACGAGGAGAGGAAGACCCCCACGACGGCCAGGGGTCGCAAGCTCACCGAGCCGAAGCGTTCGCCAAGAAAATCGGGAAGGGTGTAGCCGCCGAACTTGGAAAGGTAAGGTGCCATCAAAAAGGCAATGACGAGAAGCCCCCCTGCCCCGCCGGCAAGCACGAGGAGCGAGCTGCGCCATCCGGGGGCAGAGGCGCCGGCGAGCGCGGGGTAGGCAAGCGCTGCCGCGAAGCAAGCGGCAATTGCCATTCCGTTATACGCGGCGCGAACGGCGTGTCCCGCCGCATAGAATTCGGAGACCGGCCGCTTGAGAGCAACGGCGCCGGCCCAGGCGTAGAATGCCAACGCCACGAGGGCCATGATTTGGATCGTCAGCGTCTCCCCGCCTCCTTCTTCTCTCCTAACCCGCGCTGGGTACTCTTCGCGTGCTTGTCTCTGGAGCGCTATCTCGGCGCTTGCTTTCCAGACTGCGGCGCTATTTCGCGCAGCAAATCGCCCAGCTGCTGGAAATCGGCCTTGCGCGGAGAGGTCTTGCGCCAGGCAAGCCCGATCTCGCGTTTAGGCTCGGGCGCGCGAAATCGCAACAGGCGGATATCGCCGCTGTGATGAACTTCGCTTGCGATCGCCATCTCGGGCAGAAGCGTGATGCCATAACCGTTGGCGACCATCTGCACGATGGTGGCGAGACTCGACGCTCCGAACAACTCGCGCGCCTCGGGCGTCAGCATGTGACAATAAGAAAGCGCCTGGTCGCGCAAGCAATGTCCCTCCTCGAGCAGCAATAAGCGTTCCTGCCTCAACATATCGGCGCTGGCATGGCGGAGCTTCTTGTTGCGCGCCCCAGCCCTGGTGGCGAGGATGAACCGGTCGTCGAACAGATGCAGCGTCTCCACCTCGGGGTCGTGGATCGGCAGAGCGATGAGGATGACGTCGAGATCGCCCGTCACCAGCTCGCGCAGAAGATTGGCCGTCTGGGTCTCGCGCAGTTGGAGGTTGAGAGCAGGAAAGCGCCGGTTCAACTCCGGTAGCGCTGCGGGCAAAAGATAAGGCGCAATCGAAGGAATGGCACCAAGCTTGAGCACGCCCGACAACACCCCTTCCTGATGCTTGGCATAGTCGACGAGATCGCGCACCGAGGCGAGGATCGTTCGCGCCCGCCGCACCACTTCCTCGCCCTGCTCGGTGAGCTCGATACCCGATTTGCGCCGCTCGACCAGGCTCACGTGGAGTTCGTCCTCGAGCTCCTTGATCTGCATGCTGAGCGCCGGTTGGCTCACGGCGCACGCCTCGGCCGCATGGCCGAAATGGAGCGTTTCCGCCAAAGATTCGAGGTAACGCAACTGCCGGAGCGAGACCATGACGATAAGATGACCTTATCCTTCCTATAAGGAAATACGATTTGAAATTATCATGACCGGCACGCATGGTGGAAGAGCAGCCGGTCGGCCGTATTCCGGGTTCGCAAAACGCCGGCCGTACCGGCCACGCTTGGCCCATACTCGCGGAAGGAGAGCCTATTATGCGTGAGTGGCACAAGCCGACGATCGAGGAGACGGAGTTTGGCATGGAAGTGACGAGCTACCTGCCGGCTGAGCTGGATCGCGCTTAATCCGCCTTTCTCATCTCGGAACCAAAGCGAACGGCGATCTGGCGGAAGCCATGATCGCCGTTCGTGCTTTCGGGTATCGTTCGCCTCCACGCTTCGCGGGCTGAGCAGGAAGCACGGCGGCATTTCCGACCCCGTTGCGTACCTTGCCCTTCAGAATTTCTTAATGAGGCATAGAGGCAGTGTTCATGGGGCGCTCATGCAACTCTCATCAAGTCGCCCTAAGTAGCATCTGCCGGACCATGTCCGAAGTTTCGATCGACCATCGATTGAGTTATTGTAGAGGCCTGCCAAGCAGTTGAGATGCATCAAGGCGGTCGCAGCCAGAGCCGCTAGCAAAAGTTCCTCACCGTCACTAGGTAGGACAAGAGGTAAGCGCCGTGACCAAGATCATGAGTCCCGAGGAACTAGAGCAAGAGCTTCGCGCCATCGGTGCCGAGCGCTATCACGACAAGCATCCCTTTCATAAGCTCTTGCATGGCGGCAAGCTCGACAAGGGCCAGGTGCAGGCCTGGGCTCTCAACCGCTACTGCTACCAATCGGCTGTTCCGCGCAAGGACGCGGCCTTGATTAGCCGCTGCCACGACCGCGAACTCAGGCGTGAATGGATCCATCGCATCATGGATCATGATGGTTATGGCGAAGAGGAAGGCGGCATCGAGCGCTGGCTCGTACTCACCGACGGCCTCGGCCTTGACCGCGACTATGTCATCTCCAGGAAGGGCGCCCTGCCCGAGACGGTGTTTGCCGTCGAGGCATATGTCAATTTCGTGCGGGAGAAGACCCTCGTCGAGGCGGTCGCCTCCTCGCTCACCGAGCTGTTCGCGCCCAGCATTCACAAAGAGCGCATCGCGGGCATGCTCGAGAACTACGACTTCATCAGCGACAAGGTGATGGCCTACTTCAAGCGCCGCCTCACCCAAGCTCCGCGCGATGCCGATTTCGCGCTCGAATATGTGAAGCGCAACGCCCGCACACCCGAGGCGCAACAGGGCGCCCTCGATGCACTCAAGTTCAAATGCAATGTGCTTTGGGCGCAACTCGATGCGCTGTACGTGGCCTATGTCGAACCGGGCATGATCCCGCCCGGGGCATTCGTGCCGGGCAAAGCGTGATGAACGATGCCGCGTCACCCGAGCGTCTCGTTGTCGGCCGGGAGACGCGGCCCCATTTGCCCACCTATCTCAAGCTTCGCTTCGATGCGGGGCGCGACCGGTGGGTGTTGCTGGCGCCTGAGCGCGTGCTCACGCCGGACCAAACGGCCGTCGCGGTGCTGAAACTCTGCGACGGCAAGAGAACCGTGGAGGAGATTGTCGAGGCTCTGGCCAAGGAATATTCGGCACCGGCCGATGTGATCCGCGCCGATGTGATCGAACTGCTCCAGGGCCTTGCCGACAAGGGATATATAAAGGGATGAGCGAAGAGCTTCTGGGCAACGGACATTGCCAATCGGTGACGGTCGACGACGAACCGACCGAAGGCATGGTCGGCACCAACAGCGCGACCGCGGCCCTTTGCGCGCGGGCTCCGGTCGGCCTCCTTGCCGAGCTGACCCATCGCTGCCCGCTGCAATGCCCCTATTGCTCAAACCCGATAGAGCTTGAGCGCGTCAACAAAGAGCTGCCGACCGAAGCCTGGGTCTCGGTCATGCGCCAGGCCGGCGAGATGGGCATCTTGCAGGTGCATTTGTCGGGTGGGGAACCCACGGCGCGCAAGGACCTCGAGGACATCGTCTCGGCCGCGTCCGAGTCAGGCCTCTACTCGAACCTGATCACCGCCGCCGTCACCCTCAATCGCGCCCGACTCGAAGACCTCGCTAAGCGCGGTCTCGATCACGTGCAGATCTCCTTCCAGGATGTCGATGCCGCCAACGCCGAGCGGATCGGCGCCTATCCTGGCGCCACGCAGAAGAAGCTCGACGTCGCGCGTTGGGTGAAGGAGCTCGGGCTTCCGCTAACCGTCAACGCGCCGGTCCATCGCCAGAACATCCACAACGTTCCCCGCTATATCGACCTTGCGGTAAAGCTCGGCGCACAGCGGCTCGAGGTCGCCCACGTGCAATATTACGGCTGGGCCTACCTGAACCGCGCCGCCCTGATCCCGACTTACGAGCAGACGCTTGAGTCGATCGAATTCGTCGAGCGCGAGCGCCAGCGGCTGAAGGGCGTGCTCACCATCGACATGGTCGTGCCCGACTATTACGCCAAGCGCCCGAAGCCTTGCATGGGTGGATGGGGCAAGGGCTTCATGAATATCACGCCGGCAGGCAAAGTGCTTCCCTGCCATGCCGCCGAGACCATCAAGGGGCTCGAGTTCGACAATGTGCTCGACCGTCCTTTGCTCGACATCTGGCTCAACGGCAAGGCATTCACCGCTTTCCGCGGCACCGAGTGGATGAAGGAGCCTTGCCGCTCCTGCGCCTTCAGGGAGATCGACTGGGGCGGCTGCCGCTGCCAAGCGATGGCCATCACCGGCGACGCTCGCAACACTGACCCCGCCTGCGCGCTCTCGCCCTATCACGGCGAGATGGTGGCGCTTGCCCGTGACGAAGCGGCCAAGCCGCCTGTGCCCTTCGTGTATCGCAATCCGCGCAACGCGGCAGAGGCCGCCAAGACCGAGCAGCGCCCCCTGGTCCCCGCCGAATAGCCGCGCGCTCCATCTACCTAGAGTTTCGCGTCGGCCACCATGGCGCGCGGCATCCCAGCGCGCGCCTGGAGCTCGCGATAAGCGTGCGTGAAGGCGAGCGAAGTGACCGGGATCGTCACGAGGAGGCCGACAAGAAGGGCGATGGCGCCCGCGATATTGATCAGCAGGAGAACGCAGCCAAGACCAAGCAGCGGCCATTTGTGGCCGTGCGTGATGCTCTTGCTTTCCTTCATCGCATCGAGAGGACCAAGCCCACGGTCGATGACAATGAAGGTGGTGAACATATACATCAGCGCAAAAATGATTCCTGGGACGATGAGCAGGATGAAGCCGACGATGATCACCAGGCCGATAAGGATCGAAGCGCCGACATATTTCCAGAACGGATGCGGACGCCAGAGGACAGTTAGATCGACCGTCTCTGGGCTATCGTGGGCGGCAAGATAGAAGGCCGTCACGCCCATGCTGATGAGCGTTGAGAGTCCGTAGTCGGCCAACGAGCCCAGCAAGGTCGGCTCCTTCGCCGAACCGCCGAGAAGCGCATCGATTGCGCTCGTGATAGCGCTGGCGAAGAGATAAACGAGGACGATGACGACGCTCGCGCCGACGAAGAACCAGGGGCGCTTCTTGAACGTCTCCCAACCGAAGCTGACGCAAGAGTGGATCGAGAAGTCCATGCGGCCGACGATATGCGAGGGCGTGTCGCTTGTCTGGCAGGATCAGTAGCAGAGAGAGGAGTTTCCCCAAGTAACGCGTTGCGCCCGCGTCACAGCTGTGCGGCGCGCATCGATCATGCGCGCGCTCAAGTCATTGCAAAGATTGGTACTAAATCTTCCCGCCAGGATTTCCACCTTGCATTGCCTATTTTTTTGTCGCTACCATGAGTCAGCCCGCAATCCCCAGCAACCGGCGCGGCGTGTCGCGCCTCAAGGCCAGCGCCATGCAACTGCCATTTACCAATAAGGGCCGTGTCTCCAAACGGTTGCCTGCACTTTTTATTTCGCTCCTCGTGGCCGGAAGTCTGTTCGGCGTTGCAGCAAGCGCCGAAGATGCTCCACCTGCCGACAAGCCGGGCGGCGTGACCCTACAAATCCCGCAGTCACCGCCGCTGACTCCCGTCCCCATCGGCTATATCCGCGTGATCACCGACCACCCACGGCCCGCCTCGCGCATGGATGTTGAACCAATCGATGCCGGCGTCGCCGGCGCCAAGATGGCAGTCGATGAGGATAATGCCGGCGGCAAGCTCATGGGCGACCTTTACTCGCTTGACGTAGCGACCGTGGCCTCACCCGACAAGGCCGTCGAGGCCTTGGGTAAGCTGCTGGAGAGCGGACATCATTATTTCGTCGTCGATGCCCCCGCCGACACCCTTCTCAAGCTCTCAGATTTCGCCAAGGGCAAGGACGCGCTGCTGTTCAACATCCGCGCCACCGACGTATCGCTCCGGCAAGAGGACTGCCGCAAGAACGTCATGCATGTCGTGCCCGACCGTTACATGCTGGCCGACGCACTGGCGCAATATCTCATTCTGCAGAAATGGACGAATTGGCTCCTCGTGCGCGGTTCAACGCCAGGGGACATCGCCTATGCCGATGCCATCAAGCGCGCCGCCTCGCGCTTTGGGGCAACGATCGTCGACGAGCGCGAATACAAAGACAATTCTGGCGGCAGGCGTGACGATGTGGGCTCCATTCCGCCCGGCAAGCAGGCGAGCACCGACGAGAATTTTGCCGGCCAGGATTACCAGGTCATCATCGTCGCCGACGAGGATCAGCTGTTCGGCCCCTATATGCCCTATCGCGGCGGCGCCGATCCGAGGCCGGTCGCCGGCACTACGGGGCTGGTGGCTACGACGTGGAGTCCCGGCCATGAGAAGTGGGGCGCGACCCAGGCCAACAATCATTTCGAGAAGGACTACAAGCGCCTGATGCTGCCGATCGACTATCAGGCCTATGTCGCGGCGCGCACTGTCGGCGAGGCGGTAACCCGCAACCACGGCGCCGATTTTGCCACCGTTGCCGCCTTCATCCACGGCCCTGATCTCCAGCTTGCGCCGTTCAAGGGCATCAAGCAGCAATATCGCCCGTGGGACGGCCAGTTCCGCCAACCCATCCTCATCGCCACCGACAAGGTCCCGGTATCGATGTCGCCGCAGCGAGGCTTCCCGCAAGCCTCTCATGCCGAGATCGAGGTCGACACGCTCGGCATCGATGAGCCGGAGAGCAAGTGCAAGATGTAGACTCGAACGCCGGGCTATCGCTCGGCGGCTGACGGCGCGAGCAAATTGCCGTCCTCATCCAGCACCGGCACGTTATAGCTCTGCAGGATCCCGTCGATCTCGTGCTCGTTCTCGGCGATCACCTTGTTGATCTGGTGCTTCCATTGCGGATCGTTGGGGCGAAGCCCGAGCGTGATGCCGTAGATCGTGCTCGGACCTGCGTTCTCCTTGACCAGCGGCACCATCGTAAGCGGCACGCTTGACCTTTGCGCGTAGTAGCCGCCGACCGGACCCCAGAGAATCCCTGCGTCGAGCTTACCCGAGGCGATCCTGCCGATCATGGCTTCCGCCGCTTTCGACGCACTCTGCCCGGCATTGATCTCGAACGGCTCGGCGCTTCCCGCCAGCCCATACAAAGCGAGCAGGCTGGCCGGCGGCGTACGCGCGAAGAGGCCGATCCTCTTTCCCTTGAGCCTTGGATCGGAGAGGCGATCGACGCCGGTAAGATCGGGGTCGCCTTGCCGGTAAATCAGCACATAGGACGCGTGATAATAGGGATTGGAATCGTCGATCAGACCTGTGCCCTGAGCATAACCCATGACGAGGTCGCAGGCGTCGTTGCCAACCGCGTTCGGAACATAGCCGCTCGATTCAGAGAACCAAGTATATTGGAGCGTGTCGTTGAGCTTGGAAGCGATCAGCTCGGCCAGCTTGTTCTCGAAGCCCTCGCCCTTTTCGTTGGAGAACGGCATGTTGTCGGGGTCGGCGCAGACGCGGACGACGCCGGCAGATGCCGTTCCGCCGAACCCCGCAACGCCAGCCATAAGCACGGCGGAGACCATGAGGCGCAGCGGGAGTATGGCCGACCTCGTCGCGAGGCGGCCAATGATCGCAGTGTAGCCCATGGCTGACCCTTGAGCCATCTCGGAACTGTTAAACCTTAGCACATCGCCTTGACGCTAGGCGCCGCGTTGCCGGCCGCTTCAATTCTGCGGAAACAGCCTCAAGGTTAAGGTAAGGAGGCGCCAACGCCTTAGTTCTGCGCTGCGCATTTGTCGATATTGTCAACGCGATCGATCCCCGTCGGGTAGTAAGCACCCGTCGGCTGGGCGGCGAATCGCGCCATCGCCTGCCGCGCCGCCTCGATGCTATCCGTCTCATGCATGGATTTGAGCATCTTCACAGCGCAGCAATCGGCATCGAGCTCCATCTGCTTGAGCTGCGGCGCGATATAGAAGAAGGGCTGCGGACCGAGATGGCCGAGCTCCTCGTGATAGCGCTGAACATGGCCGAGCGTATGATGGCAGCATTCATGCGCCAGAAGGAAGCGGCCATAGGCCGGCGTCTGCTCCAGCAGCGTGGAGCTGACCACAATCACCGGGCGCCCGTTCGAGTTGAGCGTGGACATCGCCTGCTCGGGCAAATCGCGCAACGTGTAGGTGGTCACGTCGCAATAAGGATTGTCGATCGTGGGCAGCCCGCGGCCCGCATGCGCGCCGCCGTAAGTGAGGACGAGAACCGCAATCGCGGCCAGGGCCAGGATCGGAGGACGCATAATCGGCCCTCCGCCATGAGTCGCCTTTCCAAGAAAGCCTATCCTGCACGACGAGCGGCACCAACGCGTTTTATCCATCGCGCCCATGGCCCCATATTATGCCTGAGCGAGCCTCGCGGGGATTAACTTTGCTGCGAGCATGCAAGCTGTCCTCAGCGCTTCGCGCACGCCGGCGCTAAGAGCCTTCCGGACAACGTCGATATGGGAAGGTTGGCGGGCGCGGCTAGCGGCCGATGGAGGAATAATAGAAGCCGACGGCGCGCGCCTGAGCCGGAAGATAGACGTTACGGAGATCAACCAGGACGTCACCCTTCATGCGACGCTTCAGCGCATCGAGGTCAAGTGCGCGAAACTCGTTCCATTCCGTCACGACCACCGTCACGTCAGCGTCGTCGGCCGCTGCGAGCGCGCTCTCGCACCACTCGATGCCGGGCAGAAGCGGCTCGGCATTTTCCCGTGCATGCGGATCATAGGCGCGGACCTTGGCGCCCCTCTCCTGCAGCATGGGAATGAGGACGAGGCTCGGCAATTCCCGCACGTCGTCGGTGTCAGGCTTGAAGGCAACCCCGAGCACGGCGACGGTCTTCCCCGCCAGCGAGCCGCCGGCAGCGCGCTCGACCCGGCCTGCCATGGCGATTTTCCGCTCGGAGTTGACCGTCTGCACCTGTTCGATCAGCGACAGCGGCGAGCGCTCCTCGCGCGCCGTGCGGATGAGCGCCGCGACATCCTTGGGAAAGCACGAGCCGCCATAGCCGGGACCGGGATGCAGGAACTTGTTGCCGATGCGGCCGTCGGCGCCGATCGCTGTCGCTACCTCCTGCACGTCGCCGCCAACCGCCTCGCAGAGATCGGCGACCTCGTTGATGAAGCTGATCTTCATGGCGAGAAAGGCGTTGGCGGCATACTTGGCGAGCTCGGCCGATTCGCGGGCGACGAACAGGACCGGCGCGTTGCGTAAGGCGAGCGGCTTGTACAGGCGCTCCATGAGTGCCCGCGCACGCTCGGCATCGCAGCCCACGAGCACACGGTCGGGATGGGTGAAATCGTAGATGGCTGAACCCTCACGCAGAAACTCGGGGTTCGAACAGACCGCAAAATCCGCATCGGGGCGGAGCAGTCTGAGGCGACGCTCGATCTCTCGGCTCGTTCCGACCGGCACTGTGGACTTCGTCGCGATCACGGTGAAGCCGCAAAGATGCGGCGCAAGCTCCTCCACCGCCCGAAACACGAAAGAGAGGTCGGCGTGGCCGTCGCCGCGGCGCATCGGCGTGCCGACGGCGAGGAACACGAGGTCGGCATCACCGATCGCCGGATTGAGCTCGGTCGAGAAGCTGATCCGCCCCATCCGCAAATTGCGCTCGAGCAGTTCTTCCAGCCGCGGCTCGTAAATAGGCACGTGTCCCTGGCGGAGCTGCTCGATCTTGCCAGCGTCCTTGTCGACGCAGGTTACTTTCCAGCCGAACTCGGAGAAGCAGGCAGCGGAAACGAGGCCGACATAGCCTGCCCCGATCATGCAAATGTT
>CAVSYE010000007.1:0-35168 GCA_963732205.1 uncultured Alphaproteobacteria bacterium
TGTGGATGGTGCCGCCGATCTTCTCCTCGTCGGCCCTGATCGGCTCGAGTTCCTGCGCGCGCCACCGCCGGCGCGATGACCTTCTCGTACACCGCGTCGAAATTGGTCACGCGCCCCGCGGCGTCGAGCTTCTTGCCGAACGGCATCAGCACGAAGCAGAGCGGCGCGAGCTGTTCAGCCTCATCCACAACGTCACCCTCAGAGGACCTGTACCGGGGACAGGTCAGGTACGACAGTGGCTACAATAGAGGCAGCGAGCCAGCCCCGCCACGCCGCATCGGCGCAACATTGCGCGGTCGCTCAGTATTCTTCGATCGGTCGCCGCGTGGTTTCCCCTCCCCCCTTGAGGGGAGGAACAGGGAGGGGGGTCAAATGCAAAACTTCCGCCGGTACGTTTACCCCCCTCCGCGCGCCCAAATAGGCGCGCGTGCTCCCCCACAAGGGGGGAGCGGAGATAACAGTTAGGCGCTGAGCAACCTGGTGCCGAAAAACGCCGCGACCTCGGCGTCGGCCGCGAACCTGCCCGCCTTCACGTCCTCTGCGCTCTGCGCAAGCGCGACCCTATCGTCTGCCGTCAGCTCGTAATTGCCGCTATGGCCTTGCTCGATCGCGAGCAGGATCTCCACCGCTTCGTCCTGCACCGGTTTCGGCCACGTCTCCGCGCGAGCGATGATGTCTTTCAGACTCTGGTCATTTTCGACATGGTAGCACCGTCACTGGTTCATATTGCTGGTGATCGCGGCCTGGATGGCGGCGTCAGGATGCCCGAGCCATTTCTGGTTCGAGCCGGTGACGAGCAGGCCCCAGGCTTGCTTGCCCGGCGGCGCGAACAGCACGTGAAGCTGGTTGTCGCCGCAATCATGGGCCTTGCACACCCAGCCGAGCGTATAGGCCTCTTCGCCGACCGTCACCGTCTTTGACGGCGAGGACGGGCCGTCGAACGTCTTGGCGTATTTGCTCACCCAGGAGGGAACCGATTCGCCGGCGAGCATCGCCTTCCATGCGGAAAGATAAGCCGGCTGCTTCAACAGATCGAACAGGTAGGGGCCGTCATCGGCGGCATAGGCTGCGGGCGCGGCGAGGAAGAGCACGGCAAGAGCGAGACGTCGCAACATCGTCGAAACCTCCATGGTGGGTCCCGCGAGCCCTATTCTACCCTGCCCGCATCCTTGCAGCCTATGGTCGTCCCGTAGCTGCCAAGATTGATGCTGGCGAGTTTGGCGGGGGACACGAGCGCCTGGAGGGTGCCGGCGGCGAAGCAATAATAGCGCGCGGAGAGCAGGGTCTGGTCGCGGCCCGAGCGGAACTTGGCCGAGCGCGTGATCGTCGTGACTTGCGTCCGGGCCGCGTTGGCGATTGCGCGCGCGGTCTGCAAGGTGGACGCGGGCGTGGCGGGATCGGCCGCCGCAAGCGCGGCATCGATGCCTTCCGGAGTAAGCGTCTTGAGCACGTGGCAGCTCTCGCCCAAGAGATAATCCCGGTAGGTGTCCGCATCGGTGATCGGCTGCAGCAGCGTCATCTGCGCCGCAACCAGCAGGTCTGCCGCAGCCGTGAGGTCGTCGACCGTCGAGGCCGGCGTGCTCAGAATGCTGCGGACGTCGTCGCGGTAAGCCTGCCACGCGTCGGGCGCGACGGTGAAGGGCGCTTGGCCCGAGGTGGCCATGACGATGTCGCATCCTTGCAGGTTCTTGAAGGCGAGTGCCGGCCCCGTGCACGCGATGACGGCAATCGCGGCCATGACGATGCGGAGCACGATCACTCCAACTCTTCGCGCAAGCGCTCGAGCAACGCCGAGCGGTGGACAGCCGGCTGCAATTGGTAGCGGTAATAGCCGACCATGTCCTTGATGCGCTGGAACTGAAGCGGCGTGAACTGCTTCATGCAGGCATCGTCGGAGTAATCCATGTAGTTCTCGACCGGATTGAACCTTGCCTCGTCCGGGCACGAGGATTTCTGCCCGAGCGGACAGCCCGCCGCCGAGTTCTGCTCGTAGGCCGTGTCGGAGATCTCGTCGCCCGGATCGTTGCAGCCGTTCTCGAAGGTGTGGAACAACCCGCACCAATGGCCGATCTCGTGCACGGCCGTCATGCCGAGATTGTAGGGCGATTGCTGATGCGACTCGGGCAACGACATCTGGTTGATGACGACGCCGTCCATCACCGGATAGGCCCCGAGATACCACGGGAAGGTCGCCCAGCCGAGCAGTCCGTCGGGCAAATCGGCCGTGTAGAGATTGAGCGAGCGGTCCGGCGCCTTGCCGAGTTCGGCCTTCATCGACGCCTCCTCAGGCGTCGAGATGCCGACGCGATACCATTTGGGGTTCTTGGTGCGGTCGACGCTGACTTGCTGGAACTCGATCAGGGCGGGCTCATAGACCTGGTTGAGCAGAGCGATCTGCGCCTCGAGCTGATGGTCCGGCAGATTGCCGTGCGTCCCGTCATGAATGATGTGGAAATGCACCGGCACGACGGTCTTGGTGTTGAACTCGATATTGTTGCTGCGCAGCGCCGAGCGGACACGCTGCGTGCGCCTGATATCGTAGAGGGACGGCACCGGCGTGCCGCAGCGCCGCCCGCTCGACACGAACGCCTTGCGGTTCACGTATTGGGTCCCGCCGACGCTGATCGGGCCGGCGTCGTCGTCGCCGGCGAAGGCGGCGACCGTCCCCACCGTGCTCGCAAGGCCCGCGCAGACCGCGCATGTCATGAAGTCGCGCCGGTTCATTGCCGGTCTTTCCTATCGACGATGCTGGGGAGGGACGTTGCGCCGGACGGAACTCTGCGGCAAAGCGTGTTGCGCGTGGTCATGGCTCAAGGCGAAAGACACTGCTACGACGCCCGCGAGCCTATAGCGAAAGCGCCGGCCCGTCACGTTAAACGACGGCAAGAAACAACGTCCCGGGATGGGCGCGAGCGTTGCGGCTAATGCCTGATAAGCGGCCAGCCCTGGAAGCCCCGGCGGAGCACCGTCATGGGCGCGTCGGGCTCTGCTTCATGAGAGGCTGAGAGCTTTGCCGTCGCGGAGCCGAGGAGGCGCTCCGGCACCGGTGAGGAGGCCGACCAGATCGCCGCGAAGGCTTGGCGCCCTAGTCTCACTCTTTCCGATTCCAATTCGTCGAACAGAGCGAGCGCGTTCCGCTTGTCGGCGTCGCGGCGCATGGCGTCTCCCGTCCACACCATGGTGGCGCCGTAAGTTACTTGCTCGTGGGCATCGAGCAGGCGTGGATTGCGCGCCCAGCGCATCAGCTCGCAAGGCTTCATTTCTGGCGCCAATTCGGAGAGGCACGCGAACAGCTCGCGCAGCTCCTCCTCCGCATCGAGCTTGGCGAGAATTGCTTTGGCGCAAAAGCCGGCGCTTGCCAGCTCATCCTTCATCGACACGAGCGCCTTGGCGGGACACGAGCTTGCCGAGCGCAGGATGAGCGTGATGGCGCGCGGGCCCGGGCCGTCATCCTTGGCGTGCGCGATGAAGCGCAACACCATCTCGATATGCCGATCGAGCTCGATTTGTCTCAAATCCCTCGTAACTCCCGAACCGGCCACAACGCGCATTTTTCCCCTCGCATTCGTGTGTGGAAGTGGCTTGCCGGGCAGACGCTAGGGCGCTTGGCCGTGGCCTGCTATCAATAGCAAGAACAGGGTTAAGGAAGGCTTGATCGAAGCCCTTTTTCGATACGCCAAACACTCAAGGCCTCTGCCGCTTTGGCCGTTTTCGGCCACGGCTTTCCCTCATTGAGCCCGGGCCAGGTCCCCATTGGCGAGCCCCGGGCGCTCGCGCCCCTCATGCAAACTCGACGATCGCGAATCGGTTCACGCTTCTGTCATGATTTTTTTGGCCGTGAGGGGTCGGCGGCCTTGCCCGTCAGGCCGCGTCAGCCGGACGAACACGCCGCGCGATCTCGTTTCCGCGCTCCCGCTCGGTTACGGCAATATCGTATTGGCTTTGCAGGTCGAGCCAAAACTGGGCGGGGTTGCCGAAATAGCGGCCGAGCCTGAGAGCAGTATCGGCAGTGATAGACCGGCGTCCGTTGAGAATATCGGTGATACGCCCGGATGGTACGCCAAGGTCGAGCGCCAGCCGGCTCGCGCTCAATCCGCGCGCGGTTAGCTCTCGTTTCAGCAGCCGTCCGGGATGCACAGCAGGGGTCATGGCATTATCCCTCATGGTAGTCGACGATTTCGACCTCATAGGCATCGCCCTTGCTGAACTCGAAGCAGATGCGCCAGCGCGCGTTCACCGTCATCGCCCATTGCTTTCTGCGTTTGCCCTTGAGCTTGTGAAGTCCAACGCTCTTGAGCGGGCTGAGGTCCTTCAGCGACTTGGCGACGTTTAGCGCTAAGAGCAAATCCACCGCCATCTCGAAGTCGAGACCGCGGAACTGGTGCGGCTCTCCGCCTTCCCAGACTTTGCGGCTGGCACGGTTGCGCCAGGACCGGATCATGGCAAAAACGTACTACGAGGAACCGTTGATGGCAAGGTCCTACACGACGTGCTGCCGCCGAGGTCGCCCTGGGGTCTCCCATTGAGAGCCGCAAAACGCTATCTATCGTGCAGGCGAATCGAAGGCGGGCTGCCGAACGAAGGAGGGGGCGCATGGTGGCGTGGCTGGTGCTGATTGGGGCGCTGCTCGTCCCCACGGCCGGATTCCTGCTGTGGAGCTGGCGCAATTCCCATAACGACATGGCGCTGATGCGCGCGACCGAGACGACGCCCGCGGCCGATGTCGCCAAGCTCCCGCCGGGAAGCCTGGTCGAGGTCAAGGGCCGGCTCCGCTGCACCTTTCCGCTCACCGCCGAGCTGTCGCAGAGCCCTTGCGCCCATTTCGCTGCCACCGTCGAGCGCGAGTACGAGGTGTTCGAATACGACGCCAAGCGCCAGACCTCCTACCGTGCGCACAAGACCGAGATCGTCAAATCGAGCACGCTGTTCGCGACCTTCGAGATCGAGGATGCCAGCGGCAGGGCGCTCGTCTCGCCCGAGGCGGCGATCGTCGAGGGGATTGCCGCCGTCGATCGCTACGATGCTCATGGCGAGGAAACTGGGAACGAGAGCCTGATGCAGACGGCGATCAACGATGGCACCGGCAACGCTCGCACGCTCGGCTTTCGCTACACTGAGACACACTTGCCCCTCGATGCCGAGATCTATGTGCTTGGCGTGGTCGGCAAGGACCGCTGCATCGGCGCGCCTCCGCCGGGTGCGAAAGGGCAGCGCTTCCTCATCAGCGTCAAATCGGAGGAAACGCGCGCGTCCGAGCTCGGCGGCAAGAGCAAATGGATGCTCGGCCTCGGCGCGTTCTTCTTGGTCGGGGCGGTCGTCTGCCTCGGATCGGCCTATTGGCTGGCGCGCTCGGGTCTAAGCGTCGAGGGCCCGCACGACATCCTGCAAAACGCACCGTGGTGGTAGCGCCACCTCACCGCACCAGCTTCCGATGGAGGTGCCAGGTGGCGTGCCCAAGCACGGGCACGACGACGATGAGACCGAGGAAGGCGGGGAGCGACCCGATCACGAGGCTGCCCGCGACGATCAGCCCCCAGATGGCCATCGTCTCCGGGTTCGCAGCCACGGCGCGGATCGACGTCCGTACTGCCGTGAGAAGTCCGACGTCGCGATCGAGCAACAGCGGAAACGAAACCACGCTGATCGCCAATACCAGCACGGCGAAGAGGAAGCCGACGCCCACGCCCACCACGACCATCTCCAAGCCCGCTCTTGTGGTGAACACGTCCCGCACGAACGCGGCGATCGAGGCTGGCGCCTCGGGTCCTAACGTGGCCTGGTAGATGAGATCGGCGGCGTACAGCCAGAAGAGAAAGATCGCCACCAGCGCCAAGCCCAGCACGAAGATCGCACCGAACCCGGGCGCGTGGATCACGCCGAACGCATCCAGCCAGGTGACGCTTGCGCCCCGCTCGCGCCGGCGGCTCATTTCATAGAGGCCCACTGCCGCGACCGGGCCGATCAGCGCGAAGCCCGACGCGAGCGGAAACACGAGCGGCAGCATGTCGTAGCCGAAGCTCAGCCATAACAGAGCGAGCCCGGCAATCGGGTAGATGAGGCAAAGGAAGACGACGTCGGTTCGATACGCGGCGAAATCGTCGGCACCCTTGATAAGGGCATCCTTGAGATCGGCGGTGGTGATGCGCCGGACTGCCGGCAGCGCGGCGTGCCGGCTCGCTTCGCTCCCCCGCAGCGAACGCGGAAGCGAGCCCACGGCCGAAGCCGCAAGCGAGATCTGACCCCAACTCCACTCGACGGGGTTTCGGATATGGTCCTGGCTGGCCATGTTGGCTCCTCCTGAACGTGACGTTCGAGGGCCGCGGGCCACCCGTGGCTAAGGTCGATTAGGCCGCTAGTCGCGAGCGAGCCGCGACGATTTGCATTGCATCATACTCCGATCCTCGCCTTACGTCTCGCCGCTTCTCGGACTCGCGTCAACGCGCGACCAGCGCCGGGCCTACTGGAAGTGATAAAACTGGTCGTTCAAGTATTTGAGGAGGTCCTGCATTTCGCTCGCGGAGAACTCCTTTTTGGCCGCGCGACTGCAGACAATCAACTGCTCTTTGAGCGCATCCAACGCCTGAATCTTTCGGTCTTTGCGCGTGAAGATGTCGGTCTGGTGGCATGCCATGCAGTTGGCGTCGAGCAGGCGCTTCCCCTCCACGCTATCGCCGGGCAATGAGGCGGCGTAAGCGCTGGTCATCAGCACGATCGAGAGCGATGCGCACCAAATGCTTTTCATCGTTTGCCTCCGGCGTTTGGGTTGCGCCGAGCTGGGGCCTAAAGCTCAGTGGGATCCGGGTGCAGTGCGCACTGTCCCTGGCTGTTTGTTGGCGCGGGCCGCCGCGCTAGAAAGACTATGATCCTATCTTGAAGGCCGCTCAATTCCGATAGCCGCTATTGGCACGAAGCGGACGAAGATCGGCGCCACTTATCCCCGCCGCTCGCGCCCGCGTTACACTTCGCCCATCCTTCGTCCATGAGGACGCGAGCTGCAGACCGTCTGTGTCTCGGGGCGAGGGACTGCGGCGCCTGAGGTGCCGTGGAACGAGCGGCGGGTCGTACGTGTGTTCCTGGCTCGCTGCCCACGGCGGATAACGGACCAGCCTTAGGGGTCCAACACCACACGCCGGGCTTTCGTCCGGCCTTCGGCCTTGGCGCGAGAGATCGCGCGAAGGACTTTGAGCGGTAAGCTGTGGCCCGGGCTTCAATATCGCCGCCAGCGTTTCGGGTTGCGCTATCGCTGGCGCTACTTGAGCGCGTGCGGGGCGCCGGGAGGCTGCCCTTACTCTCGAGAAGGAATTGCGGTTGCTCGGTGCCCCGCAGTCCTCGCTATTTGACATGCCCTCGCGCGCGAGCGCGGCGAGGCGATGATGCTTGCCCTCTTTGTCATGCCCGCGAAAGCGGGCATCCGGTAACCACCGTGGCTAGCGACAAATACACGGCGCCGATTACCGGATCGCCCGGTCAAGCCGGGCGATGACAGGGAGGGCTTAAGGATGCGGCGGGGTACCGCATTGGCTGCCAGTATCTTTCCGCAATTGGGTCATATTGATCGCCGGAACTATTCCAGGGCCGTGCTGAAAAGGAGCGAGCGCTTGGCGTTCTATTTGGTCTCTGCCGTGCCGAACCACGACCTCATGGAAGAACTTGGCGAGCGTCTCGCTGCCGATGCGTTTCTCGACATGAAGCCGTTCGGCCGTGCGCTCACGCATGCGCTCCGCAATGCCCGGCTGAGGCGCGACGGCGTCGCGGTGTGGGAGGAGGAGGATTATTGCCGGCCACCTCTCGCCGAGGAGCGCGCCGCCGTGCTTGACGCCTATTTCCACGACCTCCGCACCGAGATCGTCGGCGAGGGGGTGGGCTGGAAGAAGATCGACACCCTCCCGCTGCTCTTCCCCGAGCTTGCGGAGGTCTAGGGCCTCCCCCGAACATCCATGCGCCTTTTCGCTGCCCTCGCTCTCCTGCTCGCCTCGGCCTCGGCATCCGAGGCTGCTCCCAATATCGTCGTGATCCTGACCGACGATCAGGAGGACACCGGGTCGATGGCCTACATGCCGAAAGTCCATGCGCTCCTTGCCGAGCAGGGGCTCACCTTCACCAACAGCTTTGTCAATCTGTCGCTTTGCGCGCCGAGTCGCGCCTCGTTCCTCACCGGGCTCTCGGCCCACAACACCGGCATCAAGGCCAACAACCCCGTCGACGGCGGCGGCTGGGAGGCCTTCAAGGACAAGGAAGCGAACGCGCTGCCGGTCTGGCTCGATCGCTCAGGCTACAAGACCTCGTTTCTCGGCAAATATGTCAATCGCTACGGGCAGGAAAGCAACTTTGGCGCTCTGCTCGCCTGGGCCGGCAATCTCGCCAACGTCGATCTCAAAGGTCCCAATGTCGGCAATCCGCGCGATTGGGTGCCCCCGGGCTGGGCGCTGTGGTACGCCTTCACCGAGTGGCGTGCGCGCTATTTCGACTATGCCGTCAACGAGAACGGCACCATCCTGCATTTCGACCATCGGCAGAGCGATTATTCGACCGACGTGCTGAAAGAGCGCGCCACCCGCTTCATCGCCGAGCAGGCATCCAAGCCGGATCCGTTCTTCATGCTGATCGCCACCAAGGCGGTGCATGCGCAAGGGGTCCGCGCCATCCCCGCGCGGCGCTATGCCCGTGCCTTCGAGGATGTGAGCCTCCCCACCGGCCCGTCCTTCAACACCAAAGACGGGCGCCACAAGGCGAAGACGAGCGCGGTCAGAGGGGTGACCAAGGCGAATTTGACCAAGGCCTATCGCGCCGAGCTTCAGACGCTGCAGTCGGTCGATGATCTCGTCGAGGCCGTGGTCCAGTCGCTGAAGCAGGCGGGCAAGCTCGACGACACTTTGATCGTCTACACCTCCGACAACGGGTTCCTCTATGGCCAGCACCGGCTAATCGGAAAGTCTGCCGCCTTCGAAGAATCGATCAAGGTCCCGCTCGTCATGCGCGGCCCCGGCATTCCGAAGGGCGAGACGCGCGACGCTCTGGTGAACAATCTCGATGTGGTCGCGACCATCGCCGAGCTCGCCGGCGCAACGCCGGGCTATCCGCTCGACGGCCGCTCGCTTACACCGCTCTTCGCCGATGCCAACGCGCCGTGGCGGAGCGCGATCCTCTTCGAAAGTCCCGTCAGCCACGTCCAGAAGCCAAGCGGCCGCTACACCGGGGTGCGCACCGAAAAGCTGAAATATGTAAGATATGACAGCGGTTTCGAGCAGCTGTTCGATCTTGCCAAAGACCCGCTGGGGCTTCGCAACGAAGCCGGCCAGGCGCGCTACGCGGACCGGCTCGCTTCGCTCCGCAGCCTTAACCAGAGGCTCAAGAGCTGCAGCGGTTCGGGCTGTTTTGTGCCGTAAGCCGGCGCTTCTCCGTCACGAGACAGTTGGTCTTGGGGCAAAGCAGGCCTAAATAAGCGGCATGACCGAACTTCTCACCAAAGAGCGTGTGCTCGAGGCGCTTAAGCGCGTCAAGGGCCCCGACCTCCGCGACGACATCGTCTCTCTCGGCCTCGTCTCCGAGGTCGTGATCCACAAGGGCAAAGTCTATTTCTCCATCTCCGTCGACCCGTCTCGCGCCAAGGAGCTCGAAGGCTTGCGCGCGGCTGCCGAGAAGGCGGTGTCTGCCGTTCCTGGCGTGGAAGGGGTCGGCGTGACGCTGACCGCCGACCGGGCGCCAGGTGCCGCGCGGACCACTGGCGGGAACGGGGGAGGTGCCGCGCCGTCTCAGTCCTTCGCCAGGCCGGGCGCCGCCCGCGATGCGCGCCACCGCCCCGGCGGTGTGCCCGGCGTTGCCAACATCATCGCCGTCGCCTCCGGCAAGGGCGGTGTCGGCAAATCGACCACGGCGGTCAATCTCGCGCTCGGGCTGAAGGAGATGGGGCTTCGCGTCGGCGTGCTCGACGCCGATATCTACGGTCCCTCGATGCCGCGCCTGCTCGGGTTGAAGGGGCAGCCGCAGCAGGTCGCCGACAACAAGCTTAAGCCCATGGAGGCTTATGGGCTGAAAGTGATGTCGATGGGCTTCCTCGTCGATGAGGAGACGCCGATGATCTGGCGCGGGCCGATGGTGATGTCGGCTCTGTCGCAGATGCTGAAGGACGTCGCCTGGGGCGAGCTCGACGTGCTCGTGGTCGACATGCCTCCGGGCACCGGCGATGCGCAGCTCACCATGGCGCAGCAAGTGCCGCTCGCCGGCGCCGTCATTGTCTCTACCCCGCAGGATCTCGCGCTCATCGATGCGCGCAAAGGGCTCGCCATGTTCCGCAAGGTGAACGTGCCGGTGCTCGGCATCGTCGAGAACATGAGCACCTTCATCTGCCCCCATTGCGGCGGGCGCTCCGACATTTTCGGCCATGGCGGCGCGCGGAAAGATGCGGAAAGGCTCGGCGTTCCATTCTTGGGCGAGGTACCGCTCACGCTCGAGATCCGCGAGACTTCCGACGCGGGACGTCCCCTTGTGGCGACCGATCCCAAGTCCCCCGCGGCGGCGGCCTTTCGCGAGGTCGCCACGCGCGCTTTTGCCGAGCTCGAGCGTGCCAAAGGCGGCGCGCGTCCTGCCCCGCAAATCGTCATGGAGAGCTAGAGGGTTGTACAGGGGAGGCCGACTCAGCTAACTCGGGTAGGGCGTTCTGGAGGAGTGCATCGACCAAGGCTCGCCATCCGCCCCCGTGAGCAAACGCCACCGACCAAAGCTTCCAATTTTCGCGATTGGCGCCATCGCCGTTCACCTGATCGCTCTTGCCTTCCTGCTCCCGCTCCTGATTACCCTGCCGGGGCCCGGCAGCGAGACTCCTCCAAAACCGGTCAACATCGAGGTTGATGTCGGTTCGTCCGCTGCACCGCAGCCGATCCTGCCCGACGTCTCCTCGGTAAGCCCGGCAGCCGACGATGAGACCGCGGCGCTGCCCGCCGAATCCGAATCGAGCGGCGAGACGCCCGACGCGCTTGCCAAGGTCAGCCCCGAAACCGAGCCGGCCGCCGAGGAAAAGGAAAAGGCCGCGCCGGCAGAGATCAAGCCTGCCGCCGGCACACACGATCGGAAAGCAAAGTCGAGGGTTCAGGCGAAAGTGCTGGCCAAGGTCGTGAAGCCGGCGCCCAGGGTGGTGCGGTCATCGCCGCAGAAGAGGCCCCTCTTCGCGCGCGGCAAGTCCTCCAAGCTCTTCCTTGGTGGACGCCCGGCGAGCTCCAACGCGCAAGGACCGTCGTGGGGCGCTCTCCTCAATGCGCCCCATTGAGCCGCGAACGCAAGACGCCAGCGCCAGGATCAGGCCGCGCTGCTTCGCGTGTCGAGCCGCGTGACTTTTTCGGTGTTGGACTTTGAGGGCTGCTCGGCCACGCCCGGATAGCCGTAGAGGAAGCCCTGTACTTGCGGGCAGCCGAACTCCCGCAGCATCGCCGCCTGCTCTTCCGTCTCCACCCCCTCTGCGGTGATGGTCACGTCGAGCGACTTCCCAAGCGCGATGATGGTCCTGACGATGGCGCGCATCGCCGGATCGCGCGTCATGTTGCGAATGAACTGGCGGTCGATCTTGATCTTGGAGAAGGGGAAGCGGGCGAGGTAGCTCAAGCTCGAATAGCCGGTGCCGAAATCGTCCATGGCGATGGCCACACCCAAGTCACGCAGGCGATTGAGCTTGCTCAGCACTTCCTCGGTGTCGTTGATGAGGAGGCTCTCGGTGATCTCGAGCTCGAAGTCGCGATGGGTCCAGTCCCGTTTCCTTGAGGACTTGCGCGACCGTCTCGGCGATGTCGCCGTCGCGGAATTGCGCCGGCGAGAGATTGACGGCAACGAACAGCGGCTCCGACCAGGTCACGGCATCGCTGCAAGCGCGCCGGAGCACCCATTCGCCGATCGGCACAATGAGCCCAGTGTCCTCGGCAACCGAGATGAAGTGCCCGGGCGCGATCTTGCCGTGGACCGGGTGATGCCAGCGGATCAGCGCTTCCGACCCGCACTGCCGCTCGGTGGCGAGGTCGTATTGCGGCTGATAGACCACGTCGAACTCGTTGCGCCCGAGCGCGAGCCTGAGCTCGTGCTCGACCATGCGGCGCCGCTGCAATGCCTTGTCCATGCTCGGCTCGAAGAAGCACATGCGCTGGCCCCCGTCGCCCTTGGCGCGTGCGAGCGCGATGGCAGCATGACGGAGCACCGTGGTCGCTTTGTCGCCGTCGGCCGGAGCGAGCGCCACGCCGACGCTCGTCGTCAGTAGCAAGTCCTTGTCGCCCACCTGAAACGGCCGCCGCAGCACATCCACCAGCCAATTCATGAAGGCCAACACGTCGCCGAGATTGGTGATGTCGACGAGCGCGATAGCGAACTCATCGCCGCTCAGGCGGGCGAGGAGGTCACGGTCGCGTAAGGTGAGCTTGATGCGTGCGCCGATCTCGCGCAACACCTGATCGCCGCCGCTGTGGTCCGCTGCGTCATTGATGTCTTTGAACTTGTCGATGTCGAGACAGAGCACGGCAATTTGCGTGCGGTCGCGGGTCATGCGCAGCATGGCCTCGCTGAGGCCTTCGATGAAGGCGCGCCGGTTGGCAAGTCCGGTCAGTGCGTCGTGATTTTCGAGATAGCGCACCTGCTCCTCGGCCTGTCCGCGCTCCTGGCTGCGCATCCACGCGAAGGCGGCGGGGGTGGCGATCCCGACGCCGAGCAGGAGCAAGGTGACGGCGGCGACGGTGCCGAAATAATCGGACAACACATTCGCCTGGTCGGACTGATTGAGGTAGACGACGAGCGTGCCGTGCGGCGCGCCGTTCAATTCCAAGGGGAGCGTGAGCACGGCGAAGTGGGTGGGGGGCGTGCTTCGGCCTGCCGTCTCGTACAGCGCGACGTCCGGCGTGTCCGCGGTCGGGCCAGCCGTCGCGGCTTCCGGGACGTCCGACAAGTTCAACTCGGAAAGTCCACTCGTGAACTGCAACTGCCGGGATTCATCGTAGAGCTCGAAGCGCAGCACGCGGTGGGCGTAGCCGGCGTGATCGAAGATATTGGCAAGTTGCGGCGCAAATCCTGATCGCGTAAGAGCCTCGAACACCGCGTCCGGCTCTTTCAGCATCTGTGCGCGGATCCGTTCGGCCGCCGTCACAGCTTCGCGGCGCAGCTCGAGCGAGCTGATCTTGCCTTGCGCCAGAGCAGCCGCGACCGCGATCAGCGCGCAAAGCAGCGCCAGACCGGTCCAATACCACCGCCCCGTACTTGCTCCGAAAGACGTCATCGATCGCTGCCGAGGCCGCCGGTTGCCGGCGGGTTCTCTCAATTACAAACGGCAGCTTATCGATTATGCGTTAAGAACGCTGTAAGTGGACGCCGGATAGCACCCGATTGTGCGATTTGTCAGCCTGCTGAAAGCTTGAGGTTGCAAGGCTTTTTGCCGGGCCGTGGCAACGGCCCGTTAACCGTCGGCCGAAGCTTCACCCGCCTGTCACCGACATGTGGCGGGACATCGATGGCTTTTCGTCCCGCCCGATGACGAAGTCATGGCCCTTGGGCTTGCGCGCGATGGCCTCATCGATCGCGGCATGCAGCAACTCGTCGGATTTGCTCGCGCGCAACGGCGCGCGAAGGTCCGCCGCATCCTCTTGGCCGAGACACATATAGAGCGTACCGGTGCAAGTGACCCGCACCCGATTGCACGACTCGCAAAAATTATGGGTGAGTGGGGTGATGAAGCCGAGCCTGCCTCCGGTCTCCACCACGTTGACGTAGCGCGCCGGCCCGCCCGAGCGGTAAGCGACGACTTCAAGCGTGAAGCGCTGGTTCAGTCGCGTCCTTACGAGCGAGAGCGGCAGGTATTGATCGGTTCGGTCGCCGTCGATGTCGCCCATGGGCATGGTCTCGATCAACGTGAGATCGAAGCCCCTCGCATGGCTCCATTCGATCAGGCTCGTGATTTCGTCCTCGTTTACGTCCCGGAGCGCAACCGTGTTGATCTTGATCTTGAGTCCGGCGCGATCGGCCGCGTCGATGCCGCGCATCACTCGCGCGAGGTCGCCGAAGCGGGTGATGGCGCGGAACTTGGCAGCATCAAGCGTATCGAGCGAAACGTTGACGCGGGCGATGCCGCACCCGGCCAGTGCCGCCGCATGGCGCTCGAGCTGGCTGCCGTTGGTGGTAAGGGTGAGCTCGTCGAGCCCATTGCCGAGGCGGCGCGACAGCGCCTTGATCAGCCATAAAATGTTGCGGCGGACGAGCGGCTCGCCCCCCGTCAGCCTGAGCTTCTTCACCCCGCGCTCGATGAACGCGCCCGCCAGCCGATCGATCTCCTCGAGGCTGAGAAGCTGCCCGCGCGGCAAGAAGGTCATGGCCTCGGACATGCAATAGACGCAGCGGAAGTCGCACCGGTCGGTGACCGAGACGCGCAAATAGGTGATGCGCCGGCCGAACCGGTCGATCAGCGGCGACTTCTCGCTAGCCATTCTGCTCGTCATCCTCTTGCCCAAGCGGGATCTTGCCCTTCCGCCGATAGAGCTTGGTGCTTTTTACCACCCGCTTGCGGTAGCGGGCGCTGGCAAGCGCCGACGCCGCAGCGCTCCTGCGTTTGACCGGGTTCTTGGCCGTCACCTTCACCTTGCTGCCGGCTCTCTTCTTCGCCACCACTAGGCTCCGCGCCCCTTAGCACAGAGGCACTTTCGTCTCTAATATAAGTCTCCCCGCCGTTCCAGATCAGGGGTGGGCTGTCGCAACCGCGGGCACAACCGGAAGGAGGCCGTCTATGGACGAGCAACGCTTCAACATGTCCCTCAGGAAATATCTGAAGGAAGTCGGCGTTACGTCGCAACAGGCCATCGAGAAGGTGGTGCGCGAGGAACACCTGGAGGACAAGGGCAAGCTCAAGATGAGGATGGTGCTCACCGCCAAGGGCACGGACCTCAACCATGTGGTCGAGGGCGAGATCGATCTCGGCTAGAGACCGTCGGAACGAATGCCATGGAGCCCTGGCCAACCGAGCTCAAGCTCAGCAAGGACCGCCGCACGCTCACCGTCGCCTTCGACGACGGCATGCGCGCGGAGCTTCCCGCCGAGCTGTTGCGCGTGCTCTCGCCCAGCGCCGAAGTGCAGGGGCATTCGCCGGAGCAGCGCGTGACGGTACCCGGCAAGAAGAATGTCGGCATCGTGCGGGTCGAGCCGGTCGGCAATTATGCCGTGCGCATCGTTTTCGACGACGGCCACGACACCGGCCTTTATGTCTGGGACTATCTGCGCGATCTTAGCGAGCACAAGGACGAGCGCTGGGCAGCCTATTTGCAAGAGCTCGCCGCCAAGCGCCTCACCCGCTAACCTTTCGCCTTGGCTTCCTTGGCAAGCAGCGCGCGCTTCCGCTCGATGCCGCCGCGATACCCGGTCAGCGACCCGTCGGACCCGACCACCCGGTGGCAGGGGATGGCGACCGCGATGCAGTTCGAGCCGCACGCCCGCGCCACGGCGCGCGTCGATTTTGGCGCCCCGATGGTCTTGGCAATGTCCGCGTAGCTCGCTGTAGATCCTAAAGGGATGCGACGGAGCGCATGCCAGACGCGGTGTTGAAAGGCGGTCCCGCGAATGTCGAGCGGTAGATCGAGTCCGATGCTTGGGCTCTCGACGAAGGCGATGACTTCGGCGGCAAGCTGCTCGAAATCGGGATCGTTCCCAGTCAGCCGAGCGCGCGGAAATTGTTTCGCGAGGTCGCGCGCGAGGGTCTCGGGATCGTCACCGAAAAAGATCGCGCACACGCCTTTGTCGCTCGCCGCGACCAGCACCAGGCCGAGCGAGCTTTCGCCGATCGCATATTTCATGTCCGCATCTGGACCACCGGAGCGGAATTGGCTTGGGGTCATGCCGAGTACCTCGGTGGAGCTCGCATAGAAGCGGCCATTGGAGTTGAAGCCCGCGCCGTAGATCGCATCCGTCACCGTCGCACTCCGCGAAAGTTCCTCGCGCACCCGCTTGTTGCGATGGGCCGCCGCATAGGCCTTCGGCGTCACGCCGAGCGCCGATTTGAAAATGCGATGAAAGTGATATGGGCTGAGGGCGACCGCTTCTGCCAGCGCCTCGAGCGCGGGCTCTTGCTCCGATGTTTCGATCAGCCGGCAGGCTTGAGCCACCTTATCGGCATGCTGCTCGAGCAGAGAGCCTTGATTCGGCAGGCAACGCTTGCAGGGGCGAAAGTCGGCAGCCTCGGCATCGGCGGCGGTAGCGCAGAAGCTGACGTGCTCGCGCCTGGCTCGCCTAGCGGGGCAGGAGGGGCGGCAATAGATGCCGGTCGTCTCGACGCAGGCATAAAAGAACCCATCGAAGGCGGCATCGCGGGCGATGAAGGCGGCCCAACGCGCCTCGTAGTCAAGCGCTGGGGCGGTGTGCTGGTGCGGATTAGCGGGCGTGTAGCGCATGATCTTGTCCTCAAGCGACCTGTGCTGACGAGCCTCGGAGATAATGCATTCCCGGCGCTCGCGCACCCCGATCCTTGCGGTCAAACCCGCCAAGCCTAAACCATAACGCAGCAGCGCTTGCGGCTCCCCTAGAGGTGCGTCTTGTCCACCATGTCGCGCGGCAGCTCGACCCGGTAAAGCGTCCCGCTCTCAGTCAGGACATAAAGCACCCCGTTGTCGCTGACGCGAACATCGCGGATACGTCCAAACTGATTGCGGAAGAGATGCTCTTCACTGAGGACACAATCATCGTTGAGTGTCAGCTGCACAACCATTTGGCCAGCAAGGGCGCCGATCCAGATTTCCGTGCCCGTTGCGCCAGTCTCGATGCTCAGCGAGCCCGGAGCGATCGAAATCGGCACCCAGTAGCGGACCGGGAGCACCGTGCCCGGCTCCTCGCTGTTGACCGCGATAGGACGACCCGAATAGTCGACGCCATAAGTCGCAATCGGCCAGCCATAGTTCCCGCCGCGCTGGATCAAATTCAGCTCGTCGCCGCCTTGCGGTCCATGTTCGTCTTCCCAGAGCTCGCCCGTCGCGTTGTCATAGGCGAGGCCCTGCGGATTGCGATGCCCGTAGCTCCAGATCTCGGGTCGCGCGCCCGGGACGTAGCGGAACGGATTATCGTCCGGGATCGATCCATCGACCTTGATGCGCACGATCTTTCCCGACGTGTCTGACAAATCTTGCGCCTTGTCGCGATCCCAGCGCTCGCCAGAGAGAGAAAGAGATAGCCGTCGGGCGTTAGCGCGATCCGGCCGCCGAGAAGCTCGGGCCTTGCTCCGGGGCTTCCCTCGAAGATCACCTGCTGATCGGTGAGGGCCTCGGTGTCGGGATCGAAATGCGCCCGCATGACCTTGACGATCGAAGCGGTCTCCTCGCCTTGGACGTAGGAGAAGTAGATCGTGCCATTCTCCTGGAAGTCGGGGTCGACCGCCACATCGAGCAGACCGGCGTGGCCGGTATAAAGCACGGGCGGCACGCCGTCGACAAGGTAGCTTCCCGCCGTCTGCGTCACGTGCTGCAGCCGGCCCGGCCGCTCGGTCACCAGGAACGAGCCATCAGGCAGCAATCCGACCGACCACGGCACTTCGAATGGGCCTGCAATACGCTCTGCCACCAGACCCACGCCATCGGTAAGCACGAGCCCAGGCTCATCCCCGGGCACGTTCCAGCTCGGCTCCGGCGGACACCCCGCCAAAGCGCCGGTCGGGATGAGTGGCGAGGCCACGGACAGAGACACGACCAGCGACAGACAGACTCCGTTTAAGCGCATGCTTGCTCCCCCCAATCCGACTGGGCTGAATGGTGAAAATCGTGGTAAGGAAAAGTGGGCCGGTCCCAACGGCTAGCGATTAGCCCTCCCTCAACCGCTCACTAGCGGCGAGCTCTTTCTGGAGGGAAGTATAACAACAGGATGAACCGTCCCTGCTAGTGTCATGGCTGCGTCATAGGAGCCGACGAACAATGTCGCAAAAGAGTGATAATCACGGCGCAATCATGTAGCACAGGGTCTTGACGATTCGTCCGGGTCGCGGGGAGAAGCGATTGAGCGATCAGGTGGAAAACCGCGTGCCGGCCCTGCCGCGAAGCCTTTTCGGAGCCGCACTTCAGGCCGTCAACCGCTTTTTCCGCGAGCTTTCGACGCGGCTTTGGACGTCGCTCTGGCAGATCGTCGCCGTCGCCGTGATCATGGCCTCCCTCATGTTGATCGCGGGGCTCTCAAAGACCTTCGCGCTGATCGGCTTCTTGAGCTTCGTCGCCTCGGTCCTGCTGCTGCCGCGCCATGATGCCGAGCCCGCGCAGGAAAGCGAGCTTCAGCCGCCTGCCGCATCCGGCCGGACCGCCGCCGCCATGCATATGATGGCCGACGCCCTGCCTGATCCTGTGATCCTCCTCAACCCGGCAGGGCATGTTCTGTTCTGCAACGCGCCGGCCCGCGGCCTGTTCGCCTCCTTGCGGCAGGGGAGCCACATCTCATCGGTGCTCCGCACGCCGGAGTTTCTGGACGCGGTAAGCGCCGCGCCCGAACGCGGGCGTGCCGTGACCGTCACCTATGCCGAGCGCGTGCCGGTCGGACGGCGCATGGCCGCTACGGTCGCTCCGCTCACCAGGAGCGGGGAGCGCGCCGGCAACATCCTTGTGCTTCTGCGCGATCTCACCGAGGTCGAGCGCATCAATCAGATGCGCGCCGACTTCATCGCCAATGCCAGCCACGAGCTCAGGACCCCGCTCGCCTCCTTGCGCGGCTTCATTGAGACTCTGCAAAGCTCGGCCAAGCAGGACCCCGGCGCCCGCGAGCGCTTCCTCGCCATCATGGCGGAGCAAGCCTCGCGCATGACGCGTCTGATCGATGCGCTGCTCTCGTTGAGCCGGGTCGAGATGAACGCGCACGTTCCGCCCTCCGATCTCGTCGACCTCAACGACGTCATCAATCACGCCAAGGACACGCTCGATCCGCTCGCCCGCGACATGGGCTTCCGCTTCGAGGCCGGTCGCTTCCCACGGCCTGCCATCGTGCGCGGCGAGCGCGACGAACTCGTCCAGGTGTTGCAGAACCTGGTGCAGAACGCGCTTAAGTATGGGGACAAGGGAGGCGCGGTCCGCATCGAGGCAAAGCACATCCCCTCGCTCGGACGCCAGGCCGGCCGCTATGCCATCGCCGTGGTCGACAAGGGGCCCGGCATCGCGCCCGAGCATCTGCCCCGTCTGACCGAGCGCTTCTATCGCGTCGACGTCGCCTCGAGCCGCGAGAAGGGTGGCACCGGCCTTGGGCTTGCCATCGTCAAGCACATACTCAATCGCCACCGGGGCGAGCTTGCGATCGCTTCGACGCCGGGCAAAGGCTCCACCTTCACCGTCATGCTGAGCGAGGTGAAGAACGCGCTTCCCGAGCGGGGCGCCGCCGCCGAATAGGCTCACATGGCGGAGACGATTGCGTTGGCCTGCTGTTTCTCCAGCTCTTCCTTGCGCTCGCTGTAGCGGCTCGTTAGGTAAGCCGACACGCCGCACGTGAGCAACGTAAACTTCACCAGCTCTTCCATCACATCGACTACACGATCGTAGAAGGGCGAAGGCTTCATACGTCCCGCCTCGTCGAACTGCTCATAGGCCTTCGGCACCGACGATTGGTTCGGGACGGTAATCATTCTCATCCATCGTCCAAGGACGCGAAGCTGATTGACGGCGTTGAAGGATTGCGATCCGCCGCTGACCTGCATCACGGCCAGAGTCTTGCCTTGCGTCGGCCGCACCGCGCCGACCACGAGGGGTATCCAGTCGATCTGCGCTTTCATTATGCCCGTCATCGCACCGTGTCGCTCGGGGCTGCACCATACATGACCTTCCGACCAGGCGGACAACTCGCGCAGTTCCTGGACCTTTGCGTGCTCTGCCGGAGCGCCATCGGGTAAGGGCAATCCAGACGGATTGAAAATGCGAACCTCGGCACCGAAGGATTCCAGGAGTCGGGCTGCCTCCATTGTCAGAAAGCGGCTGTAGGATCGGGTCCGTAGCGAGCCGTACAGCATGAGCAGGCGCGGCGGATGAGGAGGGAGCGAGCCCTGCAAGTTACCAGCATTTGGATACTCAAACGCATCACCAACGACGTTGGGTAGATCGTGCAATATGCGTGTCATCGGCACTAATTTCCATAGTTCTCGAAATGTCGAAATAGGCGACAACCGATACTGGGTCAATGCGCGACCCGTGTTCTGCAACGCGAGTTTGATTTGGATACATGACTATCCACAGCCACTCGCCGCTGGACTTCTGTCAGTTTTTGGTGGTGTCACCCAACTGTCATGCAAGTGACATAGTAGCTTTATTACCCGGCGCTATCGCTCGCCCCAACGATGGGGGAGGGGTCCTCCATCGTCGGTTCCGTTTGGTACGGGCCACCAATTCTCCACCCTCAAAGGGAGAGCGAAATGAGGTTCATGTCTTATGCGGCCGCTGCGGCGATCGCCGCAGCGTTCACGGTTAACGCAGCACAAGCCGCCGAAATCTCTGGGGCCGGTGCGACCTTCCCCTATCCGATCTATGCCAAGTGGGCCGACGCCTACAAGAAAGAGACGGGCCTTGGTCTGAACTACCAATCGATCGGCTCGGGCGGCGGCATCAAGCAGATCGAGGCCAAGACGGTGACGTTCGGCGCCAGCGACAAACCGCTGCCGGGCGCAGAGCTCGACAAATACGGTCTCGCCCAGTTCCCGATGGTCATGGGCGGCATCGTTCCCGTTCTCAATGTTGAAGGCATCCAGCCCGGCGAGCTCGTGCTCGACGGCCCGACCGTCGCCAAGATCTTCATGGGCGAGATTACCAAGTGGGATGACGCGGCGATCAAGAAGCTGAATCCGGACGCCAAGCTTCCCGGAAGCGCGATTGCCGTCGTGCACCGTTCCGACGGTTCGGGCACAACCTTCAATTTCACCTACTACCTGTCTGACGTCAGCCCCGACTGGAAGTCGAAGGTCGGTAGCGACACGGCGGTCGAATGGCCGGTCGGCATCGGCGCCAAGGGCAATGAGGGCGTGGCCAACAACGTGGGCAACACCAAGGGCTCGATCGGCTATGTCGAGTATGCCTATGCTCTCCAGAACAAGCTGACCTACACCAAGATGATGAACAAGGCGGGCAAGGTCGTTGGTCCGACCTCCGAGGCGTTCCAGGCCGCCGCCGCTGGGGCCGATTGGTCGTCAGCGCCCGGTTTCGGCGTCATCCTTGCCAACCAGCCCGGTGACGAATCTTGGCCGATGACGGCTGGCACTTGGATCCTGATGTACAAGCAGCCCGCCGACGCAGCGGCCTCTGCCGAGGCGCTGAAGTTCTTCGCCTGGGCCTATAAGAACGGCGACAAGATGGCCGAGGAGCTTGATTACGTTCCGATGCCCGACAGCGTCGTCGATCAGATCCAGAAGATGTGGTCGAGCGATATCATAGACTCTTCGGGCAAGCCCGTGTTTGCCATGAACTAACGACGTTTGCGAGAGGATAGGACGGCCAGCGGCCGTTCCTATCCTCTTCTTTACCAGGCAAAGCGCCGCCGCAACTGAGTGAAGGATCGTCGAGATGATGGATGCGGCCGTGGCGGAGAATCGTCTCGCTCTCGTGCATGACGAGCAGAAACGCGCCAGGACTTTGCGGCGGTTCCGCATCGGTGACCAGGCGTTCAAGGCGATCACCAAGGGCTCGGCAATCACCGTTCTCGTGCTACTTGCCGGCGTGATCATCGCTCTTGTGCATGGCTCCCTTCCTGCCTGGAAGGAGTTCGGCCTCGGCTTCTTCACATCGCAAAGCTGGAACCCGGTCACCGAGAAGTTCGGCGCCCTTCCGGCGATCTACGGCACGCTTCTCACGTCCATCATCGCCATGCTGATCGGCGTTCCGATCAGTCTCGGCATCGCAATGTTTCTCACCGCGATTTCTCCTGAGCGCCTCAGGCGGCCCATCGGCATCGCCATCGAGCTCTTGGCCGGCATCCCCAGCATCATCTACGGCATCTGGGGCTTGTTCGTATTCGCGCCGTGGTTCCAGGTCCACGTGCAGCCATTCCTGATCGACACCTTCGAAGATATTCCGGTTCTCAACCAGCTTTTTGCAGGACCCCCTTATGGCATCGGCATGCTTACCGCCGGCCTCATCCTCGCCGTCATGGTGCTTCCCTTCATCACTTCGATCACGCGTGAGGTGTTCGAGACCGTGCCGCCCGTCCTCAAGGAGGCGGCTTACGGCATTGGCTGCACCCGCTGGGAGGTGATGCGGCGCGTGGTGATCCCCTACACCCGCGTGGGCGTCATCGGCGCCGTCATGCTGGGCCTGGGCCGCGCGCTCGGCGAGACCATGGCGGTGACCTTCGTCATCGGTAACGCGCATAAAATCTTTCCCTCCATCTTGGCGCCCGGAACGACGATCTCGGCCACGATCGCCAACGAGTTCACCGAGGCGGTCGGTGACCTCTACACCGCCTCCTTGGTTGCTCTCGGCCTCATCCTGTTCCTCATCACCTTTATCGTGCTCGCCTGCGCCAGATACATGCTGATGCGCATCGAGCGGAAAGCGGGGAAATAGCCATGGCGCGCCAAGAGGTCACTCCCCGTTATCATCGCAGGCGCTGGCGCGACCATTTGGCAACAGGGCTCGCGATCGGGGCCGCGGGTTTTGGCATAACGTGGCTTGCCCTCATCCTGATCGTGCTGTTCGTAAAGGGCGTCGGCGGCCTCTCGCTGGCGGTCTTCACCGAGATGACGCCGCCCCCAGGAGGCTCCGGCGGCCTTTTGAACCCCATCGTCGGCAGCCTGATCCTCACGGTGCTTGCCGTCGCGATTGGCACGCCGCTCGGCATGATGGCCGGAACCTACATGGCCGAATATGGGCGCTACTCCAAGCTAACCATGGTGGTCCGCTTCATCAACGACATCCTGTTGAGCGCGCCCTCGATCGTGGTCGGCCTGTTCGTCTACGAGATCATGGTCGCGCAGATGGGGCATTTCTCCGCCTGGGCTGGCGCCGTGGCACTCGCCATCATCGTTATCCCCGTCGTGGTGCGCACCACCGAGGATATGCTGCTCCTCGTCCCCAACACTCAACGCGAGGCCTCTGCTGCACTTGGCGTTCCGCAATGGCTCGTAATCCGGCATGTCGCTTACCGCGCCGCCCGCGCCGGCATTATCACTGGCGTGCTGCTGGCGATTGCCCGCATCACCGGCGAGACGGCGCCTCTTCTGTTCACCGCGCTCAACAATCAATTCTTCAGCTGGAACCTGAACGCGCCGATGGCGAGCTTGCCGGTGATCATCTTCCAGTTTGCCTTGAGCCCCTATGCGGACTGGCAGCAGTTGGCCTGGACCGGGGCTCTCCTTATCACGGTCACCGTATTGGGCTTGAGCATCTTGGCACGGGCCCTCTCAGCCAAGAAGGTGCAACTATGAGTTTTGCCATCCAAACGGAAGTGAAAGAGGCGCCCGAGACCCCAGCCGACCTTGCTGCGCTGGATCCCAAGATCTCGGTGCGCCGCCTGAACTTTTATTATGGGGAGTATCGCGCGCTCGCCGACAACAACTTCGACCTGTACAAGAACAAGGTCACGGCCTTCATCGGCCCGTCGGGTTGCGGCAAGTCCACGCTGCTCAGGATCTTGAACCGCATCTATGACCTCTACCCCAATCAGCGGGCAGAAGGCGAGGTGCTGCTCGACGGCGAGAACATCCTTGGCCCCAAGCAGGACCTCAATCTGCTACGCGCCAAGGTGGGCATGGTGTTCCAGAAGCCGACGCCGTTCCCCATGACCATCTACGACAATATCGCCTTTGGCGTGCGCCTCTATGAGCAGTTGCCCAAGTCAGAGCTCGATGCCCGCGTCGAGGATGCCCTCCGGCGCGCGGCGATATGGGATGAGGTCAAGGGCAAGCTCGACGCGAGCGGGCTCAGCTTGTCCGGCGGCCAGCAGCAGCGACTGTGCATCGCCCGCACCGTGGCCATCCGCCCGGAAGTGATCCTGCTGGATGAGCCCTGCTCGGCGCTCGACCCGATCTCCACCGCCAAGATCGAGGAGCTGATCGACGTCTTGAAGCAGGACTACACCATCGCCATTGTTACCCACAACATGCAGCAGGCGGCACGCACCTCCGACTTCACCGCCTTCATGTATCTCGGCGAGCTTGTGGAATTCGACGAGACCACCAGGATTTTCACCAATCCCAAAGAACAGCGCACGCAGGACTACATCACCGGCCGCTTCGGCTAAGCCCGTGGCGCTCGAAGGAGACCAATCGTATGGATAAGCAGCACGAACATATCGTGAGGTCTTATGAGGAGGAGCTTTCCCTCCTCAACAATAAGATCGCGAAGATGGGAGGCTTGGCCGAGCAGGTTCTCGGGCAGTCGATCGAGGCGCTCGAGCGCCGCGACCCCGAGCTCGCCGCCGCCACCATCAACGAAGACGAAGCGATCGACGCGCTCGAGAGGGAGATCGAGGAGCAGACGGTGGCCATGATCGCCCGCCGTCAGCCGATGGCCTACGACCTCCGCCAGATCATGGCGGCGCTCAGGATCGCCAACGACCTCGAGCGCATCGGCGACCTCGGCAAGAACATCGCCAAGCGCGCCGTGGCCGTGGTGACTGAGCAGCAGCCAAAGCAGCTGATGCTGGGCTTGAAGCACATGGGCGATCTCGCTCTTGGCCAGCTCAAGGAGGTGCTCGACGCCTTCATCGAGCGCGACGCCGACCGCGCGCTCAAGGTCTGGTACAAGGACGAAGAGATCGATGCGATGTACAACTCGCTGTTCCGCGAGCTCCTGACCTACATGATGGAGGATCCGCGCAATATCGGTCTCTGCACCCATCTTCTGTTCGGCGCCAAGAACATCGAGCGCATCGGCGATCACGCCACCAACATCGCCGAGAACGTCTATTACCTGGTGCACGGCACCGCCATCACCGATCAACGCCCCAAGGGCGACACGACGAGCACGACGCCAGTCGCGCTGAAGCGGTCGGCGGGCTAGCAAATGCTCGAGGCGAACGCCATGAACGCAGGAGCCAAAGTCTTGGTGGTAGAGGATGAGGAGCCGCTCGCGCTGCTCCTTCGCTACAACCTGGAAGCCGAGGGTTATGCGGTCGATGTCGTTCATCGAGGCGATGAAGCCGAGATGGCAATTACCGAAGGCTCTCCCGACTTGATCGTGCTCGACTGGATGCTACCCGGACTGTCGGGGCTTGAGCTCTGCCGGCGCTTGCGAACCGGCAAGGACTCCCGCCATATCCCCATCATTTTGCTGACTGCGCGGAGCGAGGAAAGCGACCGCATCAGAGGGCTCACCACCGGCGCCGACGATTATGTGGTCAAGCCTTTCTCTCTGCCCGAGTTGATGGCGCGGGTGCGCGCCATCCTGCGCCGCACCAACCCCGAACGCATCGCTTCGGTGCTTAGCGTCGGCGATATCGAGCTCGACCGGGAGTCGCACCGCGTCACCCGCAACGGGCGTCAGATTCATCTTGGGCCGACCGAGTTCCGCCTGCTCGAGTTCCTCATGCAGAGTCCCGGCCGCGTGTTCAGCCGCGCACAATTGCTCGACGCCGTGTGGGGCCGCAATGTCTATGTCGACGAGCGCACCGTCGATGTGCATATCGGCCGCCTGCGCAAAGCGATGATGCGCGGCAACGAGACCGATCCCGTGCGCACCGTGCGCGGCGCGGGCTACGGCTTCTCCGACAAACTCGAAGAGCCCGCCTAGCCGCAAGCGCGACAAGCCGAAAATGAAAGAGGCGCCCGGATGGGGCGCCTCTTCTGTTTGCTCCTGCCGCTAAGGCTTAGCCGTTGGCAAATCGCTTCTCGCGGCGCCTGAGCTGTACCGGCTGGTACGCCATGCGCGCATGATGCTCGCAATAGGGCAGCGAGCCGTGCTTCTTGCGGCCGCAGAAATGGAATTCGGGATCGCCCGGATCGCCGATCGGCCAGCGGCACATTGGCTCCTTCAGAGTGAGGATGCTTGCTCGCTCGGCGAGCGGGATGACAAGCTCCTCAATCGGCGCGGGGCTCAGCTCTTCCTCGGCCTCGAATTGCGGCTTGAGCGCCACGTTGCCGCGCGTCCCGAACATCAGCGATGTCGCGCGATGCTGCCGCGGCACGTGTGCGCGGCGAGGTCTTGGGCTCGACGAGCGCGAACTCGTCGCCCGCCCCGACAGCCCCAGCCGATGCACCTTGCCGATCACCGCATTACGCGTGACGCCGCCCAGTCGCGCAGCAATTTGACTTGCGCTCAAACCTTCAGCCCAGAGTTTCTTCAGCAGTTCGACCCTCTCATCAGTCCAACCCATGGTGTGGCCTCCTCGTTTGAACTCAGAATCCCCCCGTCTGCCAAGAGACGGCGCTATGAACACTCAGAATTACTGGTGAGAACGACCGCCCGGGCGCAACGCAGCACCCACGACATCTGGTAGCCGAGCGGTTAGTACGCTACTATATCCGGGAGAATCCGGCAAGCGTCCGCCACGCCTGTCCTCTCCGTTTTCCACCGGAACGAAGAGAGTCTGCCACTTCTTCAGAAAGAACACAAACGTGACAGTTGATGGAAAGGTGGAGAAGCTTTGGATAAGCGCGTACAGGCGCCGATTGACAGGGGAAAGCGCGAGACCTAATGCTCTGACTTTCCTTGCTGCCGCCGAGTGGCGGCACTTTTGTTTCAGGGACAGCACAAATTCATGTCGGCCCTCCTCCCGACATATGCCCGCAGCGATCTCTCCTTCGCGCGGGGAGAAGGCGCCTTTCTCTACACGGCGTCAGGCGACCGCTACCTCGACTTCTCGAGTGGAATTGCGGTGACTGCGCTTGGCCACGCCCATCCCCGTCTCGTCGCCGCTCTGACCGATCAAGCCGAGAAGCTCTGGCACGTCTCGAACCTGCACCGCATCCCCGAGCAGGAGCGGCTCGCCGAGAGACTCTGCGCCGCCACTTTCGCCGACAGGGTGTTCTTCGCCAACTCGGGCGCCGAGGCGGTTGAATGTTCGATCAAGGCGGCGCGCCGGTATCATTTCAAGACTGGCGCGCCCGAGCGCTACCGGCTCGTCACCTTCGAGGGCGCCTTTCACGGCAGGACTCTCGCCACCATCGCCGCCGGCGGTCAGGCAAAACACCTCGAAGGCTTCGGTCCGCCCGTCGACGGCTTCGACCAGGTCGAGGCGCTCGATATCGGCGCCGTCGAGGGCGCGATCGGAGAGGAGACGGCCGGCATCCTCATCGAGCCGATCATGGGCGAAGGCGGCATGCGCGAGGTGTCCTGGCGCTTCCTCCAGGATCTGCGCGCGCTCGCCGACGAGAAGGGCATTTTGCTCCTGCTCGATGAGGTGCAGACCGGGATGGGGCGCAGCGGACGGCTGTTCGCTCACGAATGGGCGGGCATTACGCCGGACATCCTCGCAGCGGCCAAGGGGCTCGGCGGCGGCTTCCCCGTCGGCGCCTGCCTCACCACGGAGGCCGTGGGCGCCGCCATGACCGCAGGCAGCCACGGCTCGACCTTCGGCGGCAACCCGCTTGCCGTGGCGGTCGGCAATGCCGTGCTCGATGTCATGCTCGCTGACGGTTTCCTCGATAACGTGGCCCAGATGGGCCTCAGGCTGAAGCAGCGACTTGCCGCTCTGAAGGACGAGCATCCCGACATCATCGAGGAGGTGCGCGGCCAGGGCCTCATGCTCGGGCTGAAATGCAAGGTGCCGAACCAGAAGCTGGTCGAGGCGCTCCGCGCCGAGCAGATGCTGACCGTTCAAGCCGGCGACAACGTCGTGCGCCTTCTTCCCCCGCTCATTATTGGCGAGGCCGAGATCGAGCTTGCCGCGGTGAAGCTGGAGGCCGCATGCGCCGCTTTGGCCACGGCTTCCGTCACGGCCTGATCCCACACGACTTCCAGCCATGCCACCCAAGCACTTCCTCGATATCGACGCTTTGGACGCAAAGACCCTGCGCGCGATCATCGATGACGCTGCCGCCATCAAGCGCAAGCGCAAGAACAGAAAGGCTCCGCGGGGCCTCGGCGTAGGCGAGGGGGCCGTCCTTGCCATGATCTTCGAAAAGCCATCGACCAGGACGCGCGTCTCCTTCGAGGTCGCCATGCACGAGCTCGGCGGCACCTCGGTCGTGCTCGACCCGCAGGACATGCAGCTCGGGCGCGGCGAGACGATCGCCGACACGGCGCGGGTTCTGTCCCGCTATGTCGACGCGATCATGCTGCGGACCGGCCCGCATGCGACGCTGACCGAGCTTGCTGCGCATGCGAGCGTGCCGGTGATCAACGGGCTCACTTGCCGGTCACACCCCTGCCAGGTCATGGCCGACATCATGACCTTCGAAGAGCTCAAAGGTCCGATCAAGGGCCGCACAATTGCCTGGATCGGGGACGCCAATAATGTTGCCACCTCCTGGGTGCATGCTGCGGCACGCTTCGGCTTCAAGCTGAGAGTCGCGGCACCCAACGATTTTGCTCCCTCGCCCGAGCTGCTGGCTTGGGCCAATGCACAAGGGGCGAAGATCGAGGTGAGCGATGACAAGCTTCAGGCGGCACATGGTGCGGATTGCGTGGTGACTGACGTTTGGGTGTCGATGGGCGATAATGACGCGAGGCGGCGCAACGACGCGCTGCGCCCGTTCCAGGTTGATGGGGCGGTGATGGCGGCCGCGAACAGGCATGCGATCTTCATGCATTGCCTGCCCGCCCATCGAGGTGACGAGGTGACCGAAGGCGTGATCGACGGCCCGCAGTCTGCCGTGTGGGACGAGGCCGAGAACCGGCTACATGTGCAGAAGGCGATTCTCGCCTGGTGTCTTGGCGCGAAGCGTCAAGCGACCGTGGCCAAGCGCAGCCGAGCGACGTCGCGCACAGCACGCACCAAGCCGAGCAAGGATCGGAGATGACGGAGCACTCAGAGCAACGTCACGCCGAGCTCAGCATCCCAAAGGACGATCTGATCCTGCCGTTCCAGGCCGAGCAGGCCGACGTGTTGGGACGCCTGGTTAAGCTTGGGCCGACGGTCGATACGATCCTCTCGCGCCATGATTATCCGGAGGCGGTGTCGCGCCTTCTCGGCGAGGCGGTGGCGTTGACGGCTTTGCTCGGCGCTGCGCTCAAATCCGAAGGCAAGTTCATTTTCCAGGCTTCGACTGACGGTCCCGTTGATCTACTCGTCGCCGACTATCAAGTGCCGGGAGGGTTGCGTGGCTATGCGCGCTTCTCGGCCGATCAGGTCGCCAATCTCCCGGCCGGGGCCCCGCTGCTCGGCCAGGGTCATCTTGCCATGACCATCGACCGCGGTCTTGAGACCGAGCGCTATCAGGGCGTGGTCCCGCTCGAGGGCGAAAGCCTGACCGAGGCGGCCGACACCTATTTCCGCCAGTCGGAGCAGTTGCCCACCTTCATCCACCTAGCCGTGGCGCGGCATTACCGTCCGGACAAGGGCTCAGTCTGGCGCGCGGGCGGGCTGCTCGTCCAGAAGCTGACACGCGAGGGCGGCCGGTCAGGCTCGCGGGCAGCGGTCTTCGAGGAGGAGGATTGGACGCGCGCCAAGGCCCTCGCCGAGACGGTCGAGGATCACGAATTGCTCGACCCGATGCTGCCGCCCGACAGACTGCTTTATCGGCTGTTCCACGAGGAGAAAGTGCGTGCCTATCGCGCCATTCCGCTCGAGACCTATTGCAGCTGCTCGCGTGAACGTGTCGAGGAACTCTTGAAGCGCTTCTCGCCGGAGGATCTCGACGACATGGTGGTCGACGGCGAGGTGTGGGTCACGTGCGAGTTCTGCAACAGCCGCTACCGCTTCGATCCGGCCACCTTCGCCGACGCCTGAGCCTCTAGGCGCTGAGCTCTTGCGCGAGGCCGGAGAGGAAGGCGAGGCACGCTTCGATCTGCTCAACGCTGACATATTCGTCAGCGGCATGCGCCTGGGCGATATCGCCAGGCCCGCAGATCACGGCAGAACATCCCGCCTGCTCGAACAGGCCTGCCTCCGTCGTATAGGACACGGCCCGCGTCCCGGTGGCGCCGGTCAGCTTGAGCGCGAGCGCCACGGCCTCGGACGTGCTACCAGCTGCGAAGGCCGGGACAGAGTGCACGTTCTTCGTCTCGACGCCGGCTTTGTCAGTGACCCGCTTCATGTTCGGCAAAAGCTCGGCTTCGGCGAAACGCGCCAAATCATGCGGAATCCGCTCTGGCGCAGCCGTGGGAAGGCTCCGAACCTGCCAGTGGAAGTCGCACGTTTTGGGCACGACATTCGGCGCTGTGCCGCCTTTGATGGTGCCGACGCTGATCGTGGAATAAGGCGGCTCGAAGCGAGCATCGTTTTCGGTCTTGGCGATGTCCGCGCCGATGCGACCGAGCTCGTCGATCAGCGAGGCGGCCGCGGAAATGGCATTGACGCCGAGCGACGGCAAGCTCGAATGAGCCTCGCGGCCATGCACGGTGGTGCGATAGGCGTCGATGCGCTTATGCGCGTCGATTACGGCCATGTTGGTCGGTTCGCCGACGATGATGGCACGGGGCCGCGGCAAGTCTCTGCCGAGCCGGTCAATCAGCGGCCTCACCCCCGTGCAGCCGACCTCCTCGTCGTACGAGACGATGAGATGGACCGGCTCCTTCAGCCTTCTCTCTTTGAACTGAGGCACCGAGGCGAGCACGCAGGCGATGTAGCCTTTCATGTCACAAGCGCCGCGCCCGTATAGTTTTCCATCACGCTTGGTGAGAGTGAAGGGGTCGGAAGCCCAGCGTTGGCCTTCGACCGACACGCAATCGCTATGCCCCGAAAGTCCGATGCCGCCATCACCGCTCCCACCGATCGTGGCGAAGAGATCGGCCTTGGTGCCGTCGGGAGAGGGGATGCGCAAGGATCCAACCTGGTGGTGCTTGAGATGGTCCTCGATAAAGGCGATCAGCTCGAGATTCGACTTTGCGCTGGTCGTGTCGAAGCCGACAAGCGTCTTCAACAGCTCTGCCGCCTTCGTCAGAGACGCAGGTTCAAGCGCTCCTGTGGCCCTTGGTGTGGCTTTGGTTTGCTTGGCGAGCGTCACTTAACGCGACACGATCGTAGTTTGATTGCGGAAGCGCTCGGCGGAGCGGGCGCGGGCTTTCATTTGCTCGGCCTCGCGATTGCGGGGCGGTGCCTCGGTGACCAGAGAATCGATCAGTTCGCGCGCGGCGCGGCTCACTTTCTCGACAGCACGGTCGAAAGCAGCCGCATTCGCCTTTGACGGCCGCGTGCAGCCAGAGAGCTTGCGCACGAATTGCAGCGACGACAGGTAAATCTCCTCGTCGCTGGCGGGCGGATCGAAATTATGCAGCATCTTGATATTTCGGCACATGATCGTCCTCGCAGCGATTAGCGGCTCCTTGCGAAAAGGGTGGCACACGAGGCTACCCCAAGCAAGGCGTGGCCTGCTCCTCACTTGGCGGCAGCAAGCGCCTGGTCGAGATCGGTTTTGAGATCCTCCACATCCTCGAGACCGATCGACAATCTGAGGCTGTTGTCGAAGATTCCCAGCTCCGCGCGCGCCTCCGGCATCAACCGTTGATGCGTCGTGGTCGCGGGATGCGTGATCAGGCTCTTCGTGTCGCCGAGATTGTTGCTGATCTTGAAGATGCGAAGCGCGTTGGTGAAGCGGAACGCGGTCTTCTTGTCTCCCTTGATCTCGAAAGCGACCATCGGTCCGCCGCCGGCCATCTGCTTCTTGGCGAGCGCGGCTTGCGGGTGATCGGCGCAGCCCGGATAGAGCACGCGCGCGACCTCTTTGCGATCGGCAAGAAGATCGGCGAGCACCGCGGCGGAAGCGCAATGGCGCTCCACTCGCACCGGCAACGTCTCGAGACCTTTGAGCATCACCCAGGCATTGAACGGGCTGAGCGATGGGCCGGTGTGCTTGAGGTAGTTGTGCAGCTTCTCCTCGATGAACTCCTTGGGGCCGAGCACGACGCCGCCGAGGCAGCGCCCTTGTCCGTCGATATGCTTGGTCGCCGAGTAGACTACGATGTCGGCACCGAGCTGCATCGGCCGCTGCAACAGCGGCGTGGCGAATACATTGTCCACCACCACAAGCGCGTCGGCCTTTTTCGCGATGGCCGAGACGTCGGCGATATCGACGAGTTCGAGCACCGGGTTGGTCGGCGTCTCGAAGAAGAAGGCGCGCGTGTTGGGTTTGACGGCTCCCGCCCACGCATCGAGATCGCGCCCATCGATGAGCGTCGTTTGGATACCGTAACGCGGCAGAGATCCTCGATGATATAGCGGCAGCTTCCGAACAGCGCCCGCGCCGAGACCACATGGTCTCCCGTCTTCAGGTGACACAGGAGCGATGAGGCGACGGCGGCCATGCCGCTCGAGGTGCCGCGTGCAGCCGGAGCGCCCTCGAGAGCACACATGCGCCTCTCGAACATGGACACGGTCGGGTTCGCGTAGCGGCTATAGACATAGCCCTCTTCGTCACCCTTGAAGCGCGCCTCGGCCTGCTCGGCGGACTGGTAGACATAGCCAGAGTTGAGGAAGAGGGCCTCGGAGGTTTCGCCGAACTGGCTGCGCAGCGTTCCCTCATGCACGAGCCGCGTTGCGGGGCGCCAGGCGCTCGCGCCGCTTTTATCGTCTTTTCCTGCCCCCATGGGCCTTACTCCTTTTGACTGGAGCCAAGGGCGGGCACAAAAAAACCCGGACTTTGGCTCTAAAGCCAAAAGACCGGATCGGCAATCACGCCTCGCACGGCCTTTTAGCAACTTGTTTAACGTGGCTGCAAGCCGGCCGGCCAAATCACCACGAGGCGCATTCATGGCGCTTCTAGGGCCTTTCGTCAAGCCATCTCGCCCGTCCCCCCAAGCTAGCCCTCTTGTGAATTGAGGGGAGAAGGCCGAGCTTTAGGTGACCAAATCTCGCGAAAATGCCAAGACCATCATCCATGCACCCAGCAAGCCCAAGCAACGTTCTCTTCGAGGCCCTTCCCAAGGACCCTCGCGCAGATCCTCCCGCCGAGGGGACGCGCAGCGCCTTCGCCCGTACGGGCATCCTGCCCTGTCAGGCCATTCGCGCGCTGATCGCTAGCGGCAGATTTCGGCGCGCCCGAAATCGAAGCGAACCAAATCCAACCGGCGAGCCTCGATCTCAGGCTCGGCAAAGTCGCTTACCGCATCCGCGCGAGCTTCCTGCCGGGGGCTAACGCCACGGTGCGCGACAAGCTCGGCGAGCTCAAGTTTCACGAGATCGACCTGACCAAGGGCGCGGTGCTCGAGGCCGGCTGCGTCTATCTGGTGCCGCTGATCGAGCAGCTCAAGCTCCGCTCGACCATCGCAGGCTTCGCCAACCCGAAAAGTTCGACCGGGCGCCTCGACGTGTTCACCCGGATGATCGCCAACCGTCAGGATTCATTCGATGCGGTCGAGGAGGGCTATAGCGGGCCACTCTTCGCCGAGATCTGTCCGCGCACCTTCTCCATCAAGGTCCGTTACGGCTCGCGGTTGAACCAGATCAAATTCCGCCGCCGGGTCGGTCAACAGCTTGACGCCGACGAGAGACCTGGCCGCGTGCGCGACCGGCACTTGCGCGAGATCCATTCCGATGTCGGCTTGGTCGAGGGCGAGGCCTCGATCCGCGAAGGTCTCAATCTCAGCATCAGTTGGCGCCGATCCCGCCGACCGGCCTAGTCGGCTACCGCGCCCGCCGCTATGCCGGCGTGATCGATGTCGATGCGGTCGGCGCCTATGAGGCCAATCAGTTCTGGGAGGCGGTGCAGCTTGGCGAAGACCGTCGCCTCGTGCTCGATCCGCACGAGTTTTACATCCTCGCCTCCAAGGAGAGTGTGTCAGTGCCCCCGGCCTATGTCGCCAAGATGGCGCCGTTCGATCCTCTCATCGGCGAGTACCGCGTACATTATGCCGGCTTCTTCGACCGGGCTTCGGCTATGCCAAGGGCAAAGCGCCCGCGCCAAGGCCGTGCTCGAGATGCGCAGCCTCGACATCCCTTTCATCCTCGAGGAGGCCAGATCGTTGGGCGCCTTGTCTATGACCGGCTCACCGACATCCCCGATCAGATTTACGGCCAGGGCATCGGCTCGCACTACCAGGCGCAAGGGCTCAAGCTGTCGAAGCACTCAAGCAGGGCTAGGCCGAGCAGCTTCCGCCGCCGAGCACGCAGACTTGGCGCAATGCGGGTGGCAGAGCTTAACCGCGCCCTGCTCGAACATGGCGCCGTCAGCACGCCCGGCTTCGGCGAGCGTCGCCCCCATCTCGAAGGCGGGATCGTAGGGAAGCAGTGTGCAGGGCAGCACGACAGGAGCTTTCGCGCCCTCCCGCTTCACCACCATGCGGCTCGAGGCGCACATCACGTCCTTGGGATCCTTGTGCAGAATGCCCCAGCAGGATTCGGTGATCTCCGGCACGTCTGCGCGCATATCCATCTCGGGGAACAACACGAGCGCGGCGCGATCGTGCGCATCGACTCGCCAGTGCGGTCCGCGATCAGCGCCGCGTAGCCGGCCCGCGCGTCCTGCTCGCTCTCGCCCCACATCGTGCGTCCGGCAAGTGCAAGCGAGAAGCCTCGCGCGCGAGCCAGTCGATGCCTTCGACGGTCTTATCGAACGTGTCCGGCCCTCGTTCCTGCTCATGCAGCTCGCGTGTGTAATGATCGAGGCTCACGCGCATGACCAAGCGGTCGCCGTGGCTCGCGCGCAAGCCGAGCAGGCCATCGCGGATGCGCGGGCGCAGCATCGGCTGCATGGCGTTGCTGAGCACGAGCGCCGAATGTCCGCGCGCAAGCGCGTCGCCGAGCATCTCGATGATATCGGGATTCATGAAAGGCTCGCCGCCGGTGAAGCCGATCTGCGAGACCGGCCATCCGTCGCGCCCGATCTCGTCGAGATAGGCGGCGACCTCGGCCCGCGTCATGTAGGCGAGCCGGTCGTTCTCGGGCTCGACTCGATGTAGCAGTTGCGGCAGGTGATGTTGCAGAGCGTGCCGGTATTGATCCACAGCGTGCGCAAGGCATCGGCCTGACGCGCGCGCGCCGCTCGCCCTTCGCCGTCCGGTCGGGATCGGCGAACTTGGCCGGGGAGGGGCGATGGCAAGGTCGCTCATGGCCGGCACTATACGAAAGATTGCCAGAAAAGCCAGTAACGAAGCGCGGCCCGATGTCACGATGGTACGAGGCCGCTGTTTCCAACGCGCCTTCCGTGTTACAATTTGCGGTTTCGCGGGTGTAGCTCATCGTCGAGCAGTAGCTTC